>NZ_JBSWTT010000002.1:0-107401 GCF_056158705.1 Ruegeria sp. ABM4_193
TACTCGGGCGTGCGAGCGTTCAAAAAACCCCTGAAGGAATACGGGGTTGAACAGCTCGCTAACGCTGGTCAGGGCTCGGATCAACAGTATGTCGTTGGCAACTGGACCGATGCCATTCTGAATGAGCAAGTGATAGCTGCTCATGAATTTGCCATTGAGCAATGCCGACTGCGCAAAGCCGATGAAGCATTCAGCACTGAATGCCCGCTCGGCAATCTCAGCCGCGAAGCTGCAATCGAGTTGGTGGGCGCAGACCAAGGCGATTTCTGGTCGAAGCCATCCAGCGAACTCAAATCGCTCAAAGAAACGCAGCAAGAACGCTTGGAAGCGCTGCGCCCTGTAATTGAGGAGGCTTGTGGGCCGTGATTCAGGATTTCGTCAGCTCGATTAAATCAGCAATCAGCAACTTTTCTCAGCAAGCATACACCAGCCTTGCGGCGGATCTCGCATCCGCCCTCTGGGCTATTGCTGCGCTGATCTTTGTAGCGATGCTGATCAACGGCGTACTTCAGATCAGAGAAATTGGGTTTGGTGGTTATGTAGGCTGGATCATTCGGGCGACGATAATCATCGGAATGGCGTCGAGCTGGTCCTTTTTCCAACCAATCTATCAAGGCGTCCAAACCTTGCCGGACAGTATTGCCGGGGCACTCACTGGAACCACTAATGTATGGCAAGCGTTGGATGAGATTGCGCTTCAGTGTTTCTTGATGGGCCAGCAGGCCATTGAAAACGCGACTTGGGGCCTGAGCATCACCGGGGCTATTCTCTGGGTTGTTGGTGCCGTCATCGTTGCCTTTGGCACTGGCATGGCACTCATTGCAAAAGGCGGTCTGGCGGTGTTGCTGGGTCTAGCGCCAGTTTTCATCGCAACGCTGCTCAGCTCGGCAACAGCCAATATCTTCGCAGCCTGGGCGAAAACGACCGTTGGCCTGATCATGGTCATCGTCGTTCTTACAGGCATCGTTTCTCTTATTCAGGCGCTTTTCGCTTCGGAGCTTGGTTCCTTGTCTGATGTTAATGACATGGAAGCGAGCGGGCGTTTTCTGGCAATCTGCATCGTGGCTATTGTCATGCTCACGCAGATCCCGTCGCTCGCTGGGGGAATGTCGGGTGCAATCGTGTCGGCGTCCTCGGGTCTTGCCGTGGCAACTGGTGCCGTCGCTGCCGCAAGAAGTGCATTGGGCACGGCTGCTGGTGCTGGGCGCAACACAGTTGCTGGGGGCAAAACGGCCGCTGCGATGGCCTCCGCAGCACGCGACGGGACCGGAATGCGAGACAGTGCATCGCGTGCCATGCAGGCGCGTCGGGACATTGCACACAGAGCCCGCAATCAGGATGGAGCGGCGCGCCAGAGCTACGCAGCTGATCGTTATCGGCAGAGCATTCGGGCGGCCCGAGAAAAACCGCAACAAAAATCATCTTAATCCGAGGGACAGAGCAAATGTCACACGTGACAGATCACGAAAAAGAACTCTTTCTGGGCGCACGCCGCGATGCCTTCAAATGGCAGGTGTTCGGCATGGCTGGTATGGCAATGGGCGTGGCCTCTATAATCGGCTGGGCGCTGCTCCTTCCCTTGAAGGAAATCCGCGCGGTGCCATTCTCCATTGATCCGGACACAAAACTGCCGGTGCTGCTGACTGAAAAGGTCGAAGAACTGGAACCTTCTGAGGCGATGGCCTTCCGGGAAGTCGCAAATTATGTGCGCGACCGGGAAACCTATGATGTCCAGGACAACAACGATCGCCTGAAATCGGTACTGCGTCGTTCTGATGAGCTGGCCGAAACGTCTTACCGCGAACTGTGGGATGGGTCGAACGACAACCATCCGGACGAAATCTATACGCCCAAAACAAAGGTGCAGACCGAAATTCTGGGCGTGTCGCCGGTCAACGATGAGACGGTGCAGGTCGAGATCCGCAAGTCCCTGATCGTGCCAAACCAGGCAACGGCCTCAGCCCGCTACGTGGTCACAGTGACTTACGGGTTTGAGGAAAAAATCGTGACATCGATGGATGAGCTTCTGGAAAATCCATTCGGCTTCGTCGTCACCAACTACCGCGTAGACGCAATGGGAGACATCTGATGCAGCGTTCTTTCAAAACACTCACCGCCACCGCAGCAGCAGTTTTGGCATTCTCTACGCCTCTACTCGCTGAAATCACACCGACGCCAGACGGAAAAAACGCGGATCACCGCATCACGCATTTTCATTACGTCGAGAACCAGGTGTACCGCATCCCTGTGGGTGAACGCCTGATTACATATGTTCACTTTCCGCAGGGCGAAACCGTCCGCAGCATTGGTGCGGGCGACACGGAAAGTTTTCAGATCACCCGCCTGCAGGAAGGTCGTGTTATTGCGTTCAAGCCGGAAATCCTGAACTCGGATTCGAACCTGACCGTGCTGACCAATCGCGGGACATACAACTTCTATCTGGTTCCGGCCGAGAGCGCCGCCGAACGTAAACGAGTACCGTTCCGGGTCACGTTCTATAACAAGAACAACAGCGGCGGGACCACAACGCGCCGTGGCACGGTGGCACGTAGCGAGCCGAAACCAACAGGCCGCTTCGTCAACCAAAACTACTCGCGCTCGGGCAAAGCGGAGTTTGCGCCTACCGCCGTTTGGGACGATGGCGTTCACACCTATATGCAGATCCCACAAGATGCGGAGCTGCCGGGTATCTTCCGTGTCCTGCCGGATGGACGTGAGCTGATGGTGAACACCACAGTCAAAGAGCGCGGCATTATCCAGGTGCAGGGCCTTTCCGATCTTTGGACACTGCGCATCGAGGACACTTCGATCTGTGTTCGAAACGATGGCGACGAGTTTCAGCAGGCAAGTGTGAGCGGTCGGCCCGTCACTTCACAGACAGTTAAACCGGGGGGCAGCAAGTAATGAACCGCGATCAGACAATTGCGGCACGGGCGGCGGCTGAACAGCCGTCGCAACGTGTCCGGAAGAAGTTCGACCCTAAGAAGCTGATGACCGTTGCAATCGCAGGAGCGGTGTTCCTGGGCTTTGTATGGTATGTCATGGGCGATGAAAACAAAAGCACGAACACGGGTGTCCGCGTTGACGCTTTGCAACAAGGTGGTGGCGAGCGATACGGGCTTTTGACCGCACGGGGACCAGAGGCCGATGAGCCGGAACCAGAGGCTTTGCCCGAGGAAATTGCGGTGGCAACGCCCGACTCAACTCCACAGCCGGTTGAATTCATTGGGTTTGATAAAGCCTTGAAAACAATCGAGCAACAAAATGGCCGGATTTCCGATCTGCAAGATGAGCTGACGGATGCCAAAGTTTCGCTGTCGGAAAAAGACGGTGAAATCGCAACGCTGACCCTGACCAACGAACGCCTTCAGGTCAGATATGATGAGCGAGAGAAGAAGTTCCAGACGGAACTTGCCCAGGCCATCGCAGATGCAGAGGCCCGGGCGCTTGCCAGCGTGAGCCACTTACAGACTACGGGTCTGACTGATGATGAGCGGCGCAGGCTTGAAGAACTCAAGCGGATGCGCGAGCGCCAAAACCAGTCAGACGGCATCGTGTTCGATGAAAACCCATACGGCAGAAACTAATGGAGCTGACGATGAACAGAACAGCAATCACCCTCGCCCTGGTCACGTTGGCGTCAAGCGCGATGGCACAGGAAGCACCCGGTCAAAACTACCAGCCGATCAATGGTGGATCGCAGCCGGTCATTTTCCAACCCTTCCCTGCTGCCCCGCAGCCGGTTCAAGTCCAGCCAGACGACACCCGCCTGCCTGAAGAACAACGCGGCTATCAGGAAAACCAAAACACGACATGGCAAAACAATCTGGTTGAAGAATATCCCCCCATCGTCGGGGCCGCGATCATTGACGATCCGTCGCGCACCTTAACGCAAGGCACGGTTTTATCGGCTGTGTTCGGTGGCGCGGTCAGCTCGGAACTGCCCGGTAGCGTCGTGGCGACGATCACACGTGGCGTCTACTCGATGGACGGCACTCGTTTGCTTCTGCCGCGTGGATCGAAGCTTTATGGCGAGTATCGAGCGGATACGACATTGGCGCAAACGCGCATCATGATTGTTTGGAGCCGTGTCATTACACCTGATGGCCTGTCCGCTCAGATCGGTTCGGCTGGTACGGATGGTCAAGGCCGGACTGGTGCGACCGGCAGGGTGAATACACACTTTGGGAAGCGGTTCGGAACTGCTGCGCTGTTGTCCATCATCGGCATTGCGCCGGTGGCGTTGGTGTCTGACAGCGATAGCAACAACTCGGTTCGCACGGATTTGGCAACGCAAGTGGGGTCTAACCTGCAGAACGCCACGGCAGCGGCGCTTGATGAATACCTGCGCATTACTCCGACAATCTTTGTCGATCAGGGCAGTCGCATCAATGCGATCCTGCAGCGCGACGTTTTGTTTGATAGCTTCTGAGCGCGAGCCAATGAGCCGACCGCCTCAGCGGCCCTTCCGGCCGCTCCCTGCACATTCAAATGCGGTAGCGGCCTTTTTTGGAGCAAATTCAGCACTTTTTGGAATCAATGAATCTTGTGTAGGTGCGTTCGCGTTCGAGGCAAAGCCGAGAGGCCGCGAAGGCAACCTCCACTGTTCCAAAAAGTGCTCTACCAAGGACAAGAACATGAGCGGGCGGAACGGTAATAGTCTTCTGGAATACTATACAGGCAAGATCGCGCATCTGTTGCACGACGAAAGCTTGAGCGAAATTTCTGTAAACCCTGATGGTGCAGTCTGGGTCGAAGAAATGGGCACAACGCACATGACCAGGACAGACATCACTCTGAACAGAGACGATGTAGCAAACATCGGGCGCTGCGTGGCCGGTTTCAGCGATGTAACATTCGGAGAAAAGAAGCCGATTGCGACGGCCAACGTGCCGACACAGCAGGGTAAAGCGCGGGTGCAGGTCGTGATTCCGCCAGCAACAACCGGCGTGGGGTCCGTTGCGATCCGTCTCCTGCGCGTGAAAACTGTCGATCTAGGCGCGTTCAGCTTCGCCAGCAAAGAGGCCGCATTGGCGGAAAGCAACGATCACAGTGCACTCGAAAATGCCCGTGCTGCCCTTGCAGCAGGCACGATGAGCTTTGACGAGCTGGCCGATCTTGCGATGCTTAGCAAATGGAACGTGATCATTGCGGGGGGCACGTCGTCTGGCAAAACCACCGTTCTCAATGCAATGCTGAAGCGCGTCGATCCGGGCGAACGGATCGTGACGATTGAAGAAGTGGCCGAGTTGGACATCGAGCAACCCAATGCTGTCGATCTGCTTGCCGACCGTTCCGAAGAAGATGGCCCTCGATCACCAACAAAGCTGCTGGAATCGGCGCTGCGGTTACGGCCTGACCGCCTCGTCTGCGGTGAAATCCGGGGCGACGACGCGAATATGTTCCTGGAACTGGTGAATACCGGCCACGATGGATCTGTCTGCACCATGCACGCCAACTCGCCCGTCGATGCCATTGGACGGATGAGTAAAATGGTGCGGCGCGGATCTCCGACCGTCCAAAAGTCAGAGGTGGTCGATGACATCCGAGCGACCATTCACATGATCGTTCACATGAAGAAAATCGGGGACGAACGGAAGGTCAACGGCGTGATTTTTCCGCCGCTGATGACCGCTGAACAACTTATCTGAAGGAGTACAAAGATGAAGCAATTCGAGTATCGAGACGTGCCTTTTTCGGAACGCGACGACGCCAGCGAGAAATTCGCAAAGCTGGGCAAAGAAGGTTGGGAAATGGTTGGTGTCGCACGTGCTGAATTTGGCATCGTGTGCTTCTTCAAACGCGAGCTGGTCGATGGCTGAGTTTCAGGATCTACCCAAAGGCAAGAAGGTAGCGATAGCCGGTACAATGGGCTTTATCGCTACCTCGGCTTGCGCGGTGTTGGTGATCGGGCTGGCGCTCGAATACATCAACACCAGAGGCTTTCGCGGGCTGGACATCTGGGCGATCCCAGAGAAGTTCATGGCACAGCCTGCAGAGACGCAGCAGATCATGGGTCTGGTGGCGGTGGTCGCAGTGGGTGTTTTGACCTTTGCATTTGTGGCGGCTGCGCTGCGTGGTCCCTCAACGAAATACGGTGATGCGACCTTTGCAAAGGCCCCTCAGCTCGTCCAGGAGGGCTATGCTTCGGTGCTGAAGCTCAAAGACCAATTGGATAGTGAAATCGTGTTTGCCAAATTTGGTGAGCCAAAGGACAAAAACGCAATCTACTATAAGCCCGGTCCCGGCGTTCAAAAGCCACACGCGATGTTCATTGCCCCGTCTGGTTCGGGTAAAACCAGCGGTTTTGTGATCCCAAATGTTCTGCGTTTCAATGGTTCTTGCGTCGTCCTGGACATCAAGGGTGAGATTTTCCAGACCACGGGTGCGCGTCGGGCAGCAATGGGCGACGAGGTGTTTGTGTTCGACCCCGAGAACCCCGACAAAAGCCACAGCTACAACCCTCTGCGCCGTGCAGCACGTGCCGACAATCTGGATCGGCGATGGGAAGAAGTGATTCAGGTTGCAACCCAGATGTTCGACACGCCTAGCTCGTCCGCACAGGGCTTTATGGGTGGTGTCGAGGGCATGTTCTGCGCAATGGCGATGTTGGCGATCAAAAGAAAGCGGCCATACATTTCCGAAGTCCTGCGCCTGGTCAAAACGACCAAGCAAAAGGACTATGAGAAAATGGCTGAAGAAGTTGGATATGCGCGAGCTGCAGATGAGTTTCTGAATCTTGCAGCCGAAGAATCCAAAATCTTGCGGTCAACGATTTCGGTTATGAACAACTCCGGCCTTCAGCTCTGGCGTAACCCGTCAGTGGCAAGAGCCACGCAGGGCAATGACATCAACTTTGAGGATCTGCGTCGGCGCCCTACCTCGATCTACTTTTCTGTACCAGGGAAGAAGGTCAAAGAGTTCCGGACGCTCATTCGCCTGTTCTTCCTCGATCTGGTGAACACCATCGAAACCGTTGAGCCGGGCGAAGATGAGCCGTTCAAGGTTTTGATGCTGCTCGATGAGTTTCAGCGCCTCGGCCATCTTGAGCGCGTCGTTGAAGCGTATGACACCATGCGATCGTTCGGTGGCCGGATCATCGTGATTTCGCAAACGCTGTCGCGCCTGCAGGACATTTATGGGCATGAAGGTGTGCGGGCGATGCTGGCAAACGCCGGGACGCAGATGTTCGCAGCCTCTGAGGATTCAGAGGTACGCGAACACGTGTCCAGGTCCATCGGTGACAAAACCGTATTGAGCAAATCGAAGTCTCGGGCGCTCGGCAAAATGGAAATGGGCAGCATATCGGAACGCGAGGAAGGCATTCGCCTGCTCCGGCCGGAACACGTTGGCCGATTGCCTGAAAATGAGGTTGTGCTTATCCGCGAAGGCAAGATGCCGGTGATTGCAAACAAGATCCGATACTTCGAAGATCCGTATTTCATGCAGTTCTTGGGTGGCGATAGTCCGAAGATCAAGGGCACCCACCTCGATCTGGCTGCAGACCAAGCCAGGGACACGGCAAAGGCGCTGGCTGAAGCGAAACCGGCCCCTGCCCCGGCGAGAGAGGTTTCGGAAAAAGATCAGGAGCTTCAGGCGGCATTTGATGCGCAGCGCACGGTCGCAAAGCGGAAAAGCCGGTCAGCGAAAGACATCGCGATGGAGAAAATGAGAGCCAAACGGCCTGAAAGCAGTGCCTCCGCTTGACGGGGGTGCTGTTTCAGTAAATCTCTGCTTTAAGTGGAACCGTTATGTGGGAACGTATTTCAACGGTAGAGTGGTGCCCACCCGCCATCATTAGGTGTCTTGAGAGAGATAAGCCCACGGGCGAGGGAAATCAAACTCGGGTAGTCATGTTCGTGGTTCGAGTCCGCGACGGTTCCACATAACACAAATGACAGGATGACTTTTGATGAGATTGATACTGGCGATACTGCTTCCGTTTGTGGTGTTTTTCACGATCAGAAGGCCATTTCAGGGCTTTTTCTGCCTGCTCCTGCAACTGACGCTGATTGGCTGGATACCAGCGGCCATTTGGGCCGTGTATTCGCTCAGCCAGTACAATACTGACAAAAAGATCAAAGCCGCGACTAAGGATAGGGCATAGGAATGGATCAAATCGAGCTGGACCAGCTACTCGAAGAAATCAAACCTCAAATCGCAGAAATCAACCGGGGCGCTCAGATGATGGACGCTGAAACGGATGAAAAAAAGAAGCTAGTAGGTTCGTCTGTTGTGAACAAAGCTGTGACGAAAATCATTGAGAAGGGCGGTATGCCCCTGCTCAGAGCGGCATTCAATAAGGTGGACCCTGAACGGCAGAGAACAGTAGAGCTGCAGTTATTCGCTGTTTCTGACAAAACCGGTGCAACCTGGCTTCCCTGATTTGTTGACCACCCCAAACAAAGAAAAGCCGCCCTAGGGCGGCTTTTTCATTTGCGATGTATCGCACTCAGTTCTTGCCAGAAGCTCGGCGCATTCGCCGGATACACCAATTCATGATTGTGGTGCGTTCGGCTCGTAGTCTCTTCAGAGCTTCTTCTTTTCGCTTAATCCGCCCGTGCAGCTTTGCAAGACGGACTATTTCCCTCTGTTCCGCAAACCTGAGCCATGCAGCCCGAAGCCCGAATACACTGTCAGGTTGCGGTTTTATGACCTTTTCAGGGGGCGGGTTATTGTGCCCCATCATCGCCGCAAGATGTACAGTTGAATGCGCTCCACAATCGTTTTGGTTTGCCGCCAACATCATTAGCCTCCTGCACCAGAAGTATCAGCCGATGGGCGGGCGACCCGGACCACGCATTGTTCCAATTCAGCAATCTCACTGTTCCCGACAACACATTTCACTACCGCAAGCCGCCACTCAGTAGAGAGGCGCTTTTCTGTGTGCATATTGATTGCGTACCAAGTTCCAGCGGCGGCGGCGAGCAAGATCAGAATGCGAACAATCATCTATTATGTCTTCCGTCGTCAAAGGCTGTGACCATCATCTTCATGGATGAGAATGGCCTGCTCGCGGGTATGGACAATTTCCCGAACAACGGCGGCAATCTTGCTGGATGAGACCTGGTGCAGCTCACCGACAACGGCCTCGGCGCGCTCGTAGCTGTCCGGAACGCCTTGGCGGTTAAAGTGGGCAGCAGCGGTGGAAATGTCCGCGTCGCGCCAAGTCGCCGTTGTGCCGGCTGAAACGCTGTCATGATCGTTGTAGCGGGCCAGGAACTTGTTTCCATCGAGTCCGAAGCTGTTGGCGGTTGCAACAATGTCGTCACGCAATGCCAGCCATTTTTCGGCCTCGGACGGGTCCAGGTTGTCCAACTCGGCCGCATTCATGGATGTGGTGTATCTGTCGTCATCAACAGTGTACGCTTGCAGGTCGGTATCGTATGGGCGTAGCTCGGCAACATCGCCCTTCAGCTCTCCGATCTGGACGTCCATTGCGGCACGCAAATGCGGATCTTCGACCTCTCGCGCAAGTGCCTCCATGTTCTCGATGGAGTTCACAATGTCCTTGGTCTGCTGTTCGTAGTTCTCGAAACCGGCCTGCCCCAGAGCGGATTGCATATACTGAACATAGCGATCACCGGGCGACTGGTAGTCGTCGGAATCCTGAAAACCTTTGTCGCCGGACAGATCGGCAAGGGACGAATAGTAGGGATGATACAGGTCGTATTCTTGAGCATCGTTCATGTGCTGAGAAACCAAAGCCTGCATATCGTTCAGATCAACCGGCTCCCCTGACCGCTCCGCAGCCTCCAATTCGATTTTCAGTTCTTCGACCAGATCTTTTTGCGCCGTATGTTCGTCGACACGGCGGCTGGCCTGGTCCTCGATGTCGAAGCTCTTTGAAGCGATGGCGGCACGATCAAAGCCCATCGCCTGCTGTTCTTTCTTGATGATGTCGATCTGCTCAGAAACGCGATCCTCGCGCAGGGCGGATTGATCAAATTGGGAATAGGGTGCGAAGTGTTCGACTTCGTTCAAAAGATAGTCTGTACGCGAAACCATAGTTTTTCCTTTGCGAGTTGATGGAAAACTCTGTGATGGATCTGCCTGGGGCGTTGGCGCGCTCATCAGGCAGACAGGGTGAACTCCTTATAGGCTGTGTCCGTCATCGTCGCACCGCCCTTGCAAGAGCGGGTGCGTTGCGTGGGCGTGAACCTCTGAGAGTTCTTCTGAGATTGCGATGATCCTGGAAGAAGCAAGCTGGTGCAGTTCGTCAACAACGGCCTCCGCGCGGTCGTGGCTGTCCGACAATCCTTGAACCTGGAAGTGAGCCGCTGCGGTCGAAATATCGTCGCTGCGCCATCCCATTGTTGTGCCCAAAGTGACGTTTTGGTGGTCGCCAAAGCGGGCAACAAACGCCTCACCATCGAGGCCGTAGCTGCTGGCCGTGTCGGTGACATCCTTGCGGATCTCCGCCCACTGTTCGGCCTCTGGATAGTCGAGGGTATCCATTTCGGCGGTATCCATCAGCGTTGAGTAGCGGCGGTCCTCGATGATGAAGGCTTGAAGGTCAGGATCGTTGGTGCGCAGATCCGCAACGTCGCCCTTCAGCTCGCCAATCTGAATGTCCATTGCGACACGCAGATTTGGGTCGTCAACCTCACGGGCAAGACCTTCCATCTTGTCGATTGATTGCAGCAATTCTTTGGTCTGAGACTGGAAGTCCTCATAGGCACCCTCGCCCAAGGTGTCCTGCATATAGACCTCGTAGCGGCGTGCTGCCGGGGCATAATCAGCGGACGCCTGGAACTCCTTGTCATCGACAATATCAGCAAGGGCAGACAGATACGGATGGCTCTGTTCGTTGTCCCGAACGTCGCTGATATGTGCAACAACCTGAGCCTTCAGCTCGGGCGCGATTGTTTCCTCAGAACCGCCTAATTCGATGTGTCGCCGCAAGTTGCTCATGACTTCGGGGGACACATAAGACGGGTCTCCCGGCTCACCGTAATCATCAAAATGATGGGCTTGGTCTAGTAGATGTTCCATTCTCGATACCATAGGTTCCTCTCCTTCAACGAGCATGATGGCAAACTCTTCGATCCGGTCTTTGACGGCGTTGGCGCGCTCATCAAACAGATCCGACATTCTTGCGATGGATAGAGTCATCACATCGGCGGCCATGTCGCGGGCCGTAACTTCGACTTCCGGGGTACTTTCAACAACCGACATTCCGGCCTGAACTTTCCACGTATCGGTCTCGACTTCCTGCCGCAATCCGCGCTCGAGGCGGGTCGTTGCGGTCAGCTCAATTCCGTATTCCTCAGCAACCTCGACCTGGATTGAGCGCTGAACGTCGATGTTCATTTCGCTGCTCATACCCATAGCCAACCACTGCCCATGTTCGACGCCTCGGTTGTTCACAACGATGTGGACATGGGGGTTGTCAGTGTCGTTATGGAACACTGTCAGGTAGTCCCAGGTATCGCCAAAATCACCGCTGCCAAATAGCCGATCTGCGAACTCTAAACCGGCCTCATGAGCGGCGTCCGGATAGGTGCCTTCGGGAAAAGAAACGATCATGTGACGGGTGTAACCGTAGTTGGTTTTCCCGTTGAAATCCTCGGCCCAGGTCTCGATCAAATCACTGACCTGATCCGCATCGAGCGGGGTCACGCCATTGTCTCGGATGTCCAACACGCCCTCTGCCCTGACGGTCAGATAGTTGATCTGGCGGCGCAGCTCGTGCGCGTTTTTCACACCACCTTTGCGGACGTGCTTTACAACCGCCTCGGGCTTTCCCACCACGGCACCCAGCCGCGCCTTGATGGATGATGCCCGCGAAACCATGAACTTCATGCGCTTGGCGGTCTGCAACTGCTGATTGATCTGCTTGGAACGATCGACACCCTTCTGAGCTTCGCGAAACGCAAGCTCTAAGAAGTCACCTGCTGTCAGATCGTGGGTTGCAGCGTTCATGCGGCGGCATCCCAATCGTCATCACGCAAGATCCGGCGAATGGCAAATTCCGGCTCACGGTTTCGGCGGGCCGCTGTGATCATCGCCTTCAGGTCTTGCCGGTGCTGGATGATCGCGCGATGGAGGTTTTCGACGTCGCGGCGGTCGTCATCCGTCCAGATCACCGTGCCGCGTTTGGAAGATTTCGCGAGTTGGTTGAGGTTGGTGTATCCACCCTGAACCTGCCGCAAATGCTTCTGCCAAAGATCCACAACAGCGGGGTCAGGGTCGAGATACCCAATCAGTCGATAGATCAGACGCTGGATGATCTGATTGCGGCTCTTGGCTCCCAGCACGGTCACAGCCGCTTCCAAACGCTCCAGTGCATCCGAAGGCAAACGCACGGAAAAGACGGTGGTGTCGGCGGGCTTGCTCAATGTATACCTCTGGTTGCATTTTTAATTTGTAACACAACTACCTTATCCTGTCATACTCTCCAAGAGGAAACCGGGGGTGATTTTAGAAATCCGTATTTTCTCAAATTGCCCCCGGAACAGTTTTGCTCTTGGAGGCAATCTCCACGCCGGGAAAAGGGTCCTGCCCCTTTTCCAGCCAGCAGGCGTGGGTGCCGGTGGACCGGCGCAGGGCAATCACGCAAAGCGGGAGCTGCCCGAACAGCGCCCGTCACATACCGGCACGTTCAAGGTCAGTATGGCATTTTCCGCGCGCCTCAGCGCGCTCAATGTCCCGCCGCTTTCGCGGCGGGTGTGGCAGGGTTGTCTGCTGCCGCATTGGGGCAGGTCGGCACCCCTGCCCGGTCTTAGGACCGCGCGCCACCTGTGGCGCATATGTGGTCCGGCCTGCGGCCGGAGCAGAAGAAAGGGCGGCTTGCGCCGCCCTGCCCTCCCGTCATTCGGTGACGGGATCGTCATCGGTGCGCTTCGGGAAGGCCACCATCTCAACGCCAGGGAACATGCTGTGCTTGACCTGGATCGAGGTGATGGTGCCGGTCTCATCGGTATTGACGAAGAGCACCCCGCATCGATCCCAGAATGTCTTGCCTTCTTTTTCACCGGTCTTGACGCTCAGTTTCAGAGTTTGAGTTGCCATTGTTTGATCCTCGCTATGGCGTGTTTCGATGAACAAGGGAAAAGCGGGCATCAAGGGGATGTCAGCAGGGAATTTGATCCGCGCGGAATGCGCCGCAGGCGCAGGGGACATTCCTTGTTGAAGCGCGGCGCCCGGCCCGGGCGCCGCGCGTCTTCCCCGACTGCCCGCTTATGTTCATCCCTTCAGAAACACCGCAGCCGAGGATCTTCTCCGGCAACGTACTTGAAACTGTCAGACCTGGTGAAAGGCAAGGCTTTCTGGGATCGCTGCGCGCGGAACATCTGAACAAAACGATGTCTTTGATGGCGGCAACATCACCTCGATCCGACACAGGCGCGGCGCTCAGTTCTAAGTTGGGGGTTGCCCTTCTGGGTCGGTATGACCGTCGTCGCAAAGGATGAAGAATGACGGACGGTGCAAACCGCCCTATCCAACTGGCGGAGGCCAAAGACCGGACGGTCCGGCCCTGGTCCGTGCTTGTGCGGATCAGGTAAACAGCCGGACTCAATTTGGATTGGCGGGTTCGGTAGGACGCCCCGGTAATCCGCAAGAACTCTCTCAAGCGCTGTCGCGGGGCGAGACCGGCGCACGGGCAGATACAGTGATGAGTACGCCAAGAAAAAGGCCCACCGAAGCGGGCCACGAGTTTAACCAAAGGAAAATCTGGAGGTATTCTTTACAGGCTAACGCTTGCGCGCGCGATCGACAACACCGTCAGCTGTGATCGTGGCAATGCGATCCTCTGTGCGGCGGGTCATTTCCACCCCGTCACCCGTCATATGCGCCTCGGCAAATTCCGTGAACTTGAAGATGCTGCCATCTGCTTCAACATGGGTTTCGTCCTCTGCCGAGCGCCGCTTCACCGATCCGTCATGGCGGATTTCGATGATCGTGTTGTCGGCCATTCGGACCGTCACGGTATGCTCATCTACAGCGACACCCTGCCACCAGGCATCTGCATCGCGGCGCACAACAATGCGGTTTGGGTGCAGCTTGATCTGCACGTCCTGTACCTCGTCCGGATCAGCGGCTTTGACGACCACGATGGCCTCCTGCGCGCTGGGATCACCATGGATCGACGCGCTCCCGTTTTTTGGCGGCCAGAGCTTCGGCTGTGTGCGCGGCTTGCCCTTCTGGTCTGTATGAAACCCGACGAACATCTGCGCGGATTTCCAGACGCGGCGGGCGGCTTTTTCAACCGTAGACGGAGCTGCATCGGTGGACATGGTGGATAGCCTTTAAAGTGGGTTAATTCACGTGCATTTTCGGGGTGAGCGTCACACCCACAGCGCTCAGCACTTTCAGCACCGTGCCAAACTCGGGATTGCCATTTTCGCTAAGTGCGCGGTAGAGGCTTTCCCGAGACAGACCAGATTTGTCGGCCACACTCGACATACCTTTGGCCTTGGCAACATCGCCAAGTGCCGACGCGATCAGCGCCGTGTCGCTGGTTTCAAAAGCCGCTTCAAGATAGGCTTGAATGGCTTCCGGGCTGTCCAGATAGTCAGCCGCTTCAAACTTCGTTGTTTTGACACCCATGTTTTTCACTCCAACTCTCTTGCCATCGCCTTGGCGGTTTTGATGTCGGCTTGCTGGGATGACTTGTCTCCCCCGCACAGCAAAACGATCAAAACGTCACCGCGCGACACATAGTAAACGCGATACCCCTTCCCTTCGGAGATACGCAGTTCACTCACACCTTCACCAACCGGTTTCACATCACCGGGATTGCCCAGGCTCAACCGCGTGATGCGAACCAAGATCCTGGCTCTCGCCCTTTGGTCCTTCAGGCCCTTGAGCCACTTGTCGAACAGGTCCGTCTTACGAATTTCTATCATACCTATATGTAGCCTACAGGCTACAACCTTTCAAGTCAAAACAACCTATACCATTGAACTAAAATCAAAAATCATTGCTGAAAAGCAGGGCGCGTTGCGCCCTGCCCTGCCAGTTTCAGAAGCAATCCGGCACCCATGCATCGATCCGGGCTTTCTGTGCCTCGGTCACGCCCAGTGCCTTTTGATGCTCTGGATCATTGAAGAGCTTGTGCAGCGCCTCGTTCTTGGCACCCTTTTTGGATTTCGCGAAGGCTTTGAACATGTCGGCGTCGATGTGCAGGTCCAGCAGGTCTTTGTAGAGATCATCCAGCTGCCAGCCTTTCAGACGCTTGAAGCAGTTTTCAGCCGAAGGGGTCCAGATCGCGCGCATGTCAGCCTCGATCTCAGCCTCGATCTCCGCCATGAACTCCGGGCGTTGGGTCAGAAACCGCCGGGCCAGAAAACCCGTGATCTCACCATTGCGGGTCTTCTTGCCCAGATCGCGAAACGCTTTGAACGCTTCCACGCTGCCTTGTGCGGCAATCTCGTGGAACTGGTCATAGGCTGCCTGTGCCGCTTCATCCCGTTCTCCGCCAAGACGCGGGTCGAGGATGAACTGGTCATCGATCTCGGGTGTGTTCCGCTCGGCACCACCATAGCCAAACCCAAACAGATTGCTGCTCAGACCGGAGGCCGGGGTGGCAAAGAAAGCAAACAGGCTCAACACATAATCAGGCTTGTCCAGCAGGGCCGTTTGAACCGCTGCCAGCCGGATCGCCACCATGTCGTCGATGAACTTCTGCGAATAAACTGGTTTTGGTTCTTCCTTGATCTCCGGTTCTTTGACCGGGGCCAGAACACCAGCCTCAATGGCAGCCTGAACATGTTCCGCCGCGACATAGGCCGGGGATGTTTTGATCTCGCCATTGTTGGTGACATAGACAAACACGCCGGACAGCTTGCGCTGCGCGTCAGAATAGAACGGCGCCGTATAGTCCTCAAGCGCGGCCAGCTCCTTTTCACCATCCGCGTCCAGAGCCTCACCCTCATAGAGTTCGGCAAGTTCGTCATACCGTTCGGCCTGTCCTTCGGTGAAGTCCCGGCTCACCATGTCCAAACGGTGCATGTCTTTCGTACCCGAGAACCCATAGGGAATGTAGCTTTCCTCATGGGTGTCCACCCAGTCCCAGCCTTCCGCGTCGCGCAGTTTTTCCGCTTCTACCGCCAGTTTCTCGGCAAACAGACGATCCAGTAACGCGCCTTCATTGAATAGGGTTTCATCGGCAAACAGATCAGCGGTGACGGTGCCGCCCGCCTCAACATAAGCCTTCTGCCCGACAAATACGGCCTTGCGGCTAGTGCTGCTAACAGCCTCCGACGTCAGTGCCTGTTTGACATCATGCTCACTGAACCACCGACATTCTTTGGCCCGTTCCAGAACCTCCAGAATTTTCTCTTCTTCGGTGCTGACGGTCATGGCCTTGGCCAGCCCCATGCTGATCTCACCGGCTTTGAGCGCATCCAGAACGGCGGCGGGCAGACTGGCAAGCGCGAGGCGGCGGCGCACATGGGATTCGGTCACGCCAAACGCATTGCTGATCTTGGCAATAGACAGAGATTTCTCGGCCATTTTGCCATAAGCACGGACCTCGTCCACAGGGTCCAGTTCTTCACGGGCGGTGTTCTCCGCATTGGCCCATTGCTCAGCCACGAAGGGATTGTCCGTGACCTTAACGGGAACCTGTGCCAGATCAGCGCGCTCAGTCACGGCGATGTTCAGAGCCCGTAGGCGGCGACCACCGGCAACGATTGCGACTTTGCCATCGGTATCGCGCAACCCGCTGAGGTTCTGGATCAAGCCACACATAACCAAACTGTCGGCCAGAAGTGCAATACCTTCCTCACCAACCTCCTGTCGTGGGTTGATGTCAGACAGGTAGAGATCGGACAGGGATACGGTTTCGATGGTTTCCGGTGCGGTGAATGTTTCGACTTTGCTCATGGGGCAAATCCTTGTTTGAGTGTTTGAGATCGTGTTAAGGGTGCCCTACCCCTTCCGGGGTAGAGCGGAGCCGTTTAGATGGCTGCGTGTTGGATCAGGAAGCGGCGCGCGATGTGGAAATTGTCGCCCTTCCTGATTAGCGCCCACGCTTCTGCGATACGTTGCTGCAAGATTTCATTGCTCATGGTGTTCACCTCCTTTCCGGTTTGGGATTGAGATCAGTATTCGCTGGGGCACATGATGGTCAGAACGCGGCGCGTCACTGACGTGTCAAACGGCCGGTCGGACCCATACGTGTAGTCCGTGTCGTAAAGATCGATCTTCCAGAACAGCTTCTGGTCACGGACTGTCACCGCCCCAAAGGTGTGATCGCCATAGGGGTCATTGCCCTCGTCAAACTGGTCATCCGACGCCACCGCTGCCAAAGCTGCAGTCTGGAACTCCATCCCTTCACCTGACACGCCGGGCGTGACAAATACCTGACCCTGAATTCCCTTAGAATGCATCTCGATTGCCGCAGTCGGATCGATCAGCGCTTTCCGAAATAGGTCATTCTGGGTCGCAATCTCTGCCGCCTGCAGGCTGGTGTCAGTGTCGATGTCTTTTGTCTTTTCAATGTCCAAAACCGTCTCTCCTTTTGTGGTGCGACCTCTGGGGTTGATCCCCTTTGGTGCTGGTTTTGAGCCGAGCCCTGAAAGGGCGTCGTCTCTAAAACCTGCCCCGTGGCGAACGCGGAGAGGGGCGAGACAGGACCAATCGACAAGAGTGGTGCGGCCCGCAGCGCAGGCGCGCGAGGACACGGTATTGTCTATTTGTCTTGTCCGAGGGGGGAGGCCGCGCCTTCCCCCTTACGGAAGGTAGCGTTTGGCTTGTCCAAATCCCGCCTGACCCACAAGGAAAGGACAAAGGATCTCTGATCCTGCGTGAGCGCAAAAGGGACCGTCACCCGAATGGGCAGATCACCACGGCATGGACCGACCATGACCCAAAGCCCCTGCCCCGGCTCGCAAGAGACGGGTCAGGGGCTACTGGGACAGGGAGATCATTCTGGGGTGTTCTGGGTGGAAGCCGATACGTCGGCTGAAACCTAGAGCCTGCTCACGAGCCGAAAGGCTCGGGATTTGCCACAGAAACAGACTGCAGCCCGAAGTCACTCACCGACCGGAACATACCCTCGACGGAGCTTTTGCTTTTCGAGATTGTGGAGCGCTTCACTAGCCAGGGCTTCGTCATCATACGTCACCATCATGGCTTGCCCGTTCGTGCCAATACGCCCCCAGGTACGAAGCACTGAAACCTCCCCAAACAACGTCGGCTGCAACTCGATGCCATAGAACCGCGCCATGTTGATCTCAGGGTCCACATGGATCAGGTGCACAGGTGTGGTGTCTGTCAGCTCCATGACGCGATTGTCGATCAATAAAGCTCGTCTGTCCAATGACTTTGCTGGAACAGTCAATTGGCAAGGATTCAGAACCGTGATGAAAACATTCGACAACTCAATCTGTCTGATGCTTGCCTCGTACCCATCCAGGTACAGGAGCTCATATTGGCACCATTCCACATTCCGCTGCTGGAACCGTTGTGACCACTGGCCAGAGTAGGTACGGTTTTCTCATATCTTGCAAAACGAAATAGAAGGATGAAGGCAACGTGGCTGAAATCTTGGAAGGCGGATGTTTTTGCGGTGAGGTTCGATACCAGGTCACTGGCAGCGCAGTAATGCAACTCATGTGTTTTTGCAGTGATTGCCTATCGATGACCGGAACGGACGGTTATGCCGGGTACATGATAAAGTCGGAAGACCTGCAGCTGCTGAAAGGCAAACCACGGACCTTTGAGAAGACCTCAAAGGAAGGTCGACCTGTCATCAAGCATTTTTGTGGCACCTGCGGATCAGGCCTGTGGGGCGTGACAGCCTTCGGATTGACGAGCATTGCGGCTGGGACATTGGATGAGCCAAACAACTTCAAGCCAACGAGCAAGGTTTTTGTGAAAGATGCCCCCAACTGGGCCAGGGTTCCCCACCATTTGGAAGAAATGTAGCGTTTGAAGCTTTGGTATCACCTACATTTCTGTCTTGGAGTTGTTCCTCTTGGTGACCCGAGTTGCTACGATTGTCGTTGAGGCAATAAGCAGGACATCGCGATGCGCAATGCAATCTTTTTACCCCTAATGGCTTTGTTCCTGGGGGTCGTCATGGACGTTAAACCGGCGGCGGCCGCGTCACTCGGAACATATGAGGTTTTTGGCGTCGAAGACGGTGACATGCTAAAAATGCGCAGTGGGCCTGGAACAGGGTTCAATGTGATCGTTGGTCTTCCAAATGGAACCGCACTACGAGTTCACGGCTGTGAGCAGACCGGTGGCACCCGTTGGTGCCGCGTCTCTTTGGAGCGCGCGCGCAAGCTTAAGGGATACGTCTCTTGGGCATATTTGCGGAAAATCTAATACGACAGCGATCAGCACCACCATCTTTTAGCAATCATAGAATACCGGCGGAAACGCCCTGACGAATCCACTAGTTGGGCTCACACCCGTCGTCGAAGCGGCTCGCAACATCCCCGAATTCGCTGGGTTCAGGACGGCCCTAAGGCTTTGACTGGGGAGCGCTTGATCGCCTGCACCGTAACGGATTGATCCTGGACCCGGTTGGAAAGGCAAAATCGGTGGTACTGACCGATGAAGGCCTGCGCCGCTCCGAAAAGCTTTTCACAGAGCTTTTTGGGCGGGAGCCAAAGACATAGCATTCGCCATGACAAGTCCCTCCATGTAACGCAGGTCTGCATACGCGTGTGGGCTGGCTGGCGGTTGCAATCTGCGCTAAATCGCCCCTGTCCGGCAAACAGGGAGAAGCTGAAGATGACAACGGGGAACGATCTTGGTGGGCTCATCGGGTTTATCACCCGTGACGAGATTTGGCATGAGCGGCTCGCTGATGTGTTGGACGAGCATTTTCTGCCAGCGCTCGAGGCCTTCGATCTTGAGTTCGAGGATCTGGGCGACTTGCTGGGCGAGGATTGGCCGATGGTCCTGTGGGGTGGTGGCCTGGAAGATTTGCTGGGCAGGACATTCGGAGCGGACGCCGAAAACGCTGCGGATGCTTATCTGAAAGGGAGCGGTTCCAAGGAGAGTGCGCAGACCCGCGCCTATATCAAAGGATTGCGGGACGCGTCGGTCAGCCTTTATGAGGTGAGCGAGGTAGACCCCGGCAGATCCATGGTCTTGCGCAACATGCTTTCGGACGCAGAGCCGGTTACCGTCCGGGAACACAGCGCGACGCAGATGCTGCAGCGATGGGATCGCATCGCAGCTCGGGTTGTCGCACAGGGGGATTATAACGTGATCTCGGGGGCGCTGCTCCCATTCGACCCCGACACCGTCGCGTTTTTTGAAGACGGGCTCCGCTCCGTGTTGAAATTGAACCCCGACGTTGAACTGAGGCTGACACAGGATCAGCTACACCGTTCCGCACCCCTCTTCACCAATGCCTGGCTCTTCGCACATCTGCCGAACCTACTGGATCCGGAACCACCACAAATCAGCAACAGCGATGGCGACAACCTGCTCTTTCACGACATGCGCTTCCCCCTCGCCAGCAAAGTGACGCAAAGCCAGGTATCTGAAAAGCTAACACAGTCCGCAGAACTCGTGATCTCAGGCCAGAAGGATTGGACCTGGCTTGACCTCGACACCCCGTCCGGCACCAAGCACGGCACCGGCCTCGTGTTGGACAAATCAATGTCAGGGGCCTCCGTGCTTGGGTCCCTAGATCTGAAAGGTCGGACACTCACACTTTCTGTGAGCTCTACAGCGCGCGCTGAACGCGGCGAAGCCCTGGTCCGGGACCTCCTGGGCGACCTGGTGAAATCTCCGCTGACATCAATCCAGACCGCCGAACAGATGATGGCGGATGACAGCACGAGTAACGGAGTGGCAGAAGAAGAGGACATCCCCCGTGCCCTTGCCCGTCAGATGGCCCACGAATATCTCGAACAGCATTACCGCGATACGCTTGACCAGCCGATTCCTGCCCTGGATGGCAAGACCCCGCGCCAGGCCGTTCGCAGCACGGCGGGCAGGAAGAAAGTCATAGACTGGCTGAAGACAATCGAAAACCGCAGCGCGCGCCAGACCGGCTCTCCGGTGGCTGAGTATGATTTCGGCTGGATGTGGGACGAGCTTGGTCTGTCAGACTACCGAAATTGGACCAGCGATGGTTCTTGCAAAAACCGTTCCAAAGCTTCGCCTCCTGAACCCATCGACTAACCCATGTTTTCCCGGCTGCGTCTTGCAGAGATGTGGCAAGGGTTATGCTGTCGCTGCGCGTCCAGATGGTTTGCCTCGTGACAGCTGGGGCACAACAAAATTTCAGTCTCCGTGGACACACCGGTTTCATAATCGAAACAGTACTCTTGTCCACATATTTCCAGCACCTCTCCACTCTTGGCCAGTTCCGAACTTGTCACCTCGCAGTGATCACAAATTCCGTCCAAGAGAGCTGATTGGAGTTCAGAAAGAACCACTGTTTTCTGAAAATTGCACACTCTGTCACTCATAACTGCTTCAGGCTTTCACAAAATGGTGAAGAGAGAAAGCTTGTGAAACAAGAATTCAAGGGAATGTGACATAGCCCAATGGGTTCGAGATTTAGTTTCGCCGATCATTGCCTGTAAGCTGCGCGGCGCGTCGAACTTTCACGTCAGCCGCCATCCCACAACAGACCCGCGCACATCAAAATACAACCTGGGCTAGTCCTCCCAGCGAAACGCGTCGTTGTCCGCCTTCACCCGACCAATAGACGGCAAAGCGAAGTGGTTTCCCAGCACAATACATCCCGTTTCCGAGGCGCTTTCCAACAGTTTCCGACGGGATGTCACGGCCATCTCAGCATCGGAATCAAACATAAAATGCCACTCGGGATGCCAGCACTGGGCGGTTGTATGGATTGCATCACCTGTAATCAGAGCGCGCCGGTCGCCACTGGTGATTTCGACCGAGACATGACCTGGTGTTTGGCCTGGCGTGGGGATCAGAGTGACGGAATACACCCTGTCGCAGTCCTAAGGTTCACAGGAGGCCCGAGACAAAGTAGGTTTCTTGTGCAGAGGTAACGGCAATAGGCGTGGATCAGAATGGCGCGACAGCTCCCACTCGAAGGTAACAAGCCCTTTCTGGTTTACGCCGGCACTGGCACCGACCTGATTTTCAATCATGGAATTGAGCTTCCCGGTTTCGCGTCGTTTCCATTGCTGGAAGAACCTGGCACCAGGGTGATACTGGCCGGTCAAATGCAGGCTCTTGTCGATCTGGCCCGTGAAATGAATGTCGGATGCATCCTTGATGCGCCCACATGGATGGCGAACGCCGACCGGGCAGCGCCCTTGGGGTACGATGCAGAGCGGCTCGCCGAAGTAAACAAAGATGCGGTCAGTCTAATGGAAG
The DNA here is from genome assembly GCF_056158705.1 of Ruegeria sp. ABM4_193. Classification (NCBI taxonomy): domain Bacteria; kingdom Pseudomonadati; phylum Pseudomonadota; class Alphaproteobacteria; order Rhodobacterales; family Roseobacteraceae; genus Ruegeria; species Ruegeria sp. ABM4_193. The sequence continues at coordinate 22,279 of NZ_JBSWTT010000002.1, forward strand.
ACGTGCGCCAAGCTGCCGCTCGCGATGATGTACTGGTGTCGGCCTGCATCGGCCCGCGCCATGATCCTTACGCCGACATCCCGCCGGTACCCGTCGAAGATGCACGTCAATACCACGCCGCTCAAATGCACAGCCTGAAAGACACAAGCCTCGATCTGGTCACCGCTTATACATTCAACCGCCCAAGCGAGGCAGCGGGATGCATCCTCGCCGCCCGGGACGCTGAACTGCCGATCATCATGTCTCTGGTTGTTGAGACAGACGGGTGCCTGGCAGACGGGACCAAACTTGTGGACGGAATTGACCAGATCGACGCAGCAACCGACTCGGCGGCGCTGTTTTTTATGGTCAACTGCGCTCACCCTACCCATTTCGCCGGAGCGCTTGGCAACCACCCCCGGCTGAGAGGCCTTGTGGCGAACGCTTCGAGTTGCTCGCATGCGGAACTTGACGAAGCAGATGAGCTGGACGAAGGCGATCCAGCTGAACTTGGTAAACAGATTGCCGCGATTGCGAGGCAGAATCCGTCGATCCAAGTATTTGGAGGATGCTGCGGTACCGACATGCGCCATCTGAAATCGATGATCAGCGAACTAGCATAGCCAACTTGGTTCAATCTGAGCGATAACGCTGAGATCTAAGGTGATCCCGTAATTTCTTTCCACAACTTGTTAGGAGATCGGCCCATTCCTGCCGTTCACCTGCACATACCGATGCCGCGGTCGCAGCCCGCTTCTCGGACATTCGCTGCATTTGCATAGTTTAGCCTGAGCAGACGTTAGAGCTCTTTCAGGATGCTTTTCCCGAGAATTGGACAGTTAAGAGAACTTTCGCGGTTCAGCAGCAGAGTGCCGCCAATCCAGAATTTAAACTGTGTTTTCCGACCGGGCATATCTGTCAACGCAAGTTGAAGTCCAAAGTGCGATACATCGTGAAGTCATCACACCAAGACACAGCGCAGTCGTCACATGCATCTGGTAGTCGTGTCGCGCCAAGGCGCTTGGTTCGTTTTGTGACTTCTTTCGTCACAACTGTTCTGTTGCTACTAACAAGGCCATAAGCAACAAGGAAAGCGTCCCGACCTACCTTGATCAGTTCGCTATCTGTGAATTTGGCGTCATCGCTTTGATACCCGTCACGTAGCGCTTGCTGCACTAAGGCGGGGTCTGCATCCTCATCTAAAAGTAGCGCTTCCTTTGCGTCTTCTCCCTTGATCCAGTCGGCCAAGTCATCGCTACCGCCTGACACTTCTTCATAAATCTCACGCGGCATCTTGATTCTACCAGCATCACCTTGAACAACGAGCCATTCCCAAAATTGGGGAATGTGTTCTAAAGGGTAGTAGGTGTTCTTCGCAGTTATCAACACGTTGGCATCGATTAGGTACATCAATGCGCTCCGCTTGCGTTGGAGAACAGATCACCCTTTTTTCGTTTCGCCTCGTACCTTCTCAACAGCGGTTCTACCGCAGATGGTTTCGACCCCAAAAGGTTTGCAGCTTTTGTGTAGGTAAGCGCATTGCCGCGAACGGAGCGATAAACTACCTCCAATAGTGCGTTGCCCAGATTGTGAGATTTCACAACGTGCGGGTTTGGTCCGTCGCTATCTTTCATCTTTTCTTTTTGGCTCTTGAGAGCAGCCTGCCAACGTGCCGAGTACACCCCACGAAGACGGCCATAGGCATCGCCACTTAGGTCACCTGTTCTATAGAGTTGATAGGCGACCATCGGACCACTGACAGACCACTTATAGGCAATACTATCAACCACTGCCTCCGCACTATTGCTATCGTCAGGGTCAAAGTCAGGCATACCCTTGCGGAAGTGCGCCGAAGGCAAAAGAAACTCTCCAGCCACATCATTACAAAACCGTTCAATCTTGGCGGATTGGTTCGTCGGGGTGGCAGTAGAGGCTTGACCGCTTACTCCGGTTGTTCCAAGCCAAATATGGGCAAGTTCGTGCATCAGTGTAAAGGAGCGGGACGGTTTGGCCTCTTTTGCGTTAATCACAATAAATGGGGCGACATCATCAGCGATTGCAAAGCCGCGGAATACACTGGACGGGATCGTGGAGTGGTGGGAACCAAGATCGGACAACAGCAATACAAAAACGCCGATGTCTTCCACTTCCATACGCAGCCGCTTAAACAGCTTGTCCGGGTCACCGCGGCGCAAGCTCACATCCGTGTAGTCAAACTCAAGTTCGTTGGAAATGGATTTTACCGTGGCCTCAACACTCGTTTTGAGATTGACGGATCCTACAAATTTGTGCTCCCAAAAATCCTCGTCATCTATGAGGATGTCTTTTATGGCCTCTTGCCGAGCCTTCACATCACGCAACAAAGCATCCAACATAGCATTTTCGCGCTTTGTGCGGCTGTCCGGACTTTGACGAAAATCTTGCCCTCTGCGTCCGGTGCGTGGCGGCTGTTCCATGTAAAATGCTAGCAAAGGTCTTTTGTACAACTTGGCAAAGCTATTCAGTTGTGCACGGGACGGTTCTCTGTCGCCACTTTCAAGTGCCTCAAGCTTCTGATCAGCCGTCTCACGGACTCCATCAGAAAACAGCTTGCGCGCAGCATCTTCCAGCGTGAAACCAGCGGTCTCACGTGCCCAAATCAGGACATCTGGATTGACTTTAATGGACATAAACCGTGCTTCGCCGTTGGATATTTGTTCTTTGATTACTTGAGATGTAGGACACTTTGCAGACGACGCATAGTGCATAGATATCACAGTGAGGTCTGCTTAGCGATGCTAGGTGCATTTTGGGGCCGACCCAGGGAATTCACTCTGCCGCCTGTAAGGGAGTTTCGAGTGTCAAAACTGACTTTGCAAAGGTCACTTCTGCGCTTTACTGACATCGGTACGGCTGCGGCATCATCGAAGTCGTCATTCTAGACCGGAATGGCCGTTTTTTGATTTTCGAGTGAACGGTTTCGCGACTGCAGAGAACGGCAGCTTCCCGCGCTTCGTGCCGTACTTCAGCCCCCTACCCGTCCCGATCTAGCTTTAACCAATATCGCGTGTACCGGAGTTCACCCGTTCGGATCAAAGCGCCCTTCTCTACCAGGTTCTGGAGATCCCGCGTTGCTGTGGCGCGCGATGTTCCCGTGATCGAGATATAGTTCTCAGCGCTCAATCCCCCTGTGAACCCATCCGGCCCAGCCTTGAACAAACGGGCGATTACCTTGCTTTGGCGAGTGTTGAACTGATCACGGTACCGATCATAGAAGTGCGTCTTGGAAATAAAGAAACCAACCCGCTCAAGCGTCACCTGCTGTGCTGTAAGGACAGTTTCGGCAAACCAGACGAGCCACGGTGTGACTTCCAGCGTCTTTTGATGGCGTTCGAGTTGGTCGTAGTAAGCCTTCCGCTCTCGCTCGATCGTGAAAGCAAGGGCAATCAGACTTGGCTGACCGATATTCTGGGCCAAGGACTTTTCAGCCAGCGCCCTACCCAACCGGCCATTGCCGTCCTCAAAGGGATGAATGCTCTCGAAATACAGATGGCTCAAACCGGCCCGGATCAGTGCGCGCAATGGTTCGGGACCATCCGGTGCGGTCCGGTTGAACCAGGCTACGAACTGGTCCATTTCAGCCGGAACCTGATGTGAAGGTGGAGCTTCGAAATGCACCGTTGGGCGGTCGAGCCTGCCTGAGACGATTTGCATCGCATCCTCATGGCTCCGGTATGATCCAATCGTTTCCAGATGCCTGTCATGGGACAGAAGCATGTCATGCCACCGAAACAGGGTGTCGTGTGACAGTGGTTCCGAATAGTTGGAATAAACATCCACCATCATTTCAGAAACGCCCTGCTCGCGCGGTTTGGATGGATAGCTGTCGGGAGCCAGTCCAAGATGTCGGCGCAAGGAAGATTGCACGCTGAGACGATCCAGCATCTCACCTTCGATCGCGCTGGTCTTCATTGCTTCTTCGCTTAGCAGGTCGATACGCAATTGATCTCGATCCGATGTGTTCACATGATGAACCGCTCCAAGAACTTCCCCTGAGGACAACAGGAACTGTTGCTCGTATGGTTCGAGTCTTGCGGCGTCGTAACGAAAGGTAGGCCAGTCAGGGTTCTGCCAGTTCCACATCGTGAGGTATAAGCTTCCTTTCTATAACTCACTATTTATGGTTGCGTGATTTATAGAGGTCAATCCTATAGCTCACCTTTTTCAGACCCTTCGATCCAGTCATCACTTGGAGGTGTAATCTGAAAACGGTAAATTTCATCCTGTTTCCCCAAATTTACGTAGCATTGGATGTCCGCGAGAGCATTGCCTTTGGAGACAATTCGCCCTTTTCGATCTTGGCCAGCAACGAAATCAGGTAAGCCCCTGGAGATTGTATGTTCTCAGCACGTTGAAAGATGTATCCGAGAACAATGAAGCGAATAGCTGGGCCAAAAGTTGATTTCATTGCATACCAGGTTTGGCCAAGCCGTAGATACTCGGCGATATCATCCATAAGCCGATCACAGTGGTGCTGATCTTTTGCAAAGCGTAGTTCTGAGCATAGCCGTGGAAAACTGCGCTCCATTTGGTCTGGAGAAACCTGAATCTGAGAAAGCTTTTCTTTCTTAACTTCCGGATTCAAAGAGTCCTCTTTGTGCCCCTCAATTTCACTGTCACTGGCCCTCAAATTTTCTGTATCAGTCTGTGTTATCTCGGAGATTTCCACAGAGATTTCTGCCAACAGCTCGCTGAGTACATTCGCATCTGGTTTGCGACGCAGAGCATTGCGTACGGTGGTCACCAAATCAGAGATCGCGGTGTCATTTGCTACGAGTTCCTTAAGGCGCGCCAGAGCGGCGGAAACTTTGTCACGGAGTACAGTGAACTCGAGAACGCGATCAGCATGCCTCTGGGCTTCCTGAATGAACTCAGCGTGCCGTTCAGACAAAGGCATCAAGGAGAGCCCAGTTGCGGTGACCACCCTGCCCTGGCGATCCCGGCGCGCCCATCGCTTACCGTTTGCGCTCATGACGCGGCGGATAAGTCCAAGGTCCACCAGCGTCGAGATATGACGCTCAACTGTCTGCACGCTGACATGAGTTCGTTTGGCTATCGCCGCGTTGGACGCGAAACAGATGTGATGATCATCCTGGTCCGCAGCAATCTGATCACCGCCCATAAAGGAAACCATCGCTCTCAGGACATTGAGAGTTGTGGATTTTAACCCAAGAGGTTCTCTGGCCTCTTCAACGGCGCGAAGAAGTATCCATTTTTTGGGCGTACTGTTCCCCTGCCCTGCCGTTCCCGACAAGGTCGCTCCAATTGGAGCCAATGCTGTTAGTGTTTTCATGATTATCTATCGGCAGACAAAAATTACCCGTTCGCTCAAGAGCGTTTTTTCTTGTGTGGCGATTCGGGTGCTGCTAGATTCTAGGTGTCTAATCTAAGAATTGCGCTTTGCGCAGCAGCCCTCGAAGCTCCGGTTTCGGGGGTTTTGTTTGTTTGCCTTCCTCCTTTCTGCTCGTCCTCAGTTCTTTTTCTTGGCGTTTACAGCTGTAAACTCAGCGTGTGAGCGCTTAATGATTTCAGCCATGTTTTCGTCCAACCAGCTAGCGAAGCCAGCGTTAGCTCCGGTCCTTTTGACCGAAACAGTTAGTGATCCGTTGGTAGATTTGATTGTAACGCCTTCGATTGGGTTGAGTTCGGCTGCACCTTCTCTTTGTCTTGCACCGCGTTTGGCAGCTGCTTTTAGGAGCATTTCCAGCCGATCATCTGACGACATCGATGGCTCAATGGTTGCAAGAAGATTTGCAGCTTCATCTTCCGCTAGCTTGCCTGCAACGAAGTGCTCTGCAAGCACGGTCCATTTTGGGCGGCCTGATTTTGGGGCTGCGCCGATCATGTCACCAATCTTTGCAGGAACATGTTGCGTAATTTTTGTCAGGTGAGACAGCCCTGATTTCGAAACGTTCAATACTTGCCGCACCGTTGCCGTGTCATGCCCGGAAGTCAGGATCGCCTCGGCGAAACGTGCTTTCTCGTAGAAGGAAAGATTGCGCCTCGCAGCATTCTCAAGCCCTTTGGCGAGAAGCGCTGAAGCATCGTCGATATCCTGAACATTGGCGCGGACTTTAATACCAAGTTCACGACAGGCTTTGAGCCTCCTCCGTCCATAAATTGCCTCGTATCGACCGTCGGATTTCGATCTTCTGACAAGAATGGGAACTTGTTGGCCACCGTCTTGTATACTCGACATCAAGCTTTCAAAACTATCGTCTTCTTCGTCAATGTTTACAGCTGTAAACTCACCGAGCCTATCGGCAGGCCCCCAGTCGTCGATCAGAGCAGGGTCAATTTCCCTGATTGCGGCAAGAGAGCCCTGAAGCGCACCAAGAGCAGGGGCATTGGGTTTTGGAGTTTTATCGATGGCCTTGGGGCCAGAGCGCGCGATGGTGTTTGCGATCCCCGACATCTCCTGAAGCGACTTTCTAGCCATTAGCTGCGTCCCCATGCTTGATGGATCATTTGCTCTACCTCAGAGCCGATCGCATCCATTGAGTTCTTTGCCCGATCATAAGTTGCGCGTGTCATTTCTGACCGCACGACTTCGTAAATTGATTGTTTGAGCATTGTGGCGTCACTGACCGCGGTGCTTTTGAGGGCTGTGGCTGACATAACGCGATCCTGAAACAGTGCCCGCATGAACGAAGCCAGTTGTTGAGACGGTACGTCTGTTGGCTCGTCACGCGTTATCAGGAATTTGAAGTTGTCGTATTCGAGCGTAGCGCCGGCATCTTCAATGACTGCCATGTAAGCACCAGCGAGTTCGAGAAATTGAGCCGTCGAAGACACGTCCAGCATCGAAGGTGTAAGTGGCACAAGCAATGAACTGGCGGCCGCCATCCCAGCAATTGTCAAGAATCCTAGCTGAGGTGGGCTATCAATCAGAACAAGGTCAAAATCTCCTTCCACCTGGGCCAGGGCATTCCGTATTCTTGTAAAGAACGGATGGTCTGGGTTGGAGTGAACGGCAGATTCTGTCTCAAATTCGGAAAGAACAAGCCGTGACGGAGCCACAGAGAGACCGGGGAAGTACGTCGGAAGCACGACGTCCGCCATATCTACCGGATCTTCATATCGAATAGCATCGTAAATCGTCAGCCCGTCAAACTCTATTTCGGGGCTTATGCCGCACATGGATGTAAGAGAGCCTTGAGGATCCAGATCAACAGCCAGCACACGGTAACCGCGAAGCGCAAAATAGTGAGCCAAGTGAATTGTTGTGGTGCTCTTACTGCTGCCGCCTTTGAAGTTCATCAACTGCCAGACTTGGAGCTTTTCTCCTTCAGTCCGGCGAGGGACATAGCGCCCTTTTTTGCGTGAGGTTTTCTCAAGCGTTTCGCGAGCCTCCCAAAGTTCTTGGGCAGTATAGTAACGCCTACCGCTGCGTACGTCATTCGGTTCAGGAATTGTTCCCTCTGCGTGGACTTTGCGCATGAATTGACCTGAGACTCCTAAGAGTTCAGCAGCTTCTGGCGCTGCAAAATTTCGCAGTGATTTGGTGTTGTCGGGGGCAAATGCAGCAAGTAGATGTTCCCGGATAGCCGAGTTTAATCTCTCAGATATTTCCGTGGCGAGTGCCGATGGTCTTTCTGCCGCAAGTGGTGTCACGGGAATCATGTAGTTGCCTCAAATTAAAGAATGTGGTCATTTTTGCGCCACTTGAGATAAACAGCCGTGATTCATAGCACTAAGTCAAGGATTTTCGCCTATATTGTAGGTTTTCCAACGCGGAGGACTACATACGCTTTGCATCAGAGCAGGGTGGTTTACAGTTGTAAACTCGGTTGAGCGGGATCATGGGTTCTTTCAGTCGATGAAGTTCTAACGTAGGCATGCGAAGGCATTCCTGTAAAACTCCTCCCTATGCTCCGCTTTGAGTAGAACGCCTCTAGCATGGAGTTGGAGTGAAGGCCGAACGGCTTTTGGCGCAAATTGCGCAATTGGGAAGGGCAGGGAGCTAGTTGAGCTGATTGGTCAAATTCTCTCACCAACAATTTCGTTATCGAGTTTTCTGCGATACCAACTTCGTAACAATACTTCTGCGCCAGTACGGGAGTACGATGCGGTGAGAATGGCATGGCGATCTGGGTCAGATACACCGAGCTCAGCCCGTGCGCAGAGGAAAACACGCGAACATTCCGGCTAGAGTCAGCCGCTCGCCAATTGCCCAAGAAATGGCATACCGTGAGGGCGGGGTTTCGGGAATTGTGCGCCTGTAAGTTGCGACGGAACACGGAACTGTCCTCGATCCAGTGCAGCTGTGCTTGCGCGGCGCGGCTTTTGACGCAAGTCTCTACCGTCATTGGATTCATATGGGATCACAGACATGATCCGTGTGTTCACGTCCCATTAGCGTCCATAAAACCAGCTTGCTCGAATTAGTGATTTTGGGCTCCTCAATCGTTGAACAGACGGTCTCGTTGGCATATATTGCCAAAAAGGAGGCTTACGCCATGGTAACCCGCAATGTTGTACTTACAGAATTGCAGGATCAACTGGTGCAGAATCTGGTTGCGTCCGGTCGATATCAGAACGCCAGTGAAGCGTTGCGCGCCGGCCTTCGGCTTTTGGAGCGGGAAGAAGCGGGGCTGGAGTCTCTCAAACAAGGCTTGCAGGAGGGTGTAGCGCAGGCTCAGGCCGGAGATTTGGCAGAAGGCAGGGGTTCGGATGCGATCCGTCGTGCCTTTGCAAGGGCACGAGCCAAGGCGTGACCAGACCCTTTCGACTGACACGCCGCGCTGAATCCAGCCTGGTGGAAATTGCCCGATGGACCATCGACAAGTTTGGATCGCATCAAGCCGATCTTTATGAACAAGAACTAATAGCGCGCTGTCAGGCCATCACAGAGGGCAGGGTGGCCAGCCGAAGTTGTTCTATATTGGTCGAAGAGGCGGCGGATCTCAGATATGTGCGCGCAGGAGAGCATTTCCTGGTTTATCTGGATCAGCCGGACGCGGTGATCATTGTTGATATCCTGCATTCCCGTTGCGATCTGCCGCGACATGTTTCCGCGCTGGCCACGTTAACAGATGCGACAGGAAACAAGACATAGGCACAGCAGCCGGAGTTTCCCTCAAGCGGGGATTATTAAATAGTCAGTAACTACTCACCCCAGTAGATCAGTCGCCGGGTTATCCGCGATGTCCACATCGTCGTAGTATTTCTGCGCCTGGGCCATGGAGCGATGCAGGGAGAGGCGCATCGCGGCCTGGATCGGGGCGCCGTCCAGCGCGGCCTGGGTCAGGAAGCCCGAGCGCAGCCCATGGGGGAAGCGAACCCGTCCGGCAGGCCCGCCAGTTTCGCCCGACGCTTGACGATCTGCGCGATGGCATCCGGGCTGAGGCGGCGGGTTAACACCCGATCGGCTTTTGAAACAGGCCGGAACAAGGGGCCGTCCTGAATCTCACCCACCTCGATCCAATGGGCCAGCGCTTGGGCTGCGCGGCCTTTCAACACCAGCCGCGGCGTTTCACCTTTGGTTGTCGTCTTGGTCTCCAGCAGTGAAATCCAAACCAGGCTTTTCTCGTCGAACTCCTTCAGCGAGACGTCTTCAAACATCAACCCGGTGATCTCCGAGCGCCGTCTACCACCCGAAGCCCAACCCAGCATCAAGATGGCGCGGTCGCGGCAATCCCGCCGGGACCCCCGACAAGTGGACAGCAACTGCTCGAGCACATCGCGGGTAATCGGTTGCTGCGATTTTGGGGCAGGGGGCCGGGCGGCGGCGCGGCGCGCCTTGGCACGGGCCTGCTTCACCTGCGGCGCATCAAAAGGGCTGGTCAGGTTCTTCATTCGATGAAAGGCCAGCCAGGAGGCGATGCGCCGGTCCAGCGTAGAAGGGGCCGGGCAGGCGAGGGACTTGCGTAGCCCTTGCGCGATCAACATCTCGGCACTCTGACGCGCGACATCCTCGGGCGCGGCATCTCCCAGATCGCGGGCGTGATCGAGAATGAAGGCCAGCGCTGTGGCCTCGCTCTCGGGCCAGTCCAACGGCACTCCGAACCGTGCTGCCTTCCAGGCCGTTACATAGAGCAAATCGCGCTCATAGGCCCTGAGCGTGTTGGCGGGTGTGCCGCGGACATAGAGATCGGTCAGGGCGTCCTGGTCAGACTGCGACAGGGCAGGGGAGGGGGCGGGGAGATAGGGCTCAGGGGTGCTCATACGGCCCACTCTGCGCCCATTTTCCCGCAAAATCAATTATACTTGATAAGAGATACTTATCGAGTGTAACTTGAAACTGATAGCGCAACAAAAGTAACGAGCAAAAGTAACAGATTTTGCGCGTAAAGTAGGTAGAGGGCTTGCGGAATAATAAAATCGGAGGTTCTGTCGCAGGTCTGTAAACCAATTGGCATCGACATTGCGCTGGAACCGTTGGCAAACTAAATGAAATGAACAGATATTTTGCCACTGAATTGCCTTTCTGGAAGTTTGCCAGAAACACGCTGATCGTCAGTTGCCTTGCGTTGTTTCCGCTGTTGGCCATCTTCGTTTTGCGCACGCCGGGCTTTGCGACGCACCTCCTGAACAGTGGTCCCGCGTTTGTTCGGTTTTTGCGTCAGGTGGTGACGAATGGGTTGCCGGTCGTTTTCCTTTTAAATTATCTCAGCTTTTTTCTTTTCGCCGTTGGGGTAAGGGCGCGGGGCAGGGGGGCCATCCCGGCCCGGTATCTGCTAATTGACCTGCTGCTACGGGCCGTCCTGTTCATCGCGCTGCACGCGCTGATCTACGCGCTTTCGGCAGACTGGTTCGGGTCTTTCGGCGGTGATCCCGTAGTGGCGTTGCGGGTAGTCGGTCCGACGCTGGTACGCTCCGCCTACTTCGAGAACATCTCAGGCGTTTACCTGTACGCCACGCTGGTCGGAGCGCTGCCGCTATACCTATCCGTCGTTCAGAGCCAGATCGCCCACGGTACTGGATTTGCAGCCCAACTGGCACGTCGCGTACCTGGGCGCGGCGGACCTGTGACATTGGCCCTGCTACTGATGGCGGTGTCAGTGGTCGTTCTGACCACCGCGGCGGCGCTGATTGTCCGTTTACAGTCGGTTTGGGGCTGAAGGGTCAGAACGCCCTGCGTATCGCGAAGGAGACTGCGTAATCGCGTTCAAGCTGGGGCCCATCCAGATCTTGATACACAGGGATCACGCCCTCGATACCCAGGCGCGTGCCCGCCAAAACGCCCGACCCCGGCACAAGGTAATTCACTCCGATTCCGATACTCAGAAACTGGCCGCCGCGCAGGGTCGGATCAGCGGTGGGCACCATGCCTGGGTTCAGGCGCGCATCCGACCCGTCAATGTTTTCCACGATGTCGCCGACCACCCGCAACGAGGAGCTGAACTGGTCATTCCAGCGCCGTGCACCCCAAACTGTTGCTGAATAGACGTCACCCAAGGTGTAACCGGCATCATTCTCACCCATCCGGATCACGGCGGCCAGCTGGGCGCCCCAAGACCAATCCGCGTTCTGGCCCGTATAGGTGACGCCCGGCAGCAGGTCGTAGGTGCCTGAACCCAGTTGCATGGGGTAGGGCAGCAGCTGGTCCGGCCCAGCTGGCGTGGTGTCGGTCTCGTCTATCGAGCCAGTCGGCAGACTGAGGCCAAGAGATAGTTCCAGCACCTGCCCGTCGGATTTGTAGATATCATATCCGCCGATGATCTTCAGATCGCCAAACCCCTGTGCCCTGGTCTTAAAGGTCTGGCCCATGCGGGTCTGGTGCTTCATCGTCTTGCGGGTATAGGGCAGCATCGCCATCACCGAGATCTCGTCGGTCACACCGTACATCAGGCCGACCATCGCCATGTTCATGCTCATGCTGAGCGGCGCGATCGGATACTGCGACAGAACGTTCGAGGTAGACAGCGACTGCGTTCCGGTACGATTTCCGTCCATCTCCATGTTCATGTAAGAGAACACAGGCATCAAAACACCCTCGGGTGGATGCATACCGCCAACGACACCCGTTGGCGGCACCGCGTCGGGGCGCATCATCCTGGACATGCTTCCCATACCTGACATGTTGCTGGAGGCTTGCGGGTTCATCGCCACGTTGTCAGCCGGACGGGTTTCCGGTTGGGCCATGGCAGTTGACCCAAGGCTCAGCCCCCCAGCCAGTATTACAGCCTGGAGGCGTTGCCAGACGCACGTAATCTTGCTGTTGCTCCGTGTCATGATGCCCTCGTGTTCGTTTGTTTCCTGAGTCCCTGCCCTGAAAACAAAGTGTTCGGTACGTCCATCGGTGAAGTCGAAATGGTGGGGGTCTCCAGCGCTGGAAGGTCAAGGCCGCCGGCCAGATTTGCGCTCGTCAAGCATGCATCAGCCGAAGGGGGTGCGGCAATAATGCGCTTGACCCTCCAGCGCTGGATTGTCGGACAAGGCCGCAAAACCGGAAATCCGGAGGGATTGGAATGATACCGGAAATCGGGCAGTTCGCCCTGGCGCTTGCCCTGGCCGTGTCCTTGGTGCAAAGCGTATTTCCCTTGATTGGAGCAGCACGGAACAATGTCATGTGGATGCGATCGGCATCTGCGACCTCGGTCCTACTGACAGCGCTGGTTGCTATCGCCTTCGCCGCTCTGATGTGGTCCTTCGTGGTCAGCGATTTCACTGTGCTAAATGTGGCCAGCAATTCTCATTCGCTGAAACCGATGCTTTTCAAGGTGGCTGCGACCTGGGGTAGCCACGAAGGGTCGCTGCTGTTGTGGATTCTGATATTGGTGATTTTCGGGCTGGGTGTGTCTCTGTTGGCTCGGAACATCCCACTGAAACTCAAGGCGCGCACTCTGGCAGTGCAGGCCTGGATCAGCGCGGGGTTCCTGTCATTCATGCTGTTCACCTCGAACCCGTTTGACCGGGTGTTTCCGGCACCGCTGGATGGTCAGGATTTAAATCCGCTGTTGCAGGATGTCGGCCTGGCTATGCACCCGCCGTTCCTATACCTGGGTTACGTCGGCTTCTCTATCGTATTTTCTTTCGCCGTGGCTGCCCTGATTGAGGGGCGGGTCGATCCGGCATGGGCGCGGTGGGTCCGACCCTGGACATTGGCGGCCTGGGTGTTTCTGACACTTGGTATCGTTCTGGGCAGCTGGTGGGCCTATTACGAACTGGGTTGGGGCGGCTGGTGGTTCTGGGATCCGGTCGAGAATGTCTCGTTTATGCCCTGGCTTGCTGGCACAGCGCTGTTCCATTCGGCCATTGTGACCGAAAAGCGCGGCAGCTTCAAAAGTTGGACGATCCTACTGGCCGTTTTGACCTTCTCGTTGTCCTTGTTGGGGACATTCATTGTCCGCTCAGGCTTGCTTACATCGGTCCATGCGTTTTCGGTCGATCCCGAACGCGGCATTTACATCTTGGCGCTGTTGGCTGTCGCGATCGGTGGTTCATTGACGCTGTTTGCCATACGCGCACCGGAGATGGAGGGCGGCGGTCTTTTTGCCCCGATCAGCCGCGAGGCCGGTTTGCTTATTAACAACCTGCTGCTGGCCACCGCAACGGCGACGGTTCTATTCGGTACGCTTTATCCGCTTTTGCTTGAGGCTGTGACAGGTGAAAAGATTTCGGTTGGACCACCTTATTACAACGCCAGTTTCGTGCCGATCATGCTGGTTCTAGTCGTTGTAATGGGGATTGGGCCGCTGTTGTCATGGAAGCGGGCGGATTTGCGCGGTGTTCTGTCCCGGCTCAAATGGGTGGCCGGGGTTAGCCTGCTCGTAGCGTTGCTTGTGTGGTATCTGGATACCGGCGGCCCAGCCTTGGCGGTAGTGTCGATCGGCCTTGCGGTTTGGTTGCTGGGCGCTGTGCTGACAGAGTGGGCCAGCCGAATTAAGCTGGGTGAGGCACCGTTGGCCGAGTCCCTGCGTCGGGCCCGCAGCCTACCGCGTTCTCATTACGGCATGGTCGTGGCCCATGCGGGGTTGGCTGTCTGTATGATCGGCTTTATCGGGTCCAGCGCTTGGAAATCCGAGGTCGTGACTTTTGCCGAGCCCGGAACACAGATTGAGATAGCAGGGTTCGACGTGCGTTTTGACGGTGTGGAACAGCTTCGCGGTCCGAACTATCTGTCTCGCGCGGCCACACTGACGGTATTTCGCGATGGCGCTTATGTCACCACGCTTCAACCCGAGCGCAGGGCCTATCTCGTGGCGGGTACCAGTACGACCGAGTCAGCAATTCGAACGACGTTGGCAGGGGACCTTTACGCCTCAATATCGGAACCGGCGGCGGAATCAGAACAGAGCAAATGGACCCTGCGTATCTTGTATGAGCCATTGGTGGTCTGGATCTGGATAGGTTCAGGATTGTTAGCATTTGGTGGTGTCTTGTCACTCTCCGATCGGCGTCTACGCGTCGGTGCACCACGAAAACGGACTGGGCAGAGCTCCGTTGCGGTGGCGGCGGAGTAGGGCAATGAAACGTCTATTTGCACTGTTCCCAATTACGATTGCCGGCATCCTGGGTGCCTTCCTGCTATGGGGACTGAATCCCGATCGCGATCCAAACGAAATCCCGTCTGTTTTGATCTCGCAGCCGGTGCCTGAGTTCGACTTGCCGCCGGTCGAAGGGCTGGATACCCACGGGCTGTCCAGTACCGATCTGGTGGAAAATGACGGGTCAGCTCCGATCGTGGTCAACGTGTTTGCGTCCTGGTGCGTGCCCTGCCGGGCCGAACATGCGGTGCTGACGCGTATGGTACGCGATGAGGGCATTCGCCTGATGGGCATTAACTACAAAGACAAGCCGCAGGACGCGCGGAAATGGCTCGACGATCTGGGCAACCCTTATGAGCGCATCGGTTCCGACCTGGACGGCCGAGCCGGGATCGAATGGGGGATTTCCGGCGTGCCGGAGACCTTTGTGATTGATGGCGCGGGCAAGGTCGTATTCCGTTTTGTCGGCCCGGTGCTGGGCGACGAGGCAATTTCAAAGATGCGCACCGCGCTGGATCAGGCGCGGGCGGCCGGAGGAGAGGCGTCATGATACGTCGCATTGTAATTACCGCGGTCACTCTGGCGATGCTGGTGTCGCAGCCGGCATTCGCGGTTGAGCCCGACGAGATACTTGCAGATCCGGTATTGGAAGAGCGGGCCCGGGCGATTTCGAAACAGGTGCGATGCGTGGTGTGCCAGAACCAAGACATCGACAGTTCTAACGCTGGCGTGGCGCGCGACCTTCGTCTGCTTGTGCGCGAACGGCTGGTGGCAGGCGACACGGACCAGCAGGTTATGGACTTTCTGGTTGCGCGTTATGGCGACTATGTTCTGTTCAACCCGCCATGGAAGCCATCAACTTACATTCTGTGGGTTGCGCCTATCGTCATCCTGGGGCTGGGTGGTATCGCGACTGCAGCGGTATTGACCCAAAATGCGCGCCGATATCGGAAGTCGCGAAAACAAGAGACGGAACGCGGCGCGAGCGAAGAACGGAATCCCGAAAACCATTCACTCACGGAGCCGCACGCATGATCTGGATTATCTTTTCATTCATGGCCGTGGCGGTGTTTCTGACGCTCGCCCTCTCCGGCCTGGGGCGCAAGACCTCGGACTTGTCGAGACGCGAAAGCGCCTCTGCCATCTTTTCCGACCAGATCGGCGAAGTGGAGAAGGACCTGGAACGAGGAATTATCTCAGCCGAAGAGGCCAAGGCCGCCAGAGCCGAGATAGAACGTCGCCTGAAGGCGATTGACCGGCAATCGGACGACAAAGCGATAATGGGCCATTCCGGGCGTGCGCTGATTTTACTTGCCGCGCTGGTAGTTCCAGCGCTCGGAGCCGGTCTTTATTGGCAACTGGGTAGTCCCTACATCCCCAGCCAGCCATTTGCCCAACGCGAGGGGGAGCAGGCCGAAGCCCGTGAAATCGCCGACCTTGCCGTGCGCCTGAAGTCGCGGCTTGAGGCGGATGAAACCGGCGGGCCAACCGAGGGATGGGTGTTGTTGGCTCAGACCTATATGCGTATGGGACGCTTTGGAGATGCCGCAGACGCGTTCGAGGGGTTGCTGGACCGACCCAATGCGAATTCAGCGCTGGTGTCGCAATATGGCGAGGCGTTGGTCTATGCCGATGACGGTGTCGTTACGCCCAAGGCCGATCGGGCGTTTGAACGAGCCTTGGAACTGGACCCATCGAACCCAGCAGCGACATTCTACAAAGCCATTGGTCTGGAGCAGGCTGGATCGCCTGATAAGGCCTATGACCTACTGAAGACGCGGATGGACGCCGAAGAGGAGTTCCGGCCATGGATGGAGAGTTTTGTGGCCCAGCTTAACCGCATCGCCCCGTCGATCGGACGGGCTCCGGTGAATCTGGCGGCTTTTGCCCCTTCCATGCCCGGCCCAACTGCCGATCAGGTGGCGGCGGCCGAGGAGATGTCAGACGAAGACCGGCAGGCCTTCATCCGCTCGATGGTCGAACGGCTTGCGAGCCGGATGCAGGAAAACCCAGGCGATCTGGACGGCTGGATGCGGCTGGGCAACGCCTATTCGGTGCTGGGCGAGACCGACGGCGCCCGGAACGCCTATGGCAGGGCAAGGGATCTGGCGGATGACCTGCCGCAGGGGGATCCGCGCAAGGTGGCAATCGACCGGGCATTGCTGGAACTGGGGGGTTGATTCCCGCAGCCCGGCGTGGATCGGGCCGGCGCCGACTTCGCGCTGATGCCCAGTGAGCCATCTGGAAAATTCCGGTTTAGGCTATCGCATGCCGATCTTTAGGAGGTTGAGACCATGAAAGTTGAAACGTTTTCTGATCTAATTGTCTGGACGCGGGAAATGCATCATTGGCTCGCCGAATGTTTGGCCCACTGTTCGACACAGTCAGAGCAGGAGCTGGCCAGGATGTTGCTTACCTACCTCGCCGATCATGAGGCTGCTCTGGAGAAAATCGTCGATGGTTTCGTGAAACGAGCCGATCCCAAAGCGCTCAACACCTGGGTATATGACTATTTGGGCAATGAGCCGATCGACCCACATCGCGCCTGCGACAGGCCGTTCGCACAGATGAGCGTCGATGAGATCTGCGAAGCGGTCTTCGATCTTCACAATCAGGTGATCGACTTATATCGGTATTTGCACGGGCGTGCCGAGATACCCGAGGCACGCGAACTCTTTCAGGCGATACTGGATATGGAAGAGCACGAGACCATGCGTTTAGCGCAGCAGAGCAACCGCGTCCGGGATATGTGAACTCCGGGGTCAGGATCCGCTTTCCACGGCTCCGCCCGCAATCGGCGCGGCCTGTTCCATCGCGTCGAGAATGGCGTTCGTGGTCAAGATCTCTGGCAGGGCGATGCCTTCGGGGGCCGACGGGCCGTAGACGATGTTGAAGGGGATCCCGAACCGTCCATTGTCCTCAAGGAAACGGGCGATCACATCGTCGGGGCGGGTCCAGTCGGCCTGCATCGGAATTGCTTTGTCCGATTGCAGTGTTGCCAGAACCTCGCCGCGTTCCAGCACCAGCGCTTTGTTGGCCTTGCAGGTCAGACACCAGTCGGCTGTGACATCGACGAAAACCACCTCGCCGCGCGACACAAGGCGGGCGATTTCGGGGCGGCTGAAGGTAATCCAAGGGATCTCTCCGGCTGGTTCAAGCAGCCTGGACCGGTCTTTGCCGGCAATCGCAACCGGTGCGGCAAACGCTGCGGTCAGCGTCAGCAACAGGGCTGTCCAGCGCAAAACGGGTGGCATCATCGTACTTTTCCAGATCAACAGGACCAGAACAGTTGCAGCCAGCACGGTAGCAGTTGCAGCAGTGTCTCCGGCCACCCCGACCATCACCCAGACCAACCAGCCGATCGTGGTCAGCAGTGCCGCCGACAGGGCCCATTTTAATCCCACCATCCAACGCCCCGGTTTAGGCAGAGCGGCGGTAAGTTTCGGGTGCACTGCAACCAGCAGGTAAGGAATGGCCAGCCCGACCCCCATTGCGGTGAAGATCGCCACGATATCCACCGGTCGGCCGGTCAGGGCAAAGGCCACCGCCGTGCCGAGGAAGGGGGCCGAGCAGGGCGTCGCCAGAACTGCTGAGAAGGCTCCGGTCAGGAAATCCCCGACCAGCGACACGCGGCCCTTTTCGACATGGGCAAGCCGGGTGTTCAGCGACTGCGGCAGCGTGATCTCGAACAAGCCCGCGAGGCTGGTTGCAAAAACCGCCAGCACCACGATCATCACCGCAAGGAAAAGCGGATTCTGGAACTGGATGCCCCAGCCGACGGAATAGCCCAGCGACCGCGCCGCAATGGTGATAGCCGCCAACAGCCACATGAATGTCAGGATTCCGGCTGCCGAAGCCAGGAACCCGGCGCGAATCTGAGCCGCAGAGCGGTCGCGAGCCTTTACCGCCGAGGAAAGCTTGATCGAAAGCACTGGCAGTACGCAGGGCATGACATTCAGAATCAACCCGCCGCCCACCGCCAGCAAAATGATCCAGACCAGCGCGCTGGCTGAAGTTTCGGCGGCCGCGATCTCATATGGTGGCGGGGTAGGGGGAGCGTCGGTACGGGGCGAAAACTCGGCCACGCGGTTGGTGTCGGTAACCGTGACGGACAAGGCGGGGGGGTCCTGTGCCAGAGCGAGGACCGGGAACTGCACCCATAGCTGACGCCTGTCGCCAGCGAGCCGGATGTCGGGTGCACCAAACGCGGTGTCACGTCCCATGTCGGGAAAGACATCAGGCGCATCAAAGGGCAGGTCGCTGGTGAAATTCAGCGTCAGCATCTCGGACTCGGTATCCAGGGTCGCGGCGTCGGACTTCATTCCGCTTGTGTTTCCCGTGGTTGGCACCCGCGACAGAAAGGCATTTATAAGCCGGGCCGAGTCCTGATCCCGACCCGTTCCCTGAGTCAGCGACAAGTCCAGCGAAAACTCGACCGGCACACAGATATCGGAACAGATCAGCGTTGTCACAGCGGCCTTCAAGTCAACTGGCGCTCCGGGGTTCTCGAGTGTGACGGTCAGCGGAAAGACCACTTCGTCCTTGTACCCGAAATTCTCGATCCCGAAGGCGCGAAAACGGATCGGCGCGGGCCAGTGAAACTGTACGTCGCTGACGTTTTGCGAGCCGTTCCAAGTGATCTTGGGCGGAATTCCCACCTCACCAGGCGACTTCCAGTAGGTTTTCCAATCTTCGCCCAGTTTCAGATGCAGTCCTGCAGTGATCGTCTTGACGTCAGGCGCGATCCCGTCCTGCGCGGTAATTATGTGTGCGACCAGGGGCTCTGATTCATACGCTTGGGATGTAGCTGCAAGGCTTGTCCCGGCGGAAGTCTGGCCAAAGATTAACCCCAAGATCATAATACATAAATTTAGGAGTGTTCTTGCCATTGCGCGTTGCCATCGGTTGTTTTGCACCCGTCTCTGCCAGATTCCAGCGCTGGAGGGTCAACGAGCCGGAATGTCACATCCCCACGATCAGCTCACGAAACCTTCGCGCCCGTCTTCGCAGATGAAATAGGCCCCGCCATCCGCGCCCTCCCATTGAACCCGGCAACCTTGGGGCAGGGCGTATTCAGGCTGCGGCGGTTGCAGCGGGCATAGTTTAGGGCGTGGTGCGCAAGCCGCCAGCGAAAGAGCGGCCAGCGACATGGCGGCCAACCTTGAGCACCAAAGCTTCATGATTGAAGATTATTGCCGGTGTACTGGGTTCGGTCCGACCGCGGCGTCTGTTGCCTTTGGTCTTTCCGATTCAGATTTGTTCGAATGACAGGATTTTTCCATCGCCTTGTGCATAAAGAAATGGGCTCCGAGGCACAGGATCAACGGTGCGAAAAGACCCAAGGAGTCAGAAAGCCCACCAACCGTCCCGCCGGCGATCAAGTAGAGAGCGATCGGCGTTATCATGGCAATGCAACATACCATCATGCCCCATTTCATTATCTTGCCGCCGCTAACCGGTACTGACGCCTGCGGCGCGTTTGCAGTCTGTTTTTCTTTCACATTCAACTCCAAAATTTGGATTGGAGACCTCTGCTAACGCCTTCCCACGATGGAAGGTCAAGCTGTTTTGGCGCGAAGCGAATTTGACGCTGTCAAACCAGTCCAGCATTTGCTTGGGCCTTACTTGGTGCATAGACACGGCCGGAACAGGGAAGTTTTTAGGGGTATGAACAGCAGGCATTGTCGTCCCGACGCCTGGTGAAGTTTCAGGTTAAACACGAAGCTGCCTAGGTCACTTTAAGCCTTGAAAACTCGCGGGTGGGTCGAAGCGATATCGAACGAATAATTGAATGGACAAATCTTCCCCCGTCGCGGATTGTCTAATCCCCTGGGTACTAACTCCAGACACCAACCAGCCAATAGGAGCGCTATCAATGCTGACCAGACGACATTTTGTTGCAGCCTCGCTCGCCATTTTCTCTCAGCCGGTTTTTGGAGTGACGTCGGCGGCGGCCTCGCAATGGTCGGAGTGGGATGCGCAAGTAACTCCAGCCAATTTTGATCCCGCAACATCCAATCCCTGGGGTTTACACCCACGTTTCCTGCCTCAGCGTGTGCAAACCAATCGACCACTTACTCCGGGTGACATTCATGTCGACGCGGTGGCACGATATCTGTATTTCATCGAAGACGGTGGCACAGCAATGCGTTACGGCGTAGCCATTGCCCGAGGCAATCTTTACGAGCCCGGAGTCTACACGATCAAGCGAAAGGCCAAATGGCCGCGTTGGACTCCTACAGCCGAAATGATTGAGCGCGACCCTGATGAATATGCGCAATTCGCAGATGGTGTGCCCGGTGGGCCGACAAACCCATTGGGATCAAGGGCGTTTTATCTGTTCGAAGGTGGTCGCGACACATACCTGCGAATTCACGGAACGCCTTATCCAAGATCTATCGGAGGTCGCGCAAGTTCTGGCTGCGTAAGGATGGCGATGCCACATATCATCGGGCTTTATGATCGTGTCAGGCCAGGGTCCACGGCTCATCTCTACCCTCCCGAGCGGCTTCTGACCGCGACCAGCTGACAGGCGCTTGTCAGGCGCGCGTACAGATTGGGCGCCCTTCAATAGTCCTAAGTGGTAGGTAGGTTGTTTCAACTGGCCCAACATAGCGATACCAATAGCAACCGTCCTCAGGCATGATTTTCACTGCGTTCAGGTCCTGGCCCGGAGCAGCAATCTGGGCTACGGCGTCAGGAACTTGGGAAAGCGTTCCGGGCTCGCTATCTGCAGATATTGACGTTGTTTCGGTACAAGCGCCGATGAACAAAAGTGCGGCCAGTGCTTGGAAAGCTTTCCTGAAGGACATGGTGTTTAGTCCACTGTGATTGTCATTTGTAGTGCCTGCTACCCTCGCATCGACGGGTGATCACATCAATTCACCAAGAACTAAGCAATTGTTAGCGTTGCTTTTTTGTGTTCGGTTGATTCAAGAAAGTCAGGTTTTGCTTAAAGCAGCCTGGAGTTACGTCCAAGAAAAATTGCTTTTCCACAATGACTTGATGATTTGGGTCCGCCTTCTAAGGAAATATCCCTGCGCCAACGGCAACGACAATTCAGACGAGACATCCCATATGAAATGTCATTTGCGTGTTGACCTTCCAGCGCAGGAACCGGGCATACGAGTTATTTGAGTCGGAAAAAAAGAATAAACTTTGGGATGGCAGGCATGAAACGGAGCAAAGAAGGAAAGGTTGTTACGCGACGTGGAGTGATTGCCGCGTTTGCTGCGACGACGCTTTTTCCAGCACCGGCCGTTTGGGCCCAATCAACGGCAACTGAGGGGACGCGCCGCAATGTTTCCTCATTCCGCGTTGCTAAATGGCAGGACCACTTTGATACGCTTAAGAATGGTGTGATCCTGTCCGATACACAGTCCAAGGTCCTGCAATATTGGTCGGAAGACGAAAGCGTCTACCGAATGTATCCAACCAGCGTACCGCTGACGGAAGACCTTACAAGGCTGGGCTACACCACAGTTACTCGCAAGGTCGAAGGGCCGTCTTGGCGACCGACACCAGCAATGAAAAAGCGCAACCCCGCTTGGCCCGATTATGTGGGCCCGGGTCCGGAGAATCCTCTGGGGACACATGCACTTTATTTGAGCTGGCAATACTACCGGATCCACGGCACCAACGACACGCGCAAGATCGGGAGAAGATCCTCCAACGGCTGCATTGGCTTGTACAACGAGCAGATTGCGGAATTGTTCGAACTGGCCACTGTGGGCACTCAGGTAAAACTGATCTGACCTTGGTCAGGCCGATTTTTTTTGCGCGCGTTGAACCTAAGAACTGACAATCATGTGAAGAACAGAGATGGATAAACTTACACTCTTGATCGGCGGAGTAGTGATCGCAGGCGCCGCCGCGTTCGTCTACAACTTAAATCAGCAACCAACAGGTCACTCGATGACGCCGCCCGATACGTCAGCACTGGAGCAAGGAGACCCAATCGAAAACGTCACTCTGCCGGACCAGCTAAGCGAATTTGCGGCCGTCGGCAAAGTGGCATTCGACGCCAAATGCTCGGCGTGCCATGGCGCGAATGCAACAGGTCTGGAAGGCCTTGCACCACCTTTGGTGCATAAAATCTATGAACCAAGCCACCATTCGGACGAGTCATTTTATGTGGCAGTCCAGAATGGAGTTCGGGCACACCATTGGAAGTTCGGCAATATGCCGCCGGTCGATGGCTTGACCCGTGCGGATGTGAAGGGCATCGTGGCGTATATCAGAGAGCTGCAGCAGGAAAACGGGATTTTCTGAAGGTGACGAGCCGAATGGGCAGTGCAATTCGTTACATCATACTGTCAATGGTGCTGACCATTGGCGGGCTGCTTGTGACGGCCAATTCTGCTCATGCACATGGCAGTGGTTCTCAGCACGTGATTGACCAAACGGACTCCGCGGACGTTGAGCATGTCAAGCAGGGTCATCCCGGACATTGTCATGGCGGAACGATTTGCAACGCTGTTGGTCTATTTTCGATGGGTCCACCACCGCCTGGCCCCCAAGATACTGAACAAAGATACTCGATCCCTCGAGCCCAATACCGGGTTCTCGGTATCGCGGCGTTTGACCCACCACCGCCGCGTGTCCTGATCTGACCAGTCGAATTGCGCTCAACCTGGGCGCGTCGAAGCAGACGACAAGGACAAAACAATGAACATTCTGAAAATGACCACAGGCGTTGCCCTGGTTTCTCTGTTCGCAGCCGCCGCCCTGGCGCATGGTGGCGCAACCGGCATCGTCAAAGAACGCATGGATGGTATGTCCGCGATGAAGGACAGCATGAAGATCCTTACGCCGATGATGCAGGGGAAAACGCCCTACAATGCGCAAACGGTACGAAGCGAGGCCAAGAAAATCGGGCGTCACGCTGGCGAGAGCATGACAAAGCTGTTTCCAGAGGGATCTGATGGCAAACCCTCGGAGGCCAAATCGGAGATCTGGCAGGATTGGGGTTCATTTGCAGAGTTAGCCAGGCAGTTGGAAACCTACTCTGAAGGCCTTGTGCTTGCGGCGGACAACGGGTTGATGATGTCCGGGTCGGGCCATGGTTCGGGCATGATGGGCGGCGCATCCATGATGGGTGCCGGAATGATGGGCGGCAGTCCAAACCAGGCACAACTTTCTGAAATGCCGGCAGATGGTGTGTTCATGATGCTGAGCCAGACATGCTCGGCATGTCACACGCAGTTTCGGTCGGAATAGGAATGCGTCATGAGACCGATATTCCGATTGGGCCTTGCTGCCGCCGTAACGGCGTCAGCGGGACTTGTTGCCGTGATGGCTTGGCCAATTGGCCAGCCCTTACAAGCTCTCGACATTCAGGGTGACGTTAACCGCGGGGCTTATCTGGCAAGGGCAAGTGGCTGTATCGCTTGCCACACAGATTTTGCCAAAGGGGGCGCGCCCTTGGCCGGTGGGGTGGAGTTGGATACCCCGTTCGGCACGCTCTTTTCACCGAACCTGACCACAGATCCCGATCACGGGATCGGTGACTGGACAATCGAGGAGTTTGCTCGCGCTGTGCGTCAAGGCGTGTCACCCGGCGGACAACCCTACTACCCGGCCTTTCCTTATCCGTTCTATGCCAATTTCACGGATCAGGATATCGCCGATCTCTGGGCCGCCTGGCAAACGGTTGCACCGGTAGCGGAACCGTCAAAAGAACAGGAAATGGCGTTCCCCTTCAATCAGAGATGGGGCCTGAAGCTGTGGCGCGCGGCTTTTCTGGAACCACCCCGTACTGATCCCGTGCCGGGCAATGACGAAGTGTGGAACCGGGGTCGGCTACTGGTCGAAGGTGCTACGCATTGTGCGGCCTGCCACACCGGGAGGAACCTGGCTGGCGCAAGAAATTCGGACACGGAACACTTCAAAGGAAGTGACTCCCTGCCGGGCGGTGACAAGGCACCGGCCATCGACTTTGAGACCCTGCAAAAGCGTGGTTGGACGGTAGATGATTTGGCCTACGCGTTGCGCACCGGCGTCATGCCTGATGGCGATGTCTTCGGCGGCGCCATGGGAGAGGTCGTAAACTATGGCACCAGCTTTCTGACAGACGAAGACCGGAAGGCAATGGCGACCTATCTGCTGGATGTGCACGACGGGGGATAATCGAGTGAGAGATCAAATTTTCTTTGGAGGGAAGTCCTCATGAAGCTCAATCGCAGGCAATTCGTTGCAGGCACGTCGGCACTAATCGCAGTGCCGACTATCGGGAGGGCGGCTACCGCCCCCCGAATAATCGAGGCGCGTTCAGGATTGGCACGTGTTGCCCCCGACAGCTATCCTGAAACCGAGATATGGGGATATGATGGCGGTGTTCCGGGCCCCGAAATTCGTGCCAGGCAGGGCGAAACGGTTCGCCGGACACTCCTGAACTCACTGCCTCAGCCTACGGCAATCCATTGGCACGGATTGCGGGTTCCGAACAATATGGACGGGGTGCCGGGCCTTACGCAGGAGGCTGTACCAACCGGCGGCGAATTTCAGTATGACTTGCCTCTGAAGGACGCGGGGACCTTCTGGTATCACTCTCACAACCAGTCAACGGAACAAGTGGCCAGGGGCCTTTACGGCGCGTTCATCGTCGACGAAACGGACCCGCCGGACACGGACCATGACATCACGATCCTTCTGGATGATTGGCGGTTGGGTAAGGACGCTCAAATAGTAGATGATTTTGGTGCAATGCATGATTGGACCCATGCAGGTCGCATGGGTAACTACGTTCACGCACGTATATCGCCCATGACCGAAGTTTTGACGAACCAGCGTTTGCGAATTCGAATGGTCAACGTGGCAACTGATCGGATCATGTATGTCTCAGTAGGTGGCGCAAACGGGAAACTGGTCGCTTATGATGGCATGCCTGTAAGGCAGCCAGAGGATTTTGAAACCCTTGTTTTCGGGCCTGCACAGCGAGCAGACTTAATTGTTGATGTCACAGCGGAATCGAACGAATCCGTTCAAATAACTCTTCACGAACGCGATGAATCGTTTGTCATCGCTGAGATTCCGGTTTCGGGAAGCGGCACATCTGCTAACCGCGGTGTGATCGCAGCCCTGCCACCCAACCCTGCTTCTTTTCTCGAAGATGTTTCTGACGCTTTGACAGTTCCATTGGTGATGGAAGGCGGGGCGATGGGCGGACTGCGTCAAGGCACTTTTAACGGCCGGGTCATGAGCACCAATGAATTGGTCCAGGAAGGGCAGATCTGGACATTCAACGGTGTCGCCGGGTTACCTGAAAACCCACTTGCTGCCGTTTCGCGTGGCGACATAGTCCGG
Organism: Ruegeria sp. ABM4_193; assembly: GCF_056158705.1. Classification (NCBI taxonomy): domain Bacteria; kingdom Pseudomonadati; phylum Pseudomonadota; class Alphaproteobacteria; order Rhodobacterales; family Roseobacteraceae; genus Ruegeria; species Ruegeria sp. ABM4_193. The sequence goes on from NZ_JBSWTT010000002.1 coordinate 48,033, forward strand.
ATTCAGATGCAGAACGACACCGTCTTTCCGCACGCTATGCACTTGCACGGGACGCACTTTCAGGAAGTTCTGCCGAACGGCAGCCTGGGGCCGCTGCGGGACACAATCCTGGTTGACCGGATAGAAACGCGGGAGATTGCGTTCGTTGCGGATAACCCGGGGGACTGGCTGTTTCATTGCCACATGCTGTCGCATCAGGCCGCTGGTATGAAGACCTGGCTGAGCGTGGCGTGATGAACAAGAGCGCGGCGAAATGGGTGTCACTGGCTGCTGTGGTGATCATTGTCGCGGTCGCTGGCTGGGGCCTGGGTGGGCGTGCGCAGAACAGTTCATCGGCGGATTCGGCACGTGGTGCAGTTTTGTACGCCGAAAACTGCGCGTCATGCCACGGGGCAGATTTGGAGGGTCAGCCGGATTGGCAAACACCTGATCCGGATGGCGTCTTGCGGGCGCCCCCGCATGACCGAACCGGGCACACCTGGCATCACGGCGACAAGCTGTTGTTCGACTATACAAAGTTTGGCGGGGACCAAACTTTGAAACAGATGGGTGTCGCTGACGTCAAAAGCGGCATGCCAGGCTTCGGGGACACTCTGTCGGATCAGGATATCTGGGACATCCTCGCCTTCATCAAGGAGAGTTGGCCGGATCGGGAACGCAAGCTGCAAGAGCAACGCACCGAAGCAGAACAAACGGAAGGAAACTGATGTGAAACGAATACTTGCAGGCTTAGTCGCTATCGCCATGTCGATTGGCATTCCTATGGCACGCGCCGACGAGCTGTCTGACTCCGATGTAAAACGGCTGGCTCTCGAAGCCATTTTGGAAAACCCTGAGATCATCATGCAGGCGATTCAACTGCTTCAACAGCGCGAGGATCAGGCAAAAGCCGAAGCAATTGGAAGCGTCTTGGAAAATCAGCGTGAATTGCTGGAACAGGATCCGAATGCGCCTGTCATCGGAAACCCGGAAGGCGATGTAACCGTGGTCGAGTTTTTTGACTACAACTGCCCATATTGCAAACGCGCTGCCCCGGTCGTGAAAAACGTAATCGCAGGCGATTCCGATGTACGAGTTGTCTATCGAGAATGGCCCATACTCGGAGAAGGTTCCGACTTCGCGGCACGCGCCGCGCTTGCCTCACGTAATCAGGGAAAATATGAAGAATTTCATTGGGCGCTTATGGCTCTGAACGGTCGTGCCACTGAGGCCAGTGTACTGAAAGTTGTCCGTGAACTCGGCCTGGACGAGGATCAATTGCGCGCAGATATGGAGGCGCCGGAAGTCGACGCACATATTCAGGTGTCCATGGAATTGGCCCGACAGCTTGGCTTCAGTGGCACCCCCTCGTTTGTGATTGGAGATGCTCTTGCCCCGGGGCTGATCGCCGAAGATGAAATGACCCGGCTAATCGAGGCAGTCAGAGACGCAAGATAAAACCAAGGCGGCGACAGAATGCGCCCCTAAGTGTCTCATGCGACCGTGGCTTCGTATCCCTCGGACTTCAGAGCAGCAAGGATTTGATCAAGTGGATTGGCGCTTAAGACACGTACCCTGCGGTTTTCCATGTCAAAGTCCAACTGTGCGGAGGAATCCACCGTGGCAACGGCTTTTTCGATTGCTGACTTGCAGTGCCCGCAGCTCATATCCGGGATATTTAGGGTCGTCATGGATGTTTGCTCCTGTTTTCCGTTGTCCCGGCTAAAGTATTCCAGCACAGGAAGGTCAAGTCGTGAAAATTGGATCGCCAAAATTAGTGGAAAAGAAAGTCAACCCCATCACTTGACCTTCCACTTGCTGGAACCCTTATGTTGCCCGTCAGCAGAACATTTGTGGTGACAATATGACTGAAATTTCACATGCACGGTTTCAAGTTCAGGGTATGAGCTGCGCTTCTTGCGTAGGGCGCGTCGAGCGCGCGTTGAAAGATGTGCCAGGGGTAGATGCCGCTTCGGTTAATCTCGCCAGCGAAAGCGTTCAGGTCGATTTCCGCGATCCAGCCGATAAAGCGGCCATTGCTGATGCGTTAAACAGCGCCGGATATCCGGCACGGACGGAAGAGGTAACGCTGGATATTCAGAACATGTCCTGCGCATCGTGCGTGGGGCGCGTTGAGCGGGCATTGCAAGCAGATGATGGCGTCTTGTCCGCGTCGGTCAATCTGGCCACCGAAAGTGCAACTGTACGTTATGCTGAGGGAGTCACAACACCCGAAGCCATCGCGGCGCTTGCGGCATCTGCTGGCTATCCGGCGAGCCTGCGATCCGCGACGCAGACCGAACCACAAGACCGCAAAGCCAAAGAGATTCGCCAATTGGCCCGGCGAACAAGCTTTGCCGCCTTGCTCGCTTTGCCGGTCTTTATCCTTGAAATGGGCTCGCATGTTATTCCGGGCATGCACCACCTGATAGCGAGCACGATCGGCATCCAGAAAAGCTATTACCTGCAATTCCTTCTGACCACGATCGTTCTTTTTGGGCCAGGTTTGCAGTTCTACACCAAGGGCTTCCCTTCCTTGTTCAAAGGCGCGCCGGACATGAACTCTCTGGTGTCCCTGGGCACTTCGGCGGCCTATGGGTTCTCGCTTGTTTCCACCTTTGCGCCGGGTGTTCTTCCCGCCGGCACCGCAAACGTCTACTACGAGGCCGCAGCGGTGATCGTGGTTCTCATATTGCTGGGGCGGTTCCTCGAGGCGCGCGCCAAGGGGCGAACTGGTGAAGCGATCCGAAAATTGGTCGGTCTGCAGGCAAAAACAGCGCGAGTTGAGCGCGACGGATCGGTTGTCGAGCTACCGATCGAGCAGATCGTTGTAGGGGATATTGTGCACGTTCGACCGGGCGAAAAAATCGCGGTGGATGGTGCCGTAGTGACCGGCGCGTCATATGTCGATGAAAGCATGATCACCGGCGAGCCGGTTCCTGCCGAAAAGACCGAGGGCGCAACTGTGGTCGGCGGAACAGTCAATGGCGCGGGCGCATTGACGTACCGGGCTGAAAAGGTCGGCGCAGACACTATGTTGGCCCAGATCATTCAAATGGTCGAACAAGCCCAGGGGGCCAAGCTTCCGATTCAAGGCCTGGTCGATCGCATCACGCTGTGGTTCGTGCCGGTAGTGATCGCTGTGGCCGTTGTGACTGTGCTGGTTTGGATGTTGTTCGGACCCGATCCCGCGCTCAGCCTGGCGTTGGTAGCCGGGGTTGCGGTACTGATCATTGCTTGCCCCTGCGCCATGGGGTTGGCCACACCCACCTCAATCATGGTCGGCACCGGCCGTGCGGCCGAGATGGGTGTCCTTTTCCGAAAGGGCGACGCCTTGCAAATGCTGCAGGAAACCACTGTTGTTGCGGTAGACAAGACAGGGACCTTGACCGAAGGGCGCCCGGAGCTGACCGACCTTATTGTGGCCGAAGGATTGGCCGAGGATGAGGTTCTGCGCCTTGTTGCTGCCGTTGAGGTCACATCCGAACATCCGATCGCCACGGCCATCGTGCGCGCGGCTGAAACCCGTGGTCTGGAGCTTTCGAAGCCAGAAGACTTCACGTCGATCACCGGTTACGGGGTAAGCGCCTCGGTCGAAGGCCATACAATCTTGATCGGGGCCGACCGCCTGATGAGTCGCGAAGGGGTTGAAATGGGCGCGTTGTCTGATCGGGGCGCTGAACTCGCAATCAACGGAAAGACTCCACTTTATGCCTCCGTAGACGGAGTTATCGCAGCCGTCATCGCCGTGGCGGACCCAATCAAGACCACAACGCCAGACGCAATTGAAGCTTTGCACGGACTGGGGCTGAAAGTAGCGATGATTACCGGCGACAATACCGCTACAGCCAAATCCATCGCGGCGCAGCTTGGCATCGATCATGTCGTGGCCGAGGTTCTGCCCGAAGGTAAAGTATCCGCGTTGCAAGATCTGCGCTCAAATGGCGGAAAACTGGCCTTTGTGGGTGATGGCATCAATGATGCCCCCGCTCTGGCGGCGGCTGACGTAGGAATTGCGATCGGGACAGGCACTGACATCGCCATCGAGGCGGCCGACGTCGTTCTGATGTCAGGCGACCTGACAGGCGTGGTCAACGCCTTCGATATTAGTCAGCGCACCATGCGTAACATCCGACAAAACCTGTTCTGGGCTTTCAGCTACAACACGCTGCTCATACCGGTTGCAGCGGGGGTGCTCTATCCGTTTGGCGGCCCGTTGCTGTCGCCGGTTCTGGCTGCAGGTGCCATGGCGCTGTCCAGTGTATTTGTCCTGACCAACGCGCTGCGGTTGCGCTGGGTTAAGCCGATCAAAGTTGGGCGAGAACAGATCTCGCAGAATGAAGAGCAGGCGCTGCGATCAGCGCCTGCTGAATAGAAAAGGAGAACCGCTGTGAATATCGGAGATGTAGCAGAACGTTCGGGTCTGCCTGCCAAAACCATCCGCTATTACGAGGATATCGGATTCATCAAACCCAGGCGCAGTCTGAACGGGTATCGACATTTCGACGAAAAGGAACTGCACAAACTGGCCTTCATCGGGCGGGCCCGTTCCTTGGGCTTTACCATTGAGGATTGCCGTTCACTACTGGCGTTGTACGAGGACAAAGAACGCGCAAGCGCGGACGTGAAGGATATCGCCAAACAGAACCTAAAAGAGATAGATGCCAAGATCGCGGACCTGAAGGCCATGCATGCTACACTGTCTCATCTGATCGACGAATGTGCTGGCGACCACCGCCCTGACTGCCCGATCCTGAAGAACCTCGGCCAAACTTAGATGCGCTCATCGTATGAACTGCCTCCGATTTTGGCAGTTTGTTACGTGTATTCGCGGGAATCAGCTTCATTTCGATGCAGCGCACCAACTCACCTGTTTTTTTCTCCGACTGGCTTGAACACACGTTACGTTCGTCCTAACTGCACGGGATGGAGTGGAAGTTCTTCTCAGTGTTGCGAATGACGTTTCTGACATGCGTCTGCTTGGCGATGACCTTCGTCGGCACTGTTGTGGTCGCGAGCAGTGACGTCAAAAACAGTAGCACCTCTGAGCCTCACGGCGTTTCAATGGCTGCAAAGTCATCAGACTTCAAACACGACCATAGCGGTTTGCATCCGACGACTGGCCAAATCCACACTGATAGCCACGTAAATCACAGCGGAGAATGTCATTCCGGCATCTGCTGCGTTGGTGAATATCCTACCCAAGTGAGTGTTGCTGTGTTGGCTACAGCTTTCGGGCAGCAAAACCGAAACATGGATTCGGAAACCCATCTGTCTCAGGGACCTCTGACTCCCGATCGTCCTCCTCAAATCTCCTGACATCCTCAGGCCCGCAAGCGCGGGCATTCATGTTGTTTCGGTTCCAGCATTCAATGCGACCGTCGGGAGATTATTATGCGTGGAAGATATGCGGCACTATCAGTACTTGCCTTGGCGTTTGGCCTGGGTGGAGGTGTCATTCTTGAAAGACTGTACCTGAATCCAATTGATCAGGGCCAGTCGAACGAACCAGAGGTCCTTTATTGGGTAGCACCGATGGATCCGAATTTTCGGCAGCCTGGACCTGGAAAATCGCCGATGGGTATGGATTTGATCCCGGTTTATTCTGGGCAGGAACCTACCGGCGACCCTGAAGAAGTCACCCTAAGCGCTGCGGAAATCAACGCAATTGGTGTGCGGACTGCGGTTGCACGCATGACTGATATCGAACCTCGCATCGAGACGGTGGGTTTCGTCGGCTTTGACGAACACCTGACCAATCACGTTCATACGCGTGTTGAAGGTTGGATTGAGCAACTGAAAGTTCGCGCGGTCGGTGATCGGGTTGAGAAGGGGCAAGTTTTATTTGAACTCTTTTCACCATTGATCGCAGCTGCGACCGGCGATCTTGTACGCGCAGTTGAAGCCGGTGACCCGCGGATTTTGGACGCGGCGCGCAATAAGTTGATCAGCCACGGTATGTCCGCACGTCAGGTTGCAGAGATCGAGGCGGGCGGTGAGTTGGTTCGAAATGTGCAAATTGAGGCGCCTCAAAACGGTGTTGTCATAGCGCTGAATGCCGCTGATGGAATGTACCTGCAGCCAGGCACGCTTGCGTTTTCGGTCACCGATCTTTCTGAAGTATGGTTGATCGTCGATGTTTTCGAACGAGATATTGCACGTTTGTCGGAGGACATGCGCGCAATAGCAAGGTTCGAGCACCTACCCGGTCGCACCTTCGAAGGCGAAATCGACTATGTTTACCCTGAGCTTGATCCGCAAACCCGAACTCTTCCCGTCAGACTGAGTTTCGATAACACCGACGGCGTTCTTCGGCCGGGCATGTTTGGCAGCGTTAGCCTTATACCGGATGAAAGCCGGAATGTTCTCACTGTTCCATCAGAGGCGCTAATTCGTACTGGTTCGGCGGAACGCGTCATCTTGAAAACAGGCGATGGTACTTTTCGCCCGAGACTGGTGACCACAGGTCTTCGAGACAGTTTCGGCGAGGGGGGTCGAACAGAAGTTCTGCAAGGGCTTGAACCCGGTGAGGAAGTTGTCGCATCCGCACAGTTTCTAATCGACAGTGAAAGTGCTTTGAGCGCCGGTTTCACCCGAATGGCACCAACGGATACCGAACCAGCACGCGGGGCAGGCACCCTGGTTTCACTCGATGCCGAAAATCGTATGGCAACTGTTCGTCACGATGTTCTCGAAAGCCTCGATTGGCCCGCAATGACTTCGCAGTTTCCGGTTAGGTCTGGTGTTTCGCTCGACCGTTTGAATGCTGGCGACGCGGTTGCTTTCGTGATCGCGCGGGGTGCGGATGGGCTTCTGAGCCTGATGGAGCTTGCGCCGGACGACGGTATTGCCGGAACTGGAGCTGGTGTTGCGCGCGCCGTCACTTCCGATGGCAAATTGACGCTTGAGCACGGACCAATCCCCGAGCTCGGTTGGCCGGCCATGACAATGGATTTGTCGGTTGTCGGAGTAGATCTCACTACCGTGCCTATCGGCATGCCAATTGAGTTTGATCTGGCTGAGGGAGAAGGGGGGATGTTCTCGATTGTGGCAATTCGCGAAGAGGGCTCCACGCCAACGGATTCTGTTGAACCTGAAGAAACCAAGACGCCTTCTGCTCCACCGATTGTGGTCACCGGCACGATCAACCTCGTTAATGCTGAGGCGGGAACTGCAAGCATCACTCACGGGCCGATGACTGAGATTGGTATGCCGGGGATGACCATGGATTTCCCATTAGAGCCGTCATTGGACCCTAACATGCTCGAAGTCGGTTCTGAAATGACTCTGACTTTCGCGCGTGCAGATGGCATGACAATGGTATTGGCCGAGGCAACGCCTATTGCGCCGCCGCTTCAGGTTTCTGGCCGGATTAACAGTATCGACGCAAACGCGCGGACCGCGAATGTAACACACGGTCCGATGACTGAGATCGGCATGCCGGGCATGACCATGGATTTCCCGGTTGCGGAGGGGATTGAGGTTTCTAACTTGCCTGTAGGGATTGATGTTTCTTTGATCCTTCGCCGCAATCCCGACTTTTCGATGACGCTGTTAGAGGTCGCGCTTGATGGGAGTGTTACGCAGTGATCACGGCCATCATTCGTTCTTCTCTTGCCAACAGGTTCGTCATCTTGGCCCTCGCATTCATGATAGGAGTTGCGGGTATTTGGGCCATTCGTGAGACGCCGGTTGATGCAATCCCGGATCTTTCGGATGTCCAGGTAATTGTTCGCACGCCATATCCCGGGCAAGCACCTCAAGTTGTCGAAAACCAAATCACATATCCACTTGCGACAGCCCTATTGGCCGTACCCGGTGCAAAAGACGTTCGCGGGTTCTCGTTCTTTGGAGACAGCTTTGTATATGTCGTCTTTGAGGACGGGACGGACCTCTACTGGGCTCGGTCGCGTGTGCTCGAATATTTGGGCCAGATTACCGGCAGCTTGCCTGAAGGCGTGTCACCACAACTTGGCCCAGATGCGACTGGGGTCGGGTGGATTTATCAGTATGCGCTGGTTGACAGAACCGGAAATCATGATCTGGCTCAGCTCAGGACTCTGCAGGATTGGTTTCTGAAATACGAATTACAAGCCGTGGAAGGCGTCTCAGAAGTCGCCACCATCGGCGGAATGGTCAAACAGTACCAGGTCGTCGTCGACCCAAACAAACTACGTGCCTATGACATAACACTTGCACAATTGAGGACGGCTATTCAGGCGGCCAACCGCGAGACGGGCGGCAGCGTCATTGAGATGGGTGAAGCCGAATTCATGGTCAGGTCATCGGGCTACATCGATGAATTGTCAGACCTTGCAAGCGCGCCATTGATGGTCAACGAGCGCGGCGCCGCTCTGACGCTTGGAGACGTCGCTGAAATCCGCCTGGGGCCTGAAATGCGCCGTGGTGTCGGGGAGCTCGACGGGCAAGGAGACGCGGTTGGCGGAGTGGTCATCCTGCGATGGGGTGGGAACGCATTAGCGACGATCAAAGCGGTGGAAGCGCGCATAGAAGAGTTGCGTTCAAACCTGCCGGAAGGGGTCGAAATCATAACGACCTACGACCGATCTGGTGTGATTGAGCGCGCTATCGATAACCTCCAGAAGAAATTGACGCAGGAATTCATCGTCGTTGTTCTTGTGTGCGCGGCTTTTCTACTTCATCTGCGGTCATCCCTCGTAATTCTTCTGTCGCTCCCTCTGGGAATCTTTGCCGCATTTATTCTGATGAAGGCGCAAGGAGTAAACGCAAACATCATGTCGCTCGGCGGCATAGCCATCGCTATTGGTGCGATGGTCGACGCATCGATTGTGATGATCGAGGCGATGCACAGGCGGTTGGAAAAAGAAAAGCTCACAGCAGAGAACAGATGGCGGATTGTGCAAGAGTGCGCGTCTGAGGTGGGACCAGCACTTTTTTATTCTCTGGCGATCATCACGGTTAGTTTTCTGCCTGTCTTCGTTCTGGAAAATCAGGAAGGTAGGCTCTTCTCGCCACTCGCTTATACCAAAACCTACGCCATGGCTGCAGCCGCCATCCTTTCGATAACGCTGGTTCCGGTCTTGATGGGTTACTTTGTAAGGGGGCGTATTCTACCGGAGCGAAAAAATCCGCTAAATCGCTTGGTCGTGTTCGTGTACCGCCCATTTCTGGACGCGGCAATTGCCTGGCCATGGGCAACAACACTGTTGGCCGGCGTTCTGGTGACGTCCATGTGGTACCCGTACCAGAGAATTGGCTCTGAATTCATGCCCGAGTTGAACGAAGGTGATTTTCTCTACATGCCGAGCTTCTACCCCGGGATCTCGACGGGAAAAGCCCGTGAGGTACTGCAGCAGACCAACCGCCTGATCGCGACCGTGCCTGAAGTCGAAACTGTTCACGGTAAAGTTGGGCGTGCGGAGACTGCAACCGATCCAGCACCTCTAACGATGGTGGAGACCACAATCCAACTCAAGCCGGAAGAAGAATGGCGCCCCGGCATGACAATGGAGAAAATCCGGAATGAGCTCGATCGTATCGTTCAGGTTCCGGGCGTTACAAATGTTTGGATCCAACCTATCAAGAACCGCATCGATATGCTTGCGACAGGTATCCGTACTCCTGTCGGTGTCAAAATATCCGGCACCGACTTGGAGGTCATTACAGATATAGGGATCGAAGTAGAGCGTGCGGTCGCTGATATTGATGGAACGGCTTCCGCCTACGCAGAGCGACCTGTTGGCGGGCGTTTCATCGAAATCGACGTCAAACGAGATGCCGCCTCCCGATACATGATGAGTGTTCGAGAAGTTCAGGACGTAGTGCAGACCGCAATTGGCGGTATGCAAGTGTCGGAATCTGTGGAGGGGCTGGAGAGGTTTCCTATAAACCTTCGGTACCCTCAGGCATGGCGAGACAGCCCGGAACGGCTCGAAAATCTTCCTGTCGTCACGCCGTCGGGTGCTCATGTGCCACTGTCCGCTCTCGCCGATATTCGAATAGTTGACGGGCCGGGAATGATACGATCAGAGAACGCTCGACGAACTGGGTTCGTGTTCATCGACATCGCGGGGCGCGACCTGGGCGGCTATGTGGCCGAAGCACAAGAGGTGGTTACAGAAAAGGTCGACCTGCCTCCAGGTTACTCGCTGACTTGGTCAGGGCAGTATGAGTACATAGAGAGAATGCAGGACAGGTTGACGATCGTTGCTCCTGCAACCCTGCTAATTATCACGCTCATGCTTTTCTTGGCGTTCAATCGGGTGATTGAGGTCGGGATAATTCTTGCGGCGCTCCCGGTCGCATTGGCAGGTGGGGTTTGGTTCTTATGGTATCTTAACTTCGATATCTCAATTGCTGTGCTCGTGGGCTTCATCGCGCTGGCGGGAGTTGCCGTGGAAACAGCGATTGTCATGTTGTTGTACCTCAATCTTGCTTGGGAGAAACGTCGAGGGCTGGCGCAATCGGAACAGCGAAAGCTGACACGTGACGATATCGAAGACGCGGTGTTCGAAGGAGCCGTTCTTCGGGTTCGGCCGAAGGTAATGACTGTAGCCACGATCTTTGCAGCACTGATACCCATCATGTACGGCACCGGTACAGGCTCTGAAATCATGCAGCGGATCGCTGCGCCGATGATTGGGGGCATGGTGACAGCGACCCTTCTTACGCTTTTTGTCATTCCCGCAATATTCGTGATTTGGAAACGGCTCGCGCTCAATCGCGTGAACCGAGAGATCTCCCACACGATCCAGGAAGTGCCCCCTGCGCTTCCGGCAGAATAATACCCACAACCTTGAAACAGGAGCATCTGATGAAAACTTTGACTGCAATTTTGGCCCTATTGGCCGTGTCTACAACATCCGGCATCGCGCAAACGAACCACGGCATGGACCATTCCAACATGCCCATGTCTTCCGAACAGATGGAAGGTGCGGTCCACGCAAAGGCTTTGGTGAACTCAATTGGCGACGAAACCGCTAACGTCAGCCATGATCCGATCCCCGAGATCGGGTGGCCCGCGATGACGATGGATTTGCAGCTTCTTGAGAATGCCCAGATGATGGGTGAGATCAGCGCAGGTGACGAAGTCACACTGATGTTGGTCAAAAGCGATGATGGTATGTATGCGATCGGCGCGATCATGAAAAACTGAGTCTGTTGATGCGGCAGCTATTCACCAATGATGTGATTGTTCGCCGTTTCAACGACTGTAGGAAATTCTATGAACTAAGAGAAATGGAGTAGGAGCCACTCAAGAACCAAATCGTATTTCAACGATCTGTGGCTCTGCTCATAAGTTATCAGTCCATTGTCGGTTAAAGGCGCTTTAAGCAATTCGTTGACTGATTGAAGCTCCAAAGCTCAGAAAATCTTCCGGCTATACTGATTGAACAGAGCAATCCAGGCAAGCAGTACACAAACTGCCAACGCTTCGGTATCTCCGGCCCGCGCCACTGCAGTTAAACTGCGCAAAATTCTGGAGCTACTTGCGCAGCCCAGTGGAAATCTGACCGACAAGCAAATCCCACCTAAAACATTTCACAATTGGAATGTGTGTACTACATTGTCGCCGAGATGACTTCACGCGGCCATTCAACGGACCAGCGTCGAATTGTCTGGGGCGTTGCCTTGTTGGTTTTTGCTTCAGTCGAAAACGCAGCGCGGAGCGGTCAAAATGAGGATATCTCCAGGGCGACGACTTGGGAAAACGATACGACATGACAGCTAACACAAGAGAGCACTGGGACGATGTCTATGGCGAGAAGTTTGACACCCAATTGAGTTGGCACGAGGATGATCCAGAGATATCGCTTGAACTCATCGAGTTGATCAGAGTGTCTAAGCCTTCATCCGTCATCGACATTGGTGGAGGTACATCTCGTCTTGCTGGAGCGTTGCTTGCGAAGGGGCTCCATGACGTGACAGTTCTCGATCTATCGCAGGTCGCGTTGGACACGGCCCGGGAAAGGTTGGGGCGCGCCGCTGAAACAGTCACTTGGATTTCTGCAGATATAACTTCTTGGGTCCCCGATCGCAGATATGACGTCTGGCATGATAGGGCGGTTTTTCACTTTCTCGTGGATACATCGCAACGCGCGGCCTATCTGGAAAGCGTGAAGAAAGGGGTAAAAATTGGCGGCCATGTGATCATTGCTACGTTTGCACTTGATGGGCCGGAGACTTGCAGTGGTCTCCCTGTCGCCCGCTATAGTCCGAGCGATATCGCCGTGCTTTTTGAGGAACACTTTGAACTCGTCGCGCATCGCCATCACCTGCACCAAACCTCTTGGGGGGAAAGTCAGTCTTTCCAGTTCAGTGTTCTCCGCCGCTGCGTTTGAGCCCACACCTGAAACTGGCCCAAAGCGGTACGCTTCCAATAAGCTTTCGGGGCATGCCGATTGTGTTCACAAGTTACGTTTGGCCCTCAAAAACTGGCAGAACCACCTTAGCGCACAAGCCGCCAGTTTCCCCGTTTAGCAATTCTATCGTGCCACCGTGCGACTGGATGATCGTACGTGCGATCGACAGCCCCAAGCCGGTTCCGCCAGTCTCTCGCGAGCGGGATGTTTCAAGCCGCACGAATGGGTCGAATACCGCATCGAGCATATGCTCGGGGATGCCGGGCCCCTGATCCTGGATCAATATTTTTGCCTCATTCCCCTCTTGCATGACTGAGACGTTGGCCCGGGCACCATACCGGCAGGCGTTTTCAATGATATTGCGCAGAGCTCGCTTCATCAGCATCGGCCGAAGCGTGACGGCCGGATTGTCTGCGACCGATACTTCAACCGTGTCACCGGCTTGCACAATGTCTTCGGTCGTTTTGGTTACGAATTCACCAATTGGGACGGTACTGGAAGGTTCGCGCGTGGCCACGCCCTTGGCAAATGACAGGGTGGAGTCCACCATCTCCTGCATTTCCTCGATGGTCTCGATCAGATGGTCACGGGTCTCCTCTTCCTCCACCAGTTCGGCGCGAACCCGCAATCCCGTCAGTGGCGACCGCAAATCGTGACCCAGCGCCCCCAATAGTCTGGTCCGATCGGCAACATAGCGAGTCAGCCTATCACGCATATGGTTGAACGCCTGCGTCAAATCTCGCACCTCGGTCGGACCAGAAACCGTCAGTTCCTGGACGTCTTCACCGCGACCAAACTGGTCTGCAGCCAGTGACAGGCGGCGCAACGGGCCGGTCAGCCGTGTCAGTAGAAACCAAATGGCTGCTCCAAGAATTAAAGTTGCAGTGAAACCGAAGCTGACGAAGGACTGCAAAGGCCATTGCAGAGGAGGGTTATGGAACCGGGTATCCACGTTGAGCCATTGATCGGTCGTCAGAGCGATCGACAGCTGCATTTCAATTGCGGAAACGTGATCACGCATCATTGCCATGTGCATTTCAGCCATTGTAGACGGAACACCTTCAACCGGCAGCATATCGGGAGAGAACTCATGCAACTCTACCCGGATGGGACGGTTTTCATAGCCTGGCAGAATTCTGCGGATTGTGTTTTCGACCGTCCCACCAGCGCTATGTCCTGTGTGATCGACCGCGGGCGTATCTGTAAGGCTGAAACGCACCAGTGGAGAGCTTGCTGCCCGCAGGATCGCGTCGTGCATCTCGGGTGGAGCTTCTTCAATCAGCCGCGCGATGTTTGCGGCGCGTCCGGCGGTTTCCAGGCCAAGGGCCATATGAACTGCCATTGAGCGTTCGTCGACGAACAGCCACAGGCTGACCAGTTGCGCGGCAGTCAGCGCGGCGATGATCAAAAGGATAAGCTGACCGCGCAGACTTTGGGCAAAGCCTTTCATTCCGTAAGCTCGCGCACGTCGGTCGACAGGCAATAACCGCCGCCCCTTACCGTGGTGATGAGCTTCGGGCGCGTTGGGTCAGCTTCGATCTTGCGACGCAAGCGGCTGACCTGGTTGTCGATCGTACGGTCGAACAAGTGCGGGCTGCGGCCGGCGGTCAAGTCCAGCAGTTCGTCTCGCGACAGGAGTTTGCGGGGCCGCTGCAGGAATACGGCCAGCAGCCGGACATCGGCGGTGGTCAGACTTTCTTCGGCCCCTTCGGCGGATATCAAGGTGCGACTGTCGGCATCCAGAACCCAGCTCCCAAAGGCGATCCGTTTGCCGCTCAGATCGCCAGCCGGAGGGGCGGTGGTTTCGGAACGCCGCAGGATCGCCTTGATCCGGGCCAGCAATTCACGTGGGTTAAATGGTTTGGGCAGGTAGTCATCGGCGCCGATCTCTAAACCCACGATACGGTCGGTGTCATCGCTGAGGGCTGTCAGCATCAGGATCGGCGGGCCACCGGCCGCGGACAGGCGGCGGCAGACCGACAATCCGTTTTCGCCCGGCATCATGATATCGAGTACGATAAGGTCAATCCGACCGGCCGCCAGTCGCGCGTCCATCTCGGTTGCGTCGCGCGCGGTACTGGCGCGCAACCCATTCTTTTCCAGATAACGGCTGACAGCATCACGGATTTCGCGGTGGTCGTCGACAATCAAGATATGTGGTGCTTCGGTCATGGCGCGATCATAGGCCTCGGCGCGGTACAAATCCCGGCTTTTTTGTAACCCTTTGTATCAGTTGGGCCGGCTGCGACACAACGATACAAACCGGGTTGAGTAGGAGGGTGGTGGCGCGGCCGAGGGCGGCCATATGCTTTGTGTAGAAACAAAAACCCGAGAGGTGAAAGTCATGAAAGTTACCTTCACGCTGGCCGCCGGAGCCATTGCCGCGACTTTGATGGCGCTGCCCGCGCTTGCCGCCGGTCAGCATGGCAGCAGCGCGCAGATGCAGGGCCATCAGGGCGGCATGATGCAGGGTGCGCCCGGCGGTATGATGGGCGATCACGCAGGCATGATGCAAGTGATGATGAAAATGCATGGTCAGATGATGGGTGGTATGCATGGTAAGGGTATGATGGGCGGCAACTGGCTGGCGGTTCTGGACATGGAGGTTCTGGACATGGACGAGGACGGTCGCCCGAGCGAATCTGAGATCGCCGAAGGTCTGAAGGCCCGGATGCAGGCGCATGACGTTAATGGAGATGGCAACCTGTCGATTGATGAGTTCGAAGCGCTGCATTCCGGAATGATCCGCGAAACTATGGTGGACCGATTTCAGCATCTGGATGCCAATGGCGATGGCGCGGTGACCACAGGGGAAATCGAGAAAGGCGCGAAGACGATGTCGCCGAAACACGGCATGAAGTCCTCGAAACCTGTGACAAAGTCTTCTGAAACCAACAACTGAAACGCAACCGTGTAGCCGGGTCATCGCACTCGGCCACAAACCACTGAGGAACAAAGCGATGATGGGGTATGGCGCTGGAATGGGGTTTGGCATGATTTGGATGTTGCTGATTGCAGTGTTGATCGTTCTGGCGATCGTGGCACTGGTCAAATACATCGCTAAGTGACCTCGGAATCCGTCACTCCCGTATAGGGGTGGAGGGCTATGTCATAGGAGGAACGAAAGCTGGAAGGCCTGCACAGCAATAGCCGTTTGGTTTTCATCGCGGTTTTGATCGCGTTGCTGATCGCCACCATCTGGTTGTGGCTGTCTGGCGCGTTGGACGCAGGACTATCGCGCGAAGTCATTACTGCGTGGGTGGATTGGGCCGGCCCGTTCGGACCCATTGTCATCATCGGCTTCATGACAGCCGCAGTGGTTGCCAGCCCAATCCCCAGCGCTCCGATCGCTGTCGCCGCCGGGGTGGCATATGGGCATGGGCCGGGAACCGCATTGGTTGCTATCGGGGCGGAGTTGGGGGCGCTGCTGGCGTTCCTGATAGCCCGTTGGTTGGGGCGCGACGCGCTGCGCCGGTGGTTCGGCGACAAGCTGGACATGGGGTTGCTTGGATCGCAGAATGCCCTGATGTTGACCGTGTTCACCAGCCGCCTGATGCCTTTCGTTTCTTTCGACATGGTCAGCTATGCCGCTGGTCTGACCCGACTTCAATTTTGGCGGTTCGCACTGGCCACCTTGGCTGGAATCTTGCCGGCCAGTTTCGTTTTGGCCCATCTGGGCAGCCAGATTACCGAAACCGCGACGGGCGGCACCAGCCTTGCGGTTATCGGGCTTGGGCTGTTGACGGGGGCGCCACTTATTTGGTTGGCTTGGAAACGCAAGATGCCCGTTGGCTCTTCAGACCACGAATTGAGCCAGATCAATGCGACCGATCCAAGCGGTCCTAAACTGTTGGAGAATGGAGGAAACCCTAAGTGATCCGCGCACAATGGATATCAACTGCGACACGGACGGGTCGAGCCATGGGCCGGCTGCAGGTCCTGTTGATCTGTGCGTTGGTGGTTTCGATGCTGATTTCTGTTGTGCCGTCCCATGCCGGGCATGACATCGCGAAGGCCGCCACCCAGGCCGAGCTCGTTATCGATGACAGCGGTGGGTATCCCGCGTCTCATCCATCAGAAGAATTAGACTGCTCAGTGCACCCGGGCTGTTATGCGATGGCAGTTATGGCGGCACCTGAATTGCTCTCGATGCGTATTGCTACGCTCGTAGCGCCAGAACGGTTCCGGCCACGCGCAAGCCTGCCGGTCGCACCACTACCACATCCGCCAAACCTGTCCTGAACGTGACCGGCAATGGCCCCGGAATCGCTCCGGGGTCTTGCCCAAGCCGTTGATTGCGGCCCAACTCAGTTCAGGACACTTACCATGCTTACCATTCTGTACTTTTTCGTCACGGGCGTGGTGCTATTCGCACTGTTGCGCCTGACCTGTGGTCCCTGTGTGATGGGGACACAAGAACATCATCCCGTTGTTCCGGTGACAACCCTTGGCTGGGCGCTCAGCCTGTTTCTGGCCGCAACCTACCTGCTGTGCGTGGCCTTTGACCTGATCTTTCCAAGTTTTGCCATGTACCGGGCTTGGATCGGCCTGATGCCCGGAATGACTTGGCTCAGCCTGCCCTCATTCCTGTTGGGACTGTTATGGGCGTTTCTCTACGGCTGGTACGCCGCGTTGCTGTTCGGCGGACTGTTCAATGTCTTTGCGGCTCGCACAAAACTCAACTGATTGAATGGACAAAGCCATGAAGGCCATCGCTCTGACCCTGCTTTTGACGCCCTTCCTGATGGCCGTCATCTACCGGATTTTTCTGCACGTGCCCGCCAAGGTGCGCGTTTCAGTTGACGAAAGGAAACCTAAATGACCCTGTTCAATCTGGCCGCTGGCCTGTCTGTAGTAGCTTTGACCGCGCCTTCACTCACGCTTGCGGCAACCGTGTTCATTCCCGAAGGCAGCGCGGACTCGGTTCTGGTGATCGACTCCGAAACCGGCAAGACCGTCGAGCGGCTGCCGAGGCTCGTGGCGGTCCATGGGCTGGCCGGCGCGCCCGGCGTTAAGTACTTGGTCGCGGGCAGCTACGCAGAAACCGAGGCCACAACGCCACCAAAACCCGAAGGTATGTCCCAGGACGAACACGCCGCGCACCACGCCAAGCGCGATGTCACCGTGTTGCCCAAAGACAAGGGGCGGAGCCTGCTGACGATCCTTAATGCGGAAACACGCGAGGTCGTCCGCCAGATCGAGGTTCCAGGTGCGGTGCATCACACTGCGGTCTCGCCCGATGGGCAGTTCGCGGTGGCGACCCATCCGGGCGGTGACGGTATTTCGATCGTCGATCTCGATAAGCTCAGCTTCCTTGGTTTCGTAGCAACCGGGCCAATGCCCAACTATGCGGTATTCGCGCCTGACGGCGACAGGGTCTATGTCACCAATACCAGCAACGGTACACTTAGCGAAGTGGATGTCGTCAAAGGCTTCGTCGTACGCAACATCCCCGTCGGCGAAGGCCCTGAGCATCTTGTACTTAACGCCACCGGCAGCGCCGCCTTCGTAGCCGACAGTGATGGTGGCAAGGCCTTCCGCGTAGATCTTGCCAGCGGTTCTGTCACCGAAACCTATGACATAGGAGGCGAGTTGCACGGGATCGGCCTGTCCGACCGCGAGGCCGTACTGTTCGTGGCCGCCAAAGGCACCGACCGGTTGTTGTCGATTGATCTTGCTACGGGCAAACAGCGCTCGACCAACCTGTCACCGGCACCCTATCACCTGACGACCATACCGAACTCAGGCAAAGTGATGGTATCAAGCCGAACCGAACCGAAGGTCTGGATCGTCGATCAAGTCAGCCTGACGGCTATTACCGAAGTGCCGATACTGGGTGAGGGCCACCAGATGGTTGTTCTGCCCTGAAGGACTGTGCCCGGCATTGTGTAATTAAACGGCTCTACGACCAAAGCTTAAACCAGGGAGCAGAACATGACAGAAGACCACGACATCAGAATCCACGCGAACGGTCCGACCGAGATCGCTTACGTCTGCCCCATGCATTCTGACGTGCGTCAATCTGGGCCCGGCGACTGTCCCAAATGCGGGATGCACCTTGTGCCCGAGGGCGAGGTGGATGCGCATGCGCATCACCATCATTCCGCGCATCATGGCGCGACGGACGACAACGGTGAATATGACATCGTTCCGACAGGCTATGACGGACCCGTATATACCTGCCCGATGCATCCGCAGGTGCGGCAAACCCATCCTGGGTCCTGCCCACTCTGCGGCATGGGGTTGGAGCTGGAAAGCGCGGCGATGGTGGACGAGGGGCCGAACCCGGAACTGGTGGATTTCACCCGGCGCCTGTGGGTAGGTGCGGTTCTGACGCTGCCGCTTTTGGTTTTCACGATGGGCCCCTACGTTGGGCTGTCTGGTGTGCGAGAGATTTTTGGTGAGCGAACAACCCTATGGATTGAACTGATACTTGGCACTCCGGTCGTTCTTTGGTGCGGTTGGCCATTTCTGGAACGAGGGTGGAATTCGTTTCGCACCATGAACCTGAACATGTTCTCGTTGATTGCCATGGGGGTTTCGGCCGCGTGGCTGTTCAGCGTTGTCGCCGTATTGATGCCCCACATATTTCCGGACGGTTTTCGAGATTCAGAAGGCCATGTTGGGGTCTATTTCGAGGCTGCCGCAGTTATCGTTACACTTGTTCTGCTCGGGCAGGTGATGGAACTGCGGGCACGCGAAGGCACAGGAAAGGCAATCCGCGCTTTGCTGGACATGGCCGCAAAGACCGCCCGCATTATCCGCCCTGACAGCAGTGAAGAGGAAATTCCGCTTGAAGAAGTACAGGTAGGTGACCGCCTTCGCGTACGCCCCGGCGACAAGGTGCCAGTAGACGGCATTGTACTCGAAGGGCGCTCATCTGTTGACGAAAGCATGATCTCTGGCGAACCGGTTCCGGTCGAAAAGGTACAAGGCGAGCCGGTCACAGGGGCCACAATCAACGGCACCGGTAGTCTTGTAATCGAAGCAACCCGAGTGGGCTCTGACACAATGCTGTCCCAGATTGTCGAAATGGTGGCCAACGCGCAACGCTCGCGCGCACCGATCCAGAAATACGCCGACAAAGTTGCCGGATGGTTCGTGCCAGCGGTCATTGGCATCGCTGTATTGGCCTTCATTGCATGGGCGGTTTGGGGACCGGCTCCGGCACTCTCCTACGCCTTGATCGCAGCGGTGTCGGTACTGATCATAGCTTGCCCGTGCGCGCTTGGCTTGGCCACTCCGATGTCGATCATGACGGCCACGGGGAGAGGTGCACAAGCCGGAGTTTTGATCAAAAACGCCGAAGCTCTGGAACGGTTCGAGAAGGTCGATACCTTGATCGTCGACAAAACTGGCACTCTGACCATGGGCAAGCCGCAGCTGGTGGCTGTGTTACCTGAACCCGGCCATGACGAGGCCGAGGTGCTGCGGCTGGCTGCGACGCTGGAGAAGGGCTCGGAGCACCCGTTAGCTGAGGCAATCGTCACAGGTGCCGAGGAACGTGGCGTGGCCCTGTCCGACGCCAGTGACTTCGAGGCGGTGACTGGTAAAGGCGTGAAAGGCACGGTGGATGGCCGCCCCGTCGCGCTCGGCAACCTGAAACTGGTCACCGATCTCGGACTCGAGGCGACCGATCTGACGGCCAAGGCCGATGCGCGCCGGGATGACGGCGAAACGGTAATGTTCGTGATGCTTGATGGTTCAGTGGCAGGGTTGGTCAGCGTCGCAGACCCGGTCAAGGAAACCACGCCTGCAGCACTGAAAGCACTGCACGAGTTGGGTTTCCGAATTATCATGGCGACTGGCGACAACGAACGCACTGCAAAGGCGGTGGCCGAACGTCTGGGTATCGATGAGATTCGAGCCGACGTTCTACCTGAGGACAAGGCCCGCATAATTCGCGAACTGCAGGAGAAAGGCGCAAAGGTCGCCATGGCGGGTGACGGAGTGAACGACGCACCCGCGTTAGCGCAGTCCGATGTGGGCATCGCCATGGGCACCGGCGCCGACGTGGCGATCGAAAGTGCAGGCTTCACGCTGGTCAACGGTAGCCTCGATGGCATCGTGCGCGCCCGAAGGCTGGCCCGCGCTACCATGCGCAATATCCGGCAGAATCTATTCTTTGCCCTGATCTACAACGCCTCGGGCGTTCCGGTGGCGGCGGGTCTTCTGTTCCCGCTTTTCGGCATCCTGATCAGCCCGATGTTCGCCGCCTTCGCCATGAGCGCTTCGTCGATTTCAGTGGTGTTAAATGCGCTGCGATTGCGGGGGGCGAAGATTTGAGCACGCACGAGCATAGTACGCACGGCGCCAGTGGCGCGCTGAAGCCCGGATCAATCTCGCTGACCGGGGCCGTCGCCATGGGTACCGGCGTTATGATCGGCGCGGGGATATTTGCACTGACCGGACAGATCGCCGGGCTGGCGGGGCCGTGGTTTCCGCTGTCCTTCGTGGTCGGGGCCGTGGTGACGGGTTTCAGCGCTTATACCTATATCGCCATGTCCAACGCCTGGCCCTCATCGGGCGGCATCGCCATGATCCTGACCAAGGCCTACGGGCCCGGGGCGGTTGCGGCGGCGGCCTCGCTGCTGATGGCGCTGTCGATGGTGATCAACGAAAGCCTCGTCGCGCGTACATTCGCGAGCTATGCGCTCCGCCCGTTCAACATCGAGAGCGGACCGCTGGTGCCTTTGGTCGCGGTTGCGCTGATCGTCTTTGCCTATGCGGTGAACCGGTCGGGCAACCGGTCCGTGGGGTTGTGGTCGATCATCATGTCGGCGCTCAAGATCGGCGGGATCGCAATATTCGGCATCGCCGCACTTTGGGCTGCGGGCGGAACCTGGCAGGTTCAGGGCTCGGAACCGGCCGCGCCGCTGGGGTTCGTCGCCTCGGTAGCCCTGTCGATCCTCGCCTTCAAGGGCTTTACCACCATCACCAACAGCGGGGCCGAGATCCTCGACCCGCACCGCAATGTCGGGCGCACCATCATGATCTCGATCGCGATCTGCGCGGTGGTCTACCTGCTGGTCGCCCTTGCCGTCGGTGTCAGCCTGCCGCCCGAGCAAATCCGCGCGGCGCAGGACTATGCCCTGGCCGAGGCTGCCAGGCCGGTGCTGGGGCAGGGCGGGTTCTACCTGACCGTGGCGCTGGCGATGGTGGCGACGGCCTCGGGGCTGATCGCCAGCGTTTTTGCTGTGTCCCGGATGCTGGCGATGCTGACCGACATGAAAATGATCCCGCACAGCCATTTCGGCATGACGGGCAGCATCCAGTCTCACACGCTGATCTACACGGTCGTGATTGCGGGCCTGCTTGCGGTGTTGTTCGACCTGTCTCGCATCGCCTCGTTGGGGGCGTTCTTTTACCTGGTGATGGACATGGCGGTGCATTGGGGTGTCTGGCGACGCTTGCGCGGTCAGATCAAAGCCCGTGGATGGGTCTTGTTAACCGCCCTGGCGCTGGACTGCGTAGTCCTGACCGCGTTCACAATACTCAAGCTGCGCTCCGACCCGATGATCGTAGTATATGCCGTTGCTGGCATCGGCTTGGTCTTCGTCTATGAGCGCATCTTTCTCAAACAATGGATCATCGAAAAGGAGGCAAATCAGCTATGACCCAATCAAATTTCGACGAAACCCGCGCCACACAGGAGACGACCGAAAGGGTCAGCTATGACGTAACGGCCGAAGCGCCCAAAACCGAAGATCAGACGGCCAACGGTGCCAAGCGTAATTGGCTCCCGGTTGTCATTGCGATCGCGTTGGGCGCCGCTGTTCTGGGCTGGGAATACCGCGAGACACTCTATCCTTTGCTCAGTTCTCCGTTGCTGTTCTTGCTGGTCTGCGTGGGCATGCATTTCTTAATGCATCGCGGCCACGGCAAACACTGAGAACGGCGCCCTGTATGGCTGGAGGCTTTGCGGCAAGAACACTGCGCAACAAGGAGCAGCAACGGCCAACTGATCAGAACAAATTTGTAACCCAATAAGGAAGGGAAATTGCCATGTTAGCAAATCCAATTCGGAGAGCAGCAATTGAACTGCACCTGACGGCCGGTGCACTGCCTGTAAAGGCATTGCACGGTGACACCGACGAAGATCACTCTGATGAATAGGGAATGGGGCATCGCGGTGAAGAAGAGGACCAAGGCGACTGATCCACCTCGTCCGAGTCCTATCATTCGATGAACCCGTCCTGACGCACAGGAGGAACAATATGTCTGAATTTTCTGAAAGACAGGCACCTTCAGAGCCTGAAACTCGGCGCGATTTCTTATACTTCGTCACCGGCGGTGCCGCCATCGTGGCCACGGGCACGGCGGTCTGGCCACTTGTTAACAGCATGAACCCCAGTGCAGACATCTCCGCCCAAGCCGTTGTCGACATAGATCTTGAAGGTGTCGGACCAGGAACGAGGATCACTGTTAAATGGAAAGGCAAGCCGATCTTTATAGACCACCGGACTAAAGAGCGGATCGCGCTGGCGATAGCAGAAGACGATGCACCAATGATCGACCCGCAACCTGACGCCGAGCGCGTACAGCGACCGGAATGGCTGGTAGTTATTGGCGTTTGCACCCATCTGGGATGCATACCACTCGGGCAGGGCGGCAGCGAACCCACCGGAGACTGGGACGGTTGGTTCTGTCCGTGTCACGGTTCACATTACGACACGTCTGGTAGAATTCGGAAAGGCCCCGCGCCCCGCAACCTCGATCTGCCCCCTTACGAGTTCGTCACCGACACACGGGTCAAAATTGGGTGACGGCGCGGTGAACTTTGTTCAGAGGCGCGTGCCTCACCAGGTTCGTTTGTCAGTCCTCGAATATCCCTCGATCAGCGCCGCGATGCTATGTGGCGGAATTCGACATGTACCCCGCTTTCTGGAGTTTTCGAGAAGAGACCTCGCCGTCATGTTCTGAACGGAACAATTCTAATCGCTGCGCTCAAGGTTTCTGCTTCGCCCATGTTTAGACATGCCATCTTGCCTTTTGACAGGATCGCATCTGAATTGCGGGTTGAGAGGAAACGCTTTGGTCCTGAACAAGGTGCTATTTCAACCCCGTGTAAGCCGCGCGGCGATCGCGACCTGTCCCAGCGCGGCCAGGATCGCAGCGATGAACACGGCTTCGATGGCGATCATGCTGACCACCACACCGCCCACAAGCGGCGCCAGCGCCGCCGGGGCCGCAAAGCTGTTGAACCACGCGGAATAGGCCGGGCGGCGGTCGTCGGGCGAGATCTCCAGCAAGTAGCCGAGATAGCCGATGGTCACGCCGTTCATCATCGCGCCGATCAGGAAGAACAGCACCGCGAAACTGGTCAGCCCCGAACCCGTGACCACAAGCAGCAAAACCAGCACCGGAGGTCCGAGACGCACCAGTGCCACTATCCCCAGCAGGCGCAATTTGCCCGCCTGGTCTCCGATGTGGCCCCAGAGCGGATTCGAGGCCAGCGCGCCGACAGTCTGCGCCGCCAACAGCGTTCCGACATCCGCCGCCCCGAGGCCGCTGCGGCTGGCGGCAACGACATAGAACGGCAACGCCATCAGCGTCGCTGCACCAAGCCATTGGAAGATCAGGAACAGCCGGAACCGGCGGTCCTGCCGCAGCGTCGAGAAACCTTCGCGCAGAAATCCAGGCAGATTGGCAGGACGGTCCCGTGGCGCCCTTGCAGCGGTAGCGGCCTCACCCGCGGAGACAAAAAGCGTCGCAGAGACGATCATCAGCACCGCGCCGAGCCAGAATATCAGCGCATAGGCCCTGAGCGGCGGCATCACGTCGAGCGCGAGTTGCAGAACGCCCGCCACCAGAACCGCCAGAACACCGCCGCCGAAAAAGCGCCAGGCCAACATCCGGCTGCGGCGCTCGGACGGGATCGCCCGGCCGACGATGTCGTTGTAGGGCACCGCGACCACGCCGCTGGCAAAGGCATAGACCGTCCACAATCCCAGCATCCCGAGCGCCAGCGGAACCGGAGGCCAATCGACCTGAGGCCAGTCGGCCCCCCACCACAGAAGAATACCAATCATCGCGACCGTGATCGCCCGCCCATAGGCACCAAGGGCGTAGAACGGCATCCGCCGATCGGTGCGCTCGGCGAGGTAGCCCACCGCGAACTGGGGCAGCAGCCAGCCAAGACGCAGGACCGTGCTGGCATAGCCCACGGCCAGCGCGCTACCGGTCAGCATATGCACCAGACTGGCCACTACCGTCGCGCTGTCCACCGCCGCCGACCCGCCCTGAAACACCGCACCAGCACCGGCGATCCGCCAAAATCTCGTGTCTTCGGGATTACGCCTTGCCATTCGCCGCCTCTGCCTCCGCCCGGGCGCGGCGGATGTCGATGCCGCTCTGCCACAACACCGTCAGGCCGATCCCGACCACCAGAAGGATCGTCAGCACATAGTTGAACAGGATCATCAGAAGGGCGGTTTCGTCCGGAACGCCAAGCACCTTGAGCGCGAACCCCGCCCCAAAGACAAAGCTCGCCGGGATGCGCACGAAACGACCCAGAACCATGGCGAACCCGGCAAACACCATCAGGAACAGGTAATCCCACGCGCTCAGCACCACGCCAACCGCCAGCCCGGCCCACAGGAAATGGGTTGTCGCCACCAGCTTACCCGCAATGGCTGCGGCAATGGCGGCGATGCGGCGGGCCCGTGCCTGTGGCCAGACAATCCCTTCACCGAGCGCGGTGCGCAGATACGCGCCATCGGCCCCGATGCGGGCGGCAGCCCAGTCGAAGAGTCGGCAGACCAGAGGGTCTTCGCTCAGAAGTGACGCGCGGAACCGGAACAGAACCCAAAGCAGGCTGCCGAAAAGCATCAGGTTCAACAGGCCCGCAACGCTCAATCCCAGCCGCAGGTCACCCTCGATCTGTGGAATCTGGCCGGCGGCGGCCACCGCTCCGGCAAAAAGGGCGAAAACGACGCCGTCGAGGAACCGGGCGATGATCGCGGTTGCAAGCACGGTCGCCATCTTCAAGCGGTCGAGCCGAGCAACCAGCCAGGCCCGGACCAGCGGGCTGATGCCGAGCGGGACAAGGACATTTGCGCCATAACCTGCCAGTAGCGCCCCCGTCAGCCGCAGGGTGCCGACCGGTTTCACGTCGAACAGGATCTGCCGCCACTTCCAGCCGCTCATCAGCTGCTCCAGCAGGATGGTGGCGGCAAGAATCGCGATCCAGAACATGTTGGCTCCGCGCAGGCCCTGCAGAAACAGCGCAAAATCGAGGCTGCCGTAGAGCGCAAACACCAGATAGAGCGCCAGGGCGGAGCCGAATATCGGCAGCAGCCACCGTTTCAGGAAGATCCGCATATGACATCCTCGCAAGCACCAAGACCCCAATGTTTTAACCTCCGTATCATGATACGGTGTCAAGATGCCGGTGAAGGAGGGAGACCGCGATGCAACCACTTAAGATCGGCCAGGCCGCGCGCGAGACCGGGATAGGCGTCGAGACGATCCGATTTTATGAAAGGAAGGGCCTTGTCACTCAGCCGCCGCGCCCAATTGACGGCGGCGCGCGGGACTATGGTGGTGACACGCTTTGGCGGCTGAAATTCATATCCGGCGCTAAGAAGCTCGGATTTTCGCTGGCAGAAATCGCGGAAATTCTGGAGTTGCGCACGGTACCAAATACCGAGTGCGTCGCGATGCAGGCCAGAGCGCGCAAAAAGCGGGACGAAATTCAGGAACGGATCGACGGGCTTGTACGGTTGAGGAACAATCTGGACGAGCTGATAGCGGCGTGTCCGGGGCGTGGTGGAATTCAGAACTGTTCGATCGTGGGTGCCATAGAACGCAGCAGTGAGAAATAGGCGCAATTCCGGCCTTGATCGGAGGGTAGCGGAGTTGCTTGCGAACCGGGTTATTGCCAAGCAAGACCCAGAGTGGCTGGTGCAGCGAAAAAAGGAGAGCGAGGGTTCCGTCTCCGAGCAGAGTTTGCGCCAGATCATTGTGAGAAATCCCTCCGTCGCCCAGAAAGCCATATCTGATGAGTATCCGAGGGTAACGAATATGGCAGTCTCGTATCTGCGATCCGCATTCAACCCTGCCGGTGCGCTTTCACATCGGTTCAAGACAAGTTTTCCCCGGAGGGAACATGACGACGAATAACCTGAGCCGCCGCCGCGTGATGCAAGGAGCCGCGGCCCTTGCGGGAAGCGCGGCGCTTCCCGCCTTCGCGAAAACCGACCGTTTCATCCATGTCCTGAAGGATCCGAATTGCGGATGCTGCGGCTCGTGGATCAAAATCATGCGGGCGGAAGGCTTTGAATTAAGCGTGGAAAACAGTGCCTGGGAGGCCTTGAACGCTTACAAAACCGCCAACGGTATTCCAGAGGGCATGATGTCATGCCACACGGGCCGCGCGGAGGGCTACATGATCGAAGGACACGTCCCGCCCGCTGACATCCGGCGCCTGCTGGGCGAACACCCGGATGCTGTCGGACTGTCGGTTCCCGGAATGCCGTTCGGCTCGCCAGGCATGGGGCCGGAAAGCGAACGCGAAGCCTTTGACGTCTTCCTGATCCGCAAGGATGGAACCACAGAGGTGTTTGCCAGCTACCCGGCCGTATGAAGTCCCGACGGCGCTGGCAAGATCCTGAAAAACACGGCGCTCGCTTGTTCTGCCCGGTTTACGTGACATTCTTCACGGCAAACCAGTTGATCCGTGACTTCACGCCTGCCTTGTCCTACCGGGCAAGTTCCAGCCTACGGTGAAAAAATACCTGCGTCCGCCAAGCCTGATGACCGGCTTTGCGGACAAAACCGACATCCCGGTCGCCGTATCAACCGCAGCATTTGTCGCCCGCCTGAATTGGCGGGCATGGGGCCGATCCGTAGGAACAGTAGACGCAGCAATCGCCGGGAAGTGGCTTCAGGACTTTTCCGCAAGATGTGCATTCGTAGAACCACTGGCACGCATCTGTTGGCATCGTTTCAGGTCTTGAATGTCCACATTCCGGGCAGATGATCGTGCTGACAAGGTTCGGGCGTTCTTCACTCATGGCGTCACATTAAGGTTATCAGGAAATCATTTATTCGGATTTCGTTGAGTACGATAACCCAAGCGATGGTCGTTAACGCAAAACTGCCTGTCAGCCACCATTTGAGGCGGTCGAGTGAACCATGGCGGTACGCGACGATGCCAGAGAGAAACAGCAGGGCCGTCGAACCGCCGAGCACGTAATAACTCGCGGCGGCAATCTTGCCAAATACGGCCAGCCAGCCCCCTCCCAAGCCAAGTAAAATCAAGGCCATCGGCAAGATGCAGCAGGTCGCAACGCCAAATGCGGTAAACGATCCAAGAAAACTCGCCCCTACAAACTTGCTCATAGTCTGCTTTCTCCGACTTTGACGATCTTGAGCGGAAGCCGGTTCGGCTTCCTCGATTTTTGCTTCGTGCGGTTTGCGAAATTCGACATCATGACCGACAATATGCATCCTGTAGTGGCTACAGGTTCAAGGGAAAGGTCATCACATGATTGCGATTGGCGAAGTGGCGAGATTGACCGGCCTGTCGGTCGAGACGATCCGCTACTACGAACGGGAAGGCATAGTCGAGAAAACCGGTCGAACCGCCTCGGGGCGCCGCGCTTACACGGAACGGGAAATATCCGAGCTCAGATTCATCAAACGCTGCCGCGATCTTGGCTTCACTATTCAGGATGCATGCGCACTTCGCGAATTGTCCAAAGCGCCGGAGCAAGCCTGTCGTGACGCCGAAGACGTCGCAACAAAACATCTCGACAAGGTCAGGTCAAAGATCGCCGCTCTCCAACGGCTGGAGCAAGCATTGGTAGAACTTGTGCAGACCTGTACTGAAGGAGCAGCATGCCCCCTGCTAACGGCGTTGCTCAACGAGCCTGTCGTCAAAGATGTCATTAGCGGTCACTAATTGCAGCGCCCGGAAAAACCGAAACTGCCTGTCTCAGTTTGGGGAGGAGCGGCTTCATTGTCCCAGTATTTCGTAACCTTAAGCGATGACGGCCGATCTGTGTTGTATTTTTGTTGAATGAGAGAATTGCGATCAGCTTACCCTCTAGTTCGCGCTGTTAGCTATGCCGGACTGGTGATGGCGTGGATGCTCTGATGCTGTCAACTAAGGAAGAAATACCAAAGAATCTGCAAATTTTTGCCGCTTTACCCCTAGAGGCTAAGAAGCAGTTGCAATGCCTCAAGGCACATGAAGGCTTGGAATAAAATACATTGGCCCCGGAAGTTTGGATACCTTCGAGGAACGAGCATGGAGAAGGCAGATATGACAAATCCCACGTTAGTTCAGAGAATGTTATCGAAAAACCTGCTGGGTTATCTCCCAATGATCTGTTTTATATGCAGCTTTTTTGTGTCTGCCGCTACATTACAAGCCTCTGAGCTTCCCTCGATCGGTCTTGACAGAAAGATTGAAGCGCCATCCGGTGCCAAAACACTATGCAAAGATTACTCTTGGGCGTGCGCGAGCGCTCGTAGTTCTGGTCTGTCCGTGGCACAAGAAAATCAGATCGTTAAAACGATCAACACGCGCGTCAATCGGAGAATCCGTGCCGTTTCGGATCAAAGCCAATACGGGACAAAGGAATACTGGACACTGCCGACGCAAGGGTCAGGAGATTGCGAAGACTTCGCTTTGCAAAAGAAGTTTGAACTTGTGCAGAACGGTGTGGATCCTACGAAGCTACTAATCGCGACCGTCTTGGACACCAATCGCAATGGCCATGCTGTTCTAGTCTATCGCTCGAGTGAAGGCGATTTGGTTCTGGACAATGTTACCAACAGGATCAAAACGTGGAAGGAAACAAGGTATCTTTTCCTACGAATACAGGACCCGATTCACCCTGATCGTTGGGTACAGGTTTCTAGCGGCTAAACCATTGGGTAGACATTGGTTGCCTCTCGCAATTGATGTCACGACCTGCATTGTTCTGGGCGCATAGTTGAGTTTCGATGCTCAGTCCGACTCGTCCATCTGCTTGTGTTTGCACCATTGCGTGTGAACGAATTCGATCCGCGCGCCAGATATCTCGGAGGTGTCGTATTGGCCTACTGTTGGGATTCCGCAAGCCATACACGTAGACAATGGGCGCGTTTCCGCAGCGAAACCTTCCATTTGACCCGCTCAGATTGGAGTATCTCCGTCAAGTAAAGGCCACCGGGTCGAGCGCGTTACGGCGAAGATATCGAACGCCTGATTAGGACGACCATGGAGGCCGTTCATCTACTTTAGGGAAGAACGCAATTATCCCCCAAGGATAAGGGGAAATGCGACGGCTCCGGCACTGCGTCGATGACATTGGAGGAGTTCGAAGACTGGCTGCACCCGGAGATATGCCGTTATCACAACACCCATCACACCGGGTTGCGGCGAGAACCGATGGCGGCATGGGCGATCCTCGGTTGTAGTGACGCAGACAGAAAAGTTGTTAATGCCGAGGCGTTTCGCATCAGCGTACTTCCTTTTGAATGTCGTCGGTTGTCGCTACGCATTCAGTCCCATGATCGGTCGTGGTAACCGAAAGGTAACCATCAAGCACGAACCCCGCTATATGTCCCGGATCTAGACTGTAATTGACGATAGAACGAACCTAGTTACGCGCAACAAGAACCTGTCGCGTCTCGGAATTCGCCTTGGGAGGCGCGGTGCGCGCGGACCTGAAAATAGGCGTGTCATGGCGAGCCGATCCCGGAGGCAATGCTGTTTCAGATTATTGAAGAACAAAGATGTTTCGCGTGAGCTGTTTCCACTTCATCGCCTACCACCTGCTTCAGCTCAGTCTCACGTAGAAACTTAAAAATTTTTTCGTCTGATGGTTGCTTCTTCGCCCTGCCAAATCCCCGTCTCGCACTCGGTGTATTTGCAAAGTTTTCGAGGGCTAGGGCTCATGTGTCCTTCCTGCCTGAGTATGGACTCTTTTCCAGACTTAGAGTCAAAACACGTATTGAAACTGAGCTAACAACCGACCAGCAAATATGAAATCTCAGATGGAAGTTCTCGATCAAGGATCAGCCTGACGCATGTGCCTACCTAACCTCACGCTTTGCAGAACCTGCCGCGACGCGGATTCCACCCTTTATGATCAATTAGCCGCAACGCTGGAGGCATCGGGGGTGCAAGCCGAGTTGCAGCAAGTGGATTGCATGTCCGGTTGTCACCGACCACAGACGTTGGCGGTGCGACAAAGCGGCAAGACCGCCTATCTTTTCGGTGAGGTTACGGTTGTCGATCTTCCGGACATAATGATCTTCATGCGGATGTATGAGGACAGTACTGACGGCGACTTCGCTGACGCCAGGAAGCTAGGTAAGCTACGTTTCAAGGCGATTGCACGTATACCGGCACAAAAAAGATAGCCAACATGCAACTTGCCGACCAAAGCTCCGGTGTCGAGTTTTCAGCTTACAGTTTGTGTTTTTCGACTTAGCCTTCTGCACTGAACGGCTAAAATCTAAACCAAGCCTGCCATTACCTAAGATTGACCGCTGCAGAATACTATGATGTCGCTTTCGTACTTGACGGAACAAAGCACTATGGAACAATAAAGGCTTCTACGGTGTCCAAAGGTGCCTACGCACTGGGACTGAAACGGGAATGAGGACGGTGCACCAAACTACCGCACTGAAGCCTTGACCGCCCCCGCGACTGTGAGCGGCGAGCGGCCTTCCAATACCACTGGCGTAATGGCGCTGGGAAGGGGGAAGTCTGCTGTGACCTGCGAGTCAGGAGACCGGCCGTAGGATGGACACAACATATGCCGTCGGGTGTGACGGCGAGGAGGATTAAAATGACGACAAAAACGATCAAGGCATCCGCCGCTGGCGCATCCTTTCTGCCTGCAGTATTCGCCGTGGTTCTGGGTCTAGGGATCATTACCGTGACTGGCCATGTTCAGGCTTCTGGCCTGCATGACGCGGCTCATGATGTGCGCCACGCAACTGGCTTCCCCTGCCACTAAAACAATGTTCAGTCGTATTCTGACCAGCGGCTTGTTCGCTGGTGCAGCAGCGGGGCTGATTGCCGCCCTTCTGCAGTTGTATTTCGTGCAGCCAGTGCTACTTCACGCCGAGCTCTATGAGGGCGGCGACCTGGTGCATTTTGGCGCTGATCCCGTAACTGCGCATCCCGACCTGCCCGGCATGTTCGCCGAGCCGATGCGCGATGGTCTCAGCATTATCTTCACCATGCTTACCTACACCGGCTATGCGCTAGTCCTGGCGGCGCTGATGTCAGTAGCCGAACGTCAGGGGCATGAGATCAACGGCCGCACCGGCCTGCTTTGGGGTCTTGCGGGCTTTGTCGCCTTCCACTTTGCTCCTGGCTTGTCACTGGCTCCAGAAGTTCCCGGCGTAGCGGCAGCAGATGTGGGAGTGCGTCAGATCTGGTGGACGGTCACCGTTGCCGCAGCCGGCGTAGCCATGTGGCTGATTGCCTTTGGAGGTAACCTGGTAAGCTACCTGATTGCGGCCGTGCTGCTAATGGTACCGCATATTATCGGGGCCCCTGAGCCTGAGAGTTTCTCTGGGCCGGTTCCGACCGAGATCGGGGCGCTTTTTGCTGCCCGGGCCTTCGGCATCGGCATGGCCGCCTGGGCACTCTTAGGCAGTTTCACCGGCCACTTCTGGCAGACAGAAGGCAAGCGCGCAGGCGCTGCAGTCTGATCGCGCTCCTCCATTGCTACCCCGCTGGTTACACCGGCGGGTTTTTTTTATTGAGGATGACAAGATGTCCCGTTCTCTTGCTCTCTTTGCCATCGGACTTGTCTTTGGCGGCGGTGCTGGCTTTGTGATTGCCGCCAGCAGCGGTAGCACCTTTGAGAGCCATGACCATACTGACCCGGCCCAACACGGCGGCAACATGGAGATGGCAGCGCACGACCACTCCGCTGCCACTAATCTGCCTGCCGACAGCGACGCCCCCAGTGTGGCGATCCAGATGATTAAGGATCCTATGGCGGGCTGGAATCTGCGTGTGACACCGCAGAACTTTCGCTTTGCTCCGGAAAATGCCTCCACGGCTGACGTTCCAGGCGAAGGTCACGCGCATGTTTATATCAACGGCGAAAAGCTGGGCCGCCTTTATGCCAATTGGTTACACCTTCCGTCGCTCCCCGATGGCGATGTTGAAGTAAAAGTTTCTCTCAATGGCAACAGCCACAGCCCTCTGATGGTTGAGGGTGTGCCCGTGGAGGCCAAAGTGACCGTGCAGCCTGACGGCGATGACTCCTGATTGACATTCCTGGCTGAGAAGACAACTACGCGGATTCAGCGGGTCTAAGCGGCAAGTACAGCGTGCGCGCGGGTTTTTGCCGCTCTGTATCCAAGGACAGATAAGCTGTTGCAAAGCCGCGCCGAATTCCCGTCTTGTTCCTTTGGCTTGCATCGTCGGAAACCGAAAACATGAAGCAACTACAATGGGCATTTCGGTTCTTTCCATTGCTTTTTTGACCCAGTCCAAAGCAAACTCGATCAAATCAGAGTTCACGCCACCGCGCACCTGATCGACTGGATAAACTAAGCGTTACCTGAAACCTCTTGAAGCTCTAGCTGCTAGAGGCTTTAAGACTCGAATTTGATCGTGAAAATGCGATGCAAATACATTGAACTTGTGAACCAGGCTGAGATCTATGCTGACAAGGCGCTATTTCATTCAATCAACCACTGCGCTGTTTTCCGCGTCTGCGGCCAGTCCATTGATCGCCAAAACATGGCCAACCTCGTCGCAAAAGACCTATTGGGACAGCCAGGTCACGCCATTTGATTACGATCCAGCGACCTCAAATCCATGGGGCGTTCATGACCGTTTTTTACCACGACGTGTCGTAGCAAATGATGGTTTGGTTCCTGGTGACATCCATGTCGATGCGGTCGCGCGCTATCTTTACCATATCGAGGAAGGCGGGACCGCAATGCGCTATGGCGTTGCGATCGCGCGAGGGAACCTTTACGAGCCCGGAACCTATGCTATCCGGCGCAAGGTCGAGTGGCCACATTGGACGCCAACGGCTTCAATGATCGAGCGCAACCCCGAATACGCGGAATTTCGGGATGGTATGGAACCCGGGCCAAGTAATGCTCTCGGCTCTCGAGCCCTTTATCTATACGTTGGAAATCGAGATACATATCTCAGAATTCACGGCACGCCTCAGCCTAGAAGCATCGGTGGTCGCGCAAGTTCTGGATGTGTTAGAATGATCATGGCCCATATCAATGATCTCTACCCACATGTAAGAATCGGCTCGACCGCATATTTATACTCGGCCGAAGATAGCGTCACAGCCCGCTCATAAATTTTGGGCAGCGTAGGTGGACGTCGTCGCCCTCTTTTTTATCAGGCGTCTCGCGCGGCGCAGATCGGAGCGCCATTCGTCGCGCGCAATGGTACCAATGTCGTCTCGACAGGTCCGCTGTGCTCATACCAGAAGCAATTGTCTTCTGGCAAAAGGCGTGCCGTGGCCAGATCCTGCCCCGGCCCTGCCAGCGCAACGACTGAATCTGGCACGTTGCCTGGTTCAAGTGCTTTGCTTTTGGCCCCAGTGAACTGGGCTGAGCAACCGGCAGTAATCGAGACTAACGTGATGGTAATTGCGATCCGTTTCTGCATTGACCTGTTCCAGAATTTTTTGCGTCCTCTGCGACTAGATTGCATCCACGCGACCAGCCCGCAAGAAGGAATGGAGTGTCGGTATCACGCGCAAGGAACCCGGATGCTAAAAAATTCAGAAAGGTATTGAAGCTCTAGTTACTGTAGGAACTACTTACAAAGGACCATAGAGATTCTTGA
The DNA here is from genome assembly GCF_056158705.1 of Ruegeria sp. ABM4_193. Classification (NCBI taxonomy): domain Bacteria; kingdom Pseudomonadati; phylum Pseudomonadota; class Alphaproteobacteria; order Rhodobacterales; family Roseobacteraceae; genus Ruegeria; species Ruegeria sp. ABM4_193. Next base: position 82,143 of record NZ_JBSWTT010000002.1, read on the forward strand.
GGTCCGATCATGTCATCCGATACCCATAGCCACGACCATGGCCACGAAAACAAACATGGTCACCACGCATGCAGTAGTGGCGGGTGTGGCGCCATCGCCCCCGCCGGTCCAATTCCTGACGGCGGTAGAAGCTTTCAGGTCTCTGGCCTCGATTGCGCCGAAGAGGTTGTGATCCTGAACCGGGTTATCGGCCCGAAAGTTGGTGGTGAAGAGCATCTCGCTTTTGATGTCATCAACAGTCGAATGACGCTTCTTGAAAGTGCTGCCAAGCTTTCTGACGAAGACGTCATGCTGCTGGTTGCCTGCACCGGTATGAACGCCAAACCTTGGGATGACGGAAATGCCGCCCTGGATCAGGCGGCGCATATTGCGCGTCAGCGACGGTTCACCACACTCAGCGGAGGTTTTTGGGCGGCAGGCTTTGGCTGGCACATCTTCGAAACAGGCATGGGCGGAGCGCTTGGACTGTTTTCGGGACATGGTGAGGTTCCGATGCCTTTGCCCGAGGCCACTTTGTTCGCGGTCGCGATCTTGTTTGGCGTCTGGCTGGTGGCCCCCAAGGCCTGGTCTTCGGCGCAGCGCCTTTCGCCGGATATGAACCTTTTGATGGTTGTTGCCGTCGCTGGTGCCATCGGTCTGGGTGAGTTTTTTGAAGCGGCAACTGTAGCATTTTTCTTTTCGCTCTCTCTTTATCTGGAAAGCTGGAGTGTCGGACGGGCTCGCAACGCAGTATCCGCGCTGCTTGATCTGGCCCCCCCGGCGGTTCGGCTGGTTCGTGCTGACGGCTCAGAGGCAACGGTCCCGGCGGCGGATGTCTTTGTCGGCGACAGCTTCATCGTTCGGGGTGGGGATCGCATTCCACTTGACGGGGAAGTCATCGAAGGGGCCGGTGCCGTTGACCAGGCTCCAATCACAGGTGAAAGCGCACTGATCCCCAAAGAGCTGGGTGATGAGGTCTACGCCGGCACAATCAATGGTGAAGGCACCCTCAAAATACGTGCGACGAAAACAGCGTCCGATACCGTGCTTGCCAAGATCATCCGGATGGTCGGTGATGCTCATGCGCGCCGTGCGCCGGTTGAGCAGTGGGTAACAAAATTTGCGCGGATCTATACGCCCATCGTTATGGTCGTTGCAGTGGCCATCGCCCTGATCCCACCGCTTGCATTTGGCGCATCGTGGGGCTTTTGGTTTTACAATGCACTTGTTCTTCTGGTTATCGCCTGCCCCTGTGCACTCGTCATTTCCACGCCGGTTTCAATCGTTGCGGCTTTGACCGCTTCGGCCCGGGCCGGGGTTCTGATTAAGGGCGGTGCATATATCGAAGCCCCCGGGCGCACTACCGCACTGGCCATGGACAAGACCGGCACGATCACCATGGGCGAGCCTGAAGTGGCCAATGTCTATCCGCTGGGCGGCGCATCCGAGCGGGAACTGTTGGCAAGCGCTGCCAGCCTTGAGGTTCGATCTTCACACCCGTTGGCCCGCGCCATTCTCACCAGGGCAGAACAGACCGACATTTCGATATCTGCGGCTGAAGATATCCGAACCGTTCCCGGTCGGGGTCTTGAGGGCCGCACCGAGCGCGGAAATATCTGGCTTGGCTCTGACCGCTTCGCTGTAGAGAAGGGCTTTGGCGCGTCCATTCCTGCCGAATTGAGCAACCAGATCGAGAGCGCGGGAAGCACACTTGTGGTTGTCGGGGATGAGAACGGAGTCACCGGTTTGCTTGAGCTGCGGGACCGCATTCGCCCCGAAGCCAAGAACATCGTTGCCCGGCTTCACGCGCAGGGCGTGAAGTCAATCATCATGCTGACAGGTGACAACGAACAAACCGCGAGAGCGGTAGCAGCCGAAGTCGGCATCGACGAAGTCCGGGCCCAGCTTCTGCCGGAAGACAAGGTCGCTGCGATCGAAGAACTGGCAGAGCAACACGAGATGGTTGCGATGATCGGCGATGGCGTCAACGATGCACCTGCGATGGCTCGGGCACATTATGCGGTCGCGATGGGTGCAGTTGGGTCCGACGCTGCTATTGAGACCGCAGATATTGCTCTAATGACCGACGACATCGGTAAAGTACCCTGGCTGATCGACCATTCACGTCGAACCATGTCGATCATCCGTCAGAACATCGGCTTCTCACTTGCGACCAAAGCATTGTTTGTGACTCTGACGGGTTTTGGGCTGGCATCCATGTGGGGTGCAATCGCCGCGGATGTCGGAGTGTCCTTGCTGGTCGTGGCCAATGCCTTACGGCTTCTGAAAGCTCCGGAAGATCACACCGCCCAGACTGCGGCAAATACCCTTGGCTCGCACGGAACAGGCGCTGCGACCACATAAGAGTGGAAGCCGGACTTCAAGGTGTCCGGCTTTCGCCTCGCTTACTGGCGCGTTACATCAGGCGCACAACTGCGATCGAAAGAAAGAACGCCACCAGGCCAAAAGCGATGGCATATCCTGTAGCGTATTGAAGAATATCAAGGCTGTTGCCATTCCGGCGCTTTGCCAGGACCCCACCCCAAACGGCGCCAACCAAGGCCCCCGCGATTGCCATCATCTTACATCCTCTGATTTGGTTCTTCTGCAGTGCAGTTCGCTTCAGGTGCGCATACCCGCTAACTGATAGCCGCGCACCTGAAGCCGTTTTAAGAAACTCTCACGAACTAGATTCGCTTTTTTTGGCGACGGTATTGCCCAGCTGTTCCTCAAGCTGTGCCCGAGCATTTCTTAAGCGTTTTCGCGCTGCTTCGCTTTCAACCTCGTTGTTCGCAGCGGCAGCAAGTCGGTCGTCAGAAAGCGGGTCCGTTGGGCGCCCGTCAACCAATACTTCATAATGAAGATTGGGGCCGGTCGCGGTGCCGCTCGACCCGACACGGCCAACCATCTCGCCAGCCTCCACGCGCTGACCTTTGGCCAGACCATCGGCGGTTGCGCTAAGATGCGTATATCGCGTGACCGTATCCGATCCATGAGCGATTTCCACCACACGCCCATACCCCCCGCGCCAACCAACATAGGATACCCGGCCCGGAGCTGTCGCATGTACCGGCGTGCCGCGTGCAGCAGCAAAATCGACACCTGTATGCATCCGCACATTGCCGTAGACCGGGTGTTTTCGCCGACCAAAGACTGAACTCAGGCGCGCGCCTTCGACGGGTTGGGCAAAGACACGAAGAAGTTCACCATCAACATAGATCGTGGCGCGACCGTTGTCGTCGTCTGGCCATGCTATTTCGTAAAGCCGATCATCAACTTCCAGCGCCGCAAAAATGAGCTCGGACTGGCCCACCCTCTCGCCATCGATGCTCTTTTCGCGCCAGAGAAGACGGAGAGCTTCACCACCTGTCAGGTCCCTCCGAAAATCCACTGTCCCGCTCAGCATCTGAGCGAGATCCACCGCAAAACGAACCGGGATCTTTGCGCTACTCAGCGCATTTGAAATCGAAGTTTCGATCTCTGTTTTGCGGGCCAGAATGACAGTGTCGGGTTCCGGTGAGACCACGCGCGTGGACAACGTCTCGCTAAGTGTCACTTCAATTCTCACGCCATCTTCCACGGCGAGCTCCACACTCCACAGTTGATCCGCTGCCGTTGCAACGACTGTTATCGAGTGACCCGGCCGCAAGCGCCGCAAGTCGTATTCAGCGCCAAGTGCAAGTGCGATTTCGGCGCGATCGGTTGCGTCGATCCCCGCGTCAGACAGCATACTGTCGAGTGTGTCACCCACTGCAAGCTCGCGCGTCCATGTTCGTGAAGGTGGTTCAACAGGTGGCAAAGGTTCCTCTGCCTGAATGGGTTCCGGCTGAGCAGGTCGAAACGAAACGGGGCTTGGAGCGAGTTCTGCCGATGGTACATTCAGCAACGGAGCCGATGTGATCTGCGGTTCCGCAGGAAGTTTGGGCAGCTGAAAGACCGTGGGCGCAGGCGCCGTCATTTCAGACCTGTTCGAGGCAATGAACATGATCGAAGCAATCGAGACGCTGCTGATCGCGATCGCCGAGGTTGCTAGAAACCGTGCGTTCATGATGTTGTATCCGCTCCACTTTTCAAAGCGCGGCGGATCTTGGGTACAGCGAACTCTCTCTGCTCATGATAGTCGATGGTGCTGACAAATTCGCCTGTGGGGTTAAACAGAAAAACACTTGCGGTGTGGTTCATTGTGTAGTCGCCATCTTCCAGTGGAACTTTTTCATAATTGGCGCGAAAGTCGTCTGCGGCTTGCGCGATTTGGTCCGAAACGCCGACCCAACCGCGAATAGCCGGATGAAAGTAGCTGACATAATCGGCCATGGCATCGACCGTGTCCCTTTCAGAGTCTACGGTTATAAACACGACGTTCAACTCGTCCGCGTCATTGCCCAGATCATCCAGCCAGAGGGAAATATCCGAAAGAGTCGTCGGGCAAACATCCGGGCAGTAGGTAAAGCCGAAGAACACCATTGTTGCACGTCCGACCAGCGATTGCGGGGTGACGGTGATCCCTTCGTGATCAACCATGCGAAAGTTCATGTCCGACAACGCAAGGGGGCGAAGGCGATCGGATTGAGCCGCTCCCGGCCCATCCACTTGCCACCATCCGGCAAAGAGCGTCAGGCCGATTGCTCCAAGTCCAGCAGACCCGAATGTGAGAACGCGTCGCCGCTGCATCAGCTCTCGGGGCCTCGCGCCGCGATGCCAAATATCGGCACGTTGACGGTCTTTTCTGCGCCATCAGCAAAGATAAGAGTCAGCGTAAAGCGCTCGCCTTCGATCATAGGGCGTTGCAGCCGCATGAGCATTGCGTGGAGCCCGCCCGGCTCAAGCGCTACGAAACCACCCGGCGCAATTTCCAGCTCGCCAGCGGGTGCCATGGAACTGACGCCCTCTGCATTGGTCGATGTCTGATGGATCTCGGGCATCCTCGCAAGATCGGTGCGGATAGACGTCAGCGTGACGGCCTCATTGCCGGTGTTGCGGATCGTCATGTAAGCGACCCCAGGTCGGTTGGAGCCAATAGAAGCGCGCGACCAGGCATCTTCAACGACAACATCGTTGCCCCCTGCCAGAACCGGTGCCGAGAGAATGGCCGTCAGACCGAATGCACTCAGTACACCTGCCAGAAGAGTATTTTTTGCAGTGAGTCTCATAGTACCTCTCGCTACTGCTCAGCTTTGCAGTGCTGCAACTTCTGCAGCGACCAGGCGCCTCAATTCAGCCTCACCAAACGGATCCAGAGATTTGCCATTGACGAAGAATGTCGGAGTTTGCCTTATACCGGCCGCTTCGACATCAGCGCGATCCTGATTGAGAACACCAACTGTCTGGGGCGCAAGCATTTGTGCCTGCGCTGCCTCGGCATCCAGTCCCGCCGCTGCTGCAATTCGAATAATAAGACCAGGCTCAGGCGCACCATGCGCGGCCCATTTGGGCTGCTCTCGCAGCACGGCTTCCAGGACCGGTTCAAAGACCCCCTGCATGCGTGCCGCTTCAAGCACGCGGATCGCCTCCTCTGAGCCTTCGCCATGGAAAGGGGTGTACCGGATCACAACACGCACGGCGTCTCCATGCTGAGCCATTATGTCCTTCACGACCGGATGAAAGGCACGGCAGGCTTCACAAGCCGGATCGAAAAATTCGACAATTGTAACCGGTGCGTCTTTAGGGCCGAGAACAGGCGAGTAGGAACGGATAAGTGTTTCGGCGATTTCGGGTGCGACAGGCTCGGTGTTGCCTGAAGCAGTCGTTCGGTTCACGTACCAGGCGGCGGCCCCGAATCCGGCCCCACCGAGCGCGAGAACGGACAAGATCATGCCACGTCTGTTCATACTTGTTTCTCCTTGAGTGAAAGGGCGCACAGAACGCCGATCAGCGCGAATGAAACGAGCGCCATCAGCGGAATCGGGATGCCCAAAACAGATTGATTTGCGTCGGTGCAGGACGGACCACTTGCCGAGCATGGTTGGATTTTTTCCGGGATCAGACCAGCATACAGGCCCATGTGCCACAAGGCGACAACGGCGCCCCCCAATGCCAGTGCTATCCCGTATCGGCCCACGTTCTGGTCCTGCCACCACAGGCCAAGCCCCAGTACGATCGCCAATGGGAACATGAACGCGCGCTGGAACCAGCACAGCACACAGGGCGTCTGCCCCAGGATCTCTCCAATGAACAGAACAGAAAGAGAAGCAACCAAGGCAATCGCCCAGGCCAGGCCGAGAAGTGTATCTTTAGAAAACCGGGACATGGTGCTCAGAGTCTCTGTTTCAGATCCGCAAGAATTTCTTCGGCAGGCGTGCCATAGGACCAGGACTGGACGAATCCAGCGTCCTTGTTGAACAGAAACAGATGAGAGGTATGCCCCATCGTATATCCATCCGGCGCAGGGGTTTGTTCGATCCGTTCGTAGAATATCGGAAAGGTCTTGGACGTTTGCGCAATCTGTTCTGGCGTGCCTGTAAGCCCAATGATCCCCGCATCGAAAAGTGGCACATACTCGGCCAGGACGGCCGGAGTGTCGCGTTCGGGGTCAATTGAAATGAAGATAGGTTGCACTTGGTTTGATTGGTCGCCCAGCCCTTCCTGCACTGCTGCTACCTCAGACAGTGTTGTAGGGCATACGTCCGGGCAGTTGGTGAACCCAAAAAACACCAACATCCATTTGCCCGCAAAGTCGTTCTGAGTACGGACAACACCAGAGTGATCTGTCAGTTCGAACCTGGCTTCGAACGGGACAGACCCCTCCTCAATCCGCGCAGGTCTATATTCTGACCACAGCATCAGATAGGCAAATGCCGCCGTTGCGACACCAGCCATTACCCATAAGATTTTCTGAAACACGGTCAGTTTCAAAGTTAGCCGTCCGCCTGTGATTCTTGGTTCAGAACGGCATGTACACCCTCTACCTGCTAGAGGTTCAAAGGGGTTTTTGAGCCTGCGGCTGGGTGTCACAGGTCCACCGGCTGGAAGGTACTATTGTGCGGTGTCGACGCGAACCTACATAAGCTGTAACTTTGCAAGGAGACCCAGATGCTGACGATCGGAACGCTCGGAAAAAAGACCGGAACCAAGGTTCAGACGATCCGCTACTACGAGCAGATCGGACTTATGCCGGAACCGGGGCGCACCGAAGGTGGCCAGAGGCGTTACGGCCATGCCGAACTGGATCGCCTTGCATTCATCCGTCATTCCCGCCAATTGGGGTTTTCGCTTGAGGCGATACGCGAACTGCTTGATTTGTCCGACGATCCGGATCGCCCATGTCATGAAGCCGACAGTATCGCGCGCCGGCAACTCAAACAGATTGAGCAAAGAATGGCGCGGCTGGAAGCGTTGCGGACCGAGCTGGAGCGCATGGTGCATGAATGCAGTGGCGGCAACACCTCGGACTGTCGTGTTCTCGAAGTTCTGCGCGATCATTCCGAATGTCTTACTGATCACGAAGAAATCGGCGCGTAACCCCGGGCAGCGTTATTGCGAACTGGAATTAGCCTCTTGAAGCTATAGTCACTATAGCAGTTAAAAGTCTTTCTGAGTTGATTCGACGAGAGACCAAATGCTGAACCGAGACCCGTTGCTAACCGCCACACCTCTGCTTGATTTTGAAACACCCGCAATTTTGGGGCTCATAACGGAACGGAGCTGGCCCGATCTGCCTGTATTGGATCGAATTGGCGCTATTTATGATTTCGTGCGTAACGAGATTGCCTTTGGTTACAACCGTGCAGACGATATCCCGGCGTCAGAGGTACTCGCCAATGGCTATGGGCAATGCAATACCAAGGGCACTCTTCTGATGGCACTGTTTCGCGGCAGCGGTATCCGATGCCGTTTGCATGGCTTTACGATCCACAAAGAATTGCAGAGGGGTGTGGTTCCCGAGCTTTTCTATCCGATGGCGCCGATGGAGATTGTGCATTCATGGGTCGAAGTCGAAGCAGAGGGTACGTGGCTAAAGCTGGAAGGCTTTATTCTGGATGAGCTTTTCTTACGCGTGTTGCAGCAGACATTTCCCAAAACAGAAAGCCTGTGTGGGTATGGTGTGGGGACGGATTGCCTGAGCGATCCCCAGGTCGAATGGGAAGGCCGTGACACATACATTCAAAGAAACGGCATCGTGCAGGATTTTGGGGTCTTTGACTCCCCTGACTCCTTCTATGTCCGTCACAGGCAGAACTTTGGCTTTTTCCGTGAACTGATGTACCGAGTCGTCGTGAGGCATTGGATGAACGCACGTGTCAGAGCACTACGCACTGGCAGGCTGGTAGCAAATGTTTCGGCAACACATTCCCATGGAAACAGCGGTGAATCCGTTTGAACGCTAGATTGGCACCAAGAATTTTCCTCAACGCAGGCGACTTTCAATCTAGCAAGCTTGAGGCCTTAACAAACCAGCGTGAGGGGGTGTGTAGCAGACTACACCGGCCCGGTTTCAAGCGAAGCATCCAACCTTCAACCGCGATGGAAGAAAGGAAAGACACGAGCCTTTTCCTTGGAGAATTGGGAGATTCCGGCTTAGTTGAACCGTTTTTGCAAGGCCGTATTCAGCGCCTCTGACAATAAAACCAGAACAATGATTGCCAACGTCACGGTCGCAGCCTTTTCATACTGAAACGACCGTACATAGGTTTGCACATACAGCCCGATGCCACCGGCACCGACAATGCCCAGTATCAGGCTTTCGCGCAGATTTAGTTCAAACCGAAATACGGTATCGCGCATGATCACAGGCGCCATCTGCGGCCAGATCGCCCAACGCAACTGTTGAATTCTGTTGGCTCCCGCGCTTTCAAGCGCCGCCACAGGAGCGGTAGCAACGTTGTCGATGGCTTCCGCATAGAACTTTGCCAACATGCCAGTCGCGTGAAATGTGATTGCCAGAATACCGGGAAGTGGTCCCAACCCAACAGCGCCCACCATTAGCATGGCGACCAGGATCAGCGGGATCGACCGGATAACCGCCAGCAAGGCGCGGACGGGGCGCCAAATTGTTGGTGACACCATAGTTTCAGAGGCCAGAAGGGCCAGTCCCGAGGACAGGATTACAGCGAACAATGTTCCCAGAATGGCGATCCTCAGTGTCTCCGCCAGCCCTGTCAGAACCTCGCGCCAAACGGACAGGTCAGGTGGGATCATGCGCCCCATAAACTCTGCCAGACGGGGCCCTGCGCCTGGCAGCTTGCCCAATCCCATATCCCCGCTGGTCAGCGACCACAGGATCGCCAGAGCCAGCATGACCCAAATGACAGATCGGCCCATCAACTGACTACACGCAGCCCCGATGTGACACTGGCGCCGTGATACAGCTCGTCGATGTCCCCGCTGGTAAATTGAGCCGACGGTTTGTCGAACAATACCACGCCATCTCGCAGGCCTATGATGCGCTCGGCAAAGCGGCGCGACAGATCCGGCTGATGCGAGCTGAAAATGACGCCGATACCACGGCTACGTGCAGAGCTTGTGATCAGGCTCAGAATTCGTTCGGCGTGAGCAGGGTCCAAATTGCTGACGGGCTCATCCGCAAGGATCAACTCGGGTTCTTGTGCCAGACATCTGGCAATCGCAACGCGCTGCCGTTGCCCACCCGACAACTGATCGGCACGGCGGCTTGCCAGGTCTGACAGCCCCGTATCCTGAAGCGCCCGTGTCACGCACATGTGGTCCTCTTCCCGGAACCGCCCCCAAAGCGAAGACCAGATATTCATCCGGCCCATCCGACCGTTCATTACATTCTGATAAACACTCTGCCGATCAACCAGTGCGAATTCCTGAAAGATAAAGCCGGTATTGGCACGGTCCTCGCGGGATGGAACCCCAGTTGCCAAAAGTGGCTTGCCAAGCACCTGGGCTTCGCCGTGCCAACCACGCAAACGACCGTCCAACAAAGCCAGCATCGTTGATTTGCCCGCACCCGAAGGACCGAGTAGCGCGACGCTTTCACCGGGCTGCACTGATAGTGAAACTTCTGTAAGCGCCGCTGCACTGGCAAAGTGTTGCGATATCGCGTTGAGTGAAACTACAGGATTCATTTCAGAAACCCATACCGCCGCGCAGTCTCGCGCACGCCCTCGTAAACCGATGGATCAGCAGGAAGATAGCCATCCGGGCCATAGAGGTAGGCCAACAGATGACGGTTCTCACTCTCGTTGAGGCGCAGCATGGTTTCAATGAACTTTGCCTGCAGCCCGGCGTCCAGATCAGGGCGGGCAATGATTGCGTGGCTGGGAATTTGTTCTGATTCCGCCAGCACCTTGACCTCGGCCTGCTGATCCGGGGTCAGATAGAGATCGGCATACTGGCTTGCGCCTGCCGCATCGACCAGTCCGTTGGCCATGGCCTGCATCGCTTGCTGATATCCGCCAGCAAAGAATTTCTGCCCGAAAAAGCTGTCGGCATCGCCCGTGCCCGCGAACAGCCCGGCGCGCACAAACAGATCAAGCGGATAGATGTAACCGGATTCCGAGACCGGATCGGAAAAGGCGATGTCACGTCCCCGGAGATCGGCCAGCGCTTCGATTCCGCTGTCACGCCGCACGAAGACCCGGCCCGAATAGCTGGGTTGCCCGCGATAAACCTCGGACAATAGCGGTACGGCGCCGATCTGGTCTTCGGCCAACACAAAGGGCAACGCTCCCATGAACGAGATATCGGCATCACCGTTGCGCAGCGCCTCAACGGCAGCAGCGTGGTCGAACGTGACAAACCCCGTGACCGGGACGCCCATCTGCTCTGAAAGCCAGCCGGTGATGACGTTGATGTCACCCAACAGCTTTTCGGGGTTCTCCTGCGGGATGAAGGCCAGCTTCAGCCCCTGGTCAGTTGCAGCCATTACGGGCATGGCTGCAGATGCGGCTGCAGCGACCAGAAAATTGCGGCGCGACAACATCAGAACATCCTCTCGTCAATTTCGGCCTGCATGGACTTGAACAGTTCCCACTGGCGGATGGCTTCGGTCCAGTTTCCTTCGGCGCTGGCATCGCCAACCGCTCGCAGGATCGCGGCGAATTCGTAGATTTCGGGCTTGGCGTTCTGATTGACCATGACACTGGCATCCGCGGCCAGATCAGGAGCTACCGTGTCGATCAGAACCGCTATGTTTTCGGCATCCTGCATCGGCAGCAGGGTATCGAGCGTACTGGCGAATGTCGTCAGCTCTTCCCAGGACAAGCGGAATACGCTGTTGCGACCTTCGAATACTTGATAGGGGTCTTCACCGTCTCCAACAGCTTCGACGTAGGCCGTCAGATCTGCGCGCTGTGCTTCGTCCAAACCCAAATTTTTGGTATCATTGAACCAGTCAACAACGCTGGCCAGCGTCGGCAGCGATCCGTCATGCATGTAAGGTGCAGTGAAATTGACGTTGCGCAGCGTCGGGGTTTCGAACGCAGAAGCCGTGCCGCCGGGGAATGGTGGTTCAGCGCTGCCGATGTCGTAGGTCAGACCATCGCGGAACTGACGGTCAGGCGTGTGACACGAAGCGCAGGATTTGTCACCAAGTCCGGCAAATTTGGTGTTGAACAGCAACTCCCCGCGCTTGGCGGCATCTGACGCCAGATCGGTCAGCTTGCCGGACCGGTCGATCTTTGGGTTGGGAAGAAAGTCGAACTGTTTGACATAGGCTTCCAGCGCGTCCAGTTGGAACGGCGTTGGTTCCTTTCCCGCGAATTCGGTCACAATCACATTTCGGATGAACCGGCGCAGGCTGGGTTCGCGCCCGTCGCGGCCATAAGGTGCGGTAAAGCGGATGCCACGCATAGAAGGCGTGTCCAAGTGATCATCGGTCCGGTCATTGAACATTGGATTGAAAAACGATCCGTCCACATCCATCCCACCCGGATGGGATGAAAGGCCCGGAATGAAGAAATCCCGGTTCACGTCGGAGCGGTTGTGGCAGGTCGAGCAGGCGATGCCCAACTCACGCGCCGGGCCGCCGAAGATTTCGGGGCTGTCGAACAGCATGTCACCGTAGGCCACCAGCGGTAGATTAGCTTCATCCTCACCCGCCTCCTCAAACTGAAGAACCAGCCGCGGCAGCTGCGCCTGATCTCCGATGTTTGACCCTGGCGGCAGCGTGGCGGGCATTGTGATTTGTTCGCCGGAAAGCACAACTGTTTCAGGCAGCGGTGTTAACTTGTCGCGTTGGGCATACTCGGATGGCAGATAGTTGGCACGAATATAGGCAGCGACAATGGCCTGAGCTTCTGCAAATTGGTCGGCATCCACCGTTTGGGCGCCGTTGCCCAGTACTCCTGCGCTGCCAAGGGTGGAGTTCAGAACCAGCCATGCCCGGCCCAGGTCGCGAGCCGCCGACGTGTCCGCAGCCTTGATACCATCTTCGAATGCGCGGAACAGAGCAGCCGCTTGCGCGACCTCGCGGGCCGCCTCAGGCTGACCCAGCGCGGTCTTTGCGACATCCAGATGGCGCAGGATTCCCTCCGCAATGGCAGTTGTGCTTGCTTCGAACAGCGCCTGCCGATCTTCGGCTTGCATAGCTTGGTTGATCGCAAGCGCTTCGTTGTCGGAGACGCGTGATAGGGGAGCGACCTGAATGTCACTGCCAGGTGCGGGCGAAGTCCAACTCCTCTCAATTTCATCCCAGGGAACCGGGGTTAGATTTCCCATGAACAAGGTCAGTCGATACGCGGCAGCGCGCGGGGCCCAAGGAGATTCTTCAATCGCCGTGGCATCCGCGATCACTGGCAGTGCGCAAAGAAGTGTGGACGCTATCAGATGTTTCATAGCACTGTCTATTTAAGTTAGCCTTGTCTAATTTAAGGATGAAGGCATGCTCATTGTCAAGCTCGGCTTTCAGGTGCATACACTGGAGACTAGACCAGCGACGTAATCATGAGCCGATGACCGAAACAAAACCGGTAAATTCAGATCGTAGTATTGATACCCAGGCGAGCGGGTTTGAGGCTGTGCGACAGGCTCACCAAAGCGAAATGGTTGAAGACTACGTTGAACTTATCGCGGAGCTGATCCATCAGAATGGTGCAGCGCGCCCGGTCGAAATAGCCGAGCGATTGGGCGTGACCCAACCTACGGTTTCCAAAAATTTGACTCGTTTGAAACGAGAGGGTTTCATTGAGCAAATACCTTACCGCTCACTTCAGTTGACCGATGCCGGGCGTCAATTGGCGGAAGCTTGTAGAAGGCGTCACCGGATTGTCGTGGAGTTCCTGATCGCCTTGGGCGTTTCACCGGAAGTGGCAGAGCATGACGCTGAAGGTATTGAGCATCATGTAAGTGACGAAACTCTTGCAGTGTTTGAACGGTTCGTTGGGCGGGCCGATGAAGCAAAGTAGAAACAAATAGAGCCTCAAATATGTTTGCGAAATTTGGTAGATCTAATTTCAGATAGACAGAGATTGTCCTAAGTTGCAGCTAGACAGTGACGCTATCTGAGGGTGGGTGGCCCGGCGCGAAACTACGTGGTACCTGAAAATCGATACAGGTGCAGCGTAGTGAACGAACCCTTAGAACAAGAATCCAATTCGGTAGACGATCTGGCTCGCTTAATAATCGGCGTCAAGATTTCCAGCGGCAAAAAACCTGACTACAGCAGCGATCTCGATACTGAATAGGCGAAAACTGAAAGGTTGCGTAAGAATAACAAATGTCGAAATCAAAGTGTCACTCATTGCACTGCTGACGAGGTGGCCACAACTGATCACTTGGTTTTCGGTTCCTGTCCTAGTGAGATCCAATACACCTTTGTTCAACTGGCCTTTAGTGATATTCTTTTGAAAAAATCAAAATGAGCCGGGCAGTTCCTATGAAAAGACGTTTGTTTCTCTCTGGCTTCATAGCCGCCTTTTTGTCTGGCTGTGCAAACAAGTTCCGTACTTACAATGGGCCGGTTGTGACTCGGCTTCGGCTATACAAAGGGCAGCGCCTACTTATCCTCGATGGTAGTGAGCGTGTCTTGCGGACTTTTCCGATTGGACTCGGATTTGCCCCCGAAGGTCACAAGCAATTCGAAGGAGACGGGCGAACACCTGAAGGCTCCTATGTAATTGACCGTCGCAATCCCGAAAGCCTTTTCCATCTTTCAATCGGAATCTCTTATCCGAACGAGGCGGATTCTGCGTTTGCCCGAGCTCGGGGTCGTTCTCCGGGCGGTGATATTTTTATCCATGGCGGCCCTCGCCCTGGAATTGATCCCACGAACAAGCGTGACTGGACCGCAGGGTGCGTCGCTGTCACAGATCAGGAGATTGAAGAGATCTACGCTATGGTCAAAGACGGAACGCCAATTGAAATCTATTCATAGAGGGACAGGTTCCAAATAGACAACGATTGCGGATTTGCCTTAGCGCTACGTTGACGGCGTCAGAAGCTATTACTGGAGCTTTCACGGCCAACGCCAGACTCGCTGTTTCGGCGAACGGGTCAGCACCTCCTGTGAAACCACGCTGGGCAAGATCCTCCAGTATACCAGGGCATTGCAGAGATAAGGCCTCAATCTCCAATTTTTGGCTGTTCGAACGAAGGTGACAGCATCTGCTGCCCTCGCGTCTAAGGGCTCTGTAGCCAAGCTTTGAACGTGACGCGTTTTCAGCAGAATAGGAGATTTAGAAACCAGAGTTAGAGTGGGCTCTACTACGGTGGCACAGCGGCGTAAGCGAAATTACGTGAAACTTGCGCCTGCGGTCTTTTCAAAGACAAAGCAGTGCGTTTTAGCCGAATTCAGAGATACCTAATCCGCAATCTTTGATCAATGTTACGCGCAAGTTCCTCGACCACCTCGTTTGCACTCAAGTTAAACTCTCTCACGAGATCCGTGATCTGGACCGGCTGAAAGCTATCAGCGTTCCGAACCAGTCTGCCGTCTTCAAAAGCGATAAACTCGTGAGACCTGCCACCCCAACGGACGATCCCACCGCATAGTCGCTGACTTTCCATATTGACCAGTTCGGCCACAGGGTCGGCAAAGAAATCGCTCCACTTAAGAAATCCAGTACTGACTGCCCGCGCCACTGCCTGTTCAATCGTCCGGCTTTTGAGCTTGGTGGTGATCGAAGCAGTCAGTGCCTCTACCATTCGCGAAGAATGCCCCGTCTGCCTGGCAATGACAGACGGTATCAAACCCGACGCGAGCATCTTCAACACATCCAGTTCATCGCCAGACAGGGAATCCGAGGGAAAGTTGAATACGGTTTCAATGACATCTAGCGCAAGCAGATGCAGGACCTGTGCCTCATGGCGAAGGGCAGGGAGCATTGTAGCGACCAAGGCGTCCCACTCAGACCGCGGCAGATTGGACGTAACCGTAAAAACACCACGCTCACCAAACGGATTGATAGCCGGAATGGAAAGGCCGTTCTGACCCACACCAAATTCCCTTGCAGCCTCGAATAGCGGTGCATGTTCACGCTGGTCATCAAACACAGCCCAATCAATTGGTGCAATCATTGCAGCGCCAAAGCGAATGAGGGGATCGGCCAGAACCAGATCGTTGTCGACGTAATGCCTGACCCATTCGGCCGGGAACGTGGTGCAGCCGTGGACAACGTTGTGATACTTGTCGATATGGGCGTAGGACGCATTTTCCAGTCCAAACCTGGAGCAAATCTCCTGGAGGCGCGCTTCGCCTGTTTGCCTGAAATCCAGTTCAGAATTGCCAATATCCGCGATTTTCATAAGCTGTCTTTCTGTTCCGCGTTGCCGTTGGGGCCGATTAGCAACCTAAAGCTGAACAAACTACTCGGGAATTCCCGTAGCCAATCACAGATTTGAATACGGTTCTGTTCTGGAGGCGGAAACAGAGCGATATCCTGCCGATGAGACACGTCAATTTGAGCAGCTGGCGGGCATAATCCGACACAGCTAAAACCCGCTCTAGTGGTCTTGCGGAAGCCCGTCTTCCTCCTCTCGGGCTCTACGCGCCAAAAGCCCCATGAAACTGGAAATCAGGTTCAATTTACCCCGTTCTTCAGCTTGCACCATGCCGCGAAGGTATCCACCCGAATTAACCACGGGCGGCAACCGCGGATCACTCAGCCTCGCATCCGTGATTACTCCAGCCAGGATCGCTCCCATGATGGTCAACCGATCAATCGCCGCGTGCCAGGCGGAGACATTGGTGCCAATCTCCGAAAGTCGGGACCAAACACCGGTCTCAATCGCAAAGAGGCTTGGCTTGGAATTCTGATCTCCACCACCGGCGATATCGATATGCATGCGCAACTCGGGTGAGGCCAGTTCATAAAGGATGCGATTGTTCACCCGCGGTAGTTTTTGGGCCTTGCGTGATGCCGTATCTGTCGGATGATTGCTTTCTAAGCAATTCGGAGGGCCGTCAGGCCCGAAGCCGGAACAATCTGGTTCCGAGGCTTTTGCCGAGGACATTGAACTCTCGCCATCGGCGTTACAGGACAGAATTGTTTCTTCAATTTGGTCTTGTATATGGGACCCGAAACGGGCTTCGGGTTCACCCGAAATTTCACCGGGTTTTGCGACATGATCTTCGATCCATTTCCAAAGGTCATGAGCCGCTTGAACGTGTAGCTTGAGCGCCTCCAGCGACATGTATTTCAGCTTGTCTGCGCGCGGCCAGGACCGAAACGCGTCCATCTTCGCGTCGAAACCTTCAGGAGGGCAGGGGAGTGAGGCAAGCACGGCCAGGCTGTGTTTCACATATCGATACAGCCGTGATCGATCCCCGCGCAGCTCGTCATGTTCTTTCTTCTCGGCTTTGCTTTGCTCGTCTGCGTCGCGCATCTCTGAAATGAGGTTCAGAGCAGGGGTCAGAAAGAGGCCGAGCCCCTTGCGCTTACAGCGCGCCCCATTTGCACCAAGCCTGCGTTGGAGCAGGCCAATCAATTCCAGTTCTCGTTCGTGATTGTGGATTGTCCGATCTGTCACGCCACGCCCGGCAATCAGTGTTTCCTGGCGCGCGTAGCAAAAGGGTTCCTGAGACGGGTCTCGAAACACGCATGGCGAGATCATGTCGATGATGATCTCAAAGGTGCGAATACACTGGGCCGAAGCGCCCCTGATTTGCGCATAGCACACACAGAGCTGTCGAAACCTGTCTCGGTTCCAACCCTCGGGAAGGCCGTTGTGAAAAGGTATGTTTTCGTGGTGATGTGTGGATGCGATCTGCCGAAAGCTCATTGTTTTGGCTTCCCTTGGAAAAGGTCAGTATTGGCATCGCGTCTTTGCGGGGCATGGAATTCGGAATGGTTCAACGGTCTCATGTTCTACTTCTCATCGGGGAAGCAAAGCGGGTTGAACCTCAGCGAAAAGACACAGAAAAACCGTTCGCACAGATGCGTTTATCCTTGTCAGTAAATTGGGAGTTTCCTATAAATCAGGTGATCAAACGTGACTTAGGAAGATCCCCGCTGAGGCCCCGCCTTGCGGGGGTTTTTTGTTTTTGGGACTAGGGTGTTCCTCTGGCCCAGACGACCTCGGTGCCAATCCGGCTGGCAAGCTTATTGGCATCAGCAGGGGCAACGCATTCACCCACTAGACAAACAATGTCAGTATCGGATGAGCTCGTAATCGCTGAACCCGAAAATGTCGGTCCACTCAACACCAACGCCGCGGAAGAAGCTGGGAGGTTCACAACGATTGCCAAGGGGCAGCCAGGCTGGGATTGGCGCGGGGGCGTGATCGGACCATTGAAAGCTTACGTTGTCGTCATAGCTGCCAACGACCAGATCAAGCGAACGCTCGCAGTCGTCCTCTCGCGACCGACGGCGATAGCTGTAGTGGCGCACATCCCAAACCCTGATGGACCTCACAACGTCGAAATCGGAAGAGGAAAGATCGACGCTGATCGGGGTGGCTTGGAAACCGTCACCGTATTGGCCGTGATGTGACTGGATCTCTTCTATCGAGATCGATGCGTCTACCAGTAATGGCTTAGCGGTGTCATCCGATGGAAGTTCTGGAACTGGGCTAGCACTGGTGCGCTTGATGGCTTCCAACCGTTCCATAGGACCCAAGTCCGAGGGGCTGTGTGACGTATTCATCGGACAGCGCCAGAGTTGAAGCGGAGGTTCGACCGGGTAGGGCGTGATGCGCCGAATGAACTCCGCCTTGGCTGCGACGCAATCAGCCGAACTTGGCCAACCTCCGGCGAGGCAAAGGAATATGGCACAGTCAATTGGATAGGCACTGGCCTGCGTGGCCGGCAGTGCAGCGAGTGCAACTGCAAGGACCTTCGCGCGAGTTCTATTCCTGGATTTTGAGTGTTTCAAGATGGTCTCTCCTGCTTGCGAATCGCTTAAGCAATATCCGGCCAATATATTTCTGACAATCCAATATCGTAAATCGGCTGACTTTCTTATATTGACGTAGATTGTGTTTTAGTCCACAACTTTTGGATGTAGAAGACGGCCCATAGGGGGTCGTCATGGCGGACAACAAGAGACAATACACTGTGGTAACCATCGAGATGGTCCGGGGCCTGAAAGAAGATCAGGTTCCCTTTACATGCCGCTACGAATTTATCGGACTCGCTTCCCTTGGACGACCAAAGTACCACTGCATTTATAGCTCTCCGAACTATGTCGGGGCCTTGTGCAAGTCGAAGATCTCTCGCGCGGGCGCTGAGCCCAGAGAGTTCGATCTTTGGCCGGGGCTTTTTAAGCATCACCAGGAATTTGGCGACGGGCGCATTCTTTGCGTCAAATCGGACTACACAATCGAGTCGATCACTCCAGAGGGTCTGGAAGCGGCGCAGGCTCTGGACGCGAAATCCAAAACCTGATCTGGCACGTTCGAGAACCTGGCTCATCAAATTACTGGGGCAGGGCACATGAAACGGCTCTTGTTTCTCAGCGCTACACTCGCGTCTTTGTTCTTTGTTGCGGTCTGGATTGAACCATCAAAACAAACAAAGACCCTTAGCGCGTCCGAAGTGACTGCCGTTGACGGCGATACGCTCGATCATGGCGAACACCGATATCGGCTTGTTGGGTTTGATGCGCCGGAGACCTATCGGCCGCAATGCCGTGCGGAAAAAACTCTGGGATTGAAAGCGAAAGCAAGGCTGACAGAGCTCATCCAGTCGGCGGACCAGATAGAGCTGGTCATCCAACCAGATCTGGACGTGCATGACCGCTTCCTAGCGGTTGGGCGTGTCGCTGGGCAGGAGGTCGGGGCCATTCTGATTTCCGAGGGTCTCGCGCGCCCATACTATGGCGGCAAACGCCGGTCCTGGTGCGGCTGAAGGAAAGGATCAAACAACGATTTAGTGACAACAGAACAAAACCACCGAGCAGTGAGCGGTCCTGTCGATTGCGCCAACAACCGACAGGACAAGAAACGCCCCAAATCCATCCGGGCATTCCTCAAACATCAAGAGAGAACTGTACTATGGTAAAAACAGTAACCCTAGATGCCGATCTTAGATCGGACAGCACCGCGCCAGAGTCAATGGGTGCGACCCTGAACAACGTGTCTGCGCTTGCGACGGCGCAGCACTGACCAGCGACAGCGCCGAACAGGACATCCCCGACACTTTGGTCAGACCTTCCGGCTGATTGATCCAAGCTGAATGCTGGCTTTCTACGAAGCCCGCGAAGGGCTCAGTGCTGTGTCCCGGCATCCAATTTCCTGCTGCTCAGATGATCGGAACCTCAACCTCATAATCGTAATTATGTAAAAACTACTGACCTATTTTTTGAAAGGCGGAAAGGTGATCACAGTGGCCTTCGACACCATCGAAAGCAAGATTGATCGGCGCTTGGTGCCTGCCGCCCAGAGCTTCGAGCAAGCCTGTAAGGACATTCTCACCGTTATCCGCCATCTTGCCGGAGAACGACCAACCATCAAGCGCGCAATGCGCGAATACTGGCTGGAAAGCGATGCCCGCGCCACGGCTTTCGGGGTCGCGCTCGAAATGTTCCATGTCCTCAATGATCTTGGGTATGTCCGTGCAAATCGGCTCTACAAAGCCTTGAAGCTGCACGCAGACGTTAACAAGGCGTTGGGTCCGAAAGAGCTGTTCCGCTTTGCTTCACCGGAAAAGGCCGCTGTGCTCATCCAAAGCAGCAGCCGAGCGGACTATGCCAGCTCTTACGCAAATCTGAAATTCGGTTGCGACCTGTCAGGCACAATCGACGCCGACACCGCGCGCGACGTTCTGAACCGGCATGAAGCCCTTTGGTTCGTTTACCCAAACGCCACCTATCACGTTCACCTGATCCGCGAAGGTGTCTGGCTGGACATCGATTTGCCGCTTGAAGTGGTCGATGAGCTGCGCCTTGACGTCGATTTCGCAATGGAAATCCGACAAGCGGAACTTGATGCGCAGGGAGCTTTGTCATGAACAAGCCTGCGCGCAAAGTTCTTCCTGATCGTCGGCTGGCTGAAACACGCCGCGTTGAAACTCCGCAAGGGCACACTGCCTTTGTCACCATCGGTTATGATCCAGCGTCGCCAATCAAACCCCGTGAAGTGTTCTATAGCGGTGGTTTTCGCTCTGGCAGCGACCTCGAATACCATCTGCATGATCTGTGCGTTCTGATTTCGCTGTTGCTGCAGCACGGCGTAGCGGCTTCGTTTCTGTCGCGCTCTATCGCTCGCAAGACCTCGGCCCTTGGTGGTGAAGAATACGCAAGTCTCGCAGGCTGGTTGGTGGATGCTGTCAGCATTCCGCCGTCCTGGACTGACGAGTACGTGGCCGCGACCGGCGACGAACAGAACCCCTCCAATTCCTCGCCAACTCAAGCAAAGGAGAAATCCGAATGATCGCAGCAATGCGGCCCCTTCTGCTCGCCTCCACGGCATTTGTGGCGACCGGCGCAAGCGCCCAGGTCATCGAGTATGAACCGGATGGCAGCGTGTTTCTCAACGGTGCGCGGGCAGAAATCGTCAATGGCGTCGTTCGGCCAATCCGGATGCGTGAGTACACGCTTGCCGAAAAACCGGAAGCGCCGAAAGCCAAGCCACAGGAAAAGATCGAGATTGCGGGCAAGGCACCGCGGCCTCGCAGATCCTCGGGCGGCTGGTCGCAAGAGCGGATCGTCAAAGAAATCCATGCAGCGGCAAAACGGCACGACATTCCGGCCGAGTTGTTCATGGCACTGGTCTGGCAGGAAAGCCGGTATCGCGCTGATGCTCTGTCGCCCAAGGGTGCCTATGGCTTCGCACAGCTCATGCCCGGAACGGCGAAAGACCTGGGCGTGAACCCAAAGAACCCTGCCGAAAACCTCGACGGTGGTGCCCGCTATTTGGCGGCGCAGTACCGCGAGTTCGGAACCTGGAAGCTGGCGCTTGCCGCCTACAACGCCGGGCCTCACCGCGTCGTCGAATATGGCGGCGTCCCCCCCTTCACCGAAACCCGCAACTACGTGCGGATCATCCTAAGCAAAGTGAGTAAAGACCTATGAAAAGAACCCACTTCTACCAGCAGATGGCGTTTTTCGCGATCACTGCGTTCATCATCACGGCAGCGCCCGCCTCCGCTGGCTGGCTGCAAGATGCCATTGGCGATTTCATCAACGAAACGCTGGCCGACTCGAAGGTCGTTGGCGTCAGCCTTGCCGCTGTCGGCTTCATCTGGGGCTGTCTCGCCTATGTGTTCGGCTGGGGTTCGTTGAAAGGCCCGGTAATCGCTATCGTCGTCGGCGCTGTTATCGGCCTCGCTGATACATTCATCGGAGCCTGATTGATGCCGCGCCGCAATACGGTCTTTCGCGGCCTGAGCCGCCCCGCAGAATGGGGCGGCCTACCCGTGATCTATCTGCTGGTGATCCTCGGGATGACCATGCTTTCGTTCTTCATGTTCGGGATAGCGCCAGCAATCATTTCGGGTTTTGTTTTCTACACCGGGCTTCGCCTCTTTTACGAATGGGAACCGGCTTTCTTCCGCGTCCTGTCCGTAACCCTTTCCAAAACTCCGCGCACCAAAAACCGCCAGCATCATGGGGGAGATTACTATAATGCCTAAGCCTGCTGCCCGAGGCATGTGGACCCTTGCCCGCTCGTTGATCGAGCCGAGCTGGCGCAAGGATGAAATGAGCCTTTTTCAGATGTTACCGTATGGCTATGTCGTGGACGATGAGGTCATTTCCACACGCAACGGTGGCCTTATCGCCGCTGCAGAAATCACCGGAATCAACGCAAACACGCTGGACGAAAACGAGTTCGAGTTCCTGGCCGAACGGTTTGAGCGTGTGTTGCGCACAACACCCAACGAGGTGGCGTTTTATGTTCATCGACTGACCGTCCCGGCTGAGACTGGTCATGTCATCACAGATCCAACCGGCTTTGCCGGTGCAGTGGCGCAGGCCATGCGCTCAGCGTCCGTCGATGCAGAGCTGAAAGAACGCAAGATCGTCATCAGCGCCATTCTCCAAAAGCGGCAGGATGAGCGGGCAAAACAGATGTTCGGCATGTCGTCTGGAACGATAGACGAGGAACGCCGCGAAATGATCGAACAGCTCGACGGTGTTTTCACAACACTGGCGGGCACGCTGGGCGAAAGCCGTGTGCGTCGGCTGAAGCTCAGCGAGGGGCGTTGGCTCGGCTATTATGGGATGCTGTTGAACGGTCGGTATCAGCCGATCATTCACACGAACATTGCAGAACCCATTGCCTTCAACATGCCGCAAGAGGATGTGCTGTTTCAGGGCAAGACCGGCAATCTGGTCACGGGCGACGATCAGGAACGCTCCATCCGTGTGTATTCGCTGAAGAATTACCCGATGGCGTCGTTCCCCGGCATTTTCGACGGGCTGGACCTGCCGGTTGATGTCGTCATTTCGCAATCCTTCCTGCCGATCAGCCGCGCCCAGGCGCAGGAAATGGAACGCCGCAAGTCGGGACAAATGCGCTCGGCGGGCGACAAAGCGAAGTCGCTTGAAGAGGATTTGTCCATTCTGGCGGACGGTATTGCCTCCGGCACCATGTCACTCGGCAAGCACCACCTGTCGATCTGCGTGTTTGGGAACGAAGAAGATCTGAAAACCGCCGAAAAACACATCATCGGTGAAATTCAGATTTCGGGTGGCACAGTGAAGCGCGAAGCGATGTCGGCCCGTGCGGTGTACTTCGCGCAGCACCCCGGCAATTTCGCATTCCGTCCCCGTGAAGAACTGATTACGGACCAGAACTTTGCGGACATGGTTGCGTTCCACATGCGGCCCAAAGGGCTGGACGCTGAAAAGCTGCCCTGGCCGGGGCCATTGGCGACTTTCCCGACAACGCACGGGGACAGCTATGATGTTTCGCTGCACCTTCCCAAGACCAGCAAAGACGCTGAAAACCTGCCCTCCGGCCACACAATCGTTCTGGGGCCGAACGGATCGGGTAAAACTGTGATCGCGATGCTGCTGGCGACAATGGCGGTGGCACAGGGCGCGCGGATCATCGCTTTTGACAAAGATCGGGCAATGGAAGCTCCGATGCGGGCGCTCGGCGCACAGTACACCCGCGTCCGGGTGGGCGAACCCACTGGCATGAACCCGTTTCAAACGGAAACGGATGAGGCCGGTCAAAGCTGGTTGGCGAATTGGGCCACAGCTCTGATGAGTTACGACGATAAACTGACAGCCGAACAGAAAGACGAGATTAAACAGGCGTGTCAGGCAAACGCGACGTTGCCGCCACAACTGCAGAACTTCGATTCACTGGTCGAGCGGTTCAGAGCCTTTGATGATGGCAAAGACCTCTTCAAGCGCGCGAGTGAATGGGCGGGCGACGGGCGTTTGTCGTGGATGTTTGGCGAGGGTGGCACAGATCCTTTTGCCTCTGACGATCGGCATCTTGTGTTCGATATTTCTGAGGTTCTGGATGACGAGTTGGTCCGGTTGGCATGGATCAGCTACGTCATGCGCCAGATCGAGCGCCGTTGTGCCGCGAAAGTGCCCACTGTCTTTGTGATTGATGAAGCCTGGGTGATCGCAGGCAACCCCTACGGCGCGGAAATCCTCAAGAACGCTTACACCACGTATCGGAAGCTGAACGTCATGATGATGATGATGACGCAGATCCCCGATCACCTCCTGTCGTCAGCGGCAAGCAAGTCGATCCTGGAAAACACCAGCACACAGCTCTTGTTCCCCTCTCGATCCGGCAATGAAGCGGATTACCGGGCAATCGGATTGAACGATTCAGAGGTTGGCGCGCTGAGGGCGCATTTTGGCGACCGCGTAATGCTCATGAAAAAGGGTGATGAGAGTGTTTGGCTCGATGTCGATGTCGGCGCGCTCGGTCCGCTTCTTCGTGTTCTGAGCGGATCAGACGGAAAATCGTTCCCTGATCCTGACTGGCGAAAAAACCCCAACTTCTGGAAGGAAATCACATGAAAACCCGCCTTGTAATCGCCCTTGTAGTTCTGGCCGCTGTCTCGGCCTGCACCAGCACCTATTCGGGCTATCGCAGCAAATGCGCCTGCGACTTTGAGCGCATGACCCCCCCTGAAAACTTGGAGCTTGTCTGATGAATATTTCAAAGAAATTCCGCACAACCATTGCTTTTTCGGTTCTGGCCGCCCTGCCCGTCGTGGTGTCGGCCCAAGGTGTTCCGGTGGTGGACTCTGCATCCATCACACAGGACGCCGCCAATTCGGCCAAAGAAATCGCTGAAATGGTCCGCCAGTACGAGCAACTACTGGAACAGTACGAGAAACTGGAACAGCAACGGGCACTGCTCGAAAACTCGTTCAAGACTATCACTGGCCTGACGGATCTGGACGAGTTCAACAGCCGTAGCTTTTTGAAGCTGGCGACCGCTGCTGACACGCTCGGCTACGCACTGGACGCGGCAGAGGGCGGTATCTCCGGGCTGCCCGATGTCGCTGCTCAGGCAATGGAACGTCGATCCATCAACCTCGGCCTCAACGGTGGCATCTTGTCAGAGTTTAATGGCTCAGAAGTAGCAGCTCGTCGCATCCTGTCTGAACGTGGTGGCGCGGGCCTTATGGCATCGGCGTTGGGTGAGAATGGCTATGACATGGCCGGTCAGCTCGCCGAAGATGCTGAAAAGCTGCGCGGTGAAATCGGCCAGCAAGATGATCTGAAGGACGCAATCGACTACAATACGGCGGTTCTCCTGAAACTCTTGCAAGTTGAAATTGAAATCTTGCGCACAACCTCGGCTAATGCTCTGGCGTCGGGCACGGATCTGGCTGCAAACGCAGCGGACCTAAAGACGCTTAGCAATTACGCAAGAGGAGAAACCCAATGAAAAGCCGCACCACTTTCGCCCTGATCACACTGACGGCGACGCTTTTAGCGTCGTCGGCCAGTGCTGAGGCCCGACTGCCGTTTCCCCCCAATGTTGATTGGACATTTGGGGAATATCGGACCTGTCTTGGT
>NZ_JBSWTT010000003.1:0-989129 GCF_056158705.1 Ruegeria sp. ABM4_193
CTTCATGGCCGGCAGTTTCGAGTTCGACCACCATGCCGTCGCCGCAAATTTGGATGTTGTCGGATTCGACAGCTATCCGTTGGGGAACCTGATGGGTTCGACCTTGTCCGATGACGAAAAGCGTCGATATCTGCGAACAGGTGCTCCAGATTATCAGGGCTTTCATTGCGATCTGTATCGCAGTCAGGGACGTGGCCGGATGTGGATTCTGGAGCAGCAACCGGGGCCGGTGGACTGGGCGGCTAAGAATCCCGCTCCGGCTGAGGGTATAGTGCGGCTTTGGACTTGGGCAGCTTATGCTCATGGGGCGCAAGCGGTTATGTTCTTTCGCTGGCGGCAAGCAAAATTTGCACAGGAACAATACCATACCGCCTTGCTGCGTTCAGATAACAGCCCGGATCAAGCCGCAACAGAACTGGCCCAGATCGTGAAAGATCGCAACGCGCTGCCCCCCGTTGAACGGTGCAAGGCCAAGGTGGCGATACTGCTGGACTATAGTTCGATCTGGGCGGCGGACATCCTGCCACATGATGAGGACTTTCCGAACGCGCATATTTTCCGAGAATGGTATGCGGGCTTGCGCCAGCTTGGCGCAGACGTCGATTTCCTCGGGCCGGAAGATGATTTGGATGGCTACGCGCTTATCCTTCTTCCTCAGAGCATGATTGTCAGTGCAAACCTTGCCGCCAGAATTTCTGATTCGGGTGCGAAACTGGTGATCGGGGCGCGGTCCGGCAGCAAAACGCCTTGGATGCATACCCCAGAAAACCTCGCACCCGGTGCTTTGGCCGCGCTGACCGGAGTTCGTGTGACCCGTGTCGAGTCTCTTCCACATTTGGCGCAAGAGACTGTGCAACTGGCCGACGGTCAACGGTTTGCTTTCTGCGGATGGCGCGAGATTGTCGAGACCAAGGAACAAGTTCTTGCCCGCTTTGACAGCGCCTATTGCGACGGAAGCCCTGCTGTCGTTCGATCAGACCGGGCGATCTATTTGGCCATGATCCCTCGCGACAGATTGCTTTTGTCCATTTTGCGACAGGCAATGGAATGGGCTGGCATAAGCACTTTGGAATGCGATCCTGACATTCGTTTGACCCGGCGTGGAAACTTGCATTTTGCGTTCAATTTTGGGGACGTTCCGAAACACTTGCCCGTCGGAGAGCACCGCACGTTTTTGTTGGGTGCTGATCCAGTTGGCGCCAGGGATTTGGCTGTTTGGCAAGAAGATGTGACACCAAAAAGAACAATCTGAACGTGTTCTTGTAAGGAACTGGACTTAAGATTTCTGAAAACTGTCACTTTTGGACTGCCGTACTGACACGGAAAGTCCTATAAACAAAAAATAAAAACAAAACAGTCCATCAATGGGAGAATTCTAATGGCTGATAAATCGACTCTTTCCAGACGCTCGGTGCTAAAAAGCGCGGGCGCAGCTGCTTTGGCGGCACCGCTGTACAGCAAGAGCGCGCTGGCGTCTTCGGGTGAGATTAACATTCTGATGTGGTCGGACTATCTTCCACCTAGCTTTATCGAAGAGTTTCAGACCCTGACCGGCATCAAAGTCAACTACACCGGCATCGGCTCGAACGAAGAAATCATCAACAAGATGAAGGCCACCAAGGGCCAGGGCTTTGACATTGTCTCGCCCACCAACAACCGCTCTTTGCAGTGGGAACCTTTGGAGCTGCTGCAACCCTTTGATATGAACAAGGTTCCGATTGATCTGGTGAACCCGGCAATGGCCAAGATCGGTACTGACGCTTGGAACTTCGGCGGATCAGGCGCGCATTGGCTGCCGCATATCTGGGGCACAGAAGGTATCGCGTATCGCACCGATTTGTGGCTGCCGGAAGGTGACGCGCCGTCTTATGGCGATGTCTGGTCGGAAGAAAACGCGGGCAAGACAATGGGTCGCGCGCATTCGATGATGCTGGGCGCGGGTCTGTTCATGGAGCGTTCTGGCGAAATGGAGCCGGGCTCGGTCTGGGCTGCGTATGGTGACGAAGACACAATGCGCAAAGTCTGGGGTCAGATCACCGACTGGTGCATCGCGCGCAAGGATCGCATCAAATTGATCTGGAATGACGCCGATACGCAGAAGAACGGTCTGCTGAACGAAGGTGTGATCGTTGGCCAAACTTGGGATGGCCCGCCACTGGCGCTGAAGTCCGCCGGTGAGCCCGTGCACTACCAGGCGCCTGTCGAAGGTGCGATGGCCTGGGTTGACGGTATGTCGATTCCAACAGGTGCTGCGAATATCGATCAGATCTACGCGTTCATTGACTTTGCCTATCAGGCGAAACCTGCTGGTGTTGCTATCGACAGCCATGGATACAACTCGCCGGTTCTGGGTGCCGATCAATATTCGGGCGACACTTACAAGAAGAACTTTGCCGAAGCCTATCCGGGGGACTCGCTGGCCAACCTCAACCCGTGGCCGGCCGAAGCGCCTTGGTATGCTGAAACACGGACCGAGTTCGTCAACAAGTTCAAAAGCGCTTAACCGCTTAGAAAACGGCCCTCCGCAAACCGCGGGGGGCCACAATCTGCGCGCCGTCCCGGCGTGACGGAAAGCAATGTGGTGCGAAGACAATGCGCACCTCAGGGAGATACCTAAAATGAGTGCAGGGGTCGGCGTCGATCTTGAAAACCTGTGGATCCGCTTTGGTGATTTCGTCGCTGTGCGGGACGCGAATGTGAACATCAACGGGGGCGATTTCTTCTCGTTTCTCGGGCCATCGGGCTGTGGCAAAACGACGATCCTGCGCGCCGTTTCAGGTTTTCTGGAGCCCAGTGAAGGCAAAGTGCTGATCGGCGGCAATGACATGCGTGGCATCGGCCCTAACAAGCGACCCACGGCGTTGATCTTTCAGAACCTGGCGTTGTTTCCGCTGATGAAAGTGTGGGAAAACATTACTTTTTCGATGGAAATTAAAGGCGCCAGTGCAGCCGAACGTCGTAAGCGAGCCGATGAGCTTCTGGACATGATCGCGCTGCCGGGACAGGGCGACAAACTGCCCAGCGAACTGTCCGGCGGACAACGCCAACGTGTGGCCATTGCTCGTGCGCTCTGCGCTGAGCCTGATGTTTTGCTGCTAGATGAGCCGCTGTCGGCACTGGACCTGAAACTGCGTCAGCACATGCGGACCGAGCTGCGTGAGATTCAGCAGCGCGTGGGTATCACCTTTATCTACATCACCCACGATCAGGGTGAGGCGCTCACCATGTCGGACAACATCGCGGTCATGCGTGCAGGCGTGATTGATCAGATTGCGGATGGCAAAACTATCTACAACGACCCGAACACCGCGTTTGCCGCCTCTTTTGTTGGCGAAAACAACGTATTCCGCGGTAAAATTAAACAAGTCATGGGAAATGAAGCGCTCATTGCGACCAACCGATCGGGCGAACTGGTGGCGCGCATTTCAACAGCCAATCAGGGTAAGATGAAAGAGGGCGACGACGCGATGATGTTCGTGCGCCCCGAAGCCTTTACCATCGCTCCGGATGGCAGCACAGGGGACCATTTCGTGACCGCCCGGGTTAAGCACGAGGAGTTCGAAGGAAACGTCTTCAATATCTTCACCGAAGGCGATGGTGGCAAAGAGATCAAAGTGTCTCTGCCAAACCTCGGACAGTCCTTTGAAGACCACACCGGCCAGACTATCACGCTGGAATACGAGACCCGCAATGCGGTTCTGGTGCCAGCGGGTGAACTGGCCGCAGAGTAGGGGTGTAGCAGATGCCCCAGTTTCTAAAAGAATTCTTCAACCGCAATGGCACGGGCATGGGGTTGGCGATCTTGGGTCTGGTCCTGTTTTGGACCATCGGCCTGATTATCCTGCCGCAGCTGTCGATGTTGGACTTTTCGTTCCGTCCGAACCTTCCGCCGCCCGAGATCGGCGGCCCCAAGGACGTCTATACGCTTGAGAACTACAAGTATCTGATTTACGGCCCAGAAGGTGGCAGTCAGGACTACAACACAGTCGATCTGAGGGTGTTTTTCCGCACCCTTGTCGCAGCAGTTTGTGTGACGATCTTCAACCTGATTATCTGCTATCCAATCGCCTATTACCTTGGGCAATCCGAAGGCAGCCATATCCGCATCTTTGCGATCATGCTGATCATCCCCTACTGGATCAACGAAATCCTGCGGGCTTTTGCCCTGCGGATCATCTTTGGTGAAACCGGGGTGCTGAACACGTTGTTCATGGGCTTGGGAATCTGGGATATGCCGTTTGATTTTATCCGAAACGACATCGCGCTCTATGCCGGTCTGGGTTACGCCTATATCCTTCTGATGGTCTTCCCGATGTATAACGTCATAGAAAGTCTCGATAAAAACCAGATCGAGGCCGCCCGTGACCTAGGTGCGCCGTGGTGGCGGATTCACTGGCGTGTGGTCATTCCTTATGCGAAGCCGGGGATCAGTTCAGGCTGTACCATGGTTTTCATGCTCAGTGCCGGTGCGCTGGCCGCACCTCAGATTCTGGGCGGACCGTCGTCGCTTTGGTTCACGCAGCTGATTTATCAGCAGTTCAACGACAACAATGACTGGCCTCAGGGTGCCGCCTACGCCATCGTTCTGTTGGTGACATGTATCCTGTTCGTGCTGGCAGTCATGCGCCTGTTCAAGGTGAACATGGGGGATATCGGGAAATGAACAATTCCTTCCTCCGTATAAGTGTCTGGGCATATCTGGCGATCTTCTTCCTGTATCTGCTGGGACCGCTTGTGATCATGTCGATCACCGCGTTCAACTCATCCGGTTTCCCAAGGATGAGCCCATGGGAATGTCTGACCTTCCAGTGGTTTGGTGAGTTGTTTCAGGATCAACGTATCCTGAACGGCATCAAGAACTCGGTGATTGTCGGTCTGGGGACAGTGATCCTGTCGGTAGCAATGGGACTGGCGGGCGCGTTGATGCTGACGCAGATCTGGCCCAAGCTGCGCGCGACTTACTATACCATCATCATTGCGCCAATCTTGATCCCCGGTGTGGTTCTGGGTATCTCGACTCTGGTGTTCTGGGACCGGATCAACCGGATGCTGGGGCTGGGTGCAGATAGCTTTCTGTCGAACGGTATCTTCCTGACGGTGATCGGCCAGTCCACCTTTATCGCAAGCTATTGCATGTTGGTGCTGGTGGCGCGATTGCAGCGCTACGATATTGCCCTGACCGAAGCAGCATTGGACCTTGGGGCCAGCCACGCACAGGCGTTCCGCAAGATATTGCTGCCGTTCATGCGCCCGGCGATTGCCTCGGCGGCGGTGCTGGCATTCCTCGCTTCGTTCGAGAACTACAACACCACCACCTTCACGTTTGGTGAGTACCCGACGCTGACGATCGAGTTGGCCCAGAAGGTCCGCTATGGCATCACACCCGCGATTTCTGCACTGGCATTTATCATCGTGGCCTTGACCGTGTTCTTTGCCTTGCTGAATGAAGCCAAGCTAAAGCGTCAGGAACTGGTGGCAGCGGCGCGCAAGAACGCAACGGTTGAGGAACTGGCAGGCAAGATCAAATTGCCCAGCTTCTTTGCCGGAAACGCAGCTGCGGTTCTGGTGGTTGTTTTTGTGATTGCAACGATCACGGTTGTCGGCACCGCAACGGCCTACGACCCTGGTCAGTGCATTGCTGACGTACGCGAGCAGAAACAGCTGGAGGCCGAACAGCGCATTCAGCAACTGCGCGAGCAACGCGAAGAGCGCCGCAGGCAGCGCGAAGCCGAAGAAGCCGAACAGGGCGGGGCACAGTCCACGCCGAAGCCGTCGAACAACAGTGGCTTTGGAAACGTGTTTGCCCCCAACTCACTGGGCGGAGACGAAAGCGAAAGCGACGATGGTTCGTCCGAGGCCGACCCGGCCCCATCGAACAACAGCGGGTTCGGCAACGTCTTCGACCCCAACAGCCTGCAAAGCGACGACTAGCGTCGCAGGTTGATAGCCAAGGCATCCGCCCGGATCAGGATCAACCCTGTCCGGGCGGATTGCGTTTCAGGATGGCGACATCGCATCCTTGAACAGTTTGCCCATTCCAGATCACCGGGCTTGCGTTGTAGTTGATCAGGAACACATGATCAGCTGTCTCGCGCATCCTCAGGCCTTGAGGCATGGCCTGCACGCTCAACCCTGTGTGCCTTGCCGCCATCGCAATAACCCGATCCCAAAGCGTTTCATCAGGAAATCCTGCCAGATACCAAACCCTGTTTTCCCCTTTGAGCGCGGCTGCCCCATCTTCGAAATTCAGCAAGTCCGTGGCGGAACCTGACAGTCGATCAACCCAGTGCAACGCCGCGCCACCGCCGTTAACAGGTCGCTCTACCGTCGGAGGAAGCGTTTCGACCAGATCGACGTCACAGTCCAATGCACTCAATCCGGGGCGGCCATTCTCGGGAATTTGGAAATCGCCCGTTATGGCACCACTTCGGGGGCCAAGGATGGCGAGTTTACATGCCGATTGCAGACGGCTCTCCAAATCCTGACCAAGCGTCGCCAGACCCGGCGCAAGAATCAGATCGTATTTTCCTGAGAGGTCATGAGTAGATACGAAATCCACCGACATCCCCACGCGGCGCAGCGCGCGATAGGCCGCAAAGACCAATCGAAAGTAATCAAATCCGGCCCCCTGCGGCTGAGTGACCCATGCCCAGTCCGATGCATAGTCGAACACGATAGCCACCTTGGCTTGCTCTTGCCGCACTTCACCCAATTCTGACAGAGCATCTGCGGTTTGGCGGGCTTCGGTCAAAGCAGGCGCGGGTTGGTCATTCGGCGCCAACAAGCCTGCGTGCATCTGCTCTTGCGCGAAGGGAGCTTGTCGCCAACGAAAATAGCTCACCACTTCAGCGCCATGAGCAACGGCCTCAAGAGACCACAGCCGTACCATTCCGGGAAGGGGCGCCGGGTTATAAGGCGCCCAGTTTACGGGGCCGGGTTGCTGTTCCATCACCCACCAACGTCCGCGTCCGACGGCCCTGTAAAGGTCATGATGAAACGCCTGCATATCCGGGTCGCCTTGCTGCAGAAAAGCGATCTTGTGCCTGTCGTCATCTTCCAGCCGATCCGACAAAAACCCAATTGGGTAGCTGTCCCAGGTTGCAATATCCAGATCTGCACCGACCTCGAAGTGATCGAAATCCAGAACGCGGCCCATGTAATTGTGCAGCAGCGGGACGTCGGTCAGCTGCCGCAAGACGTCAACCTGAGCCTTGTTGAACGCCACAACCTGATCCGAGCTGAACCGCCGGAACGCCAAAACGTGGGCCGGGTTTGGCTCGGTCACGGTTTGATTGGGCAGGTCGACATGATCGAAGCTGGCGTATTCCATCGACCAGAACACATTGCCCCATGCAGTGTTGAGCGCCTCTATGGATTCGTATTGTTTCGCAAGCCATTGTCGGAACGCGTGCAGAGCAGGGGCGCTGTAGCTGACCGTCGTGTCATGGCACCCGTATTCGTTGTCGATCTGCCATGCCGCCACGTGTGGGTTGTGGCCATATCGCTCGCCCATGATACGGGCAATGCGTGAGCATTCGTCGATATAGCCTTGATGGCTAAAGCAATAATGCCGTCGCGACCCAAACTTACGGGGATGCCCCTGTTCATCCACGGCAAGCATATCCGGGTGTTTATCCACCATCCAGCGGGGCGGCGTTGCCGTTGGCGTGCCCAGCACCACCTTCAATCCGGCGGAACCAAGCGTTTCGATCGCGCGATCCAGCCATCCGAGTTGCAAGTGACCCGGCTGAGGCTCCATACGGCTCCATGCAAACTCACCGATCCGAACCCAGGTCAGGCCGGTGGCAATCATGCGTGCAGCGTCCTCCGCCCACATCGCCTCGGGCCAGTGTTCGGGATAATAGCAAACGCCAAGTTCCGGCTTCATAAAATGACCCTGTGTTCTGCCTGACCCCGCCCGACATTCAGCGCGGCAAAGGTCATTCCGTTGTTTGGTTGCGCTTCGATTTCGTCGGCACTTAACCCCTGACGCGCTGTTGTGCAGAACAGCGTACTCAGATCACTGCCGCCAAAGGCCGGGCAGGATGTATGCGCCGCGTCGTAAGAAACGGCACGCAGGAATTGTCCCTCAGATGTATAACAGGCAACCCGGCTGGCACCCCATTGGGCAATCCAGATGTTGCCAGCGGCATCAACCACAGCACCGTCAGGGTTCAACCCTTCGGCCCGAAGGTCCAGAAAGACCGTATGATCCCCTTCAGGCCAACCGGTTTCCGCGTCCAGCTTCCAACGCCGAACCTGCCCCGTCACGGTATCGCAAAAATATGCAACCGACCGATCCGGAGCAAAACAGATCGCGTTTGAGATTGTCACATCCGCAACCAAACACCTCAACGCGCCTTTCCAGAACCGATAGATCGATCCTGCCCCGGGTTCGGCTTCCTTCCCCATCGTTCCGATCCAGAATCCACCCCAAGGATCAGCACGGCCATCGTTCGAGCGGGTCACGGGGTTGCCTGCCTCCAATGGCGTGATCAGGCTGCGATCCGCAGTATTGAGGTCAAAACGCCAAAGCCCCGTTTCCGACGCCAGAAGCAGCGTATCGCGGTCTACCCACCCGGCGGCCGAGACATGTTCATCAAATGCCCAGCTATGCGGTTCTTGCCCGTCACGGGTCATCAGGCGTTTGCCGATGATGTCAAACCAATACAACTGTTGCCGTTCGGGGTGCCACAAAGGGCCTTCGCCCAGTTCACAGGGGCGATCGTCGAAAACAGTGCTCATCCCGCCGCCTTGTCATAGGCGGCAACGATCTGGTGGGCGCGATCAGCGATTTCGGTCACGTCCATCCCAGGTTTATACAGCGCCGATCCGATCCCGAACCCATCCGCACCGGCCTTGATCCACTGATCGAAATTCTCAGGTCCCGCACCACCCACGGCAAAGACCAGCGCACCGTCAGGCAAAACCGGGCGCAAAGCGGCCAGTCCGGCGGGTCCTGCCATCACTCCGGGAAACAGCTTTAGCCCTGTCGCCCCGGCCTTTAAGGCCGCAAAGGCTTCGGTCGGGGTGTAGATACCCGGCCAGCTTTGCATCCCCAAAGCGACCGAACGGCCAATGACGCCGGCATCATAGTTTGGCGATACGATCAGTTTGCCCCCAGCAGTTGAAACAGCTTCAACTTGATCGACGGACAACACAGTGCCCGCTCCGATCAGTGCCTGATCCCCGAATGACCCGGCCAGAATGGCGATGCTGTCTAACGGGTCGGGCGAATTGAGCGGTACTTCGATCCGGTCAATCCCTGCGTCAAGTATCGCGTGCCCAACGGCTTCGGCCTCGGTCGGATTAAGCCCACGAAGAATGGCGATGATGGGACGGCTCATGAATTCACCTTGTCTTTTGCCAGAGCAAGCCCTGCCAGCGTTGCCGCAGTGACGTTTTCAGTTTCGACAAACGCGCCCTGCAATTTAAGAGCAGTTACATAGATCTGCGACACACCGTCGGCACCAATCACGGCCAGCTGTTGTCCCAACCAATAGGGTCGGGTGGCGGCCAGTTCGGCACCGATCAGCAACCCCGAAAGCTGCGCGCGCGCGGTGCCTTTGTCCTGTCCTTGCAACAAGTCTGCAGCGCGTAGACCGAATAGGCGTGCTGCCAGTTGTTCGGGCTTGGACAGTGTATCTGCAACGGCGTCCACAAATGCGTTCTCATCCCAACCTTCGCAAACCGAATGCCGGAGCACCGATTGCCCCGACAACAGGTCGAACATCTCGCCCGTCATAAACGTCCGAAAGCTGACAACTTCGCCCACGCTGACCTGAACCCATTTTGTATGCGTTCCGGGCAAACAGATCACCCCATCCCAATTCTGCCGCCCGGCAAGAAACCCTGCGATCTGCGTTTCTTCGCCCCGCATAACGTCCGGTGGTGTTACCTGTTTCAACCCTGGCACGACAAAAGCGCGGATGCGCGGATCGGTGTCTGGAACTTGCACCGGCGCACCGGGCAGAGGTTGGGTTGGAACAGCGCCATAAGGTGCTTCGACCCAGCCTTGCCGTGCTCCGACCATACCGCAGGCAATCACATCGATGCGGGTATCTGTAAGCCACGTTTCAATGAGATCCAGCAAAGCCGCTTGAAATCCACCTTTGCCAACATGAGCCATACCAGCACCGGACTGCGCCTGATCCAGAACCTCAGTCCCCTGCATGGCCCAAGCCCGCAGATGAGAGGTGCCCCAATCAACAGCGATCCAATCTGCTTTCATCCCATCACCCCGTTACAACAACGCCACCGTCAACGACCATGCATTGCCCGGTCATCGCGCGGCTGGCCTTAGACGCCAGAAACAAGGTGGGTGCAATCATATCGTCAGGTGTCAGATGCTCTTTCAGGCACTGCCGATCCAGATGTGCAGCCAAATCCTCGGGCGTGGCCCACATGTCCAGCTGTTTCTGTGTCAGAACCCAGCCAGGGGCCAGAGCGTTGACCCGGATGTTCTGCGGCCCAAGTTCGCGCGCCAACGAGCGTGTCATACCGGTAATTCCGGCATTTGATGTCGTGTAGATTGGATAACCTGCGTTGCCCATCATGTAGCTGATCGAGCTGAAATTGATAATCGCTCCGCCTTCTTTCATCTGCCGGGCCGCTTCCTGACAGGCGAAGTAATAGGCTTTCAGGTTGACCTCGATCATCCAGTCCCAGAACTCTGGCGTTGTTTCGCCCAAGGCGTGCCGCTGATCGTTGGCCGCGTTGTTGACCAACACGTTCAAGGGCCCATGCGCCTCAGCTGCTTTTTGCATAGTAGCGTGCAGCAGTTGGGTGTCCGTCATGTCACCCTGCATGAAAAGGGGGGCGCGGCCATGTTTGTCGCGCATCTCTTCGACAAACGCATTGGCATCCGAGCGACCGATGAAGGCCACATTGGCGCCTTGAGCCATGAAACCGTCGGTCAGCGCAGCGCCTACGCCGGAGCCACCGCCTGTGATGTAAACGGACGCCCCGTTCAGGTCGTGAAATGTTGCTGGTTGTGGCATCAGTGGCTCTCTCTGGTCACAAGGCGTGTGTCTTTGCCCACAAGGAAATCAAGGTCGGCCCCCTGATCGGCTTGCAGAACGTGGTCGATATAAAGTTTCGCATAACCGCGGGTATAGTGAGGTTCGTCCGGTTGCCACGCGGTGCGGCGCGCGTCCAGTTCCACTTCATCAACCAGTAATTCCATCTCACCTTTGCTGGCCGAGATACGAATGCGGTCACCGGTTTTCACCAGTGCCAGTGTTCCACCGGCTTGCGCTTCGGGGCTGACATGCAGAATGACGGTGCCATAAGCGGTACCGGACATGCGCGCGTCTGAGATGCGGATCATGTCACGCACACCTTCTTTCACCAGCTTGGCCGGGATCGGCATGTTGCCAACTTCGGGCATGCCGGGATACCCTTTGGGGCCGCAGCCCTTCAGAACCAGAATGGTTTCGGGTGTGACGGGCAAGTCATCCCGGTCGATATTGGCTTTCAGGTCCTCAATATTTTCAAAAACATAAGCCTCGGCTTCCGTTTCCAGAAGTTCATCAGTCGCCGCCGAAGGCTTCACGATGGCCCCGTTGGGCGCCAAGTTGCCTCGCAAAACGCGCAGACCGGCGGCAGGTTTCACCGGATCGTTGAAAGGGCGGATGACGTCCGTGTTGAAGCACTCGGCCCCTTCATAATGGGCTGAAATGTCCTTGTTCAACACGGTTTTTGCCGGGCGAAGGAAAGGTTTAAGCTCGTTCAGCACGACGGGAACCCCGCCTGCGTAGCAGAAGTCCTCCATCAGGTATTTGCCCGAAGGCATACAGTTCACCAACAGGGGAATTTCCGATCCGATCTCAAAATCCTTGAGCGTCAGATCAACGCCAACACGGCCTGCCAGAGCCAACAGATGAACGACGGCGTTGGTAGACCCACCCACGGCGGCATTGGCCAGAATGGCGTTTTCAAAAGCTTCTTTGGTCAGAATGTCCGAGGGTTTCAGGTCTTCGTCCACCATCTCGACGATCCTTTTGCCGGTCAGATGCGCCAGCGCCATACGGCGGGCATCCACGGCAGGCAGGGCAGCATTGGTAGGCAGGGACATACCCATCGCCTCAACCAGCGATGCCATAGTGGAGGCTGTTCCCATTGTCATGCAAACGCCTGCACTGCGAGACATGCCGGATTCGGCGTTCATGAAATCCTGTAGGGTCATTTCTCCAGCACGGACGGCTTCCGAGAATTTCCAAACATCCGTGCCCGAGCCGATATCCTGCCCGCGGTACTTGCCGTTCAGCATCGGGCCAGAGCTGACCACGATTGACGGCAGATCGACCGAAGCCGCGCCCATCAACTGCCCCGGTGTTGTCTTGTCACACCCACCCAGAAGGACAACGCCGTCGATGCCGTAAGCACGAATGCTTTCTTCGACGTCCATCGCCAACAGATTGCGGAACAACATGGCGGTCGGCTTCATCTGCGTCTCGCCCAGTGACATAACGGGGAATTCGACCGGAAAGCCACCGGCCTCCCACACGCCACGTTTGACCCCTTCGGCGAGATCGCGCAGGCCCGAGTTGCAGGGGGTCAATTCCGACCACGTGTTGCAGATTCCAATGATAGGTCGCCCGTCGAAAGCGTGATCGGGAAAGCCCTGGTTTTTCATCCAGGAACGATGAATGAACCCGTCCTTGTCGAGCTTTCCGTACCAATGCTGTGAGCGGCGTTTTGTCATTTTTGCGGTACTTTTCTTGGCTGCGGTTGGAATTGAGTATTTTCAAAAAGATGAAGATCAGGCGGCCCGCGCGGGGCGGCACCAATCGGGCAGCCAGTCGGCATGGGCTGTTAACAGGTCACTCACCAGGTTGCGGATTTGGCGCAGGTCGAGTTCGGCCGCGGTATGCGGATCCATCATGGCGGCGTGATAGATGTATTCGGGGTTCTGATCGATCAGAGCCCGAACGGTCAGTTCCTGCACGTTGATCTGAGTGCGCATTAAGGCAATCAGTTGCGGCG
Source organism: Ruegeria sp. ABM4_193 (assembly GCF_056158705.1). NCBI lineage: Bacteria > Pseudomonadati > Pseudomonadota > Alphaproteobacteria > Rhodobacterales > Roseobacteraceae > Ruegeria > Ruegeria sp. ABM4_193. The sequence goes on from NZ_JBSWTT010000003.1 coordinate 12,988, forward strand.
GGATATCGGTGATGACCGAAGGCTGCACACCGTTGCTGTCGACTAGGCAGGGCGTTTCAACCGCTGCGCCCAGTGGAAGTTGGGGAATTTGGCCGGTGTTGGGCAAGTTGCCATAGGCTGTATAGGGCGTATCCGTGACGATGGCGTTCATCAGGTCAGCGGCAAATTCGTGGCTGCGGATGACTTCAATGTCACGACAGTCGGTCAATGTCTTGGCTTGTTCTTTCCAGTTGGCCACCTGTTCAACGCAGCGGGTCGGGTACTCGTCCAGCGGGATTGAGAATTGCTCGATCAGGTCCTGACGTCCGTCCTTGATGAACCACGGGACGTACTCCGCCAGATGTTCCGAGCTTTCAGTGCAAAAATAGCCAAGGTGATCCATGACCTCGTAACGCACTTTGTTGGGGCAGCGTGGCATCAGCAGCGGAGCCTTGGGAATTTGGCCACTTGCATAGCCTTGCCGCAACGCGGGGTAGAGGTCGCGCCCCTGATGTTCGAGTTTCAGGAAAAACGCGACGTGATTTACACCGGCAACCTTGTAGCGGAACTCGTCTTTGGGCAGGTCAAGATCATGGGCCACTTCTTCGACCGTATTCTGAACCGAATGGCACAGGCCAACCTGTTTCAGCGCCGGGAATTGTTCGGCCAGCGCCCAGGTGTTGATTGCCATAGGGTTCACGTATTGTAGCAGCGTCGCGTTGGGGCACAGCTGCATCATGTCGCGTGCGACGTCCCACAACACCGGAACCGTGCGCAACCCGCGCATGATGCCGCCGACGCCCAGTGTGTCGGCGATGGTCTGGCGGAGACCATATTGTTTGGGTATCTCAAAATCGGTGACCGTGCAGGGCTCATACCCACCGATCTGAAAGGCAGTGATGACAAAATCTGCGCCGTGCAATGCGGCGCGTCGGTCTGTATGCGTGGAAACAGTCGCACCCGTGCCGACCGAGCGGATCATGGCGCGCGCCACAGCTTCGCTTTCGGCCAGCCGCTCGGGATCAATATCCATAAGCGCAAAGTGGCTGTTTGCCAGCGCAGGGGTCAGCAGGGCGTCACCAACGATATTCTGCATGAAAATCGTGGAACCTGCACCGATAAAGGTGATCTTTGTCATCTTACAAACTCTTGGTTTGACGTTATTTTACTGCGCCGAGGGTCAGGCCCGCGATGAAGTGTTTCTGCATGAGGAAGAACATGGCAACAGGCGGCAGGGCTGCGACGATCGAGCCTGCACTCATCAATTGGTAAGCAGCTCTGAACTGGGCGTTAAAACTGGTGATCCCCGCCGTAACAGGTTGGCTTTCTGCGCCTTGGGTTAGAACAACGGCCCAGAAATAGTCGTTCCAGATAAAGGTAAAGATCAGCACGCTGAGCGCAGCGATTGCAGGCTTCATCAAGGGCAAAACGACATACCAGAAGATACGGATTTCGCTGATACCCTCGACCCGCGCAGCTTCGATCAACTCGAAGGGCAGGGCGCGAATGAAGTTCCGCATGAACAGGGTGCAGAACCCGGTTTGGAAAGCAATGTGGAACAGGACAAGGCCGGTTTTGGTATTGTAGAGACCGAGTTCAAGCGTGAGATCACGGACAGGCACCATCAGAATCTGGAAGGGTACGAAGTTGCCCGCAACGAACATGAAAAAGATCCAGAGGTTTGATTTGAACTTGTAGATCCCAAGCGCAAAGCCAGTCATGCAGCTTAGCGCGACAGCTCCGATCACCGTCGGGACGGTGATCATGAACGAGTTCAACAGATAGCGTGGCATGTCCGAGTTGAAGAACACCTGCCCATAGTTGAACGCACCTTCAAAGCTTGATGGCAATCCCCAGTAGTTGGCGTTTGTGAAGTCTGCGGCTGGTTTGACCGAAAACAGGGCAACCGCCAGCAATGGACCAAGCCATAGCAACAGGGCCAGCGGCAGCATGGCCTGATAGGTGATCTGCGCCGCGCGAGGTTGTTTTTCGATGGGTTTGGGAAACATTTCAGTGCCCCTTTTCTTCGCGGTACATCGACCACAGGAAGTAGGCGATGAAGCAGAGCATGATCAGGAACAGGATCACCGCGATGGCCGCGCCATATCCCATGCGGAAGCCGTATTCAGACAGGGCAACCTCGAACATGTAGTAGGCCAGCACCCGAGATGATCCGAAGGGTCCGCCTTGGGTCATGATCGAGATCAGGTCGAAGCTGCGCAACGCGCCGATGATTGTAACTACGAAAGCGATGAAGGTGGCGGGGCGCAATTGTGGCAGGATGATATGCCACAGCATTCTCCACCCTTTTGCGCCATCCAATCGCCCGGCCTCGATCTGTTCCGGATCCACAGCGTTCAAGCCCGTCAGATACAGGATCATGCAATATGCGGTTTGCGGCCAAAGACCGGCGAAGATGATGCCATAGGTGACGAACCGTTCGTCGCCTAGCACATTCAGCGGGCCAAGGCCGAAGAAACCAAGGAATTCGTTCAAGAGCCCGAAGGTCGGGTCATAAAACCATGTAAATACAAGGCCGACGACCACCTGAGAGATCACGAACGGGAAGAAAAACAGGGACTTGTACAGGCGGATGCCCCAAACCGTCTGGTTCAGGAATAATGCAATGAACAGGCCCGCCGGAATCGCCAGAAGATAAAGGACCAGCCAGATCAGGTTATTTTTCAGCGAGATGAAAAAAGCGTCCCGATCCACCCATTCCCAATACAGGTCTTCGTAATTCCGGAACCCGACATATTCGGCTGCGCCCAAACCGTCCCATTCGTAAAGGGACAGGTTGAAGGATTGGAATACCGGGATGATCACATAGACCATGAAGAACAGCAGGCCCGGTGCCAGAAACAACCACGGCGCAATTCGCTGCTGGTTGCGGTGAAACCAGCTTTCTTGTTCTGGGATGTCGGCGGCAACGGTCATGACGGTGTTCCGGGTGATAAGGGGTGGCGGACTGAAGCCCGTCCTATATTTCAGGGGATAGGTAGGCCGGGCAATTAGCCCGGCCCGATCCGCTTAGTTGTCGTAGATGCGCTGACGAGCGCGTTCCAGTTTCGCCAGAATACGATCAGCATTGTCCGGCTTGACCATGAATTCCTGGAAGCCTTCCATCGACACTTTGGCCATTTCAGCCGGAGCATCGCGATCCCAGAACTGAGCGACACCGCCCGGGCTGTTGGATGACAACATTTGGAAGCCCTGCTGCAGGAACTTGTCGTCATCCACCGAAGACTGCGCGTTCACAGGCAGCTGACCAAGGTTTGCACCATTGTTGATCTCGGTCTGCTCGTCTGCCGAAACCACAAAGCGCAGGAACTCACGCGCGGCTTCTTTGTTGGACGCATTGGCCGGGATGTGGAACGTGTCTGTCGGCGCGTCTTCGGCCAATTCGACGTCAGGATTGATCGAAACGAACTGGTAGAAGTCCAGTTGATCATCCGTCAGCCCCGCATCCCGCAACGGCGCAACGGCGAAATTGCCCATCAGGTAAGCAGCGGCTTCGCCGTTGACCATGAAGGGCAGGGCCTCTTGCCAGCTATAGGTCTGGTGGTTGTCGATGAACGCACCCATGTCGATCAGCTGTTTCCAGTTGGCGAAGGTCTGTTTGACTCGATCATCTTCCCAGCTGATTTCGCCATTGGCGAGTTGGTTGTGGAAGTCAAACCCGTTGGTGCGCATGTTCAGGTAGTCGAACCAGCCACCGGCGGTCCACAGGAACTTGGTGCCGATGGTATAGCAGGCGCGACCTGAATCGACGATCTTCTGGCAGTTGGCCAGTTCTTCTTCCCAGGTCGTCGGCTCGCTCAGACCCAGCTCATCAAAGATGTCTTTGCGATAGTAAACGCCCCACTGATAGTAGGTGTATGGCACACCCCACTGCTTGCCATCGATAGTCATCGCGCCTTTGGTCGAAGCCAGGTTCTCGGCAATTTCAGGCTCGGCCCACAGGTCTGAAACGTCTTCAAACAGGCCAGCCTCAACATACGGCTTCATGCGATTGGCTGCGTACCAAGTGGCCACGTCCGGAGTGTCGGCCGTAAGGAAATTGCGGATCTGCGTTTTATAAGCTTCGCGGTCGATCACGGTGGTTTCGATTTCCAAACCTGGATGCTGTTCCGCAAACCGCTCGATCATCGCTTCCATCGTCGCACGCGGCGCCGGGTTTGACGTGTCCAAGAAAATGCGCAGCTCTCCGGTCAGTTCCGCAGCTGCTGGCGCCGCCATTGCGACGCCAAGCGCCAGCGCAGCCGTTGTGCGCTTGAAAGTGGAATACATGGTCTCCTCCCTGTTGCTCCCATGTGAGGTTCCAAATATTGAAACCAAGTTTTATATATTGAAAACTACACATCGACTCGGTTAGTCTTGTCAAGACCCATCGAGAGGAAGCGATGGAAAACGGAGGAGAACGCAAGCTCGTGTCAGGTGATGGAACCATAGGCAAAGCATGTGACGTGTTGGATCACGTCGCGGCATTTCAACGCCCTGTGCGGTTTTCTGAACTGCTGGACAGCAGTGCCTTTCCCAAGGCAACGCTCTACCGATTCCTTCAATCTCTGACGAATCAGGGAATGTTGTCTTACGACCCGGACAGACAAACCTATGCGCCTGGAATGAGGTTGGTTCGGCTGGCCCATGCTGCATGGACACAAAGTTCTCTGGCACCGATTGCTCGTCCGTTTCTTGATGGGCTGAGCCGGGAAACCGGGGAAACCGTGCACCTGGCACAGCTCGATTCGGGGCAGGTTCTGTATGTCGACAAACGCAATGCGGCGCAGCCCATAGAAATGTATTCGCAAGCTGGCAAAGTCGGCCCTGCTTACTGCACCGGGGTCGGCAAGGCGATGATGGCGTTTTTAGAGGAAGACGCGCTGAACAGGGTGATTTCTCAGCAAAGCTATCACCGTTTCACCGAAAAAACCCTGACTTCCGAACAGGCGCTGCGTGAAGATCTTGATCGGATAAGAGCCCGGGGATTTGCGGTAGACGACGAAGAACACGAACCCGGCATCATTTGTATCGCCTGCCCGGTGTTGACGTCGAACAATCGAATGCTGGGCGCGATTTCCGTGACAGGCTCGACGGAACGGATGAATTTCAAACAACTCGAAGCCTGGGTGCCGCGTGTACGCCGCGTGGCTGAACAGATCGGGGCCGAAGCGCAGGCATGGCGCTTTCCCGAAACAGGTCCAAACCATAGCAATGACAGGATGCAAGTGACATGACAGGAGTAACTCTGAACCAGGCGATCAAGCGGTATGGTCAGACGCAGGTCATTCACGGGATCGACCTGCAGATCGACGATGGTGAGTTCTGCGTTTTTGTTGGCCCCTCGGGATGCGGCAAGTCCACTTTGTTGCGCATGATTGCAGGGCTTGAAGAGACCTCGGAAGGTCAGATTCACATCGGTGCGCGGGACGTCACGCATATGGACCCTGCAAAACGTGGGGTCGCGATGGTGTTTCAAACCTATGCGCTTTACCCGCACATGACGGTCGCCGAAAACATGGGGTTCGGCCTGCGTATGAACGGTGTCGCAAAACCCGAGATTGATAAGAAGGTTCAGGAAGCTTCGAACATTCTGAAGCTGGATCAATACCTCAAGCGTAAACCCAAGGCTCTGTCAGGGGGTCAACGGCAGAGGGTTGCAATCGGTCGGGCCATTGTTCGCGGACCAGAGGTTTTTCTGTTTGATGAACCCTTGTCGAACCTGGACGCCGAGTTGCGGGTCGAGATGCGGGTCGAGATCGCGCGTCTACATCAGGAAATCGGCGCTACCATGATTTACGTGACACACGACCAGGTAGAAGCGATGACTATGGCCGACAAAATCGTAGTCCTGCGCGATGGTCGTATCGAGCAGGTGGGTGCCCCAATGGACCTCTACCGAGATCCCGACAACCGCTTTGTTGCCGGCTTTATTGGCTCACCCGCGATGAACTTCCTGGAATGTGAGTATGCCGATGGGCACGTTACCCATCCTGCCTTGGCTCAGCCATTGCCGATCACTGCAACGGTTCCTGCCGGACAGAGCAAAGTAACTTTGGGGATGCGCCCGGAACATATCCAGATCGACCGGTCGGCGGAGATCTGCACAGTGGATCTAACCGAGGCGTTAGGGGGCGTTTCCTATTCCTATCTGCTGACACCAAATGGCGACAAATTGATTGTCGAGGAGCGGGACGATCAACGCAGCAAAACGGGTGACCGGATCGGCATTTCAATCCTGCCCGAACGCGCCATGGTGTTCGACCCCGAGACAGGGCAGAGGTTTCGGTAGCAAGCAATACAGGGGCGCCGAACTCTGCCAGGACACATATAAGTCGTTAACAAACTCGCGTTTTGTGATCTTTAACTGGTCCGCTTACGGCGAATGCGCGAAAGGTATGAACTATTGCATCAGGCAGCATCCAAATCCGACCCGTGGCAAAACGCGCGCATGTAGGCAATTGATTCCAAGCCAAACCTGATTTAAGGGAAGCCCTGTCAAAACAGAGTCACCCAGGGGCGGTATCGTGATCGCGCCCCTCCCGCGCCGCGCTATTGCGGCCCTTAACTCTTAGATCGCACGCCCCGAAAGGCTTAAAAAAGGTAAAAGAATATGGCAGAAAAATCGAACTTCGACATATTGTATACCATTGTAGACGAAGCGCCCGAGCTGGCCAGCGCCTCGTTCCTGCCCATCATCCGCAAGTTCGCATCTGCAGCGGGCGTCAGCGTTGGAACCAAGGACATTTCACTGGCTGGGCGCATTCTGGCAACCTTCCCCGAGAAGTTGACAGATGCGCAGCGCATCACCGACGATCTGGCCGCTTTGGGGGATCTGGTAAAAACACCGGACGCCAATGTCATCAAGCTGCCGAATATCTCGGCCTCGGTCCCACAGTTGGTTGCCGCCATCGAAGAGCTTCAGTCGCAGGGATACGACATCCCCGCTTACCCGGAAGAACCTTCCACGGACGAAGAAAAAGCAATTCGCGCTCGGTATGACGCGATCAAGGGTTCCGCTGTGAATCCAGTTCTTCGTGAGGGCAACAGCGACCGCCGCGCAGCTCGTGCCGTAAAGAACTATGCCCAAAAGAATCCCCATTCTATGGGTGAGTGGGTCTCGGACAGCAAAACCAAAGTGTCGTCCATGACCGGCAACGACTTTTATGCCAATGAAAAATCCGCAACCATTTCCGCTGCTCAGGCCGGTGACGCCAAGATCGAGTTTGTCGGCAAAGACGGCAGCGTCACCGTTCTGAAAGACGTCTGGCCGCTGGAAGAAGGCACTGTGGCCGACGCTACCTTCATGTCGGTCAAGGCTTTGTCGTCTTTCCTGGCCGACGCTATCGAGGACACCAAGAAAGACGGCACCATGTTCTCGCTGCACATGAAGGCGACGATGATGAAGGTCAGCGACCCGATCATCTTCGGCTATGCCGTCAAAGCGTGGCTGGCCCCGGTGTTTGAGCAATTCGGTGCCGAATTGGACGCACTGGGTGTGAACCCGAACTCGGGCCTGGGTGACTTGTTGGATCGTGTGAAGGACAACGCCGATATCATGGCCGCCATCAATGCGATCAAAGGTGATCGTCCGTCGATGTACATGGTCGACTCGGATCGTGGTACCACCAACCTGCACGTGCCCTCAGACGTAATCATCGACGCCTCTATGCCTGCCGTGATCCGTGCAGGCGGCAAGGGTTGGGATGAGACAGGCGCCAAGGGTGACACCAATTGTGTGATCCCTGACCGCTGCTACGCGCCGGTCTATGACGAAACCATCAAGTTCTTCAAAGCCAACGGTGCGTTAAACCCAGCGACCGCAGGTGCAGTCGCTAACGTCGGCCTGATGGCACAGAAGGCCGAAGAATATGGCTCGCACCCGACCACGTTCCAAGCCCCTGCCGATGGTACGATCCGCATCGTTCTTGCGAATGGTGAAACGTTGCATAGCCACGAGGTCGAGGCCGGTGATATCTGGCGGTCTTGCACCGTCAAGAAAGCACCGATCGAGAACTGGATCCAACTGGCGATGGACCGTCAGCGCCTGACCGGGTCCGAGGCGATTTTCTGGCTGGACGCAAACCGCGCCCATGATGCCGAACTGATCAAATACGTCAAACCGGCGCTCGAGGCCGCTGGCGTTGCCGACAAGTTCCTGATCATGGCCCCGCGCGAAGCCACCCGTCAATCGCTGGAAACCATCACGGCTGGCAACGACTCGATTGCCATCACCGGCAACGTGCTGCGGGACTATCTGACCGACCTGTTCCCGATCCTCGAGCTGGGCACTTCGGCCAAGATGCTGTCGATTGTGAAACTGATGAATGGCGGCGGATTGTTTGAAACCGGGGCAGGAGGGTCCGCTCCGAAGCATGTGCAGCAGTTGGTTGAGGAAAACCACCTGCGCTGGGACTCGATGGGTGAGTTCTGTGCTCTTGGTGAATCTCTGAACTTCCTTGCAGACAGCAAAGGCAACGCCAAGGCAGGTGTTCTGGGTGCTGCTGCCGAAGCTGCAACGCAGGGCATTCTGGACAACAATCGCTCACCAAGCCGCAAAGTGGGTCAGCCGGACAACCGCGACAGCCACTATTGGTTCGCACGCTATTGGGCAGAAGCTTTGGCCGCACAATCCGATGATGCCGATTTGGCCGCTGAGTTTGCGCCTTTGGCAAACGAACTTGCAGGTAAGGAAGGGCAAATTCTGTCTGAACTGGCTGCTGCTCAGGGTGCTGCTGCGGATCTGGGAGGGTACTATCACACAGACCCGGCCAAGACGGCCGCTGTGATGCGCCCCAGCGCAACACTGAACGCGATTATCGGCTAATCAAAATAACAGCAGGTGCTTAGGCATTTGTCATGTATGCCACCAGGGGCCAGCACACAGTGCGGCCCCTATTTTTTTGGGGCTCGGTCAGCCCAAAGTTATGGTGTCACAAAAATTTGGAGCTTTCTCTAGGTCGCGGGTGCTCGTTTGAAACTCACAGGAGTCCGAGAACACAGTGGAATAAAATTAGCAAATCTTTTCAATACGATGGAGTGAAACTGCACTGACCTACGGGATTCCCCCAATAGCTGCGACCATCACACTACGTTAAACGTGTGGTAACAGAGAATTTCACTGGTGAGGCCTTAGGGCTATATCACTCACTCAGAAAATGACCAGCATTTGGGGTGCTGGTCATTTTGCTTTTTGAAGCCCGAGATCGGGAAAAGTCCGTATCAACCGACACGGAGATACAGAGCACGCAAACGGTGTTGGGTGCAGTAAACCAATTTTTGAAAATACGATGCCCGTCAGGCGAATTTGCGTGACTTGGCTTTTGCAAGGGAAGTTTGCATCCGGTTCACCCCTGAGGCAGCGACACCTTCATACTGAAGGTAGGACATGCGGCGCGCCTCTCGCCGTGCGAGGGCAAGAGATTGCAGGATAAGTGCGCATACAATCGACAGCATCGAAGCAACAAACCCCGATACGGCAACGACCAGTGATGGAATCCGGTCAACCAGCCCTGTATCCAGAAACTCGCGGAAAACCGAAATAAAGACCAGCAGCGAAGGTAAGAAAGCCAACGCGGCCAAGGACAGGAAAAACGAGATGGGTTTTTCGTCTTTGATCAGAAGGCCGATCATCTTCAAAATGCGCCAACCATCCGAAAAAGTGGCCAGTTTGGAGTTCGAATCCGGCAGTCGTGAAAAGTAGCGGGTTTCCACTTCGCCAATCGGCATACGCATCTGCATCGCGTGCACGGTGAGTTCAGTTTCAATCTCAAACCCGTTCGATACTGCCGGAAAGCTTTTGACAAAACGCCTGCTAAAAACCCGATAGCCGGACAGCAGATCGTTGATTTTACTTTTGAAAAAGAACTTCACGAGCCCGCTGAACAGGGCATTCCCGAATTTGTGTCCGCGACGGTAAGCATCCGTTTGATCATTCACGCGCGCGCCATTGACCATATCCAGGTTCTGCGAAACCAACAGGTTGATTAAGTCCGGAGCAGCCGAGCTGTCATACGTCGCATCTCCGTCCGCCATGACGTAGACATCGGCATCTACATCGGCAAACATTCTGCGCACAACGTTGCCTTTGCCCTGATAAGGCTCAGAGAAGACCAGCGCACCGGCCTCTTCCGCGATCTTGACCGAGTCGTCTGTGGAATTGTTGTCAAACACGTAAATGACTGCATCGGGCAGGGCAGCACGAAACTGTTTTACGGTTTCACCAATGGCAATCGCTTCATTGTAGCACGGTAAGATCACGGCAATGTCCAAATCCGGCCTGTTCACCGGCGTTACCGATTTTTTCCTGAGATCCAAGGCACCTTGTATCATGCGTCACTCATGCTTTTGCGGTCCCGCAAGGGGAATGATGATTGCGCTTCAGGCTCAGAATGCTGTGCCTATGAGGCGGTTATGCAGCAGATAAACGGCCAAAATTTGTCTTCCGAAGAAATTGGACGCTTCCTGAAAGAAAAAAGGGCCGGTGCGTAGACCGGCCCATAGTTTCAGCTGAACCGAGGGATCAGTTCGAAGCTGCGTTCAGTTTTGCATTTTGTTCACGCAGCGAGTCCGAAATAATCGCGTACCATTCACCGGACTCGCGCATTTCGTTTAGGCCTTTGTTCATCATCGCAATATACTCGCGCGCGAACGGGTTTGTACGATGCGCCAGGAAACTCATCGACGACAGTGTCGAAACATATGGGTTTTCAATGATATCAGACGAGGTCAAGCCCATATCGTTCATCGTGGATGCGAATAGATCAACCTCGAACGCGGCCACATCAGCCGTGCCGGTCAAAACCGCATCCAGGCATTCACGCGCGGAATTCGGCTGGACGACGGTTGTATTCTCACGGTTCAAACCGACTTCTTCCAGAACAACCATGCTCCAACCTGCCATCCGGCAGATGGTGGAACCTTCAAGATCGCTGAAATCCGTAGCGCTTGCATACTGGCTTTCCGGCAGAGTGAAGAAGCCGCCGACAACGTCGTAGACTGGCACCGAGGCAACAAACTGGGTGCAGCGGGCAGTTGTTTCAGCCGACCATTCGTATGTTCGGTTTGTGCAATCCGGGACAGTCCAAGCGATGGAGATGTCAAACGCACCAAGTGGCAACAGGGTATCAAGGTGCGAGCTCCAGTCATCAACGAAACTGACCGAATAATCGCGTTGGTTACCCGCGCGCTGAAGGCTGGTCGTCGCCAGACGAGTCATGATGCCGCCACCGCTAAGGTTCTCGGTTGTAAACGGCTCCCAGCCGTTACCGGCAACCATCTTGATGGGAGGCGCATAGACGTTGGAACGCTTGACACTCGCCGCGCGCTCTTCTTCTTCTGCGATGATTTCCTGAGCAGTTCGGCCGTTGGGCAGGCTCCCGTCTTCGCAAGGCAGCGCCAGTACCAGGCCCGGCTCCAGAGCGTTCGGGTTGATGATCTCGTTGCGGTTCGCGTTGAAGATCGGCTGATAGTTCGAGGTGCCATAGGCAGCGATTGCGATAGTCGCCATCGTGTCGCCGTCCTGAACTGTGTAGTTGGTACAAGCTTCCTGTGCTGCGGCTGCACCAGCAGTCAGTGCTGTAACGGCGGTGGCCGACAGGGCTACTTTTTTAAGGTTGAATTCAAACATGTCCACGTCCTCCAGACTTTAGTTTTGTCAGGCCAGTTGGGGCCTTATCCATTTTCCATTTGATGCCGCAGAGCGGTCGACACGATGTCGCGCCACTCTCCGGATTGCTGCATGATTGCCAGACCCTGATTAAGCGTCTCAAGGATCGCCTCCCCATCAGGATTATCTTTGTGGGTCATGACGTTAAGCGACTTAATCGCCGCCAGGTTGGGGTTTTCGATGATGCGGTGTTCGTATCCCAGGCGTTGGATTGCTTCGACCGCCAGATGGGCTTCGATTGCGACAATATCCGCGCGGCCTTCGATCACCGCATGAAAGCAATCGTCGGGCGAAACCGGACGCAACAAAGTGATGATCGGCTCGTAAAGGCTGACGGCGTCCATGTGAGAGGTCGACCAACCTTCGGGACGGCAAATCGTTGTGCCTGCAAAGTCGGCATAGCTCAGCGCCTCTTCATACCCCGAGCCTTCGAAGGCAAAGAAGGTGTCCACAACTTCGTAGAACGGGTTCGAAAAGTTATAGGTTTCACAGCGCGAGCGATCGCTTTCTGACAGGGCTTCAGGCTCTTCGCAGTTTGGGCGCGACCAAGGGAAGGTTCCGTCAAATGCTAGTGTTGGCATCAACAGATCCAGATGAGATGACCAGTCGTTCACAAACTGGATCTTGTAGGACTGTTCCGGTGCTGCACGCAGCATGGCCGTTTCAACAAGGTTGGTATACAACCCACGGTTTGGCAGCGCCTCGTCAGTAAAGGGGGCATAGTTCCCGCCGGTGATCAACAAAAGCTGCCGGTCTCGAATTTCCGGACGCTCTCCTGCATCGGCATTCCGGATCAACGCAGCGGCTTCTGATCGGGCGGCCTCAATTTCTTCTTTGGCTGCGGCTCGTGCTTCGACGACTGCCTCTTCACTGGCTTTCTTTGCTTCCGCTTCGGCTGCTGCCACACGGGCTTCGGCCTCAGCCACAGCTTTTGCGGCGCGTTCCTCGGCGGCTTTTACCAGCTCTGCTGCCATTTCCGCAGCAAGACGTTCTGCTTCGGTGTCCGCAAGAGCCGGAGCACGGCCAACATCTTCCAGACACGGCAACTCCAGTACATCGCCAACACGGATTATGTTTGGATTCGACCCAATGACGTCACGGTTGGCGTCGAAGATAATGCGGAAGTCTTCGGTAGAATAAACTTCAATCGCCAATTCTCTGAGGCTGTCACCACGTTGGATTTCGTAGCTGGTACAAGCCTCTTGCGCTGACGCTGCGCCGGTGGCGGCAGCAAGAGCAAGGCTGGATATGATGAGGTGCTTTTTCATGGGTCCTGTTGCTTTGCCTGACTATGTTCTTGTGAATTTCGCGACAGCGATGGACAGATTGTCCTGATCCGGATCGTTTTTGGCCTGAACCGCCAACAGCAACGCCTCGGCGATATCCTGAGCCAGAGAGTGTTGGTGCTTGCTCAGAACCGATTGAATTTCGGTGTCTCTGAGATACTGCAAGCCATCACTGCCAAGGATCAGAATATCCGTTGATGTGACCTGCATGGGATGTTCGGGGCAATCCACTTTGGGAATAGCGCCGCCCATGATCACGGAAGTCAGTTGGTTTCGGTCCAAATCCCGCGCTTCAGCTTCTGTGATCTCTCCCGCGCTCAGTTTCGCATCGATCACGGGCGCCATTGAGTGATCTTCATTGATCTGCGTCAACGTGTTGTCGCGGAACAGAAAAAGAGGGCTGTCCCCGATGGAAATCCAGAAAACGCGCTGCCCCAGAAGCAAGACACCCAATAAGGTCGAGCCCATGTTAAAGCCCTGTCCCTGCGCCTCGTTATGGTTGGCGATCGCTGCATTTGCCTGCATGGCCGCCAATGGAAGGGCATCAATCGCGGATCCTTCGTTCAGCGTTTCCGCCTCAAGTTCTGCGTCCAACGCGTCACGCCAGGCTGAAATCACCATTTCTGACGCGACTTCACCGGCGTCGTGACCGCCCATACCATCGGCAATCACGACATAGCCCGCATCCGACGAGTTGAACATGCGCGCCGCGATGGCGTCTTCCTGCGTCTCTCGCTGACCTTGGTTCAGGATCAGCGCAACATCATATGCCGGAGTTGCCAGCATTTATCAGGAATCCCGCCAATCAAAACCTTCGTCGCAGAAGGCTGTAAATCGGATGGAGGTTTCGCTGATACGGATCAAATCACCGCTGGACAAGGCCACGGTGCTCAACACGGGCTTGCCGTTCAGACGTACAAGGTTGGCCTTGCCGCCATGACCCAGGTAACACTTTCGATCTTCAGGATCATAGGCAATGACGGCATGGTTCGAACGTGAGATACCGGTGTCGCCAAAGTCGAGTTGGATTGCCTGGTCATCATTTCGACCAATCTGCATCAGGCCTTCGGTCAATGTGATGCTGGCACCGCGACCGGGCCCGGACGTAACGACCAGCCAGCCAACGGGGAAGGTCTCTTGTGCGGCCTCGGTCTTGGCGACGGGTTCCGAGGTTTCGATCAACTCTTGCACGTGCGTATCTGCACGCTCAAAACCCAAGAAGGTTGTTTTGACGCGCGAACGGCGGTCTTCCGTCGGAGCAGCGGCAGGGGGCGTGGGCTGGACTGCCTCAGCAACCGGTTCAACGGTCTGTTCCGGCTCTTGCCCCGGGGCCTCTGCTGCTTCGGCAACCACCTTTTGCGCGGCTTCCTCAGCTTCCGGTTCCACCGTTTCAACCACAGTGCTTGCTGAGGTCACTTCTACAGGGGTCATCGCCGGGTCATCGGCAATATGCAAGGTGATGATCTGTTCGTCTTCGACCACTTCCTCTTCTTCAGCGATCTCAGCGGTCAGGATTTCTTCCGGTGCGTCATCCTCGCTTGCTGTGTCTTCGGCGAAAATGGACTCTTCGACGTTTTCAGCGACCTCGGCCTCGGCCTCGTCGAATTCGGGCATTTTCTCTTCGGGGATCAGTTCATCCGTTTCCTCGTAGGACTCGGACGTCATGTTCCCACCAGCCAGCGCCGCCCGTAGAGCGTTAAAGTCCGCAATGGGCTCTTGTTTTTCGCCTTCAGCTGCAGGGGTTTCTACCGCGTCTGTGGTTTCCGAAGTATCTTCTTCTTTGGATTTGCCGGCACCTTCTAGAAGCCGGCTCAGAGGGCTTTTGTATTTGAACATGGTGTCGACACCTTTGATTTGGCGGCACGAATTTCCTGTGCCGTAGGCTGCTACTTATCCCGCACACGCAAGCGCGGAGACACTCATCGGGTACTCAAGGGAACTGGTACTCTCTGCGGCGGGCCGGTCCCCGCCGGGGTGACAAAACTGGCTGCCACCCTCAGCAAACACACGCTGGCAGATCACAAACGAACCGGTCAGATCACTCCTGTGCAAGCTGCATGGTTGCAGCGGCTTCTGCACCATTGCGCAGGACGGTTAGATTAGCTTCCGGCTGACCCTCAGCGACCAGCTCTACAAGCATCGCGTCCAGGCTTTCCGATCCATCCAGGTTCATGCGGGATTGGCTTTCGCTCAGCAGGACGTCACCTCTTTGCAGGCCGCCTGCGGCGTCGGACGGAACTGATTCCACCACAGTTTTCCAGCCCTCATCATCCGAACTGCTGACGGTAAAGGTGTAACCGTTCTCGAGCCCGACCGAGCGCACCACTGGCAGGGCAAGCAGCCCATTTTGTGCCCGGGTTTGTCCAAGCGGACGATAGCGGGCGGCCACACGGGTATAGCCGTCAGGGTCGATGCTCAACTTGTCCAATACCTGAGCCGCAAAAGTGGCGTCCTCGCGGACGGGCTTTCCATTCAATGTAAAGATCACCGCGCCGCGCTGCACCCAATCGCCAATCACACTCATGTCCTGATTTGGGTTGAGGCCGGTCACAGCGATGGTAGGCCCGGTCGAACCGCGACGGCGAGACGTCTGGAAAGGAATTTCTACATCCCAATGGGCAAAAGATACCTGCTGTTCCGCTGGAGTAGCACCAGATGCAGCGACCTCTGGTTCCGCCACTGCGACGGTAGCGACCTGAGCCTCAGTTTCCGACGTGTCAGGGGTTGCGGGCGCTGTTTCTGTGACAACTGTCTCCGCAGTCTCGGCTTGTGCCTGCTCGACAGGCTCTTCTGCTAGAGGTGCAGTTTCTGGCTCTGGCACTGCTGCGGTTTCAGCTTCGGGCTCTTCCGTTATTGTGCTGGTGACCTCACTTGCTGGCGTTGCAGCTTCGGTTGCCTGCGCTTCTTCAGCAGCTTGCGCAACAGGTGCCTCAACCTGTGCTTCAGGCTTATCACCAGACATCGCAAAATATCCACCAGCCGCCAGAGCAACCGCAACCACTGCCACACCAGCGATCAGTTTGCCGCTGCCGCCAGAACCGCTTTGAACCACAGTATCGACAGCGACAGGCGTTTCTTCTTTCACGGTGAGTTTTGCCAGATCCTCATTCTTCTTGTCGTCGTTGCCAACAACGATATCGGAGTTTCCAGCCAGCAGCGCAGTCACGACGGCTTCGGCGTTTTCACTTTCCGCCTTGATCCGCGCCTTTTCTTCTTCTTTGTCTTTCCGGTCCATGCCCACGATCACCGAGACCGGGCGATAGGCAAAGGTATCAAACATAACACCCGGGCCGCGGAACATGCGCAACCAATCCAGCGCTGTCTGCAAGCGATCTGTCGTGTGAACTTCCATCGCCTTGTCAATCGCTTCAAGGAATCCGTCGGGATACCCTTCGAAACGACCCGCAAGGGGGGAATAGGGATCGTCCTGTCCGTTGTTAAAGGCGTTCAAGCGGCTCTGGCCATCGACCGGGCGTTCACCACTGATGGCATGGTACAGCGTTGCAGCCAGTACATACAGGTCGCTGCTCGGCCCCTGCTCGGCGCCCCGTACATAGAATTCGTGCGGAGAATACCCGTCTTTGATGACACGAAGGGTGAGCAAAGCCGCGGATTTGTTTGCAGCCTGCTCCCGCGCCGCGCCAAAGTCGATCAGGACCGGATCGCTGTTCTCATCGATCAGGATGTTGTCCGGTGAAATGTCGCGGTGCAACATGCCGCTTTGGTGGATGAACGAAACCGCAGACAGCATCTTCTCCGTGACTTGCACGATGAAATCGGGGCCTGCATCGTTTTCCGGGTTTTCAACATAATCCAGCAGATCGCAGCCGCGGATCAGATCCATTGCGATGTATGCGGTGTCATTGTCTTCAAACACCTGATGCACATCGACGATGTTGGGATGCACAAGGCGTGCGTGATTGCGGGCTTCCTGAATAAATAGGTCAATGATCGCGCGCAGGTCTTCTTTGTAAGCGGGGTCGTTTGGTTCGACCAGATCACCGTTGCGCCGACACAAAGCACCAGGGAAACACTCTTTGATCACCACGTCGCGCTCCAGGCTGTCGCGCGCAAGATAGGTGATCCCAAATCCCCCGTTGCTCAGAAAGCGGAGGATCTCATACTGACCGCGCAGCAATTTTGCGCCCGGTTGCAATCCTTCAATTTTTGGTTCGTCGTGCGTCGCACCGACAGCCTGGTTGTGGCTCATTTCAATCCGCCCGTTCTACTCGTTTTGCGGCTAAATCTAACAGGGCCAACAGCCCACGAACTCACAACCAAAAACAACCGCAGGACACTTAAGAACGGTTAGACGTTTCAAATTTGACTTTATTGGGGCCGCCTGATGGCTTCACTATGGATCGTTTTTCGATCTATAGCATATATAGTTATTTGGGTGTCAAAATATCTATATATTGATAAATGGGGCGACGGCATTGAAAACGTACACCCCAAATTTAGCCGGTTGGTCTACGAATTCGAAACAATAAAGGACCGATTCCTCGGCCCTTCGAATCGCTGAAATGCGCTCAATCTTAACGGGAGATTATCAAGTGCCGGTTTTGGACTGAGCTGCGGCAACCGTGCTGCCGGCCCATGCCAGGTTGTCTCCCAACTGTGCAAGTATGCTGATTGCATCCTTTAGTGGTGCATCGCCGCTTTCGAACTGCAACAACAAAAGCAAGTCGGTTGCCTTTTCAAACTCGGCAGGAATCCAATCCGCTTCAGGGTCAATTTCGCCGCCTTGCTCAAGCCGTTCCGCAAAGTCTTCGACAATCTCCTGACAGCTTTGCAAGAAGGCGGCGGGCTCAATATCCGAGGACTCGCGCAGATCTTCGTAAATGCTTGCAATCGCGGCCAGCCAGTCTTCAAGAATGGGGTTGTTCAAGGGGGGCAGGGCGGAGCCTAACGCGGATTGCATTGTTGCAGTATCCGAAAGAGCCGGTTCCGGTTCGGGTCCCTGTAGCTCTTTAAGATACGGCAGGAATTCATCCTGCAAGTCTTTCTGAGCGGCCTCCAGGTCATTGCGACGCCGGTTTGAGGCCACGTCCAGAACTTGTTCGGCAAGGTTCTGTCCTCCGCAAGTTTCCCAAAGTGCGAAGTCGGGTTCCGGCTCTTGAGCCATTGCCTTGACCGCCACCGGAGTGCCAATCGGAACGACCTCGCGGAACATCCCTTCCTTTTCCTTGTTAAGACGAGCCAAAACGCGGTCCAGTGAACCCTGTACCGGCGGCAAGTCTGCGTGTGTTACAGCAAGCAGGCTATTCGAGCGCAGTTCAGGTGGCACTTTCGACCACAGGTGGCGCTCAGTCTCGCGCCACGCGTTTGTACCGTTTGTGCACCAGATGGCGCAGTCGACAAATTTCAGCAGATCCAGCGTATTTTTATAGGTGTCGTCCAAAGCACCCGAACCAGGAAGATCAAACAGGGAAATTTCCTTAAGCGCAGGCGTATTGATCCCCACCGAGATGAAATCAGGCTCGTCCGCCGCCGCTTTTTCAAGGGCGATACCGGAATATGTCTTCGGCTCTTGGTTCCACCAGCCTACAGTTGTTTCAGGCGTTTCGGCGTAAGCTACAATCACCAGCGGCAGTTTCAGATGTTGCGGACCGGTGGGCAGAATATCTGCACCGGCCAGCATGTTTGCGAGGCTCGACTTGCCCGCACCAAATTCCCCGGCAAACCCGATATTGACCGCGTTGGACAGCCGTTCAGCGTGGGCCAGAGCCCTTGCGCGCATATCCTTCAAAGTCTCGTCCGACGACAGTTTTTCAGTCGCGGTCAGAAAGCGCTCCAGCTGGTGCACTTCCTGTTCGGTTCCGGGAAATTCAATCATTCCGCAGCCTCTGCTTGTCGTTCGTCCGCATTGCCAGTTCCAAAGACGCTCTCCAGATCCGAAGCAATTCGGCGTGCTCTGTCGAATGCAGCTTGTGCTTCGGCCTGAGCATTCAATTCACCGGCACCAGAACGGTGTTCAAAATGACCCGCCAACAGCGCGACATAGTGATCCAAAACTGTGTTCAGCCGTTCCAGCAAGTTGTCTCGTGTGGTGTCGATCAAATCGTCTCCGATCAGTTCGAACTCTTGCACAATCATTCGTTCGGCCCGCGTAACGACACTGTTGCGCGAGATCAGGCGCGACAACCAGTTTACACGCAATTCAACCGTAATTCCACGGGTGAGGGCAGTGGTGTCTGGCCTGAACCAGCGAACTGCGCTGGTGTTCATGCGATTGTCGACGGGCTCTTGCCAACCCGGCAATGCGCGTAAAGCTGCGTTGCATTGCATGTCGATCGCATAGAGTTCGCTCAGCATACGCTGGCGAACCACTTGCGATGCACCTTGCACCAGTTCCCGCATGTGTTCGCGCAACGGGGTAAAGTTCAGCTCAGTTGCGCCCCCCTTGGCCAGCAGAGGTGATTGACCATTTGGCCCACGCACCACGGCCGAGACGGATTCGGCAACCGTGTCATCCATCACACCACGCAGATTGGACAGGACATCATCCATGTCCCGTGTGATGTCCTGGGTCTTATCGGCAACCAATTTGCGCAATTCGCCAAGCGTCTTGTCACTGTCTTCAGTGTTGCGCGTACCCGAGCTGTTTTCGTCCTTCAACGCACGCAAATGAACCTGAGACCGCTCAAGCTCGCCCCTTGCGAAACTGTCAAGGTGTTGCCATGACATACGAAGCTGTTCGTCAATTGGCCCGTCAGTGAGGGCTTTGGTGACGTGCCGGCGTAGATCAGGCAGACCAGAGGCGATCATTGCTGCAAAGCGCAATACAGCCTCTCGACTGATCGGACCTGGGCCTTGTTTGATTTCGGCCACGCCGTTTAGATATTGTTTCATCTGTTCCGGATGCGCCCGCAGCCACGCCAGAACATGATCATGATTCACACCGGTCTCATCGCCGGTCAAAGCATAGTGCGCCCATTGAGCACTGCCCATCAGCACATCGATATCAGAATTGCCGAGCGCTTTTTCCAACCCGTCCAGAACATCAAAACGGACCTTGGCCGCATCCTCGGGGCCGTCGCCCAATTCATCAACTCGGTTGATGAACACAACAATCTGGCCAAGCTCCAAAGCCTGCATCAGACGGAATAGTTTCAGGTCTGCGCGCGACAAAGCCTGATGTGCGGACAGAACCACCACAAAGAAATCGGATTCCTTGAGGTATTGGCGCGAAATCTCTTCACGGATCAGCAGGGGGTCATTGACCCCCGGAGTATCCGTTACAGTTAAGGGAAACGGGAAATGCCCGATGTCAAAATAGACTTCGGCCTTCCGCGTGATGTCACTGTAAAGTCCACGATCACTGCCGGGGTCAACGCTGCCATCCTCAGCAGGATCATCGCCCGCGCAGACGTAACGCGCCAGGTCGTCTGAGTTCAGTTCATCCAGATCGTGGTGTTGCCCCAACAACTGCTCATAGCTGTCGCCCAGACGCAGGCGCGCCCGGTTCTTCATGGCCTCGACCTGTTCTTCGATCATCTCGCGCTTATAGCTGTCCTCGTCATCGGGGAACATGTTGCGCAGTTCTTCACCTTCGGCGATCAGGGATTGCCATTGGTGGTTGTCGAAGAAATGAAATTCAGCCCCATCGGTACGGCCGGATGGATGCCCGAAATGCATATCGGTGATCACGGTGGTCCATGGGTTGACGTCCGATGGCAGGTACTCTGCCTGACCCGTGAACCCGTTGATCAGACGGGATTTACCAGCTTTGATCTGCCCGACAAAGGCGATTGACGGCTTCAGACTTCCCAGATCTCCGATGATACGCGAAATGAAATGACGCGTTTCATCATTGCTGGTTTCGTTCATATCTTCTGCGATGCGGATAAGCTCGCGGCGATGTGTTTCACTCATTACTCACTACCTTGGTCACAAAAAATCGGATTGAATTAATCGAAAATTTGAATGCTCGGGGGGAAGTCATTCCTTGTCCCCCTGCAAAGACGTCCACAGACTGACGACCGCCCCCAGTTTGCGCGCGTCGTGGATGGCAACGGCGATTTGCCCGGTGTCGCTGAGCGCTGCAATTCCAGCACTCTTACCTCCAGATGGGCGCATGACGATAAGGTGGGGGCCGTCAAACTCGTCCCGAGTGTCGTTATCCCAGCCTGCAAGATCCGCAGCAAAACGAGCTACAACGTTCTGGTCGGGATGCATATCTTCGGAAGGCTGACAAGAGTCCGCATAGGACAGGGCGGTTTTTTCCACACTGTCGATCAAAACGCGGCCAGATGCAAAACGCCTGGCACCGTCAAAAAACTCTTGTGCCAGAAGTGTTTCTGTATCTTCCATCTGAGCTGGCAGAGGCTCGTCCTCCGTGAGCATCTTGACATCCGGCACCACCGAAACAATCGGTTCAGCAGACAGTTCGATGGCCGCGCAGGCCCCTACGATTTCACTGTAGGTCAAGCCAACGTCGTCTGCCTCAAGATCTGAATCCGGCTTGCCGGACATCATTTCAAGCGGGGCAGGGGCGTTTGCGATGTCAGACACAAGTTGAGCCAGTTTTTCGACCAACTCACCGCGCCCTTCGGTTTCGAAGTCAGGCTTCGGTCCAGTCGGCACCTGGAAAACATCTGTGACACGTGAACTGTTCACTTCGATGGCCAGACACGCGCCATTAGAAGCCGTGAATTCCAGCCGACGAGGTAGAACAGTACCACGAATAGCATGCAAAACAGCGCTACGCCTCGCTGCAGCGGACTCGCCCGCGATCGTTACCGCTGGTGACAGCCGCGCAACCGAGGACCGCCCGATGTCTTCGAGCATGTCCAGAATGTCAGTGTCCATCATACCGTGACCCCCTCTGGTCCCGTTCAAACTGCGGCCGCGACCGGCCCCAGACTGAGATGTGATTTTGTAAGCGCCAACCCGACATTTGCGCTGTTGCGGCAGATATAGCAGACCACGTGATCAGGATATTCCTTGGTCCGCAGGAAAATATTAAGGCGATCTTTTGAAAACACTGCGATTTCCCCAAACCCAGTGTTTTCCGACTCTTCGCCCCCGGCCTGACGCAAAAGCGCCTCGAACGCAGCCACACCGCGCCCTTGAAACAGGTTGGCCACAGCGATGGCCAACGTATCCAGAGATTCCGTGCTGTCTGGCTCCGAAACGCAACTGCCCAGCAACATCCCGGTTTCCATATCGACATACCCGGCTGCGATGCAGTCGGGTATTGTTTCGATCGCTGTGCTCAAGGCGTCCTGAATAGACATTTAAGTCCTTGTTTTTATTAATGTGTTTCTGTTAGATCGATTCGGCTTTCATCACAATACGTGCCACTCTGCTGCGCTGTTCTCTTTGGCTTTTGGAATGGGTTGCAATGCGTCCTTTGTCTGCTTTTCGCTGTGTTCGATCGCGATTTGGTCGAACTCTACCAAAAACGCTTGGAACACGCTTCTGAGCCCATCTGCATCCTTGGGCAGATCCGCGCTGTTCGCAATCTCACGCCACATGTCCGATGCGCTCAGGGGTGAGCCAACCGCGACCTCTGGCAATTCCCCAAGCACTGCAATATTCGCGTCCACCTGATCCGGCAAGGCAGCTTCAATCAGCCCGCTGGTTTCGGGCTCCGGTTCATAATCGTCGGCATTGTTTCCGGGTTGGGCTGCCATCAAAGCGGCAATAGACGAAACCGAGACTTCAATCCCACGATCTTCAGGTTCTTCGACGTCTCGGATGTGATCCACCGCAGCGTCCTCATCCAACGTTTCGTGTTGCAAGGTTGTGTTCAACGAAGCCAGAACATCCTCAGATGTATCTTCCTCGTCAGCCGCAGCGCTGACGTCTTCGATGTCGGTGTCCTCGTCAAGAAGATCGTCAGTTTCATCGTCGAAATCGGTACCACCTGACAAGTCGAATTCATCGACGGTGTCATCCAACCCGGCTACACTGGTCAGTTCCAGCGGATCATTCGATTTGTCCTTGAAAAAGGCACGTAGATCATCGCTTGTATCTGGTTCTTCCAGCGTCGGCGGCTCGGGTTCCGAGACCATTTCAGCCCGCAAGCGCTCGGCCTCTTCCGCGTTGATACGCACGCGTTCGGCTTCGTCTGTGCGTCGTTCCACTCTGGCGGGGCGAACGGGAAAGCTTGTGACGACCGCAGCATCACTCTGTTCTGACTGAGCTTCCGAGTCCACTGGGTTGACCAACCGCAACGGTGCGGCTTCTGACTGTACCTCTCCGTCCGATTTCCGCGCTGGCCGCACGGGTTGCACTTTCGGCGCATCCGGTTGACTCTTGTCGATCTGATACCGGGCCAGTTGGTCGGCGCGGTTTTCCATGATCTGCTCTGTGATCTCAAGGAAGCTGTCGATCATCTTTCCACCACCGCTACGCGACCACATTTCGGCGTCACCGGTTTTGTCGCGGGCGACGATCGCATCGCGCGCAGAAAACAGAATGGACCGATTGAACAAGTGGCCCGCTTCACGGTTCACGCGGCGCAGAACTTTTTGACGGTCTTTGATGTTCAGCGCATCCGCCCGTGTGATCAAAAGCAGCGAGTTGTGCTGTAGGCGTTCGGGCAAAGAAACCCAAGTTGCGCGCTCCGTCTCGCGCCAGGCTTGGGTCGCATGGGTGCACCACAAGACACCATTTGCCTGGCCGACGGCGCGTTGCCAAACATCGGTTGAGATTTTTGGATCCGAAATACCGGGGGTGTCGATCAGGTCGACCGCCTCAAGAATGTCGGCTTCAAGAAAGACACGTATGAACTGTGCATCGTTGACGCCAACGCTCTCAAGGTCGTCCAGCTCAATGACTTCAATGCTTCCGTCGTGACGTTTGACGTAAGGAGCGCGATTGCCCCAGCTGAACCAGACCGGCGGCAATTGGGTCGCGGTGACCTGCGTCGGCAAGGTCTGCGTTCGCAGCAGAAAGTTCATCAACGTAGACTTGCCGGCGCTGAATTCGCCCATCAGGGCAAAAACCGGCTTGCGGCGGGACCAATGCTCGATACGTTCCCATGCCTTCGGTGAAACAAAGCGTGTTTGTGAGTCTTTTGCCATTTTTCTACTTATGCCGCTTCGTTGCTTAGATCTTTTAGGATGTCACCCAGAATCTCATCTTTGGATTTCTGAGGCTGCAAACCCGCCATCGCCGCTGCAGTTTGGCCTGCATTTTTGTCAGCCGATGCCGAAATGCTCAGCAGTGTTTCTTTCTGCTCGCGCATGAAGTCCGTCAGAGTTGCGCGGACGTTTTCAAGCACCGCGGCAATCTGGTTTTCTTCAATGTCCTTGGTGATCGAGTTTGCTTCGGACGCGATCAGACGTGTATAGTCTGCAGCATAAGCCTCGAACCCTTTGCGTCTTTGCCACCATCGACGCCACCAAGTGCTTTGCAAGTCCAGCGCAATAGTCCGGCCAATGCCCAGCGGAGGTGGAACACGGGGCACGATGGGTGCTTCGATGCTGAATTCACCCAGATGGTTGCCCAAAATCTTGTGATACAGGGCTTCGACATCCGCTGCCGCGGTGGCATATAGCGCCCCGGCGTCTTTGCGCATCGCCCGGGCGAAGCTGAAATAGGCTGCCTTTTGCAGCGTCCGCAAGCCCGCAGGGTCGTATTGCCACGTACCTTGTTCGCCGTTTTTCTCAAGATGGGCGATCAAAGAGTCTGTTGCGCGTTTGACAAAGCTGGATTCAGCCGAGTTCAGACGTTCCAGCACTTTGTCGCGCAAGGCATTTGTCAGTTCTGCCGCTTTCTTTTCATATTCCGCCGACACGGTGTTGATTGCGTCTTCTGGTGACACGCCGTCCAGGTCTCTGGTAACACCTTCACCTTCGGACAGGTTTTTCGCGACTGCTGTAGCTCGGATTTGGCTTGCTATATTACGTGCACGGTGGCGTACACGTTCCATCAGCCGTGTTCCTGCGCCTTCGGCAATACGCTCATTGATAGCCAAAAGCAGATCGGGCAGGCCGGACAGGGCCCAAATCTTGTCCAGCGATGCCGCTTGATCACCGAAACCTGCGGCCAAGTAGAATGTGTTCAGCGCTTCGCGCGCCTCTTCGGTCAGAATGTCCGGGTTTCCGGTCAAGGCTGCTTCGGCCCACAGAGCACTGCCAAAAACGACGCTGGTATTGGTGTCGATATTGTTTTGCTTCAGTGTATCCTGAATGCGATCGCGGATTTCTGGAACTTGGTTGACGGGATCAGAAAGCTCATCGATGCGGTTAACGAACAGGACAATCTGGCGGTTTTCGAACTGCGCAATAATACGCATCAAAGCCATGTCCATTGTGGTCAGCGCCTGGCTTGCAGCCAAGACGACTACACAAACCTCAGACCCGCGCAGACTGCGCAGCGTAATCTGTTCGCGCACCATGAATGTGTCGTTGACACCCGGTGTGTCGCACAGCTTCAGCGCGATGGGATATTGCGGAATATCCATGTAAAGCTCAGCCGATTTTGTAACGTCGGCAAATCGCCCGGTTTTCGGATCAATGTCCGGATCATCTTCGTCGCCCAGGCAAACATAGCGTTGGATCAGTTCTTCGTCGAAGTGATCGTACTGATGGCTCTGACCCAGGATCAGGTCAAAATGCTTGCCAAGGCGTTCTTCTGATTTGGCTTTCATTTCGCCAATCTGACGGCGGATGTCATCCATTTCGTCATCTGCGCCAGCCCGGTTCGCAAGTTCGCCTAAACGACCGCCGCCGACCATCAGGTTGTCCCATTCCTCCTGCTCAAAGAATGTGAACTTGGCTTTGGTGTCGCCTGGCGGGCGTGTGTTGATGTTCAGGGTCGTGACCACAGATGTCCACGGGTTGACGTCCGACGGCAGCAGGGCAGGGCGCCCGGCCAGAATATTCACAATGGATGACTTGCCTGCTTTGACCTGGCCCACCATTGTGATGCTGGCGGTGAAATTTTCCATCCGCGTCTTGAGGGTCGCCAGACGTGCCGAGGAGCGCGCATCAGCCACCTCAGTCAGTTGATCGATCTGCGCCGTCAGCGACGTCATGGCAGAGGTCATCGGTGCCAGTGCTTCGTTGCCGACAGACAAAAGGTGATCGTTGCGCGCCATGCTTAACCTCCGGTTCCCGTAGCAGCAATCTGGGGTTCGTGCGGCACGCGACCCGCAGGGATGCTTGTCAGAGTGTCGATGCGTGCGATCAAATCCAGGGCATTGCCCAAAATCTCGGCCTCGGCACGCGGAGAAATGGTTTCGTAAGCTTTGGAGTCCGCCAAGACTTCGATCGAGCTGAACCGGTCGCCGTTCTCAAGGCACGCGACACGGCGTCCAGTGGGAAATCCGTGTGATTTCGCGGCAGGCAAAGGCATTCTGGCATTCGCCAAAAGATAGTGTTCACCCGAGTGGGTGCGCAGCGAAATACCAAAGCCCGTATTGGGATGATCTCGGTTCAGTGTCTTGAGTTCACCAAGAAAACTCTCGCGAGCGAAGAAGACAGCGTCTTGCTCGGCGGCAACGGTAGGGTTTAGATCGGTCACAATAGAAAACCTTGTACTGGAGTTGAGCAGAAGACTCGTACCGATGCCAAAGTGGCGAAAAAGACTCATTAACTCCTGTCACACAAGAAGACCCTTCAAGGCGGTCTTATTTTGACGCGAATAAGATTTTTTGGCGGTTGAAATGTGGCGGCTTCATGGCGGCGCTCACATAAGAATGCCTCAACCCATACGAGCATAGCAATTTTCTTCGGTTACCGTGCCTGCTGTCGGCAACTATGTAGAGTCTTTGAGTATGGTGTGTGGCAAGTGGATTGCTAAAGCACTGATTAATATTCAGTAATGTGGATATAATGCTGTTCGGAAACTGTGTTGAGGGCAATTTGTCTGCCTCGCAAGGACGAATTACGCCTCACCGTTGAAGCCAAAGAAGAAAACACTTTCTTTGATCGCTCAACGTAAACGCGTCAGCGAGGATGGCGAAAAACTGGAGCTTTCGAATGGATCTCGCGAAGAATAAGGATGGAAGAAACGGCTCAAGGCGACCAGAAGTTCCCGTGAAACTAGTTCAAGTCGTTTTGTTGGGGGTTCAAATCGACCTTGTTTTGCTTGTGCTCCAAATCAGAGCGACAGGCGTGCTTCAATCAAGGCAACAAAGTTCACATTTAGCCCAATTTACCTCTCGCACTCGGACGCAAGCTTTGTTATCAGCGCCCCAGTCTGGCGCTACGGCGCTTGGTTGCGGGTGTGGCGAAATTGGTAGACGCACCAGATTTAGGTTCTGGCGCCGCAAGGCGTGGGGGTTCAAGTCCCTCCACCCGCACCAAATTTAACATAATCTTGATTATACCGTTGAATTCGTGAATTCGATCCTAACTGTTCTGAGGTCTTCGCCACGGGATTCCAACCGCGGCTCACAATCCAGACCTCGCCCTTGTAAGCCGAAGCAAATCGCTAAAGCGTTGTGCTGACAGTGGATTGTTGTGGACAACGGCTCCGATGCAAAGACTAAGAGGTTTCGCACCAACCTAGGGAAAATCCTATATTCTTCGACTTTGTCGATTACGCGATTTTAATACCAGCATTCAATCCAATGCGTGGCGGCACCTAAGTGCAAGGTTTCGCGTAACAAATCGAAAGGAGAACAAGCTTCATGGAAGCTTTTAATGTGTTATTGGTTATTGCCTTTGTATTGGGCTCAATCTTTGTTCTGATGAATCAAGCCAGAAAAGCCAGGGAAATCTATGGCTTCAACATGGTTTTTAATTGGACTTTTGTTTTCGTTGTCCTCAGTCTCGGAACGCTGTTGTTTGGTGCTTTGATGAGCAACCCGAACTCCCAAACATATGATCCTACAAATGCATTGGTTCTGAAGATTGCTACTTTCGCGCTGGTTGCCGGGGCTGGCTTTATCAACGTGCGGCGATCAACTGTAGGCTTTGGAATTTGGTTCACATTTTTATAGTATGTCGCCGCGATTGGTATCATTGTACCGATATTCGTCATCTTTAGCCAAATCCGCTCAAAAGGCGTGTTGTCAAACATGACGCGCTAAATGCAGCCCTGCCCTGCCAAAACAGTGCAGCGCCAGGATTTTGGAACTTGCATACCGATAGTTCCCGGTTTTCTAGGGCACTGCTTCAGCCAGTAGCATCAAGGAGCAACATAGTGGACAGCTATAGGAACAGGAGCCTGCGCCAAGTGTTTGGTGTTTGGGCGAAAATTGGTTTCGCCGTACTCTTTTCATTCATTTTTTTAGCGGCTTGCAAGCCCAAAGAAATCTCGTTGCGCCATATTGGTTCGGTGAAAAGCAGCAGCTCTTTATTTGGTATGAGCCTGGAGAATTGCGCAGTGCGATTTGAGCTGGAAAACGGCAATTCAGAAATCATTCACCACCTAGGCTTTGAGGTCACTGTAATGGACCCTCTGGCGGCACAGGAACCTAAGTACGATATATTCAAGGATAAATGGACAGGTGGTCCGCGTAACGCCTACTCCAGATCCGACCATGTGCGCTATGTCGACCTGCCGAGCGGGAAAAGCACGTTGTTTGTGGAGTTGCCGAAACAAGCTTGCGAAGCCTCATTCGAGGTTCACTTAACGGACATAAGCTGTCGCATCGGCGAAGAAGACTGTGCAGAAGCCGTTGTTTATGAGAACTGAGGCTTAGGATTTAAGAACGCTTGGACAAGCGAGGATAACTATGAAGATCGTTAGGTTTATCGCCATCCCATCTGTGGCTTTAGTGCTTGCCGGGTGTTGGGGAGACCGAGACAAGTCTGCTTTTGTTGATTTTTGCCTAAATATGGGGGCAAGCTCGAAGGGGTATTGTACATGTCAATACGAACTGGCCAAAACCGATCTTGATGAGGAAGTTTTTGCCATAGTCATGGCTGGTGCAAAAGGAGACCAGGTCGAAGCCGAAAGGCTTCGAAAAGAGGCTGGATTTGAAGGGTTTCTCGATATGGCGGCCTTATCTATGATTTTGCTGAACTTTGAAAGCAAGACAAAGAAACAATGCGGCAGTTGACCTTCTGCCAGCCTTTGAAAAATTAACGTAGTTTTGCATTCTTCGCCTTTTGTCAGCGGGTACAGCAAATCGAAGCGCCACGTGACCGCGCATCGTGAACGCGTGTGTGCAACTTCGGCGATTTCCCTTTGATCTAAATAACTTGACGGGCTGATCATTTCGACGCCAAGATAAACGGCATTGGTGAGTGGTATTTGTTAAGTGCGAAATGAAAAGAATTACTTATATCGACAAAGAAAGAACAAGTAATCTTCTTGAGTTTTCTGAAAAGCTGTCAAATGCAGCAACCGTTGATCTTGCTTGGTCACACTATTCCGACACTTTGTCTCAACTCGGAGTAAAGAGCGCAGTTTACGGCCTTTTCCCAAAGACTGTTGGCCGTTCGATTGCTTCCGAGGTTGTCGCGATGTCGTCTCATGTTGAAGAGTTCAACAAGCTGTACCTTGACGAGGGCTACATTGATCACGACCCATTTGCTCAATATGCATTGACCGAAGATTACCGACCGATCTCGTGGCGAGACCCCCGCGCAAAAAAGTACCAGACTGAAAAATCGGATTTCTTTCTGAACTCTATGAAAGAGTTTGGAATGGCCTACGGAATTACTGTTCCCGTTCGGGATGCATCGAACTGGAAACAGGGCGGGACAGGCGTGTGTTTTGACGCTGAAAACGACAAAGAAGGGGACAAGATTGTTGCGCGCGCAACTCCGCTGATTGAAAGCATCGCCATGCTGTTTCATTCCCGAGTGCAAGAGGGCGATATGATGCGACAGTTTTTTCCGCTCTCTTCTCGCGAAAAAGAGTGTTTGCTGTGGGTTGCCGCTGGTCTGACCAACAAGGAAATCGCTTTCAAGCTGTCCGTTGCGGACAAAACAATCGAACTGCACATAAAGAATGCGGCTAAACGCTTGAATGCGCGCAACAGAGTGCATGCAGTGTCGCGCGCGTTAATCTATGGTGTCATCGAGCCGTAAGTTGAAACTAAGAACCTCGCTTCCTTTGGGCATCCCGAACAAGTGCCGCGAGACGATAGAACCCATGCGCCATTTTGGTGTATGGTGTCAGCAGGAAGAACGCCAGAACCGAACCCAGATGGATCGCGAGCAGCTGGGGCATTAGAGCCGTTGAGCCAAGGGCGTACAGAACCAAGCCGCTAAACCCTACGAACCCAAGCAGCAGGATGAATGCGATATCGCCGCCCCATGCCGACGGGTCGCCGAGATTTCGGTCAGATTTTCGCTTGAGAAGCACCATTGCGCCACACCCGAGTGTCAGAAGAATCCCACCGGAAATCCCGAACAACTTGGGCAAAGACCAGAAACTGTAGGGTGCGTGCAGACCAAAGCCGTAATGCATGACCGTCGCCACCGAGGTCGATGCAAAACACAGCAGGAACCCATACATGATGGCGTGGTGAATATGCCGACGACCTTGGCTGAACCGGTCTTCATCCTCGAAATTGCAGCCCTCACCATGGCCTGCGGCCAAATCCTGCATCTTGCCTGCGCGTTTGAAAGCAGTTGTCAGGTCAGAGATTTGAATCGGTTTGCCGCCTACCTCGGCCCAATAGCGCCTGAGGCTGATGGCTATGCTGAACAGAGGCAGCAGGAAAGCGGGCGCAAAGATTGCGACCATCGCATTGTGGGACAGGACGGCGTAAAACCCCTCGCCTCCGCTGGACCCGATAGCGCGGATAGCCCAGAACAACAGGGCAAATCCAATCACAAGTGCCAAGGCGATAACTCCGCCTTGCGTATGGAACCGGCGCGCCAGCGGCTGCGGCCATGCGAAGCTTTCCCAACTGTCCCTCCGCACCTCGGCCAAGGCTTTGGGCAGGTTCAGGTCGAACTCGTGGGGGGCTGTGTACTGGCAGGCATAGTAACAACCCCGGCAGTTGTGGCAAAGGTTGGCAAGTTGGGTAATGTTTCCGTCCGAGAACGCGCGTTCCGCGTGGAGTGACGGGAAGACCGAACAATACCCTTCGCAATACCGGCAAGCATTACAAATCTCGGCCTGTCTGCGGGCTTCCTGTATCAATTCAGTTTGCATAAGTGGCGGCCTCACGTCCTGCGATGCGTCCGAAAACGGTTCCGATTGTCATCCCAAACCCTGCCAGATACCCCTGCCCCAAAATCGACCCGGCCATGGTTTCCCCAGCCGCCCAAAGGTTCTTGATTTTGCCGTTCGGGGTCGAACACTGCGCTGTATCGTCTACTTTCAGCCCGAGATAGGTGAAGGTCACGCCAGTTCGCAGTGAGTAGCCATAAAACGGAGGCTCTGTGATCGGGCGCGCCCAGTTGGTCTTAGGTGGGGTCAAGCCCGAGGTCGCGACGCCGTCCAATTCGGTTGGATGGAAGCCGCTGGTATCGCCGCAGGCTGCGTTGAACTCGGCAACGGTTGCCGTCAGCTTATCTGCCGGAAGGCTCATCTTCGCGGCTAATTCTTCTAACGTGTCCGCCTTCAGCGGCGGAAAAACGGACGGCATGAATAAGTTCAGCGATTTTGCGTCAATGATAACGAAGCCAACCTGGTCCGGTTGCGCCGCCACCAGACGACCCCAGATCGCGTACCGCTTGGGCCAAACGTCCTCACCTTCGTCATAAAACCGTTCGGCGTTCTTATTCACAACGATGGAAAACGGAACGCAGTCCAGGCGGGTCACGATACCCCCGTCGAATTTCGGTGCACGCCCATCAATGGCAACGGCGTGGCACTGCGTAGGATCCCCGACGCTTTCAACGCCTTGTTCCAGTAGATCGGCCAAAACAACGCCTCGGTTATATGGGGTCCCTCTGATCAGGAAATTCTTCGCGGGCTCTCCCCATGCGCGGGTCAGCCAATCGGTGTCGGCCTGAAATCCACCTGAGGCAACGATGACGGCCTTTGGAGTGATACGATGAGACTGGCCTTCATAGGTATAGTCCACCCATTCGATCTGATCGCCATTCAGCTCTAAATGCGTCACAGCGGCCTCATACAGCACATCGACGCCCAGACCCGCTGCTGTCCTGTAATACGCATTCACCAAAGACTTGCCGCCACCCATGAAAAACGCGTTTGTCCGCGCAAGCGAGAGTGTTCCGGACAAAGACGGTTGAAAGCGAACCCCATGCTCTTCCATCCACGGCAGGCATTCCTCTGACGTTCGTATGGCCAACCGGGCCAGATGTTCGTCGGTTTTCCCATCAGTGACCTTGAGCAGATCCAAAAGGTATTCGTCCTCGCTGTAGGCGTCGACCAAAGGGCCCAAAGGCCCATGATGCATACAACGAAAATTACGCGTGTGGCGCGAGTTCCCCCCGCGATAAGGTTTTGGAGCCGTCTCAAGGATCAGAACACGGGCACCGGCCTCGGCCGCCGTCATTGCCGCACACAGAGCCGCGTTTCCTCCGCCAATCACGGCAATATCGTAAGCTTCGGTTTGGGTTGCCATGTTCTGCCTGCCTACTGGTTTTCGTCGATTGAACGGTCGCGTTCCTGCAATGCACGAATCCGCATCCGCTGCGCAGCCTGAATATGCGCGCGCATTTCGGTTTCAGCCGAAGCACCATCACGGGCTTTCAGTGCAGCCATGATGCGCCGATGCTCGGTCACCGCTGCCGCTGCTCTCTCGCTGTCCAACAATTGCGAGGGCCCCAGGATCAGAAGCGCCTTTTGTAAAGACAACATTGACTTGGCCAAAAACCGATTCTTGGCGGCATCCAGAAGCGTGGCGTGAAAAACTCTGTTGATCTGAGCTGCGTCGGGACCCGTGCCCGCCTCGGCAAGCCGATCATTCAATATGTCCAACTCATCCAGCTCTATGTCCGACGCCGCACGGGCCGCCAGTCGTGCCGCGGTACCCTCCAGCACCGCGCGCATTTCGTACAACTCCATCACCTCGGCATAGTCCAGACTGCGCACAGTCGCGCCCTGTCGTGGGACATGCGTGACCAATCCGTCCGCCTCTAACTGTCGGATCGCCTCGCGCACGGGGGTTCGGCTGACACCCAGACGCTCGGACAGTTCAATCTCGCGCAGGCGGTCGCCTGGCAAAAGCGCTCCATCGCGAATCTCTTCCAGCAGACGTTGGTACGTGGAATTGCCTTGTGGACCGGGCTGTAAGGCGGCGTCCTGGATCGTCATCACGAGCTCTCTTGCTTCTTTGCGTGCACTTGTATACACTTGGATACAAAATACGTCAACGACGTCGGAACCTGAATCTTGCGTATCCTGTCAAACCAACCTCCTCTCATGACCAAGCGG
Source organism: Ruegeria sp. ABM4_193 (assembly GCF_056158705.1). NCBI lineage: Bacteria > Pseudomonadati > Pseudomonadota > Alphaproteobacteria > Rhodobacterales > Roseobacteraceae > Ruegeria > Ruegeria sp. ABM4_193. The sequence continues at coordinate 46,135 of NZ_JBSWTT010000003.1, forward strand.
GCCATGACGTTCAGCCTTGCGGTTTTGGGCACGGGAGTGTTCTGGATGTTGAACCTACCCCTGCCATTTTTGTTTGGCCCGATGAGTGCGTGTCTCATTGCAGCTCTGGCGCATGCCCCCATGGAAGGATTTGGTCAGGTTTCGGTGGCCGCACGAACGATACTGGGTGTTGCGGTTGGGGCGTCAATTACTCCCGCTTTGTTTGCACAACTGCCCAAAATGGCTTCATCGATACTACTGGTCCCATTCTTTATCTTGCTCATCGCGTTGGTTGGTGTTCCGTTTTTTCGCAAGTTTTGGGGTTTTGACGCCAAAACCGCGTTCTACGCGGCGATGCCTGGCGGGCTTCAGGACATGATCATCTTTGGCACCGAAGCTGGCGCCAATCCTCGTACGCTGTCGCTGATCCACGGAACGCGTGTCCTGATCATTGTAACCCTCGCCCCAATAATATTGACGGTGTTCTACGATGCAGATCTGACCAACCCGATCGGGCAACCCGCGCGTGACCTTCCGGTGCATGAACTAATACTCATGGTGGTCGCAGCGCTGGTCGGCTGGAAAGGTGGTGAGCGGATTGGCCTGTTCGGCGCATCGATCTTGGGGCCCATGATTTTGACGGCGGCGTTATCCTTGGGTGATTTCATTCATACCCGGCCACCACGAGAAGCCATATTAGCCGCGCAGTTCTTCATTGGCTGTGCAATCGGAGTTAAATTTGTTGGGGTCACATGGACCGAACTACGCCGTGTTGTGGCGGCGGGCGTAACTTACGTGTTCGTTCTTGCCATTCTGGCGGCAGCGTTCACAGCAATAGTCACTACGCTGGGGCTGGGGCACCCTGTCGAAGCCTTTCTGGCTTTCGCTCCGGGCGGTCAGGCCGAAATGACTGTTCTGGCAATCGTGTCAGGTGCCGATCTGGGCTTTGTTATTACCCACCACCTTACGCGGATCGTATTGGTCATCATAGGGGCACCCATTGCCGCCAATCTCATTTTGAAATGGACAAAACCCGGAGCATGACTCAGCGCAACACCCTTGAACCTTAGAATTGCGCGACTCAGGTCACTTCATTCGGTACGCCGACCTCATTACGGCACAGGGCTACTTAGCGTAAATTTCGTACAATGGCTGAAAGGTGCTGTTTTTACCCTCGCGCGTGCGGTTTCTTGCTCAAAAAAACATGTGCAAACTTGGCAAGGCTGAACTAGTTTTTTAAATGCGCGATGCTTGCTGGATTGATGGGGATCGAAAACAGTGAAATCTGAACACCGCCTATCCGCGCCTCCGCGCCATGAACTGCGCAATGTGCGGAATCAAGGCGTCGCGTTTCTGGGGCTGGCGTTTCTGTTCAGCATCTTCGTTAATTTGCTGATGCTGACAGGCCCGTTGTTCATGCTACAGGTTTATGACCGGGTTTTAGGCTCGCGAGCGGTCGAGACTTTGACTGCGCTTTTCTTGCTGGTTGCCATGCTTTACGCACTTATGGCGATGCTCGATTTTGCGCGCGGCCGTATCGTCGCGCGGTTTGGTGCGCGGTTCCAATCGCAACTGGACGAGCGTGTGTTCGAAGCGACGATGCGTCGGTCCCTTGTTCCGCAGGTGCGTTCTGCCCCGGCGACGGCACTACGCGATCTGGAGTCCATTCGAAATCTATGCTCGTCGCCCGTGCTTTTGGCCGTTATGGATATTCCGTGGACGCCGGTCTTTTTGGGTGCGATCTTCCTGTTTCATCCACTGCTTGGATGGCTGGCCGTCGGCAGTGGTGTCTTGCTTGTTGTAATCGCGCTGCTCAATCAGGCGATGACCAGCCGAAAAGTGGCCGAGGCCCAATCTGCAACTGCGCGGGCCAACGCTTTTTCTGAACATGCCAGGCAAGCGGCCGAGGTTGTGCGTTCGCAAGGAATGCAAGCAGACGTCACAAAACGATGGTTGAGCCAGCGTTCAGACGCCCTGCGTCAGTCAATTTCTGCAAGCGATTGGACTGGAAGTTTCACGTCCCTTACCAAATCACTACGGCTGTTTCTTCAATCGGCCATGTTGGCTTTGGGTGCCTGGCTGGTGCTGCAGAACGAGATGACCCCCGGTGCGATGATTGCGGGTTCGATCCTTCTGGGGCGTGCCCTGGCCCCTGTTGAGCAGGCCGTTGGTCAGTGGGGGGCTGTCGAGCGCGCCCGAACAGCGTGGGTCTCATTGAACCAATTCCTTGATCATACCCCACCGGAAGAAGAACGCATTCGACTGCCGGTGCCAAAAGCGCAGCTTGAGGCCAAATCTCTGACTGTCATCCCACCGGGCGCTTCAACGCCGACATTGCGGAATGTAAACCTAAAGCTCGAGCCCGGCAAAGCCTTGGGCGTCATTGGGAAAAGCGGGTCGGGAAAGACAACATTGGCCAAGGCACTGCTGGGGCTTTGGCATCCTGCCGCCGGTGAAATCAGGTTGGGCGGTGCCACGTTGGATCAGTACGACCCCAACGATCTTGGCAGCCACATAGGGTATTTGCCGCAGCAGGTGACCCTGTTCAACGGGACAGTTGCTGAAAACATTGCACGTATGTCGGAAAACCCGGATCCCGACGCAGTTGTGGCAGCGGCGAAGAAAGCCAACGCGCATGAATTGATCCTGTCGCTGGACAAAGGCTACGGCACCTTCCTGGAGGGCAACGACAGCCAATTGTCTGGCGGTCAAAAGCAACGGATCGCTCTGGCGCGCGCACTTTACGGAAACCCCGTTCTTCTCATTCTGGATGAGCCGAACTCGGCCTTGGATGCTGATGGGACCGATGCGCTGAACGCGGCGGTACGGGGCCTTAAGGCTGCGGGCAAGTCGACAATCATCATGACGCATCGGCCACAAGCCATTTCTGAATGCGATGATCTGGCGGTTGTTGAAAAAGGGCAGGTGGTCAAGTCGGGCAGCCGAGATGAAGTCCTGAGCGCGATGGTGCAGAACGCTGGCGCAATCAAACGCAAGCTCAGCCCCGTAGGTGAATGATGGTGAAAAAATCCACTAAAAATCCAGCGCAGGTCTGGAACATGAGAGTACCTGCGTTTGTCGGATTCTTGGCGCTTGCCCTGCTGGTCGGCGGTTTGGGGTATTGGGCCGTCGAGACACGTTTGGCCGGGGCCATTGTGTCTTCGGGCGTGATCGAGGTGCAAAGCAATCGTCAGGTTGTCGAGCACCCAGATGGCGGTGTCGTTGGTGAGATATTTGTGCGCGACGGTGATGTGGTTGCGTCTGGCGATATGCTGTTGCGCCTGGATGATACTTTCCTGTCTTCCGAACAAACTATCGTCGAGGCACAGCTATTTGAACTTTTGGTCCGGCGCGCCCGGTTGGAGGCAGAGCGGGACGGTCTGACTACTGCTGAACTTGCAACCTTGCTGAGTGAAGTTCAGCAGGAATACGATATTGATGCCGATCTGATTTCAGGGCAGCAGAACCTATTCGACGCCAGACTAGAGACACTGTCCCGGCAGGACGAACAACTCCGCAAACAAGTCGTGCAAATTGAAAGCGAGATCGAAGGCACGCAAGCCCAATTGGTGTCACTGCAGCGCCAGGTTGAACTGATCGAAGATGAACTTGAAGATCAGCAAAGCCTGCTGAATCGCGGTCTGACACAAACCAGCCGTGTGCTTGCCTTGCAACGCGAAGAAGCCAGTCTGAACGGCGAAATTGGCCGGTTAGAGGCCGCTGTCGCGCGATTGCGGGGACAAATCGCCTCGACCGAGATCCAGATCGTTGAACTGACCGCAACCCGGCGCGAAGAAGCTATTACCACATTGCGGGATGTGCAGGCACAGGTCGCGGAATTGTCCGAACGCAGATTGTCCTTGTCCGAGCGCCTGACCCGCCTGGACATTCGCGCCCCGGTTACCGGAAGAGTGTACGGAAGTCAGGTATTTGCGCTGCAGTCGGTCGTACAACCGGGCGAGCCAATGATGTATGTGGTACCTCAGGATACGCCTTTGCTGGTGGCCGCACGCGTGGACGCGATCCATGTGGATCAGCTCCATGTTGGTCAGCCTGTGGCGCTGCGTTTCCCTGCGTTCAATCAGCGCGAAACGCCCGAATTGGACGGGCAGGTGTACAATGTTTCGGCTGATACATTCACTGATGAACAATCAGGATTTACGTTCTATCGTGCAGAAGTCGAGCTGAACGACGGCCAGATTGATCGGTTGAACGGGCAAGAGCTTTTGCCTGGCATGCCGGTGGAGGCGTTGATCAAAACCGATGAGCGTACACCGTTGTCTTATCTAGTCAAACCAATGGCTGACTATTTCAATCGCGCCTTCCGCGAATAAGGCAAGCCTTGCTAATTCTGGATAACTGCGCTTTCCCACTCTGCCAGGAATCTGCGACGCTTCAACCTGTCCAGAAACGTAAGCAGAGCGGGGTCCAATCCTATCGCTTCTCGCTCGGTCTCAGTGTCATAGGGTGCCAGAGGCGGTAGTGAAAAAGCACCCGTGCCCAGGCCAGACTGGTTTTCAACAAGGTGGCGCACAAATGACGAAGCGGCTTCGGTCTCTGGAGTGCCCTCCATGACCAATGCCGTACGCATCATGATGGTTTGAAAATCTGACGGTTGGATGATCTCCAGAACATCCTTACCGCCCGCTCTGGCAGAGGCGTAGCTGCCCAGTACGTTATAGGCTACGGCAATCTCTCCGCTGACCAGATCGTCAATCATGTCGGCAGAGCAGCAATACAGGCGAACATCCAGCCCGCCCATAACTTCCATCAGACGCCAGTAGGTTTCTGACGCGCGCGCATCCTGCGTGGCGAACAAATAGCCCAGACCGGATTGCCGGATGTCATAGGTCCCTACCCGCCCAAAGAAATCTTCCGGTCGGGCACGCAAGATTTCGATAAGCTGCTGGCGGGTCTCGGGTAAAGGGCCATCTTCGAAAGCGGCCCGATTGATCACGATCGTTGCAGGCTCGAACGTAAAGGCAAACAGGCTTTGGTGCCATTGCGCCCATGCCGGCAACTGAATGCCTTCAATGGCCCGGCCAAATCCGTCATTTGCCAGTTTCAGCTGCAAGTCCATTGCACTGGAAATAACGATATCAAAGTCATCAGGGGCCGCTCGGACAATTCGGTCAATATCAGCTGTACCCGTCACCATGTAATCGACCGAAATACCGGGGTTGTCCGCGACAAACGCGGCAATCAACGGCTCGAACAGAAAGGTATCCGTGCTCGAGATCACGCGCAGAGGTGTTTCGCCCTCTTCTGCATTGAAAACTTGTCGGTCCTCCCAAGCTTGAGCCAACACAACCGCTGGTAAGACGCACAAAATCAAAGCGATAATGTAACGCATGCGCCGCCCCCTTGCCGATTGGCCAGTTCAAGCGTGCCACCATGTGCCGTTGCTACATCCTGCACGATGGTCAGACCCAGGCCGGAGCCAATTGTGCCACTTGCGTTTTTGCCGCGCTCGAACCGGCGCGTCAGCGTATCGATTTCGTTTGGCGGGAACCCAGGTCCGCGGTCTTTGACGCATATTTGAATATGCGGGATTGACGACACTTCGATGCGGACGGCACTGTCAGGCGGTGCATACTTCAGGGCATTGTCGATCATGTTTCGCACGGCGTTCTGGATGAGGATGGGATCACCCGAGTACAGAACCTGAGGATCACCGTCCAAAGACAGCGACAGGTCCTTCATTTCGGCGATTGGGGTCAAACGTTGCACCAAGTCGTTGATCAGGGCGACAAGGTCGATCTCTTCCCGTTCCAGATGATCGGCGCGAAATGTGATCATCGCGTGATCCAGCAACTGCCCCGCGGCCCGAGAGCTTTCATCAATGGCGCGCACCATCGAGCGCAAAGCCTCGCGGTTCTCTTCTTTTTCCACCCTTTGTAACGTCGCATCAGCATAAGACCTGACCGTAGCCAACGGCGTCCGAACGCGGTGGGCTGCCTCGGCGATAAAGTCTTCGGATTGGCTTAGGGATTGATCAAGCCGACCCATCAAAGAGTTCAGTGAGGCCACCAATGGTGCCATTTCCCGGGGCACCGGTTTCCTGAACGGGCTAAGGTCCTGCGGCCCCCGGCGGGTGACAGAGGTCGTCAACCTGTTCAGCTGACCAATGGTCGAAGACGTAGCCCAGAAAGACAAGGCGGCCGCAAGGGCGAAAAACCCAATCCCAAGGACCGCCGCGTTGCGTGAGATCTGGTCCAGAGTTTCTGCCAGTGCATCCTGCGTTTGCCCTATTACGATTTCGACTACAGTCTGTTTTTCCAACCCGACCAAAGTGCGGCTGGCACTGACCTGACGGATGGTTTCGCCTCGAATTATACTGGATTGAAACTGCCACCGGCTGTCACGCTGCCCCGTCAACGGTGACAGGTCTTCGTATCCAGAAAGGAATTCACCGTCCTGAAATATTGCATAAAAAACCCGGTCGTCCGCCGGCGTGCTGAGCATTGCAAATGCGCCGTATGGAATATCAACCTCAAGCTCGCCTTCACGCAGGGCCGCCGCATCCAGAATAGAGGTCACCGAAGCACCCAGAATATTGTCCTGCCCTTGTTGCGCGACCTGGGCCGCATAGTTGCGGACAGCGACAAACAGCAAAAACGCAAGAAGAGCAGCACCCCCGATGAGTGTCAGAACCAATCTGTTCCGCAGTGATCCTGAGGCATTTGGCTCAAGAGGCATGATCCAACCTGTATCCCAGACCGCGAAGTGTCGTGATCTTCAGGTCAGATGGCTCAAGATGTTTGCGTAGGCGGGCCACGTAAACCTCGATCGCGTTGTCTGACACCATGTCGTCATAAGAAAACAGTCGATCTGTCAGTTTTTGCTTGGAAAACACCTGACCCGGCGCATTGATGAACAACTCCAGCAGTCGCAGTTCACGGTTGCGCAGGGAAACCGTCTGGTCGCCGACAGTCAGGTGGCCTGCCAGCGGATCGAAAACGATGCCCCCTACTTCGATCCGTGTTCTTGCGTTCCCAGATTTTCTCCGCAATACAGCCCGGCAGCGGGCTTCAAGTTCGGCATGGTCGAAGGGCTTTGTCACATAGTCATCCGCCCCTAGATCCAGCGATCCGATTCGATCCGATACCTGACTGCGGGCCGTCAGAACAATGACGGGGGTATCCCTATTGCCCGCGCGATGTCGTTTCAGAAAGTCACGCCCATCCCCGTCTGGCAGCATGATGTCCAACAGGATCAGGTCATAATCCTGGGTTTCTACAAAACCCGTCGCATCATCCAAATTTGCCGCATGATCAACAACATGTCCGTCCAACCTCATCCGTGAACAGATCGCGTTGGCAAGGTCTGGGTTGTCTTCAACAAGCAAGAATTTCATGAGGCCTTGGTACTATTTTCAGGCGTGACAGGTTGATGTCAGGTTGATGTGTTTTTGTTCCAACCAATCTGAGCCGCGACGCGGCCGGTTGTCAAATGGGAGGACATCATGACGACATTCACACTGGGCCGCCGCGCCCTGATCGCAGCTGTGGCCGCAATTGGCCTGACAGGGCCGGCTCTAGCTGATGGCCATCAGGTTGTGGACAGCATCCACTTTCTGATCCCTGGGGGCGCTGGTGGCGGCTGGGACGGTACCGCACGTGGCACCGGCGAGGCGCTGACTAATGCAGGTTTGGTGGGTACGGCATCTTACGAAAACATGTCGGGTGGCGGCGGCGGCAAAGCCATCGGCTATCTGATCGAGAACGCCGACAGCAACCATGGAACGCTGATGGTGAACTCAACACCGATCGTGATCCGTTCACTGACCGGCGTGTTCCCGCATAACTTCCGCGACCTGACTCTGGTCTCGGGCACCATCGGTGACTATGCAGCAATCGTTGTGGGCAAAGACAGCCCCATCAACTCGATGGATGACCTGCTTGCCGCCTTTGACGCCGATCCGGGCGGAACAGCGATCGGTGGCGGTTCGGTTCCCGGCGGTATGGACCACTTGGTGGCCGCGATGGTGATGGAAGCCGCGGGCAAGGATGCACTCGGGGTGAAATACATCCCGTATGACGCGGGCGGCAAAGCCATGGCAGCCCTGCTGTCGGGTGAGATCGCAGCGTTGTCCACTGGATTCTCAGAAGCCGTTGATCTGGCGAACGCTGGCGAGGTCAAAATCATCGGCGTGACATCGGAAGAGCGCGTTGATGCCGCTCCGGATGCGATGACCATGAAGGAACAAGGCATCGACACCACCTTTGTGAACTGGCGTGGTTTCTTCGCGGCCCCGGGCCTGCCCGAGGATAAGCTGGCCGCCTATCAGGCCGCGATTGCCAAGATGTATGACACCCCGGAATGGGAAGAAGTTCGCGCACGTAACGGTTGGGTGAATATCCACAACTCGGGCGACGATTTCCAGTCGTTCCTGGAGCAGCAAGAACAGCAGATCGGCGATCTGATGAAAAAGCTGGGCTTCCTCTGATACCGCAATTGGCAGAGCGGGCCGCCGCTCTGCCATTCCCAAAGGCAAGAAAAAAGGGAGGGGACCTCATGGCGCTGGACCGCTGGATCGCGCTCATTCTTCTGGGTGTGTGTTTAACATATGGCTACGCTGCCTGGTTCACGATGGATAGCAGCCTGCCCCCTTTCATGCAGAGAAACCCCATCTGGCCCAGCACCTTCCCAAAAGTGCTGTCGGTTCTGGGTATCATCACCACCACGATCATTCTGCTGGGTTTTGAAAAGGCCGAGCCCAAAGAGGCTGATATCGACTACAGAAGGTTGGGTGAATACCACCTTGATCAAGCGCTCATGCTCCTCGCTCTGATGGTGATCTACGCGCTTTGCCTGCGCCCTGTTGGGTTTCTAATCTCGACCTCGGCTTTCCTGATCCTGGGATCATTCATTCTGGGTGAACGTAAGTGGCACATCATGCTTCCTGTCGCTTTCATCGCGACAGGTGCCGTCTGGTATCTGGTGCAGGAAGTTCTTGGCATCTACATGCGCCCCCTGCCGGGCATTTTCGGAGGCTGACATGCTTGAAGGACTTCTGATCGGCCTGCAAACGGCATTCTCAATTCAGAACCTGCTGATGGTCATCGCAGGATGTTTGATCGGTACATTCATCGGAATGCTTCCGGGCCTGGGCCCGATGTCGATCATCGCGATCATGATCCCGGTTGCGATTTCCATGGGCGACCCTTCAGCCGCGCTGATCCTGTTGGCCGGTGTCTACTATGGCGCCATTTTTGGCGGTTCGACTTCTTCAATCCTGCTTAACGCGCCGGGGGTCGCGGGCACAGTGGCCTCCAGCTTTGACGGCTACCCAATGGCGCGACAGGGCAAAGCAGGTAAAGCCCTAACTGTTGCCGCCATAGCAAGTTTCGCGGGCGGCACTTTGGGCGCGGTCCTGTTGATGGTCTTTGCCCCTGCCCTGTCATCCGTGGCCTTGCTGTTCCACTCGGCAGAGTATTTTGCCCTGATGGTGGTTGGCTTATCGGCCATTGCCGCCTTCGCGGGTACAGGCCAGGTGGCGAAAGCCGTCATCATGACGGTATTAGGCTTGATCATGGCCACTGTCGGCGAAGGTGCGCTGTTCAACCTGCCGCGTTTCACCATGGGCATTATGGATCTGCAATCAGGCTTTGGCTTCATCACGCTTGCTATGGCCATGTTCGCTTTGCCCGAAGCACTTTTCCTAGTCTTAAAACCAAAGGACCTGAAAGGCGACGATGGTGAAATCAAGGACCTGCGGATCACTAAGGCCGAGGCCAAGGCCATAGCGCCAGTGGTCGGTCGTCAATCGGTCCAAGGGTTCTTCATCGGCGTTCTGCCCGGCGCAGGCGCAACCATTGCCAGCTTTCTGGGCTATGCGGTCGAGCGCAACATCGCGCCGAAAGAGGAGCAGGAAGAATTCGGCAAAGGGTCAATCAAGGGGCTGGCCGCACCCGAAACAGCGAACAACGCCGCGTGTACCGGTTCATTCGTGCCCCTACTGACGCTGGGTATTCCCGGATCGGGAACAACGGCGATCCTGCTTGGCGCTTTGATCGCCTTGAACGTCACGCCCGGCCCGCGTCTGATGCTGGATGAGCCGCAGATTTTCTGGGCCGTGATCATGTCGATGTTCATCGGCAACCTCGTTCTGCTGGTGCTGAACCTGCCGCTGATCCCTTACATCGCCAAGGTTCTCTCGGTTCCGCGCAACTATCTGATCCCTTTCATTTTGTTCTTCACGCTGATGGGGGCTTATATCGGCCAGAACAATGCGACTGAGCTTTTGATACTTGTTGGCTTCGGTGTTTGCGCCACGGCGTTGAAATTCGCCGACTATCCGCTGGCGCCGCTGCTGATCGGTTTCATCCTTGGCGGGATGATGGAGGACAATTTCGCGCGCTCGATGCAGCTCTATGATGGCATCGCCTTTATCTGGGAACGCCCGATGACTCTGGGTTTGCTGGTCATCGCAGCACTGCTTGTGCTTCTGCCCAGCTATCGCGCACGCCGTGCACGGGCGCGGGCGGCTGGGGTTGCTGAAGGTGACTGAACCGCTGGCAGGAATACGGGTTCTCGATCTGACAAATGTCCTTGCGGGTCCGTATTGCTGCTATCAACTGGCGCTGATGGGTGCCGAAGTGATCAAGGTCGAACGCCCCGGCGGCGGCGATCTTGCCCGCGTTCTGGGCGCTGATCCTGACAGAAACAAAGCCGGCATGGGGATCAGTTTTCTGGCGCAAAACGCCGATAAGAAATCGGTAACGCTCGATATGAAATCGGAAAAAGGCAAGGCGTTGCTGAAACGCCTTGTCCAAACCGCAGAAGTTCTGGTCGAAAATTTTCGACCTGACGTCATGGATCGGCTGGGCCTTGGCTACAACGTCCTGCGTGAGGTCAATCCAAACCTGATCTACTGCGCGATTAGCGGGTTCGGTCAGGATGGCCCTCGACGGGACGATCCAGCTTATGATCAGATCGTTCAGGGCGTCAGTGGCGTGATGTCCATCACCGGAGCACCAGACACTGCCCCCTACCGCGTTGGCTACCCTTTGGCGGATACGGTCGGTGGGATGACGGCCGCTTTTGCCGTGTCTGCTGCACTGAACGCGAACCCGCGAGGAACATTTCTGGATGTTGCGATGTCCGAAGCCGTTGTTTCCACAATGGGTTGGGTCGTGTCGAATTTTCTGGTTGGTGGTGTCACACCCGCAGCGCATGGAAATGAAAACACAACGTCTGCCCCATCGGGTACGTTTGCCACGCGCGACAGCCCAATAAACATCGCTGCAAACCGAGATGAACAGTGGCAGGCCCTTGCAAGACATCTGGGGCGGGACGATCTGCTAAACAACCCCGACTACGCAACCCGCGAAGACCGCAAACAAAACCGTCACGCCTTGCGCGACGCGCTGGAACAAACTCTGCAGACCAGAGCCGCAACCGACTGGGTGCGGGAACTCAACGCAATTGGCGTGCCAACCGGGCAGGTTCTGACCGTTCCCGAAGCTCTCGCCGATGAACAACTTTCTGGGCGTGGCCTGATTGGCTCTGTGCGGGTTCAAAGCGAAGATATGAAGCTTGCGGGAAGTCCCGTTGTCATGGACGGCACGCGGCGCATGCCACAAAGCGCGCCACCTGAACTGGGGGCTGACAACAATGCGATCTGGTCTGAAATCGGACTGTCCAACGCAGAAATTAAAGCGTTGAACAAGGAGGGGGTCATATGAGCGATGTTTCCGATTGGTGGACGACATCTATCATCGACATGGAGCCCGGCCGGATCGATCTGCGCGGTGAACCAATCCAGAACCTGATCGGAGACCTCAGCTTCGCCGAAATGATCTGGTTCATGGTGCGCGGGGATCGTCCTTCGGACGCTCGGGCCCGATTGTTCGAGGCCGCGTTGGTCGCGGCAGTAGACCATGGGCCTCAGGCACCATCGATTGCAACTGCACGCATGGCAGTGACTTGTGGCTTACCTCTCAACAATGCGATGGCAAGCGCCGTAAATATGTTGGGCGACATTCACGGCGGGGCTGGTGAGCAAGCCGTAACTCTCTACCATTTCGCTGCGGAACATCCCGGTCGCTTGGAACAGGCATTGGACGACTGGATTGAAAGCGAAGGAAAGATATTGCCAGGTTTTGGCCACCGGTTTCACACCCCAACGGATCCGCGCGCTCCGCGTTTGATGGCAATGGTGTCAAACGCGGTACAGGACCAAGCGTGTGATGGTCGGTTCATGCGGATTGGCCAAGCGATCGAGGCAGAATTGGCACGGCGCAAAGGCAAGCCTGTTCCGATGAACATAGATGGCGCAACCGCTGTTATCTACGCCGAACTTGGTTTTGCGCCCCCGCTTGCGCGCGGTCTGTTCTGCCTGTCCCGATCTGTTGGAATTTTGGCCCATGCGTGGGAACAGATGCAGCAAGGGGGCCGGAACAAGGGCCCGACCCCACCCGCCTATCGCTGGACCTATAAGCCTACATGAACTGCCGCTAAGCGGTTTTCAGATGCGGACGGCGAGCCAACAGGTCCGCTGCAGCGCGGGCAATCATCAGTTCTTCATTCGTCGGGATCGCCATGACCACAACCCGGGACAGATCGGTTGAGATGATCAGGTCGTTATCCGCATTCGCATCCGGGTTCAGCTCGATCCCCAGCCACCCCATTCCGGAACACACCCGGTCACGTACCAGGCGAGAGTTCTCTCCGATCCCTCCGGTGAACACCAAGGCATCGATACCGCCCAAAATGGCCGCCATGGCCCCAAGTTCCCGCCGAATACGGAATGTGAAATAGCTGATCGCTTGACGGCTTTCGGGCGTGTCTGCCTTTTCCAAGGTGCGCATATCATTCGATAGCCCCGAAAGGCCCAGCAACCCCGATTTCCGGAACAGAAGGTCGGAGATTTCGTCGGCGCTTAACCCTTCCTGATCCATCAGGTACAGCACCACACCGGGATCAAGCTGGCCACAACGCGAGCCCATCGGCAGCCCATCCAAAGCCGAAAACCCCATGGTCGAACCGACAGATCGGCCCCCGATCATTGCACACATAGATGCACCGTTGCCCAGATGGGCAACGACCACTCGCCCTTCATGCAAAAGCGGTGCAGTCTTTGCCATATGATCCGAGATGTACTCATAGCTCAGCCCGTGAAAGCCATAGCGACGGACGCCCTTGTCGTAGTACTCACGCGGTAGGGCAAAGACGTCATTCTCCCAAGGATGATTGCGGTGAAAAGCTGTGTCGAAACAGGCGATCTGAACGGCATCAGGAAAACGTTCCATCGCCGCCTTCGCCCCGGCCAGATTGTGCGGTTGGTGCAAGGGTGCGAACGGAGACAGCTTGTCCAGCGCTTCTATGGCAGCTTCGGTAAGAGGCAGCGGCGCATCGATATTCGGCCCACCGTGGACAACACGATGCCCAAATGCAGTCACCTCGCTGTTTGGAAATGAACGCGCCAGCAGATTCAGCACCCAATCCAGGGCCGCAGCGTGATCATGGATTTCGCCGGCAGTGCCGGTTGCAAGAACACTACCATCTGAAGATTTCGCCTTAACCAGCGGATCGCCCTCGCCAATCCGTTCAACTGCTCCGGTGCAAACCATAATCGGATCGTCATTGGTCAACTCGAACAGACCAAATTTCATCGAAGACGATCCAGCGTTCAGTGTCACGACATGCGTCATGCGTGTGCTCCGGTTTGCGACATAGTAAATGCATCGTGCAGGGCGGCTACTGCGCAGGATGCCAGCCGCGCCTTGTCGTCATCAGCCCGGCTGGTCAGAATGATGGGCGCTTTGGCCCCCATCACCACCCCTGCCCCTTCGGCATTGGCGATATAGGTCAGTTGCTTGGCCATCATGTTTCCGGCATCCAGATTGGGCACCACCAGAATATCTGTTTTGCCCGCAACGTCCGAGACTATTCCTTTAGATCGCGCAGCGGCGAGGCTGACGGCATTGTCCATGGCCAGGGGGCCATCAACCAACCCACCTGTGATCTGACCGCGTTCTGCCATTTTCGACAGCAAGGCCGCATCCACCGAGGAACGGATCGCCGGGTTGACGGTTTCGATGGCCGACAGAATACCCGCTCTGGGATTCTCAATCCCCAGCGACCGGGCCAGATCGATAGCGTTTTGGACAATATCAATCTTGGTTTCCAGATCCGGTTCGATGTTGATCGCCGCATCCGTCACCAAAAGCGGTCTGGGCTGTCCGGGCACGTCCATGACAAAGACATGGGTGAAACGGCGACCCGTGCGTAAGCCATTTTCACGCCTTAGTGCAGCTTTTAACAATTCGTCCGTATGCAAGTGCCCTTTCATCAAGGCTTTTGCGCGACCCGCAGCCACAAGATCGACTGCAGTGTTGGCCGCACTGAAATGATTGCGCTCTGGCACAATCTCAAACCCGTCCAGTGAAACCTCGATTTCAGCGGCGGCAGCGTGAATTTTGTCCGGGTCTCCGATCAAAATGGGGGTAATGATTGTTTCATGCGACGCCAGCAACGCCCCACCCAGGGAATTCGGCTCTTCCGGGGCTACGATGGCCGTGGGCATGGGGGGAAGCGGGCGGACCTTGTCCAGCATCTCGTCAAAATGGCGATGGCGTTTGACCACAAGCCCGGGCAACTCCAGTTCCGCAAACACCAGCTCTTTGTCCGGCGCGACCACAACGGCCTGCCCACTGACTATTACGGCACCATCGGACGGGCGTGACACGATTGTATCAAAGACAACTTCGCGGTTTGGCCGCTTTTCAACAACCGTGACTTTCGAGACCAGTTCATCCCCAGCATGCGCCCGTTCCACAAAGTCAAAGCTCTGTGATTTGTAGAGCGTCCCGGCCCCCGGCAGTACGTTCCCCAAAACAGCCGAGATCAAAGCCCCCACGAACATGGCAGGCGCAACCGCTTCGTTGATATGGTCGCCGTTACCATTTTCACTGGCCAGATGCAGCGGATTGTGGTTGCCGGAATTGTTGGCGAAGACATAAAAATCGTCGACCGAGCAGGTGCGAACCAGCTCGGCAGTATCGCCGACCTGAAGCTTGTCATAGGGTTTGTTGTGATACTGCATGAAATTTCGTTTCTGTTTCGGCACTTGGGGCGGCGCAGTGAACTCTCTTGCTGATACTCAGTTCAGCACTCAATGAAAACAAATCAATATGGCCGCCCGTGTTGGTCGATACATTATGTCCGGTATGCAACGGCTTCGTGTCGTCGCGCCCGGAAACTGAGCACATTGCTGATCAGGCGCGCCTCTTTCCACCGCCGCCCTGTTTTCGCATCGTCAAACCGATCCGTTTTCTTGGCACATCCACCTCAACAACCCGGACCTTTACAACCTGCCCGGTTTTAACGACCTCATGCGGGTCTTTGACAAAGCGGTCCGCCAACTGGCTGACATGAACCAACCCATCCTGATGTACTCCCACATCCACAAATGCGCCAAACGCTGCCACGTTTGTCACGGTGCCTTCCAATACCATTCCGGGCTTCAGGTCAGTGATCTCTTCAACGCCATCGGCAAAGGAGGCGGTGACGAAACTTGGGCGGGGATCGCGCCCGGGTTTTTCCAGCTCGGCAAAGATATCCCGAACTGTCGGCAGACCGAATTCTTCAGTTACGAACTGCTCGGCCCGCAGCCCCTTCAAAGCGCCATCGTGACCCATGATGCGTCGGATATCGCGCCCACAAGCCGCGACAACGCGTCGGGCGACGTCATATGCCTCGGGATGAACCGAGGACGCATCCAGCGGTTCCGCACCGTCCCGGATACGCAGGAATCCGGCGCATTGTTCAAATGCACGCGGGCCCAGCCGTGCAACGGACAACAGATCCTTGCGAGATTGAAATGGTCCATTCAGATCACGATGGGTGACGATGGCTTCGGCCTGAGCAGTCCCGAGACCAGAAACACGCGACAACAAAGGGGCAGAGGCGGTATTCAGATCGACCCCAACCGCGTTCACCACATCTTCAATCGCGGAATCCAGTGACTGGGAAAGCCGGTGTTGATCTACGTCGTGCTGATATTGCCCAACGCCGATGGATTTGGGCTCGATTTTGACCAGCTCCGCCAATGGGTCCTGCAACCGCCGTGCGATGGAAACGGCCCCGCGCAGCGAAACATCCAGATCCGGAAACTCGCGCGCAGCCAGTTCCGAAGCGGAATAGACCGAAGCCCCGGCCTCGGACACCACCACCTTTGTCGGCGCTTTAACCGTCTTCGGCAGCAGGGAAAGTGTGTCTGCGACCAGTCGCTCGGTCTCGCGGCTGGCGGTCCCGTTCCCGATGGCGATCAGTTCGATCTGGTGGGCCGAGATCAGATTGAGAATGGCCGCCTGCGCCCCGCGCAGATCGTTCTTTGGCTGAAACGGATAAAGCGTATCGGTGGCCACCACTTTCCCGGTTGCATCAACAACGGCTGCCTTAACACCCGTACGAATACCCGGATCAAGGCCCAAAGTCGCCTTGGCCCCCGCCGGAGCGGCAAAGAGCAAATCCTTGAGATTGCGCGAAAAGACCTGAATAGCCTCGTCCTGCGCGCGACTGCGCAGATCCCCCATAAGCTCGACCATCATGGATAGCGAAAGCTTGACCCGCCATGTCCAACCGGCGACCTTGCGCAGCCATGCATCCCCCGGCCCCTTGCCGCGCGTCTGCAGATGTGCGGCGACAATTGTTTCGGCACGCGCCGCGCCGAATTCCGGTTCAGGAGCGATGTCCAACGTGACAATCCCCTCTTTTGACGCGCGCAGCATCGCCAACGCCCGATGCGACGGTACATCGGCCCAAAGCTCGGAATGGTCGAAGTAATCGCTGAATTTTGCACCTTCCTTTTCCTTGCCGTCGATAACCTTGGCACTCAGCATGGCTTCGCGCTGCATGAAGGCCCGCAGTTCCCCCAACAGGCCAGCGTTTTCCGTCAATCGCTCGGTCAGAATATCCCGAGCTCCGTTCAACGCGACGCGCTGGGTCGGTACGGCCTCGGAAAGATATGCCTCGGCTAGCATCTCGGGCTCTGCATTGCGGTCGGCCAGAATAGCATCCGCCAAAGGCTCCAGCCCGTTTTCGCGCGCAATCATCGCCTTGGTGCGCCGCTTGGGTTTGTACGGCAGGTAGATGTCTTCCAATTGCGCTTTGGTCTCGGCCCGCGCGATGGATTTGCTCAGATCCTCGGTCAGCTTTCCCTGATCTCGGATCGAGTTCAGGATGGTTTCGCGTCGCGCCTCAAGTTCGCGCATATAGGTCAGCCGATCAGAAAGTAAGCGCAATTGCGTATCGTCCAACCCGCCGGTGGCTTCTTTCCGGTAACGGGCGACAAACGGCACGGTAGCGCCATCGTCCAGCAGTTTAATCGCGGCCCCGACCTGTTCGGAACCGGCGTTGATCTCGGTAGCAATTGTGTGGGCGATACGGTCCAAGGGGGCCTCCTGAAAGGACGGTGGAAGGGTTTCTTAACCACCCGTTTCAACAAGTGAAAGACCCCAGACCTTTCAAGATCGCAATAATTCGGGCGGTTACTCGCGTCGCAAAACCGAAGCTTCCAAAGTCGCCTTCAGCAATTGCGCGTCAATGGGCTTGTAAAGCAATGGAAGGTCAGCCTGCGCGCAGTAATCGACAATATCCGGGGACCTGTTGGCCGAGATGATGCACCCCGGTAGCGAGCCAAACGCACGGACCAAAGCGTTTACAGCATCGATTCCGGTTTCATCGTTGTTCAACTGATAGTCTGCGACAATGACATCGGGCAGGATGCCTATTTCGTGCAAAAGTTGGACTGCACCCTCGCCACTTTCGGCTTCCAGAACCTCAACGCCCCAGGCCTCAATGGTCATGCGCAAGGCACTGCGCAAGTTCTCGTCGTTTTCAATCAGCAAGGTGACGGTGTTGCAAGGCAAACTGGGATTTGGTGTTTGACGTGCAGATGGAACGCGGGCCCCCGCCGGTTTTGTCTTTGCCAGAGGGGTTTCAACCGAAAAACCGGTGCCCTTACCTACCTCTGACCGCAAGTTGATCGGGTGGTGCAACAGACCGCAGGCCCGTTCGACGATCGCAAGACCCAAACCCATACCTTCCGCGGCGCTGGCATCTGAGTGTAAACGCCGGAACTCCTGAAAAACGGTGTCTCTGTGATCAGGCGCGATCCCAATACCGGTATCCCAAACTTCAAGAGACACAGTTTTCTTGCGCCGCCTGACACCGACCAGAACCTTTCCCGTTTCAGTATAACGGATCGCATTCGACAACAGGTTTTGCAGGATGCGTCGCAGATAGCTGGCATCGCTGGTCACAACGGCGCTTGTGTCCACAAAACGCAAATCCAAACCTTTGGCCTGCGCAATCGGGCGAAATGCATCTTCGATTTGAGAAAACATCTGCCCTAGTGAAACCGGCGACAAATGTACACGTGCCCGTCCCGAATCCAGCTTCGAGATGTCCAGCAAAGCCTCGAGAATGTGTTCCACGCTGTTCAAGGCGCTCTCTGCTTTTGCGGCAACCGTCTGAGCATCCACTTGGTTCAATCCACTGCCCAGTGAAGCGACGTAAAGTTTTGCAGCCGACAAAGGTTGCAGCAAATCGTGGCTGGCGGCGGCCACAAATCGCGACTTTGATGCGTTTGCTCGTTCGGCCTCGTTTAGTGCATCCGCCAGCTCCATCGTGCGCGAAGCCACGCGCTGTTCCAGCAGTTCCTTTGCCTCATAAAGCGCCTCGGCTGATTTTCGTTCTGCCGTAACGTCGGTGAACGAGATCACAAACCCTCGGTCCGGCATTTCCTGAGCAAAAACAGATAGGATTTTGGAACGACCCCGATGCATCTGAAACTGCAGCGGCCGTCGTGAGGTTCTTCGGCGAACCCAATTCAGCAGATCTTGTTCATTTATTCCCTTTTGAAAGGAAATATTCGCGCTAAGGCGTTGAGACAGCGTGTCAAAACGTGTTCCCATCTGAAACTGGGTCATTGGAATAGCCAGCAATTCGCTCGCACGATTGTTCCAACCGATCAGGCGGTGTTTGTTGTCAAAAATACAAACGCCCTGTTCGATGTGTTCCAAGGTTGCCCGGATCAGCCGGGCCTTGTCATCCAGAATCCGATCCCTCTCCTGCCGTTCGATGCGCATAATGTCGGTCACATCGGTCTGCAGGATCACAGTTCCACCATCCGGGGTGCGGTGTTCGGACACCTGCACCCAGCGATTGCCAACCAGCCGGACGTTGAAGACCACATGATCTTCGCTGTGCCGGTCCAGACGGGCTTGACCCCAATCATCTGGGGTTACCCCTTCCGGCAATGACAAGAATTTGGACTGGCTTAACAGCTGGACATAGTCAGCAAAACCGAGCCCCGGGTTCAGCCATTTTTGAATGTCAGGCATGTGCGACCCGAAACGGCTATTGCAAAGCACCAGCTGCTCATCCCGATTGAACAGGGCAAACCCTTCCTGCACCGTTTCGATTGCATTGGCGAGGTCGGCCCGCGCGGCTTCGGTTTCCTTGTTGGCTTGTGCCAACCTCGCGTTGGAGTCGTTCAACAGCTCAAGCGCGCGCTCAAGATCATCCGTTCGGGCGCGGACCTCTTGTTCCAGAACGGCCGCACGTTGGAACTGCGCATAAGCGGCCCCAGATGCGTCAGTCGACTCTTCCACGCGTCGCATTAACGCCTCGACGATTTTGCGCAGCTTCTCATTCTGACGCTCTATGGAGTCCGAAGGATCCGTAAGATGCTCGATCATGGGTTACTCTTTCTCGGGCGGATAGATCGCAACACCTGTAAGGGTCTGGTTCACATGGATCGAATTGTATTGTTCGCCGTAGGTCGAGAACCCAAACAAATGGTTGCGCGCCAGGATGTCCGAGATGTCCCGCGTTTTCTGTTTTTCCTGCGCTTCCAATCGGCGCAGGATACAGTCGCAGCCCAGAATCGTGTCGGGTTGTTGCCTTTCGGACAGCGCCCCGATTTCCTCCTCCAGATGTTCAACCATGTCCCGCGGCTCTGCCAGTGTCAGAACGAGACCTTCATCGATGGCCGAGAAAAACACCAAATCCCCATTACCCGCCACCTGCTGAATCGCACGCACATGGTGCTGCCCGCCAATTTGGACGACCACAGGATGCGCGGCAAATG
Source organism: Ruegeria sp. ABM4_193 (assembly GCF_056158705.1). NCBI lineage: Bacteria > Pseudomonadati > Pseudomonadota > Alphaproteobacteria > Rhodobacterales > Roseobacteraceae > Ruegeria > Ruegeria sp. ABM4_193. Next base: position 66,218 of record NZ_JBSWTT010000003.1, read on the forward strand.
TAAAGGTTGTCAGTTGCTCTGGGTCTTTGCCCAGTATGCGCGCATATTCGCGGGCGGCCGGCTCGGCGTTGATCTCTTGCACAATCCGCTTGCCCGGATCAGCCTTGGTCACGACCATGCGCCGCTGGGCAGGTACAAGGTGATCGGTTTTGAACACCCTGATCGGACAGCGCGTGCGGACCTGTGTCAGAATGGCAGCATTGCTTCGCGCGCGGCCCTCGTGCAGCACATAAGTTTGCCCAAACCGCGTGCCATCACCGGCAGAACCACCAAACAGAGGCACAGGCCCCAAGCCAACTGCAAGCTCAGAAGTCAGTGCATCCTCTTTGGTCGACAATCCATCAATCATCAGGAATGTGAACTCATGTGGCCAGTCGGGCGAGGACTCCATCATGGAATGACGGTTGTTGATCATCTGGTTGATGATGTTCTCTGCATCGAAATCGTCCAGGTCGGGAACCAGGACAGTGCGGGTTTCAAAATGACTCTTTGGCAAGGCGATTGCGACGATCTTGCCTTCACTATAGCCATCATCGGCAAGCTCTCCGGCGGTGGTGCAACCCACGACGGGTGTTGGGGCAAAAACCTCCTCAGCCTCTGATATGACGGCAGACGCATCCGCATTTGAACTCACGAAAAGAATGACAAGCGCAAAAGGCCCGTCACCCAGGTTACGTTCAAGCGTTTTGATTGCCTGAGCGCTGTCGTATTGGACGAAAGCCGTTTTGACGATGCCTGGCGCACGGGCCGGGGCCTCTGCCCACCCGAAAGCTTGGTCCATCGTGCCTCCTCCCTCAAAGCGCGACGATGGGGCGAGACTATGACGCTTAACCCTGTTCTTGCAAGACACTGGCAAAAGACGCTTTCTTGGCAATCAAAACCGCTTGCGTACGGCTTTGCACGCCCAGTTTCCGCATAATTGCAGTCACATGCGCCTTTACTGTGGTCTCAGCAATTGAAAGATCATAGGCGATTTGTTTGTTCAGCTTACCTTCGCAGATCAGTTGCAGAATACGCGATTGCTGATTTGTCAGCGTTGCCAAACGGTTGACCGCATCGCTGTGTTCATCGTCGTCTTCCGTTTCGATCAGCACGCAGCCGTCAGGTACAAAGATATTGCCGGATTGCACCGTCTCGATTGCGGTACGAAACACATCGCGTTGACTGTGCTTGGGCACATAGCCGGACGCCCCGGCCTGTATTACCTGACTGACGACGCGGCTGTCCGTCAGTGAAGATACGACAATAACCGGAACACTCGCGGCCGCTTTCAGGCGGACCAGCCCGTCCAGCCCATCCACGTCCGGCAGGTTAAGGTCCAGCATGACGGCATCCGGCTTCAACCCCTGCGCCAGCAGGTCCATGGCCCCTTCCAGCCTGTCTGCTGTGTGGATGTCGCCGATTTGCGCAACAGTTTGCAACGTCATCGAAAGCGCGTCGCAGAACAGGGGATGGTCATCAACAATCAGTACGTTCTTGAAATCTGCCCGGCGGGCGGAATCGGCAAGCATTTGGTATCGCCTTTTGTAATCGGGTTGGCTCCAGCCTAAACAATCCTAACACTCAATGAAAACCACCCCTACTGGGCGAAGGTAGTAGATGACAAATGCGTTGCCTGCGGCGCAATGGGGCGTCAGAGTGGTTAACATTGCCCCCGCGCACGGCGGTGACTACGCCCAAGGTCTTATAGGCAGGGCAGCCAACACCGCGTAGCGTAACAAAAAATGTTCGGAGACGTTCAATGGAACTCAGTGACAGTCGCGTCATAGCCGCGCCACGATCCAAGGTCTGGGATGCGCTTTTGTCGGCAGACGTTCTGAAGGAATGTGTGCCGGGGTGTCAGGAAATGACAGGCTCGGTAGAAGAAGGTTTCGAAGCGACAGTCGTGCAGAAAGTTGGACCTGTCAAAGCGACCTTCAAAGGGGCCGTTACCCTTTCTGATCTCGTGGCGCTTGAAAGCGTGAAGCTCTCGGGTGAAGGTAAGGGCGGAGCAGCAGGGTTCGCCAAAGGATCTGCAGAGGTCAGTCTGGCAGACGCCCCCGAAGGCACTTTGCTGACATACAACGTCGACGCGCGTGTTGGCGGAAAGCTGGCCCAGTTGGGAGGACGGGTCATCGACGGCGTTGCCAGAAAACTGGCTGATCAGTTTTTTGAGAACTTTCAGAACGCTGTCGAACCTCAACCAGAGCCCGAGGCGGAAACTTCGGATGACGGTGAGGAAAAGGAAGAAAAGAAAGGCTGGTTCAAACGCGTATTGGGCGATTGAACCAAAAGAATTCAGGGAGGAGAAATTCATGAAGATTTCAATGACCGTGAACGGCAAAGCCGTAAGCGGAGACGTCGAAGGGCGGACTTTGCTGTCCGGTTTTCTGCGCGAGCATCTGTCTTTGACAGGCACCCACGTGGGTTGCGACACCGCGCAATGTGGCGCTTGCGTCGTGCATGTGAACGGCGAGGCTGTAAAGTCGTGCAACATGCTGGCGGCTGAAGCCGACGGGGCCGACGTGGGCACGATCGAAGGTCAGGCCAATGCGGATGGGTCATTGAACGTGATCCAGCAAGCGTTTCAGGACCATCATGGACTTCAGTGCGGGTTCTGCACTCCGGGGATGGTAATGAGCGCTGCCGCGCTGTTGAAGGACAACCCGCGTCCCACCGAGGCTGAAATCCGGAAATATCTGGAAGGCAACCTGTGCCGCTGCACCGGCTACCACAACATTGTCAAAGCGATAATGGCCGCATCCGGCCAGGACGTTTCCAGTATCGCAGCTGAATAGCTTGAAGCGAATGAAGATCATTTTCCCTCTCTTCGTTTTTGCAGTGGTTTGCATGCTGCTTCTTCAGGGATGGACCATGTTTGTGGATTGGATCAATCCAGCTCCGCATCAGCTGCAAGCGTGGATGGTTTTGGGAAAATTGATCGTTTTGGCCTTTGCTCTCTCAGCCTTTTTCTTGGCTAGGAAGCGCACGGTCAGAAGGGGCGGGAGTGACTGACACCTCCGCCGTTCGAGATTTATGGGAGGAGAACAAGCAATGCCCAAAGACAGTGGCATCGGAGCCAGTTCCAAGCGGCGTGAGGACGTACGCTTTCTGACCGGAGCAGGTAACTACACCGACGATATCAACGTACATGGTCAGGCCTATGTACATTTCCTGCGGTCCGACATTGCGCATGGTCGGATCAAATCAATAGACACCTCTGCCGCCGAAGCCATACCCGGTGTAGTCAAGGTATTCACCGGCAAGGATTTCGAAGGCGTGGGCGGGATGCCCTGCGGTTGGGAGGTGACCGACAAGCACGGCGCACCCATGCAAGAGCCTCCGCACCCCATTCTGGCACAAGGCAAGGTGCGCCATGTGGGCGATCCGATTGCCGCAGTTGTGGCCGACAGCCTTGAGCAGGCGCGTGACGCTGCCGAAGCTATCGATCTGGACATCGAAGAACTGCCCGCTGTGATCCACATGAAGGCTGCAGCGCAGGATGGTGCAACGCTGGTTCATGACGATCTGAAGAACAACATCTGTTACGATTGGCAGTTGGGTGAAACTGACGACGCCAAGGTCGATGAAGTCTTTGCCAATGCCGCGCATGTGACAACGCTGGATCTGGTCAACAACCGTCTGGTCGCGAACCCGATGGAACCGCGCGTCGCCGTTGGTGAATACAAGCGTGGAACGGACGAATATACGCTCTATACCACGTCGCAAAACCCACATGTGATCCGCTTGTTGATGTGTGCTTTTGTTCTGGGCCTGCCCGAGCATAAGGTGCGCGTTGTAGCCCCTGATGTAGGCGGTGGTTTTGGCACGAAGATCTTCCATTATGCGGAAGAAGCGTTCTGCACCTTTGCTGCCAAGGCCTGTGGTCGTCCGGTCAAATGGACCTCCAGCCGGTCCGAAGCGTTCATGTCAGATGCCCATGGCCGTGACCATGTCAGCACTATCGAACTGGCGCTGGATGCAGATAACAATTTCATCGGTCTGCGAACCAACACCTTTGCCAATTTGGGCGCGTATCTGTCGACCTTCTCAAGCTCGGTTCCAACCTGGCTGCATGGGACACTGATGGCGGGCAACTACAAGACGCCGGTCATTCAGGTGAATGTGAAAGCAATGTTCACCAACACAGTGCCCGTGGATGCCTATCGTGGTGCAGGTCGCCCCGAAGCGACGTTCCAGTTGGAGCGCGTAGTGGATAAGGCGGCGCGCGAGTTGGGCGTCGACCCGATAGCGCTGCGTCGTCAGAACTTTGTCACTCAGTTCCCCTATGACACACCGGTGGCGCTGACCTATGACACCGGGGACTATAACGGGACGATGGACAAGCTTGAGGCTGCTGCTGATCTGGCAGGCTTTGCCGCGCGTCGCTCGCAAAGCGAAGCCAACGGCAAACTGCGGGGCTTGGGCATCAACTGCTACATCGAAGCGTGTGGCATCGCGCCATCCAACATTGTCGGGATGCTCGGGGCCCGCGCGGGTCTTTATGATGCAGCCACTGTTCGCGTGAACGCCACCGGTTCAATCAGCGTCATGGTAGGGGCACACAGCCACGGACAAGGGCACGAGACCGCCTTCCCGCAGGTTGTGGCCGACATGATCGGCATCGATGAATCGATGGTCGAAATCGTACATGGCGATACGTCGAAGATTCCGTTTGGCATGGGCACATATGGTTCTCGTTCGTTGGCTGTCTGCGGCTCGGCTATGGTCAAGGCAACTGAGAAGGTGATCGAAAAAGCCAAAAAGATCGCCGCACACCTGTTGGAAGCGTCCGAGGCCGATATCGAGCTGAAAGACGGTCAATTCAGTGTGGCAGGCACCGACAAGTCAGTGGCCTGGGGTGACGTGACCTTGACAGCGTACGTCCCGCATAACTTCCCGCTGGAAGTCGAACCAGGACTGGAAGAAACTGCCTTCTATGATCCGGCCAATTTCACCTTCCCAGCTGGTGCTTATGCTTGTGAGGTCGAGATCGATCCGGACACCGGTCAGGTCAGCATCGAGAAGTTCACGGCAGCCGATGATTTCGGCAACATCATCAACCCGATGATTGTTGACGGTCAGGTACATGGAGGCATCGGCCAGGGTATCGGTCAGGCCCTGCTTGAGAATTGCGCCTATGATGAGAACGGCCAACTGCTCAGTGCGTCCTATATGGATTATGCGATGCCACGCGCGGATGATGTACCGTTTTATGGTGTCGACCATTCCAGCCAGACACCCTGCACGCACAATCCACTTGGGGTGAAGGGTTGCGGTGAAGCTGGTGCAATTGGCTCACCACCTGCGGTGGTCAATGCGGTACTGGATGCGTTGAACTCGGGCGGCAAGGCGGTGGATCACATCGATATGCCAATGAGCCCGTCTCGCGTCTGGTCGGCGATGAACAGCTGAGGTGTTGGAGTGCGAGGGGCCAGCCCCTCGCGCTCCCCGGAGTATTTCCAAAAAGATGAAGGCCAAAGAGCGCCTTTCGGAAAGGAAAACGAAATGTACAATTTCGAGTTTGAAAAACCCTCGACCATTGCCGACGCCGTGGCTGCGTTGGGGGCTGAGGACGCGCAAGCGTTGGGAGGTGGGCAAACCCTGATCCCGACGCTGAAACAGCGGCTTGCCGCGCCGTCCAAACTGGTGTCGATGAGTGGCATTGTCGAAATGCAGGGTGTCTGCGTTGAAGATGACGGGTCTGTCTCGATCGGTGGGGCAACGACACACGCCACTGTGGCGCGCGAGGCCGCGGGGACTTATCCCGCGCTTGCGGCGTTGGCCGGGCAGATCGGTGATCCTGCGGTGCGTAACCGCGGTACCGTCGGTGGGTCGGTGGCCAACAACGATCCGGCGGCCTGTTATCCGGCCGGGGTTCTTGGGTCTGCGGCAACCATTGTGACCAACACACGCCAGATCGCGGCGGATGCGTTCTTTGAGGGCATGTTCAGCACCGCACTTGAAGAAGGTGAAATCATCACCTCGATCCGGTTCCCTGTGCCGCAGGCTGCAAGCTATCAAAAGTTCCTGCAACCTGCGTCTCGGTTTGCGCTGGTCGGCGTTTACCTTGCCCGTTTTGCCGACGGCGTGCGGGTGGCTGTCACTGGCGCAAGTGAGGATGGCGTGTTCCGTTGGTCCGAGGCCGAAGACGCATTAGGTAAGGAATTCCGCCCGGACGCGTTGATGGATCTTCGGGTCAACCCAGCCAACATGATCTCGGACTTGCATGGTAGCAAAGCGTATCGCGCGCATCTTGTATCTGTGATGACTAAACGCGCCGTTGAAGCCTGCATGTAAGTCTTTACACCTAAACCCGAAAGGCCCCGGTTCTGCCGGGGCTTTTTTCATGCCAGGCTAAAAACTTATCACCTTCGTTCTTACAAACTATCAGGCCGCCCATTTGGACGGCCTGACTAATCTGAGGATAACTGGCGTGACTATTCAGCCGCCTGCGTGCTCACTGATCCGTGTTTGTCACGCTGACTGTCGCGGAACAGGGCTTTACCCAACGCAAGGCACATAAGACCCATCACCATGGTAAACGGCAGCGCGCCGATGATCATGGCGTTGCGCAATGCGTCCAGTGGGTTGTTCGCACCGGCTGCCAGAATAAGCGCACCGATCACTGCAGTCAGGATCACGCCCCAGATTATCCGATGCTTGACGCCGGTTTCCTGGCTGCCACCAGACATGATGGTGTTCATCACCAAAATGCCTGAGTCAGCTGAAGTGACCAGAAAGGTCAGGATCAGGATCACGCACATCACGTTCAGCATGGACAGGAGCCCACCGTCGATCATGTAAGACAGCGTCACGAACAGTTTGTTGGTGTTCGAAGCGCCAATGATCGCACCTTCGGCCGCGCCAGCCAGTTCAAGGTCAATTGCCGTGCCGCCCAGAACAGTCATCCAGGCAAAGCAGACAAGCGCAGGGGCGAACACACAGCCCAAGATAAATTCACGCACGGACCGGCCTTTGGAGATACGCGCAAGGAACAGACCCACAAAGGGCGAGAACGCGATCCACCAGGCCCAGTAGAACGTGGTCCAACCGGCCTGCCAACCAAATTGACGCCCTTGTTCACCTGCAGCGTATGCCGCCTCAAGGGTTGCTTCGTCCAACTGCGCGGCAGCGCCTTCCAAGCCACTTTTGAAGCCGTCAAAGCTGCCCCAAGCGTTGGTCGCACCACCCATGAGGTCTTTTGCGTGAGCCTGCGCTTCGGCAGGCAAAGCTGCTGCAAAGGCTTCCGCCGATAGCGGGCCATAAGCGTTAAAGCTAAGCGACAGGAAGTGCAGGATGTAATCGACCATTGCCGACCCATAGGTGGTCATGGCGAAAACGAACGAGCCAAAAACGATGAACGTACCCAGCAAGATGACCGAGAGAACAAGGTTCAAGTTCGACAGATATTTGACACCGCGCCCAACGCCCGACACAGCAGACAGGATCGACAAGGTCATTATCACGACAAGCCCAGTGATCAAACCTACTTTGCTTGGGGTTGGCACCTCGCCGCTCAGGTCCATGATCCAATCCATACCAGTGATGGCGTACAGACCGTCAATGAATTGGCTGACGCCGTATCCAATGGTGACTGAAACACCAAGGATCGTAGCAACAACGCCCAGTACATCGACAACATGACCGAAAAAGCCGTTGACGAAGCGACCGAACAGCGGGGTCAGGGCCGAGCGAATAGTCAGTGGCATATCACGGGTGTAAGCGTAATAAGCCAGCGACAAGCCGGTCACGACGTAGATTGCCCAGGCATGGAAGCCATAGTGCAGGTAAGTGAAGCGGTAAGCCGATTGCAGAGCTTCGGGCGAGTTTCCTTCGACCGCGCCGGATACCACCACCGGGTTCGACCCCCATAGCCCGAGGGGTTCAGCCGTGGCAAATACCATAAGCCCCACGCCCAGACCTGCGCCAAACATCATGGAAAACCAAGAAAAGTTTGAAAACTCGGGCTTTTCACCCGGCGTTCCCATAATCCGGCGCCCCGTTGCCGGAATAATTGCGACGATGGCGAGAAAAAAGAAAAACAGGCCTACAATGATGACGTAGAAACTGTTGAAAATTTCAAGCAGCTTTCCATTCAAACTGCCCAGAGTGCTGTTTGCATTGGCAGGGAAAACCAAGGCCCACAAAACCAGGCCGACCATGATCGCCTTGCTGAGCAGAGCAATCGGGACGCTGTAGTTTTCATAGAAACCGGCATTCGCCGTTTCTATTTCAACGTCCGTAAAGGGTTCAGGTATCGACATGTTGCTTGCTCCTCCTTGCATATGCCGTTTTTTTGGTGTGTGAACTGAGAGGCGGAAGGGCACAGAGCGAAACGCTCTGTGGCACCAACCATACCATGAACGGGCTCTGCCCACTTTGGTTTGAGCTACGGTAATTTCACCACGTCTCCCGGCATGGCGTACCGTTGGATTCCTCCCGCTTTTTTCACCACTTGCGATGCTTCCGGTTCCTGGGGGCGGACTAAAAAGCCGCTGGACCAGCACTTAAAGCTGCAAGAGATTTTGCGTGTTTCGATTGGAGGACCCTATAAACGAGGTGGGAACAGGTCATTCAAAAAACCGACGCTTACGTCGATCGAAGCGACCAACACATTCACACACCCTAGTGTTAGCGGAACCAAATGGGATTGGAGCACACCGAGGTTTAGAACTGACCAAAGCGGCCGGTCTGGCGCCGGGGTGGACGCGTCATGTTCAGCCCGTGCTGGCCGCGGGTTAGTTAACGGCACATGGCACATTCAGCGTATCAAACCGGGAGAGTTTTTCCTTGTCGCGCCGTGTTGCGCTTAAGCACGCACCCGAACAGCCTCAGGCGTCTATGCCTCAGGCGCTTGGTGACCGAGCCTCATAAGCCCTTTGCTACTTCTGTCAACGCATGGTGAACCGAGATCGCGTAGCTGCGCGGTGCATAGACAGAAAAGGCCGTCCCCGCCTGATTGCAACGTAGCAGGCATCCCACGTGATGAATTGCGGTGCGGGTGAATGCGCCCGCCGACATCTCTTCGACATCAAGGACGGTAAGGCGTTGAAACAGGTCGACAACACCTTGTCCGGACACATCAATCCGAACAAAGGCATCCGTTTGATCCGTGATTGACGCGATGCCTGCCAGTGCATCTGCAAGGCGACGGGCCAAAACCAACGGGCCAGACAACGGTTCTTCACACAGATATTGATCTGCGCCAAGCCAGTGCAAACTGTTGGCTGTACCGTTTTCGCTGCATCCAGGCGCGGGGATTGCGACAGAGCACAGGCTTCCCAACTTGGCTTTCAGCGCCTCCTCCTGACCCAAACGGGCTGAGATCGACGCCAAAGCGATGTCGTCACGCTCTTGAAAGGTCAGCGCTCCAATCACGTCCTTCCGAGGTTCGGTACCGCCCAATGCGGCCTTGGCAACAAAATCACGCACGGAGCCTGTCTCCTTCAGGGTCAACGAAGTGAGCGCTGACAAGGGTTGCTTGGATGTTCACGTTGTCCACCGGGCTCACGATCTGAACCGTCTCGCCCAGACGCTCGGCGCCGCGCTGGACAAACGCAAGGCCGATGCTGCTGGACAAGTGTGGCGAATAGCCGGCCGAAGTGACATAGCCCTGATCGTTCTGCGGCAGATGTGACGCGCCTTCCGCAAAGACATGCGACCCGGCCAACACAGTATCTGAGGTATCAACGGGTTGGATGCCGACCAAAGCCAATCCATCAGGGTCAACCAAGGCCTCTCGTGCGCTGAGCGGTGCGCCGATACTGTCTTTTTTTGTCGAAACCATACGGCCCATACCCAAGTTATGAGCGCTAACAGTTCCGTTGAGCTCATTCCCTGTCACATGACCTTTTTCGATCCGCAACACACCCAGCGCTTCCATCCCGTATGGGGTGACCCCCAAAGGCTGACCAAGCTCCATCAGGTGCCGGATCAACGCATCGCCATACCGCGTGGGCACTGCAAGTTCAAAAGCCAACTCACCCGAGAACGAGATGCGGAACAACCGCGCCGGGATGCCGCCTGCAATGGTGATTTCGGCGCACCCCATGAAGGGAAAGGCCTCGTTGCTGATGTCAAAATCTCGATCAACGACCTGCTGCAACAGCTCACGAGATTTCGGGCCGGCAACGGCAAACTGCGCCCAGGCGTCGGTGGCCGAAATCAACTGCACGTCCATGTCCGGGAACAAGCATTGATGTACAAATTCCATATGACGATAGACGCCCACCGCGTTGGCTGTGGTTGTGGTGACCACAAAGTGATCCTCGGCCAGACGCGCTGCAGTGCCGTCATCCATGACAAGGCCGTCTTCTCGCAGCATGAGCCCATAGCGGGTTTTGCCCACGGGCAGCTTGGCAAAACCGTTGCAATAGACCTTGTTCAGGAAGGCGGCTGCATCTGCACCCTGAACGTCGATCTTACCCAATGTGGTGACGTCGCAGACACCCACACTGCTGCGCACGGACAAGACCTCGCGGTCCACCGATTGACGCCAATGGTTTTCACCTGGCTGGGGGAACCATTGCGCACGCAGCCACGGGCCAACTTCGACAAACACAGCGCCCTGTTCTTCAGCCCAATGGTGGCTGGGCGTCAGACGGGTGGGTTTGAAATCTTTCCCGACCGAGCGTCCTGCCCATGCGCCCATCGACACCGGCGAATACGGCGGTCGGAAGATGGTGGTGCCTGTTTCAGGTATGCTCTTGCCCGTAATCTCGGCCATAACGGCCAGCGCGCCTACGTTTGCTGTCTTGCCCTGATCGGTCGCCATACCCAGCGTGGTATAGCGTTTCAGGTGCTCGACACTTCGGAACCCTTCCTGCTCTGCCAGCTTGACGTCCTTGACTGTCACATCGTTCTGAAAATCCAGCCAGACGCGGCCCTTACCAGGCACATGCCAGAGCGGAGATATCTGGTATTCTTCGTCTTTGCTTTCCGGCAAATCGATCCGTTTGGCTTTGATCCCCAAATCTTTCAAGGCAGCAAGCGCCGCATCCTGGCCGGACGCAAGCGCGCCGGAATTGGTAAGCTCACCCGCCGCGGCCCCTGCAACACACATACCCGTTGGCAGATCTGCCGACGGCACGAAAGCTGCAAGCGTGTCTGACCATTGCGGACGACCGCGTTGGTGACACGTCAGTTGCACATTCGGGTTCCACCCACCCGACACACCCAATCCGCTTACCTCAATCGGTCGGGTCTGACCGTCGGACAATTGCACGGTGATCATTTTCAACCCTAGACGACCCTGCGCATCCGTGACCTGCGCGCCCGCCAGCAATTCACACTCGGCAATGCGTTGCACGTCATGACGAGGGTCGATCACAGCGACAACTTTTACCCCTGCGCGGATCAAGTCTTGCGCGGCAAAGTGGCCTTCGTCGTTGTTGGTGAAGATCGCAACGCGCTGACCCGGTGTAACCGCCCAACGGTTTGCATATTCGCGCATCGCACCTGCCAGCATGATGCCCGGTCGATCATTGTTGGCGAACGCGATGGGCCGTTCCGTCGCCCCGGCACACAATACCGAACGCTTGGCGTAAACGCGCCACAGAATCTGCCGCGGCTTGCCCGCTTCGGGCACCGCGAGGTGATCTGACACGCGCTCGAGCGCACCAAAGATGCCATGGTCGTACACACCAAACACAGTGGTGCGTGTCAGCAGGCGGACATTGTCCATCGACGCCAGCTCGCCCAACGTCTGGGCAACCCAATCGGCATTCGATACACCCTCGAACCGGTCACTGTCGGCCAACAAGCGACCGCCCATCTGGCTGTCTTCGTCCGCCAGAATGACTCGTGCCCCGGACCGGGCTGCCGTCAATGCGGCGATCAATCCCGATGGACCCGCCCCGATCACAAGTATATCGCAATGCAGGTAACCTTTGTCGTAGATGTCCGGATCGTCTTCTTGTGACAGACTGCCCAAACCCGCGGCCTTGCGGATCATTGGCTCGTACAGCTTTTCCCAGAACGCTTTGGGCCACATAAAGGTCTTGTAATAAAACCCTGCCGTCAGAAACGGCGACAACCGGTCGTTGACCGACATCGCATCAAACGCCAATGAGGGCCAGCGGTTCTGCGATTTCGCGTCAAGCCCATCAAACAGTTCGATCGTCGTCGCGCGCGTGTTCGGTTCCTGCCTGTTGCCCGTCCGCAATTCGACAAGCGCGTTGGGTTCTTCCGAACCCGCAGCCAGAACGCCGCGCGGACGGTGATACTTGAAGGAACGACCAACCAGCCGCACGTCATTGGCAAGAAGGGCCGAAGCCAGCGTGTCGCCCTGATAGCCTTCGTATGACTTCCCATCGAAGGTAAAACGCAGCTTTTTCGAGCGGTCGACCAAGCCCCCTTGCAAGCGGTTTTTCTGAGTCATTTCCCGCGCCCCATCTTGCGGGCAACGTCCCGCGCCAGTTCCGTTGCCAGGATTTCATGCGTCAATGTATTGCGGGTAACCACCAGCCAGGACCGGTCCCCCTGTTCATGAAACCAAAGCTCGCGATGCGTGCCCGCAGGGTTGTCCCGCAGGTAGACATAGTCGTGAAATTCGTCTTGCGCCGTTTCTGACTGCCAATCTGGCCGTTCGATCAACGAGGCGTCGCCCAGATAGGTGAACTCGGATGCATCACGCGGGCCAAGCAATGGGTGATTGATAATCATGTCCTGGCTTCCTCAGTGCAGATTCGGTTGCGCGCCTGCGCCTCTTTCGTCAATCATCCGACCGGTTTTGAAGCGGTCGAGGCGATATCCGGTGGCGACCTCATGCGGGCGATCAGTGGCCATCAAATGCGCAAAGCAAAAGCCCGAAGCGGGGGTTGCCTTGAAGCCGCCGTAGCACCAACCCCCATTGAAATAGAGGCCCTCGATGCCCGTGTGATCGATAAAGGGTGATCCGTCCATCGACATGTCCATCACACCGCCCCACATCCGAAGCAGGCGCGTTCGGCCAATCATCGGCATGACAGCCATGCCCCCTTCAACAACATCCTCTACCACCGGCAAATTGCCCCTTTGGGCATAGGTGTTGTAGCCGTCGATATCGCCACCAAACACCAGCCCGCCTTTGTCGGACTGGCTGATGTAAAAATGCCCGGCCCCATAGGTGATTACACCGTCCAAAACAGGCTTTAGACCTTCAGACACAAAAGCCTGCAAAACATGACTTTCGATAGGCAGACGCATTCCCGCCTGCCCCATCACGCGACCAGACGAACCTGCAACAGCAACGCCCACCTTTTTGGCTCCGATGTAACCTCGGGTGGTTTCAACGCCCAGAACTTTGCCGTTTTCGATACGAAACCCGGTGACTTCACAGTTCTGAATGATGTCGACGCCCCGCTGGTCCGCCGCGCGTGCATAGCCCCAGGCCACCCCGTCATGTCGCGCCGTGCCACCACGCCGATGCAGCAAACCGCCAAGGATCGGGAACCGCGCGTTGTCAAAATTCAGGAAGGGATACATCGCGCGCACGCCCTCTGCATCCAGGAGTTCGGCGCCGGAGTCGGTGAACATCATCGCGTTGCCCCGACGACGGTAAGCGTCGCGCTGCGAATCCGTGTGACAAAGGTTAAGAATACCGCGTTGGCTGACCATCGCGTTATAGTTCAGGTCCTGTTCAAGGTTTTCCCATAGCTTGAGTGAGAGCTCATAAAACGGCTGGTTGCCGTCCAGCAGATAGTTGGCCCGGATGATCGTTGTGTTCCGACCGACGTTACCACCACCGATCCAACCTTTTTCCAAGACCGCGATTTTGGCTGCACCATGCTCTTTCGCCAGATAGTAGGCCGTTGCCAGACCGTGACCGCCGCCGCCGATAACGATGAAATCATAGTCTGATTGCGGCTCGGGATCTCGCCACGCGGGGCCCCAACCCCTGTGACCATTCAGAACCTGTCGCAAAATAGCGAGAGCCGAATACCGCATCTGGATGTGTTCCTAACTGTCTGTGCACCGGCGCATATTGAGGCAGGCGAATGGCCGCGTCAGTGCTTATTCCGTCATGCACTTTAACAAGAGCGACAAATTGCAGACGAGTATGTGACTGTTCTGATGAGATGTGAATGCAAGAAGCCTTTTGTTTTTCTCAGAAGCGGGAAACTATCGAGTTGAAAATCTACCAAACCGTTCATGCCCCAGATAACGCTTAGCGGATCGTTTGCCTGACCGGCTTTACGATTCAAACTCCGGATTTCCGCACGTTTGCGGCGAAACAGTATCCGATTCCATGAACCGTCTTGATAAAAGTCGGCTGGGTCGGGTCGGGTTCGATTTTTTTGCGAAGCCGTAATACGTGGACGTCAATTGTGCGGTCGCCGACTACGGTCTCGCGCCCCCGCGCCTTGTCCAGCAACTGATCGCGTGAAAAAACCATATGCGGGCTTGTGACAAAAGCTTGCAATACGTCAAACTCAGTCGTTGTCAGGGGCGTTTGCTGTCCACTATCTTTGGAGGTCAGCGTCCGTTCATGAGGGTTCAAAACCCAATTACCGAATGTGATTAGCGCAGATTCAGACCCGTTTTCAGAGGTTGCGCTCTCTTCAGTTCGGCTTCTGCGCAGTACGGTTCTGATACGCGCCAGAACCTCACGTGCTTCAAAGGGTTTGGTGATGTAATCGTCGGCCCCGAATTCCAGGCCGACAACCCGATCAAATATGTCATCGCGGCCCGACAAAACGATAATCGGGATATTGGATTCAACGCGAAGCTCACGCGTAATGTCAAAGCCATTGCGCCCCGGCAAGCCGATATCCAGCAGGATCAGATCCACGCCCCCATGGGCCAGAACCGCATCCATTGCAGTGCCGTCCGCCGCGCATGTGACCTGGCAACCCTGTTTCTCAAGATACCTCTGCAAGAACGAGGTGATCTGTGGATCATCATCAACAACAAGAATATGTTCTTTGACCATAAGGGTTTCCGGGCGGGCGTTACTGGCTGGCGCAGACCTGTTGTAACCGCGCGCGCTTGGATCGTGCAAGCCGCGAGCGGTAACAGTTTTCAGCATAACGTGCGACATCAGAACCTTAGAAAGCCCAGCCCCTGCCCTGGGGACATTGTTTCGGTTTCGGCCGGGATGACCGCCAAGCCGTCGGCCTGCGCCAGCAACGCGACCCGCCCGCTATAGGACGGGGCCATCAGCCGCAGGCGCGGTGCGCCATCTGCCGAAAAGCCTTCGATCTGGACCGGTCGGTATTCTTGCCGGCCAGCGCGGCGTTGCAGCGGTTCCGCCAGAACCGCTTGTTCCGGCACTTGAGGTGCGCGATGCAATCCGGCTCGTCTTGCCATCATTTGCGATCCGATAATTTGCCAGGTCACATAGGCCGACACTGGATTGCCTGGCAACCCGACATAAAGAGCATCCCCGCGCCGTCCGAACATGATCGGTTTGCCGGGCTTCATCGCAACCTTCATCACTTCGGTCCGGCCGCCGATCGCCTCAAACAAGCGTGGCATGTGGTCTTCATCCCCAACCGAAACACCGCCGGTCGTGATGATCAGATCAGATGTCTCACACGCATCACGCAAAACCTGCTCCAACAAGGCCGGGTCATCTTCGACCGGGCCGTTATCGGTCAAATCGATCCAGGGCTTGTCCAACAACGCCCGTAGCATATAGCGGTTCGAGTTGTAGATCTGACCGGGCCCGAGATCGTCACCCGGCTGTTTCAACTCGCTTCCCGTTGAAAAGATCGTAACCTTCAGCTTGCGCACCACATTCACCGCACCATACCCGGCAGAGGCCAGGGCTGCGGCTTCTCGTGCAGTAATCTCGCATCCCCGACGCAGGATCGGGGCGCCTGCCTTCAGATCTTCGCCCACCCTGCGGATATGCTGCCCCGGTTTCGGCCGGCGGGCGAACCGGATGCCGTTCTCTGTGACGTCGCAATCTTCCTGCATCAACACCGCGTCGAAATCGCTTGGAACCGGCGCGCCGGTGAAGATACGCAGGGCACTGCCCAGCGGGGCCGAATGCGCACCGCTGTCTCCCGCTGCAATGCGCCCGCCAACCGGCAAATCGAACAGCGGACCGTCGCCCAGATCATGAGTCCGAACCGCATAGCCGTCCATTGCCGAATTATCGAAGGCTGGCATGTCGACCTTGCTGGTACAGTCCTCTGCCAGCACCCGTCCGATCGCTTGGATCAACGGTAATGTTTCCGTGTCGGTCAACGGATCAGAGACGGCCAAGCCGCGATTCAGTGCCTGCTCGACGGACAGGTACATATGAGCGTGGCGGTCACAAGCGCATCCATCAGCCATTTTGGTTCTCCAATTGTTCGAACAGCGCTTCAAATCCAGCCTGCTCAGCCTCACCGAGCTTGGGCAGATAGGCGCGCGCTTCTTCCAGGTTCGAGTTGGGATCGCCAACAACTAGCAGCATCACCATTCCGTGTCGGCCATGCACGCGGCAGCGAATACCATAGACGCCCTCTTTCTCGAAGGTCAGGTCCATCTCGGGCTTGCCCCTGATCTCGAAACTACGGGCTCCGACGGGGATCATTCGGATAATCGACGTTACCGTGTGACGCCCGGTCGACCCCTTGAAACGCACGGTTGCACCGGCGGGTACACGCAACAGGTTCGGCTCAAACCGAAAGGTATGCGCCGGGGTATCGGCGTTCAAATCGATGATCTGATGCACAACGGCAACCTCGGGAACATCCTCGGCCTGCGCGACAGGAGCAAATGCCAATGCCAATGCCAATATCGCTGCACATGGTTTCAGCGAAAGTGTCATGTGTCCCTCCGGGTTCAGGCCGCCCGTGAAGGTTCCCCCAACAAATCGGCCAGCGCGCTTATCATCACCGGCCATTCGGCGCGGTGGTCTTCGTCGCGCAACTCGGTCAGCAATTGGCGACCAATGGACATCACCGCAGGGGCGTCGTCTTTGACATAGGTCAGGATTCGCTGCTCGGGGTTGGCCAGAAGGAACGGCACAATGGCAGCGCCTGCCTGATCCGGTGCTGTCACCGACAAAAGACGCATCGCTGCTTGCCGTACCGGGGCCGAGATGTCATCCAGCAGGCTACGCGCCACGTCCGGGGTGCCATCCCATTGGGTTAGGACGTGCATGGCGTCGATACGAAAGGCAGTATCTCCGGTTTTTATCATCGCCCGCAACTTACCTCTCAGCGCGTCTTGCGGTGACAGATCGGCCTTTTGCAGCAATTTCAACGCTTGCAGTGAAAGGGTGGAATCTGTGTGCGAAAGCCCCTGAGTGATCAGGTCGACCAGTTGCGCTTCGCCCAGCTCTAGCCCGTTGCGCACAATTGAAACGCCAAGCGCTGCAAAGGCGTGTTGTGCTATGTCGGTTTCGGGGTCCTTGGCAATCTGAGCAAGCATGATCTGCATCCCGCGAATTTCGCCCAACAGGCGGATGGCAGACATGCGAGTTTCCCTTTCTAACGCCTCGGCATCGTCGTCCAACGCCACGCGACGGCGTTTGGGATGACGGGTCGCCTTGGCCAACAGAGCTTGTTCGCGCGGGCTAAGCGGCTGGACGTCGTCTTCCGCGGCCTCTTGTGTCATTTCAGCAGCAATAGCATCATGACCCAAGATCGCACCGAGGCTGGATGTCGGGCCATTCTCACCGCCTTCTGACACATCAAGACCCGCGTCTTGCAACGCGGCGATGTCGGTTAGCGGAGCGTCTTTTTCTTCCTCTTCTATTGCAACCGGCATAGGCGCCAATGCGTAGGACAACAGCAACTCGCGTCCCTGTTGTTGATTTACATGCGGGCGATCCATGTCAGTAACGATCAAGGCAAGAGACGCCACAGCCTTGAGCCGAACGGACCGGAAGGGCGAGCGACATGCACGCTGCAACCATTCAGCCGCTTCGCGCAGGGGCGAAGTCGCAAGAGCATCCACGATAGCCCATTGCAGGCGCTCAGCCTTGAGGTCATCGCTTTCAACAGAAAAAAGCGCATTCAGGCGATCCGCCACCAAAGTCGGCGCCAAAGCTGACAACAGGCCCAACGCCTGCGCCGAGACCTCGGGCTGTTGACCGGTGGCAAGGAAGTCCAGCACTTGCCAGCGCAAGTCTTCCTGATCCGCGATAGGCTGGCTACGATCCAGTCGATCGATCAGCGCCATTTGAACCTTGGCGCCGGGGTCACGCATCATACGATCCAGCAGTTCGGGTTCCGACAAACCGGACTGATTGAGCGCGGCAATCCGAATTTCTTCCACAGAGTCCGTCAATGCCTGCTCGACCAGAACCGGATCGTTGGGCATCAGTGACTCATAGGCAATCAAACGAACAGCGCCATCCTTATCATTCAAAGCCTTGCGCAGAAGACCTTCGGCTTCTTCACCACCAATCGTCGCCAGGGTACGTAGGGCGCGGTGGCGCAAGCGGCGGTTTGAAGACTGTGTGAAAACGCCCAGAGTTGGCACGGCTGGTACGCCAATCCGTCCCAAAGCCTCGCAGGCAACATCGCCCAACTCCTGCCCATCTTCGTCCATCAAGGCTACGACAATGGGTTCAATCGCGGCTGCATCCCCCATCTGGCCCAACGCCTTGATGGCTGCGATTTGGGTGTCCAGCCAGTCGTCCCACTCATCCTGATGCAGCTCGTCTTCGTCCCACGTGATCTCGTCGCCTCGTCCGGTTACGAGCGTACGCAGATAGGGCGCGGCATCCGCTGCCTTCAACTCGGCCAGAGCGGTAACGCAGGCCAGTTTGACCTCACCACACGGGTCGTGGATCAGGTTTTCAAGCAATTGCGGGGCTGCTTCTTTCACACCCAATGCCCCTAAGGCTTGGGCGGCATCCTGTCGGACGTCCTCATCGTCGTCCAGCAGTGCTTCGATCAGGGCCGGGCTATTGCTGGCGCCTATGGTGGTCAGGGCCTGAATCGCGCGCAGGCGAATAACGTCATATTCGGATTTTGCATATTCGGAAAACAGGCCGGTGGCCTCGTCTCTCAGGGCGGTATTGGTCTGAATGTTCATATCAAGCTGCCATGTTTGTGTTGGGAAGGTTGGGAAGTGGAAGGCAGGTTTCCCAACCGATACCTGCCTTCCAGGTGGTCCCTTCTGCAGTGGGACCGAACCAGAGGGGCGGCATGGCGTCCGCCCCCCGGCATGCTGTCATCAGGCGATGTCACGCGGTGCAAAGGACATCGTGCGGAACGACGTTTTGTAGGGGCTGGGCCCCAGTTTGCGGACTTTGGCAACACCCATCTTGTAGTTGTAGTTGCCGCTGATCCAGTCGACGATCCGGCCCTCAAGCGCGTTTGCGGGCTGCTGCATGTGCAGGAAGTCCATGTAGACCACGCTTTTCTTGATGGCGGGCGTGACCATGGCCACGGCGGTGATCGCCGCTTTGGTCAGCTCGATATGCCCGTTCTCCATCAGCTTCGAGAACTGGAAGTCATCGCCTTCCACACCCAGCAGCGTGTGTTTGTTGCCCGGAACGCGTTCCGAATACACCATCACATAGTCGCCGCTTTCGATGCCGCGCTCAGCCGCATCGTCGGGATGGATTTCGACCCAGTTTTCCGGCCAGCGCTGCACGATATACGGGCGACGGCGGTCGTCAAAACCGGATTGCCAACGCTCGTTGATCCGACCCGAGGTGGCCCAAAGCTCGCCTTCTTCCTTGTTCGGGCTGAGCCATTCCCAATAGTCCGAGAACAGGTTCCAGGGCGATTTCTGGATGTTGCACTTGCCGGTCTGGCTGTTGAAATGCGTCAGCTTTTTGTTGAACACATCCGCACCTGCCGCTCCGGTATCGGGCAACGTGCGGGTTGTGTCGTGCAAGCGCTTGGTTTCAATCAGCGTGACGCCATCGGCATCCAGCATGACCGGGCATTGTACACCATCGGTGCCGAACTCACGGACCTTCTGGTGCAGGCCTTTGCCCTCTTTCTTGGCCAAACGGTAAACAGCGTGGAAATCCTTGCGCGACCCTCGGGTAAAGCGCACGGCCTCTTCCGCTACCTCGTTCGAGTTCTGCCAGTCGAACCCGTCAAAGCCCATCCGCTGCGCCAGTTGCCCAACAATCCACCAGTCAGGTTTCGCTGAACCGGGCGCATCATAGAACTTCTGATACAGACGCAGGCGGCGTTCGCCATTGGCACGCAGAAAGTCCTCTTCACCCCAGGTCGCTGCGGGGAACACGATGTCGGCATAGCGGTTGCCGATTGGGTCCTGCAGATAGATGTCCTGGTTGATCACCACCATGCCACCGCTGTCGGCGCGGGCCTTCAGCGTGTCGATCATCTCTTGCTTGTCGAAAGAGGCGATCTGGTGCGGGTTGCGGACAGTGAGTTCTTCGAACTTGTCAGCCAGCTGCTGGCTGCCGCACATGGACTGGATCCAGGTGGTGCCAATCACGTGGGCCATACGGGTATGGCCTGCGATCAGATACCGGTCAGTATCCATGGCACGGCGACGACGACCCGGCAGTTTCTCAGGCGATTTGTTGCGCGGGTATTTCCCGCCCTTCACGCCGCCCCGCTGGTGGCCACCGGCCCGGCCAATGACCTGACCCGGACGTCCGCCACACCCACAGATGATACCCAGAGCGGAGATCGCCTGCGTGTTGCCGGTATTGTTGGACCAATAGAACCCTTTCTCGATCATGATCGAGGTTTTCGGGCGCGAACCGTCCTCTTTAGGTTTGGCGAGCCATTCGGCGGCAGTGTAAATCTTCTGCACGTCGATCTCGGCCATGGCCGCAGCGGTCTCAGGCGCGAATTCGTCCTGCGACAGCAGCCACTCTTTCCAGTCTTCAAAGCCCTTGGTCTGGAACTTGCCCCAGGTTGTCCGCCACTGCCATGGCGTGTTCCGGGTGCCCTGACCAAAGCCGGATGAGCTTTCCCATTTGTTGTTGACCCATTTCTTGATCCAGTCGCTGTCTTCCCAGCCATTTTCCACGATGACACGGGCAATGGCGTTGACGACAAGCAGGTCAGTGCCCGGCAGAACGTCGATATGCAGACCGCCCATTTTCTCGGCATGGGCAACACCGGCAGACCGGCGTGGGATCAGATAAATCTCCTTCTGACCGTTCTGCATCCCCTTCATCATCCATTGGGTATAGAGGATGGTCTTGGTCTCATACGGGTCGGTGCCGCAAACCAGCAAGGTTTCCGCATCGCGCCAGTCCTCATAGGAGGGGCCAAAGTTGTCAAAGCCCGCATCCCTGAAACCGGGGGTCGAGGTCACATCGGACGGCGTGTCGTGGAAAGTGAAGTTGGCGGTGTTGATATGGCGCAGCGCGTATTTCGAGATCGCATAGGTGTTCTCGATATACTGATAGCTGAAGGTTTTCACGCCATAAGCGTTGGTGCCGTGCTTGGCGATGACGTGGTTGCCCACCTCGGCCGCCACATCCAGCGCCAGATCCCACGGAACTGGCATCAATGTTCCATAGATCCGCATCAGCGGTGTCTTCAGACGGTCGCGTGTCGGTGTCTGCGGGTTATAGCATTTCTGCGCGATACACCCGCCTCGCAAGGAACTGTCGCCGTCAGTGTTGACGTATTGCGTGTCCTTGTCAGGAATGATCACCACATGGTGCGGCTGGCCTTTGTGCAGCACGATATTGTGCTGGTTCGGCGCAACCCAGGCACCCAGAGGTGCAACAGGGAAATCCTCGCCAAACGCGTTTTCGTCCGCAGTTGGGCCACCGGGTTCGGCCGTCACGGGCCAGCGGTAGACTTTGTAACCACAGGCCACGATGCAGTAATCGCAGGCGGTCGAGATGACCTCGGCACCTTTGGGCGGCAGCGGAACGTTGGTTTCGGGTACGTAATACGGGGTTGCCATGATACCGTCTCCCCTTATGCAATCAGGTTGTCGTAGCGGCCGTAGATCAGGCCGAACATGCCAACGGCGTAAATGTCATCACCGTCCAGTTCCAAAAGAACCTGAGGCAAAGACTGGTAGGCTTGCCCCGAAACGAGGATACCGTGCCGTGTCACGTCATAGGTGGACAGGTGCAGCGGGCATGGGCCCAGCACCTTATGTTCGGGTTTGTAGCTGTCGTACATCGACCCGCCCTGGTGGGTGCAGGTGAGGTTGAAAGCCACAACATCCTTTTGCGGACCGATGCCACCGCCGCTTTCCACGCCGGTCTTGACCAGGATCGAGTCCGAATAATCGCCCTCATCCGGGTAGTAGAATTCGACCGGAACATCCTGTTCCAGCTCGGACAGTTTGCCGATCAGCTTGCGCGGATAGGTGGATACTAGGGCGGGAACCTGTTCGGCCTGGCCGTGACGGGTGGGCATGGCCACCATCACGGCAAAGGTCGTGGCCCCCGAGGCGAACAGGAACTGACGGCGGTTCACGGTGCAGGCCTTTTTGGCCTCGCCCGAACAGCTGCATCCGGTTGCGTTATGATCTGTCATGACGCTTACTCCTCTGCTGCCGCAGGAAGCGGCTGGTAATCCGGCAGATCAGGTTCTTCGACCAGGATCTCGTCACCGGACAGGGATTTCAGGAAGGCCACCAGATCCGCCTTTTCCTGATCATTCAGGCCAAGGGGTTGGATCAGCTGGGTTTTGTTGGCCGAGAACTCATTCTCGCCACCGCCCTGGTTGTAGAATTCGACCACATCCTCAAGCGTCTCTAACATGCCATTGTGCATGTAAGGTTCGGTATAGAGGGTGTAGCGCAGGCTTGGTGTTCGGAACTTGCCCTTGTCAGCCTTTTCCTTGGTGCGGAAATAAAAGCCGGGGTCGTCCTTGGTGTGGCGATACATCTCTTCGGTCGAGCCTTTGGCATAAAGCTCATACCGGAAAGTGACTTGAGCCAAACCATCATCCTGCCAACCGTCATAGGGGGGCACGCCGGTGTTGTAATATTTCTCATCCGACAGCAGCGCACCGTTGTGGCATTCGGAACATTGCGCCTTGCCGGTGAACAACTCCAACCCGCGCTTTTGCTCGTCCGTCAGTGCCGCATCATCCCCGCGCAGATAATTGTCGAAGGGCGTGTCGGTCTGAACAATGGTGCGCTCAAACGCGGCGATGGCGCGCCATGCGTTGCTGATGCGCGGCCATTGATCACCGAAGACATCGTTAAAGCGTTCGACATATTCGGGAACAAAAGCCAGACGCGCCTCCATCATGTCGGCCTCGCCATTGCCGGCGACTGCACCGCCTGCGGCGGATTTGGCTTGGCTCTCAAGGCTCTTGGACGAACCCGCCCAGAACAGTTTCCCATAGTAAGCCGAGTTCACAACGGTCTGGCTGTTGCGCCAGTGGGTTGTACCCGGATAGCCAAACGAGATCGGTGCCTCGACATCCCAGCCCACTTCAGGCAGGTGACAGGCTGAACACGGGGTCGACGGGTTACCGCCCAGACGCGGATCGAAGAACAGCATTTTGCCCAGTTCGATCTTGGCGTCGGTCTGGGGGTTGTCCAGCGGGATGGGTGGTTCACCCAGCGCTACCAATGGCGCATCAGGGTCGGGGTCTGCCCCGCCGATACCGGCCTCAATCTCCATACTGGTTTCCGCGATGGCCTGCGAACCAAGGACGGCAAACAGGGCAGCGGTGGCGATTGTGCCTGAAAGGTAAGACTTAAGGTCTTTCATGGGTCCACTCCTCAGTTTGTTGCGTCTTGCCAGTTTTCGATCGGCGCATAGTCCGTATCGATCTCTTCGGCGACGAATTCGGGGCCGGTCAGTGGCTCGCCGGACAATGCCTTGAGGAAGGCCACCAGTTGTGCTTGCTCGGTCTCGTTCAGGTTCAGCGGTTTGATGCGCGGATCCTTGTTTTCGTCGTCACCGCCACCGGCGTTGTAGAATGCGACCACATCCTCCAGCGTCGCAATCGACCCGTTATGCATATACGGTGCCGTATAGGTCAGCTCGCGCAGCGTTGGGGTCATGAAGGTGCCGAACGTGTCAGTGGTGTGGGTGCGGATATACGCACCAGGATCGGCGCGCAGGTTCATGTAGTTCTCGACGCCGAGGAACTTCATCATGGTCACGAAAGTGATGTGACGTTCCGGAGTTGCCCAGATATCGAGATTGTCGCCAACACCGATATTGTGCGGCAGGTCATCGGTGAACCGCTCGCCCGAGTGGCACGAGTTACAGCCGCTTGCGTTGAACAACTCGTACCCCGCTTTGGCCTCATCCGACATCTCACCCGAGTCAAAAGGTGCCCCGCGCGAAATCAGCGTTTTCAGGTATTCCGGGATCGCATTGCGGACACCGCCGTTCGAAGGTTCGCCAAATCCGGCGGCTTCGAACATCTCGACGTAGACCGGGTCCTGCTTGATGCGTTCCTGCATCAGGCGCATGTCCATATTCATCGAGTATGTCTCGGTGATGCTTTCGCGGGTCACATCGTTGAGGTTGGTGCCTATGCGACCGTCGTGGAACCACGCTGCGCGCTTGGCGCTGTTTATCAGCGTCGGCACGTTGCGGAAATGCAGGCTGCCCGCATATGCGTCTGACAGCGCTTGTCCGTCGGTGAACCCGTTTTCCGGCTGGTGGCAGCTGGCACAAGACAGCTCGGTGTCGCCAGACAGTCGTGGATCAAAAAACAGTCGTTTGCCAAGGGCCGCCTTGGCTGGGTCGAACTCTATGGCTTCTACCGGGCCCGGCTCATCCGCCTGGGCCTGGTGAACCGGGAACGTGACGCCCATCGTCAGCAGCGAAACTGTCGATAGCGCCGAGAACCATGTTCTGGCTTTGGTCATCATCTAAAAGCCCCTTTTTCGCTATTCCGATCTCTCGGCTTGGCCAAGGACCGGCTAAGCAAATACTAAGGAGCAGTTGTTTCGTGAGAATTTGAGCTTTGTTAAACTATGAGAAGAGATGTTAAATTATGTTACAAGCTCAGGTCATTTGAGATCGGATGATCCGGGCAAGCGACTGAACTTCCAGTGGTTTTTGAACCATGATGGGTGAAGCTCCTGCAACCGTTACCTCGGCATCGTCGAAATAACTGCTGATCAAAATCGCAGGCAAATCAGACCGCACCGCGCGTACGGATTCGATCAGATCTGTACCCCGAAGGCCAGGCATCATCAGGTCGCTGATCAGGATGTCATAGCCGTCGGGGTTCTCGCGAAACGCATCACGCGCTTTTAGCGGATCGGAATACGCCTCGACCCGATAGCCATATCTCGTCAGCAATCGACGGGTCACGTAAAGGATATTCTCATCATCGTCGACCAACAGGACATGTTCGTCACCGGCTACGGCTTCGACCTCGGCCTGATCTTCAAGGCTGAGCGCAGGCATCAACGGATAGTACAGTCTGAAACAGGTGCCTTTGCCAGGCTCAGAATGCAGTTCAACACGACCATGGCATTCCTCAACCGTGTTGTGCACGATAGTCAGGCCCAGACCGGTGCCTTTGCCAACAGGCTTCGTGGAAAAAAAGGGTTGGAACACCTGTTCCTGCAGGTCCTGGGCAATGCCCGGGCCCGTGTCACTGACATCCAGACGGATTACGCCGATGGCGCCGTCTGGCCGGTCATCCAGCGCATCCTTTTCGGCCAAGCCTATACGCAACACAACTTCGCCGGGCTGATCGCCGATAGCTTCAAACGCATTGTGACACAGGTTCAAAAGAGTTCTGGAAGAACAGGGTGCCATCAAAATCGGAAAAAGCAGTTTCGATCTCTACATCGAAGCGTGTTTGGACACTGGGTGGTGCAGACACCCGAATAAGGTCCAGTGCTTCCTGGGTGGCTTTGACCATATCGCCACGGCGCGGGTTACGTGGTCTTTGCCGGGCGAAGGTCAACATCTTGCGGACCAACGCTTGCGCGCGGCGCGCAGCAATTCGAATATGGTTGACCGAGGTCTGGATATCGTCATTCCCATCCGCATCCAGTTCGATCAAATCGGCATTCCCGGTGATACTCATCAACACGTTGTTGAAATCATGCGCAACTGAGCCTGCCAGAATGCCCACTGCTTCCATCTTCTGCACTTGGGCAAATTGCTCATGCGTGCGCCGGGTTTCGGTGATGTCTTCGCCAATCCCAATGTAGTGGGTAACTTTGCCGTTTTGATCGACCAAAGGAAAAATCGCGGTCGACACCCAGAAATGATTGCCGTCTTTGCTGAGGTTCCGAAAGATGCCGTACCAGCTTTGCCCGCGTTGCAGTTTCTGCCTTAGATCGGTGTAAACCCCCTGCCCTGAATGTCCTGATTGCAGCATTTTGGGGGTGCGCCCATAGATCTCGTCGGCTTCGTATCCACTGAGATCAAAGAACTTGCGATTGGCATATTCGATCTTCAGTTCCGTGTCCGTGATAATGATCGAGGCCGGGCTTTGCTCGACTGCCCGTGCAAGTTTGCGCTCGGCCAGTTCCACCTGTTCACGCAACTCCAATTCGGCTTTCAGACGACGATTGGTACGTAAGATGTTGGCGATAAGCAACGTGGTCAGGATCGCGATCACGCCGACAACAACAATTAAGCCAACCAGCAGGACAGAAAAACGCCGCACCAGCTGTTCCCCTTCCGAGAACGCCTGAACCATATCTGACAAGCTTTGATCCCGCTCGGTGATCCAAAGCGCCTCGAGCTGGGACAGCGCTTCTAGTGCGTCGCTGTCATCGACCCGCACCAGAGCATCTATTTCTTCGGCACGCAGGCCGTCGGCTATGCCCGCTTCGATCTTGGGAATATTCCCGATATACTCGCGCGCCACCTTTTCGATCCGCTGCAACGCATCCAGTTCGATCTGCGAAGGAGCAGCATTCCGATAGGTCTCAATCGTTGTAAGCAGGTTCTGCGACTGCGTTTGCAAGATCGGACTGTATTCGGCGTCAAGCCGCAAGACGTAGTTCTTGAAGTTGTGGATCAGCCCACCATAGCCAAAATATCCCCGGATTTCCGATATCCAATATCCGCGTGGGGTCGTCTCGACGGAATAACCCTGCCAAACCTTTCGCATCTCGCCGATACGGTCCGTTGTTTCTCGGGACATGTACAGAAATACCGAGAGTATAAATGCAAGCGCGACACCCATCGCGATGGCCACACCAAGCGGTGCGGTCAAAGATTTTTCTGGTGGGGCACCTTTGGTTGTCGCGGGTTGGCTCTTTGTGAACACCATTGTTCCTCCGACCTGATCCTTGCCGTTTGGACTTACCCTTGGTACCCGGACGACACACTTTTTGCGAAGCGCTTTAAGCGCGGCAAATCGTGCCGTCTTTGGGATATGCGGATTTGCTTAGACAATCTTGGCTGAGTGCCAGACGTTTTTGACCGTCATGTAATTCTCAAGCCCTTCGGTTCCGCCCTCACGACCGGACCCGCTGGACTTGACCCCTCCGAAGGGTGTTTCCGGCATCGATGCTTCAAGAGTGTTAATCGACAGGTTGCCAACCTCAACCTCATCGACAAGTCGGTCGATGTAGTCTGCCCTGTTGGTATAGGCGTATCCGGCCAGACCATAGGGAACAGAATTTGCCTGTTCGATTGCTTCGTCCAACGACGACACAGGGTTGATGACGGCCACCGGACCAAATGGTTCTTCCTGCATGATCCGCGCAGTCTCAGGAACGTTCAACAAAACCGTAGGTTGGAAGAAATAACCCTGGTTTCCCAAAGGCGCACCTCCTGTAGCGACAATCGCGCCTTTGGCGCGCGCGTCTTCAACCAATTCACTCAGCGCGGGCACGCGGCGATCGTTGGCAAGCGGTCCCATCTCGACCTCAGCATCCAAACCGTCACCAACAACGGTGTCAGCGGCTCGCTGCACAAAATCATGGGCATAGGTCTCGAAAATGCTTTGATGCACAAAGAAGCGAGTGGGCGAGGTACAGACCTGCCCCGCGTTGCGCATCTTGCGCACCGCGCCAGAGATAGCTGCAGCTTGTACGTCCGTGTCTTCGCACACAATGACCGGTGCATGCCCGCCCAACTCCATCAGAACGCGTGTGTCACTTTGCGCTGCCAGAGCAGTCAGGTGTCGCCCAACAGTTGTAGATCCGGTAAATGCCACAAGGCGCACAGGGTCCTGAGGGATCAGATGCCCGGAAATTTCCGCCGGTTCCCCAAATACCAAATTCAGAACACCCGGCGGTAACCCGGCATCTTCAAACGCCTTGGCGATATGTAAGGCCCCTGCGGGGGTTTCTTCTGCGGCTTTCAAAATCACCGAACACCCCGAAGCCAATGCACCGGCAATTTTCCGGGCCGGTTGGCTCATGGGAAAATTCCACGGTGAAAACGCGGCGACAACGCCAATTGGCTGGTGATGTACGGCGAATTTGTGACCCCAGGCCGCCGGAATGATCCGCCCATAGGTTCGCATGGCCTCGCCCGCGTCCCATTCAAAAAACTCGGCCCCACGGATCACTTCAAGCCGGGCTTGCTTGAAGGGTTTGCCATGTTCCAGGGTCATTGAATGCGCAATCATGTCGATACGTTCGCGCATCAGGGCCGCAGCACGCAGGATTGTATCCGCGCGTTCGCGAGGAGACGTGCGGCTCCAGACGCGGAATCCCTTGACGGCAGCTTCCAGCGCATCGTCCAGGTCCTTGACCGACGCGCAGGGCAGCCGTCCAAGCTCTTCTTCGGTCGCCGGGTTAATCACCGGGATGTCACGTCCGGTCTTTCGCCACGCGCCATCTATGAACAGTTTAAGCTCTGGATACATGAAGCTGACACCTTTTCTTGCCTCGTTTTCAAATCGCGCGACGCCTCGTATTACATCAAGTGAATTGAACAAATACGGGTATCACTTTGGTGAATAGCTGATCGGTTTACCCTGCGCCGCCCTGTGCAATGCTGTCTTAAAGGCACGGCCGGCGGGCGACAGATCATCGTCTGCTCGGAAAGACACACCAATCGGTCCCTGCCCGAACGGAACCGCCCAGGCTAGCTGGGCAAGGTGCCCGTTTTCGATATCCTGCGCGACGACTTCTGCGGGCATAAGGCCGATCAAGTCGCGTGATTGCAACAGCGCACGGTTCGTCAGATATGACACCGACTCGATCATAACTGGCGGCACATATTGCTGCTGGCCAACAAAGAAATGATCGACCTGACGCCGCAACGTGGTCTCTTGCGGGGGAAGTATCCAGCCGAATGGTTTGGTTTGGGCAAATGTCACGTCGTCCCAAGCGGCCAGCGGGTGCTGCGGACCGACAATGGCCAATATTCGATCCTCAAACAGTTTTTCCTGCCGGATCTTGTCGCGATGCCGATGCGAGGGCAGACGGCCCACAACCATGTCGATCTCTCCTGAAAGCAGCCGGGGCATAAGGACCTCGTTGGTGCCTTCGCTGATCTTGACCGCCACATTCGGGCGGTCTTTCAGCAGCAGTTCAATGGCCGCAGGCAAAAGACTGGTCGACGCTGCAAGCAACGTGCCAACCACAACGCGACCCGAATTCCCTTCGTTTAAGTCATCAAGTTCCTGCGCAGCGTTCGAAACCTGGGCAAAGATCAGCTTCCCATGACGGATCAGGGTCTCTCCGAAAACAGTTGGGACCACCCCACGATTGGTGCGCGTGAACAGTTTAACCTCGAAGTCCAGCTCAAGATCCTGAATCATCTTGGTGGCAGCGGGTTGAGAGATTCCCAACTCGCGCGCAGCATTCTGGATGTTTCCATGCGCACCCACCGCGACCAGCAGACGCAGTTGGCGCAGCTTCAGCCGGGTCAACGCACGATCCACGATGCGGGAATGACGCCCAACCATGGCTAGAGAACAATCGGTTTGCAAAGCTGATCCAGCTTGGACAGCACGCTCATCGCCGCAAGCGCCGAGCTTCGCGGATTGTCGGGCAGAGCTGTGCCACTGATCCGAAACTGAAAGGTGCCAAAGTCGCCTTCGGCCTCGACCTCGTGAATGTTCTTCTGAATTGTCGGATCGGCGATCAACCGAACTTGTGTTTTGTCAAATCCAACACCCGCCAATGCAACGGCAGCTGCGACATTGGCATTCTTGGGATAGGCCAACGCTGCTTCTCGGGCAGGACCCTGAAAATGCGTTTCGGCCTTGCTGATATTGCCCAAATCAAGAGATTGCTCAGCAAGCGACCCTTTCCACCCCGCAGGTGGTTTGCGCCCCACATAGGTAACGGACTTAAGCGGACCAACTGCAGCAGCGCTAAGGCAGTCCAACCCTCCAATAGCGCCACTAGCCAAATGCAAGCGGCCCCCACCTTGTCGCGCGGCCCTGTCCAACCGGTCGGCAACCTGCTGATCCGCCAGCGCCCCGACTGAGACACTGATTATATCGGTACCCCGTGCCAGAATGTCTGGCCCCAAACCGGCCAAAGCCTCGTGCCCTGCGCAGTCAAGAACCATATCAACCCCATCCGGCAGATCCTCAACCGAGCCGACTGACAGGGGCGATTTTGAATCGACACGATGCGGCCTGACCATAATGGCCGCCAACTCGTGCCCATGTTCTGACAAGGCGTGCTGTACATATTGCGCTATTGCGCCGGTTCCGATGACTGCAATTTTCATGCCTGAACCCTAGACCAGCACTGAAAAAATCTGAATTGGTAAGTTTGTGATATAAATAATTCCGATAGCCATTTCCCTGAAATTGCTCTGGATCGACTGTCGCGTTGTGCTTTTCATAAGCTCAAAGCCACTGGGACTGCGCAAAAAATGAAATACTCAAAACACGACGCCAAAGCCTACGCTCGCGAAAACATGACGGGGATCTGGGCCGCGGCGTTGAATCCATTCAACGAAGACCTGACGCTGGACGAGGATGGACTGCGCGCCAACATTCGCCATTGGATCGGCGATCTGGACATTCAGGGCCTGTTCATTGCCGGAAAACAAGGCGAGTTCTTTTCGATGAGCCTTGAGGAACGCAAGCGGAACTTCGAAATTGCCGTCGAAGAATGCGCGGGCAAGGCCGGCGTGATTGTCTCGGTCTCAGATCAGAACATGAATACGGCGTTGGAGCTGGCGCATCACGCGCAGAATTGCGGAGCGGACTACATCGTGCTGCACGCGCCAGTTCTGAGCTTTGTGCAGGATCGCGGTGAGGTTTTGTATCAGTATTACAAACGCTTTTGTGACGAACTGGATATTGGCATCGCCATGTGGAGCCACCCTGACAGCGGTTATCTGATGCAGCCTGAAGAATGCGCGCGCATAGCGGACTTGCCGAATATCGTGGCCATCAAATACTCGGTCCCACGCGAGATGTATGTGAAACTGACACATATGGTCGGAGACAAGATCCATGTCTCGACCTCGGCCGAGCATGAATGGCTGGACAATATCCTGGAACTCGACTGGAAGCTCTATCTCTGTTCCTCCCCGCCTTATCAGCTGCAAAGCAAGGTCGATCAGCGGATGAACGAATACACGCAACTGGCCTTTGCCGGAAAGGCGGATGAAGCGCGACGTGTGTTTGACAGCCTGAACCCTGTTCGGGATGCCATGAAACGCGCGCGTCCGGCGGGCAAGCCCACCGCATTTGGAAAACATTGGCAGGAGTTACTGGGTCAGGTCGGTGGCCATGTGCGTCCACCGATGCTGGAACTAACCGAGGCTGAAAAGACGATCATTCGCAAAGCCTTCGACGAATGCGGCCTGCGCGTCTAAAACGGTTACGCGCTGAGCTTTATAAAGAAATCTGATAGCTAGATGCTGATAATTTCTTTGCTGTTATGGAAAAACGCGCCAAACTTTCGGGGATAGGGATTGGGACATGTCAAAACTGAAAGCATTCAACTTCAAAGCCTGGATCGACGAACACCGCCATCTGCTCAAGCCACCTGTAGGCAACCGACAGGTCTGGGAAGATGCCGATCTGATGGTCACGGTTGTTGGTGGGCCGAACAAGCGGACCGATTATCATGACGATCCTGTGGAAGAGTTTTTCTATCAGCTGGAAGGCGACATGGTTCTGAAAATCTTTGACGGCGAGGAATTCTATGACGTTCCGATCCGCGAAGGTGAAGTGTTCCTGCTGCCACCGCATGTGCGCCATTCTCCGCAACGCCCACAGGAAGGCTCGATTGGGCTTGTGATCGAACCAAAACGCCAGACGGGTGAGCTGGATGCCATCGAATGGTACTGCTTCGAATGCGGATCACTGGTGCATCGTGCGGAAATGCAGCTAAAGTCCATCGTTGATGACCTGCCTCCGGTTTATCAGAAGTTCTATACCTCGGAAGAAGATCGTACTTGCCCGAACTGTCAGGCTGTGCATCCAGGCAAAGAACCGCCCGAGGGCTGGGTTACATTGTGAAATAAGATCAAAACAGGGGAAGTCATGAAACATATCGCAAAAATTGCCGCCTCTGCGGCTGTGCTGGCAATGTCATCCGTCGCCGCTCAGGCCGAAGAGTTCCGGTTGGGCCTGATCACGCCGCCACCGCATATCTGGACCAAAGCCGCCGATGCGTTTGGGGCTGAATTGAATGAGGCCAGTGGTGGCGCGCATTCAGTGTCGGTTTTCCCCGCGCGCCAGCTGGGGAACGAAGCTGAAATGTTGCAGCAATTGCAAACCGGTGCTTTAGACATGGCTTTCATGACGGTGGCCGAGGTTTCTAACCGCGCGCCCGAGTTAGGGGCATTTTACGCTCCCTATCTGGCAGATGACATTGGTCACGCGGGTCGCATCCTGCGATCCGACACGGCTAAATCCATGCTGGAACCGCTGCCGGGACAAGTCGGCGTCGTGGGCTTGGGATATGGTATGGCCGGGCTGCGCCAGATCGTCAGCCGCGGCGATGTTTCATCCGCCGAAGATCTGTCAGGCCTCAAGCTGCGGATCACGCCATTCACGCCTATCCTCGACTTCTACAACGCAGTAGGTGCCGCGCCTACACCAATGCCCTTGCCAGCGGTCTATGATGCGCTGGCCAACGGCCAGGTCGACGCCATCGACATGGATGCCGAGCTGATCTGGGTTCTGAAGTATTATGAACACGCTGACACCATCGTGCAGTCGGATCATATGATGTTCCCGATGGTTGGTCTGGTATCGGCCAAGGTCTGGGCGAGTTTGTCCGAAGAAGACCGAGCGATGATTTCTGAACTGATGGCCAAACATGTCGACAGCACCATCGACGCCTATGTCGAAAACGATTCTAAATGGCTGGAGCAGATCGAAGGCACGGGCAAAGCCTACAAAAAGGTTGACGCTGCGTTCTTTGGCGACGCGATTGAAGAGTGGAACGGGATCTGGTCCGAGAAGACCTCCTCCCTTGACGCTTTGCGGCAGACTGCGGCAGAAACAAAATAACGCAAACGGCATGACGAAAAGGGCGCAGGTCGAACCTGCGCCCTTTCTTACGGGAGAACAGCGATGTTGTATCGGCTGTCGGCTGGCTTGGCGCGGGTCGAATTGTGGTGCGCTGCCTTTCTGGCGGTCTGCATAACCGTTCTGATTTTGCTGAATGTCGTTACACGTACAGCGGGCA
This sequence comes from Ruegeria sp. ABM4_193, assembly GCF_056158705.1. NCBI lineage: Bacteria > Pseudomonadati > Pseudomonadota > Alphaproteobacteria > Rhodobacterales > Roseobacteraceae > Ruegeria > Ruegeria sp. ABM4_193. Next base: position 99,548 of record NZ_JBSWTT010000003.1, read on the forward strand.
ACGCGCTGTTCTGGGTCGATGAACTGGCAATTTATGCCATGGTTTGGATGACGTTTTTGGGGGCATCTGCAGCGTTGCATCATCGCAGTTCGGTGTCGATTTCCATTCTCTCCGACAATGTGCCGGATCACGCTAAACGGGTAATCCGCAAGACGGTCGATGTGGTTGTGTTTGCCTTCTCCGTTGCGATGCTGTGGTTCTGTTGGCGCTGGTTTCTGCCGCTGGACATCGCGCGCAGCGGCTTTGACACCCTCGCTTTTCAGGGTCAGACCTTCAATTTCATCTATGCCGAGCCGACACTGACCCTGGGCCTGCCAAAATACCTGTTCTGGCTTGTCATGTGGCTGTTTGCGCTTGGTGCAACTTTGCATTCCACCATGCACTTGCTGCACGCTCCGGCGAAGGGATCGCACCCATGAGTCCCATCGTCTTTCTGGCCACCCTTCTTCTGTCTGTTCCTGTGGCGATCGTACTGGCCATCACGGCCATCTGGTACATTTGGGAAAGCGGAAACACGGTCCTTTACGACAGCTTCGCGCAGAAAATGTTCGGGGGCCTTGAGAACTATGGCCTTCTGGCTATTCCGCTGTTCATGCTGACCGGCGAGCTTATGAATGAGGGCGGCATGACCCGACGCCTTGTCGCGCTGGCGCGGGTATTTGTTGGCGGATTTCGTGGCGGGTTGGCTTATATCAACCTGCTGGCCAATATGTTCATGGCGGCGATCATTGGCTCTGCCACAGCGCAGATCGCGGTGATGTCGCGCGCCATGGTCCCTGCGATGGATGAAGAAGGCTATGACAAAGGCTTTGCCGCCGCGACCACAGCCGCTGGTGGCCTATTGGCCCCGGTCATTCCGCCATCGATGATGTTTGTGATCTTTGGTGTGCTGGCCCAGATCCCCATAGGTGATATGTTCATTGCGGGTATTTTGCCGGGCTTAATTCTGGCTGGTGCTTTCGCGCTGGTCATCACTTTGATCGGTTGGAAGCAACAGTTTCCCAAAGGCCGCTGGATGACGCGGGCCGAGGCTTTCAGGTCCCTGATCAGCGCAGCTCCGGCCCTGCTGATCCCGCTTTCGATCATCGGCGGCATCCTGTTCGGGATCGCCACCCCGACCGAGTCCGCCGCGGTTGCCTCCTTGATCGCCTTTCTTGTGGGCTGGCTGGTTTATGGCGACCTGAAGCCGCAAAACCTGGCCGAGATGTTCAAACGCACCGCTGCTAATGCCTCGATGATCCTGTTCATGATTGCGGCCGCCAGTGTGTTTGGTTGGGTCATCATCTACGAAGAGATACCGCAGCATCTGGCCGGGTTGATCACATCCGTCACCTCGAACCCCTTTGTATTTCTGCTGATTGTAAATCTGGCTTTGTTGCTGGTTGGAATGGTGATTGATGGCATTGCAGCGATTATCCTGATCACGCCTATCCTGCTGCCCATTGCAACCGGGTCCTATGACATCAGCCCGTATCAATTCGGCATCGTCGCCTGCCTGAACCTTGTGCTTGGTTTGCTGACCCCGCCTGTGGGGATCGGATTGTACATCGCCTCATCCATGAGTGGCACAACACCCGGTTCGATCCTCAGATCGCTGTGGCCTTTCCTGATCGCGGTGGCGTTGGTTCTGCTTTTGCTCAGCTATTTCCCCAGCCTGTCGACGGTGTTGATCTAAGGTTGATCCCAAAAGCCCACCAACCCAAGCAAATTGACAGGAAACATCCTGTCCTCGCACCACGCTCTTGACCCGCCCTGTCCTGTCGTTCTTGATGAGATCAAATACTCTTGTCGGCTCGCAAGCCGAGCTTAAGGGTTAAACGAAAAAGCGGAGAGCGTGGCACCGCATCGACGATGTCACGCGCAAGGTCAAATGGCTGATATTGCAAACTGGCTGAGCGAACATGGCTTGTCCAAATATGCAGATGCCTTTGCCAGGCATGAGATCGAGTTGGGTGATCTCTCGGAACTCAGCGATGATGACCTTGTAACCATTGGCCTGCCCCTTGGGCCAAGACGCCGTTTCCTGAAAGCTGTTCGCCAAGGTGCTCAAGGTCGATCCGGCACAGAGGCCAATATCATTGCTGAACGCAGACAGCTGACAGTGATGTTTATTGACCTCGTGGGCTCTACACCGCTGTCGCAACAGCTAGACCCCGAAGATCTGGCCGAAGTTCTGAGATTGTTCAAAGAAACTTGCGCAGCAGCCGTTGCAGCCTATGACGGCCACATCGCCAGCTATTATGGCGATGGCATCATGGTGTTTTTTGGATTTCCGCACGCGCACGAAGATGATCCCGAACGTGCCATACACGCAGGTCTTCGAATTATTCGCGAAATCCCTGCCTTGCGAACGCATGCCCAGCTTCAGGTGCGGATCGGCATCGCAACCGGATTGGTCGTTGTGGGCGATTTGCGTGGCGAAAAGATGTTCGAGGATGGCACGGCAATGGGGGAAACTCCCAACCTTGCCGCGCGGCTGCAGTCCATGGCGGATCCGGGCACGCTTATTGTCGCGCCGACAACCCACGAACTTGCGGGTGACACGTTTGAATATGTGCGTCGTGGGACGTTTCAGCTGAAAGGCTTCGCCAAGGAAGTCGAAGCTTGGCAAGTCACCGGAACGCGCCAAACCCTAAGTCGGTTCATAGCGTCCGGTGACATCGCGATGAACTCTCTTGTTGGCAGAACGCTAGAGTTCAAAACGCTGCACAGCAAATGGGATTTGGCCCGCCAGGGGCATGGTCAGGTGGCGTTGGTGTCAGGCGAGGCGGGTATCGGTAAATCGCGTCTGATTGAAGAGCTGAGCCGAACGATCCCCGAAGCCTCTTTCCGGCAAATCCGTTTCCAATGCTCACCTTACCATGATGCAAGTGCGTTGTATCCCGTTATTCGCCAACTTGAGTCCGCCGCAGGGTTACGAGCGGACGACAGCGCGACCCAGAAATTGGACAAGCTAAAACGCGTTTTGGGCACACAGTCCGAAAGTGCGTTGAAATTGGCCGCGTCGCTTCTGTCAGTTCCGTTTGAGCATCAGTTGGGCCCGCTAGATCTGACCCCTGAGCAGGTCATGAAACAGACCCTGGATATGCTGGTGGACCATCTGGTCACAATGTCCCGAAAGGCCCCGATTTTGGTGCTTTTTGAAGACGCGCATTGGGTCGACCCGACGACAAAGACGCTGCTGGACCTTTTTGTCGATCAGATCGGTGACGCATCAGTTCTTATGGTGATGAGTTTTCGCACAGGTTTTGACCCGGATTGGTCATTTACCTCAAATCTCACTCATATTGATTTGAAGCAGTTGGGCTTTGCAGAGATCAAGGAGATTGTAGACGAAGTCGCCTTCGGCACAACCGTTCCAAATGCAGCCTATGACCTGATCGCGGCGCGCTCGAATGGGGTTCCGCTTTATGTTGAAGAAGTCACCAAGGATCTGCTGGAAGCCAGTTTCCGGCCAGATAGCACGGATGACTATGTGCCTGACCAAACCTCAGCGTCGTCATCAGTCCCGAAAACTCTTCATGACGCCTTAATGGCCCGACTTGATCGATTGAGCTCGGCCAAGGAGGTCGCCCAGATCGGAGCGGTCATTGGCCCGCAATTCTCGTATCCATTAATCGCGCAGGTTTCGCGTTTTGATGAAACGGCCTTGCGGGCAGGTCTGGATTTGTTGGTGGACGCAGGGATCATGACGCTGTCGGGAACAGAATACGAAGAAACCTTTAGTTATCGGCACGCGCTGATCCGCGACACAGCGTACAATAGCCTTTTAAAGCGAGAGCGCCGAACGCTGCACGCCCGCGTGGTTGAAACACTGAACGAGGCGGAACACCAAGACACCGCTGTTGGACCTGAAATTCTGGCCCATCACTACACGATGGCGGAAATGCCAGAACAGGCGATCGATCACTGGTATCTGGCGGGTCAACGCTCTGTGGAACGATCAGCGGGGGTGGAAGCTGTGACACAGCTGGGCAGAGCTATCTCTTTACTGGAAAAGCTGGATGAATCCGTTGACAGGGATCGCAAAGAAACGCGGATACAAATTTTGCAGGCTGGCGTTCTTCGTTCAACCGCAGGCATAGCGGCGGATGAAACAGGGGCGGCTTACGCACGAATTCGCGACCTGTGCAACCGGCTAGGTGAAACCGAGCAGCTGTTTCCCGTACTAAACGGCCTTTACGCGTATCACCTTGTAAGGGGCGAGTACAATTTGGCCAGAGACACGGCTTCACAATTGCTGGACCTGGCACAGCTGACCAAGGAAACGCACCATATCATGATCGCCCATCGGGCCATGGGTGCGGTCTTGCTGCACATCGGGGATTTGGAACCGGCCTGCGATCACCTGAAACAGGCGCTGGAGTTATATGAACCGGAACAACACGGCCGCCTTGCTTATGTGTATGGCACCGATCACGCAGCCATCACATCGTGTTTTCTGAGCATCGCAGTCTGGATGCGCGGCGAACCGGATCGCGCGCTCGAGATTCAACAGCAAGCGGTTTCGGCAGCGCAAGAGTTGAACCATGCGCACAGCCTGGCGCAGTCTTTGACCTATCTTTGCATGCTGCACCTGCTCCGGCGCGAGCCTGAACAGGTTTATGATGTTGTGGCGCGGCTGGAAGCTCTGGCCATAAAGCACGCTTTTCCGTTCATGACGTTGACGGCAAATGTCTGGCGCAGCTGGGCGGATGCGTTGCTTCATCCGGACCAGAAAACTTTCGGCGCATTCCGCAACGCTGCCGAAGCGTGGTGGGCCAGTGGGGCGGGAAATTACAAACCCCTGTTCCTGACTGCATTGGCCGAGGTCTCATTGAACGCAGAGGATGTAAAAACAGCGCAAGATCTTCTGGGCGAGGCACGCATGCAGCAAGATTTGACCAACGAAGGGTGGGCGCAGGCTGAAACTGACCGAGTCGAGGCAATGGTGCAGTCTTCGGATCAACCTGCCGACGCCCTTTTTGCGCGCGCTCTGAAAACAGCGCGCGAACAGCAAGCCAGAATGTTGGAACTGCGAACTGCGGTGGAGTATTTGCGGACCTGCGAGCGCTGCGATTTTGCACCACAGTTTCCACCAGACGTGGACGGCATTCTAAGCACGATCACGGGGGGGGCACAGAACCGAGATATCGCAGACGCTTTGGCCGTGCTCGAACATGCGAAAACGTCGTAAGTGTATTTTCAAGCTGGAGGGTAAGTGGACCAGTTCAAAGTCTTCCAGGCTGAATTTTTACCGTTCAATTTGTCTATACGTGCCTTCGACTTACGAGTCTCCGAGGTTATCTCTCGCTCGGGTCGCTTTCCGCATAATCGCGCAAAACGTCAATATCCGCGATATCGGCATGATTTCTGTTAATCTTGACACCGACAGACTTCAAACGTGAAAACGCGCGGCTCAGGCTTTCGGGTTTCATTCCCAGACGGCCAGCAATCAACATCTTGTCGTAGGGCAGCTCTACTTCGCACGCACCGCTTTCGATTTCACAAAGATTAAGCAGGAACTCTGCAACGCGCTGCGCGCCCGTTTGCGCCTTGAGCTGCTCGAGCTGCGCAACAAGTGAATGCAGGTGTGTAAAGGTAGACGCCAGGATCGATACACCTATTTCCGCGTCTTCCCGCATCAGCGCCAACAGTACGGGGCTGGGAATGTGCATCACTTCGCAAGGTGACACTGCTTCGGCCGAGACTGGGTACGGTACATCCCGAAGGGCCACGGCCTCACCAAAACTATCGCCGCGCGTGAAAACACTGACGACCGCTTCCGCACCCGTAGGTGTAACCCGAAACAGCTTGACCCAACCGGCCAGAACGACGTGAACGGCTTTAGCTTCTTCCTCTTGAAGAAAAATCGTCTCGCCCCGGTCATATTTTCGCCAGACGGCCTGACGCAACAAAGTATCGACATGCTGCTCGGGCAAGCTGCGCAATAGCAGTGATTGGCGTGCGATTGCCTTTTGTGCCTCATGCGACATGCAGGCATCCCCCTGTTAGTCCGTTCCGGGCCGACCCCGGGTTATCATCCCTGGGCAAAGCTATGCCAAAGCACGCTTAGTGTTGCCAGCCCTATTCTTGCGCCGAAACTTGACAATTGTCATGTCACGACCAAGTCGACTGCCTTAAATTCAGCTCAAAGCCAGTTATCCGGGGAGTACGTCAGATGGACTTCGAGCGTTTTTTCAGCCAGAGCCTCGACACTTTGAAAGATGAAGGCAATTATCGCGTTTTCATCGATTTGCAACGACGTTGTGGGGCGTTTCCGAATGCGCGGCAGACGGATGGACCGGTTCAGCGGGACGTTCGAATCTGGTGTTCGAACGATTATCTGGGCATGGGTCAGCACCCCTCGGTGATCGCCGCCATGCACGATGCGCTGGAGCGCTGCGGTGCTGGAGCAGGTGGAACCCGCAACATTTCAGGCACCACCCATGACCATGTGGTACTGGAGGCTGAACTGGCTGATCTGCATGGCAAAGAAGCGGCGCTACTGTTTACCTCGGGTTATGTTTCAAATTGGGCCGCGTTGGGGACGCTGGCTGCGAAGATTCCGGGTCTGATAGTTTTCTCTGATGCGTTGAACCATGCCTCGATGATCGAAGGCATCCGCCACTCACGGGCGCAGAAGGTGATCTGGAAACACAACGACCTTGCGGATCTGGAAGCCAAACTGGCCGCTGCTGACCCCAACGCGCCCAAGATGATCGCATTCGAGTCTGTCTATTCGATGGATGGCGACATTGCTCCGATCAAAGAGATTTGCGATCTGGCCGACAAATTCGGCGCAATGACCTATCTGGACGAAGTCCACGCCGTCGGTCTTTACGGCCCACGCGGAGGCGGTATTGCCGAACGTGAAGGGCTTATGGATCGTCTGACAGTTATTGAAGGTACGCTGGGTAAGGCTTTTGGTGTGGTGGGTGGGTATATCGCTGCCTCTGCCGCACTGTGCGATTTCGTGCGCAGCTTTGCCAGCGGGTTCATTTTCACCACCGCGTTGCCCCCATCAATCGCGGCGGGCGCTGCGGCTTCGATTCAGCATCTGAAACAATCGACCACGGAACGTGACTTGCAAAAACAACGGGTAGCACAGGTTCGGGCCCGGCTGGACGCCGAAGGCATTCCGCATTTGCCCAACCCCAGCCACATCATCCCGGTGATGGTTGGCGATCCGGTGAAATGCAAGTTCATCTCGGACACCCTGCTGGAAGAATTCGGCATCTACATCCAACCCATCAACTATCCCACCGTTCCCAAAGGCACCGAGCGGTTGCGGATTACGCCGTCTCCGGTTCATACGGACGAAGATATCGACCACCTGGTCGGTGCGCTGTCAGCCCTATGGCAGCGCTGTCAGATCGCGCGCATGCCAATGGCCGCACAATAGTTCAAAGCACCCCTTTGCTTGAAAAACTGCCGCCCTTCGGGGCGGCACATTTTTGTTCAGAGCAGATAGAGGACGAAGACGATCAGTGCAAAGCCTGTCAGCGCAACGGAAAACCCTCGCAGCCAGGCCGGGCTGGTTGCAAGGTCGAGGTACTGCGCCAGGATGATGCGGCATTTGAGAAGCGCAAGGACCAGAATACCTGCACCAACGATTGTAGGTCCAAGCGGTAACATGGTCAGCAGCGCCGACGTTATGCTGAGCGCCAACAGGTTGAACCACGCGCGTGTAAGTGCGTTCGGGAGCCTCCGGCGGGAGTATTTGTGAAAAGATGAAGACGCGGGCATCTTTTTATCCCAACAGGTAGATCACGGGGAACAACATGATCCAGACCAGATCGACCATGTGCCAGAACTGCGCGCCTGCCTCGATGTTGCGCGGGTCGTCGCGCCAGGCCACCAAGAGAAGGAGTCCGACCCCGGCCAAGACATGGGCGGCGTGGAAGCCAGTCAAAAGGTAATAGAACAGAAAGAAGGGATGGGTTTCATACGTGATGACTTGTTCAGCCTTTCCAGCGTATTCCGCGCCTTTGATAACAAGGAATACAACCCCCAGCGCAGCCGCGAACACAAGTGCAAACCGTGCTTTGAACCGTTCCGCAGCGCGGCGCCAGTGCAGAGCTTGCGCGGCAAGGTAACCTGACGTAACCAGCACCGCAGTGTTGAAGGCAGCTCCGGTGCGGTAGAGATGCGATTGCGCCTCGGCAAAGCCCACAGGATCGGTCAGCCGCACGCCCATAAAGGCAATAAGGCCCGTACCGAAGACCAGCAGTTCCGATATGATCAGAACCCACATCAGCAACTCGCCGGGAAGCTCGTCGATCAAGGAAGCGTCGCTCATGCCCCGACCAGTTGGCGGTAGATCTGTGGCAGAGCCATGGTCAGGCGGTGTGGATCGGGAATGACGGCGAAACCGCCCTGACCGAACATGCGTGGGAACCAGCTTTTGCCAGTTTTGTCGATGGTGACGCCAAAAACCGATTGCCCGGCGCGGCGCGCCTCACGTACCGCCATGCAGGTGTCTTCAATACCGTGGCGACCTTCGTAATGGTCGAGATCGTTGGGTTTGCCGTCTGTAATAACCAGCAGCAAACGGCGCTTGCGGGATTGGCTGGCCAGATCGGCAGAGCAATGGCGGATCGCCGCGCCGAGCCGGGTGTAGTGACCGGGTCGCAGTGAGGCAATGCGTTGCTCGACCTTAGCCCCCATTGGTTCATCGAACCGTTTGCAGCGTTGTACATAGACACGTTGACGTTTCAGCGAACTGAACGCGTGGATGGAGAAGTCGTCGCCACAGGCGTTCAGACCCCAGGCAAGCGCGGCCAAAGCTTCGCGTTCGATGTCAATCACGGCGCGACCTGTGACCGCGCTTTCGGTCGAGCGGCTGACATCCAACAGAATCGACACCGCCAGATCACGGGCTTCGGGGCGCGATTGCATCCAGATGCGTTCGTTTCCTTCACCGCTCGCCCTTCGCTCGGTCTCGGCGCGTACCGCAGCCTCAATGTCCAGCTGGTCTCCGTCCAGATGGCCGCGGGTCATCACCCGTCCGGGGCGGAGAGCCTCGAACTGGCGTTTCACAGCTCGGATACGGCGGGCCGTGGCGGGATCCTTGCCAAACTCAGCCGCGTCTTCTCGGATGTCGGCATCTGAAAGCAGGACATTGACGTGATCCGGCAGGTATTGCCCGGTCCGCACGTCCCATTCAGGGTACAGGATCCGACCTGACAAGCGTTCGCGGTTCACATCCTCGGGCGCAAGGTCCAGATGCAATTTCAATTTGGTCGGCGTCGCTTTTGAGATCTGGCCCAAGCCGATCTCTTCCTGATCGTCAGCGGCTTTCTTGGCATTGTCAGGATCGTCGTCATCGATGCGGCGGTTGATATTCAGGAACTCGGCCCAGCTGAGGATCGCTTCGAATTTGTGCAGGATGAAACTGTCGCTGCGCTCGGCCTGATCGGATTTTCGGCGGCGGGCCCGATGGGTTTTCTCACCAGATTCTTCAGGTTCGCCCTCGGTCTCGGGGTTTTCCACCTCGTTATGTTCTGAAAACCCAACCGCCCGCAATTCGGGCCACAGGGGAACCGGTCGGAAGTGTTGATAGCCCCGCGGCGCAGCCAGTTCGTCATCATCCAGCGCCAGAAGATGCTCTGCCCTTGAAGACAGAAGGGCAGGATCGCCAAGCATATGACGGACAAGCTCTTCCACTGCTGCTTCATCGGGCGGCAGGTCGGGAACGTCACGGTGATGCAGAACGCCTTTGCACAGCTCGATATAAAGCGGACGTAGTCCGGGCGCATTTCCCAGTGTTGCCTCCACCATGTGGCGGGCTGCGATCAGGGCGCGCAGGTCAGCGCGTAATGGGTCATCTTCGTCGATGCGGGTTCCGGCATGAGCCGCAGCCGCGGCCAGCCAGACATAAAGTGCGCCATTTGCTTCACGCGCAGGGAACACAGCCAGGCGATCCGGTAGCCGAAGCACTTCACCGTCAAACGATGCGCGGGGCATTAGTTCGGCCTCAGTCGCCAATCGGCGCCGCCAACTTAAACGGTGGTGCGAAACCTCGGGTGAGACCGGGCGCAATTCAACGCCCGGACTACCCCCAAGTCCTCGAAAGAGGACAGCCAGCCGCCCCGCGACCTGAGACAGATCGACCGCGGCTCCTTCATGCACCTGGGGTGCATCGAGGCGGCTGGCAAGGGTGTGCCACAGTTTCCCGATCGTTTCTTCGGGTTCCCATGGCTCAAAGTCGATCTTGACCATCGGCCGGCCTCACCCAAAGACAGCCGTGACAAGATCGAGGAGCCCGCGTTTGATGTCCTCGTCATCTGTCAGAGGTTCAACCATAGCGGCGAGGATGGCGCGGTCGGTGGACATGCCTTGCGCGATCAGCGTCGCGGCATAAACGACCAGACGGGTGGAAACGCCTTCCTCAAGGTCCTGACCCTTGAGCCCGCGCAGCTTGTTCGCCAGTCGCACCAGTGGTTTGCAGCGTTCCAGCGGCAAACCACTTTCCTGAGCGACGACTTGCGCTTCCATTTCAGGCGAAGGGAAGTCGAACTCGAGCGAGATAAACCTCTGACGGGTCGAGGGTTTCAGGGTTTTCAGGATATTCTGGTATCCGGGGTTGTAAGAGGCGACGAGCATAAAGCCGGGCACGGCCTCAAGCTCTTCACCTGTGCGGTCAATCGGCAGGATGCGCCGGTCGTCGGTCAGCGGGTGTAGGACGACGGTGACGTCCTTACGGGCCTCGACCACCTCATCAAGATAGCAGATCGCGCCTTCGCGCACCGCCCGGGTCAGGGGGCCATCGACCCAGACGGTTTCGCCACCTTTCAGCAAGTAGCGCCCGATCAGGTCGGCTGCGGCCAAATCATCATGACAGGCCACGGTGTAAAGCGGGCGGCCGAGTTTAGCCGCCATGTGGGCCACAAAGCGGGTCTTTCCGCATCCTGTCGGACCTTTCAGCAGAACCGGCAGGTCGTTGTTATACGCGGCGCAGAACACATCGCATTCATCGCCTTGGGGCAGGTAGAAGGGGGCGTTCGCCGCCCCCTCATTCAGTTTCATGGAGCCGTCCATATCCATCACTCCGCAGGGGTTTCGGCTGCGCCGGGTTCAATGACCTCTTTCCGGGGCACCCAGATCGAGTAAATGAACAACAGTGCTCCAAGAACAACAACCACACCGGAACCAAGACGCATCCAGTAGAAGACTGCGATTTGGTCCTGCACATCCATGAAGTAGTCACCAACCACGCGCTGCATGTGCGTTTGCACGGTACCACCGAAGGTCAGCACGAAGGTCATGAAGACCATGCCGCTGGTCATCAGCCAGAACGAGCCCATGTTCAGCACCTGGTTATACGGATCCCGGTTTTTAAGGATTGGCATCGCGTAGGTGAAGATCGCCAGGTTGAGGCAGACATAGGCGCCGTAGAAGGCCAGGTGACCGTGTGCGGCAGTGATCTGCGTGCCGTGGGTATAATAGTTCACCCCGTGCAGCGTGTGCAGGAAGCCCCAGACACCGGCACCAAAGAAGGCAAGCGTGGCACAGCCCAGCGACCACAGCAGCGCAGCCTTGTTGGGGTGGTCGCGGCGGCCCTTCCAAACCATGACGAAGGCAAAGGCCATCATTGCAAAGAACGGGATCACCTCAAGGCTGGAGAAGATCGACCCGATCCACTGCCAGTATGCAGGTGTACCGATCCAGTAATAGTGGTGCCCTGTGCCAAGGATGCCCGAGAACAGCGCGGCGGCGACGATGACATACAGCCATTTTTCGACGATCTCACGGTCCACACCGGTCAGCTTCAGCATCAGGTAGGCCAGGATCGAAGCCATGATAAGCTCCCAGACGCCTTCCACCCACAGGTGGACAACATACCACCAGTACTGCTTGTCCAGGGACAGGTTGCCGGGGTTGTAGAAGGCAAACAGGAACAGCAAAGCCAGCCCCCAAAGGCCCAACAGAAGGATGTTGGAGATGGCCGTCTTTTTGCCCTTCAAAACGGTCATCGACACGTTGTAGAGGAACATCAGCGCGGCCACGACGATGCCCGCCTTGACCCATTTGGGTTGTTCAAGGAACTCGCGCCCCTCTTTGCCCAGAAGCCAGTTGCCTTCAAACAGGTTGAAGACATAAGTTACGACCACACCTAATGTACCGACCACAAGAATGATCAGCTGAAGGTAGGCCAGCGTTGGCGAATGGATTTCGCGCTCGGTCTCTTCCGGGATCAGGAAGTACGCCGCACCGAAGAAGCCCAGCAACAACCAGACGATCAGAGAGTTGGTGTGCAGCATCCGAACGATGTTGAATGGCAGAAGCTCACTCAGGAAGTTTGGGAATACATAGATGAAACCGGCCAGCAGGCCGCCGATCACCTGTATTGCGAACAAGGCCATGGCTACCGCAAAGTAGGCATAGGCGATTTTTTGGGATTCGTATTTCATTGCTCCGTTCCCTTTCTCAGCCTGCCTCGTTGGGCGGCCAGTCCTGAGCGTCGATATTGTCCGTCCAGATCAGGAAGTTGGTCAGGTCGCGGATTTCTTCGTCGCTGAGGTTGAAATTGGGCATCTGCCGGCGGCCGGGAATGCCGGTCGGTTGTGCTTCCATCCAGCCTTTGAGGGATTCAAAGGCTGATTCCGGGTCATCCAGCACACCCCAGCGGGTCATCACATTGCCCACTTCGGGGGCATAGTAAGCACCTTCCCCAAGGATCGTATGGCAGTTGATACAGGCGTGTTTTTCCCAGACATGCTTGCCGCGGATCACGCTTTCATCAAGTTTGGCGGCGTTTTCCGAATTAACGATATACAGGTGCGAATGGGCCGACAGGGCCAGAAAGATGAGGATGAAGAACAGTGACCCGCCATAGAATATGTTGCGAGCCATGCTCTTTGTCATGACTTCTCGCATCGCGCTCTCCTTTGCGCAGATTAGCTAGTGTTGTCAGCATGGCGGGCGGCGCGCATCCATGCCTTAACGAAAGTCAAGACATTGGATGTGACGCGATGATGTCTCTAAAGTTCTTTATGAGCACCCAAATCGCGCCCAGAAATTGACTTAAAATCACACGATGTTAACTGATATCGCGTGAGAGTAGCCGGAGAGTGTGCCAACGCTTCGGATCAGCAGTAAAATAGTGACGGGTTAATCGATGGCGAACTATTCATATATCGGCTACGAGCCGGGGGTTATTTCACTAAACTTCACTGGGTTTAACACCGGCAATATCACGCTTTCGGGGACTTACGATGCCGCGACAGATCGACGGGTCTTTGATGTAACTGACGCGGCCGGGGGTACGCTGGTCAATGGCGCCCCCGACAATGGGACAGACTTTAACGGCGATCGGTTCAATAACGAATTTGGCGATGACCTGACCCAGACCGGTGTTGTGACCAACCTTGATGGTTCTGTCACGATCGACTCAGGTGCGATCTATCTCGAGGAATCGTACAGCCTCAGCAAGCCGGGTGGCGGCACCATAGACGTATTCCGTGTCGAGGTTGAAGGTAATCTGGTCGGATACATCACCTCAGAACCTCTGGTGGCAGGAACGACTTATTCCTTTGTCAGGTCAAACGTAACACCGACCAACGCACCAGACACATCAGACCCTACCGCAATTATCGATGTTCCCTGCTTCGTGGCCGGAACACGGATCACGACACCAGATGGCCCTGTTTCCATAGAAGATCTGCGTGTCGGGGATTTTGTTGTGACAGCCGATAACGGGCCGCAAGAAATACGCTGGATTGGTTCGCGTCTGTTGGATGCGACCGACTTGGCCGCGCGCCCAAAACTTCTGCCCATTCGGATAGCAGCCGGAAGCCTTGGCAAAGGGCTGCCGGAACGGGACCTCTTGGTCTCGCCTCAACATCGGATGATGCTTCGTTCGCCCATCGCCGTTCGTATGTTCGACAGCGCAGAAGTTCTGGTTCCGGCGCACAAACTGGTTGGCATTCCGGGCATAAATGTGGACGTGATGGCGCAAGACGTCGTCTATTTTCATATTCTGTTCGACCAGCACGAGATCATCTATTCCGAAGGCGCCCCATCCGAGAGCCTGTTCACCGGTGCCCAGGCCATGGCCAGTATCCACTCGGACGCGCGCGCTGAAATCCTCGAACTATTTCCAGAGCTTGCGCAACCAAACTACATCCCACAGCCAGCAAGACAAATCCCGGATAAGGGCAGGCGCGCACGCGCTCTAGTCTCTCGGCATATCAAGAATGAGCGCCCGCTGATTTCCGAATGCTAGGTCTCGGAGAGCCAGTTGGGCTCAAAGCGCCTTTGCCACCCGAGGTCCTGTCAAAGCAGGCCACATTGCGAAGACATACAGCCCAACAGCTGCAATCCAAAGGCCGTCAGCCATCAACATGGCGGTCATATAGCCGCCTGTCAGCTCTGACCCCAACCAACGCACCAAAGCCGCAGCGGCCATCAACCCATAAGCAATCACCATCGGAGACGGTGCAACAATCGGGCGGCCACTGTGACCCAGAGCAGCGCGGCTCATGACCGCGAGGGTCATGCCGCCCACGCAACCGATCCCCAGCAGGTGAATCGCACCAACCTCGTTGCCAAACCCAATAGCTGCCAGCCCCCAAAGAATCAGTCCAAGAGCCAACATTCCGAGACCTAAAAACAAAGCCAGAAGGATTGGCTGGCGCATAGCCCATCGTGCTCTCCAACGGGCCATGCGCGATAGTTGCACGCAGCCCAACACCAGAGCAACAACACCTGCCACCGGGCTTGTTTGCAGCGTCAGCACAAGCAAAGGCAGAAGCAGCGCCAGAAACATCGCCGCCTTGTCTAGCTGCGGCACCGAAACAGGCCAGGACGCCTCTGGCTGACCCGCGCGTTTCATTGCATTGCGGGTAAAAGCTGGTGTGATCCGGCCGCCCAGAATCGCGATCATCGAGCAAAGAGCAAGCAACCCCGCCCGGACCCCTGTGTTCAACGTATCAGCGGTTACTCCGATCCATTCCAGATGGACCATCAGATTGGCGATCCAGATCAAACCCAGAAGATACACAAACACCATGTTTTGCGGCTTGGGTCGACGGAACAACTGACTCGCAACTTTAAGTGCCAGAATTGGCACAAAAATCAGATCCAAAAAGGCCACGAGCAAGGGCGACAATGAACCTGAAAACCAGACGGCCACCCGCCCGGCAATCCACAGAAACGCGACAACAGTAATAAAGCGTGCCCGCGCCTCGGGGGCACCGGTCCAATTTGGAACAGCGGTCAGGAAAAACCCACCCAAGGCCGCTGTCGCATAGCCAAATATCATTTCATGGGCGTGCCACATAACCGGTGGCATGGCATAGCTTTGATCCCAAAATGGCAACAGACCGTCCAGCGAAGCCAACCATGCGCCCCAAGCTAACCCTGCGAACACACCATAAAGACCCGCCAAGAGGAAAAAGACACGAAATCCCTCACTGAAAACGCGTTTTATCACAGATGCCATGACCGCTCTCCATAGCCTCACCAGTGGTTACGCAAGCTCTATCGCGGCGGGTCTTACGCGGCCTTAACCGAAATCAAGCATCGCTTAAACATGTGCGAAATTCTCAAGTTTTATTGGTGTTTCAACAGTTGAATTATTGCCTTTAAGTCTCAGTTTGCGCCCCTGCCGTTGACTTTGGTCAAGGATGACATCTCCGTGATGGCTCAGTCTCTGCCTTGCCTCACCACGCAAATGGAGAGTGATCATGTCACTTGGAATCAGCTACAACAAAACTGGCCGCGCATTGGGGGTCGGATTGGCAATGTTGTTGGGCAGCGTCGCTGCTCCAACCTTCGCCGAAGAGCCAACTCTCAGCAAGGAAGCCTTTGAATCATCCAAACAACTGTACTTTGAACGCTGCGCCGGCTGTCACGGCGTGCTGCGCAAAGGGGCAACAGGTAAAAGCCTTGAGCCATTGGTGGAAACCAAAAACGCCGACGGTACCGTAACCGAATCCGGCACCCTGAAGCTGGGTCAGGAACGGCTTGAAAAGATCATCGCCTGGGGGACCGAAGGCGGGATGAACAACTTCTCGGACGTTATGTCCGAAGAAGAAATCCGCGATATGGCAACCTACATCCAGATGGAGCCGCCCCAGCCACCGGAAATGTCGCTTGAACAGATGATGGCGACACGCAAGGTCTATGTTGAACCCGAGGACTACCCGACCGAGCCACTACATGGCCGCAACTGGGAAAACTTCTTCGTTGTCATCGAGCGTGACGTGGGCAAGGTGGCCGTGATCGACGGTGACACCAAGGAAGTCCTGGCGCACATCCCGACGGGTTACGCCGTGCACGTTCTGAAAGCCTCCGAACACCATAAACTGGAAGAACCCGAAAACCCGGGCCGCTTCTGGTACACGATGGGTCGCGACGGCAAGATGACCAAGATCGACCTGTGGCAGAACCCCGAGAACATGTTGGTGGCCGAAGTGACCATTGGCTATGACGCCCGCGATGTGGCCGTTTCGGGCGACGGTAAATACGTGATCGGTGGGGCCTATTGGCCGCCGCACTTCGCCATTGTCGACGCCGAAACCATGGAGCCTAAGAAGGTTGTCTCGACCCGCGGCTACAACGTCGATGGGGACTATGTGGAAGAGGCCCGCGTGGCTGCGATCTACACTACGCCAAACGAACCCACCTGGATCGTTGCCGTGAAAGAACTGGGTCAGTTGTGGCAGGTCGATTACACTGATCTGGAAAACCTGCGGATCGACAAGATCGACAGCGCCAAGTTCCTGCATGACGGTTTCTTTGACCCGACCGGCCGTTACTTCCAGATCGCCGCAAACGCGTCGAACAAGATGGTTGTGGTCGACACCGAAACCCACAAGCTGGAAGCTCTGATCGACACCGCGCCGCTGCCGCACCCCGGCCCGGGCGCCAACTGGGATGATCCAAATTGCGGCCCTGTTGCCGGTACAACCCACTTGGGTGAAGGCACCGTGACCGTTTGGAGCAACGACCCCGAAGGTCGCCCGGATGATGCCTGGAAGGTCTGCTACGAAGTCGAAACTGACGGACCCGGTCTGTTCATCCGGACACACCCGGAATCAGACTACATCTGGGCTGACCAGACCAAGCACCCCGAGCCTGAGATCCAGCAATCGGTGCAGGTCATCGACAAGGCATCCGGTGAGATCGTGAAAACGATCCAGATCACTGAAGAGGAAGGCAACGTCGCCGTCCACTTCGAGTTCAACCAGGATGGGTCCGAGGTCTGGGTTTCCAAGTGGAACCGTTCGACCTCGAAAGAACCAAACGGTGAGATTGTGATCTTCGACGCCAAGACGCTGGAAGAGATCGGTCGCGTGAAGGGACTGTTTGCGCCCACCGGCAAGTTCAACGTCTACAACCGGTCGAACCACGTCACCTGACGGGTTTGACACTAGAACCAGAAAGGGCGGGCCCCTCGCCCGCCCTTTCTTCGTTTTCCCCATCAGCTAATCGCGTCGGCCTGACACGCCGCGCCAGTCAAGACAGCCAAGACGGAGCCCGGATATGACCTCCGAACCTGATAAAAAACCACCGATCTGGCGCCGGTATTTCCTATGGGGGATGCCCGTGGCCGGCATTGCCGCAGCCTTTGCTGCCGGTATCATCTTCTGGGGTGGGTTCAACACCGCCATGGAAGCCACAAACACCAAGGAATTCTGCGTCTCGTGCCACGAGATGCGCGATTTCGTCTACGAGGAATACACCGGCACGATCCACGATGTGAACCGGTCCGGCGTAGGGGCTGTCTGTTCAGATTGCCACGTTCCCAAAGACTGGACCCACAAGATGATCCGCAAGATAAAGGCGTCCAGAGAACTGTACGGCAAGATGGTCGGATCCATCAACACCCGCGAGAAGTTCGAGGCCAAACGTGTTCATCTGGCCATGAACGAATGGGAACGGATGAAAGCCACCGACTCGCGCGAATGCCGCAACTGTCACGATTTTGAATCGATGATGCCCGAGTTTCAGAAACCCCGCGCGCGTCAGCAGCACCTGAACGCAATGACGGTCGGTCAAACCTGTATCGACTGTCACAAGGGGATTGCGCATTCGGACGCCCGTGATCGGGCTGACGAGGAATATTTGGAAGAGCTTGAAGCCCCAAACCCAGCGTTCATTCGCGAGATCCCCGCCGAGTATCTGGCAAGCCTCGAGAAGATTGAAACTCAGGAAGCTGCAGAAGCCGAAGCAGAAAAAGCTGCCAAAAAAGTACAGCAAGAGGCCGTTCAGGCTCAGATCGCAGCCGCTGTTGACGCTGCTGTCGCAGAAGAACGAGCTAAAGCAGCTGGAGAAGAAGCCGCGGCCCCTTCAGGCGGTGGTGGAGATGTCGCAACCAACATCGACTGGAACGCGGTTGCCAGTGCAGATCTGAAACTGTTCTACCCCGGTCAGGCTTCGTTTGAGTGGGTACAGAACGGCAAGTTCCACGGCGGGGCGCGGCCCCTGACCAAAGGTGGCGATCAGTGCACCACATGCCACGCCAAGGAACTGGACGCGATCGGCAACAAGATCGTTGCAGGCGGCGATCTTGAACCAACTCCAATCCCCGGAAAACGCGGTGTGATCGACGCAACTGTTCAGGCGGCGCATGACGACGAAAACCTGTATATCCGCCTGCAATGGCCGGATGCGGGCCACAACCCTGCCCCGTTTGTGGACGGCGGCAAGATGGATCCCGACAACCAGATCAAGGTCGCCATGATGATCACCGGCACAGGTATCGAACTGGGCGAACAAGTGGGCTGCTGGGCGTCTTGCCACGCGGACAACTCTTATATGCCGTTTGATCCCGGTGCCGAGGCAATCGCCGCCAATGGTGACGTGGCCGGTCGTCTAAATACGCAGGACACTGTGACCAAATACATAAGCGAAAGCCGCACGGATGTCGAAATCAAAGGTCGACGTGGCAAGGCACTGGGCGGTTGGGACAAGCTGAAGGCTGCGGAACAGATCGAGCAGTATCTGGCCGATGGCACCTATCTTGACCTGATGCGCGTCTATGCAGATGGCAGCGCCACTAACGGCTATCTGCTGGAACAGCGCGTGGTCAATGACGGTGAAATCGCCGCGTCGGCTGAATTGTCCGGCGGTATGTGGACGGTGGTCTTCACTCGCCCGCTGAACTCTGGCGCGCCCGGTGATGTACCGCTGGAAGCAGGTCAGACTTATACCGTTGGCTTTGCGATCCACGACGACTTCAGCGCTGCCCGGTTCCACCATGTGACGCTGAACACCAGTCTCGCGCTGGACGACGACAGTGCATTCATCAACGTGGTTAAACAATAACGGATCGGGGCCGGGTCATCCGGCCCCCGTCACTTTGGAAGGGAGACATGGACTATGAAACCCCAACGCCTTCTTCCCGCGCTGCTGCTTTTGGCCGCGCCCGCCTGGGCGGATGAAACCGCCGAACTGTGTGCCGAGGCGGAAGACCGTTATGTCGAGCTGTTTGGTCAGCCTTCATCCGCCGTCGAGGATGCCGAAGTGGTGCTGATGTATAAATATAATTTCTGCCCGTTTGAGCTGACCGTGAAGGCAGGCACAACTGTCCGCTGGGTGAATGTCGACAAACGCACCAGCCATTCGGTTCTTTTGAAAGACGGCAGCGAACCCGAAAGCGACCGTTTGTTCCCTGAGGAAACGGTCGACCTGACGTTTCTCACACCCGGCCCGCAGGAATATCTGTGCGGCCCACACTGGGAAACACAGAACATGATCGGAATGATCACCGTCGAACCCTAAAGCAATAAAATACAGGCAAGAAAACAGGAGCGCGGGCGCAAATCCCGCGCTCCTTAACTTATGTCAAGGAGGTCGGTTTGCGATTGCGCCACCTTGCTCTCATGACACGCCCGGCAGGCCCAGCGACGTCCCGTTTACGCAAGGCTGATCCGGGTTTCGATGACATTCAGACCAAGCGAGTTTGCACATGAGCGGTAAGGTTTTTCTGATTGGCGCAGGCCCTGGCGATCCCGAGCTGATGACCCTGCGCGCATTGCGGATGCTGCAAGAAGCAGATGTAGTGGTCTATGATCGGCTGGTGTCTGCCGACATTCTAAATTTGCACACCGAGGGGGCACGGCTGATCCCGGTTGGCAAAGCACCTAAATGCCACACGGTTCCACAAGACCGCATCAACGAAATTCTGCTGGAAGAGTCCAGTGCGGGTCACACGGTTGCCCGTCTCAAAGGCGGCGATCCGATGATATTTGGCCGCGGCTCAGAGGAGGCCGCTTATCTGATGGCCCACGGTGTCGCTGTCGAATATGCGCCGGGCATTACGGCGGCACAGGGTGCGTCCGCTTCAACCGGCGTTCCGCTGACCCATCGCGGGTTGGCGACCTCGGTGCAGTATGTCACTGGGCACCGCCAGGCCGACAAGGTGCTGGACCTCGACTGGAAACGTCTAGCCGATCCGGACTCGACGCTGGTGGTCTATATGGGTGTCGCCAACATAGGCCAGATCGCCATGGGTCTGATGACGGAAAATCTGCCGGGGTCTACCCCGGTTCTTGCCGTCGGCAAAGCGACCACACCGGATGAAAGCCGCATGGTATCTCGGTTGGACCAATTAGCCACTGACGTGCGCGAGGCCGGGTTAAAAGCACCCACGCTCTTTATAATTGGCAAGGTCGTATCGCTTTATGCCGAACGGCCCGTGGCCGAGCTTTTGGAGCAAGCCAATGGCTAAGCTGGGACGCAGAACAGTTGCGACAGGATGTAGCGCGCAGCGCCCTGTCGCGCGACGGCATTCGATGCCGTCGGTGTTGCTGACAACGGCTGTGCTCATCGCAACATCCGCCTTCGCCGCTGACACCCTCGACCCCAACGCCCTGAAACGCCTTGTCCATCAGGATTGCGGATCTTGCCACGGTTTGTCGCTTAAAGGCGGTCTCGGCCCCGATCTGCGCAGCGAGACGTTGAAGCATTATGATGCGGACGTCCTGACCGGCGTCATCCTTGATGGCATCCCAGACACCGCGATGCCCCCATGGCGACCTCTGATCAGCGAGGAAGAGGCCGAATGGATTGCCCGCTACCTGCTGGAACAGGAGGCACAATGAAACACCTCATACTCGGCCTTGCAGCCTCATTGATGTTGACCACCGCACACGCCGAACCCACAGCGACCGGCGATCTTGGTCTTGTGATCGAACGCGCCAATGGATCGGTCCTGTTGGTCGATCAATCGGACCGGGCAGCTCTGGCTCGTATCGAAGGTTTGGGCGATTTGTCCCATGCCTCGCTGGTCTATTCGCCTGATGAACGCTTTGCCTATGTCTTTGGCCGTGACGGCGGGCTGACCAAGGTTGACATCGTCACGCGCCAGATCGTGAACCGCGTTGTTCAAGCGGGGAACGCCATTGGCGGTGCCATCTCGGACGACGGTACACTTGTTGCCGTGTCGAATTATGAGCCCGGTGGTGTGCGGGTGTTTGATGCTGACACGTTGGAAATGGTTGCGGACATCCCCACCGACAGCAAAACCATCGGTCTTGTGGACGCGCCAGGACGTCGGTTTGTCTTCACCATGTGGGATACAGGCGAGACCTGGATTGCCAACTTCGCCGAAGGCGAACCCGCGATCACCAAGATACCTGACATGGGCAAGAACCCCTATGACGCGCTGATCACCGCCAATGGCCGCACCTATATCACGGGCCTGTTTGGCGAAGACGGTCTGACCGCGCTTGATTTATGGGCCGACACTCCGGAGCCCATCCGTGTGCTGCCCAACTATGGGCGCGGGCAAGAAGAAATGCCGGTCTACAAGATGCCCCATCTGGAAGGCTGGGCGCTGACGGGGCGCGAATTCGTGCTGCCCGCGGTTGGTCATCACCAGGTGCTCTGGGTCGATGCCGACACTTTGTCCGAAACCGGGCGCACCAAAACGCACGGCCAGCCGGTTTTTGCCATGGCGCGCCCGGACGGGCGACAGGTTTGGGTCAATTTCGCCCACCCGCTGAACGACACCATTCAAGTGATCGATAGCGTCAGCAAAGAGATCATTCACGAATTCAAGCCCGGCCCTGCGGTACTGCATATGGAATTCACACCACGCGGGCATGAAGTCTGGATCAGCGTGCGCGACGCCAACAAGGTGATGGTCTACGACACGCAAACGTTTGAGAAATTGCGCGAAATCGACGCCGACAGCCCTTCGGGCATCTTCTTCACGGCCCGCGCGCACAAAACGGGGCTTTGATGGATGCAGCATATCACCGACCCGATTGATTGCCGCCTGTTGGACGACTTTCAGCGCGATTTCCCGATCACAGAGCGCCCATTTCAAGTGCTGGGAGACGCGCTTGGGCTGGACGAAACCGAAGTACTTGACCGTCTGACCCGGATGCGTGCCACCGGTCGCATCACGCGGGTTGGTGCAACCATCACGCCCGGCGCGGTGACAGCCAGCACTCTGGCAGCTGTGTCTGCACCGGAAAATCGGTTGGAAGAAGTTGCCGCCCTGATCGATGCCGAACCTGGGGTGAACCACAATTATCAGCGTGAAGATGTATGGAACCTCTGGTTTGTCGCAACAGGCCCGGACCGCGCACACGTCAACGAGACACTGGCCCGGATCAGCCGGACCTCGGGGTTGCGGGTGCTGGATCTGCGCCTGGTCCGACCGTTCAACGTGGACCTTGGGTTTCGCATGACTGCTGGCGCCAAGAACGTTCCTGGTGCGCGCAAAGTAGACGCATCAGCCATGCGCGATGGGGATCGTTGTTTGCTGCAGACACTCAGCTCGGGCCTTTCACTGGTCGCAGAGCCCTATGAGGCTCTGGCTCGTTCCTTGAACCGGAACGTGGATGACGTGATGGCACGGATCGCCGCCTTGCACACTGCCGGTATCATTTCTCGGCTCGGCGTTATCGTGCGCCACCGGGCACTGGGTTGGTCTGCCAATGCGATGGTTGTTTGGGACTTGCCTGCGGAACAAATTGACACTGCCGGTCCGGCGCTGGCCGCCTATCCCGGTGTCACGCTGTGTTATGAGCGCAATCCGGTTGAAGATGTCTGGCCCTATCGCCTCTATTCGATGATCCACGCCCGGACCCGGAACGAGGCTATGGACGTGCTGGCCGGTGCAATGGAGCTGCCCGAACTGGCTGGCGCGCGGAACAAGGTGCTGTTTTCGACCCGTTGCTTCAAGCAGACCGGAGCCTTGATTCAAGCGCGGGAGGTTGCCGCATGACTCTGGACGACAAAGACCGCGCGATCCTGAACCGGATGCAGGACGATCTGCCGCTCACCTCTCATCCTTTTGCGGCAGTGGCCGACGAGCTTGGCCTGTCCGAAACCGAGCTGCTGGAGCGTCTGACACGGCTGAAGAAAGACCGCGTTATCACGCGCTTTGGCCCGTTTTTCGACGCAGCCGCCATGGGCGGGGCCTTCTGCTTGTGCGCCATGGCTGTTCCGACTGAAAATTTCGAAACCGTCCTGACCAAAGTCAATGCGCACCCTGAGGTCGCCCATAATTATGAACGTACGCACCGGCTGAACATGTGGTTCGTGCTGGCCACCGAAACACCTGAGGGGATCGAGGCCGCCGCCGATGCCATCGAACGGGAAACGGGGATCGATGTTCTCCGTTTCCCCAAACTCCAGGAATTTTTCATTGGCTTCCGGGTGGCAGCATGATCGATGCAACCGACAGACAGATTATCGAGGCGTTGCAAGGGGGCTTACCCTTGTCGCCGACCCCGTATGCGCGGGTTGCCAAGGATCTTGGGCTTCAGGAAACCGATCTGCTTGAACGGCTGACAGCCCTGAAAGCACGCGGTGTGATCCGTCGCATTGCTGCGGCCCCAAATCACTACAAACTTGGCATGACATCGAACGGCATGACTGTTTGGGATGTAGACGATGCCAGCATCACCAAGTTGGGTGCACAGATCGGCGCCCTGCCCTTTGTGACCCATTGTTATGAACGGCCCCGCGCCCTGCCCGACTGGCCCTATAACTTGTTTGCCATGGTGCATGGTGCCAACCCTGATGAGGTTGAACAAAAGCGCGCCGAAATCGCTGCAATTCTGGGCGATGCCTGCCGGGCCAAGGACATCCTCTATTCCACGCGCATCCTGAAAAAGACCGGTCTGCGCCTGAAAAAGAAAGGCTGAGACATGTTCCGCCTGACAGAATACATGCACCAACTCGTCACCCCGACTCCGGTGCGCAAACGCCGCCCTGGCCCAGTGAAACCTGTGGTGATCTGGAACCTGACGCGACGCTGCAACCTGAAATGCCGCCATTGCTATACCGTCTCGGCGGATGTGGCGTTCCCCGGTGAGCTCAGCCATGAGCAAGCCATGGTAACCCTTGAGGATCTTGGCCAGTTTCGCGTCCCGGCCTTGATCCTCTCGGGTGGGGAGCCGCTGGACCGGTTCGATTTCTTTGACATCGCGAAACGCGCCCGTGATCTGGTGCCGATGCTGGCTTTGTCGACCAACGGCACGCGGGTTTATGATGAAACCGCCGACATGATTGCCGATGTGGGTTTCAACTACGTCGGCATATCGCTGGATGGAATTGGAGCGACGAATGACTGGTTTCGTGGCGTCGAGGGCGCTTTTGCCGACGCCTTGCGCGGCGTGCGAGAGTGCAAAAAGCGCGGCATCAAGGTCGGCCTGCGGTTCTGCCTGACCGAAGGCACGCAGCATCACTTGCCTGACTTGCTAAAGCTCTGTGATGATGAAGGGGTCGATAAGTTCTACTTGTCTCACCTCGTCTATGCTGGGCGGGGAGACAAGAACCGGGGCGAAGACGCCGAACACCAGCGCACGCGCAAGGGATTGGACCTGCTGCTGGAGCGCGCGTGGGAGGCCGCGTCAGGCGGGCGACCGTTGGATATCGTGACCGGCAACAATGACGCCGATGCAGGGTATTTCCTGAACTGGATCCGCGCGCATTTCGATGCCGAAAAGGCCGCGCATGTCCGCGAGCATCTGGCCGCATGGGGTGGAAACTCCAGCGGTTTAGGCGTCGCCAATATCGACAATCTGGGTCGGGTTCATCCGGACACATATTGGTCCGACTACACGGTCGGCAATGTAAAAACCAAACCGTTTTCAGAGCTTTGGACCAGCAATGACCCGATGCTGGCCATGTTACGAACTCGCCCACGCCCCTTAAAAGGTCGCTGCGGTGCGTGTGAGCTGAAGGACGTCTGCGGTGGCAACACGCGCATTCGCGCCTTGCAACTGACCGGCGATCCCTGGGCCGAAGATCCGGCCTGTTACCTGTCCAATGAAGAAATCGGCGTGGATGACGCGGGAGAGCGCCTGCAGGTCACGCCTTTCCGGGGGAAAAGCCATGATCCGGCGCATCAGTTCTTTGGATAACCCCTCCCTGTTCCGGCAAATCGTGCCACCTGTGGAGCCTGCGGGAGCCTCCGGCGGGAGTATTTGGAAAAAGATGAAGATCGGACTGTTGTGTTCCGTTCTGACGGCTGGTTCGGCATGGGCCGACGCGCCAGCGGATTACGCTGAGCACTGCGCGTCATGCCATGGCGAGAACCGCTTGGGCGGCGTTGGGCCAGCTTTGATCCCCGAGACGTTAAAGCGAATGCGGGGGCCGCGGGTTGCAGCGGTGATCGCCGAGGGCCGCACCGCGACACAGATGCCTGCGTTTTCACATGAGCTCGACGCTTTGCAGATCGAAGAACTGGCGGGGTGGCTAAAATCTCCGCTTGAGAGCGACCCGGAATGGGGTAAAGCTGACATCATGGCCAGCCGTATTCTGGACGAGGATTACACCCCGGTCGAAGCACCCGTGTGGGATAGTGACCCGATGAACATCACGCTGGCGGTGGAGACCGGTGATCATCACGTCAGCGTTCTGGATGGCGACACGTTTGAAGTGCTGGACCGGTTCGAGACCCCTTTTGCCGTTCATGGCGGGCCAAAATTCAGCCCAGATGGCCGATACGTTTTCATCATGTCCCGCGATGGCTGGGTTCAGAAATACGACATCTGGGCGTTGAAGCAGGTTGGACGCGTTCGCGCGGGCCTCAACAGTCGCAACATCGCCATGTCAGGCGACGGAAAATGGGTGGCCGTTGCAAATTACTTGCCCAACAGCCTGTCCCTGCTGTCGACCGCGGACCTCTCGGTTGCCACTGTCATTGAAGTCAAAAGCAAGAAAGGCGTGCCCAGCAGGGTGTCTGCCGTCTATCAGGCCCCACCGCGGGAGAGCTTTGTTTTGGCCCTGAAGGACGTGCCCGAAATTTGGGAGGTGTTCTACGGGGCCAACCCGCCACAATTTGGTATCGGGCATGATTTCCGCATTGAAGGTCAGTTCAAGAATCCCAACCCCTTCCCCGTGCGCAAGATCACCACGCCCGACTATCTGGACGATTTCTTTTTCGACCAGAGCTATGAGTTTGTCATGGGGGCGTCACGTGATGGCAAAGGCGGTCAGGTGATTGATCTGGTGATCGGTCACAAGGTGGCCGATCTTGACCTGCCGGGGATGCCGCATCTTGGGTCCGGTATTACATGGAAGCATGGCGATACGACCGTGATGGCCACGCCCCATCTGACCGATGGTACCGTATCCGTGATCGACATGGAAAGCTGGGAAACCATCCAGCGGATCAAGACGGAAGGACCGGGGTTCTTCATGCGCAGTCATGAAAATTCACCTTATGTCTGGGCCGACGTGTTCTTTGGCCCGAACAAGGATGCGATGCATGTGATCGACAAGCAGAGCCTTGAAATCGTGAAAACTCTGCGCCCCGCGCCAGGCAAAACCGTGGCTCATGTGGAGTTCACCAAAGATGGTAGCCACGCGCTGGTTTCGATCTGGGAAGATGATGGCGCGGTGATCGTCTATGACGCGCAAACGCTGGAAGAAGTCCGTCGCCTGCCGATGCGAAAACCATCTGGAAAGTACAATGTCTGGAACAAAATCACCTTCTCGGAAGGCACCAGCCACTGACGGCAAATGGCCGGTTTGGAAGCTGGCCATTCTGCTTTATCCCGCCACGGCACTGACCGTGGCTATCAATCTGTTTTTGCTGGGTTTAATTTTACACAGCGCCGGGTTTGGAGCGATTGAACCTGTTCCCGCACTTCTGTGGTCCGTCCCTTTGGGCATTCCAGCGACATGGCTGGCAGGGCGCTGGATACGCGGATTGATGGACGAGGCAGACGGCTAAGCAAAGAATCTGTCTGCCTAACCAAAGTCAAGTATCGGCTAGTAGGAATCCCATACGGTTCAGGAAAGACTTCCGAGTTGGATTCTCCATGTCCGCCTTTCACTTTCTCCACATCCTCCCTGACCGCGTCTTGCGTGCGGCATGTGGAGTGGCGGGCATCCTTCTTCTGTTGTTGCAAATGCTTGCTCCGGCGCTGGCGAGTCCCGGACAAAGCATGTGGGTGGAGATCTGCTCGGAGGCAGGCGCGGTTTGGGTTGAGGTCGACCTTGAGGAGGAAAGCACCGATCCAACCGCGCCCTGCCCGAAATGCGCCGACTGTGCGCTATGCGCGGTAACGACGGCAGGACCTGTGCCAGACACTCCGCTGCTGATCGCGGACCGCACCCTGCAAATTGCACGCCCTGGGATTGGTGATCCGTGTATTTACTATAACTCGAAACGACTGTGGCCCGAAACCCGAGGCCCCCCGTTTGCGACCGAAGAAGAATCTGAACGCGCCCTGCGCGCGTCCATGGCGTCCACCCAAATAATCGGAGGTGCGCCGTGGTCGTAAGTCGCGCAATCCATTTTCTGCTGGCGTTCTCCCTGTCCTGCCTGATTGCGATCAGCGCCCATGCCGACAGTCTGGCCAGTTTCCTGCGTGAGATTGAACCCGCCGATCTGGCCCCCGGTGCCGATGCATTTGGTCCGGTGCGCGATGACATTCCGGTCGCGCCGATCACGAAGGATGGCGAGACCATTGCCTGGGCATTCCTGACGTCTGATTTTGTGGGCACGACGGGATATTCCGGCAAACCCATCCATGTGGTTGCCGGAATCGATGAGAATGCGGTGCTGACGGGCGTGCAACTGGTCAAGCATTCGGAACCCATCGTTCTGATCGGGATCCCCAATTCCCGCATGGTCGAGCTGACCGAAGGCTATGCCGGTCTGGACCTGAAGGTCGAGGCCGAAACCGGTGGCGAGGGGCATGACCTCGACATCATCTCGGGCGCGACGGTCACGATCATGGTCATCGACGACAGCCTTGTGCGCGGCGGCATTAAGGTGGCGCGCGCGCTGGGGTTGGGCGGGCTGTCTCCGCTACAAGCTGATGGGCCGAAACGCGAAGTCGATATGGCACAGGACGAGGTCTTTGACTGGACCACCCTGTCCGGGGACGGATCGGTACGGCGGTTGACGCTGGATATCGGGCAGGTCAACGCAGCGTTTGAAGCAACCGGCGATCAACGGGCGATCAAACGCCCAGAACCGGGCGAACCCGATGACACCTTCATCGACATGCATATGGCGCTGGTTTCGGTCCCATCGATCGGCAAGTCGCTGCTGGGTGCGGCAGAATACCAGAACCTTGTAAACTGGCTGGAAGAAGGCGAGCAGGCCATTCTGGTGCTGGGTCGCGGAGCTTACAGCTTCAAGGGTTCAGGCTATGTGCGGGGCGGTATATTTGACCGAATCCAGCTGATCCAGGACGACAGCTCGGTTCGGTTCTTTGACAAGCAACAGCGCCGTTTGGGCACAGTTGCCGCGTCGGATGCGCCGAGTTTCACGGAATTGGACATCTTCAAAATCCCTGCTGATGCCGAGTTTGATCCGGCTGAGCCGTTCCGCCTTCAACTGCTGGTACAGCGCGCGATTGGTGCTGTCGAAAAGACGTTCTTAACCTTTGACCTGGGCTACAAGCTGCCGGAACAGTACCTGCTGCCGGTCGCCGCGCCCGTGGTGGTCGATGACGCCACCGGCGAAGCTGCCGCCAAAGCTGCCCTGTGGCAGCGCATCTGGAAGGACCGCACAATCGAGATCGCGGTTCTGGGTGCAATGCTTCTGGTGCTGACTGCGACATTCTTCTTCCAGTTCCACGCCACTATGAACGCGCGCGTCTTCTACTGGTTCCGCATCGGATACCTGACCCTAACGCTGTTCTTCATCGGCTGGTACGCCAATGCGCAGCTGAGCGTGGTCAACCTGATGGCACTGGCAGGCAGCCTGCGTACCGGTTTCAGCTGGGATGCCTTCCTTCTGGACCCACTGGTTTTCATCCAATGGTTCGCCGTTGCCGCAGCGCTGCTGTTTTGGGGGCGCGGTGCCTATTGCGGCTGGCTGTGCCCGTTCGGCGCGCTGCAGGAACTGACCAACAAGATCGCGAGGGCGCTGAAGGTCCCGCAATGGACCCTGCCCTGGGGCCTGAACGAACGGTTATGGCCCGCGAAATACATGATCTTCCTTGGCCTCTTTGGCCTAAGCTTTGTGTCGATCCCGCTGGCAGAAACCTATGCCGAGATTGAACCGTTCAAGACCGCGATCATTCTGAAATTCATGCGCGACTGGCCTTTTGTGGTCTTTGCACTGGCTCTGCTGGGGATCGGGCTGTTCATCGAACGGTTTTACTGCCGCTACCTCTGCCCGCTGGGCGGGGCGCTCGCGATCCCCGCTCGTATCCGCATGTTCGACTGGCTGCGCCGTTACAAGGATTGCGGCACCCCTTGTCAGACCTGCGCCAACGAATGCCCCGTTCAGGCGATCCACCCCACAGGCGAGATCAATCCGAACGAGTGCGTCACCTGCCTGCATTGTCAGGTGCTCTACCAGTCCGAGGACAAATGTCCCGTCGTTATCCGCCAGTTGAAACGGCGGGCCAAGACAGGGTCGGTCACACCTAAGGCCCCCCTCGGGCAACCACCGGCGAACCATCCGAACGCCAAACCGCAATCCGTTTCCTAAAAGGAGGAACGATCATGTCGGAACACGATAAGAAACTGAACATCACACGCCGCGGGATGCTGGGGGCAACCGCCACCGGCGCGGTGATTGCCGGGACCGGTCTGGGATCAACCCTGATGACCGCGCGCGAGGCAAGTGCTGCTGCGAACGCGCATCTGGAACCGGGCGAGCTGGACGAATATTACGGCTTCTGGTCCTCGGGCCAGACCGGTGAGCTGCGTATCCTCGGTGTGCCGTCCATGCGCGAACTGATGCGCGTTCCGGTGTTCAACCGCTGCTCGGCCACCGGCTGGGGCCAGACCAATGAATTGCTGAAAATCCTGACCGAGGGCCTGCTGCCCGAAACCAAGGAATATCTGGCCGCAAACGGCAAAGTCACTTATGACAACGGCGACCTGCACCACCCGCATATGTCTTTCACCGATGGCACCTATGACGGTCGCTATTTGTTCATGAACGACAAGGCGAACACCCGTGTTGCCCGTGTGCGCTGTGACGTGATGAAATGCGACAAGATCATCGAGATCCCGAACGCACATGACATCCACGGCCTGCGCCCGCAGAAATACCCGCGCACCGGCTACATCTTCGCTAACGGTGAGCACGAAGCACCACTGGTTAATGACGGCCAGATTCTCGACGATCCGTCGCAATACGTGAACATCTTCACCGCCATCGACGGTGATACGATGGAAATCGCATGGCAGGTGATGGTGTCGGGCAACCTCGACAACACCGATTGCGACTATCAGGGCAAATATGCCTTCTCGACCTCATATAACTCTGAAATGGGGATGAACCTGGCCGAGATGACCGAGAACGAGTTGGACCACGTGGTCGTGTTCAACCTCAAAGGCATCGAAGAGGCTGTGGCTGCCGGGAACTATCAGGAACTGAACGGCGTCAAGGTCGTGGACGGGCGCAAAGAGGCCGGTGGCAACCTGACCCGCTATATCCCGATCCCGAACTCGCCACACGGTGTGAACGCAGCACCCGACAAGAAACACATCATGATCAACGGGAAACTGTCGCCGACCGTGTCCGTGATTGATGTGGAAAAAGTCGACGCTCTGTTTGCTGACAACGCTGATCCACGCTCGGCCATCGTTGCGGAACCGCAGCTGGGTCTTGGCCCGCTTCACACTGCGTTCGACGGTAAGGGCAACGCCTATACCACCCTGTTCCTGGACAGCCAGGTGGTGAAATGGGACATCGCCAAGGCCATCGAAGCCTATGGTGGTTCGGACGTTGATCCGATCCTCGACAAAGTGGATGTGCAGTATCAGCCCGGCCACAACTCGACATCGATGGGTGAGACCGCCGAAGCAGATGGCAAGTGGCTGATTTCGATGAACAAGTTCTCGAAGGACCGCTTCCTGAACGTAGGTCCGCTGAAGCCGGAAAACGAGCAGTTGATCGACATCTCAGGTGACAAGATGAAGGTGGTTCATGATGGCCCGACCTTCGCGGAACCGCACGACTCGATCCTCGTGCACCGGTCCAAGGTGAACCCCGTCAATGTCTGGGATCGCAATGATCCGATGTGGGAAGATGCCCGCAAACAGGCCGAGGCAGATGGTGTCGATCTGGACGAAGGTGCCGAAGAACCCATCCGGGACGGCAACAAGGTCCGCGTCTACATGACCTCGACCGCACCCGTGTTCAGCATGGAGAAGTTCACCGTCAAACAGGGTGACGAGGTTACGATCTATGTCACCAACCTGGATGATGTGGACGACGTGACCCACGGGCTGTGTCTGTCGAACTTTGGCATCGCGATGGAGATCGGGCCGCAGGCCACCGCCTCGGTCACCTTCATCGCCGACCGTCCAGGTGTGCACTGGTACTATTGCCAGTGGTTCTGCCACGCGCTGCACATGGAAATGCGCGGCCGGATGTTTGTTGAACCCCGGAGTGCATAAAATGCGTTGGTCCCTGCTCATACCGCTCCTGCTCGGCTCGCCTCTTTGGGCGGCGGATTGGGATGTGCCCAACCGGGCGGGGGCCATCAACGAGATACTGGCGCAGGCGGCGGATGGAGATACCCTCCGCCTGCGCCCCGGTGTCTACACTGAAACGCTGGTTCTAGACCGGCCCGTTACCCTTGACGGGCTGGGACAAGCCACCATTGACGGTCAAGGCGAAGGCAGCGTCATCACCGTGACCGGGCCTGGCGTGACAGTGCGCGGACTAACGGTGATCGGCTCAGGCTCGAACCATGACGGGATCGACAGCGGCATTCAGTTGACCAAGACGGCCTACGCGCCGGTGGTCGAGGATAACGTGCTGTTGGGCAATCTCTACGGGATCGACATCCACGGGGCAAAGGACAGCATCGTGCGCAGCAACCGCATCGAAGGGCGGCAGGACCAGCGTATGAACGAACGCGGCAACGGGGTTTATGTCTGGAATGCGCCGGGTGCGCGGGTCGAAGACAATGACATCCGGTACGGTCGCGACGGAATCTTTGTGAACTCGTCCAAGAAGAACACCTTTACAGGAAACCTGTTTCGCGACCTGCGTTTTGCCGTGCATTACATGTATGCCGACAATTCGGTGGTCAGTGACAATGTCTCGATCGGTAACGATCTGGGCTTCGCGGTGATGTTCACGACCAATGTGACCGTGGCCAACAATGTCTCGATTGGTGATCGCGAACACGGGGTGATGCTGAACTATGCCAACAAGAGCGTCATCACCGGCAACGTTGTGAAAGGCGCGAAAGAGAAATGCACCTTCTTGTATAACTCGAACAAGAACGAATTCACCGACAACTGGTTCCAGGGATGCGGCATCGGCATCCATTTCACCGCTGGCAGCGAGCGCAACCGCATCGTTGGCAATTCTTTCATCGGAAACCGGACGCAGGTAAAATACGTCTCGACCAAATGGGTCGAGTGGTCTGAAGACGGGCGCGGAAATTACTGGTCCGATTTCGCTGCCTATGATGTGGATGGCAACGGCATCGCCGATGCCCCTTATCGCCCCAATGACTCGATGGACCATGTGCTGTGGACCCAACCCGCAGCCAAATTGTTGCTCGGCTCACCCGCCGTGCAGCTGGTGCGCTGGTCTCAATCGGCCTTCCCGGCACTGCTGCCGGGGGGTGTGATGGACAGCAATCCACTGATGCAAGCCCCTGAACCCCCAGCTATGAAAAAGGTGCCTCATGACGGATAAGGCCCTGACGATTGACCATGTTCTCAAGGATCGAGGGAAAACCCGCGTTCTTGACGATATCACCCTGTCTCTTGCCCCCGGTCAGCGCGTCGCGCTGCTGGGCCACAACGGCGCGGGCAAGTCGACTCTGATCAAATCCATCCTCGGCCTGACTCCGATCAACGGTGGAACAATCCGGATTGGAGAAGCCGCCCCCGGTAGCGCCCAAGCGCGGCGCGAGACGGCGTATCTGCCCGAGGCGGTGTCGTTTCACCCGGCCCTGACAGGCCGCGAGCAACTGACTCTGTTTGCGAAACTGTCCGGCGCAAAAGCTGATGTGCCCGGCCTTCTGGAACGCGTTGGCCTGAGCGACGCGCTGGACCAGCGGATCGGAGCCTATTCCAAAGGCATGCGGCAGCGTCTGGGCCTGGCGCAGGTGCTACTGGGCCAGCCAAAAGTGGCGTTGCTGGATGAGCCGACAAGCGGGCTGGACCCGATTTCTCGGCAGGACCTTTATGCCATCATCGACGAGCTGGCTGCCCAAGGCACCGCCGTGCTGATCGCATCCCACGCGCTGACCGAGGTCGAGGCTCGCACCGACCGGATCGCCATCATGCGCAAAGGCCGGATGGTGGCTGACGACACGCTGAACAACCTTTCGGCGCTGGCCGGTCTACCGATCCGCTTGAAAGTACGCGCCAGCGTCAATGCTGATGCCTTGGCCGCCGAATTGAGCGGCAGCCGCATCAACGGCGCGTCGGTGGAACTACTCTGTAGCCCAGCCGACAAGATGGAAGCCCTGCGCCGCATCGCTGGTATGGGCGACGCGGTGGCGGATGTCGAGATGACACCGCCGAAACTGGAAGACCTCTATCGCCATTACGCACAGGAGGAATTGAAATGACCCGTTTCCTCGCCATCACCCGCACCGAAATGTTGATCCTGCGCCGCAACCGCTGGCTGCTGGTCGCCACACTGATCATGGTGCTGTTCGCTTTGGCGCTGACTTTCGCAGGCAGCGCTCCAACTGGCACACTGGGCGTTGACATGCTGACCGTCTCGGTCGCGTCTATGACTACGCTGTCGGTCTATCTTGCCCCCTTGCTGGCGCTTATGATCTCGTTCGACGCCATTGCGGGCGACGTGGACCGGGGCAGCCTGTCGCTGCTTTTGTCCTACCCGGCAGGACGTGGAGAAATCCTGTTGGGTAAGTTCACAGCACATCTGGCCGCATTGTCCTTTGCCATGGCCGTAGGCTTCGGCACCGCTGGCGCTGTAGCCGCGTTCTTTGGTGGCGCTGGGCCAGAAAGCCTATTGGCTCTGGCGCGTCTGATCCTCACATCCATCCTGCTGGGCGCTGTCTTTCTGGCGCTGGGATACCTGCTGTCCGCCCTGGCAAAAGGGGCCACGGCGGCGGCGGGTCTGTCGGCCGGGCTTTGGCTGGTTTTTGTCGTCCTCTATGATCTGGGCCTGTTGGGGGCTGTCGTCATGGACAAGGGCGGCAGCTTCACCCAATCCGTCTTTCCATGGGTGATGGTGGCCAACCCGGCGGACGCATTCCGACTGTGGAACATCGCCGCGACTGAGGGCGTGGCCATGGCATCCGGCATGACCGGGGCTGCGCAGGCCCTTCCCGTCTGGGCAGCACCTGCGTCACTGCTGATCTGGCCCGTGGTGGCTTTCGCCCTCGCGCGGCTTGCATTTCGGAGGGTTGAACCATGAAACATCTCGCCCTAATCGCGCTGGTCGCGCTGGCGGCCTGCAAAGAAGAGGTCGCAGAGGCCCCCAATCCGGTTGATCTGACACCAGACGCGCTGAGCTATTTCTGCCAGATGAACATTGCCAAGCATGGCGGCCCTAAGGGTCAGATCCATCTGGAAGGCTACCCCGCTCCGCTGTTTTTTGCGCAGGTGCGTGACATGGTGGCATACCTCAAAAGCCCCGAACGTGATGCAGAAATAACGGCTGTATACGTCAGCGACATGGGCGTCGCGCCAAGCTGGCGTCAGCCTGGAATTTCGAACTGGATCGCCGCAGATGGTGCGACCTTTGTTGTCGGTGCCAATGTCGCTGGCGGCATGGGTGCGCGAGAGGTGGTGCCGTTTGCCAGTCCTACAGACGCCGAATCCTTCATCACTATTTACGGCGGCGCGGCAATGAGCCTGTCAGACATCCCGGATGCCGAAGTGCTTGGTCCTGTTGATCTTGATCTACCGCTGGAGACACCCGTATGACTGCCCTGACACGCCGCCGGTTTTTGTTCATCTCAGCTGCCTGTTCTGTGTCCGGCCCGGCGTGGGCGTCGGATGCACGGTGGAATGGAACTGCGCTTGGTGCCGCCGCAAGTCTGCGGCTGGTCGGACTGTCTCATACCGACGCTGCGCCAATCATTAAGGCCGTGGAATCCGAGATAACTCGGTTAGAGGACATCTTCAGCCTCTATCGTCCTGACTCGCAGATCTACCAATTAAACAGGCATGGTGTACTGAACGCACCGGCTCCTGAGTTTTTGAGTGTACTGGGCTTATGCACAGCTTTGCATCGGGCTTCGGAAGGTGCGTTTGATCCAAGCGTACAACCTCTGTGGTCGGCAATGGCGACGCAGCCCCCTTCTGAAAATCTGGATGAAGTTCAACAGCTAATCGGTTGGGAAAAAGTCTATTTCGATACTTCAGTAGTGCGCCTGCCTGTACCCGGTCAGTCAGCGCTGACGCTGAACGGCATCGCACAGGGCGCAATTACAGATCGGATCGCAGCACTTCTGCGTGGATTTGGTTTGCGCGATGTTCTGGTAAACATGGGAGAGGTCGCCGCTTTGGGCACGCGAGGCGATGGCACCCCCTGGAACGTCGGTATCGCCGCACCGGATCAAAGAGTGTTGAAACGCATTTCGTTGCAGAACCGTGCAGTTGCCACATCGTCGTCCTTAAGCTCAGAACTGGGCCCTGGACTTGGCCACATCATCACCCCAAACGGGCCAGCGCGCGACAACAGGACGGTTTCGATTTCTGCCCCGGACGCCAGTCTGGCGGATGGTCTATCGACCGCACTTTGTGCCGCTCCATACCGGCAAGCGAACAAAATCGCGCGGCAGTTTCCAGGCGCCCGGATCGAATTAGACGCATGAAAATCCCCCTTCAAGTCTCAAAGTGATCAATAAAATTTCTGAACAAATATGACTTAGGTCAAATCGCGACCACGATGGGGCGGTTATGAAAACAAACACGCGAACGAAATTATCCAACTTCGAGTCACCAGCAATGAGCCAGATGACGAGTAGACGCGCTTTCCTAAGCGCGCGCATCCTTCTGGAAGATCGCAACGCGATCCGACCGCCGGGCGCTGCCGTGTCGGACTTTGCGGAACTGTGCACACGGTGTGAGGATTGCGCCGAAGCCTGCCCCGAAGACGTCATCACTTTCGACGACAGTGGTTTTCCGGTTCTGGATCTTTCCGCAGGCGGCTGCACCCTGTGTGGTGAATGCGCTGGCGCGTGCCCGACACCGGCGCTTTTGCCCGAGCTTGTCGCCGAGTGGCCTTGGCGCGCGCAGATTGAGGCCGAAAACTGCCTGTCTATGAACGGGGTGAGCTGCCGTTTGTGCCAGGACAATTGCGAGCAAGACGCCATCCGCTTTCGCCTACAACTGGGCGGACGTGCGGAACCTGCGCTTGATACCGAAGTCTGTATCGGTTGCGGCAGCTGTTCCGCCGCATGTCCCGCCGGGGCCATAGCGCTTCACCGTCCCACCCCACAACACCCGGAGGTGACCCAATGAACATCTGTGGCTGTCTCGTCCACATCGCCCCCGATCACACCGACGCCGCGCGCGCGGCCATGACCGGCACCCAAGGCGTCGAGGTTCATGCCGAAGCCGAAGATGGTCGGTTTGTGGTGGTTGTCGAGGATACCGCCGACCGGCTGGCCTCGGAAACCATCATGGATCTGCATCAGATTCCCGGCGTTATCTCACTGTCGCTGACCTATCACCATTTCGAAGATCTCGCGGAGGCATCTCCGCAATCCAATGCCCAAAGCCAACCGACCAGCAGGAGGCCCATGCAATGACTGTTTCTGAATCCCGCCGCACTTTCCTGAAGGCATCTGCCGCTGCCGCAACGGCATCGGCCGCCGGCATTCCCATGGCGGCCGGCCAGGCCAATGCTCAGACCGGTGCACCCGATATTCGCTGGGATAAGGCCGCCTGCCGGTTCTGCGGCACAGGCTGCTCGGTTCTGGTCGGCACAAAAGATGGCCGTGTGGTCGCCACCCAAGGGGACCCGGACGCGCCGGTGAACCGGGGTCTGAACTGTATCAAGGGCTACTTCCTCTCCAAGATCATGTACGGCAAGGATCGCCTGACCACCCCACTGCTGCGCAAAACCAACGGCGAATACGACAAGAACGGTGAATTCGAGCCCGTCAGCTGGGATGAAGCCTTTGATGTCATGGCCGCCAAATGGAAAGAGGCCCTGGCCAAGAAAGGCCCGACCAGCGTCGGCATGTTCGGCTCAGGTCAGTGGACGGTGTGGGAAGGCTATGCCGCCGCCAAGATGATGAAGGCGGGCTTCCGTTCGAACAACATCGACCCCAACGCACGTCACTGCATGGCCTCGGCCGTTGTGGGTTTCATGCGCACATTCGGCATCGATGAGCCGATGGGCTGCTATGACGACCTCGAACACGCGGACACCTTCGTGCTGTGGGGTTCGAACATGGCTGAGATGCACCCGATCCTGTGGTCGCGCCTGACAGATACCCGCCTGACCAAGCCGGGATGCGAGGTGCATGTGCTGTCGACCTTCGAGCATCGCTCGTTCGAATTGGCCGATAACGGCATGGTGTTCGAGCCACAGACAGACCTGGCAATCCTGAATTATATCGCCAACTACATCATTCAGAATGGTGCGGTGAACGAGTATTTCGTGCGAAACCACGTCAATATCACCAAAACCGCAACGGATATCGGCTATGGCCTGCGTGAAACCAATGCGTTGCAGCAGGAAGCCGCGAACCCGAACTCGGGCAAGCTGGAAACCATCAGTTTCGAGGAATACGCCGAGGCTGTCGCGCCCTACACGCTGGAATACACTTCTGAATTGTCGGGCGTCCCTGCCGACAAGCTGGAGAAACTGGCGCAGCAATATGCAGACCCAACCCGCAAGGTCATGAGCCTGTGGACCATGGGCTTCAACCAGCACACACGCGGGTCCTGGGTGAACTCGCTTATGTACAACGTTCACCTGCTGGTGGGTAAGATATCGGAACCCGGAAACTCGCCCTTCTCGCTGACCGGCCAGCCCTCGGCTTGTGGTACCGCGCGCGAGGTCGGCACCTTTGCCCATCGCCTACCCGCCGACATGGTCGTCGCAAATGATGAGCACCGGAAGATTTGCGAGACTGCTTGGAACATCCCGGAAGGGACAATTCCTCCCAAGCCCGGCTTCCACGCCGTGCTGCAGCACCGCAAGCTAAAAGATGGTGAGCTGAACGCTTACTGGGTTCAGTGCAACAACAACATGCAAGCCGCACCCAACATCAACGAAGAAGGTTATCCCGGTTACCGCAACCCGGAAAACTTCATCACCGTGTCTGATCCCTATCCGACAGTTACAGCGGTGTCCGCCGACCTGATCTTGCCCACCGCGATGTGGGTCGAGAAGGAAGGCGCGTATGGCAATGCAGAACGCCGCACACAGTTCTGGCGGCAACAAGTACCAGCACCGGGTGAGGCCAAATCAGACCTGTGGCAGTTGATGGAGTTTTCGAAACGCTTCACCGTCGAAGAGGTTTGGGGCGAAGAGCTGTTGGCCAAGATGCCCGAACATCGCGGCAAGACCATGTATGACGTGCTGTTCGCCAATGGCAAGGTTGACCAATTCCCGCTGTCCGAAACCGCGGAAGGCTTCGACAACGACGATGCCGAGCATTTCGGTTACTACGTCCAGAAAGGCTTGTTCGAGGAATATGCCGATTTCGGACGTGGCCACGCGCACGATTTGGCTCCGTTCGACATGTACCATCAGGCGCGCGGCATGCGTTGGCCGGTCGTGGACGGTAAGGAAACGCTCTATCGCTTCCGCGAAGGCTATGACCCCTACGTACCCGAAGGCGCGGATGTGAAGTTCTACGGTCACAAAGACGGCAAGGCCAAGATCATCTTTGCACCGTACGAACCTGCCGCCGAAGTGCCCGATGAGGAGTACGATCTGTGGCTGTCAACGGGTCGCGTTTTGGAGCATTGGCACTCGGGCTCGATGACACGCCGGGTTCCCGAACTGCACCGCGCTTATCCGTCGGCTGTGGTGTATATGCACCCTGAAGACGCCAAGGATCGCGGTTTGCGCCGTGGGCAAGAAATTGTTCTGTCTACCCGCCGAGGCGAGGTCACCAGCCGCGTCGAAACACGGGGTCGGAACAAAGTGCCGCGTGGTCTGGTGTTCATGCCCTGGTTCGATGAACACCAGCTGACCAACAAGCTGACGCTGGACGCGACCTGCCCGCTGTCGAAAGAGACCGACTTCAAGAAGTGCGCCTGCAAGGTCGAGCGTGCGTAACC
This sequence comes from Ruegeria sp. ABM4_193, assembly GCF_056158705.1. NCBI lineage: Bacteria > Pseudomonadati > Pseudomonadota > Alphaproteobacteria > Rhodobacterales > Roseobacteraceae > Ruegeria > Ruegeria sp. ABM4_193. The sequence goes on from NZ_JBSWTT010000003.1 coordinate 139,118, forward strand.
AGCAAGGATTGTACGGGTAATTCCCATGCCTCTTGTCGACACACCCCTTTCGCCGCAACGGCGCCGGTTCCTGCAGGACTCGGCCCGCGCGGCGGGCGGCTGCGTTGTCGCCGGGTCGGTGCTGGCCTATCTGGCCCGCGACGCCCGCGCGCTGCCAGCCGAGGCTTTGCGCCCGCCCGGCGCATTGCCGGAAAAGGAGTTTCTGTCGGCCTGCATCCGCTGCGGTCTGTGTGTGCGGGATTGCCCCTACGACACCCTGAAACTGGCCGAGCTTGGATCGGATGCGGTAGCAACCGGGACGCCGTTTTTCACCGCGCGGGATATTCCCTGCGAAATGTGCGACGACATTCCTTGCGTCGCCGCATGCCCAACAGGGGCATTGGACCCCGGGTTGGACAATATCGACGATGCCAAAATGGGCGTCGCGGTGCTGGTCGATCAGGAGAACTGCCTGAACTTCCTCGGCCTGCGTTGCGATGTCTGTTACCGCGTTTGTCCAGTGATTGATGAGGCGATCACGCTCGAGACCGAGCATAATACTCGATCCGGTCATCACGCGCTGTTCATTCCGACCGTCCATTCCGATCGCTGCACTGGCTGCGGCATGTGCGAAAAAAGCTGCGTTCTACCCGAAGCCGCCATAAAGGTTCTGCCTACGCGCCTGGCGCGTGGTCGTTCGGCAGAACACTACCGCAAAGGCTGGGAAGAAAAGGCTACCAAGGGCGCGCCGGTGGTCGAAGGGATCATCGATCTACCCGACCGCTTGCCAGGACCCGGTACCGACAACTTAGTCGCTCCGGGCGGGTTTGCACCCGGCTATGATTTGCCCGGGGTCGGGCAATGAGTACCCGTACACATATGCCTGTCGGTCAGGAGGCTGTCGACAGCAAAGGCTGGATCGGCGCACATCGCCATCTGTTATTGCGCCGCGCAAGTCAGCTGTTCTTTCTGATCCTATTTCTGCTGGGCCCATGGTTTGGCATCTGGATCGTGGAAGGAAACCTGGCGGGATCACTGACGCTGGGCGTGTTACCTCTGACTGACCCATTCATCCTGTTACAAAGCTTCATTGCGGGTCATTGGCCCGAGATGACTGCGTTGATTGGCGGGCTGATCGTCCTGGCCATTTATGGGCTGATTGGTGGCAGGGTCTATTGTTCCTGGGTCTGCCCTATCAACCCTGTGACCGATGCCGCGAACTGGCTGCATCGAAAGCTGGACCTGCCCAAAGGTTGGCAGCCCAAGCGCAGCACGCGCCTGTGGATCCTTGCGACTGTCCTGCTTGTGTCGGGCCTGAGCGGTGTGATCGCGTGGGAGCTGGTAAACCCAATCACCATGCTCCATCGCGGGCTGGTTTTCGGCATGGGCTTTGTTTGGGCCATGATTGCCGCGATCTTTATCTTTGACGTGATTGTCTCACGTCATGGCTGGTGTGGTCATCTGTGCCCAGTCGGTGCGTTCTATGGCCTGATCGGGTCAAAAAGCCTGCTACGTGTCAGCGCCACCAATCGCGCCGCCTGTGACGACTGCATGGATTGCTATGCGGTCTGTCCGGAAAATCAGGTGATCTCACCGGCGCTGAAGGGCAAGCCCGGAAGTACGCCAGTAATCCTATCGCCCGACTGCACAAACTGCGGACGCTGCATCGATGTCTGCGCAGTCGACGTCTTTAACTTTACTCACCGGTTCGACGACCACCTCGTCCAACCTTCCGATCCAGTTGCCGCGCCTGAGACGCGCGCTGCCAGACCTATCTAGGGGAGTGCCAAGATGAAAAGATCAATCGTTACAGGCGGAATTGCCCTTCTACCCGTATTGTTGCTAAGCGGATGGGCCCTTGCCCAATCCGCTCAGGTCGAAACTCTGCGAGGTGCGGAAGTCGATGAGCCAATCCCGCTGGATCAAATACACAAAACTGTGGAAGGGCGCATGCAGCGCAACTATCGTCAGCAGCCGCCTTTGATTCCGCACTCGATCGAGCAATATCAGATCGACGTGCGAACCAATCAATGCCTGTCCTGCCATGACTGGTCCAAGGCGGGTGAGCGTAACGCGCCGACACTTTCAATGACCCATTATCTGGATCGCGAAGGGCGCGAATTGGATCGCATCGCCGGGACCCGTTACTTCTGCAACCAATGCCACGTCCCACAAGCTGACGCGCCACCGCTGGTCGAAAACGTGTTCCAGCCCTCCACCGGCAACTGATCCAACGCAAGACTGAAAGGAGCACCAACATGGCAGACTCCCCTGAAAAACGCGGCATGCTGGGTCGCCTGTGGAACGCGATATGGACACCGGCAGTAATGTTCAGCTCGGGTTTTCTGATCCTGGCCGGCTTTCTGGCCGGTATCCTGTTCTGGGGTGGATTTCACTGGACGCTGGAACTGACCAACACTGAAGAGTTCTGTGTCTCGTGCCACACGATGGAAACCAACCTGGGCGAATACCGCGAAACGATCCACTACAACAACCACTCTGGTGTGCGTGCGATCTGTTCCGATTGCCACGTTCCGGATGAGTGGAACCACAAGATCAAAGCCAAGATCATGGCCGTGAAAGACGTTTATCACGAGTTGGCTGGCACCATCAGCACGCCCGAGAAATACGAGGATCACCGTCTGGCAATGGCCTCTGCCGTGTGGAAAAAGATGAAGGCGTCCGACAGCCGCGAATGCCGAAACTGCCACAACTTCGACTATATGGACTTTACCATTCAGGAAACCCGCGCCGCATCAGAACACCAGCGCGCCATCGATACCGGCATGACCTGCATCGATTGCCATCAGGGCATTGCGCACAGCCTGCCGCCGAACTACCTGGAAACATATGAGAATGTGACCGCGGGACTTGAAGGCGAAGTTCTGGAAGAACATGCGAATGCGTCGGGTGACGATATCCGCGACTTCCTGAACAACAGCTCGAATTGATGGGGGAGCGGAGATGCTAGAAATACTGGGAACCATTGGCGGCAACATTCTGAGCCTGCCCGGCATTCTGGGGCTGGCCCTTGGCATGATGACCCGCAAATTGTGGCTTGGGGCGGCATTGGGCGGTGCGGTTGGTGTGTTTGAAACGCTGGTTTTTGCTGGCTTTCAATTCGCGCACGTCGAAGCGTTGGAACTGATGATCGCTATTGTGGTCGGCCTCTGCGCAGGCAGTTTGGGCACAGCCATTCGTCTCAAGGGAGCTACGGCCTGACACTGGTCCGGTTCCGCCACTCTGGCGGGACCGACGCACGCAAGGTTCAATCAGGTTTCAATGCAAAGAAGTTAAAAAGGTCGGGAAACGGAAAATCCTGCCTGTCGGCATCAGCCCCAAAAGCAAGAATGCCGGATTGGCGATCCGCAAAAGTACCGTCTGAAAAGTAGGGCAAGCTTTTGTCGTATCTGGACAGGGTGTTTCCTGAAATACCATGTGTTCTTTTCATGTAATGCGTCAGGCGTTTCTTCGGATAATTCTCGACCGTCATCGCATTGTGTACATCTTCCAGTCCGAAATGCTTTAGAAAGGCCAATAGGGACAGGGTATAGATCTCTTCTATTTCTCGGGTCGTGTTAGCCCAGGGTTTGACCGGTCCCGTAAAGTGGACATAGCGAGGGTTCAGTAAGGCTATGATCTTGCCCGGCAGGTATGAGTGCTGCCAATTCCACGATGGTGACAACTCCAGCCAGTTTCCGTCCACAGCAATGTTAAGTGCGCTTTGATCGGCCAAAGGCAAAGGATCAGCCGCATTGGTTAACGCTTCAAGCGCCTTTTCAAAGGTGTTTTCCGCGATCAAAGCCATGCTGTTGACGAACAACATACCGGCATTGAAATACTTTTGCTGCGCGCCTGCAGGTAACACGTTGAAATCCGCATTTTTCCAGAACCTACCCTGCGTCCAGCGTGTGTTATCGGCCACGGCCGCAATGGGCTGTTCGAAACCCTTCAACCGCATCAGATCAGCCGGCGACCCCCAGCGCTGCACGATGTCGTTATCGAGATACAGCACAAATTCGTGCAATTGAGACAGATCGCCCAGTGCTTTTAGCCTGAGCAAAGTCGCCTGGGACACATAACCATGCGATTTGAATTTTTCGGGTGGGACAATGTCGTCCAGACAATAGACGATCCTAAAATATCTTGAAAACAGGGCGTCCAACCGCGGATCGACCTGAGCCGAGACATAAAGGTAATGCTGAATCTCGTTGGTGGTGTCGAGCAAGAAAGATCGCACCAACGCATAGGCCGCCTGCCAAATCTGGTTTTCGTCCGTGCACAGCACCACGGCCATTTTTTTATCGCTGATCATCGGGAACAATCCCGTGGGCCACAACTTGAACGCACAATCGGGCCGGACTCTACCGCAAGCGGTGGGTTATCAGTCATACTGGCCAAGAATTTTTTGCATCGCCAGAATTTTGGGTGCGCCGCGTCGCTTGAACTTGTCGGGGAAGACGAAGGCAAATCCAATTTCATCCGCAAGGGCGTTCAGGTCGCGCTCGATCTCCTGATCCGAATGCGCAAACCTGCGGGTGCGTTGGAAGTCATGGAATAGATCTCCCGTCTTGGGAAAATCCGGGTTCTCGAACGTGCCCGGTTGCCAGTGGAGGTCCTCGATGATGTAAATCCCACCATCCTTGAGTTTTGGCCACATCTCCAATAGCGCGAATTGCTGATGATGCGAGGCGTGCGAAGCGTCGTCGATGATCACGTCAAAGGGCTGTTCAAACTGAGCGGCCGCAGCTTGGATGTTTTCACGTTTGTCCATATCGCATTGGACGAACTCAAACCTAGGCCCTCTGCGCCAGGAAAAATCCGAGATATCCAGACCCGTGATATGCGCATGTTCAAAATACTCCAGCCACATATCGACCGATGGTACGCGGTCCGTTTGACGGTCTGCCTGCCTTCCACGCACCTCTGGGCCACCACGCAACAACCCCATTTCCAAAAGCCGAATTGGTTTATCCCGAAGCGGGTGAAATAGAAGCTGGTACAGCCGTGTGTAACCATGAGCCAGATCTGTCAGCCCTTTGTCAGTACCGTGTTTTTTGGCCAGTTGGGTGAGATTGGGCATTTTGGGGCCGCGCTCCGTGAATTCAGACTTGCGATCATCCCTACCGCATTGAGCGAGGGTTATGAAATTGTCAATTGGCGAAACTGCTGGTTTTGAACGCAATCAAGGTGGATCATCAACAGCGACGGGTAGAGCGCGCATGCAGCCTTCTTTCCGTGCAATCAGGCAGGATGAGTTCATTTCTTAATCTGAACCCTTTTGGGAAGCCAAGAAGTTAAAACTGGATAGAAGAAAGTGATATGAACCTCGAAAGATCACATTGAAACTTAAATTCAGGGTTTCTACGCAAAGCAAACCAAAGAGTATTGAAATCTCAAAAGGAATTCTTCAAACAAGGTAACACGTTAACGAATGCGCCGCCGCGTAAGATGGATTCCATAAAAATTCCTCTCTATTTTTGCCTATGCAAATACAATATATACGTGTGGAGCGATGAGGGGAAAAATATGAGCAGGATCGCAAAACAATGACGCGGGTCCTTGAGGCAAAACGTATATCCAAAATACTTAATCTGGCCGGCCTGAAGGATCATCTTTCGATGTTCCGGCAAGAAGGTGTCGACGACCTGCTTCTGGACGAATTGACAGACCCGGAACTGCGCGACCTTGGATTAAGTGTTGGGGAAAGAAAACGGTTTCGCAAAGCGCAAGCGGAACTAAGAAGCAAAGACACTTCGAATAAAGATGGTGTTCGGTCCGAGGCTGAACGCAGGCAACTGACGCTGGTGTTTTGTGATCTCGTAGGTTCCACCCAACTGGCCCAACGGTACGACCCCGAAGACCTGATGCAGATTATGAACCTGTATCTGGATACGGCGATCGGCACATTGAAACAGCATGGCTGTCATTTGGCCTATCGTCAGGGCGATGGAATCATGGTGTATTTTGGTTATCCGAAAGCCATGGAAGACGACGCAGAACGCGCCGTGCGTGCAGTTCTGGAGACGATCGAGGCAGTTCAGAACCTCGAGAATAAGTTCGGCGAAAAGCTGAATCTGCGCGCGGGAATCGCAACCGGCATGGTTGTTGTGGGCGTCGTGTCCTCGAAAAGTCTGGGGTCAGAGGAATTCTTGGTCGGCGAGACCGCGAATCTGGCGTCCCGGCTACAAGGGTTGGCCGAACCCGGCGAGGTAATTGTATCCTCAGAAACCATGCGCCTTACGCAAGGCACATTCGAGTTCGAACCGCGTGGCAGCCACGATCTTAAAGGCTTCGAAAACCAGCGCAAAGTTTATTGCGTGTTAAAGGAAACTGTATCCACCAGCCGTTTTGACGCCCGAACAGGGCGAACTGCTGTCAAGCTTGTAGCCCGGAACGACGATCTGTCGGCCCTGAGGCAGCTCTGGTCTGAAGTACAGGACGGGTCAGGCCGAATGGCCCTTGTCGGCGGCGCAGCGGGTATAGGCAAGTCGCGGCTCATCAAGTCGCTGTCGGAAGCAATTGGGGTCAGGCCCCTGACACTGCAATGCACACCGCATCTGGCCAGCCTTCCCCTGCACCCCGTGGTCAGTGAACTAAGGCGCGTGTCTGGGAACCAGACGGACGACAATATCCGGGCTGCAATATCTGGTTTCGTTCAGTCCGCCCCACGAGTCAACGAAACAGACTTGCCTGTCCTATTGGATTTGGCAGGCATCGACTCTGGTGCTCCTGCCGAACCGGATCCTCTTAAAAAAGCACGCAAATCCATGGACGTGCTGCTGCGCAGCCTCGGCAGCATTTGCGACAGGCGTGGCACGTTGCTGTTGGTGGTCGAAGATCTACACTGGGCCGATGCAACCACTCTGGATCTGCTGGACGCGCTTGCGAACAATCTGGTTGGCTTCCCCGTTCTAGTGGTTCTGTCACATCGACCTGAATACGAACCGCCCGAGCATTTTCAGGACAAGGCGACAAGCGTTGATCTTTCACCGCTAGCACGCACCGAAGCGTCCGAACTGGTTCGCCGCGTGGCCGAACCCTATAGCCTTCCCGTTATTCTGATCCGTCAGATCATCGAAAAAGCGGATGGGGTGCCTCTGTATATCGAAGAAATGACCAAAGCGGTTCTGGACCAATTGCCCGCCGACGCACCTATCAATGCCGAGGTTCTGGACGCACTCAGCGTGCCATCCACCCTTCAGGATTTGTTGATGTCGCGCCTTGACCGGATGGAAAACGCCAAACCGGTTGCGCAGCTGGGTTCCGTCATCGGGCGCAGCTTTTCCGCCCATATGATCAAGGCGGTCGCGCAGGCTGACATGGATGTCGAGCGCGCCTTGCTGCAATTGATTGCGGCCGGTGTTTTGTTAGCCACCAGCGATGAAGGATCGGCCACCTATACGTTCAACCACGCTCTGGTTCAGGACACAGCCTATAACTCGTTGCTGCGGGAAGACCGGCAAAAACTGCATCTGAAAATTGCCAAGGCTCTGCTGGATGGGAACAAGGCCTTTGGCAGCCCTGCCCCTGATACCATCGCGCATCACTGCGATTTGGGAGGGCTAAAGAACGAGGCCGTCACCCACTGGTTCACGGCTGGAGAACTGGCCCTGTCCCGACTGGCAAACCTTCCTGCGATATCGGCATTTCGGGCGGCACTGCGTAATCTCGGAACAATGCCCGCAACTGCCGAACGTGATGGATTCGAATTGCGGGTTCAGATGAACATTCTACCCGCCTATATGGCGATTTATGGCTGGTCTGCGGATCAGGTCGGGGAAACAGCCGCCCGTGCGATGGAACTTGCCCAGGCTCTGGGCGATGGAGAGACGCTTTTTGCGGCTACCTTCTGTCGCTGGACCAACTTCTTTGTCGGCGGTCATATGAACCATGCCATGGAGATGGGACAAGCGCTAAATGTAATGGCCGGAATGACCGAAGATCCGGTCGCCAACGTTCTGACGGCCCGAGCCCTTAGCTTTACTCACTACTTCCGAGGTGAATTCGCTGATTGTGAACACCAGATCGACCGCGCCTTTGCCCTCATCACGCCCGAACTTGATATGGCGATGATGCCGATGACCCAGTCCTCGACCTTGGCCTCATTGCTGGCAATCCAGGGTTGCCTGTTGTGGCAGCAAGGCAAGTTCGACGACGCCGAAGCCGCACGCCTTCAGTCTATCGAGGTAAGCAAAGCGCTGAACCATGCGCCTAACCTTGTCTATATTATGGGGGCTTGTTGTATGTTCCTGCCCTATGCGGGTGAATGGGACAGAATGGACGCCACAATGAAGGAAGCCCGCAAAATCGCGGATGAAGAAGGGTTCCTGTATCTGCATGCCATGCAGGACATCTATATGGGCCTTGCACAGGCCGGAAAAGGTAACCTTGCTGGCGTTCCGGAACAAATCGAAGCGCGCATGAACCTGATCTCCAAATCGGGCGGTAACTTCACATTCCCGCAGAATCAGATCGTGCTGTCGGAAATCATGATCGACCATGGTGACATCGATAAAGCTCTGGACCGTCTTGAGGCGGTCTGCACCCCGGGCTGGGAACGCGGAGAAACACTGAACAAACCGGAATATCACCGAGTGCGAGCCAAAGCCTTTGCCGCACGCGGAGAATTAGGCGCCGCCCGGGATGAAGCAGAATTGGCGCTGAAGTTGGCCAATAGCATCGGCGCTGTTGTCCAAGAAGATCGGGCCAAGCGACTTCTGGATCGACTGAACGAAGCAAATTGAACAAAAACCAAGTGCCTCACCGATGAAGGCAGCACAACCAAGAGGGATTTGAAATGACCGACGCATTGGACTGGGGCGACGACCAGTGGAACGCTGTAAACAAAGCCGTCCATGATGAAGCGCTGCGTGCTCGGGTGGCCGCAAGTTTTCTGCCACTGTACGGGCCGTTGCCGGCTGACACGCAATCTGTCCCGCTGAATCGGCTTGAGTTGATCGACAACGAAAACGGCACCGCAAAACGTCTTGGTGTCAACGACTTTGACACCACGCGCCTGACCACAGTTTCAGTAAACGTCTACTTGAAAAGTGCGCAAATGGCCGACCCCGAATTGTCGGCAGCCATGATCATGTTCCGCCGTGCTGCCGCAATTGTGGCCCGGGTCGAAGATGACATCATTTTCAACGGTCAACCCGGTACAGGAGAAGGTCCCAAACCCGCCACTGGCGCGCCAGCCTCGTTGCCGCCGATTTACACCGTCACCGGAGGCGGCAAATATGAAGGCTTGCTGGAAGCAGGCGAGAAATCTTCTGGGTCGTCGTCTTCCAAGAAGAAAACCTACACCGGACCTGAAGTATTCGAAGCCGTGGTTGCGGGTATCAACGAATTGGAATCGCGCGGGTATCTAGGCCCATACGCTTGTGTGATGGGCAATGGCCTGTTCCAGGCTGTTACAACGCCGATGGACAACTCGATGGTCCTGCCACGCGACAGCATTCTGCCGTTTCTGGATGGTCCATTGCTGCGTTCGGGTACATTACCCGCAAACAAAGCGGCGCTTGTGTCACTGCAAGGGGCGCCGGTTGAAATCGTTGTGCCATCCGAAATCTCGGTCAAGTATCTGCAAACGTCGGCCGAAGGCGAGCATGTCTTCCGCGTGCAACAAAAATTCCGCCTGCGGATCAAGGAAGAACAGGCAATCCACACTCTCACCTGCTGACCGAGGATCTGGTCGTGCGCGAGTTTACAGACCGCGGTGTCACCCTGCGCTGGTCAGAAACGATCAGTGCGGCCGGAGACAAACGCGCCTTGATCGAGGCCGGACCATCCGTATCGCCTCATGACACTGTGCGGCTGATCTGTTCGCAAGTTGGCGGCCCCGAGCGGGCCATTCGCGGCTGGCCTCTGCACCGCGATCCCAAAACAGGTCTTCAGCACTTTGCGGCCACCTTGCCATCGGTGATGCAGGGCAAATCGCTCAACTGGCGTCCGGTTTTGACGTCCGGGGGTTGCGAATATGACCCGGGACCTGACACGGCTCCGAGTGCGGCACCTGCGCAACAGCCAAAGCCAGCGCAGCAGTCACCGGTTCTGGAGCATATCGCCAAATTCACTGTGCCCTTCACCGGCGACTTTCATATCTCGGGCGAGACACCAGACGGTATCTGGCTGCATTTTGCGATCAAAGAAGGCGGAACAGTCGAAGGCCCGCACCTGAAAGGGATGATTGAACCGGTTGGCGGCGATTGGATGCGCGTGCGCCCTGACGGCGTGGGGCTGCTACATGCCAGAGCGTTGATAAAGCCAACCGAAGGGGGTGCGCCGATCCTGTTTGAAGATACCGGCGTGTGTGAATTCGGTCCCGACGGTTACGCCGCAGTGTTGAAGGGTAACCTGCCCGCCACGGCCCCTGTGCGGCTCGCGCCGCGTTACCTGACATCGAACCCGAATTATAGCTGGATGAACCGGGTGCAGGGTTTTGGCATCGGCGAAGCCAGCCTGTCGGACATCACCTTGCGCTTTGACGTCTATTCCGCGAAAGGAACATCAGATGGCTGAAAAAGTTGTCATTCTTGGCGGTGGCGTGGCCGGCATGAGCGCCGCGCACGAACTGATTGAACGCGGGTTCGAGGTTGAGATCCACGAACGTCAAATGATCCCCGGCGGCAAGGCACGCAGCATTCCGGTGATGAAAGGTGAAGGTGATCACGGCTCGAAGGCGAAGCACATCAAGGCGCTGGAAAAATGGGCCGAGATGGACGGGGCCAGCTATCCGCCCGGCGTAAAACGCCCATGGTTGCCCGGCGAGCACGGGTTCCGGTTCTTCCCAAACTTCTATCGGCACATCACCGACACGATGGCCCGCACGCCTTATTACGACAAGGGCACGTGCTTTGATAATCTGGTGCCGACCACTCAGGTTCTGGTCAGTCAGTTTGACAAGCCCGGCATTATTGTGCCCGAGCGATTTCCTCGCACCCTTAAGGACGTGGCAGATGCGTTCAAGACAATTGCCTTCGCGCTCTCGCCACGGGACCAGATCGCATATGAGGATGTCGAGCACTTCGTTGCCTGCATGTGGCGAATAGCGACATCCTGCAAAGAACGCCGGTTCGACGAATACGAACGGATCGGATGGTGGGATTTCATCGGGGCGGAAGACCGCTCGGAAGCATATCAAAAGTTCCTTGCCATTGGCCTGACCCGGTCTTTGGTGGCCGCCAAAGCCACAACTGCCAGCACCAAGACCGTGGGCGACATTGCTGTACAGTTGCAGTTGGGCATCGCCACCCCTGAACCGCAGTGCAACAGGTTGCTGAACGGGCCCACAAACCTTGTCTGGATTCAACCCTGGCTGGATTACCTCAAAAGCAAGGGGGTCGTTTACAAGTTCGACTCCAAGGTGACAAGCATCGAATGCCAAAATGGGCGGATCACCGGAGCGACGGTCGAACAGGATGGCAAAGAGCAGAAAGTCACAGGCGACTGGTTCGTCAGCGCCATGCCGATCGAACGTATCGCGCCACTTCTGACGCCCGAGATGATGGCGGCCGATCCGGCGCTTGCCAAACTGCCGCTTCTTGCGAACGACGTGCAGTGGATGAACGGCATTCAGTTTTATTTGACCAAAGAGGTCACGCTGACCAACGGCCACGTCATCTTCATCGATAGCCCGTGGGCTTTGACCGCCGTGTCGCAAAAACAGTTCTGGCCGGGGATCAACTTTGACAACTGGGCTGAAGGCAAAACCAAGGGTCTGCTTTCAATTGATATTTCGGAATGGGACAAGCCGGGTCTAAACGGCAAGACCGCGCGCAATTGCACCCGGGAAGAGATTGCAAAAGAAGTTTGGGAGCAGCTCAAGCGCAGCCTCAATGTGGATGGCGCGACTGTGCTGCGGGATGAGGATATGCACTATTGGTTCCTCGACCCCGACATCGTGCAGGACCCCGAAGATCCCAAACGACAAAGCAATGTGGAACCTCTGCTGGTCAACCGCATCAACAGTTGGCGGCTGCGGCCAGATGCGGCCACATTGATCCCGAACTTCTTTCTGGCCTCCGATTATGTGCGCACCTTCACTGACCTTGCCACAATGGAAGGAGCGAATGAGGCCGCGCGCCGGGCGGTCAACGCGATCCTGCAACGCAGCGGGTCGGATGCCGAGCCCTGCCAGATCTGGGACCTGCACGAGCCTGATATACTGAAACCGCTGCGCGCCTATGACTACGCGCGTTATCAAGCGGGTCTGCCTTGGGACAACAGGTTCGCGGTTGCGGTTGAGGCTGCACTCAAAATGGGTCAGGACACGACAGGGGTTGATCGCGGCGGCGACGGACCTTTGGCGGTCATTGGGGAACCGACTGCTGAATACTCCAAGCCCGGCGGGATCATCGAAGACCCGGCCATTGCCGAAGCGCTGCGCATGATTTGTCCGCCGAAAGAGCTTTTTGATCTGATGGCTAGCTATGAGCCCACCGCTGATCTTCCGATCCCCGGAGATGAGGTGGCCGAAGATCTAGCCTATGATCTGGGTCGCGACAGCGGTCAGTCTGATGTTCTGTCCAGGGCTCTGCCAATGACGGATGGACCCTTCGCCTCCGACCGTGCACAGAACAGCAAACCCCGCGTGATCATCACGCAGAAGGGTTAACCATTGAAACCCGGAACCGCGCATCTGGACCCTGCGGCACAGCAGGAGTTTCTGAAACAGCTGACCTCTTACGGGGATCGCGCGCGTGAAACTCTGTTGGGGCTTTTGCCAACGGGCGAACCCCAGGCTTATCTGTATGGTCCGATACGGGATTATATCCAAACATCAGGCAAAGGACTACGGCCCGCACTATTGCTGGCCACCTGCGAAGCCTTTGGCGGCAATGCCGAGGAAGCACGGGTGTCCGCAGCTGTGCTGGAGCTTTTGCACAATGCCTTTCTGATCCACGACGATATCGAAGACCAAAGCGATTTCAGGCGTGGGCGGGCATGTATGCACCAGCGGCTTGGTGTCCCTTTGGCCATAAATACAGGCGACGGGATGCAAGCGCTGGCCCTGCGGCTGTTGCGGCAAAATCTGGGTTCGCTCGGGCTGGAAACCGGAATGCGCGTTGTGGATGAGTTCGACCATCTGCTGCAGCAATCCATTGAAGGTCAGGCGTTGGAGCTGGGTTGGATACGGGACAATCGGCTGAATGTGGACGCGTCGGACTATTTGCGGATGTGTCTGAAAAAGACTTGTTGGTACAGTTTCATTCACCCCATGCGGATCGGGGCATTGATTGCGCGGCCGCAGGATGTAGCGTCTGGCGCGTTGAATCTGGATGATTTCAACGCGTTCGGCTTTTTTCTGGGCGCAGCGTTTCAAATTCAGGACGATGTTCTGAACCTTGTTGGTTCACAGGACAAATACGGCAAGGAAATTGGTGGCGACATCTATGAGGGCAAACGCACGCTGATGTTGGGTCAGCTTGGTCTGCACGCCGATGAACCGGAACAGAAGCGATTGACCGAGATGCTGTCAAACCCGCGTGAAAACCGGTCAAATCAGGATGTTGAATGGGTGCTTGAGCGTATGGGCCACTATGGCAGCATCCGATTTGCGCAAGATGCGGCCAACGATCTGCTTGCATCTGCCCGTCAGGAATTTGCGCAGGTATTTGCAGGCACCCAAGACGCCCCGCGTGCATTTCTGGCGCAGTTCATGGATTACCTCGTGACCCGTCAGGTCTGAGCACCTGCAACCTCAAACACCACAACGATCGAAGTTTGCTCGGTCCCGGTGCAGGCGATCCGGCCATGATAAGCGCCCGGTTCCGTCAAATCCGGCACGGTGACTACAATCGCTACATCTGTGGTCTCTCCGGCAACCAGTTGGATTTGGGGTGGAACAACGTTTACGCGGTTTGCAGGCAGAATATCCCCATTCGGATTGGTTAGATCACCAGGTTCGAATTGCATTTCAACCGGCTCGTCACCTTCAGCCGCAGCAAAGGACAACAAGATTGTAGCCGTACCGCCAGGGTGGCAGATCTTGCGACAGGTAAAAGGCCCTTCGAGATGTTTTTGGTTGCCGCGCTCTGTCTCAAGCACGCGGCGCGCGATATCCGAAATCGGTTGAGTGTCCGGCTGCGATGCAACAGAGCTAATTGCGCGTGACGGGTTTTCGTAGGGTTTACGCTCGAAGTAAGGCATAACTTAATTTGCACCCGCGGCGTGGATCAGTAAATGGAAAATCCACCTACTGATCGCCGGGTTTGTTTATTTCCCTTTCCAAACCGGATCGCGTTTTTCGGCAAAGGCGCGGGCACCTTCCAGTTGATCTTCACTGGCATAGAGTACGTCCACAGTGCGCAGCTGACGTTTGGTGATGTGGTTCATCGCATCCTGGAATTTGGTATCCTCGGCGTCGCGCACGATCTCCTTGATTGCCGCATAAACCAGAGGCGGCCCCGAGGCCAGAAGGCGGGCAAGTTCCCAGGCACGGTCCATGAGTTGATCAGCAGCGACGATCTCATTCACCAGCCCCCAACGATTGGCTTCTTCCGCATCGAACCAACGCCCGGTCAGCAGCAGTTCCATGGCAATGTGATATGGAATGCGTTTGGGCAGCTTGACGCTGGCAGCATCTGCCACAGTGCCCGAGCGGATTTCCGGCAGGGCGAAAGTGGCGTGATCAGCGGCAAGGATCATATCCGCTGAAAGGGCAAGCTCAAGCCCGCCCCCACAGGCGATGCCGTTCACGGCTGCGATCACGGGCTTGTTCAGGTCGCGCAGCTCTTGCAGACCTCCAAACCCGCCAACACCATAATCTCCGTCCACAGCGTCACCATCGGCGGCAGCTTTCAGGTCCCAGCCCGGGCAAAAGAATTTATCGCCCGCGCCGGTCAGAATGGCTACGCGAAGCTCTGGGTCGTCGCGAAATGCGGCAAAGACCTCGCCCATGATTCTGCTGGTGGCAAGGTCAATGGCATTGGCCTTGGGGCGGTCCAGCGTCACCTCGAGGATCGTTCCGTCGCGGCGGGTTTTGATTGGGTCCATTTTTCAGGCCTTCCTTATAAGTGCATCCACCGCAACCGCGTCGTCCCGCGTGCAGAGGAGAGGGTTAATCTCGACCTCGCCGAGCGTGTCGGCGTTTTGCAAAACATAAGCCTGAACAGCATCGACTGCGGCAATGATCGAATCCATATCAGCCCCCGGTTGGCCGCGATAGCCTGCAAGCAAAGGCGCAATTTTCAGCTGACCAAGCGCCGTGCGGATGTCTTCAGGCGCGCTGGGCACCAGCAGAGAAACTGTGTCACGCATGACTTCGGTCAGCACGCCCCCTGCCCCAATGGTCAATACAAACCCATGCGCCGGATCACGAACAACACCAACCAAAAGTTCCGCAACGGTCCCCGTGATCATCTCTTCTATCAGAATGGCTTCGGTGCCGATTTCGGCCGCTACATCGGCCACGTCTTCGGCCTGGATGCCCAGCCGAACGGCGGCGTGTTCTGATTTGTGCGCAAGACCCACGCCTTTAACTGCAAAAGGTGCTTGCATGTCCTGCAACGCTTTGCGGATTTCTTCTTCGCCACTGACTGTGCGGTTTTGAGGGATGCGCAAACCGCATTCAGCCAGCGCCTGTTTAGACACACCCTCGGTAAGGGTTCCGAACGCCTCGACGCTGCCTGGCAGCAAAACGGGCTGCAAACAGGGGGCACGGACCTGACCCGCCGCGCGCGTGGCGGCAAGCGCTTCACGGATACCCATAAAAGGCACGACGCCGCCTGTCATCAGGTCTTTCGCTACATCTTCAGGCAGTAACTCTGGCAGGGTCGCGACAATGGCAAACCGTGCCCCAGTGTCCGCACGAACTTGCAAGGCCGCCCGCGTTGCACAGGTCCAATCTGTGGCGTCGGTGGTCGGATAATCGACGATAGAAAACGTCAGGTCGATATCCTCACCCGTCATACCGGACCATGCCTGCGACATCGCGCGTTCATCGCGCCAGATATAGGTGTGATAATCCAGCGGATTGTTCAGCGCCACCATAGGACCAAGCGCATTGCGTAGATGGGTCTTTTTTTCGTCGCTTAGCGGTGGGAAGGTCAAACCCGTGCCGACCGCCATGTCTGCAATCAGGCTCGCCTCGCCCCCCGAACAGCTGATCGAGGCTATGTTACCGCCGGGTAATGGACCGTAGCAGTGCAGCAGTTTCAACGTTTCGAGGAAATCCGGTAGCGACGAAAGACGCGGGATACCAAGCCGGTCCAACAACGCCTGCGCGCCCGCATCACTTCCTGCCAGAGACGCTGTATGAGACACCGTCGCTGCCTGCGCCTGTTCCGAAGCGCCGACCTTTAGGGCAACCAGCGGAATGCCCTTTGCATGGGCCTTTGCGGCCAGCGCCTCCCATTCGCGGATGTCCTTGAAACCTTCGACGTGCAGACCCAGGGCTGTCACGCGCGGATCATCAAGCAAGGCCGCAGCGATCTGCGCTTGACTGGTTTGCGCCATGTTTCCGCAAGCCACCATATAGGCAATCGGCAAGCCGCGTTTCTGCATGGTCAGGTTGATCGAGATATTCGAACTTTGAGTCAGGATCGCGACGCCTTTGTCCACCGGCGTCGCCCCGTGCTGATCCGGCCACAACAGCGCACCGTCCAACGCATTGATATAGCCATAACAGTTGGGGCCAAGAATGGGCATGTCACCGGCTGCGGCGATCAGCTGCGCCTGCAAGTCCCCGCCGGTGTCGTCTTCAGCGACGGCTTCGGAAAAACCCGAGGCAAAACAGACCGCCCCGCCCGCGCCCATGCTAGAGAGGACCTGAACCGCCTCAATAGTGGCGTGGCGGTTGATACCAATGAACACCGCATCCGGGGCTTCAGGCAGGTCTTCTATCTGCCCAAAAACCTTGTGTCCCGCGATCTCGTTGGCTTTGGGATGCACCGGCCAAATCTGCCCGGCATAGCCCATACGTTCGGATTGCAGAATAACCTGCTGACACCAGGCACCACCGCCAATGACAGCGATAGTTTTCGGGCGCAAAAGCCGGGTCAGGTCTTTGTTCATGGTCAGGCGCCCAGTGGACGCAGAAGATCACGGCTGATGATGTGGCGCTGAATTTCACTGGTGCCGTCCCAGATGCGTTCAACGCGTGCATCGCGCCAGAAACGCTCGATCGGGAAGTCGTCCATCAGACCCATACCACCATAGATTTGCAGCGTCGCATCCGTCACTCGCGCCAACGTTTCAGAAGCATAAAGCTTGGCCGAGGCAATCTCACGGTTCGAAGGCAGGTTTTGGTCCAGACGCCAGGCGGCGGCAAGGGTCAGCCAGTCGGCGGCGTCGATCTCGGTAATCATGTCTGCGATCTGGAAGCCGACGCCCTGAAACTTTCCGATAGGCTGGCCGAACTGCTTGCGCTCGGCCGCATAGTTCAACGCATAGTCAAAGCAGCGCCGCGCGCGCCCAACCGAGAACGCCGCAACCGTCAGGCGGGTTGCGTAGAGCCATTCGTTCATAACGGCAAAACCACCATCGACTTCGCCCAGCACCTGCGCATCCGGCAGACGGCAATTGTCGAAATAAAGGATATAATTCTTGTAGCCCTTGTGGCTGACCGAATTGTACCCTTCGCGCACTTCAAAGCCCGGGGTGCCGCGATCTACTAGGAAAGTGGTGATGCGCTTTTTGGGGCCTTTGGGGGTTTCGTCCACGCCGGTTGCGATGAAGACAATGAAGAAATCCGCGTGTTCCGCACCAGAAATGAAGTGTTTCGAACCCTTGACTACCCAGTCGCCCCCATCGCGCACTGCCTGACATTTCATGCCGCGCACGTCCGACCCGGCATCCGGTTCGGTCATCGCCAAAGCATCCATCTTTTCGCCGCGTACGGCAGGCAGCAAATAGCGTTTGCGCTGCTCATCATTGCAGGCCATCAGGATGTTTTGCGGGCGTCCAAAGAAATGCGTCAACGCCATCGAGCCGCGGCCAAGCTCACGCTCAACGAGGGTGAAATCCAGATGGGACAAGCCCGCGCCACCAACCTCTTCAGGAAAGTTACAAGCATAAAATCCCAGATCGATGCATTTCTGCTTGATCTCGTTGCCCAACTCGAGCGGGACGGTACCGCTGCGCTCGACCGCCTCTTCATGCGGGTAGATTTCGTTTTCAACAAAGCTGCGGACCGTCGAGACGATCATTTCTTGTTCTTCGGACAAACCGAATTGCATGGCGCGTATCCCTTGGATCAGTAGTTGACCAAAAGAACGTCATCCCTCAAATTCTCGACATGCAGTTTTAGGCGTACATCATGCAGAATTCGAAATTTTTGCTACGGCGATACAACATTCTGCTCTTCAATGGGTTTTCGAACCATTGCCTAGCAAACATGGTCGAACCGCTGCGAGCGGCGAACAACATGTCACGGCACACGCTCTATGAGTGGAGGTTCTGCTCGCCGGACGGAACACAGGTCCAAAGCTCAAGCGGGCTGAGTGTCACCCCGGACGGAGCGATTGCGGATCAAAGGGGCGATGTCCTTGTGGTCATGCCGTCTTATGGTTTTCTAAAACTCGATACCCGGGCAACCATTCGGGTCGTGCTGGCAGCGGCAAAACGGCATACGCAGATCGCAGGATTGGATACCGGCAGCTGGCTTTTGGCGCGGGCGGGATTGCTGGACGAGCATCGGGCAACCATTCACTGGGACGAGTTATCTCGGTTCGAAGAACAGTTTCCGGCGGTTGAAACCGTGCGTGAACGCTTTGTCATCGATGGCAATCGGCTGACCTGTTCCGGGGCGATGGCGGCGTTCGATCTCGCCTCAGCACTTATTCGGCAGGATCATGGCCCGCTATTGTCTCTGGAGGTGGCGCAATTACTGATGGGGCGAAACGGGCGCAATCCCTATTCTTTGCCATTGAAATCCGAAGACAAGCTGGTCAATCGGGCGTTGGACTTGATGCAGGCAAATATCGAAACCCCATTGTCAATCACACAGGTCGCCCGGCGCATCGGATGTTCGCAAAAACGGATTGAAACCCGCATACGTGCCGAACTGAAAACCACACCGCAGGCACTTTATAGGCGTTTGCGACTGACGCTAGCGCGTAATCTGGCAGAGGAAACAGAACAATCCATCGCCGAGATCGCTGGGCGTTGCGGGTACGAAAACGCCAGCGCGATGACCCGTGCGTTCAAAGCAGAATTCGGTCAGACCCCGACCGCGTTTCGGTCAAGCTGACCCTGTATCCGATGGCTCACCCTCAGACCCGCGCGTCACGCTTTTCCTGTTCGATCTGGCGACGAATATGGATGTAGTCGATGATTCCATAGACCAAAATCAGAACCGACACAGGCAGAACAGCCATTCCAACCCAGACAAAAACCGAATCCGCATCCGCAAACTGCATTAATCCAAATCCTGCAATCGCCACTCCCAAGGCGGTTTTTACATAGGCCAGCAAGGTGCGCCGGTTGGCCAACTCGGTTCGTAGAAAGGCCAGCACCGTATTGTCCAGTGCGCGTCGGGACTTGAGATCGGAAGGAGGGGTTGGGTCAGCCATGCCTTATGGATGCGAAATTCGCAGCCGGACTCAAGTGAAAACCTCACCACATCGCTTGAAGGCCGAACCAGAACGCAATCCAGCACATAGCCACGCTCAGCAAAATGTTTCCTGCTGCCATCAGGATGGTACGCTCGCGGTGGAGTTGCAGGGACTGATAGGCAAAGCTGGAAAACGTGGTGAAGCCTCCGCAGAAACCAAAGACCAAACGGCGTTCTTCCTCGGGCATTAAGTGGGGTTCACCCAGATAACCCGCCCACAAACCCAGAAACAGGCAACCCACCACATTCACCACGAGTGTCGAAAGCGGCAGTTCATGCGTGATCATACGGTTGAGCATATGCCGAGCGACCGCGCCCAGACCGCCGCCCAAAGCAAATGCTGCGTGCAAATAGAGATCACTCATCCGGGTGCTCTCCTGCGTGATACTTGCGCCCGATCGCTTCACCCAGGATGGCGGCGGCAAGACCAAAAACAACTTCAAGGGCCAGAGCTGCGACCATATAGGCGATATCTGCTTGGGACAGCCGGTCGAGCTCGGCTACGAATGAGGAAAAGGTCGACAACCCACCGCAAAACCCAACCGCGCCTAGATGGATGACATGGGCATGAACCCTGTGCCGCACCGCATAGAGCCAGCCGATGAACAGACAGGCTGCAATATTGATCCCGAAGGTTGCAGTCACGAAGGGCACGCCGGGTATTTCAAGCGACAGCATTTCGCGCAGCACCGACCCAAGCGCGCCGCCGACAAAGACGGCGAGATACATGAGTTTTCGCTGCAAGTCCTTGGCCCCCTGATCAGAATCGCATTCTTCGATCTACGTCCATACAGGCTTGGGGATTAAACGCCAATGATCGACCCGTCGGTGATTCAGAACCGTTGGGCCGATGCGCGCTCCCAATCGCTTGCAAATCCCGCAGGGACACTGTCTGACAGCAACCCACCTTCGGGAAGCCGTTCATAAAGGTCCGCATATGTGAACTCTTTTTCGTCTGTTGAGCGGCGCAGAATATCCGAAGGGTGCAAGTCCGTTACCTTTTCGTAGCCCATTGCACCCAGAATTTCGCGGAAGCTTTCCAGCGTGGCATCATGATAGCGATGCACCCGCTGACGCTTTTGCGGCACATTCACGGCCTTTGCACGTTCCTGATCCTGAGTAGCGATGCCCGTGGGACAGCGGTTGGTATTACAATGCAGCGACTGGATACAGCCCACGGCAAACAGCATCGCGCGGGCCGAATTGCACATATCTGCGCCCAAGGCGAGTTTTTCGATCATGTCATAGCCTGTTGCGACCTTACCGGAACAGATGACTCGGACCTTGTTGCGCACACCGATGCCACGCAAGCAGTTATCGACAAAGATCAACCCTTCGTTCAACGGCATCCCCAACCTGTTGGAATATTCCACTGGCGCAGCGCCGGTGCCGCCTTCGGCTCCGTCGACTGTGACGAAATCAGGCAAAATCCCGGTATCCAGCATTGCCTTGCAGATACTCATGAATTCGGACCGTTTACCGATACACAGCTTGAAACCCACTGGCTTGCCGTCCGACATCTCACGCAGATGCTGCACAAACTCCATCAGCCCGGTGGGGGTATCAAAGGCCGAATGTGCAGGGGGTGAGATCACATCCTTATGGGGTTCAACACCGCGAATTTCAGCGATTTCCTCGTCGACTTTGACCGCAGGTAGAACCCCGCCATGGGCAGGTTTCGCACCTTGGCTCAGCTTGATCTCAATGGCTTTGACCACGTCCTTTTGGGCTTTCTCTGCAAACTTGTCCTTGTCAAACCCACCTTCGGGGGTGCGGCAGCCGAAATAGCCCGTGCCAATCTGCCAAATGAGATCACCGCCTTCCGCCAAATGATGCGGGCTAATACCACCCTCTCCTGTGTTATGGGCAAACCCACCGTCTTTGGCGCCACCATTCAACGCCCGGATCGCGGTATGGCTCAGCGCTCCGAAGCTCATCGCTGAAACGTTCAGGCGCGACGCATCGTAAGGCTTGGAACATTGCGGGCCGCCCAGCGTAACACGCTTCTCGCTTTCCTCCACCTCCTTTGGCACCAGCGAATGATTGGTGCGGTGATAGCCCACCTGCGTGATGTCGTACTGGGTGCCAAACGCCTGTGTATCCTGTTGGCCTTTGGCACGAGCATAGACCAGACTGCGCGTGATCCGGTTGAAGGGCCGTCCGCTTTCGTTGGTTTCAACAAAGTACTGGCGTATTTCTGGGCTGACGAATTCCAGCATGTAACGAAAATGGCCCAGAACCGGATAGTTATTAAGCACATTGTGCTTGGTCGTCATCAGGTCATAAGCCCCGATTGCGATATAGGGCAGCACGATCACCAACAGCCACAGTGCTGGGGTCCAAAACCAGCCAAGAAGCAAAGTCAGGGGCAGGCCGAAAAAGGCCACCGCGTAGTATATGTTGCGTACAATCATGCGTCCGATCTCCGGTTTCTAAATTGGATTGGCACCCGCGTTACAGCTGCGCCTTGAGCTCTTTGACCCAATTGTCCCACTGGGCGTGGTCGCCCTTCGCCAGCAGGATTCCTTCTTTCAGTTTGGACATACCAAAGCCCCAGGCCATCTTGGTGTCCACATGTGGGGGCATCACCAGCTCACCCGGCGTGACCATGGCGTCGATGATGAACGGCTTGGTGCTGGCTTTGGCCTGCGCTATGGCATCTTTGATGTCAGCGGCGTGTTCCACACGCACGCCATCCCCACCGCAGACCTTTGCGTATTCGGCAAAATCCGGGTTCACCAGATCCGTGGCCATCGGGTTCACGGCATAGCCCGCAACCTCCATCTCCATCTTCACGAAACCCAGTGTCTGGTTGTTGAACACAATCACCTTGATCGGCCAGTCGTAGCGCACCGCGGTCACGAAATCCTGCATGGACATACCAAAGCCGCCGTCGCCGCAGAACGTCCAGACCTCACGCGAGGGATCGAGCGCCGCTGCTCCAAGCGCCGAAGGCAAGCCAGAGCCCAGAGAGGAATGGTTGAATGAACCCACCATACGCCGCCCACCCTTCATTCGGGTCTGCCGCGCCACCCAGACGGTGCATTCACCAATATCCATGGCAAAAACCGCATCCTCTTCGGCCTGATTGGAAATTTCGCGGGCGAATAACTGCGGGTGCAGCGGTTCGCTGGCACGTTCGAGGCTGGCCTCTTTGTCCTGTTGCGCCAGCCACTTGTTGCAGAGTTTAACCTGGTGATCGGCGAAGTTTCGGTCTTCTTTCTCCGCTATTTGAGGCAGCAGCCGGTCCAGCGTCGCTCCGACATCCCCCAACAGGCCCGATGCGACAGGCGCACGGCGACCCAGATTTTCGACGCTGCGGTCGATCTGCACGATCTTGGCCGTCTCTGGCAGGAACCATTCATAGGGAAAGTCGGTGCCCAGCATCACAAGCACATCGCAATCGCGTACCGCGTGATAGCCGCCGGGGTTGCCGATGAGACCAGTCATGCCAACCACATTCGGGTCGTCGTAGTCGAAGATATCCTTGCCCTTCAACGTATGCGCAAGCGGAGCGTTGAGCTTTTGCGACAGGGCCAAAACCTGATCTTTTGCCTCGCGGCAACCTACACCGGCAAAAAGCGCCACCTTCTTGCCTGCGTTTATGATCTGCGCAGCACGGGCAATCTCATCTTCGGGTGGGATCAGGGTAGAAGGCTGTTTCAAAAGCGGGTGGAACTGGTGCAGGCTGGGCACCTTTTGTTCGGATACATCGATGGGCAGTTCAATCCGCACCACCTCGCGGTTGATGAGCGCACGTTGCACGGCGATCTGGGCAAGACGCGGCATCTGATCCGGCGTGTGGATCACCGCCTGATAGTCGCACACATCATCAAACGCCTTTTCCAGGTTCACTTCCTGATGATAACCTGTGCCGCGTTCCCGGTGGGCGACCTGGCCAGTGATTGCCACCACGCCCGCGGCTTCGCGTTTGGCGTTGTAGAGCCCATTGATAAGATGCAGAGCACCGGGTCCAACCGTGCCGGCACAAATCCCGATACCGCCTGTCAGATGTGACTGGGCATAAGCCGCATAAGCTGCGTTTTCTTCGTGCCGCAGCCCTTTCCACTCAAACCTGTCATCCCCGCGCATGGCTTCGAGGAAAGGGTTCAGCGCGTCGCCAACCACGCCAAAGATCTGACGACCACCTGCATCTGCCAATATGTCCAGCAGGACTTCACACACGTTTTTCGCCATGTCTCTCTTCTCTCGTTTCGAGCAAATTCAACAAGATGTAGCCAACATCGTGTCTGCCTTTAATTCAATAGCCATCCTAAAAATCAAAGTCGCTTCACCGACTTTTCAAATCACACAAGGGTCAATTGGATGTGACGTACACAAACACAGCATGGTCCTGTAGGCCCATAAAGTGCCACAAGTTCAAAGTGTTTTTGACAGTTAGCCAGGCGATGCAGGCGAAAGCTGGCACAAAGCCGCACATATATTCAAAAAAGAACGCGTTGCGGTTCTGGAATCGACACCGCAACGCGTGCTTGAAAAACTATTGGCAGTGTATCGGACTATTCCCGACCCACAGCTTGACCATCTTCATCGAAAAAGTGCAGCTTGCTGGTCGGGAAATGCAAACCGATCTGTGCGCCTGGTTTGAGGTCAGTGTCTCCATTCAAACGCACAGTGACGTTTTCTTCAGCACCGACATCGACAATTAGGAACGTATCGGCACCCAGGTATTCGATCACCTCGATCACGCCGTCGGTCTGGCCCTCGCCCGCTGTAACCACTTCGATGTGTTCAGGGCGCACACCCAATCGGTTGGCTTCGCCGGAAAACGCAAATTGGCCCCCTCTGCCGTGTGCCAGCGTATAGCTGCCGCCTTGAGCGGAACAGGGCAACACGTTCATTTTAGGGCTTCCAATGAACTGCGCCACAAACAGATTGGCCGGACGTTCATAGAGCTCGCGGGGCGTACCGACCTGTGCGATCTTGCCGTATTCCAGAACCACGATCCGGTCGGCCAGCGTCATGGCTTCGACCTGATCATGGGTCACATAGATCATCGTGCGCTTGAGGCTTTGGTGCAGCTTGGCGATCTCGTACCGCATCTCGACCCGTAAGGCCGCGTCGAGGTTCGAAAGCGGCTCGTCGAACAAAAAGGCGGTGGGATCACGCACGATGGATCGGCCGATGGCAACGCGCTGGCGCTGTCCACCTGACAAGTCTTTTGGCCGGCGTTCCAAAAACGGTCCAAGCTTCAAAACCTCTGCCGCTGTGTTGACCTGCTCTGCGATCTCAGCTTTTGGCACCCCGGCCACTTTCAGCGAGAACCCCATGTTTTCGGCAACCGTCAGATGCGGGTAAAGCGCATAAGATTGGAACACCATTGTCAGCCCGCGTTTCGAGGGCGGATGATCGGTGACGTCAGTGTCATTGATCAGAAGTGACCCGCGCGAAATATCCTCGAGCCCACCAATCATGCGCAACAAGGTGGATTTGCCACAGCC
The DNA here is from genome assembly GCF_056158705.1 of Ruegeria sp. ABM4_193. NCBI lineage: Bacteria > Pseudomonadati > Pseudomonadota > Alphaproteobacteria > Rhodobacterales > Roseobacteraceae > Ruegeria > Ruegeria sp. ABM4_193. The sequence goes on from NZ_JBSWTT010000003.1 coordinate 164,117, forward strand.
GGAGGGGCCGACAAAAACAATGAATTCACCCTCTTCGATTTTGAGGTCCACGCCCTTGATGACCTGGGCTGACCCAAACCACTTTTCGACGGACTTTAGTTCAATGCTTCCCATTAGCTTCTCCCTGCCCAGTGAAGCCAAACGGCGGCTGTCCAGGTGAACGCAGTGCCACCGGCTGGGCTGCCGGTCTTTGGATCAAAATATTCAGCAAATCCGTAGTTCGAGATCAGCTTTGCAGTTTTCCGACGCAGATCTTCTGCCTGCCGCGAGTGGCCCATGTCTTCCAGCCCAAATCCGATCATCATATTCATGATGGCCCAGGTCGGACCGCGCCAATACCGGCGCGCATCAAAGTTCGGCATCGATGTATCGTAGCTTGGAACTGGATAAGGAACGGTCTCCAAAACCGAATTCAAACGCCCCAACATCTTTTCTGAATCGATACCAGCATACCAGCACATGTATGACGCGTTTGAGATGCTGCCCGCCCACTCGCCTGTATGCGCGTCACGGGAATCAAAGCTGCCCAGGTCTTCATTCCATAAAGACCGCGCACCGTTTTCGAGCCGATCGACATCCGCACGCAATCCTTCGGCCTCAAGACCAAGTTCTTCGCTTATGGCCAACAGATCTCTTGCCGCGCGCAACGCCGTGAATGTCATCGTTGGGTCGGCAACCCGAAATGGGTTCTTTTCCAGCAGGATCTGCTGATCCCATTCGGCCTCACGACCAATCTGAACCAGCTTGATGTACCGGTCATAGTCAAACTTGGTAGGCCGGTCGTCGCTGTTTACGTGTGTGGTGTCTCGGCGCTGATACTCACCGACATCTGAAGCGTCCATGCGCGCCATCGATTTGTCCCAGTCGGGAGCGTTGTCGCGCCCGGCTTCCCATGGATGCGTCGTGCAGACCGCATCCCGGTCATCCAGACGCCACTTCATGATCCATCGATGCCAAGCCAGTAACTTTGGAAACAGATCGCGCAAGCGTTGCTCGCCAGCGACGCGGTCCTGCTCCCAAATCTTGCGGACCATTGTCGCCGCAATGGGGGGTTGAATTATCCCCGACGACAAAATCGGGCCGTTGCACCCCCAAACGTCCGGGCCAGGGAAATATCCGTCATCCTGCTGGTGGAACAGGATGTGCGGCACCATGCCGTCCGTCCATTGGCCCGAGAACAGCGTTTCGACCTCGGTCCAGGCGCGGTCAATGTCGAATTCTGCAAATCCCAGGGCAGCAATCGCGCTGTCCCAGTTCCATTGATAAGGGTACAGCCCCTCGGTCGGGATTGTGTAACCACCGCGATCATTGGCAATCAGAATATTGCGCGCTTCGCGGTCCGGGTTTGTATGTTGGTTCATCTCAGTCATCCTTTGACGGACCCCGCAGTCAGGCCCTTGGTCATGAAACGTTCAAGTCCCAGAAACAACGCCATGATCGGCAGAGTGGCGATCACCGCACCAGCCATCAGATGTTGTCGGGGAATTTCCGAGGAATTCAGCATTGTAACGCCTCGGGTCAGAGTGAATTTCGACGGATCGTCCAGCAGCATGAAAGCAAGCAGGAACTCGTTCCACGCAATCATGAAGACATAGAGCGACACCGAGGCCAGCGCAGGCAGGCTGAGCGGCAGGGTGATCTTCCAAATCACAGCCAAACGCGACAGACCATCCATCAGACCAGCCTCTTCCACTTCGGTGGGCAAGCCACGGAAATAGCCTTGCAGCATATAGAGTGCGACGGGGATCGTCGTGACCGGGTAGATCATGACAATGCCAAGGATCGAGTTTCGCAGGCCCGTCAGCGAAAACGCGATGTAAATCGGCAGCGCCAGAACGATCATCGGAACCATGTAGATCAGCAGGATCGACCGCGAAAACGCCTTTTGCCCTTTGAACCGGAACCGCGCCACCGCATAGGCACCGGGGACGCTGAACAGCAACGTGATGAACACAGTCAGGACCGAAACATAGAAGGACGTCCAGAGATAAGTGCCGAAATTGAAGTCGCGAAACAGTTCGGTATAGCTGCGGAACAACGCGGTGCCCTGGCTCAGGTCAACTGAGAAATCCAGGGGGTTCTGCAACAGCGCCTGCTGCGATTTCAGGCTGGTCATCACCATCACATAAAATGGGATGACAACAATGGCCGTGAAAAAGATATACCCGAATCCGGTGCAAAAGCGGATCACCGCCTCTTCGAATTCATGGCGTGTCAGTTCGGTGAAGGGCAGTTCCTTAAGGATCTCGGCCAATGACAGGTGCATCACAACCGCAACCGCGATGACAGTGATTAGGCTTGCCTGCAGCGTCGTATCCGGACCAATCAGAACGGGGCCCAAACCGCTTAGGCAGGACAAACCCAGCAGCACAGAAATCGCCAGGCGCGCCGGGGCGTGACGCGCAGGAAACGCAACATAGGTAAGACCTGCCACTGCGCCCCAGATCAGGCTCAAACCCACCTGCGGGCGAAACGCTGCGCCCGTGGCGAAGGACATGGTGACGGAAACGGTGGTTGCAATGATGACCAACCAGAGTGCGCCCAGAACCGGGCCAGTGATGAAACCTTTGCGCATCACAAACCCTCCTCACGGCTGATGAAGCGGAAGAAGACAAAGCTGAAGGCGATCAGGCACAGCAGGATGACCACGGCCACCGCCGCGCCTGCCCCGATGTTTGAGATCGCAAACGCCTGCTCATAGACATTCACAGTCAGTGTGCGGGTACCTGCATTACCACCGGTCAGCAGGAAAATGTCGTCGAACTTGTTGAACGTCCAGATAAAGCGCAGAAGGAACAGTACCGACAGGATGCCCAACAATTGCGGGATGCTCAGCAACCAGAACTTCTGGAAGGGCGACGCTCCATCCATATCAGCGGCTTCATACATGCTGCTATCAATGGATTGCATCCGCGCCAGAATGAACAGGAAGGACAGCGGGAAATAGCGCCAGATTTCGAACACCGTGACCATGATAAGCGCCAGAGGGCGTTCGCCGAAAAAGTTGATCGGTGCACTGGTCAGACCCATTTGGATCAAAAGCGCATTGGCTGAGCCCGAAAACGGATCAAACAGCGTGACCCAGGTAAAGGCCACCGCAATGACAGGAGCGACATAGGGAAACAGGTAAAGGCCCCGGATGAACCCCTGCCCTTTGAAGCTTTTGTTCAGCAAAAGCGCCGCGAACAAGCCCATGACCAAAGCGCCAATGGTCCCGAACACCGTGTAAAACAGTGTAACCCAAAGAACGCCCCAGAACTCAGACCCGTCAAAGACGCGAGCATAGTTTTCGAGGCTGAATTCAAAGTTGGTCAGAACGTTCGGCCCACTTCCAGTTACACGCGGTTCTGACGCTTCGACCACGTCTTCAAACGCATCGGGGTCGCCGTCCACGTCAACGGGAATGCGGATACGCTCGCGCTGCCCCCCTTCCAGAGTGCCGAAGTCACAAAACAGGTCCTGCCCGTCCAAAACGCAGGGGGCGGCAACGTCCCCCGCGACGACACCGTCGGGCAGAACGTCGCTAAGGGTGACGCCGTCGATTGCGATCTCCTGACTGGAGTTGCGCAGACGGTATTCAATCCGCAGATCGTCGCCCGATCCGCGCAGGCTTTCACGCACAACCGGTGCGGGTGGGCGGAGATCGGACAGGGTAAACGGCTTGAAGCTGATCCAGAAGATTGCCAGCAAAGGCAAGATCACCACAAGCGATACACTGATCACGGTCGGAGCCAGCAGCGTCCAGGCCAGACGCGCCTCGCGTTTAGCTAACGCCCCGGTTCCGGTCGGTGGGGTGGCCGAAGTCATGGGGTACCTCGAAGGGTTGGGTGCAGCGGCGCGCACGCCGCTGCAGTTGCCACTAGATTACTGAACCTTCGCCAGCTCTTCGTTCATGGCTGCAACCGCTGCGGCTGCGTCGATCTCGTCATCAATGTACTGACGTACAACACGATTGATGGCCTGAGAGTTGATCATTTTCGACGCCAGCGCCAATTGGCCTTCGGCTACGCCCCAGCGCTGCGCCACGTCCAGACCACCAACAATCTCGTCGATCATGGCCTGTTCATACAGCTCGCCCAGAGGGGCCTTGCGATCGACACCGACGGGCAGTTCCGCCCAGGCTTCAGAGAACGCGGTCGGATTGTCTGCATTACCACGGCGCACGGGGAACTTTCCCTCAGGCGCAATAGCCAGCGTCTGGGTATAGCCGTCATCCATGGCAAACTTTACGAATTCCATCGCCGCGTCGGTGTCAGCATCGTTGGTGATACCGAAATACCGCACATCACCCCAGGCCGCGCCATCGGGGTTCGACGGGCCGGACAGTTTGGTAACGATACCAGTCTTGCTGGCCAGATCGCGCGAGGTCGGGTCGTCGTTGATGGTCGGCGGGGCGCTGTCGCGCAGACCAGCCAATTCGTCCAGAATAAATGGCGACCATATGATCATGGCGGCTTTACCATCAAAATACAGCTCGCGCGATTGCTTCCAGAACAGCTCACCCGGAGGCGAAGCTTTGGAAATAGCCTTGTAGAAATCCAGAACTTCGGTGGTCTTGGCCTCATCAAGCGGCTGGAACCCATCGGGGCCAACAGGGCTGACACCGTTTGCCAGGAAAACATGCTCCAGCACCTGGCTCATGAAGTTCTCGTCAACTTTGGTGGCCGAAACAAAACCATACATTTCTGGCGGGTTATGCAACGCCTCAAGTGCGGCCTGAATATCTGCAAAACTGTCAGGCGCCTCCAAGCCGGCCTCTTCGAACAGGTCCTTGCGATAGACAACCATTTGCGTCCAGCCATCCACCGGAACCGAGGCGGTTTCACCATTGAACGCTGCCATGCCCAAGGCACCCGGAGCGAAAGTATCAGCGCCCAGTTCTTCGATCACTTCGGTCGCAGCTTCGGTGTCCAGAATGCCCGCTTCGGCCCACGGCAGGGCGTACTGCAACGGGTGGTAGACCACATCTGGCAAGTCACCTGCGGCAAAGGCTGCGGTTGCGCGGGTGCCCAAATCCGTTTCTGTGACAGGTATCACCTCAACGGTTGTACCGGTCTCAGCTTTGAACTGGTCAGCCATTTCCTGCTGTTTCGCCAGACGCTCGGGCTGCTCTTCGGTCGTCCAGAAACGGATCGTGTCCGCCTGTACCGACATGGCCGTCAGCGCCAGTGCCAACGAAGAGCCGAGCATCAGCCTGGCTGCTTTTGGTGTAAGTTTCATGGTCGGTTTCCTCCCCGATTGTCTTCCATGGATTGTTTGATTTTTTTCGCCAACTCGTTCGACGTCAGCAGTGGCGGCCCGTCAGAGTCGCGTTCGATCAGCACCGCCTGGCTAAGCTCGCGCAAAGTTGCGGGTTCTTCCCCGCGGGTCTGACGTATAAGCATCGTTGCAAGGCGTTCGCCTGCCCGTTTGGAGTCGACGCTGAACGTCGTCAGCCCGGGGCTGGCGTATTGGCATTCCGGGACCCCGTCATATCCAAGAACCGAGACATCGCGCCCGATCTCAAGGCCAAATTCTGCGCAAACAGAGTAGCTTCCCAGTGCCGCTTGGTCTGTCGCAAATACTATCGCGGTAGGCGGGACAGGAAGACGCAATACAGCGCGCGCTTCAGCGGCCCCTTCTTCGCGGGTGCGGGCCCCTTCGCGGATCAATTCGGGATCGACTGGCAATCCTGCAGCCCTAAGCCCGTCGACATAGCCATCCCGACGCAGGTGGCTGTAGTTGAACTTTGGATCACTGCCGACAAACCCGATACGGCTGTGACCAAAACGGACCAGACGTTCGACCGCGCCGCTCATGGCTTTTTCACCGGAAATATCAAACCACGACGTATCGTCCTGATAGCCGGTTCGACCATATCCTGTCCGACCATAAAGGATGAAAGGCACCTGCAGGTCGCTGAGGTACCCAACTCGCGCGTCATCTACTTCGGTACGCGGCAGGATAAATCCATCGGCCTTTCGTTCTTCGACCAAACGGCCCAAAACATTTAACATGTCCTGCTTCGACTTCGCGGTCGAAATTGTCATCGTCCAGTCAGACGCACTTGCAGCTTCACAAGCCCCTGCCAGAAAGTCCTGAAAAAACGGATTGTGCCGGTCCGGTTCTTCACTGTTGATGACCATGGCAATGGCACGCACGCGCCCTGTTCGAATAGCCTGAGCATGGCTGAGCGGGCGATACCCCATCTTGCGCGCCGTCACCTCAACACGCTTTCGCGTTGATTCTGAAATGTCGGAATACCCGTTCAATGCACGCGACACGGTGCTTTTCGAAAGGCCAAGGTGATGTGCCAATTCGTCAAGCTTCACCCGCCCACCGGACGCGGCGCGCTGGGATCGGATTTGTCGCTGTTGCAATTCGGGATTCGCCATCATTCTTTCATTTAACTGCTTCGAAACCGGTTTCGGCAATCAAAAAATTAATTCCAGCACCCCGCGACGGACAATCACTCCCAATCAACGAACAGGTCACAACACCAACACTTAGACATCACCGCAGCCGATGAGTTTAAAGCGGAACACCTCTGGAATTCGCAGATGACCCTCCCAATGCCGCAATCGGGAGTTGACCATGATCAAGTTTTTCTGTCATCAACGCGCCATGTTCGGTTCCGGGGAGTCACCCGGAGGCAATAGGGAATGCAGTGCGGCACATTCTTGGCCAATTCTGCAACTGCCCCCGCAACTGTAAGCGGCGAGCGAGACTGATTACGCCACTGGGTCACACCCGGGAAGGCCAGTTTAGCGTTAAGACCCGCAAGTCAGGAGACCTGCCGAACATGCGCCCTCGGAAAGGGTGCTCATCATCGGCGACGGGGTGTGCGCCGGATCTGTTTGCCTGTTGGGGCAGATAGTTTCGCATTCCCCTATGTCAAAAACCAATGCGTGCCGGGGAAGGCGCGACGTGAGAAGGACGTATTTGTGAAACACTTTTTGTTGGCCGCGGCCGCTACTGCGGCGCTGCCCGCGCTGGCTCAGGCTCATTTCTTGCTGGAATACACCGAGGATACCATGATCGAGCGTCCGGGCGACGTTCCGGTCAAGTTGGTCTTCTGGCATCCGTTTGAAGCCGGGCACGTGATGACCCTGGAAAAGCCAGAAGAATTCTATGTGATCCACAACGGCGAAAAGACCGATCTGTTGGGTACATTGGAAGAAACCACATTCGAAGGCCCCGAGAACAGCGCCAAAGCCTTTCTCGGTTCGGTCCCGGTGAAACGTTCCGGCGACTATGTGCTGGTGACGGTACCTGCGCCTTACTACGAAGAATCCGAGGATATCTATATCCAGCAGATCACTAAGGCTTACCTGAACCGCAATGAACTGCCCACCGACTGGGATCAACCGCAAGGTCTGGCGACCGAAATTCTGCCGTTGAACAAGCCCTATAACGTCATTGCAGGTTCCACCTTCACCGGCCGTGTACTGAGCGAAGGCGAACCGGTTGCCGGTGCTGAGATCGAAATCGAATACATGGCAGCCGAGCCCGATCTGGCGGGAAACGGTGCCAAAGACGCCACAGCATCCCCACTACCGGGCGGCGCATTGGCCGCGATTTCAGATGAGAACGGCTATTTCACCTTTGGCGTACCGAAAGCGGGTTACTGGGGTTTTGCCGCTTTGGGTGCGGGCCCAAAAACCGAACATGAAGGCAAAGAACTGAGCCAGGATGCTGTGATCTGGATCCGCGCCTGGGATCTGGAGTAACCCCTATGCACATCGTGGACGGAGCCCTTTCGAACCCAGTTGTGATCGGCGGCGCAATCGCAGCGGCTGGCGGCATTGCCATAGGGCTGAAATCGCTGGACCTCGACCGCATTCCCACCGCGGGCGTGCTGTCGGCCAGCTTTTTTGTAGCCTCGCTGATCCATGTGCCGATCGGCCCGTCCTCTGTGCATTTGATACTGAACGGTCTGGCCGGGCTTTTGCTCGGCTGGGCCGCTTTTCCTGCGCTTTTTGTTGGCCTGTTGCTTCAAGCCGTGTTTTTCGGCTTTGGCGGTTTGACTGTGCTTGGGATTAACACGGTCAACATCGCACTTCCGGCGGTGCTGACATGGATGATCTTTGGCCGTCTGATCGCACGCGGCTCTCCGGTGCAGGGCGCTGTTTGGGGCGGCATCGGAGGAGCGTTTTCGATTGCAGCCACGACGGCCCTTGTCGCTGTCTCTCTGGCTCTGTCTGGTGACGAATTCCTACCAGCCGCGAAACTGGTCTTTTTTGCACACATTCCCGTCATGGCAATCGAAGCGGTACTTACCGGTTTTGCTATTCTATTGGCCCGCCAGGTCAAGCCTGAACTCTTTCTGAGGGGTGCCCCCGTATGAGACAGCTAATTTTTGTTGTTGCGATATGGCTTACCCCGCTTCCTGCGCTGGCCCATAAAGTTATCGCCGGGGTCTTTCCTGCAGGCGACGCGATTGAAGGGGAATTGGGCTTTTCCAACGGCGACATGGCTGAAAACCAAGAAGTTGTTGTTTACGGCCCCGATGGCGCTGAACTGGGGCGAACAGTCACAGATACCGATGGTTTCTTCCTCTACACCCCCACCGAACTTGTCGCGCACACTTTCAAAGCAGATCTGGGCGCTGGTCATCTAGCCGAGGTCACCATGCCCGCCGAGGAAGTGGCTGAGATTTTGGGCGTGGATGCCGAGCTTGTAAAACCTGTTACGCAGGTTGAAAACGCAAACGACACCGCGACGACTGTCGCGTCATTAACCGACGAGGAGCGCGCGGCCATTGCCCAAGCGGTGCGAGACGAAACCCGCCCTCTGCGTCGTGAGATTGCAGCCTATCGCGAACACAACGACTTGCAGACCGTTCTTGGTGGGATCGGCTACATCATCGGTCTATTCGGCATCGGCTTTTATGTCGCTGCACGCCGGAAAATGGCCGCCTGATGGCTCACGCTCTGGAACCCCAGGCAAAGACGCTGGCCGAAGCTGATGCCAGCGCATCCTTTGAGGTGATCGGAGAGTTGGACCCTAGGATGCGGATCGTGATGACGTGCATTTTTGCTGTTGTTACGGTTTCGCTATCCAACATCCCCGCGTTGATTGTGGCTCTGGCGGTCTCTATCGGCCTGCTATTGATGTCTCGCCTACCCGTGCGCCGCACACTTAAACGCATGGTCATGATGGACAGCTTTATCATCTTCATGTTGATACTTTTGCCCTTTTCCATGCCCGGTGACGCGATGTTCACCCTGTTTGGGTATCCGGCCAGTTGGCAGGGACTGTGGAAAGCTATTGAGATTGCTCTGACAGCCAATGCCGTGGTCCTGACCCTGATGGTTCTGGTCGGCACGTTGGAACCCGTCACTCTGGGTCATGCTTTGCACAAACTGCGCTGCCCAGAGGTTCTTGTGCATTTGTTGATGTTCACCATCAGATATATCGAAGTCTTACGCGAAGAATATCTGCGCCTTCGCGGGGCCATGAAAGTTCGTGGTTTCCGCCCCGGCACCAACTGGCACACGTATCGCAGCTTTGGCTATCTGGTGGGCATGATGCTGGTGCGTGCCATCGAACGGTCAGAACGCATACTTAGCGCCATGAAATGCCGCGGGTTTTCTGGGCGGCTACTTTTGCTGCAGGATTTTTACCTGACCCGGCGGGATTGCATGTTTGCTGTGACCTTGGGTTCGATCTGCCTCGGTCTTCTTTGTCTGGATTTCCTATGACGATCCTTAAACTCGAAGATATCCATTTCGCCTATCCCGGGCAGGCATCCGTGCTGGACGGTGCATCGCTTTCGCTTGATCCGGGGCAACGCCTGTCAATAGCAGGGCCCAATGGCGCGGGAAAATCCACGTTGTTTCGCATTGCCCTTGGGTTGCAGAAACCGACCGCAGGACGCGTGATTGCCCTTGGCAAGGACCGACGGGCCGAAGCAGATTTCCACGAGGTGCGCCGCGAGATCGGGCTGGTGTTTCAAGACCCCGACGACCAACTGTTTTGCCCCACCGTCGCAGAAGATATCGCGTTTGGACCGCTCAATCTGGGCCGCAGCAAGGCCGAAGCGCTTGCCATCGTTGACAAGGTTCTGTCCGACCTGGACTTGATGCACCTGCGGGACCGCATCACGCATAAATTGTCCGGGGGTGAAAAACGGCTTGTGACCCTTGCCACCGTGCTGGCGATGGAGCCACAGGCGCTGTTGTTGGACGAACCAACTAATGCGCTCGACACGAAGAACGAGGCCCGTCTGCTGGAGATCCTAAAGGACCTGCCACAGGCCATTTTGCTGGTAAGCCATGCCCCATCCTTCCGCCAGGCATTGGCGCCGGACACGCTTGAGCTGAGAAATGGAAAACTGGTTTCGGCTGGGTTTTGACCTGCAAGACACCAGTTTCAGCTGGCTAATACATTGCACCAAGATCCTGCCGATCTGCCCTATTTCCGGCCATGTTTCCCATCATTTGAAGTGGATCGTTAGACCAGAGCTCAGGCCTGAACTGCAAGTTCGGCGGATGCCGTCTCAGCTTCAATGGCAGTGTCCAGCGCCTTGCGGAACAGTTTGGCCCCCTTGTCCAAGCCAAGATCGATATGAGGTGTCTTGGCGTGCTTCATGCCAAGATGCACCTCCTCCAACACCTCTTTGTCCTCAAGAAAGGCCATACGCGCGCCGTCATTCATGAACTTTGAAACTTCAGCATTGTCGGGATCCGTATTGCGATGCTGGAACCAGAAATAGCGGGTGCGGTCTTCGTCAATCGGCGTCATGAAATTGTACGAGATATTGACATAGGTCTTGTCGACCGGGGGTTTGCCATAGCCGCCGGTGCCAACGGGCGTGTAAACGGATTTGTTCAGCGCGATGGCAGGCAGGCACATCTCGTAGTGCTGCAGCCGATCACAGTCGCCCTCGAACGCGACCAGATTTGCGTAATACGGTGAAGGCGGTTTGTTTTCGATCCAGCGTGACACGATCACACCACGATCGGTTTTCTCAACATCCAGCGGTTCTTCATCCGTGCCCGCGCCCGCAAAAGACGTGACATGGACCCAAGCCACATGGCTGGGATCCAGTAGATTGTCGCAGACCCACAGGTAATGGCAGTCGATATCCATCACACCACCATCGGTTTTGCCCCAGCTGGGGTCATCAAAGTTCTCAATCGGAAAAATCCTGTCCGGATCCGCAAGGGCAGGATCACCCATCCAAATCCAAAGATACCTGTACCGATCCACCACCGGATAGGATTTCACGACCGCCCGGCGCGGGGTCATTCCGCGCTGGGTTGGGCTGTCAGTACATTTGCCTGAGCAATCGAATTTTAAGCCGTGATACCCGCATTCGACGACATCGCCGATCAGATTACCCCTTGAAAGCGGAAGTTTGCGATGGGGGCAGGCATCTTCTAGCGCGACCGGAGTACCGTCCAGTTGTCGATAGAGCACGATGTTTTCACCCAGAAACGTCTCGGCCTTCAGTTCGCGCCCGACGTCCTTGCTCCAGGCGGCGACATACCAACAGTTTCTCAGAAACATTCAGCTCTCCAATGTTCTAGGTGCCTTTTGCCAGTATGAGTGGCTGAACACTCACATACCATGCCAGAGTTTTAATGGCTTATATAAGCTAGGCTAATTTCAAAAGGATGCAGACTGCGGGATTTCGGGTTGTGTGGCAACTTCGGAGTGAATCCATGTCAGGAACTCGGACACTTTGGCGCTGTCTTTGGTTTCATGCCGTCGGACCAGCCAATAAGACAGCGGTGATTGGGTCATTTCTTTGAAGGGTCGAACCAAGCGGCCGTCGCTCATCATATCAATGACCAACGGTTCCCGCCCTAATGCCACGCCTAAACCTTCGATTGCCGCCTGAACAACCATATTGGACTGTCCCAATCGGCGTGTTCGAAGCGCGGTTGGCAGAGTCAGACCACAGCGCCGCGCCCAGAATTCCCATGTGGGGCTGGCTGCCCCGTGATGCAGGTTCTCATCCACCAGCATTGTGTGTCTGGCGAGGTCTTCAACGTTTCGCAGATCGGGCAACAGCGACGGCGCGCATACCGGGAACAATTGCTCATTCATGAGCAAATCGACCTGATAGCCGGGGTAATCGCCCAAACCGTACCGAATTCCGATATCGGCATCCGCACCAGAAAATGGAAATTGCCCGGTGTCAGTTGCAATAGAAATCGACAGGTCCGGATGTGCCATATCAAAGCGTAAAAGGCGTGGAAACAACCAGTTGAAGGCAAAACCCGGCAGGCATGAAATCACAATTGTCCTGTCCGAACGGGTTTTGTCCCTGAGTTGCGCGCACACATCCGAAATGCGTCCCAACCCTTCTGAGATCGCAAGTGCGAGCAACTCCCCCTCGCGGGTCGGGCGTGACTGGCGCGCGCCCCGAACCAGCAACTCGCGCCCCAACCATTCCTCAAGGCTGCGCACATGCTGGCTGACTGCACTTTGGCTAACGCCCAATTCCGTCGCCGCAGGCGAAAACCCGGAGTGGCGGACAACGGCCTCGAACGCTCTTAGGGCGGAATAGGGCAAGTTCAAGATCATATTAGTAACTCTAATGTCACTCATAATCACTTTCAAATAGATTGGTGACCTCGCCGGTTGGTAATCTCTACAAACCCAAACCCTCAGGAGACGCGAATGTCGGACATTACGCCCGAACGCGGCGCGCAAAACCTTTTGACCAACTGTGCGCAAGCAACCGCAGGTGACCGGCTGCTGATCGCGTACGAGCCGCCAGAATTTGGGTATTTCGACGCGGATAGCGTGAAAATTGTTTCCGAGGTGGCTCGGTCCATGGGCTTGTTCGTGGATACGGTTGATGTGGGGTTCAACCCTGACAAACCGCATTTGCCCCCAGGGTTGCTGGCCCGGTTCGAGACTGCTGACATCATCCTGTTTTTGGCGCGCCTTGGGGACCAGTTGCGTTTTTCGCAGATGCCAAAAAGCAAAAAGATCATTGTCAGTTTTGCCCTAAGCCGGGAACAATTCGGATCCGGTTTTTCAAATGGCCATCATGACGCCTTCATGGAGCTCAAGGCCGGGATCAATGAGGTTTTGAACACCGCGCAGGAGGTTCGGTTCACCTGTCCTCTGGGCACCGATGTGCGTGGAAAACCTGAAATGAACCTCGACCCGTCGGGCGATACTTCGGTCCTGCGGTTCCCTATGTCAGTTTTCACACCGGTACCGGCGCACAGCTTTTCTGGCCGTGTTGCACTGACGTTTCTGACGGGGACGGGCTCGAAATATTATGATGACTACACAATCGAATTCACTCACCCGGTTCTCGCCCGCCTCGATCAGGGTCGCCTGACGGGGTTCGAAGGGCATCCGACGGATGTGGCACGGGCCGAAGCGCATTATGATCGGGTGTCCGAACAGTTCGGCATTGAGCGAGACTTCGTTCATTCCTGGCACGCAGGCATCCATCCCGGATGCGGCTATCCTTGGGACATGCGCCAGAACTACGAACGTTGGGGCGGGGCTGCCTTCGGCAATCCACGTATCCTGCATTTTCACACATGCGGCACCTACGCGCCGGGTGAAATCTGCTGGAACGTTATCGATCCCAGCATCGTCATCGATGGCACTACCTATTGGGAAAACGGGCGTTTCTATGCAGATCGCCTTCCGGGTGGCACCGAAATTCTAAGCCGGTATCCATGCGCTGCGGGGCTGTTTGCCCATCCGGACATGGATATCGGGCTTCGAAAAGCCGGCTAACTTGTCTGACTTAGTAGTACCATCCGAGATACGGGCACGGTGCAGCGCCGCACCAGGCTCAATCTGGTTGCTTAGCAGGCAGTGCTTGTTCATAGATCGGCGGAACAATGCTCTGTCCTGCCGCAAACACAGCTCTCATGACTAAGGAAAGGGAACCGTTTCATGTCTGCCTGGATACGGATGATTTCTGACGAAGATGCCGATGCACCTCTGCAGGCGGTGCTGGACCTTGCCCGGACACCGCACGGTACCGTGGACAATGTCATGCGGGTGCATTCCCTGCGCCCCAACACCATGAAAGGGCACGTGGTGCTGTATCGCGCGTGCTTGCACGACGACAGCAACACGATCCCCATGTGGTTTCAGGAAGTTATCAGCTCTTATGTTTCGACACTGAACACGTGTCCTTACTCTTACGCCAATCATTGGGCCAATGCCCGACACCTGATTGCCGATGAGGCGCGTGCGGACAAGATCGAGGCCGCGCTGAAAGCCCACAAACCGCAGGACGCCTTCGACGGCGCGCATCTGGAGGCTTTGATCTACGCCGAGAAGTTGACAGTGGCCCCGGCCAAAATGGTCGAGTCCGACGTCGCCGCTCTTAGACAAGCAGGTTGGGACGACGGCGAGATCCTCGAAATCAACCAGATCGTTGGCTATTTCAACTACGCCAATCGATTGCTGAACGGTTTGGGCGTAACAACAGATGGCGATGTGGTTGGCTACTACGCCAGTGAGTGAACCCAAGAACTTTTCTGCCAGACCAACCTTGCGTTTTAAATCCAGCCCGTGCGGTGGCAGCACTGGATGCAACTGATGCGTGTCGCCTGTTTCTTTAAAATCTTGAAACGTTTTGCGGAAGTCTCGGTGTAATTCTCACTTTTACCCTTTTTGAGGCAACGGGTGTTATGCTGCCGCAGCGGCACAATCTTTGGCGCGCATGTTGATCTGGTCGACTGACGCTAACGTTCTAGCTCAGCGTTTATGAATGAAACGCGCCCAAAACTGATTGTTATCCTTGGCGATCAGCTTTCCACCCAGATGGCTGCGCTGCGACAAGGTATAGCCGCGCGCGACGTCGTCCTTATGGCAGAAGTCCGGGATGAGACACGCTATGTTCCGCACCACCCTAAGAAAATTGCCTTTGTTCTGTCTGCTATGCGTCACTTTGCACAGGAGCTTGAACAGGAGGGCTGGCGCGTCCGATACGTAAAGTTGGATGATCCAGAAAACACCGGCAGCCTTGTGGGTGAAATCGACCGCGCCCGAAATGACTTAGGATTGAAAACGGCCGTCGTCACCGAACCCGGCGAACACCGCCTTTGCCAAGCCTTTTCCGAATGCGGCGACCTGGAAGTCTTGCCCGATGACCGTTTCATCGCTGATCATGCCGAGTTTCGCCAATGGGCCGAGGGGCGCAAACAGCTGCGGATGGAATTTTTCTATCGCGAAATGCGCCGCAAAACCGGGCTTTTGATGAACGGCGATGCGCCCGAGGGCGGCAAATGGAACTTTGATACAGAGAACCGCAAACCCGCAAGGTCAGATTTCTTCATGCCGCAGCCTGTGCAGGTCGAACCGGATGAAATCACCACCGAAGTTCTGGACTTGGTCGACGCTCAATTCAGCACCCACTTCGGGACGCTGCGCCCGTTCTGGTTTGCTGTAACACGGGACAAAGCCCTGCAAGCGCTGGAACACTTTGTGGAAACCGCCTTACCGCATTTCGGTGACTATCAGGACGCGATGTTGACGGATGAGCCTTTCCTGTATCACTCGGTTCTCGCACAGTATTTGAACGCCGGGCTGTTATTGCCGCTGGAGATCTGCCACCGGGTCGAGCGGGCCTATTATGAAGGCCAAGCCCCCCTAAACGCGGTCGAGGGCTATGTTCGCCAGATCATCGGCTGGCGCGAGTTTGTGCGCGGCATCTATTGGATGCAAATGCCGGGCTATACGCAGCAGAATTTCCTGAATGCCACACGCCCCCTTCCCGCGTTTTACTGGACTGCGGATACGGACATGGCCTGTATGAGACAGGCAATCTTGCAGACACGGGATGAAGCTTATGCCCACCACATTCAACGTCTGATGGTCACGGGCAATTTCGCCATGTTGGCCGGAATTGACCCGGCACAAGTGCATGAGTGGTATCTAGCTGTTTATGCCGACGCATATGAATGGGTTGAAGCCCCTAATGTCATCGGCATGAGCCAATTTGCCGATGGAGGGTTACTGGGGTCGAAACCTTATGCAGCCAGCGGCAACTACATCAACAAGATGTCGGATCATTGCGGCACATGCCGCTATGATGTGAAGCAAAAAACCGGCCCGAACGCTTGCCCGTTCAACCCTCTCTATTGGGACTTTCTGGTACGCAATGCGGAAAAACTGCGCGACAATCCCCGGTTAGGCCATGCCTACAGAACGTGGGGCCGAATGGCCCCTGACAAACAGCAAGACTATCTTGAAAGCGCGAAGATGGTGTTGGACCAGCTTTAGCTTACCCGCACCACCTTCTATTTTTGCATTGCGCCTCGACATGCGGGCTCAGTCATAACGCAGCTCAGTCGCCTTACCCCGGAAGATCGTGTAGGACAGCAGCGTGTAACCCGCGATAACGGGAAGCACAAAGATCGATCCGAACAGGATTATGAACAGACTTTCCGGCGCACTCGCGGCCTCGTAAATCGTCATTTGCTCAGGGACGACATAGGGATAGAAACGGTAAGCCATCCCGAAAAAGGCAAGCGTGAATAAAACGATAGATGCCGCAAAGGGAAACCAGGCCCAGTTGTCATTCCGCGTTGGAAGATGGCGTAAAGCATACCATAGCAAAGCGATCAGAATGCCTGACATGAGCGGTAGGGGTAAAAGCAGAAAAATTCTGGGAATGTGAACCATTTGTCAAAGATGCACGGGCAGACCCAGGGGGCGGCCAGCGAAACGGCAATCAGACCCAAAATCCCACCTTTTGCCCAACGCACAGCCTTTTTCTGCAAAGCGCCGTCGGTCTTTAGGATGATCCAGCAAGCGCCAATGAAGGAATACCCCACAGCCAGAAAAAAGGCTGTGATCATGGCAAAAACCCAGGTACCGAAACTGCCGTCCAAACCCATGATGCATTTGCCCAGCATAAAGCCCTGCGATAGCCCGCCCTGCGGCAGATTGGCCTAAGTCTGAGTGGAAAGGAACGCGACATTTGATGGCTTGGCTTTGGCACTTAAGCCACCGTGCAAGAAACGTTTCTCAGATCCCAGCGCATTCCGGGCTTGCCGCTTGGAATCTGCGTGTTCGCCGCTTTGCCTCAATCAAGTGCGTGCCCAAGAAAGCGCCCGTTCCGTACCTGCTCTGGGCGCGACTTATAGCGCTTGAAAAAGGCCCGCGACATCGCCGTTCTCGAGGAAAAGCCCGTCGCAGACGCAATCTCGACAAGCGGCATATCAGTATATTTCAACAGGCTATTTGACCTCTCCAGTCTGAGCTCCTTGTACGTGTCCAAAAGGGTCGCACCGGTTTTGCACAGAAAGCGCCTTTGAAGCTGTCGGATGGATGTCCCAAGTAAATCTGACAGATCGGAAATTCTCAACGGATCTTCAATGTTCTCAAGCATTGCCTCAACCGCCAGAGTTACAATGCGATCTCCATTGGATTTTCGAATAAGTCGGTTTGAAAGCTGGCTTTCAGTTGTTCGCCGGGGTTCGGTCAAACCGACATAGCGCCGTAGCGTATCCGCCAAATGCTCGCCATGATCCAAGGACACAAACTCGGTCAGAAGGCGAAGGGCACTGAAGCGCGTATTGGCGCTGTGTATACGCCCGTCAACGGAAAAGTGGGTCGACGTACCGCTGTTTCTGATCCCCAATTCCATCGCTGCCGCTTCAAAACCTGAATGTACTGCAGCTGTGCTGCGTTCCGCGCCGCAGAGTTGGGCCAGCAGCATGACCGCGCCTCCGACAAGGATGGATCTGGGAGAAAGGTTCAAGACCTGACTGACCCAGGATTTCTCTGCTGCGGTTGGACACCACGCGGTTTCGAAATCGCCCCAAAAAATGGCTGTCCGTCCCGCCCAATACAGCGGTCCTCCAGCAGGATCTTCAGCGGGCACACGCAAGTTCACCACATAAGAATGTTTGTCCACCAATCTGTTCAATGCCCGGTAAAATTCCAAAACCATTTCTGCCGAAGCTTTGTCAGAGCTCCGGTACAAAATGACATCGATGCACCGCAACCGCTCAAAATCCGAGGCCGTGCCATTTACCGCATTCTCGTGATCATTCGAGACAACGTAGTGTTTCATTTGATGTACCAACCTTGTTTCGGTCAGCGCCACATCGGAACGCTTGTTTCCGATTGGCGAAAACCCCGCCATTGATTTGGCGGGGTTTTGTTTTGGGTTTACTCGGCTGCGTCGAGATATTCTTCCATTGGGGGGCATGTGCAGACGAGGTTTCTGTCGCCATATGCGTTGTCGACGCGGTTGACGGGGGACCAGTATTTGTCGACGCCCATGGAGCCCGGAGGGAAGCAGGCCTGTTCACGGGTGTAGGGGCGGTCCCAGTCGCCGACCAGATCGCGCACCGTGTGGGGGGCGTTTTTCAGCGGGTTGTTCTCCGCGTCGATCTTGCCGTCGATGATGTCCTGCGCTTCCGCCCGGATGGACAGCATAGCATCGCAGAAACGATCCAGTTCGGCCATGGGTTCCGATTCCGTGGGTTCCACCATCAGGGTGCCCGCCACCGGCCAGCTCATGGTCGGCGCGTGGAAGCCTGAATCGACCAGACGCTTGGCCACATCGTCGACGGTGACATGCGCCGCTTCGTCCAGCGGACGGGTGTCGAGGATGCATTCATGCGCCACACGCCCCGTTTCCGAGGTGTAGAGGATCGGATAAGCATCCTTGAGCCGCGCCGCGATGTAATTGGCGTTCAGGATCGCCACTTTGGTCGCCTGCGTCAGACCCGCGCCGCCCATCAGCAGCACATAAGCCCAGCTGACCGGCAGGATCGAGGGCGACCCGAAGGGCGCTGCCGAGACCGGACCCAAGGCGGTGCCGTATTCCGGGTGGCCGGGCAGGTGCTCTTCCAGATGCGCCTTGACGCCGATCGGACCCATGCCGGGGCCGCCCCCGCCATGCGGGATGCAGAAGGTCTTGTGCAGGTTCAGGTGGCTGACGTCACCGCCAATATCCCCCGGACGCGACAGACCCACCATGGCGTTCATGTTGGCGCCGTCGATATAGACCTGACCGCCGTGATCATGGGTGATCTGGCAGACCTCCTGCACGGTGGTCTCGAACACGCCATGGGTCGACGGGTAGGTGATCATGCAGGCGGCAAGGTTGTCCGAATGCTTTTCCGCCTTGGCGCGGAAGTCGGCCACATCGATATTGCCGTTCTCATCCGCCAGAACCGGCACAACCTGCCAGCCCACCATCTGGGCCGAAGCCGGGTTGGTGCCATGCGCCGAGGTTGGGATCAGGCAGACGTTCCGCTGACCTTCGCCGCGCGCGAAGTGGTAGTTGCGGATGGTCAGAAGGCCCGCATATTCGCCCTGCGCGCCCGAGTTGGGCTGCTGGGAGATCGCGTCATAGCCGGTGATCTGGCACAGCTTGTCGTTCAGGTCGGCGATCATCTCGTGATAGCCCTGCGCCTGATCTTCGGGGCAGAACGGGTGCAGATTGCCAAACTCGGGCCAGGTGACCGGGATCATCTCGATCGTGGCGTTCAGCTTCATGGTGCACGAGCCCAGCGGGATCATCGCCCGGTCCAGCGCCAGATCGCGGTCGGCCAGACGGCGCATATAACGCGTGATCTCGGCCTCGGCCCGGTTCTTGTGGAAGATCGGGTGGGTCAGGTATTCGCTTTCCCGCAGCGCATAGTCCGGCAGGCGGTACTGCTTGTTCGAGCTGTCATCGGTGCGGTCGATGCCAAAGGCACCCCAGACGGCCTCGATGGTCTCGGGGCGGGTCTGTTCGTCCAGGCTGATGCCGACCTTGGTCTCGCCGACCTTGCGCAGGTTGACACCGCGCGCCACGGCAGCTTCCATGACGGTCTTCTGCAGGTGGCCAACCTCAACCGTGATGGTGTCGAAGAACACCTCCGGCTCAACGGCAAAGCCCGCCTCTTCCAGACCAGCGGCCAGGCGCGAGGTCTTGCGGTGCACCGATTGCGCGATGGCCTTGATGCCGTCGGGGCCGTGATAGACCGCATACATCGAGGCAATGACCGCCAGCAGCGCCTGCGCGGTGCAGACGTTCGAGTTCGCCTTCTCACGGCGGATATGCTGCTCGCGGGTTTGCAGCGACAGGCGATAGGCCTTGTTGCCACGGCTGTCGATGCTGACACCGATGATCCGGCCCGGCATCGAGCGCTTCAGCTTGTCGGTGGTTGCCATATAGGCGGCGTGCGGGCCGCCATAACCCATCGGAACGCCAAAGCGCTGGGTCGAGCCGATGGCGATATCCGCGCCCATCTCGCCCGGTGACTTCAGCAGCGCCAGCGACAGGATGTCGGCGGCGACGATGGCAATGGCTTTATGTTCGTGCAGCGCGGCGATTTCTTTGGTGAAGTCGCGCACATGGCCGTGGGTACCCGGGTATTGGAAGATCGCACCAAAGACCGCGCCCGCATCCAGGCCGTCGGGATCACCCACCTGCACGTCGATGCCCAGAGGCTCGGCGCGTGTCTTAATGACCGCGATGGTCTGCGGGTGGCAGTTCTTGTCGACAAAGAAGGCCGCGTTGTTGGCTTTCGAACGCCCGCCACGCTTGGCCATCGCCATGGCTTCGGCAGCCGCTGTGGCTTCGTCCAGCAAGGAGGCGTTGGCCACGTCCAGCCCGGTCAGGTCAGAGACCATGGTCTGGAAGTTCAACAGCGCCTCAAGACGACCCTGGCTGATCTCGGGCTGGTACGGCGTGTAGGCGGTGTACCAGGCCGGGTTTTCCAGGATGTTGCGCAGGATCGGCGCGGGTGTGGTGGTGCCGTAATAGCCCTGACCGATCAGCGAGGTCAGAACCTTGTTCTTGCTCGCCACCTCTTTCATGTGGAACAGAGCATCACGTTCCGTCATCGCCGGACCCCAGTCCAGCGGCTCTTTCTGCCGGATCGCGGGCGGGACGGTGGCGTCGATCAGTTCGTCCAGCGTCTTGAAGCCGATCACCTTGAGCATGTCGCGCATCTCGGTTGGGCTTGGGCCAATGTGGCGGCGATTGGCGAAGTCATAGGCTTCGTAGTCGGTCAGTTTGAAGGCCATCTTTGCGCTCCTCACGGATAGGTCAGGGCCGGCGGAGACTGCGGGAGCCTCCGGCGGGAGTATTTGGAAAAAGATGAAGCGGGGGAGCCCCAAAGACGGGGCTCCGGGTTTGGGTCAGCCGATGAAGGCTTTGTATCCGGCCTCGTCCATCAGGTCTTCAAGCTGCGACGCGTCCGCAATCTTGACCTTGTAGATCCAGGCTTCGCCCTCGGGGTCGTCGTTCAGCGCGCCGGGGTTGTCGGCCAGCGCTTCGTTCACTTCAACGATCTCGCCATCGACCGGGGCGTAAAGTTCCGAGGCCGCTTTGACGGATTCGATCACGCCGATCTCGCCGTCTTTCTCGAACTCGTCGCCCACTTCCTGCTGCTCGACAAACACCACCTCACCCAGCTGTTCAGCCGCGTGTTTGGTGATGCCCAGCGTGGCGGTGTCGCCCTCAACGGTCAGCCATTCATGTTCTTCGGAATAATAGGTTGCCATCTTGTCTCTCTCCTGACTTCAACGCTTGTAATTCTGTGTGACGAAGGGCAGCGCCACGATCTCGGCCGGTTGCGCCTTGCCCCGGATGATCAGGTTCACCTTCTCACCCGGCGCGCCATGGCCTTTGCTCACATAGCCCATCGCAACCGGGCCACCCACCGTGGGGCCAAAGCTGCCCGAGGTGATCTGACCAATCGTGTTGCCCTCAAGGCATTGCACCTCGACGCCCTGACGCGCCGGTGCCCGGCCTTCGGGCTTGATGCCCACCAGCTTGCGCGCCGCGCCCTCGGCCAGTTCCTTTTGCACGCGATCCGCGCCCGGAAAGCCGCCTTCTTCCTTGCGGCGTTTCTGAATGGCCCAGCCCAGGCTGGCCTCGATCGGCGAGGTGCTCTGGTCGATGTCATTGCCGTAAAGGCACAGGCCCGCCTCGAGCCGAAGGCTGTCGCGCGCGCCCAGACCCGCAGGTTCGCAATCTTCATGCGCCAGGAACGCCTTGCAGATCTCGATCGCCTTGTCCTCGGGGATCGAGATCTCATACCCATCCTCGCCGGTATAGCCCAGACGCGAGATGCGGCATTCAACGCCGTTGATATCGGCCACAGTGGTTTCCATGAACTTCAGATCGCGGGCAGCGGGGCAGAGTTCCCCGACTACCTCTTCGGCCTTGGGGCCTTGCACGGCCACCAGCGCGCGGTCGAAGATCTCGGTCACTTCGACGCCGTCCAGATTGGCCTGCATATGCGGAATGTCCTGATGCCGCAGCGCCGCGTTCACCACCACAAAGTAATGATCGCCCGCATTCGACACGATCAGGTCATCCATGATCCCGCCATCTGCGTTGGTAAAGAACCCGTACCGCGCCTTGCCTTCCTTCAGCGTCGCATAAGCCTGAGGGCACAAAGCTTCCAGCTTCTCACCCACATTCTCACCGCGCAAAATCACCTGACCCATGTGAGACACATCAAACAACGCCGCCTTCTCACGACACTGCTTATGCTCCCCCATGATCCCCAGCGGATACTGGACAGGCATCTCCCAACCCGCAAAATCAACCATCTTACCACCCAACTCAACATGCAAATCGTACAAGGGCGTGCGTCTAATATCGGTCATCATACCAACCTTTCAATCAACGGGATTGGTCGCGAACCACTGTGACTGTACAATGCGCATTGCGCACCACACGGGCCAGGTTCGGGCCAATCTCGTAGTTCGGGAAATCGCCTTTGGTCGAGGCCATGATGATCAGGTCAAAGCCATCCTTGTAGGCGAGTTTCAGGATTTCGCGGTAAACACTGCCTTCTTCGACATGCACGTGCACGTCGGAGGCATTGCCGTGATCCAAGATGGCCTGAACCGCGTTGCGAACGTGATCTTTCGCGCCAGCGCCATAGTTAGCAGGCAGGTTCGGAAGCTGGATGATCTCGGGGATGACGGCTACGGCGTGCAGCTCGGCACCGTAGAACTTGGCCTGTTCCAGCGCGAGCGGCAGGGCGTTCTTCCACGAGCGTTCGTCGTTGTGATCAATGGGCAGCAGGATTTT
This sequence comes from Ruegeria sp. ABM4_193, assembly GCF_056158705.1. Lineage (NCBI taxonomy): Bacteria > Pseudomonadati > Pseudomonadota > Alphaproteobacteria > Rhodobacterales > Roseobacteraceae > Ruegeria > Ruegeria sp. ABM4_193. The sequence goes on from NZ_JBSWTT010000003.1 coordinate 187,092, forward strand.
CGTGGCCATCACGTCTCTCCTCGAGGTATGGAATTCTGTTTCAAAACCGGGGGGCCGGTGTGGCCCCCCGCATTCGTCAGGGCCGAGCTTATTCGGCAGCTTTTCCGCCGGGCTCTTCCGATTGACCGTTCGAGGCGAAGAACTCTTTCGTCAGCTTGAAGACGATTGGGCTCAGCAAGGCCAGAGCGATCAAGTTCGGGATAGCCATCATAGCGTTCAGCGTATCTGCCAGCAGCCAGACAAAGCCCAGATCTGCTGTTGCGCCGAAGTAGATCGCGACGATCCACAGGATGCGGTAAGGCAGCAGGGATTTAACACCCAGCAGAAACTCAACGCATTTCTCGCCATAGAAGGACCAGCCCAGGATGGTGGTGAATGCAAAGATCGACAGAGCGATTGCAATCAGATACCCACCGATACCCGGCAGAGTGGTTTCAAAGGCCAGCGACGTCAGAGCTGCGCCGGAAATCGCTTTGTATCCTTCGGTTTCACCATTGGCCACGAAATCCGCAACCGACGCATCCAACGCGCCCGAAGCGATGATCGCCAGACCCGTGATCGAGCACACGATGATGGTGTCGATGAATGTGCCCAGCATCGCGATCAGGCCCTGATTTACAGGTCCCTTGGTCTCGGCTGCGGCATGGGCGATCGGGGCAGACCCCAGACCAGCTTCGTTCGAGAAGACACCACGCGCCACACCAAAGCGGATGGCAAGCCACACCGCTGCACCAGCTGCGCCGCCCTTGGCAGCCCAAGGCGTGAACGCATAAGTGAACACATCGCTCAGCGCGGCGCCGATTGAACCGATGTTGATCAGCAGAACCAGCAGGCCCGCAACGATGTAGGCGATGGCCATAAACGGAACCAGTTTACCTGCAACAGCACCGATGCGAGTGATACCACCCAGAATAACGGCGGCGGTCAGGATCATCAGCACGATGCCTGTGATCGATTCATTGATGCCGAAGTTTGTTTCCAGAACCTGTGCAACACCATTGGCTTGAACGCCATTGCCGATGCCGAAGGCCGCAATGCCGCCGAACAGAGCGAAGGCAACGCCCAACCAGGCCCATTTCGCGCCCAGACCGTTTTTGATGTAGTACATCGGGCCGCCGACATAGTTGCCCAGCTCGTCTTTTTCACGGTACTTCACCGCGCAGACAGCTTCGGCATATTTGGTGGCCATGCCCACCAGGGCGGTCATCCACATCCAGAACAAGGCGCCCGGACCGCCCAGGAAGACAGCAGTGGCCACACCGGCAATGTTACCTGTACCGATGGTCGCCGACAGCGAGGTCATCAGCGCGTTGAACGGGCTAATCTGCCCTTCGCCCTGACCTTCCCGCCCTTTGAACAGCAGGCTGAAGCCCGTGCCAATGCGCAGGATCGGCATGAATTTCAGGCCCACCTGTAGGAAGAAGCCGACGCCAAGGATGAGCGCCAGCATCCACGGCCCCCATACGACGCCATTGATGGCCCCTGTGATTGAAGTTAACGCTTCCATGGTTTCCCTCCCATTTGCGTTTGGTTATGCCCTGTTTGCGATGGCCCGCTGGCGGGCTTGCTTAAGAGCAGCGAAGTCTTCGTCCGCGTGGAACGATGAACGGGTCAGCGGGGTTGCCGACACGTGCAGGAAGCCCTTGGAACGTGCGATCTGTTCCAGTTGGGCGAACTCCTCCGGTGACCAGAACCGGTCAATTGGATGATGTTTCGGGGTCGGTTGCAGGTATTGGCCGACCGTCAGAAAATCGACTTGAGCGGCGCGCAGGTCATCCATGACCTGCCGCACGTCATTCAGGCTTTCACCCAAGCCCACCATCAGGCCGGATTTGGTGAAAATCTCGGGATTGGCGCGTTTCGCATCATCCAGAAGACGCAGCGAAGTATAATACCGCGCACCGGGACGTACCGTTGGATAAAGATGCGGCACAGTTTCCAGATTGTGGTTGAAAACATCCGGTGCCGCGTCAAATACGATATCTGAGGCGGTACCTTTTCCCAGAAAATCAGGGGTCAAAACCTCGACCGTGGTGCCCGGGTTCTGATGACGAACGGCGCGAATGGTCTGCGCGATATGTTCGGCTCCGCCATCGTCCAGATCATCGCGGTCGACCGAGGTGATGACCACGTGGCGCAGGCCCAATTTTTTCACCGCCGCGGCAACCCTACCCGGTTCAAACGCATCCAGCGCATCGGGACGGCCCGTGGAGACGTTGCAGAAGGAACACCCGCGTGTGCAGACCTCTCCCATGATCATCATGGTGGCGTGACGCTTGGACCAGCACTCGCCGATATTCGGGCAGGCAGCCTCTTCGCAAACGGTCGCCAGATTATGTTCACGCATCAGGCGGCGGGTTTCGTAATACTCGGCGCTATCGCCCTTTTTCTTGCGAATCCACTTGGGTTTGCGCGGGATGACACTGTCAGCCTTTTTGGCCTTTTCAGGGTGGCGAGGGCGAAGCTGGATAGTCATCTGGCTGTTCTTTCTTACGCGTGGATTGCGCGGCCCAGGGCGTCCAGGCAGGCTTCTTTGACCGCCTCTCCCATCGCTGGATGCGCGTGACAGGTTGCTGCGACCTCTGTCACGGTGGCGCCCTTGGTCATGGCCAGAACCAATTCAGCGATCAGATCGCCGCCATGCGCCCCGCAGATATGCGCGCCCAAGATTTTGCCGTTTGGGTCTGCCAAAACCTTGACCGCACCGTCTGTCTCACCGGTCGAGCGGGCACGTGAGTTGGCCATGAAGGCAAATTTGCCAACGGCGTATTCGGTGCCTGCCTCTTTCAAAGCTTCTTCGGTCAAACCGACCGAAGCAACTTCGGGGTCTGTGTAAACCACACCCGGAACCGTGTTGTAATCGACATGTCCGGCTTCACCCGCGAGCATTTCGACACAAGCAACGCCATCTTCTTCAGCCTTATGCGCCAACATCGGTCCGGGGACACAGTCGCCGATGGCATAGATGCCCGGAACAGATGTCTGAAACGTGCCGTCCACTTCGACGAAGCCGCGCGGGTTGATTGCGACGCCAAGCTCATCCAAGCCCAGTCCACGAGTTACGGGACGACGACCAACGGCGATCAGAACCTTGTCGGCCTCGATCACCTCTTCTTTGTCTTTACCCACACGATCTACGGTCAACGTCAGACCAGTCTCGGTTTCTTCAACAGATTTGAGCGCACGCCCCAACTGGAACTTCAAACCGCGCTTGCTGAGCGCCCTCTGCGCCAATTTGGCAATTTCACCGTCAATGCCAGGAAGGATGCTGTCCAGATACTCAACAACTGTGACCTTCGCGCCCAATCGCGCCCAGACCTGGCCCAGTTCCAGACCAATCACGCCAGCCCCGATCACCACCAGATGATCCGGCACGCTGTCCAACGCAATCGCGCCAGTCGAACTCAGGACGTTCTGTTCGTCAATCTCGATCCCAGGCAATGGCGTAGGCTCGGATCCCGTAGCAATCAGGATGTTCTTGGTCTCATGAACCTCGTCACCCACTTTGACTTGTCCTGCCGCCGGAATGCTTGCCCAGCCTTCGATCAGGTCCACCCCGTTTTTCTTGAACAGAAACGCGATGCCCTTGGTCAAATCGCCTACGATCTTGTCCTTGCGCCCCATCATTGCAGGGACGTCTATGCTGGCCTCCCCGACCTCAATGCCATGGGAGGAGAGATGGGAGAGTTCGGCAAATTTGGCCGAGGAGGTCAGCAACGCTTTGGAGGGTATGCACCCCACATTCAGACAAGTGCCACCCAGTGCCCCGCGCCCTTCGACACACGCCACTTTCAAGCCCAGCTGGGCTGCGCGGATGGCGGCAACATAACCGCCCGGTCCACCGCCGATGACAATCAGGTCATAAGTCATTTCGTCGTCTTTCAGTAAATCGGATAGCTGGTGCAGAGCGCGCGGACTTGTTCGCGGGTTGCCCGTTCAACGGCGGCATCGCCTTCCGGTGATTTGGCCAGTGCATCCAGAACATCACCGATCAGGTTGCCGATCTGTTTGAACTCTTCTGGCCCGAAGCCACGGCTGCAACCGGCAGCTGTTCCTAGACGAATGCCGCTGGTGATGGTTGGCTTTTGCGGATCGCCGGGCACGCTGTTCTTGTTGCAAGTGAAACCAGCTCGCTCCAGCGCTGCCTCGGCATCTTTACCGGTTACGCCGATTGGGCGCAGATCGACCAACATCAGGTGGTTTTCGGTGCCGCCGGAAACGATGTCGCACCCGCGCGCGATCATCACATCTGCCAGAGTCGAAGCACTGTCGACCACACGCTGCATGTAGTCCTTGAATTCAGGCTTCAGTGCTTCGCCGAACGCTACAGCCTTGCCTGCGATTACATGCATCAGCGGACCACCTTGCAGGCCGGGGAATACCGCCGAGTTGATCTTCTTTGCCAGCGCCTCGTCGTTGGTCAAAATGATGCCGCCACGCGGGCCGCGCAGGGTTTTGTGTGTGGTCGATGTCACCACATGCGCGTGACCGATAGGCGAAGGGTGCAGGCCGGTTGCGACCAGACCCGCAATATGTGCCATGTCAGCCAGCAACCAGGCACCGACCTCATCAGCGATAGCGCGGAAGCGGGCGAAATCGATCTTTTGCGAATAGGCCGACGCGCCCGCGATGATCAGTTTGGGCTTTTCTGCTTTGGCCAGTGCCTCAACCTGATCATAGTCGATCAGGCCAGCTTCGGTTAGACCATATTGGATTGGGCGGAACCATTTACCGGATTGGGCAGGCTTCGCACCATGGGTCAGGTGGCCGCCGGCATCCAGCGACATGCCCAGAATGGTGTCGCCGGGTTGCAGCAGCGCCAGTTTTACTGCGCCATTCGCCTGCGCACCCGAATGGGGCTGAACGTTCGCATATTCACAACCAAACAGCTTTTTCAGCCGTTCAATGGCTTCGGATTCAACCTCGTCGACATACTCGCATCCGCCATAATACCGGCGGCCCGAATATCCTTCGGCGTATTTGTTGGTCAGGACAGAGCCCTGCGCCTCGATAACGGCCTGAGAAACGATGTTCTCGGATGCGATGAGCTCAATCTGCTCGGCCTGGCGCGCGCCCTCACGGTCAATCGACGCAGCGATGACGGGATCAGCCTCTTTCAGCGACGTTTTGAACATGGTTTCCTCCTCCGCATTCGAATCCTGAACTCGAAACATTGTTTCCTATAGTGGAATTCCGCTCTTCTTGGCAACATTATTCTCATATTCGTGATATTGCGTGTGTACGGGGGAATCTGTAACCTGCGATAAATCGGGAGGAAATTGATGGGCGACGACCATTGGAATGAAGGTTCTGTCCAAGACGAAGAGGACGAAGGCGCGGCGTTGGGCCGGTCCATTCGCGATGCACGGCGGGAAAAAGGCTGGACTTTGGAAGAGGCCGGGCGCGCAGCGGGAATCGGTCGTTCCACCTTGTCAAAGATTGAAAACAACCAAACCAAGCCCAGCTTCGAGATCGTGCGCCGCCTGACCCAGGCGTTGGATATGAACCCACCACAGTTGTTCTTGGAAACAGGCCAATCCGGCATATCGGGCCGGCGCGATTTCACGGCCAAAGGTCAAGGCGAGACCCGGGAAACCGCGACCTATCTGCACGAACTGCTGTGTTCAGACCTGACCAGCAAACGCATGTTGCCCTATATCTCGACGATCCGGGCACGAGATATGTCCGAGTTCGATCCGCTTGTGCGCCATTCCGGCGAGGAGTTCATGTATGTCCTAAGCGGTGAGCTGATCTTTCTGTCGGAACACTATCGGCCGCTGCCGATGAAGGCCGGGGATTTACTGTATTATGACAGTGGGATGGGACATGGATGTATTTCAACCAGCAAGGAAGACGCAAAGGTTCTTTGGGTATCTCTGGATTAAACTCGCCGTGGCCCAAGAATTTGAGTTATCCAATCGAGCTCAGTAACCGCCAAATCAGAATCGGAACGTCTTGTTTTTCGACCCGCTCGGGATAATGGTCGCTTCACCGGGGGCTGAATTTGCGAGGACATTATTCCATGAGCCAGAGATTTGACGCGTTCGCGGCGGGCCTTCACTACGATGATTTGCCCGAAGAAGCACTGTGGACACTGCGCAGATCATTTCTTGATACGATGGGGGTCGCAGCCGTCGGGTCCACTACAGAACTGTCAGGTATCGCGCGTCGCGTTGCGCCGCTGATTTTTGGTGCAGGCGGGGCCGGAGAGTTGCAAATGCTTATGGATGGTCGGACGGTCAGCCCGGTTGGCGCAGCTATGGCCGGGGCGTTCACTGTAGACAGCATTGACGCACACGACGGCACAACACCCTGCAAGGGTCATGCGGGGTCAGCGATCTTTCCCGCCCTGATCGCTATGGCTCAAGCCAGTGCCCCACAAATAAGCGGTCGCCGCTTTGCCGAGGTGCTGGCCACCGCGTACGAACTCTCGTACCGCGCAGGGTTGGCGCAGCACGCGACCTGCGCTGACTACCACACATCCGGAGCCTGGACTGCCGTCGGCGTTGCGGCAGCAGGTGTCAAGTTACTTGGAGGAACAGCCGAGCAAATCCGCCAAGCAGCTGGCGTTGGGGAATACCACGGCCCGCGCAGCCAGATGATGCGCTGCATTGATCATCCGACCATGGTGCGGGATGGGGTTGGATGGGGCGCGCCGTCTGGTGTAACGGCGGCTTATCTTGCGATGGAAGGTTTTACTGGTGCCCCTGCCCTGACCTGTGAAGGCGAGGACGCAGCCGCGTTCTGGGCTGATCTAGGGTCTGGTGGCTGGCGGTTGGTCGATCACACGCATTACAAAGCGTATCCCTGTTGTCGCTGGGCACATCCGTCACTCGATTCCGTCAAAGAGATGATGCGACACCACAACCTGTCTCATACCCAGATTGAACGCGTCGAAATCCGCACCTTCCACTACGCCACCCGTCTGGCTGGGCATGAGCCCGCAAATCAGGACGAATTTGCTTATGCGATCGCGTTTCCGGTGGCTGCAATGATTGTGCGGGGCAAGGTCGGGATCGAAGAGCTCAGCGCGGCAGCTCTGCGCGACCCGGACATCCTGCGCGTTAGCCGCACCATTGCGCTGATTGACGACCCCGAGATGACCCGCATCAGCACCGACAAACGCTGGGCTCAGGTCACTCTGGTGTTAAACGACGGCCGCCGCATCCAAGATGCCCCCCGAACGCCGCGCGGAGACGCGGACCTGCCCCTCAGCGACGCTGAGATTCGAGCCAAATTCCACGATCTTGCTGACCCTGTGCTTGGCGCGGAACGTGCGCAAGAGATCGCAGAACTTGCGCTGCAATTCGACGGGCTTGACAGTGCTGGCTTCAAACGACTGTTGGATCTCTGTTGTCTTCCGGTTTGAATGTTCTGAACGACTGACAACATACCGGGCTGTTTGCTGAAAGACTTGCAAGTAACTCGTCGCGACATCCGCATGTCGCGGGATTGGTATATTCTAAATCTGGTTCGCACTAGCCATGGGGCATGATACGCGCACTAAATGAAAACTGGGCCCTGTTCTTAGGGATGCTCATGCTGATGGTAGCCAATGGCCTGTTGGCAACTCTGCTTACAATTCGCGGGGCAAGTCTGGGATTTAGCGACTTTACCATCTCTGTCATGCAGGCCAGTTATCCTCTGGGCGCGCTTGCGGGAACGGCCATGGCCCCGCGTCTGGTGGAAAACGTCGGGCATATTCGGGCCTTTTCAGCGCTTGCATCTTTGGTGTCCATCGCAGCAATCGTACACTTGCTGACCAGCGACGCCATCAGTTGGAGCGTCATGCGCTTTTTGGGAGGGTTCTGTTACCCAGGGCTCTACGTGATCACCGAAAGCTGGCTGAACGCCAAATCCGAAAACAACACGCGTGCGCAAGTCCTGTCGCTCTACTTCATTATCCAGCTTGCAGGGCCTGCGTTAGGTACCGCGCTTGTTGGCTTTCCTGATCCGACGGGCAATCTGCTGTTCGGCACCGTCTCGATCCTTATTTCTTTGTCTATCGTACCGCTGCTACTTTCCGGCAACAAAGCGCCAGACTATACGGTTCCGGAACGCATGCCTGTGACGCGATTATACAAGGTCTCGCCCATCGCTGTAATTGGCATCGTTCTGGTCAGCATCGGCGTCTCGGCACATTACATCACCTTGCCTTTGTACGCCTTGCAACAAGGGTTTTCGGCCGCACAGGCCTCGGGTGCCCTGGTGGCGGCACTGATTGCCGGTGCTGTTGTTCAATACCCTGTGGGCTGGATATCCGATCACACTGACAGGCGCTACGTTGTCATCGGCTTGGGTATTATCGTGGCGGTGTCTGGTGCATGGATGGCGGTCAACACGTCTCCCTCATATATCGTTTACGGCTTTGTAGCGATCGCCATCGGGTTGTACCCGACTTATTCGATCCTAACAGCTCATGCGAATGATCAACTCCGATTGTCCCAAATCGTACCCGCCAGCGGCACCATGGTCCTGCTGCTGAACATTGGGCTATTGGTCGGAACCATGTTGGGCCCAAACGCCATATCATTGTTCGGAGGCCGTGGATTACAGGTGCTCTTGGCCAGTATCGGGCTTTCTGTTGCGCTGATTGCGTTAATCCGACGCTTTCAAGTCGCCGCACCATCTGAAACCGGTGAAGTGCAAGTTGTGGGCATTATCGGCGCGGCGCAACCCGGTGTCTTGCAAGCTGAAACCTTGGTTCAGGAAGAAGAGGCAGGTTTTGACGGGGATGCACGCATAGATGACCCCGTTCAAAAAACCTAGCGCCCCGCTCCTTAATTTCTGTGCGCAGCCGGACGCTGCGCCACAGACGTACGGATTTCGTCGACAAACAGGTTGATTAGTCGCTTTCTGGGACTGTCGGCACGCAGCAAGACACCAAGCGCACGGGAAACGAGTTTGCCGTCCAAAGGTATCTTACGCAACCGCCCGAATTCCGGATCGGGCATACACAGGTTCGGCACGATAGAAACGCCCAAGTTATGCGCCACCATGCTTGTGAGATCCTCCAAAGATTTCATTTCCATGGCGTATCTCACCCGGATTCCGTTTCGGGCCAGCCAAGTATCGGCCAGAACACCCACCGTCCCATCCCGGGCGTGACGCACAAAAGGCTGCTCTGCAAGGATTCGCGTCGGATCGGTATCGGTCACCTCGGGAGAGGTCACCAGCACCAGTTCTTCGTCCGCAAAGGGGTGCCATTCCAGTTCTGTTGTCAAGGCGTCCGGCGAACTCAATACTGCCGCGTCGATCACGCCGCGTTCAACCTGAGTTTGCAAATCTCCGGACAAGGCCGAAGTTACGTGAACGCGAAGCTCTGGGTGAGTTTCCAACAAGCGACGGACAGTGGTTGGAATCAATCTGCGGATGGTCGAAGACACAGCTCCAAGATTGAACTCACCACCAAAAGCAGCGTCACCAGCCACGCCGTCCAGGATAGTGTCATAGGCACGCACCAGCTCTTTTGCCTTGGGCACCAGCGCCCAACCGGTTTGATTGAGCCTGGGGGTGCGTTCGCTTCGGTCAAACAAAGTAATTTGCAAATGATCTTCAAGCCGCTTCATCTGCTGCCCAACCGCCGCCTGAGACACATAGACCTTGTCGGCGGCGGCCGCAAAACTGCCTGTATCAGCGATTGCAACAAGGGTTTTGTACAGCGTGATGCTCATGAAACCATATCTTCGCGGCGTTTGACTGAACTAAACCAAAACTTTATTCTATATAAAGCATTTTTACATTGAGTAAAGCATAGGTTTTGAGCGATATGAATGTCAGTGAACAGAGGAACCGACAATGTCCATCCACAGCAAAATCGTTGATGATCTGGTGGCCAATGACATCAGTTTCGTGACCACCGTACCCTGCAAGCAGTTGGCCGGTGTCATCGACGAGGTCGAAGCGCGCCCCGAGATTTTTCACATCCCCTCAAACAAAGAAGACGAAGGCATGGGCCTGTGCGCCGGGGCCTGGATGGGGGGCAAGCGACCCGCCATTATCATGCAGAACACCGCGATCGGCGTGACGATCAACACGCTTGCTACGTTGATCCAGTATTACCGGATGCCGCTGCCGATGCTCATTTCATACCGGGGCGAGCTGCGCGAGCCAGTCGCTTGCCAGGTTGAAATGGCGGTGCACACCAAGGCGCTGCTGGCCCAGCTGAACATCCCAACCTATCACTTCCATAAGGAAAGCGACGCGGACGAACTGGATACGATCCTGAAATACACCTTCATGTGCAACAAGCCGGTCGCCATTCTGACCGACGCATCCTTCTGGGGAGGCTACGGAGACCAATGATCCGATCCGAGATTCTGAAAGAAATTGCTCCTGTCATCCGCGACCAGCTGGTGGTTTGTAACATCGGCATCCCCAGCCAGGAACTGCACGCCATCGACGATCAGCCCACCAATTTCTATATGCTTGGCACAATGGGTTTGGCATCCAGCATCGGCTTGGGATTGGCGCTTGCGCAGGACAAAAAGGTGATTGCCATCGATGGAGACGGCTCAGTTCTGACCAATTTCGGGACTTTGCCCACGATCGCCAACAATGTGGCGGACAATTTCATCCTGCTGATCGTTGATAACGGATCATATGGCTCCACCGGCGATCAGCCGACCTATGCGGGGGAGAAAACCTCTTTGGCGGCGGTCGCTTCCGCCTGCGGCTGCGAGAATGTGGTCGAATGCCGGGCCGAGGATACAAAACAGGCTGTCGAAGACGCGCTGGCCGGAGACAAGATGACCATCATCGTGGCCAAATGCGAAAGCGGCAATGCCAAGATGCCCGTCATTACCATGGACCCGGTGGTGATCCGTGACCGCTTCATGAAAGCTGTTCAGGCCTGAGGTCTCGACCATGCTGCCGTCCGGCCAGATCCATTCCAGCGCGGATGCCAGACGGATAGCCCGCCGGCGTCTGCCTTGGATGGTGTTTGATTATATGGATGGCAATGCGGGTGAAGAGCACGGCGCGGAGTTGAACCGGCGCGCCTTGCAGGACATTCGCCTGCGCACACGGGTGCTGGTGGATGTCAGCGACCGCAGCCTGGACCTGCCCGTCTTTGACCATGCCGCTGCTAGGCCGTTTGGCATCTCTCCCATGGGTATGTGCAATCTGGCCGCGCCCGGGGCGGACCTAATGCTGGCGCGTCTGGCGGCCGACTACAAAATCCCGCATGGGGTTTCGACCGTGGCATCGACTCCGTTAGAAAAGATCATCGAAGTGGCTGAAGGCCACGCGTGGTTCCAACTGTATTTCAGCGGCGATGGCAGCAGCGCCATGAACCTTGTGGAGCGTGCCAAGACGGCCGGCTATCGCACATTGGTTCTGACGTTGGACGTGCCCGAGGTCGGCCGTCGCCCGCGCGAGTTGCGTCACGGCTTCAAGATGCCGTTTCGGATAGGAGCACGGCAATTTGTCGATTTCGCCATGCATCCACGCTGGTCGCTCAGCACTCTTTTCCGTGGCAAACCACAAATGGCGAATTTCCCCGACGGCACTTTTGACCGCACCGAATCTCGCGCCCGCGCAGATTGGGATTATCTCGCTCGCCTGCGTGACCGATGGGCAGGCAAGCTGGTTGTAAAAGGTGTCCTGGATGCCGAAGACGCGCTGCGGCTAAAACAGGCTGGCGTAGATGCCATTCAAATTTCCAGCCATGGCGGTCGGCAACTGGACTCAGCCATTCCCCCGGTTCTGGCGTTGCCTGACATTCGTCAGGCCGTTGGCCCGGATTTTCCCCTTTTCTACGACAGCGGTTTACGCAGTGGCGAGGACGTCGTGAAAGTACTGGCTTCGGGCGCTGATTTCACCTTTTTAGGGCGTATCCTGTTGTACGCAATTGCCGCGAAGGGCGAGGCAGGGCTGCGGGAATTGTGGGATGTGATATCACAGGAAACCAGCCTGACACTGGCCCAGATAGGTGCCACATCACCCTTGCCCGCTCTGCTTGGACAGAGTCTCGGCCGTTCCGACAGGTCCGCTCAAGGATCCGCAGCACAATAGACTTTTCTGAGTTCTGTCTGTCAGCCCTGCAATTTACCCAATGCTGGCGCAAACTTTGCCACATAAAACCGACCAGAATTTGTATTCTAAGTTCCGACATCTTTAGCCGGGCCCAACCCGTGAAAGCCAACTGAGCGCATCTGCAAGCGGGGCCAACGTAAATCTGCGCTAAAGCAACAATCCCAAAGATTGTCAGACAAGAGCCTAGATATCTCAACCGATTAGCGGTACTAAAGCACAATTCAAAGAAGACCAATTTACTGAAACATTAACTGCCACCAGCCAAATTAGGCTAAGGTGCTGACGTATAAACGTCTGAAGAACTGGATTTGAATCAAAGCACAGGATTTGTCTGAAGATGTCACCAATCGTTCCCTCCCTGTCCAGTTGGCTGGAACAAGCCGGGCTGGGGAAATACGCCGACATCATGAAAAAGGCCGCGATTGAACCGGATATGATCGGTGAGCTCACGGATGCCGACTTTATTGAGCTTGGAATTCCAATTGGAGACCGGTTGCGGTTCCGGCGGCATTATCGGGCGTCATTTGAAACCAAATCTGACAACGCACCTGTTCGCGGATTGGACACCAGCACTGAAACAACGACGGAACATCGGCAGATAACGGTCCTTTTCAGCGATTTGGTGGGGTGGACGGCACTTTCAAATACGTTCGACTCGGAGGATCTGAGCGAGGCGATCTCGGAATGCCGGGCGCTGTGGACCGCTGCCGTCGAACGCTATGATGGGTTTGTGGCCTTTAGACTTGGAGATGGGATGATGGCCTTTTTTGGCCACCCGCATGCCTACGAAGATGGCGCTGAACGCGCAATTCACGCTGGGCTGGATATTGTCAAAGCAATTGAAAAATACAGTGAAGACTCAAACCTTGAAATCTCCAGAAGGTTGGCTGTGCGTGTTGGCATCGCAACGGGCAAGGTTCTGCTGAACAAGAAAACAACGGGAAAATCCGAAGATATTGATATCCTGGGCTTCACGCCGAACTTTGCAGCACGACTTCAGGGTGCGGCGCAGCCGAATTCAGTTTTTGTAAGTTCCACCACAGCCTCTTTGGCGTGGCAGAGGTTCAATTTTCAGTTGCACGAAGGAATAACACTGCGCGGAATTGAAGAGCCCCATAAAATCTACGAAGTGTTGGGAACTGTTGGCAGCAGCGAACGCCCCTCTCATCAAAGCAGAGAGTTCCCTCGTGAGATTATTGGCCGCGCCCACGAAATTGGAATTCTGAATGACTTGTGGGCGACAACCATAGAAGGCGACGGGCAAATCGCAATAGTTTCCGGCGAAGCCGGGATCGGAAAGTCAGCCATCACAACCGCTCTTCTGACGCAGAGCGCCTCAGTGAACGCTGAAACCGTGCAGATGGAGTGTCGGTCATACTACACCAACAGCTACCTTCATCCTGTGATGGACTACGTAGCCACCAAAGCGCACATAACCGACGCCGATACAGACGAAAAGAAACTGGGTAAGCTCTACGCATTCTTAAGCGAAAAAGGCATCCAGGATCACCAGGATCGTGAAACGATCGCAAATATGCTTTTTTTCGACACCCACAAGGACGCGCCTGCGGCTATGTCGACCGAAAGGCAGAAAGCCGAGAGCATCAGGTGCCTCGTCAAGATTCTTCTGCACTCCAATGATGGCCGACCAAAGATCATCCTTTTTGAAGATGCGCATTGGGCAGACCCCACGTCTTTGGAACTTCTGCATGCGCTTGCTGTTGAAATTCCCAACCACAGGGCATTTCTGGTCATTACATCGCGGCAGGATGAAATCGGTGAAATCAATCGCCTGAATTCCGTTTCCAGTCTGAGGCTCAACCGGCTCTCGCGCGCACAGGGCATCCAGATCATTCGAAACTGGTCTCCGGGCATGCCCATCTCAGAGCAACTGGAACAGCAAATTTTGCATAAGTCGGACGGTATTCCATTCTTTCTCGAGGAACTGACCAAAACCGTCTGTGCCAACATGGCTTCAGACACAGGTGTAAAGCAGGGCACTTTCGGTCAGCGTGACTACGTGACGATCCCTGCAACACTGTACGACTCATTGCTTTCACGTTTGGACAGGTCACCCGAGGCACGCAAACTCGTAGGCTGTGCCGCCGTGATTGGCCGGGAGTTCTCTGAGCTTCTTTTGTCCAGAATTTCCAGAGTAAAACGCGACGAAGCGCGCCGCATTCTAGCAGTTTTGATCGACGCTGGCCTGTTGGTTGCTGCTTCGGACACGGTGGACGGTGTATTCAAGTTCAAACACGCGTTGGTTCAGGACGCCATTTACGATGGCCTTACACGCAAGGCCCGGCGCGAATTGCATGCGCGCATCGGATTTGTTCTTGAGAACTCCAGCACTGAGTCAATCAAGAATTCACCGGAAATTCTGGCCCAACACTTTGGCAGGGCAAACAACACAGAAAAAGCGCTGAGGTATTGGGAAGCGGCCGGGCGCCGCGCGATGGAACACTCGGCCACGACAGAAGCGATAAGTCACTTTGAGCAAGCGCTTTCTTTGATCGATAACAAGCCGTCAAATCAAGAAAAGAGACGTCAAAAAATCGAATTGCTTACGAACTATGGCGCGGCGCTGACAAGCGTAAAAGGCTATACTGCGCCTGAAACTGTTCAGGCATATGAAGACGCCTGGCAGCTTACCAATTCCGGTGAAGACAAGACCTGTTTGCATGAAATTCTCTATGGAATGTGGAACTCAGCGCAGGTTGGGTCGGACTATGCACGCGCGCAGGAACTTGCGGATCTTTGTTTGGATTTTGCCAAGCAGCGAGATGACGAAGTCTCAAAACTGGTGGCCCGGAACCTGTGTGGAGTAACCTCTACACTACGGGGTGATCACCGACAGGCTGAAACACATCTGTCCAAATCTGTCGAAATTTATGATCCCACACGTTTTCAATCGCTGTCCATCCAGACCGGCGAGGACCCCGGCGTCGAAAGCTTGTGCTTTTTGTCGTTCAACCGGTGGTATATGGGTCATACGAAAGAGGCCGTTGATTTTGCGGATCGGTCGCTGGAACTGGCAAAGAAAATCGCTTATAAACAATCCATTGTGTACTCACTGGCGATGCGTGGAGTCCTGCTGCATTTCAGTTCTGAATATGATGCCCTGATTGAGGTATCAGACGAAATAATCGAACAATCAAAACGCCACAACTATCCTTTCTTTGTCGAGTGGAGCCTTAATCTGAAAGGCTGGGCACTTGCGAAAAAAGGGCATCATGATGACGGGCTGGCCCTTATGTCAAATACTTGGCAGCAAGGGTTTTGTACGTTGCTTGAAGCTAAGGTTCATCTTGAAACGGGTGAGAAAGACGCCGGGCTGGACTTGGTGGACGACATTATCACCAAACAACCCTGGCTATCGCCCGAAGCGCAGCGCGTCAAAGGAGAGCTTTTGTTGCTGGGTTCAAACCAAGACCGTGATGGCGCGCGCTCTTACTTTCTTGACGCCTTCACACTTGCTGAAGAACAGGGGGCTACAAGCCTCATGCTCAAAACCGCGCTCAGCATGGCAGATCACGCGTCGACCCAGGATCCGGGATGGCCCGATCTGGTGTTCCTCAAGCGGGCACTGGCCGCAGTCGACACAAGCAACCCTACAGTGGACCTGAAAAGAGCACAGAAGCATCTTGAGCGGTTAGGCGGGAGATCACCGAATGTTGCGTGAAAGACAAAGCGCAGACACCGCTCAATCGAAAGAGGACGTTCTGGCGTTTTTCCGCAAGCTCAAGAAGATCGATAACGCGCTTCGGTTCCCCGAAGGATCTGGGCAAAGGCTTTTGGACATTGAATTAAAGCCCGCTCCATTTCAAAAACGGCACCTGTTCGACAACATGGCCAAACAAGCCCCAGCGCTTTACCGGGATTTCCCTCAGCCCATGGCGCGTAAAAGCGACGGTGACATCGTCTGCACACCAGAGCAGTTGGCGACCCGGTTGAGTAAGTGCACTTCCTCAGAGACTTATCCGGTTCGATTGGGAACAAGTGACGAAAAGCGGGACCTGAGTATCGCGGAAATCCTGCAACGCTGGCGGCAGTCTGGCGTTATCATGGGCGTCACAGACCTCCCGGTTAGAGACAGCGCGCTCTCCGAGTTCTTTGACGTGGATTTCCTGCAACCGTGGAATCTCATGTCCGGTGCTTCCGAAAACATTCGCGAATTGGAAATGCTGACTGCAGTGTTCAGCACAGCTGGTAAACTGACCGACTCTCATTCAGATGATATGGCGGTTTGCAATCATTGCTGCATCGGAAGCAAATTGTGGCTGGCATGGGACACTTATGAAGGGCTTGCAGCTGGTCTGGACGATGTTGAACGGATCAGTGTGACAACCCGCGCCCGGTTCGATGCCGAGGCTTTTTTTTCTCTGAAAAGTGCCTGCTGGTTCGTCATCCGCCCTGGTGAAACCCTGTTCTTGCCCGGAAAGTTCACACATCGCGTTTATACGCTAGAGAACTATATCGGCGTTGGAAGCTTTTATGTGGGCTTTAGCAACCTGTTGCACACAGCCCGCCGCTGGATGACCCATGGCTCGCTATGGGACCCGGAGCCCGACGGGCCAAAAGGGCAACGCGCGGACGACTTGCTTACGTTTGGAATGTCTTCCCTAAAGACCGTTTTGCATTCAGGTGGCGCAAATCAGCAGGACTATGGCATCGCAGAAATTGCCACGGCACTTGACCATATTGATTGGTCAGATCCTGTTGTAGCCACCCTGCTACGTGATCGACCAAATTTTGCACGAGCGGCGGACATGCTGCGCAAAGCCACCGCTCAGACATCTTGACCGGGATCAGCCTTTGTTGTTCGGGTTTTTCTTAACACCACCACCGCCATCGCGTCTTTGGCGGTTGTCGTTGATCAGCTTGATCGCTGTTGTGATGTTTTCCAGTTGCTGCACAGCGCTATCCTGCGAACGCAAAAGAATTTCTTCAATCTTGTTGAGATGGGCAATGGGCAGTTCATTCAAATCAGCTTCTTGTACAAATACAGTTAAATCACTCATGGTATCTCCCTTTCTGATCAGGAGAATGAGCTTGCGCATCCAATCGGTCAAGGTTTTAGTTTCTATCCCAGATGCCCAGTCAACGTTCTGAACGCATGCCGATATTCAATATTTCTCTGCCAGAGGCAGAGACCACACAGCAAACTTTAAGGGGGAAAAATGGCAGCCAACTACGATTGCAGCAAATGCCCCGGGTTTTGTTGCACCTACGATGAAATCGACCTGCTCGCCCCCGACGTCACCAGGCTGTGTTCGCATTTGGGCATCTCGGAAGAGAAACTGATCTCAAAATACACCAAGTTTGGGATGTTCAGTGGGCGCAGCCAATATCCGTTGAAGCTTAAGCATAAAGTTGATCGCGTTTACAAAAAGATATGCGTGTTTTTCGACCAGGACCTGCGCGTCTGCACAGTATACGACGCGCGGCCCAAGGCTTGCCGCGCATATCCACATGGTGATCGGTGCGGGTACTATGACTTTCTGTCATTTGAAAGAAATCTGCACAGTGACGAAGATCATATCCCGTCTACCTGAAAGGCGACTGACAAAGAGCAAAGTATCTCTGAACCCAGCCCGAGCAGATCGGGCTTGGCCACGATAGGTCAGAATTGCTTGGTAAAGACACTCAATTGAAGAAGTACTTTAATCCAAAGTAGGGCCCGTGTTGGGTCACATCATAGGCAAACGCACCCGTGCTCAGTGTGTCACTGTAGTCAACGCTGAAATAGCGATATCCAAATATGATCGATGTTCTGTCCCAGGGTTGATAATCGAAACCGACATTCGCGCCGATCTGAAGATCATTTCCCCCAGCCCCGAAACCACCAAGGTCGATTGACGTAACTGCCGTCCATCGTTCGTTCAATCGCCACATGCCGCGCGCACCGATGACCGGTTCGACCCAGCCTTGATCCCCTCCCAATACAGGTGGAGTGGTTGGCCCTGGTGTTGTGATGTCGATCTCTTGCCGGATCGAGTTGTATCGAATGCCACCCTGAAGATCGACAGTATAGCGTTGATTGGCGGTGCCATAGGTGCCGTCTGCAATTCGATAAGCGCCTAAGACCGCAAACCACTTTTGCCGAACGTCTACATTCACCGAAGACCCGAGCGGCCCTGGCAGCGTCGCGTCCTCTTCTATTCCCACATAGTTGGCATCAACGATAATCCCCAGGTCACCATTCCAGGCTTCGTAACGCCCGGCCGCCGCGAAATCGAGAACTTCCAAGACGTCGCCCAGATCAAGATCAAGATCAGCCGAAAGACCTGCAACCGTGGACGTTCCTGTGGTTCTGAGTGGTGTGAATAAGTAAAATCCAAGGGTATGCCGCCAGCCTTCGTCATCTTGCCCCGGCGCGGGAAGCGATTGAGCGGACGCGCCAAAAGCAAGCAGATAGGACAGAGTTATCGTGCTGACGGCGCAAGCAGGTGTATTTAAGTTCATTTACCGATCTCCTAGCTTTTCACTTCCACAGGAACAGGCCACGCTGGCGATGCTTGGGTAAAACGCACCTCATTTGCTTACCGAGGATTGCTTGATTTTGAATGCCTCAACTGCCGCGGCGGTTTCAGGGCGAATGTTTTCAATCCCCTCGTAAGGGATGCCGAACGCGGGCTTCTCGTCAGGGAATTTTTCCTTCCGGGCTTGGTGACGAGCGAGAATTCGAACGAATTCCTGACCTCCCCAAGCACCGACTTCAGTCGAGACAGGGTACTTTTCGTGAGTGTCGCGATAAATGTCTATGAAGTCTGCCAAAATACCGTTTGTTAGGTCCTTCGGCAGGTTCATTCGGAATTTATCCTTAATGATCGCTCCGGGTTTATCAATGTTATACACGATCAACAAGTCTCGGCGACCTTTGGATTCATCAGCGAACAAAATCGATGCTGACTGATCGACGCCATCTACCAGCCGATCGCGCGGGATGAACCCATCTGCACCAGCAATACGTGACAGTGTCGTATAGAGATCGGAGACGTGTAAGATGTTGTTAACCATTGAATCTGGGCCGATAACACCAGGCCAGCGAATAAAGGCGTCAACTCGAACCCCGCCTTCGGTGGTGTCGCCTTTGCCACCTTTGTAGATCATCGGTGTGAAGCCGGATTGAGGTGAGTATTTGGTGAAATGTCCGTTGTCACCCATGACAACAACGACAGTGTTATTGGCGACGTCCAGATTTTCCATTTCGGCGAAGATTTCCCCGAGGTATTCATCGAGCAACTGGAGCTTATCGGCGTAGAGGCCCCCATTGGGTGACTCTGGCCCAGTTCGTCCAGTACGCGTGTTATGTAGTGGGATCATCGGCCAGTATTGAAGGAAGAATGGTTGCTCACCGGTAGCAAGACGTCTTAGCTCTTCTATCGTTTTGTCTTGATACGCTTGGTTCATCTCATCGTATTTCAATGCGCCCCAACGCTCGCCTGGTTGCATTCGAATCTCCATGATTGGTCCACCTGCCTCGCCTTCGATGACGGTCATCATTGCTGAAGCGTCTGGGCGGAACCACTCGTCGAGCACGTAATCAGGTACAAAATCTCCGATACCGACTGAGACTTGCTCGCGAATGGCATCGTCGTTGAAAATCGTAAGCTGACCTTGTTGGTGGATCGCATGTTGTGCGTAATCGAAACCCTGGTTCATCGCCCAGCTCTCAGCGATGTCACCCATGTGCCATTTACCTACATGGCTGGTGGCAAAGCCAGCTTCTTTAAGAACCTCAGCAAGAGTGACTTCCTTTCCTGGAAGACCGAAGCCGGCTATATCCACAGTCGTGTTGCCCATTCCCATGCGTACTGGAAGACGCCCAGTCATTTGAGCAACCCGTGTCGGAGTACAGGATGGTTCGGTGTACATTCGCACCATCCGCATACCTTCGTCCGAGAATTGATTGATGTTCGGAGTTTCAATGCCTCGTACTGCGTTGAGTTCCGGTATACCCATATCCCCGAAACCAAGATCATCAATCAGGATGGAAACGATATTTGGCGGATTGCCATTATTGCGCTCCCGGAACTCGGAAAGCAGCGCGTCAACCGCAGCATCATCCTCGGCCCATTTTTCGGCGTGTTGGGCTTGCAGTATGTAATACTCGGCGTCGTGAATGATCGGCGCTTCCTGCGCCGTTAACATTTGAGCTGCGATACATATGCTCGCGGATAGACAAACCACTTGTCTCATGTCGCCTCCACTCATTGGCTTTGTTTCGGTTCTGTTTCGGGTTCGGATACTGGAGGCTTCTGAATTTGGGCTGCGTCCAATGTTTCGGTCCCTACGCGGTTGATGTCTGTAGCCGGAAAGAACTCGACCCAGACATGCCAGAACATCCCCGATCTCAGGGTTTCGACACGGCTGAGCTTTCCGTGATTTGAATTGCCGAAGAAATCAATTTTCGTTATCGGAGCGCCGCCATCATTGTACCAGACACCCACACTTTCATAGACCGGGTCATAGGCAACCACGACATCTCGGTCGCCCACATTCGCATTGATCAATCCGTGATGCTCAGCAATGAAGTCATCGGTCCAGCAGACAGCATCATCAGCTATTGTAACGCCCCAAACATAGGTTTTGTTGGGCAACCGGTCATCACTATGGCTCATGTTGTCCATGACCGGCGCTGACTCCTGATGCTGCTTCGCAATCCCCGAGGCGAAAACAGTCTCGGTGAACAAATCGAAGAGCCGCAAGAAAGGGTTTGAAGAGGGTTTGTTCAAAAACACTTCGCCATCTGGATATGCCTTTTGGAAGCCTCGAAAACTCATCCGAAAGGTAGGCCAGGGCTGCATAGCAGATTGATCGGACGGATCATTGTCAAAACGGCCGTAAATCTGTTGAATGGGCTCGCCCGTCGTGTTGTCCCGCAGGATCAGGTTGTTGCCATGCTGGGCCATGACTTCAAGATCAAGCCGTTTGCCATTGATCTGCGGTTTGTAAGCCAGACCCAGATTGGCCATGGCGCAGTATGTCATCACAATATCGTCGCCACCCAGCCCCTCAGAATTTCCTGCCAAATGCGGGCGCATCAACTGCGCATCGGAATGGGCGCGGGCATGTCCGTTGTTTTCGATCACAAGAACGCTTGCCGAAGGGTTTATGAATTGCTTGGCTTCCGAGATCGGGAAGTAACGGGCGCTGTCTTGCTGGTTTCGCAATCCAATATGTACCCAGATCCAGGGGAAAACGAACAGGAAGACTATAAGAAGCGTCACGGCAGGCGCGCCGAGGAAGAACAACCAACCCGGGCCGCCGCCCATCAGATGACCCAACAGCATCAAAGCCAACCCGCCAACACCAACTACGATATAAGTGTTTTCGTTTCGAATGAACCGGATCATATTGTTCCGCTTCACCTTCAACACCATCTGGCTGATATCCCCCAGGTCGCGGAAATACATAAAGCCGATAGACAACGATACGACCAGACCCAAATAAAACAACAAGTTAGCCAGCATTTGGATCACCTTTCCTGCGGTTTGTTAGCCTTCGGAGGAATTTGATTTGGACGCGAGGTAGAGCCGAATTTCGTCCTCAAGCCCCCGAAGGCTATCAGTTAAATCTGTGTAGGTTGGATCGCTGGCATCGCAGGGCAGCAGCGCTGTCAAGCTTTCATAGTCGGCACAGATTTGCGCAAACACTGTATCCGAACTGCGTAGCCGGCCGATTTCGTTCGTTTGTTCCGGAAACACTAATGTCAATGAAACCATGTCGATCCCCAAGGTACCTGATCTCGCTTAGGCCTCAGCGAAAAGGCTATTCCCCCTCCTTTCCAGTTAAGTATCGTCGAAATTCATTTACATATTCAGGTATCTTAACGTATGTTACGTCGTAACATGTTTATTTTCAGATGCTTACGAAAAGCGTGAAAGCGGCTGATGTGGTGACATCTAGGGGGTTACACTCTGAATCGGGCCGTGATCCGATTCCGAAAAACCTGACGGATCCTGAGATCCGGCAGGCATTGGATGCCATATTGAACAGCCCGGAATTTGAAGGGGCTGAGCGGTTACAGTCTTTTCTACGATATGTCGTTGAAACTCTTTTGGCTGGGCACGGGGACAACATCCGGGCCAAGTCGATTGCCGAGGATGTCTACGGCAGATCATTGGGTGGGCGCGGCGATCCAATGGCCGTGGTGCGCGTAGATGCCGGCCGTATGCGGCGGCGACTGGCAAACTATTACTCGAATTCCGGCAAGGATCAGTGTTTGCGCATTCACGTGGATCCCGGAGGATATGTACCCCGGTTTGAGGTGATTTCGGCCAACCATGAAAACGGCACGCCTTGGACACGTCGCAATTGGTTGCGCAGTGCTGCACTGATGGGCGTTCTGCTGTTATGCGCCACCGGATTGTACCTTCAATTTAATCCTCAGCAATCGACGAGCGTCTCAGACCCATCCGAAGCCGCGAGAAAACAACAAGCTGTCCGGGAAGCTCTGTTTTCCACCAATCCCACTAAGCTGCAGGCGATGAATCTGGCTGACGAAGCGCGTCCTTTGATGTTCCCAGTTCTGGATCGTGCCCGATTGCAAGCTGTGAGCGGTATGTTCGAGCGCGCCATTGCGTTGGACAACTCGTATTTTGGCGGATACGCGGGCTCGGCACAATCGTTAGGAATCTTGGCGATCACCACTCCGACCGGAGCAGAGAAGCGCGATTTTCTGGTTCAAGCAGAGGCGCATGCCGATAAAGCCGTAGAACTCGCACCCGGTGAAGGCTGGAGCCACTCGGCGCTGGCTCTTGTCTCTTTTGCCAAGCGCGACTTCGACGCGACGATGGCCCATTCGAACCGTGCGATCCGCCTCGCGCCTGACGATATCCATGTCATCAACTTTGACGCTTTGTTTGCGTTGTTTGGTGGAAATTTTGAACGTGCTACCAGGTCCGCCAAACGCGCGCAAAACTACGACACCACCAATCGCAGATTCCCATATCGAAGCGTGCTGGCATCATCGAGTTTTCATTTGGGAGATTATCAAGGCTGCGTCGACCAATTCAACAGATCGATCAGATTGGGTGACCCGGTCAGTGCCATCTCGATCGGTTATCTTGCCGCAGCCTATCAAAGGTTGGGAGAGCACGACCGGGCAAAGGCAACAATTCTTCTCTTGGATGAGGCTTGGCCCAACTACCCCCTGAGCGCTTTACTTCGGGCCCTGTTCGCCGATCCGTCACATGCCGAAGACATAATCAGCGCCCTGAACGAGATTTAGGCATTGCAAAGGATCGCATGAACAAGCCGCGTTTATGATGCCGCTAAGGGTCAAATTGGAGCGCACGCTGTCTTTGACCATGCGAGCGCCTCAGATGACAAACCGGACCCCAGCGTCTCAACCACGCGCTGGTTATACGCGTTCACCCATTCACGCTCGGCTTCGGTCAGCATCTCGACCAGCAACATGTCCGTTTGAATAGGACACCATGTTAGGTTCGAGAACGTCAGAAAGCCATCATCTTCCTCGACAATTTCAACGAGGTTTTCGATCCGAATTCCAAAACTGTCTTGCTCGTAATACCCAGGTTCCAACGAGAGGATCATGCCCGGCGCCAGATCAACCGGGTTATAGGGCTTGCCAATTCGCTGTGGGTGTTCATGCACGGACAGTCGGTGGCCCACTCCATGACCTGTCCCATGATCGTAGTCCAGCCCGAGGTCCCACAGCGGTCGACGACAGATTGCATCGATGTGATGACCTTGCGTACCGGGCGGAAAGCGCAGGGTCGCTATCGAATGAAACGCCTGGAACACAGCCGTGTAAGCCCGATCATATCCCTGTGGGCGTTTTGGCCCAAAAGCGAAGCTGCGGGTGGCATCGGTGGTGCCAGTCTCGTACTGACCACCGGAATCCAGCAGATATGTGTCACCAGGACGGATCGCCACCTGATTGTCCCCTCGTGTCGAGTAGTGGCACATCGCAGCGTTACCGCCTGCGGCAGATATGGAATTGAAGCTTTGTTCAAGAAAACCGGGTTGGCGTTGACGAAAGCGCAAGATCGCCTCTTCTGCTTCGCGCTCTGTAACAGGCTGGCCCGCTTCACTGCGGCGCGGGACTTCGGCAGCAAGCCAGGCGCAGAACTCGACCCAAGCTATGCCGTCTTGGATATGGCAGGACCGCATCCCCTGCAGCTCTACAGGGTTTTTTACGGCCTTACGGGCAGTTAGGAAACTTGAATGAGGCTGCGCAATACCACCGGCTTGGTCTATGGCCGCGCGCACGGCAACCGGCGAAAACGCGGGATCGAACAAGACACTCTGCCCGGGCTCGACTTGCTTTATTACAGCAGGCAGAAATTCGTCAGGAGCGCGGACTTGAACCGTCTCTGGCAAGAACTGGAGAACATCCGGGTGTAGCTTCGACGCCGCAACAAACCAAAGCACACTGCCGCTTGCGTTCACCAACACAAAGGACTGCGGGATTGGGTTAAAGGCAACATCCGACCCCCGAATGTTCAGCAACCAGGCGATGTTGTCGGGCTGCGTCTCAACCAACAGCTCCGCACCTCTGGTCCGCATCCAGCTTAACAGTTCATCGACTTTCTCGCGTGTCGGCTGGCCTGAAATCTGAACCGGAAAGGATTCTATTTCTCCAACCGGGGGCAATGGTTGGTTCACCCAAATTCTGTCAACCGGGTTATCTTCGACAGTGACCAGCTTGCCCTGCCGAACCTCCTTGGCAAACCGGTCGAATAAGGTTGGCGGAACGTGCATCGGATCAAATCCGACCTGCCAGCCGGGCTGCGCCACACCCGCCAGCCAGTGTTCGGGGGGTTCCTCGAACAAATGGTGGTGTGAGAACAATGGCTTGGGGCATTGGTTCGCCGCCTGAACCACATAGCGCCCATCCACAAACAGCGCGACCGTATCCATGGTGATGATGGCAAGACCTGCCGATCCGGTAAACCCGGTCACGTAAGCAAGCCTTTCATCATGCGGCGCAACATATTCCGCCTGATGCGCATCATATCGCGGCAGAATAAATGCATCCAATTGTCTGGCTTTCATTTCCGCGCGCAAAGCGGCGACGACAGGGGCCTTGTTCGCGTCAGGGGCGTCAAGCATGGGTATTGATCTCTTCAACATGATGGCAGGCAACTTCGCCCTGCTCCTTGAATGGTTGCAGGGTGGGTCGAGTTGCTTTGCAGATTTCGGTGGCGTGGCGGCAGCGCACATGGAACGGGCAACCGGACGGCATATTCAGGGGCGACGGCAGTTCGCCTTCCAGCTTGACCGCCCTGCCCCGATCATCGGGGTTCAGCGATGGGGCCGCTTGCAGTAACGCCTGACTGTAAGGGTGCGCCGGGGCGGAAAACAGCGTCTCGCTGTCTCCGATCTCGACAATCCGGCCCAGATAAATCACCGCAACACGGTTTGAAACGTGACGCACCAAGCGCAGGTCATGGGCGACGAACAGGATCGTCAGCCCCAAAGTCTCCTGCAATTCAAGCAACAGATTGACCACCTGTGCTTGCACCGAAACATCCAGTGCAGAGACCAGTTCATCCGCGATCAGAACCTCGGGCTCGACCGCCAAAGCGCGGGCAATGGCGATACGTTGGCGCTGCCCGCCCGAAAACTCATGCGGCAGCTTGTGCTGTGCATCTTGCGGCAATCGCACCAGCTCCAGCAACTCGGCAACGCGCTCGGGGATGTCCGCTTCTGGGCGCATCTCATGCACGCGCAGCGCTTCGGTCAGGATTTGCCCCGTTGTCATCCTCGGATTCAGAGACGAGTACGGATCCTGAAACATCATCTGAACGCGACGATTATACACCCTGTCCGTACGCTGATCGGCCGCAAAGATATCATGACCATCAAAACGAATTTCACCATCGCTGGGTTTGTAAAGCCGCACGATACAGCGGGCGAGTGTAGACTTGCCGCAACCGGACTCTCCTACGACACCCAGTGTTTCGCCCCGGATCAGATCCAGGCTGACACCGTTCAGTGCGTTCACGACACGACCGGGGCGACCGGTCAGAAAATCGCCTGGGCTGCGCCCTAAAGGAAAGCGCAGATGCAGGTCGCGGATTTCCATCACCGTGGCGCTCATGCGGCATTCCCCTGAGACGTGGCAATCGGATTGAAACAGGCCACCTGCCGCCCTTCGGTGATCAAAGACAAGGCCGGGCGATCCTGACTGCATGGTGAAATACATGACGCGCAGCGCGGGGCAAAAGCACATCCCACAGGCAAAGCGTCCAACCCCGGTGGTACGCCGGGTATGGAGTAAAGAGGTGTGCGTGGCGGCAAATTCTCGGGCACCGAGCGCATCAGACCAACGGTATAGGGATGACGCGGTTCGCGCAGGACATCCCTGACCGGCCCTTGCTCGACGATCCGGCCCGCATACATCACCGCAACTTTGTCGCAAGTCTGCGCCACGACGCCCAGATCATGCGTGACCATCACCACCCCCATATCCAAGTCCTGCGCCAGTTGAAGAATCAGATCGAGGATCTGGGCCTGAATGGTGACGTCCAGCGCCGTGGTTGGCTCATCCGCAAGCAACAATTTAGGGTTCGCTGCCAGCGCAATGGCGATCATCACCCGTTGCCTCATGCCGCCGGAAAACTGGTGCGGGTAGTCCTTCAACCGTTGTGAAGCCGACGGGATACCGACCAGATCCAGCATCTCGATTGCACGATCCCGACGCGCTGCTCGCGACAGGTCGGTATGGGCGCGCAACGTTTCTTCAAGTTGTAGACCAACCGTCAGCAGCGGGTTGAGAGAGGTCATCGGCTCTTGAAAGATCATCGCGATCTCACGCCCCTGAATTTGACGCAGGGCGCGATCTGCCATCCCGACCAGATCGCGCCCTTGCCAACGCACTGTTCCGGTTACATCCCCGTAACGGCGCGCAAGTCCAATGATCGAACGCAACGTGACGCTTTTGCCTGATCCGCTTTCCCCGACCAGCCCCAAGACCTGACCCTGCGCGACAGAAAAGCTCACGTCACGCAAGGCAGGCAAGGCGCTGCCGTTGCGGTAGAAGGTGGTGTTCAGGCCCTCGACCTGCAGGATCGGTGTGTTGTCTTCCATCCCTTACCCCCTCGGCCTCAACAGATCGGCCAACCCGTCGCCCAACAGGGAAAAACCAAGACCGGTCAAAACAATTGCGAGCCCCGGCATCAGGCTCAGCCACCACGCGGTTGAGATAAAATTGCGCCCTTCGGCAATCAGAACGCCCCATTCGGCCTGCGGCGGTTGTGCACCCAACCCCAGATAGCCCAGCGAAGACCCCAGAAGGATCACCAGTGCCATGTCGGTCATCCAATAAACGATCACAGGCGTGATCGCGTTGGGCAGCAAGTGGCGGAAGATGATGCGACGGTCGGAATAGCCCATGACGACCCCGGCGGCCGCATAGTCATTGCCCATCTGAGCGATGACTTCGGCTCGCATCAGACGCGCGTAATACACCCAATAGACCACCGAGATGGCGATATACATATTGACCAATCCCGGCCCCAGCACAGCGACCACCGCGATCACCAGTACCAGAAACGGGAAGGTGATGACTGCATCAACAATCCGGCCAAAGATCATATCGGCGATGCCTCGGTAATAGCCGACCAGTGCGCCGATGATCACACCTGTTACCAGCGCAAACACGGTGCCGAACACAGCCATTTGCAAATTGACCTGATAGGCCCAGATCACCCTCGAAAGGCTGTCTCGGCCCAACAGATCGGTCCCAAACGGGTGCGCCCATGACGGAGGTTGACGGATTGCGTTGTAATCAATCGCATTTGGATCATATGGCGCGAAGACCCCTGGAAAAATCGCCAGCAGGATCGAAAACCCGATGATCAGCATCCCGGCGACAAAACCTGGCTTTCGCAAGGCCATACGCAGGAAAGAAGGGCGGTCAGCGGCGAAGGTCACATCACTCATTGCAGGCGCATCCTTGGATCAAGGCGGCTCTGGAACAGGTCCGTCATTAGAAACACCAGCGAGACCAACACCGCAAAGGTCAGCGTCAGGCCCTGAATCAGCGGATAGTCGCGGGCAAAGATCGCCTCTAGCATCAGCCGCCCCATTCCCGGCACGGCAAACACCGTCTCGGTCACAAGCGTTCCGCTCATTAGGTTGCCGATGGACAGGCCCAGCAGCGTGACGGTCGAAATCAGCGCATTGCGCAACACGTGCCGTCCAAGGATCAGGCGCGACGGCAGGCCCTTGGCGCGGGCGAACTGGACATACTCGGCGTCAAGAACCTCGATAATCGCGCTGCGCAGGTTCCGCATGATGATGGCCGAGGTGTAAAGCGCCACCGTGACCGATGGCAAAAACAGGTGGTACAGTTTTTCTACAAACGTATCCCCGTAGCCGCCGACCGGGAACAGGCGCAGTTGCGCTGCCAAGAACGTCAGCAGAACCAGACCGATATAGAAAACGGGCATCGAAAGGCCGATCTGGAATACAGTGCGGATTACCGCATCCGGCCAACGGCCGCGATTGAGCGCGGCGACAAAGGCCAGCGGCCCGGCAATCAGCAGCGATAGGACCACGGAATATACTGTCAGAAACACTGTTATCGGCAGACGGTCGGCGATCACATCTATCACATCCGTCCGCATCAGGATCGAACGTCCAAGATCGCCCTGCACTGTATTGCTGAGAAACAACCAGAACTGAACCAGCATGGGCTCCGTCAGACCCAGCCGTTCGCGGATCGCCTGAATATCGGCATCCGAGGCGCGGTCACCTGCCATCGCAATGGCCGGATCACCCGGCAGCATACGCACCAACATGAAGATGATGACCATGACCAGAAAGAAGGTCGGCACCATCATCAACAGGCGCTTGAAGATATAGTTCAGGCTGGACACATCCGCGCTCCGACAAAAGGCCCCGCCGCCAGGGTGCGGCGAGGCAAGGGCTTCAGCTCTTACCGGCTGACTGTTGCTTCATCGAAGATGTTATTACCCAAGGGCGTCTGAACATAGCCCTCGACCGATGTTCCAAGCGCCACTGCAAAGGGGGTCTCGTACATAAACAGCAGCGGGGCGGCTTCGGCATAAAGGTCCTGCATCTTGGCGAATTTGGCTTTGCGAGCCTCGGTGTCCATCTCTTTCGCGGCTTCTTCGAACAGAGTGTTGAACTCGGCATTCTCCCAACCCGTGCCAACAGCTTTGGCGGTCGGAGTATATCCCAGCCAACCGACAACCTGGCTTGGGTCGTTTACATCGTTGACCCAGCCATAGGTGTGGATGTCAAACTCACCGGAACGGTTCTTTGCCCCTCGCGTGGCGCCATCGACCTGTTCAACCACCAATTCGATGCCCAAAGGCGCCCACATCTGTTGCAAGGCCGCAAAGATGGTCGCGTCATCCGCAGAGCCTGCCAGCGTTGTCAGCGTAACTTCGGTCCCCGGTTCCAGACCCGCTTCGGCAACCAGCGCCTTGGCCTTGTCCATGTCATAGGAATACAGCGGGCTGAGGTCTGAGGCGTACTGAGTTGCTTTCGCCATCAATGGCGAGCTCATTGGCTGACCCGCGCCATGCAGAACCACACCGATCAAGGCATCCTTGTTGGTGCCATAGTTCAGCGCCTGCCGCACGCGGGCATCTGCCAGCGGGTTCGGCGAGCCGTCAGCGCGCGTTTCGCGCGTGTTGATCGGCGAATAGATGATCCGCGTCGATGGGTAGAGCTGCATACTGATATTTGGATCAGCCTCCAACTCGGCCACACGGCTGAACGGAATAAATTCGGCTGCGTCTACTTCACCAGCCTGCAGGCTCAGAATGCGGGTGGCGTCATCCGGGATGATCTCGAAATGTACACCTTCCAAGTAAGGCAGCGGTTTGCCGTCCGCGCCCATGCGCCAGTAATTCTCATTGGCGCAGAAATCCATCGAGGCCCCTTGTTCAAAACCGCACAGGTAAAATGGGCCGGATCCGACGCCAGCAGATGTCGAGGCAAAGATTGCTGCGGATTTATCCTGATCCGTATCACCTGGTGCTGCGTCAAAGGCCGCTTTGGAGACAATCGCCGTGTTGAACGTTGCCAGCATAGACAGAATGGTTGGGTCTGCATCCGTCAAAGAAATCGTGACCGCATTGCCATCGGCTGACACAGTATCAATTGAACCCAACAGGCCCGCCCAAGGGCTAAGATCCGGGTTCCGCGCCCGGTCCAGAGAGAATACGACATCGCCCCCTGACATGGGTGATCCGTCGGCAAACAGAATGCCCTCTCGCAGGGTCAAAGATACCGTCTTGCCGTCGTCTGAGACAGAAAACGTTTCAGCCAAACCGGGTTCAACAGAGTTTCCATCGGCGCTGCCGCGCAGCAGCGTATCGAACAAGCTGCCAACCATCCAAATGTCAGGATTTCGATCCGCATAGATCGGGTCAATCAATCTTGATCCGTCATATCTGGCGAAATTCAGCGTGCCGCCTCGTTCCTGCGCCAACGCTGGCACCGCCAAAGATGAGGCAACAACCAGTCCAAGTACCGATTTCAAATGCATTCTCTTGTCCTCCCGCAACAGCATCTGCTTCATGCGAGAGGAGAATAACCAATTTTTAATATTACTAAAGTTTTTTTTAGCGATGAAGAAAACTTTTTAAGCGTGCGCATCTTGATTAGAAGTATTGTTGATCGGCGAAGTCGTAACCCAAAGCTCAACCGCTTCGGTCTCACCCAGCACGATTGAATAGTGCAATGTTGAGGTGTCGTGATGAATCACATCGCCCGGCGACAGCGTGAAAACCTGATCACCCAAATGATATTCCAACTGCCCCGACAACAGATAGCAGAAGGCCTCACCAGTATGGCACATGCGTTCAGAAACATGCCCAGCAGGGCGATGAACGATCTGCGGGTGGAACAACGCGCCAGCGAATCCCGGACCCAGTTTTTCATAATAACGCCCACGTGTTCCAAGCGAATAGGACTGGCGGTTATCCCGAGCAACATACTGAGAATACACCTCGGGCACGCTGAGCAATTGTTCGATACTGGTCTGTAAGGCCGCCGCGATCGACATCAGGGATGTCAACGACGGAGAACTTAGCCCACGTTCCACCTGCGACAGAAATCCGGTTGTCAGCTCGGCAGATTGCGCCACCTGATCCAAGGTCTTTCCCATCGCCTTGCGCCGCCTGCGAATGGCCTGCCCCAGCTCAGTCGGCTTACCTTTCTGCTTGGACTTGGCATGCTTGGTCGGGGCTTGCATTCACGATCTCCTGGGCTTCGGAAAGTGCAAGCCATTCAATAGAATTATTCGGCGAAGATCAAAATTTATTTTTATCAGCCTAAAATGTTTAGACTGATAAGGATACCGCGCAGTGTCTCAGGGTGGAGTGGCGCGATCCAAATCATGCCCATGGTTATGGGTGACTGTTTTGTATTTTCCTTGCTACTTCGGCAACCTAACCAGGACGTCAACGGTGCGTGGTGCGGGTCTTTGGCTCTTTTCAGAACTGGAATGATACCTGCACATCGCCGCCATATGACAGGTCGCCCCGAACTAAAGGTGCTCCAAGCAGAATTCGAAATTAAAGTGCTGCGCCAGCCTGTGCGGGCGCAGTCCAGGTGTAACCCTGAGGTAGAACTTATGGCAGCAGATCAGAGACCTTGCTGAAACCCGCCAGATCGTAGGTAAAGGTAATCGGTTCACCGATCCGGTTGACCCCCGCGATCGTCAATTGGTCTCCGGCGCGCATGGCGGACATCCAGTCCGAGGAAACCGTTGAGCGGGCAAAACACCCTTGCGCCTCGCAGGTCAAAAACGCGGGCTGCGCCACTTCGGTGCCATCAACACTGGCCACCAGCCCTTCTGAGAACAACAGTCCAAAAGGAAGGGTTAGCACGGCCTCAACCTCGTCATTTCCAGCCGGTTTCACAAATGCGATCGAGGTCAGGCGTTGATTGTTTTCGGCCAGAACAATGCTTTGTGTCATCTCGCAAACCAACTCGCCCCCACTGACCAAATTGCTGCAATTGACAGACCAAAGCGGTGCCTCGGTTTCCTGAGCGGTCAGCGGCAGCGCCAACCCCATCGAGACGCCCAAGACACAAATCCAAGTTTTCATTCTGATGTTCCTCATGAATTAGAATTGTACTCCAAGGCCAAGTCCGACCTGCAAAGCCTCGGTTGAGTCTCCGAACATATGATCCACGCTCAGATTGATAAAGCGGCTGTCATCCAGTGCGAACAAGCCAAGCCGTGCCGAAATGACCCCATGGCTGTCGCCGACATAGCTGGTATTGGCAAAACCGCCATCTGCAGCGCTGGCCCCGGCGAACCCGGCAGTGACCGATACTGTATCATCGGACGAGAAGATGGCACCCGCCCGCAAACTGGCGCGCAGCTTCTGCTTGCCGCTCAGGACCTGTTCGGTCCCCATTTCCAACGAAGGTGTCAGCGAGTAGATCATGTTGCTGTCGTCTTGCAGGGTGACCCTGGACAACGTGGCTTGACCGTTACTCGTGGTGGCCAGACGTGTTGCGTCAAATGACAACTCGGGGCGCAGGTAAGACGCCCCTCCAGCGAACCTGTGGTCATAGGCAAAGCTCAACCGCAGGTTCTGATGGTTGGTCTTGTGGGTGATCTCACTGACCCCCGACGTGTTCACAACAGTCCCGCCTGGCAGTACACCAACGATCCCACCGGCGCTGAGCGTATCGTAATCCGACCACCCAGCAGACAGCTGGGCTGCGAATTCCCACGCACCAGAATACTTGGTGAGCGACGCGCCAAGATTGAACCGGTCGCCATTTGCAGTATAGGACGACCCGTTGCTCAGGCTCATCCGGTCGTGACCCACGGCAAATCCTGCGTAAAGCTCATCTCCGACCGGAATACGCACACCTGCCGAAAGGTTGGTCGCGTTTATGTCGAGCGCATCGTAGATTCCCGTCTGGTCGCGGTCAAAGAAGGACCTGCCACCCGAGAACCAAATGCAGTTCCGCGGATCATCACCGACCTGATAATCCGTGAAGCGCTCGCAATTGTGTAGTGTGTCTGCAAACACCCGTGTGCCGTAGTAAGCATCCACCAGATCAGACGCATAGTCTGACGTCGACAGCGTGTTGATTGCAGCGATGACCTCAGCCTCGGACTGCATATTGCCGATGAGGGCAAACAACTCGCCCTGTGCCGCCGATCCCTGACCGTAAAGCACTTGGTTGATATAATTACCGATGGCCGTTTGGTTGGCATTCATCCCTTGCGTCGAATAGTCGGGCGCAACCACCAGATCGATGGAACTGCCATCAGATGTCGAACCATTCAAACCTATCGAATAGTCCAGAACCACCGTGTCCTGAATCGTTGTCCCGGCATCCGCTGCGGTGC
Source organism: Ruegeria sp. ABM4_193 (assembly GCF_056158705.1). NCBI lineage: Bacteria > Pseudomonadati > Pseudomonadota > Alphaproteobacteria > Rhodobacterales > Roseobacteraceae > Ruegeria > Ruegeria sp. ABM4_193. The sequence goes on from NZ_JBSWTT010000003.1 coordinate 220,459, forward strand.
CATTCGGATTGATGATCACCAAAGGCAAAGCGCGTTCCAGCGTATTCAGCTGTGGTGTCAGCGTACCGCCAATTGTTGCGTTTCCGGTCACATTGACCAGATCGCTTTTACCACCAGATGCACCTGAGGTGAGGAAATACACATCAAACGTCGACGTTGCGCTATTGCCGAAGGCAAGGCTTCCGGTCAGGTCCAGCGTTTGGCTGACATTGCCGTAGAAAGCAAAGTTACTGGCCTGCACAGATGACGTGAACGTTGTGTTCAGCCCCCAGTTGGCACCCAGAACAAACTCGCCGTTCACCTGCATCATACCGGCAGACCCTAGGTCGACCGAATCCAACGCATAGAACGCAGCCCCTTGTTCAACAGTAAGACCATTAGTGCCCGCACCAAGGTTCAGGTTTCCAAGCGCCGCACCCGAAAGTGTCACCTGATCGTTCCCATCCCCGCCATTCAGCAGTTGATTGTTCCCGGCCAACAAAACGCTGTTCGCCGACAGCGACAGCGCGTTGTTCGTGCCCCCGTCAACAACGATCGAAGCAACCGAGCCCGTCTGCCCGGTGCCACCCATGATGACACCATCGAGGCCAAGATTAATGGCACCTGCGCCATCACGCCCCTCGGACTGCGCCAGAACACCGATACCGCCTGCGCCAACCGACATGATATTGCCGCTCAGCGCCATGTCGATGGCCCCACCGGAACCCGCGCCGCCAGCGGAACCACGGAAGACTGAATCCACCATGCCGCCACCGCCGCCCAGAGACTGTGCCAGCACACCAATCGCGTCTTGGCCGGTGGTTACGATGGTCCCGGTCTGCGTGAAATCGATATCGCCGCCATTGCCGCCATTGTTGGTCGACAGACCCACGGTGATCCGGCTTTGCGCCATGTCGGTCGAGACAATACCGCCGCCACCGCCGATGCTCTGAATGACGAAGCCATGAGAGCCTTGGCCGCTTGTGGTCATATCACCGATATTGGTGAAGTTGACATTGCCGCCGTCCCCGGTCGATCCATCCTGCGCGCCCAGGGTCACATCGGTGGCACCAAGCCCCGAGATCACAACCTCGCCACCGCCCGCTCCGATGCTTTGGACCGTTTGACCAAACGCGCGGTCTCCGCTGGTAAAGACATCACCGTCCAGCGACAGGCTGATCGCACCGCCATCGTTGTTGAAGCTGGGATCAGCACCCAGGATCACCGATGCAGCCTTTTCTGTACCGGCCACGCCACTGCCGTTGCTGTTCAGCACCAGCTTACCGCCGCCGCCACCAATCGACTGCACTGTACCCGCCGACGAGAATGCGCCATCTGTGCCAACATCACCCGTACGGTTGCCGGTTACATCTCCACCACTTGCATCGTTGGTGTTGATTGCACCCAGTCGTGCCGTGATGTCGATGGCGTCACCATCCTCGACGTCCATGTTGGTGGACGCGGTTCCGCCGCCGCCGCCGACGCTCTGCACCATCAGGGCCGTCGATCTGTCACGCGTCGTGGCAATGTTGCCGTCATGCGTCTGCGTGACCTGATTGCCCGCCGTACCTGACACATCGTCGCCACCAAGGGCAATGTCGCTGCGCACGACTGAACCTGTCGCGCCAGACGTCCGCGTTGTGAAATTGACCGATGTGTTGGCATTGCCACCACCGCCATTCACCGATTGAGCAAACACAGCCTGCGCACCTTCGCCATTCACCAGAATGTCGCCAGTCGAATTCACGGTAACGGTGCCGACCGAACCGGTTGTTCCTGTACGGGCACCCAAGGCCTGTGAAATGGTGTAATCCAGCGCCGAAACCAGCGGGGACGAGACCGAGTAGCCTGCGTTGCCGCCACCGCCGCCTACGGATTGCGCATAGATGCCAAACCCGTTTTGGGCGTTCACCACAATGGTGCCGGTATGATTGACCGTGACGTCTCCGCCATCGGCACCCGATCCGCCCGAACCACCAATGGCGATCTTGGAGAAAGACTTGCCGGTCATCGTGTTCTTGAGGTCATTCACATCCATGGACACGGCCAGACCGCCGCTGCCGCCGCCGCCACCGACGGATTGCGCCATGACACCGTAAGCCCCTGCGCCATCGACCTGAATATCGCCGCTGTTGGAAACGATTACATTGCCCGCAACGTTACCGCTGCCGCCCGAGCCGCCGATATTCAACTGCGCTGTGGGCGAGCTGTTGTCGCCGGTTTTCAGTCGCAGCGTCCCGGTGATGGAGCTGCCTCCATTTCCGCCGCCACCACCGATGGACTGGGCAAAAATTCCATGCGCACCGGCACCCGTGGTCACGATAGTACCCGCATTGGTCACTGAAACGGTGCTGCCAATACCGCCTGTGCCACCCGAGCCGCCCAGACCAAATTGCAGCGCCCGCCGCGTGCTGGCCTCAGCCCCGCCATAACGGCCGTCGACCGAAATAGTCGAACCGCCAGTGCCGCCGCCGCCGCCAACGGATTGCGCAAAGATACCGTGACTTTCAGCTCCGCTGGTCAGGATCGTACCGTCGACCGTATTTGCAACTGTCACTGTGCTGCCAGCCCCGCCTGTGCCGCCGGTGCCACCAATCAGAATGGCGTTTGTCGTTGCACCGTCCGATGACCGACCCAGGATGATGTTGCGCACCTGTTGAGCGTCTCCGCCACCGCCGCCAACCGACTGTGCATAGATACCAACGGATTTGTCGCCAACAGTCTGGATCAGGTCTCGGTTCGTGACCGACACAGCCGCCGAGGTCGCACCCGTGCCGCCATTGCCCCCAATTGACAGTGTGGCCGTGTTGCCGATGTCTTTGCGCAGGCTGATGATGCGGTTCTCGACCACCCCCCCCATGCCGCCGCCGCCGCCGACGGATTGCGCAAAGATGCCATGAGACATTGTGCCTTGGGTTGTGATGATCCCGTCGCTGTCTACGGATACGGTGTCCGAGGTCATGCCGTCCCCGCCCGTACCTCCGACATTGATTGACGCAGTGGTTCCAACGGTCGACGGGTTTACTACGGCTTTGATGGTATCGAGGTTCGACTGACCCGCCTGAACCATACCGCCGGTGCCGCCCGCGCCGCCAATGGATTGTGCCAGCAACCCGTTTGACCTGTCGCCAAAGGTCGCGACCCGCGCGGTATTGGTGAGGTCAACCTTGCCACCTAAGCCACCGCTGCCGCCGCTGCCGCCGATGGACAGGGCAATCGATGTGCCCTTGCCGGCCGAGTTGCTGGCCTTGCCGCCGGTGCCGCCGCCGCCACCAACGGCTTGGGCAAACACCGCATGGGCATCCGTACCCTGGGTTGAGACCGTACCAGCCACAACAGCCGTGACATCGCCAGCTTCACCGCCTGTGCCTCCTTCAAGCCCAACGGACAGGCTGGCCTTGTTGCCTTTGCTATCACCGGTTTTGGGGGTCCCGATGCTGACCGAGGTCGAGGTCGAGTTTCCGCCTCCGTTACCGATCGATTGCGCAAAAAAGCCATAAGAGCTGTTGCCTTGCGTAGCGATGATTCCGTTCGAGCTTGCATAGACGTTGCCGCCCATTCCACCCGTGCCGCCAACGCGACCGATCTGGATGTTGACGTTGCCGCCATCCACCGAGGTAGAGGCAGAGTTGTAACCGGCGTTGCCGCCCCCGCCGCCAACAGATTGCGCGAACAGACCGTGGGAGTTTGCCCCTTGCGTGGTGATGTCACCGGTATGGCGCAAATCGACAGCACCACCGTCGCCGCCGTTTCCAACACCACCGCCAATCGCCAGACCAAAGCCCTTGTTTGTCGCGTCCGAGGCCAACTCGTAGGTCATTCCCAGGTTCAGAGCCGCGTTACCACCACCGCCACCGATGGATTGCCCAAAAATCCCGTGGCTGCCGTCCTGCTTAGTCAGGACATTGCCGTAATGGTCCACATCAACCATGCCACCATCACCCGCAGTTCCGGCAGACCCGCCAATGGCCACCACAGCCGACACACCCGTTTTATTACCCGAGGAATCCGCCGGGTTCACCTTTCCCTCAAGCTCATCAAGTACCGCATTGTAGTTTGCGATGACTGAGTCATCGACACCTGTGTTTGTGGGCGTTTTGCGGCCACTTGAATCGCCTGTGCCGCCATTGCTCTGACTGCCGGTAGTTTTGCTGATACCCACAACCGCGTTGATCCCGGCGTCACCGCCGCCGCCACCGATGCTGGACGCCTCGATCCCGTGTGATCCGGCCCCATCGGTTGTGATGGTACCCGCTGCCGCTGTCGACGTTCCGCGCGCTACGGTGACATTGCCCGCGTCACCGCCGCCGCCACCAAAGCCACCAATGCCCATCGCGATGGGCGAGCTGTCTTTGGTACCCACGAACGTCGCGTTGATCCCACCGGTACCGCCACCGCCGCCAATGCTTTGCGCAAAGAGGCCACGTGCGTGATAACCGTTTGTCGAGATATTGCCGGTTTGCGTGACAGTTACGTCGCCCGCATCCGCGCCAGTGCCTCCGTGGCCGCCAAGGCCGCCAACGATGCTGAGATCGGTCTTGCCGCTGGAATTGTTGGAATCGCCGTAGTTAAGTTGACCGGTCACGTTCAGCGCGCCGTTACCGCCGCCGCCCGCAATGGATTGCGCCAGAACACCGTGCTTCCAGTTGCCCGCAACCGAAACCGCGCCCGCATGATCCACCGCCACATTACCCGAGATATTGCCGTTGCCGCCAAAGCCGCCAACACCAAATGTGACCGAGGGGATCTTGCCGTCTTTGCTCAGCGCGATACCGCCCGAGACGTTCAACCCGCCATTGCCGCCGCCGCCGCCGATGGACTGCGCCAGCAGACCAGCCGACCCGTCTGTATCCTGCTTTTCTTCATTGAAGACACCCATGTCGATAAACAGACGCTCAAGCCCGAAAGTTGAGGTCAGTTCCTGAGTTTGATCGACAATCGTGTTGCCCAGGAAATCGCGCAGCTTGTCCTCAAACGTCGTTGTGTTGGGGATCGAGATGTCATCAGGGTTTGTCGTGACCGTGATGTTTGCCTGCGACGTGACAGTAACGTCACCCGCTTTGCCGCCATTGCCCGCGAACCCGCCGACACCCACGATCAGGGAACTGTCTGAAACGATCCCGCCCGAAACGTTCATGCCACCATTGCCGCCACCGCCGCCAATGGATTGTGACAGCAGACCGGACTGCCCTGTACCATGCGCCCGGATCGTGCTGCCTGCGCCGATATCAACCGAGACGTTCCCAGCGTCGCCGCCGCCGCCGCCAAAACCGCCAACCCCGACAACAACTGCGTAGGACTTGCTTTGATCGGTCAGACCCGCGCCGGGTTTGCCGCTAATCGCCAAACCGCCGGATACATTTATCCCGCCATTGCCACCACTGCCGCCAAGCGATTGCGCAACGATGCCGCTGGCTCCTTTGCTTTGATCAATTGTCAAAGTACCGTTCGACATGACCATTGGCACCGCCTGAACATTGCCGGTGTAATCCAGATCGACGGATTGCGCGTTACCGCCCGCGCCACCAAAACCGCCAACACCTGCGGCAACGGAAAAGATCGTGTTCGAGCCCGATGGCTTGGTCAGCGACAGCGTCCCCGAGATATTCGTGCCACCGGTTCCGCCACCGCCACCAACGCTTTGCGCAAACAGACCATGCGAGCCGTCTCCGGCCGTGACGACATCGCTTTGCACATCCAGTTTCACTGTGCCTGCGTCTCCGCCGCCGCCGCCGAAACCGCCGAGGCCCAGACCCACAGCCGCACCGGATTTGCCAGACAAGCTTACCGCGCCGGAAACATTCAGACCGCCATTGCCGCCGCCGCCACCAACGGATTGCGCCATAACACCAATACTGTCCACACCGGTCGTAACAATCGAACTTGCCCCGCTGCTGCCTGAACTGGACCGCAGGGTGCTGATCACATCTCCGGCATTCCCAGCACCACCGCCAAAGCCGCCAACGCCAAGGCTGATCCCACCCCCGTTCTGTTGGCTAATGCTCACAGATGCCGAGATATTGGTGCCGCCATTGCCACCGCCACCGCCAAGGCTTTGGGTCAAAACACCAGTGCTACGGTCGCCGTCAGTGCGCACGCCGCCCGTGACAGTCGATTGGGTCAGTGCCCCTGCGTCTGCTCCGCCACCGCCGAAGCCACCCACGCCGATACCCACGGCCGCGTTGGTCGACCGGGACAGGGACAGCGCGGATGAAATGTTTACACCACCATTGCCGCCGCCGCCGCCAAGGCTCTGCGTCAGGATCCCGACTGAGTCATCCCCAGCTGTTATCACATTGCCCGTGACCTGCTGCGTGACATTGTCCGCCGCACCGCCGCTGCCGCCAAATCCGCCAACGCCAACACCAAGGCCGCCCGAATAGTTGCTGGCCACTGAAATCGCACCAGAAACGTTGGTTGCGCCGTTGCCGCCGCCGCCGCCAAGGCTCTGGGCGATGACACCCGCAGACCGTGTGCCAGAGGTGCTGATGTTTCCCGTAACCGTGCTGTTAATGGTGCCACTCGTTCCGCCGCTGCCCCCAAAGCCGCCAACGCCGATGCCTGCAGCACCGGAACCTGTACGCGCAATGCTAAGCGCGCCCGAGATATTGACGCCACCGTTGCCGCCACCGCCGCCAACGGATTGCACCAAAACGCCGGTCGACGTGTCGCCTATCGTTGTCACATCGCCTGTGACCGTACCGGTTGCAGCATTGGCATTTCCGCCACTGCCACCGGACCCGCCAATGCCGACACCGACAGCGCCGCCGCCTGTGCCCGAGAGGTTGACAGCCGCGGAGACGTTCAGCCCGCCGTTGCCGCCTCCACCAGCAGCAGATTGCACCAGAACACCGCCCGAGTTGTTGCCCGCCGTATTCACGTTGCCCACAACAGTGCCCGTAGCAGTGTTGGCATCACCACCGCTTCCACCGCTGCCGCCAAGCCCTACGGATGCACCCCCGCTTCCCTTTCCGGCGACGGTCACTGTCGCTGAGACGTTCATGCCGCCATTGCCACCGCCACCGCCAAGGCTTTGCGCGATGAACCCTCCGGAATCATTGCCTTGGGTCGAGACGTCGCCCGTCAGCGTTGCCTGTACCGTTCCGCCATCGCCGCCAGTGCCGGACGCGCCGCCCAGACCAACAGATGCACCACCCGAACCCGTTCCAGCCGCAGCCACCGCGACCGAGACATTCATGCCGCCATTGCCGCCACCGCCGCCAACGGATTGAGCCAATAACCCGGAAGAGGTTTCGCCTAACGTAACAAGGTCACCAGTGACGTCAGCCGTTACCGACGAAGCGTTGCCGCCACCGGTTCCGCGACCACCCAAACCAACTGCAGCCGCGCCAGAACCGGTACCTGCGCCACCTACAGAAGCCGAGACATTGAACCCGCCGTTGCCACCACCGCCACCAATGGATTGCGCGACTACTGCACTTGATTGGTTGCCTTCGGTGCGCACGCTGTTGGCAACAGTCAGCCCGACAATGCCACCGCTGCCACCGCTGCCGCCGGACCCGCCCAAGCCAACGCTGATCGCGCCTGCACCGGTGCCAGCCCCGGCCAGTGCCGGTGATACGTTAAAGCCGCCATTGCCACCGCCGCCACCAACGGATTGCGCTAGGATACCCACAGACGCAGAGCCGATGGTCACCACGTTTTCAGTGGTACTGGCCGTGACCGTACTGCCGTCACCACCACCCGCGCCAGAGCCCCCAAGACCAACCGAGATCGACCCCGCGCCGGTGCCAGCGCCTGAGACGGTTGGAGAAACGTTAAAACCGCCGTTGCCGCCGCCGCCGCCAATGGATTGCGCAACAAACCCGCTGGACGCGAAACCTTTGGTCAAAATGGTGCCGTTGGACGTCAAAGTGACTGCACCACCATTGCCGCCGGTATCACCCGATCCACCCAGACCGACGCTGACCGCGCCACTGGCTGTTCCCGCGCCTGACAGAACAGGGGCCACGTTGAACCCGCCGTTGCCGCCACCGCCCCCGATGGATTGTGCGACGACACCTGAAGATTGATCTCCGCGCGTTTCAACAGCGTTGTTTGAGGTGGCTTTGACGGTGCTGCCGTCGCCTCCACCACCACCATTTCCACCCAAGCCGACAGACACACCACCGCCAGCGGTGCCCGATCCCTGGATTGACGCACTGACGTTGAAGCCGCCATTGCCGCCGCCGCCGCCGATAGACTGCGCCAGAATGGCCGTTGATCCGTTGCCCCGCGTCAATACCGTGCCACCGGACGTCAAAGTAACTGCGCCACCGTTGCCACCGCCACTGCCGGTACCACCCAAGCCAACGCTCACCGCGCCTGACCCGACGCCCGCACCCGCCCCGGTACCCGAAACGTTGAAGCCGCCGTTGCCACCACCGCCGCCGATCGATTGCGCGACTACGCCCGAGGAACGATCCCCAGTCGTTTCTATTGAGTTGGTTGTGGTCAGGGTGACAGTGCCACCGATCGCACCAGTGCCACCATCACCGCCCAAACCAACGCTTACCGCGCCACTGCCCACACCTGCACCTGCCAGCGACGCACTGACGTTGAAACCACCGTTGCCACCGCCGCCACCGACCGACTGTGCTAGGACCGCAGTAGAATCCATGCCGCTTGTGCGGACTGTACCCGTGACTTGCCCGGTGACTGTCTTCCCGACACCACCACCAGCGCCGCCGCCGCCCAGGCCAACGGAAACGGCACCGCCGCCGGCACCAGCCCCCGCTATTCCAGCTGTGACGTTGAAACCGCCATTGCCGCCACCGCCACCAATGGACTGAAACACCACACCACTTGACGCATCAGCCAGTGTTGTAACGTTTCCTGCAACCTGACCTTCAACGATGCCGCCATCGCCGCCCGAAGCACCATTGCCCCCCAGCCCGACTCCAATCGTACCAGCTCCGGCGCCCGCTGCGGCGACACCTGCGGTGACGTTGAAACCACCGTTACCACCACCGCCGCCAATGGATTGCACCACCACACCCGTCGAACGCAGACCCTCGGTTCGGACATCTCCGTTGACACGGACACCTGAAACAGTGCCTCCGTTGCCCCCGTTGCCACCTGAACCTCCCAAACCGACGTTGACCGTTCCCGCGCCTGCGCCGCCTGCAGCCAAACCTGCCGCGACGCTGAATCCACCGTTGCCGCCACCGCCACCGATGGACTGAACAACAACCGCCCCGGAATCGTTTCCACGCGTTGTAACATTTGCACCAACCTGCGCGGTCACAGTGCCACCGATACCGCCACCGCCGGATTTACCACCCAGGCCGACATTCACGGACCCGGCAGCCGCGCCGCCGATATTAGCGCTGGCCCCGATGCTGTAGCCGCCATTACCACCGCCGCCACCGACGGATTGCGCAACAACGCCGCTGGAAAACGCGCCGCTGGTCTCGATGGATGAGCCACCCGCGACCAAAGTGACCTTGCCCCCCGTCCCGGCCCCGCCGCCATTGCCACCGACACTGACATTAACCCCAGCAGATGCTCCACCGCTGGCGCTGATCCCGGCGGCGATGCTACCGCCGCCGTTGCCGCCGCCGCCACCGACGGATTGCGCAATAATCGCGCTTGAGTTTGTGCCGGTCGTCGTCACATCCGCATTGGTCGAGACCTGTACGATCCCACCATTCCCAGCGCTGCCAGCCTGACCACCGATTCCGACCGAGACGTTGCCGGAAAACAGCGCCGAGGCACCGCCGGTTGCGGCAACAGCCAAACCGCCATTACCGCCACCCCCGCCGACAGACTGGAACAGCATGCCGGTTGACCGGTTCCCTGTTGTGACAACCGTGCCTTCGAAACCGGCGGCAACGGCTGCGCCACTGCTGTCAAACTGACCAACCGTGACGTTACCGCCTTTGCCACCTGTACTGCCGTCACCTCCAACGCCAACTGCCAAAGAGCCAGAAACCGGACCGCCGGAGACCGCAACCGAAACGGCATACCCGCCATTGCCGCCGCCACCGCCAACGGACTGCAACATGATGCCGGTTGAATCGTCTCCTCCGGTTTGCACCGAAGCCGAACCGCCGCCAGCAAGCGTTACATTGCCCCCGTCTCCACCACTGCCTGCCGATCCGCCGACGGAAACTGAGGCTGCGCCAAAAGCGCCTACAGCAACCGAAACAGCCCCGCCGCCGTTGCCGCCACCGCCACCAACAGATTGCGCAAAAACGCCTGTGGATCGCGCGCCCGACGTCTGGATCGCCGAAGGCTGACTGCTGTCTGTATTGGATAAAGTAACGTTGACGTCACCACCTTTGCCACCAGCTCCGCCATCGCCGCCGATTGCGACGCCCACAAAGGCCCCAACAGACCCGGACGAACCGCCATTACCGCCGCCACCGCCGATAGACTGGGCTAAAATGCCCATCGCATCGTCGCCGCCAGTGGTGATGATTCCATCGTTTACAATGGTCACGGTCGAACCGCTGCCGCCGCCGCTGCCGTTGCCGCCAACAGACACCATGCCGCCGGACGATCCCCCGTCACCGCCACCGCCGCCAATGGATTGAGCGATGATGCCACGCGCGCCATCCCCCTGGGTCACAATGCGCCCATAGTTGCTGACGCTAACCGCCGCACCTGTACCGCCACGAGACCCACCGCCGCCGATGGCAACTAAACCAAAGGAATTTGCACCGGTACCACCACTGCCACCTATTGACTGCGCCATCACCCCGTCAGCTCCGTCCCCAAGGGTCAGTATGCTTCCCAACCCCTGCACAAACACACTGACGGCGCTACCGCTGCCACCATTTGATCCCACACCACCCAACGACAGAGAAACGAGGCCCCCGGCAGTTCCACCGGAACCGCCCCCGCCGCCGATGGATTGGGCAACGATCCCTCGAGAGAAACTGCCCCGCGTTTCGATGGTTCCACCATGCGAGACCGACACCTGCCCGCCGTTGCCGCCGTTATCTGCGCTACCTATCAGAGAAACAAGAAGGTTGCCGCTGGTTCCGGTAGAGCCACCAGACCCACCGACGGACTGAGCAAGAATCCCGTTGGCAAAATTGCCGGTGGTCAGAATAGTGCCGGTGGACGCCGTGTTGACCACCACGTTGCCACCGCTGCCGCCGTAGCCGCCGCTGCCGGAGGATCCGACCAATCCCCATTGCGAACCGCCATTACCACCGTTGTTTGACACACTCAGCGCATAGATACCGTCAGCATAGTCACCGCTGGTCGAAATCGATCCAGCCTGGGTCACCGTCACGTTACCACCATCGGCCGAGTGGCCGCCGGTGCCGCCACCCGGTGCCGCAAAACCACTGCCGCCGTTCCCAGCCTGGCCGCTGCGGCTGAACGCAAAGATCCCCTCGTTGTTAGCGCCCGATGTCTGGATCGTGCTGCTGGCCGTTTGCGTTGCGTTTACCGTGCCGCCCTTACCTCCGTCACCGCCATCGCGCCCGTCCCAAAAGCTTAGATAGGAATCCCCGCCGTCGCCGCCGTCGCCGCCAACACTGCCAATCTCCCATCCGACATTGCTGGTGGCATTCACATCGCTGCTAAGCGACTGGGTCTGAGTCGGGCCCGTGCTGCCGTTTCCACCAGAGCTCGGCGGAACCACCAATGCACCGTCCCGCCCATTGCTGCCATCCTGCCCATAGACAACCTGACTCACCCCATTAGGGCCTGAGACGTTGACAGGTGGTGTCACCGTCCCCGGCGTACCCGAGCTGTTGAAGTCGCTGTTGTACTGAGACAGCGTCAACTGTGTCGACAAACTTGCCGTACCGGTCGCTCCACCGCCGCTGATTTGAGCAGTCGTTCCAGTAATAGAGACAATACTGAAGGCAAGCGGAGGATTGTCCGAATTGTAGATTGTGTCGCCTGCGCTCTTGACCAGAAAAACGTAGCCGTCTGCGGTTTCAACGAAGGCTGTTGTACCCGCCGTTGGCGTGGATGCGGGGTCTACGATCAGTGCGCTAACTGTTGTATCCTGACCCGTCACCGGGTTTTTGACGGTATCACCAACCTTCGAGGCCGCCGTCGGCGCAGCGAGCAAAGGATTTGAAATCAGAGCTAAAAACGAAACAGTAACCAGCAAATTTGATTTCTTGATCACTCCGGAACCTCACAACCAACGCATTCAAACGACACGGCGACCGAACAGGTTCCCGAAAAGCAGTCACCTGCAATTCGAGCTTTCCCCATCACCATCTTGTGAAGAGTATCTGCAATTTTAAGACGATTGATGTGAATTTGTTCACTCATTAACGGTTTGGTAAGACTAATTGCTGATTTACAACACAAAAGTATCACTTCGATACAATGCAATGTTTCCAAAGCGATAACCAATGCCGCCCGCAATGGTTGTTCGTTTCAATCTATGCAGTGGTCACAACCTAAGATTGCGGCTCTCTGTTAGGCTGGATGACCTTCACTTCCGCTCTAAGTGTCTGCGCTATGTTCGGAAGTTTTGGAATACGGGCTTAACGCAATGCAGATCGTCTGGTTCAAACGCGATCTTCGCGTGCAGGACAACTCCGCCCTTGGACGTGCTGCGGAGTGCGGAGAGGTGCTTCCGCTTTATGTCGTAGAACCGGACCTTTGGCAGCAACCTGATATGTCTGCCCGCCACTGGGGCTTTATCGCCGAAACGCTCGAACAATTGCGCGATGATCTGGGCAAGCTGGGTCAGCCTCTGGTTATACGAACCGGGGAAATCACTCAGATCCTGTCAGATCTACATGCTGCGGAGCACCTCTCTGCGCTTTGGTCGCACGAAGAAACCGGCAACAACTGGACCTATCGCCGTGACCTGAAAGTGGCTGAGTGGTGCACTGAACACGGGGTGCGATGGCGTGAAGTTAAAAATCACGGCGTACAACGCCGAATGACCTCGCGCGTAGGGTGGGCCAGACGCTGGGACGCCCATATGGCGCAACCCAAAGCTCTGCCGCCGGTTCTGTCAGCGCTTGAAATGGATCTAGGCCGTGTGCCGTCCTCGAAGGATCTGCAGCTTGTGTCAGATCCCTGCCCGGATCGCCAACCCGGTGGGCGAAGCGACGGTTTAAAGCTTTTGGACAGCTTTTTACACAGTCGAGGAGAAACCTATCAACGCGCAATGTCTTCGCCATTACAAGGCGCGTACGCCTGCTCGCGCCTGTCGCCCTATCTGGCTTGGGGGGCCGTTTCGATGCGCGAGGTGGCACAGGCGACGGGGCAGAGGCAACAAAATTTGAGTTCGGGTGCGCAAGCCTGGCGCAAGTCGCTGCGTTCTTTTTCGGGTCGTCTGCATTGGCATTGCCACTTCATCCAGAAACTGGAAGACGAACCCAGGATCGAATTCAAGAACCTGCACAAGCTTTACGACGACTTACGCCCTGTGCAGCCAGATCCCGCGAACCTGTATGCCTGGGCCAATGGTCAAACAGGTTATCCCTTTCTGGATGCCTGCATGCGTTCACTTAGAGCAACGGGTTGGCTGAACTTCCGGATGCGGGCGATGGTAATGGCAACCGCAAGCTATCACCTTTGGCTTGACTGGCGCGCGCCGGGTTTGGAATTGGCGCGGCTATTTACCGACTATGAACCGGGCATTCACTGGAACCAGGTCCAAATGCAATCCGGCACAACCGGTATCAATGCTGTGCGGATCTACAATCCCGTCAAACAGGGAAAAGATCAGGATACGTCCGGCGTATTTACACGGCTATGGGTGCCAGAGTTGGCCGCGATAGCCGATCCTTACCTACAAGAGCCGTGGTCCGCACCGAATGCTGCGGCGGTGGTTGGCACGCTCTATCCCGAGCGAATCTTTGACCACCTTGCCGCCGCAAAGCTGGCACGCGAGAGGATTTGGGCTGTCCGTCGCACTCCGGCCTTTCGCATCGAAGCCGCCGCCATCCAGTCCAAACACGGAAGTCGCAAACGCCGCTCATCGTCTAAAGCACGATCAAAACCTTCGGCCCAACTGAGTTTACCACTGGACGGCTAACCGATGCGCATGCGCAAGAAATCTGACCTACCCTACAAAACTTGCATCAGATGTGGGCGACCTTTCACATGGCGTCGGAAATGGGCAAAGGTCTGGGATCACGTTCGCTATTGCTCGGACCGATGCAGGCGCGCCAGATGATTAGCCTGCTAAAGCATTTAGCCGTGACATGCACCTCACGTTTTCAAAGAAATAGTGAACTCATTCACCCCTCAAAGAACGCGCCCTTGAATAGAACATGTCACGGACAGCTATACGCTCTCTCTCGCTGTCATGATGGCCAGACCTTCCGCCACAGCGGTAAAAACGGATGCAAAAGAATGCTCTGCAGCCGGGAAAACACGCCGCATCGTTTCAGGGACAATGGCCATCAGGCTAGAGCCGCCAACATAGACAACCCGGTCGATCTGTTCTGCAGTTAAATCCGCCAGACGCAACGCTTCTTGCACCCCAGTCTCCAACCGTGAAGCATGATCGTTAAGACTGTCGGCCACCAGCGCGTCACTTAACTGCAAAGCCAACCCAGCCTCAAGCACGTCAAGTTTGATCGCCGGATTTTTTGACCCTGAGTTCACAGCAATCTTTCCACGTTCAACAGCAAAGGCCAGTTCATGCCCCAATTCGTGCTCAAGCACCGAAGCAAGGCGGGCCAACCGTTCAGGTGACTGGGCCAGTTGTATCATGTCACCCACCGTGCGCCGGTTCTGCGCCGTGTACAGAAACGGGATCACCTCCCAGGTCGCCAGGTCGTTAAATATGGCGTTGGGGGCCTTCGATGCCCCGCTGCTAAAAACATCCCGAACCATCGAACCTTTGCCCAAAAGCGGCATCACATGATCAATACTGATCGCGCGATCAAAATCCGTTCCCCCAATGCGCGCGCCGTGATTGGCCAGAATCTCTAATTCGGCTGCATGGGACCGAAAGACCGAAAAGTCAGACGTTCCACCCCCAATGTCGACAACCAGCCCAGTACCCGAGCCGCATTCAGTGGCACCTGTCGCGATGGCCGCTGCGGCGGGCTCAGGGCAAAACTGAACATCCGTAAATCCGGCGGCTATGTAACATGCGCGCAAATCAGCTTCTGCCTGAGCCTCTCGCGGGTCGTTCACCCCATGAAAAACTACAGGTCGCCCCGATACAACGCGTGTGCATGGCACACCAAGTTCGGCCTCTGCCTGTTCCCTCAGTTGGCGCAGAAAAGAACCGATGATTTCGACAAATGTCAGCCGCTCGTTCAAAATCTGCCGCTTTTCATGCATTAAAGCAGTACCCAAAACCCGCTTGAGCGCTCGCATGAAACGCCCCTCCTGCCCATCCAAAAGCGCTTGGTTGGCGGGTTCACCAATCAAGGTTTCCCGCGTTTCGAAGTCAAAAAAGAAAGTGGTTGGAAGTGTCTGTGCACCGCCATCGAAACGTACAAGTCGAGGCGCGTTTGCATTCATGTAAGCAACAGCTGAATTTGACGTACCAAAGTCGATGCCGATCCACGGGCAGATGGGGGCCATGGCGCATGTCTCCGAATTGTCTGAGCAAAGAGCGTCGGGCCTAAAGTTTTCTCAAACCGGGGTCAAGCCTATGTACCCGTGGCGTCGCCCTGATGCGCCGCGTAACTGGCTTCCAGCTCATTTTTCAAGAAGTCCCCGAAGTTCAAAGGTTCAAACCTTGGCGCACCGGTCCCTGCAAGAGGCGCAATATCGGTGGAAACGTGCGGGTCGAAAAAAAATGGCACAGAATAACGGTCTTGGCCGCTGGTATTGATCACACGATGCGGCGTGGACAAGAGGCGACCATTGGACATACGGTGCAACATGTCACCGACATTGACCACAAACGCGTCTGCAATCGGGGGCGCATCAATCCAATGGCCAGCAGGTGTCTGAACCTGCAAACCGCCAACGTCATCTTGCGCCAACAGGGTCAAAGCCCCAAAGTCTTTATGTGGGGCTGATCCAAACAGATCATCCGGGCTTTGCGCTGGTTGCGGCGGATAATGAAGCAGACGCAGCCACATAGTTGGCTCTTCAAAAGCTGCCAAAATCGAGCGGTTTTCAGCGCCGATGGCCTCCAACGCCAGCCCTAATAGCTTTTGGCCCAACTCGGTCATTGCCCTGGCATAGGCCTCACAAGCGTCTCTAAATCCTTCAAGTTCAGGCCATTGGTTTGGCCCCGACAGGTAGACATCCGGGTCAGCGACGGCATCCTCGCGCATCATCATGAAGGATGCCGACTGGTTCGGTTTGGTAACTTCGGCCAGTTCGGAATTCACGTCTGTAGACGTGTTGATAGCAATGTAGCCGCGATGGTTTTTATCAAGTGCGATAGCTTGTTTCGCAGCTTCTGGCAGCGCATGAAATCGCCTTGACGCGGAAAAAACGGCGGCACGCAACTCGGGATCGACCCCGTGATTAATGACGTATCCAAAACCGCTCTTGCCATACGCTTCCAGAAAGGCTTGCGCCAATTTGGTTGTGTCTTCACCGCGGATGAGCGGAGCCAGATCAAGCACTGGTATTTCAGTAAATTCAGTCACTTCAGATCTCCGGCCCTTGAAACTGTGCCGTGTTGAAAGAACCCGAAAACTTGACGGCGAAGCTCATGCCCATTCATTCCTTAAGCTGTGAATCGTCAAATAGATTCAATACAAACAACATTCCTCTGCCTTGACACGATTGCCAAGGGCACATGGTCTAGCGCTCAGGACTTAGATGAAAGAAAAAGGCAAAACGACTGTCAGGTGCAATGCACAACAGGAATGCGTGTCTGAAGCTGATCAATTAGATCTCGTTCTTGGAGGAAGACATCCAATTCCGCATTCGGCTTCGCGGCTATCCTTGCTCAACCCAATTTAGCCTACCACTCCACGCTCTCATACGTTTCTGTGTTGATTTGCGTAACGTCAGAAACTTGCTGAACCGTAACGGGTTCCGCCATGACATCGGGGTGCGACCCATCTGAAGCCTCTCGCTCAACCGCGTCGATCTGATCTGCGGCAACATCCCAAGCAACGTCAATAGCTGGTTCCCCCGCAGCGACATCAGCATCAGTCAACGTGACGCTTTCGCCCAAAACGCCGACCTCTGGAACGGTATGCTCGTCCCCAACGGCAATTGTGAAATTTGTCTTAGATGTAACAGTGGCACCATTAAAGGCAATTGAATCAATCGCGACCTCGCCGCTGATCACTCCGGCATATTCTGGAGGGGGTGAGATTTCTAATGCATCAAGGTTCCAGCCTGAAAGGTCGGCCGGGCCACCATCTGTGACAAGCGCGTCTTCCCCGCTGCTCAGGATCGTTGCAGGCGGCAAACCCTCAACCCTGACACCCGTATTTTCGCTGACCGAGGCGATCTCGACCGCAATATTCAGCGTGCCGTTCACGTCGACTGCGGCGTCGTGATCAGGTTGAACCATTTGGCGACCCTCGAAACCCGGGCCTTCCCATTCCAATTTCAGTCCGGCGCGGCCAAAATTCTCGAAATACCGAAGCTCGATATCATGCGTGCCGGGCTCCAGGATAATCTGACCCGAGTCGCTGCGATAACTGTGGTTCCCGTCATCTTCAACGACCTCGTGCCCATCGACATAAAGCACCACACCATCGTCTGCCGACGTGAAAAACGTATAGGTGCCGCCCTCATCAATTGTCACTTTCCCTTGGAAACGGGCCGCAAACGTATCTTTGGACCCCCCGTCCCAGAAGGATCCGTGCCCATTGTCATAGTCAATTTCTGACTTGATTTCTTGGTGCGTTGGATCTGCGTCCCAGGTCACGTCGTCCAGTTTTCCAATCCGTTGATTTGAGTCGAAATATTCTGCATGGAAACCCGTTTTCACTGCTATGCTCGGCTCAGCAATCTGCGCCGCTTCCACGGCAAAGCCCACCGGTTGGCTAATTTCGGTCAAACCGTCGCCTGACACAGTTAGCAGAGCTTCAACTTCCCCGACAAAGTCATGAGGCGTTGTGACGGTCAGCGTTTCCGCAGCAATACAGGTCAGGTCGACGCTGCCATCGTTGCCGACCACCAAAGTTTGATCGCCAGCCGCCACTACAGAGCCTGCAGGCAGACCTTTCACCGTTAGCGTCACAGTCTCATTCTGATCGGCATCAGGGTGGACAACACTCAATGGTGTCGGGACCCCCGATACAGTTGGCACCGACGTCACATCTGGCGCTGAAACAAGTTCCGGTCCGTCCATCCCGGGGCCCTCCCACTCCAGCTTCAGCCCGGCGTGACCATAATTCTCGAAATATCGCACCTCGATATGATGTGTACCGGGATCGAGGTGAACCTCGCCCGACTTGGTCTGATAAGCGTGCAACCCGTCGTTTTCGATCACAAGCTGCCCGTTGACCATCAGTTGCGCACCATCGTCCCCACCCAAGTCGAACCGGTAGGTTCCGCCTTCATCCACTTGCACTGCGCCACTGATCTGCACTCCGAAAGTATCGCGGGAGCCGTCCTCCCAAAAAAACTCGCCACTGTTTTGGTAGTCGATTTCGGAAATGACCTCCTGATGGGTCGGCTCCGTCGCCCAATCAATGTCCTCCAACGAGGACAGGCGTTTGTTGACGTCGAAATACTGTGCGTGAAACCCTGTCGAAACCGTCAGGTCCGGGGTATCCGCGACGTTAACAACAAATGTCTCTGACGTGCTGAGTCCGCCAGCATCCGAGACCTTCACCGTCACATCCACCGTTTTGGCATCTTCATAGTCGAGAGCCGCGTTTTCTTTCAGACGCAAGACGCCATCTACAACTTCGAACCGATCATCCGAGACGGAATAACTGTGGCTGTCATGACTGTCCGGATCGTGAAAGCTAAGTTCGCCCACAATCGCGCCACTGGCATTTTCGGCGAGTGTATTCGGTGTGACTGTCAGAGTAATGTTGTCGACCAATGCCCCATATGTATCGTTTTCGTCAGCTTGTTCGCGCAGCTCCAGCCTGTCTTCACCTGTGCCGATGACCTGCATGTCGAAAGTGGTCCAGTCGGTACTTTCCGGGTTCAACTCGGCAATCAGTTCGTTGTTCCAGTAGACTTCGACCGTATCTGTGCCGTTGGCCAATCTCTCCCGCAGATCAAGCCCCAGGTCGTAAACCTGACCTTTGCTGGTCTGGACCGTCTGGCTAAAGCTGTCGACGCCACGGCCCGCGTCCAATTCCAGGTGTTGCTGACCATCCGAAGCTTTGGTCCCACCAAGGTTGTCCCAAATCTCCATCCCGGCCGTGCTGTCCCAGGCACCTGAAGCGTCGTTCTTGAAGGTACCCCATCGTCCATGGTCTAGGTCAAACTCCTCGAAACTGCCGTTTTGAACAAGGTTGCCGGTATTCGTGCTCAGCGTCAGACCGGTCGGCGCTTCGTTTTGGTCTGTCACGTTTATTGCGAACTCTTCTGAATACGAAGACCCAGCCGCATCAGTGGCAGTGACTTGCACAACAACCTGAGAGTCGACTTCGAAATCAAGTTCGATCCCGTCCTTTAGTTTCAATTCACTATCCACAACTTCGAAACGATCGTCCGAAACCGAAAAGCTGTGACGGTCACCATCATCCTCATCTTGCACAGACAAGACCCCAACGACTGCCCCGCCCGCATTTTCAGCGACTGCAGCATGCGAAAGGTTCACGCCAGTAACGGCATCGTTGGCGTCTGTAACCTCAATGGCGAAAGCTTCGGTATGCGAAGACCCTGCCGCGTCGGTGATTGTGACTTGCACATCGATCCGCGCTTCTGCTTCGTGATTCAGGGCAATCCCGTCTTTCAGCTTCAACTCTCCGTCTACAATTTCAAACCGGTCGTCCGAGACCGAGAAACTGTGGTGCTCCTCATCATTGCGATCATGCGCAGACAGGGTCGCTACCGCTTGTCCATCGGCGTTCTCTTCAACCTTGATGTTTCTGATGGGCACGCCAGCAGGCGCAGGGTTTGGCAGCATGTTTACGGACAGAGGTTCATCTGAATTGACTTGATCCGCCAATTCAACCGGCTTTACCCGGTCAGCAGGGGCGCTGTGGGCGGTCATTGAGGCATTGGCAGAGACTTTTGTTTCAACCTCAAAACTTTTAGGTTCAAAGTTCTCACGTCGATAAACAGTATTGGAAGGCTGCTGGCTTCCGGACAACGAAGGCACAGGCACAATCGGTGCTGGTGTTTCTGTCGGCGCGTCGACCTCGGAAGGTTTCACTTCATCCTGTGCCTGATGCGCAAACGCAGCATTTTCTTCCAGCGACAGGCGCTGCGCCCCTTCGACGGTTTCGCGCTGGGCTAAGCTGCCCTCGTGTTGGTCACCAGTATGCAATGTGCTGCGGCTTTGATCTTCGGGTGTGACCTGCACCGATTTGGAAATCCCAGAGGCAAAGATCTCTTTTTCACGCAAGTCCTTTGGCACATTGGAGTTTAAACCCGACCCGCCGCCATTCATTTCACCCATAACAAACCCCTATTCCAATTCACTGACACAGAACGGTAACGTGGAGTCGTAAATCTGGCCTTTCGTTTTCCCCCTTCATTTTAGTCAAATCCTTCCGATGAGAAGCATGCAGCTTCATGAAACAGAAAGGATTTGCAACGCTTCCTAAGCCGGGCAATCGGACGGAGCTGAGATGGAAGACAAGGGATTCAAAGGGCGCGACAGTTCCCTTGCAACCAATGTACTAATCCTTGCCGCGTCGTTGTCATTGAACATTTTGGCGCTGATGGTGCCGATCACGGTATTGCTGATTTTTGACCGGGTGATCCCGTTTCAGTCGGTCGAGACTTTGAGAATGCTGACCTTGTTTCTTCTGGTGTCTGTATCAATCGAACTGGCACTGAGGTGGAGCAGAGCGACGCTGCTCAACATCACTTCGGAACGGGCCGCAGTCTCGAACTACCGCCGTTTCTTAAGCCGAATCCTTCACGCCAGCCCGATTGCTTTTTCGAAACACGCCGGTTCGACCTATCTTGACCGCTTTGCAGCTATTGCCCATTTGCGCGATCACAACGCAGGTCAGAACCAAGCGCTGATGATTGATCTGCCATTTACGCTGGCTTTTGCCGCGATGATTGCATTGATCGGGGGGTGGCTGGTCATTGTTCCGGTCATCGGGCTGATAGCCGTTACAATATTCTCTCTGGCGATCAAACGAGCGCAGTGGACATTGTTCGACAAGCGTAAAGCGCTGGACAGCCGTAGGTATGCCTTTTTGTCCGAGGTGTTGTCTGGCAGCCAAACCGTCAAGGCCAACCGAATGGAACGCCAGATGACTCGCCGTTTCGAAAAGCTCGAAGATCAGACAGTAGACGTCAGCGAACACCTGATCCGGCTCTCTGGGCTTGCGCAAAACTTTGGAGCAGTATTTGGGCAGGTGTCAGTTGCCGCCATGGGATTGCTGGGTGCATTTCTGGTGATCCAAAACAAAATCGGCATCGCCGAAATGGCAGCCTGTATGCTGTTGAACGGACGGATCATTCAGCCGCTGACCAAGCTTTTAACAGTGTGGGTACAATCGGAAAACGTCGCCTTTTCCCGCAGCAAACTCAGTGAAATTGATGCGCTGGACACCGTTCCGACCGCACCCGAAAGCAGGCTCCCAATCCACGGCAGGATCACAACACAAGGCCTGCAACTCGGACAAGACCAGGCCAATCCCGCTGTGTTGAGCAATTTGCAGGTTTTGCCTGGTCAGATCGCTTTGGTCTCCGGCTCGGCGCGATGGCAAATCGATGCGTTTTATGACACAGTGGCCGGACGAACCGTACAAGACATCGGAGAGGTGCTGATAGACGGAACTGACGCGCGATCTTTGGCGTCTTGGCGGGGGCGCGATGCCATAGTTGTTCTGGAACGTGACCCGGCCATTTTTTCCGGCACGTTGTTGCAAAACCTCAGCGGCTTTGGAGACGACGAACAGATTAAGCGCGCAAAAGAGTTTACCGACCTATTAGGGCTGGACCTTCGGATCAATCGCTTGCCGATGGGTTACAACACCGTTCTGGGGTCAGGCAGTACATTCGAAGACGACCCCGTGAATCGTCAGCTGATTGCCCTTGTGCGTGTACTGGCACTTCGCCCGAAAATCCTGATCATGAGCGAACCGACATCTGTTCTGGACACTACAGAACGGGATGCTTTTGCGTCTTGTCTTGCCAACATGCCCAACCGACCAACCATTCTTGTCGACAGCCCTGACCCACGCCTGCAAAGGCTTGCAAGTGTAACTTGCTGCGTAACCTCTCAGGCAGGCGATGAGGTTGCAGGCTGGAATGCCGACTTGCTCACCGACCAGATCGCTGCACAAAACAGACTGGATGTGGCATGACCCAGATACACACGCATGACGCGACTGTTTTGTTGAAGAAGGTGCTGTTGGTCAGCGGCTGGCAGAACGAGACGGACACGATATCAGAGGCCTTCCCCCATCTGTCCGAGACATTAGACCCGGATGAGTTGGTCCAAACACTTGAAAATCTGAACGTTCCATATGAGCAGACAACGTGCCGTGAAAACGAAATAACACAGGACGATTGCCCGGCAATGATAATCCCGGGTCATGGAAAGTGTTACGTAGTTCTTGGGCGCAGCGGCGACACACTGCAAGTCGCAGATTTGAGCAGTAGCTCTACACGCCCGCTTGAACAAAAAAGTACTCCGTGCACATTGATCCGCGTCCAACAGTTTACAAACCACCTGACCCAGCAACCTCTCAGAACGGTTTGGGGGTCGTTTGGGCTATTGCGTGAAATGATGCTCGGCCTTTTGCTTGCCGCGTTTCTAACCAACCTGCTTGGCTTGCTCGCGCCGCTATTAGTCATGGCAATTTACGACCGGGTTGTTCCCTCGGGCTCAGTCGACCTTTTGTTCGGCTTGGCAGTGGGCGTCGGTATCCTTGCCGTTTCGGATTTTTTATTCCGTAGCATCCGTACAAAAGCCCTTGCCCAAGTCGGCAAGAAAGGAGAACGCGCACTTGCCGTCGGGCTGTTTTCAAAACTAATGCGTCTTCCATTGTCCCAACTGCGGAAATCTAATGTAAACCAACAAATCGCTCGTTTTCGTCAGATCGAATCCTTACGTGAGCTTTTCACCGGTCAGCAGATGATCGTTCTGATCGACTTGCCATTTGCGCTCATGTTTCTTGCTGTACTTTCATATTTAGCCCCATCTGTGGGTTTGCTTACACTTGGGCTTTCAGCTCTACTTTTCGCTGTAGGGGTTGCCTCACTACCGATCCAAAAGCAGCTGGACCGGACAGCTGCCGAGGCCACCCGAGCCAGTACGACAGGTATCGAGGATGCCGTCGCGCATCAAAGCGCACTGGTAGATCTAGGGATGCAGAACCAATGGCTGGCGCGATATTTGCCTCTAGCAGAAGAAGCTGAGGTCGCTGCGAAGAATGCGCGGCAACTACGGACCTTGACTCAGGCCCTTTCTCAAACAGTGGTCACGCTTGGATCCGCAGGGGCGATTATCCTGTGCGCCCACGGCGCTGTTGAGGGGAGCATGAGCTTTGGGGTGTTAATCGCTTCGATCGCGCTTGTATCAAAAGTGCTGTCCCCGGTGCAGGCTTTTCAGTCCTCGCTTGTGCAATTGGACGGGCACCGAAGCAGTCAAAAGCAGGCCGACCAGGTTCTGACTCTGCCGGAAGAATTTGAACTCGGTTTGGGTCGCTCACACCAAAAAACACTAAGCGGGGCGATATGTTTCCAAAACGTAAGCTTTCGCCCCGACCCGTTGAACCCGGCACTGCTGACTGCGGCTGGTTTGCATTGCGCCCCGGGTGAGTTGGTTGTTTTAATGAGCCGCGACGTGGCAAACCGAACTGCGGTGCTTGATCTGATCAGCGGGTTGGCAACACCATCGGCGGGTGTGATCGAACATGACGGCATCGACATCCGCCAAATTGCACGGGACGAGCTGCGAAAATCCCTGACCTATGCAACCTACGATCCACGTTTGTTCCACGGCACTGTGAAACAGAACTTCCGCCTTGCCGCCCCAACTCTGAGCGAGGCCGAGATCAAATTGGCACTCTATAAACTGGGTATTCTTGACGAGATCGAAGCGTTACCTGACGGGTGCGACACGCGACTGACTGCTCAGCGGATGTCTGGTATGTCCGATGCGTTGATCAAGTCTTTGGCTTTGGCGCGCAGTATGGCGCGGTTATCCTCTGTTCACCTTTTCTCGGAACCCACCAACGGGTTGTCACACGAGTGTCGTTCTCGATTCAGATCTTGGTTGAACGATCAAAAACCCAACAAGACCATCTGGGTTGCCACCGCAGACCGTTCGTTGATGCACATGGCAGACCGCCTGATTTATTTGAACGGGGACCGGGTAATTGTGAACGACACGGGGCCTGCGGCAGTCAAAAAGATACAGTCCGTTTTAAAAACACTGGAAGGCTGAAAATGGGGTTTTCTTCAAAAAACAGACGGGCATTGGGCCCCTTTGCAAAATCGAAACGGAAGTCACAGATACGCCCGATGCGACTTGCAGCGCTGGTTGCCATGGTTTTTTCGGGCATGGTCGCAGCGCTGATCGTGCTGGCTGGGCGGACAATTGTCCCACAAGTCACGCGCGCACCGGGCACGATCATCCCGATCGGGGACTACACTCAGATCGAAGTGATGGATGGCGGTGTCGTTGACAGGGTTTATGTGCAAGACGGAGCGCATGTGCAGGCAGGTGACGTGCTGGTTCAGCTCAGCCACCCCGACCTGAGCAGAGAGCAGCAAAAACTGCGGGAACAGATTGCGACACTGGACCGCAAACTGACGCATGGGCGTATCATTTTGAAGATGCTGGAGAGCGGCGATAAGCTCAGCACACCGGAGTTGATTGCGCTGCGCCGCCAGAACCAACACCGCGCGGCTGCAACGCTGGAGATCTACGCCGAAAGCCAGCGTATGAAGCGTATTTCGATTTCACAACAACAGGAAACACTTGAGATTCTGAAAGCCTCTCAAAGTTTCACGGTGGAACGTGTCACGAGAAAACGGGCGGAATTGGAACGCGCTCGACTGCTGCATGATCAAGGCCTGACAACGGCACGTGATCTTGCCCGGGATGCTGATCAGCTGGACGCACTGCAAACTGCGGCATCTGAGGGTGAAGTGCGTCTGGCACAGGCGCGCAATACTCTGACGATGGCTAGGGCCGATCTTGCCGAACAAACCTTGAGCCTTCGCGAAGCAACCCTCAGCACATTCGAGGAGTTAAGCGATTTACGCAGCGAACTGAGCGTTTCATTGCGCGTTGTGAACCGAAAGCTAGACGGCTTGCGAATTGTCGCTCCAACGACGGGGATCGTGCAATCGGTCGCCTTCCCCAACCAAGGCGAGGTCATCGCGCCGGGGGAAACAATTTTCGAACTGCTCCCCTCCCAACTGGACCTAATGGTCGAAGCTCGCATCCCGAACAGTGAGATCGGCTACGTCAATTTGGATAAAGAGGTTCAAATGACGGTGGATACCTATGACGCGCGGCGTTTCGGCAAGGCACAAGGTCGAATTGTGGCTGTGTCTCCTGTTCCACTGGTGGATGATCAAACCGGGGACACTTACTTCCGTGCCTCGATCCGGTTGAAAGAACAGTCTGTTGGGGCCGGCGCATATAAACGCCCGCTGCAGGCTGGAATGACGGTAGTGGCGGAAATGACAACCGGTGAAAGCTCGTTGCTCACTTATATGTTGAAACCGGTCCATCAGACGATGCGCAACGCTTTTTCCGAGCGTTAACTTCATAACCCACAAACGTTCAACTCTCCGGGTGCGGAGGATTCGGGTGCCCTTCATTCTCTGCTGGCGCCCCTTTTCCCGACCGATCAAAGCTGCGCGGAACGCATGTCTGCAAGGGCCAAAGCAGACTAACCCGCTCTTAAAACCTAAAGCGTTACGGTCCTTTGGCAGAAATTCTGAAAACCTCAATATCTTGGTTTAAACCTCGAACAGCGTGGCGACCAACGGACTGAACCTTGTTTCCCATGTGTTTCGCAACACGCGAAGTGATCAGGGTCTTTTCACCCAGTATCTTACAAAGATCCTGAACACGGCTAGCGACATTGACGGTCTGTCCAACAACTGTGAAGTCCAATCGATCAGGGCTGCCGATATTGCCAAATGTCACAGGACCAAAGTCGATGCCGATAACAAATTCGATTGCATCTTGGCTTCGTTCATCCGCTTGTTTGTTGTATTCGTCAAGATTGGCCAAGGCTCCAGATGCAGCCTCGACCGCCGATCTGCAGGTGGACTCGTCGCTGTTGTCGGCCTCAAAAACTGCGAGAATGCCATCGCCCATGAATTTGAGCACATCGCCGCCTGCGTTCTGAATTGGCGAGACCACCATTTCAAAATAGTCTCCCATCATGGCCAGCAGTTTTTCCTCGTGCCAAGCTTGCGCCTTTTCGGTAAACCCCCTGAGATCCGCAAACAAGATCGCGGCTGAAACCGTTCTGTGTTCCCCGCGCTTAATGTGCCCCTGACCGATCTCTACCGCTGGACCATGACCTAGATAAGTCTGCAACAGGCTTTTTTGTGACTGACGCATAGCTATGGGTTCCAAAGCAGCTGCAAGTGCAAAACGCGACTCTTCAATGTATCGAATGTGCATGTGGGAAAACCCGGTTTCAGCATTTGAAGTGAAACTGGTGCCTTGAACCGATCCATTCCCATGTTCCAACGGAATGGCCAGAAAATCCGTGGCACCCGCTTTAGCTAGTTCCGAATAGATCGGGTGTTCATCTTCAAGGTTGAGGTCCGTCAGCCGCTTTCGCAGAGAGCGGCGGTGCGTGACGATGTATTCAAATGGGCTGCCATGCCACGCACTTGTCGATAGCACAGTCGTGGGAACCGTATAGCGGTGGGTATTTTCAGGGGTCCAGATAATACCCCATGCGCTGAGCAATGGATTTGAATAGTTTTGTGCAATCCGTGCCCGTGCCAATGGTACACCAAGCTTTACAAGGCCTTCGCAATAGCCTTGAACGATTGCGGTTTCATCCCCCAACAACCGTCCTTCAGAAATCAGCCAATGGTTCAGTGCATCAATTTCGGACACGAGCCTCTCGCACAAAATGGAGGTGTTTACAGTCTACATATCAATTCCTAGGAGAGAACCCGCACTGATGCAGACGCTTTTGAAATTCTGCATCAATGCGGTTTGCCAAACGGGCGGCGGTTTCGTTTGGGGTATGATCAACTGACAGCGGCGGCTTTGGTAGGGTCATCCTCAAGTTGTTTCAACAAGCGTGCCTGTTTAACTTTTGGATCCAAGTCCGGGTCGGTTAAATGAGCCAACATGTCCGGTACGGTCGCTTCGATTTGATCTTGCGAGGCCAGCGCCATCCCATGAGCCACAAAGGGGCGCAGATAGGTCATTCCGGCAAGGTTCGCGGTTTGCTGGAAAGGCTTAAGAAACTCGGCCATCGTGTAATTGTTGTACCCTCCCGCGTGGTAACTGTGCTCGGGCCCACCTGTAGAGACAAGGATCAGAAACTCGCGCCCCTTCAGATGATCCCCACCGGTTCCGTAGGCAAAGCCATAGCTCAGAACCTGATCCATCCACGCCTTCATGACAGGCGGCGCAGAGTACCAGTAAAACGGGAACTGAAATACAATCCGGTCATGGGCCATCAGCAATGCTTGTTCCGTTTCGATGTCAAAACGCAACTCAGCACCACCGATATCGGTCAAATCGCGTGTGGTGACTTCTTGCGCGTCTGAAAGCGCATCGAACCAGACTCGGTTGATCCGGGATTTGCTCAGGTCTGGATGCGCGGTGAGAACGAGTGTTTTCATGTGTCTGCCTCTTGCAGAAGTTTCGCTGAATAAACGGTGATGAGGGGGCGACCATCGGGACGCGTGTCAAACCGCCAGTTTTCCTGAACCCGCGCTTCGATATGTTCTCCGCTCACGGTTGTGGCACGAAACAGAACTTCGAACTCCGTAGCGCCCGGCGTGACCTTTATCTTGCTGACGTGATGTTCGGTCGGGCGCTGCAAGGTTGCAAGTACGTCTGTATACCACGCGCGCACCCGAGCGTGCCCTGTCAAGGTCGCGTCAACATCCGGCATGTCCCAATCCACATCGGGGTGTAGGTCCTCAAGGAATGCCTCGATCGGATCAAGCCGGTCAAACCGCGCGAACCAATCTGCGATAAAGGAACGTATTTTGGGATAGTCGTTCATGGAGTTCACCATTCGGCGACTTAATCAGCCAGCCGGTCCGGCAGCGGAGCCAGATCATACTGCGACCAGAAAAACGTATTTGCTGCATCCTGATCGGCAGAAAGGTTCGTCGCTTCGACGATCTTGCCCTCTTCGATGCGATAGACCAGCGCCCAGGTCGTATCTACATTCGGTTTTCCGTCTGCATTCGACCAACCGCGATGAATGTCCACGACATGTGTTTCATCCGCGCCGAAATAGATCGGCTGGGCTTGGAACCCGGCTGTGCCCAATTGTGCGAAGAAGGCGAGCACTTCCTCACGCCCGTTCTTCGTTCCAGACAATGGGTGACGACCCGGAATGTGCCATTTGACGTCCTCGTCCATCACGGCAGCAATTCCGTCCAGATCGTTCGCGCCGTAGGCGGCAAAAAAGTCTTGGACCACTTTGATGTTCTCTTCCGGTGAGGCCGCCATGGCGGTGTCTCCTGCGATGATTGCGGTGGCGAGTGCTGCGGCTTTGGTCAGGGTTTTCATCTCTTGTCCTCTCAGGCGCTTAGGCGTCGGGCAACTGCAACGCTTTCTGCCGGTCTATGCTGTGATGACGAGAACTTAGTTATTTAGCCTTTTCGTGATAATTCCCCCAAAATTCACTTCTTTCATGTATAGAATCGAACAAAGCCAAGATCGGGGATCCTATGCGCTTACCGCTTGCAACGCTTGAAATCTTCACCGCCATAGCAAGGCACGGGTCGCTGCGGGCCGCCGCAGACGCACTTGGCATCAAACCATCGACAGTGAGTCATCAGTTAAAGTCGCTGGAAGATCAGCTGGATACGGCACTTTTCATAAGAACAACGCGCTCAATCAGCCTGACCGAAGCCGGGCGTGCGCTCATCCGTGGAGCGGGCCCAGCCTTTGACCAACTGTCCGAGGCGGTAGAAAGTGCACGCAGCACAGGCCATGCCGCCCGTGGTACGCTGAAGTTGGCCATGCCTGAATTTGCGTACCATTTGTACGTGAGCCCGATCCTGAACAGCTTTTGCGCCAAATTTCCCGAGATTGAGCTGGAGCTGTCATTGACGGATGCGCTCTCGGACATTTTGGGCGAAGAATTACATGCTGGGTTCCGGTTGGGGGACCGAGTTGCGCAAGATATGGTCGCGGTTCGACTTACTCAGCCATTGCAACTGGCTGTATCAGCAAGTCCGCACTATCTGACTGCCCGCGGCACGCCCATGGACCCACGCGATCTTCTTGAGCATAACTGTATTCGATACAGGTTTCAGTCTTCTGGCCAGATTGCTCCGTGGCGTTTTGAAGCCAGAGAGGGACCGTATTCCGTTCAAGTGCAAGGCAATCTGATCACAAACACTTTGCCAGCTTCGGTTGATCATGCAAAACAGGGGTTGGGGCTGGTTTATACATTCCGGGCCTTTGTGGCCGCTGAAATCGGAGCAGGCCACCTTAAGCCTGTTCTTGAAAACCATCTGGGCCAGACGCCCGGTATTTTCCTTTATTACCCGCGGGAATACAGGGGCATGATGCCCTTAAAGCTGTTCATTGAGCACATAAAACAGCTAAGAGGTTCTAAGTAGAAAAATAAGAATACTCTTTCCGTTCAAGCAGCATCAGTTAAGCACTGAACTGGTGCCACTTCCGACAAATCGGGCGAGATTCGCACCATATCAGACAGTTGGGGGACTGGCTTGGACGCCCCCTTGAGGATCAATTCAGCTGGAACGCTGGTTGCTGCGGCTAAAGCTTGCGACAGTGGTGTACCGACTTTAGTCACCAGATTCCGTATGGCGGTTGTCAGGTCCAAATCCGCCCCTGCCAATGTACCGTCTTGCAGTGTCAGTCTGCCCTCCTCGCGCCGGATAAGCCGCCCTTCCAGATGAAACTCTGATTGATCAGTGCCAGCCACGGCCATCGCATCGCTGACCAAAAATATTTTTCCCGGCCCGCGTTTGGCTACAAATGCAGCGCGCATCGTTTCGGAGTGAACATGCACAGCGTCTGCGATCAAACCTGCAGAGAGGTTCCCGCTTGCCAGCACTGCACCTACCAAACCGGGCTCGCGACTGCCGAGTTGGCTCATTGCGTTGAACAGATGCGTCGCGCAGCGGGCACCAGCCTTTGCGTAAGTGATGCAAGTGTCAAATGAGGCGTCGGTGTGGCCCAGCGAGACGATAATCCCCGCCTGGGTCAAAGCCTTGACCTGGTCAACCGAAACATTCCCTGGTGCCAACGTGACCATCAGCGCAGGTAATTCGCGGGCGGCAGTCAAAAGCTGATCAAGATCAGCTTCCTCCATCGGGCGGATCAGCGCGCCGTCATGGGCACCCTTGCGACGCACCGACAAATGCGGCCCTTCAAGGTGCAGACCTGCAATGCCGGGAACCCCCTGGCGCACCGCCTGTATCGCAGCCTGTATGGCAGCAGTTGTTTTCTCTGGCGTGTCCGTAATCAGCGTCGGCAGGATTGCAATTGCCCCCAACCCGCGATGTGCCTGAGCGATCCGCTGCAACGTTTCGACCGAGGGCGCGTCATTGAACATCACACCTCCCCCGCCATTCACCTGCAAATCAACGTAGCCGGGACTGAGGATGTCACCTGACAGATCCTCAATCCTTGTGTCAGTCGGCAGTTCATTTGTCGGTATTATCGCGTCGACTGTGCCGTCTACAAACCGAATGGCATGATCTTGAAACAGTGTCTCTCCGTCAAAAATCGGACCGCCGGCGAAGGTGATGATTGAGCCATTCATACTGTTTCGGTCACTTTCCGAAGATGGCGCGGTGTATCAGGGTTGATGCCGCGACGCGCAGCGACGGCTTCAACCATCCCATAGAAAGAAGCAATGGCAGCGACAGGATCGGTCATCCAATGCGCTGTCCGCACATGCGGCAGCGAAACAGCATCCTTTACGCGATCCGTCGTCGCAAAAACCTGTGCACCCTTGGCCGCAAGTGCATCTGCGACCTCTGCAATATTTGCCTCGGCAGCATCGCCAGAGGAAAAGGCGAGGACCGGAAAACCTTGATCCACTATTGAAACCGGACCGTGCAACACTTCGGCAGAGGAGTAGCTTTCGGCGTGGATCTGGCAGGTTTCCTTGAACTTTAACGCCGCCTCGTTCGAGATCGCCCAGGACGTTCCGCGGCCCAACGTGAACAGCGACTGGCCATCGATCGCATCGATTACAACACCCCAGTCGCAGGCAATGGCCTGCTCCAGATCTTTCGGTAGGTTGCGGATGGCCGCCAGCAAATCTGCGTCGCCTTTGATCTCGGCCAGCAACCAAAGCCCCGCAACCAAAGACGTCACAAATGTTTTGGTCGCCGCAACACTCAACTCTGGCCCGGCATGAATGGGCAGCGCGGCCGAGGCAACATTCGCCAGGGCCGAACCGGTATCATTGGTGATCGCCACAGAATAAGCGCCGCCTTGGGTCAGCGATTGGGTCAGGCGAACAATGTCTGGGCTTTGCCCAGATTGCGACACCGATATGCACAGCGCGTTTGGACAGCGCATATCGACGCCGTAGATCGATTTGACGCTTGGCCCAACCGACGCCATGGGCAGGCCCAGCAACAGCTCTGACGCGTATTTCAGATAGCTGCAAGCATGATCGGATGATCCCCGCGCAACAGACATCAAAAAGAGCGGATCGCGCGCGCGCACTTCTTGCGCCGCTGATTTGACGGCCTCGGATCCTTCGGTCAGCAAGCGGTCAACGGCGACAGGTATTTCGTTGATTTCCTGCCGCATAAGCGTGAGTTGGTTGGACATCAGGTCCGCCCTTTCAGTTTGATAGGCGCAGTTCGGCCACGAAATCGTAGGCATCCCCGCGATAGATGGAACGGGTGAGTTCGGCCACACGTCCGCTTTCCAGATATGACGTACGTTGAATACGCAATCCTGCCGTCCCCTCGGCTACGTCCAGCAGCCGCGCTTCGGTTGCTTCAAGATTGATGGCCGAGATCTTTTGGATCGCGCGGACCGGGCGATGACCTGACTGTTCAAGTACGGCATAAAGCGACCCGGTCACCTCGGTGGGGTTGGGTAGGATGTCCAATGGCAGCGCGGCGCGTTCTAAGGCCATCGGGCGTCCTCCGGCTGCACGCAGACGGTGGATCCGGGCCACTTGATCATTGGCCGACAGGCCCAACGCCAGCATTTCATCGGGTGCGGGCAGGAAAATTCCCCGCTCCAGCCACTTCGAGGTCGTTTCAAAACCACGCCGTTCCATATCTTCTGTGAATGAGGTCAGATGTGACAGAGATTGCTCGACCCGCGCGACTGGTTCCCGCACAAAAGACCCTGAGCCTTGCCGTTGCTCGATTGTTCCTTTGCGCACCAACTCCTGAATGGCCTTGCGCACTGTAACACGCGACAGGTCGGTCAATTCCGCGATCTCACGTTCGGGCGGCAGAGAGCTGTTTGGCGGCAGGATACCTTCCTCGATCCCCTGTTCAAGCCGCTGGCGCAGCTGCACATAACGTGGTCCGGCAGACTGGCCCAGCCAGCCCTCGGGCTTTAGGAAATCAACAACGCTCATGTTCGACCTCCTCTTTGAACGCTTGCGCCAAAGCGATTGCCCCTGAAAGCGGATCGCCTGATGGCTGCGTTAAAACTTGCTGCATCTCTTTTGGCAAAAAGGCAGCGTAGTGCGGACCTATCCCGCCAGTCAGGCAAATGGGAACACCGGGGATCCAGCCCATCTTTTCCAGCCTGTCCGCCAAATAGCCGGCACCCGCCTGCATGATCGACATCGCAACTGTGTCCCCCTTCCCTGCAGACTGTGTGACGACGGGTGCCAGAGCACCAAATTCCGTAGGAGACATTGTCGATGCGGCTTTGACGATACCAGTCGCACCCTCGAACTGGCGCAGCAAGTGCCCGGACATTTCAGACGACGCAATCACCCCGTCGGCACATTCCAGCACCTCGGACAATGCCCGTTTTCCGACCCACTGAGCCGAAGCCTGGTCCCCCAACACCGGCCCCCATCCTCCGGCAAATCTTGGCTTTCCACCCTGCTGCATGGCTAGAAAAGACCCGGTGCCACAATGCGCAACAAAACCGTCACGTGGCCCTAACGCCCCGCGAAGGGCAGATGGGCGATCATCTTCTATGCGCACATGTTCAAAGGGCAAGGCCGCAGCCAGACGATCAGCTACGGCGGGCCCCGTGACACCTGCCAAACCCAGATATGCCGGCACTTTGGCGAGGTCTGCGAAGTCAATACCAGCTTGTTGACTCAAGGCGGCCAATCCTTGCGAAAGCTCAGCACAGGACGCATCGAAATCGGTCGACACGTTCGCCGACCCAACCTCAACCCGCCAGCTTCGAGCACGATCCGACAAAGCGAGGCGGCACCGCGTACCTCCACCGTCTATTGCCAAAACCAGATTATCCATGCAGCGAGTCATGAAGAGACCTTTATAATACCTTTGCCGAATTTAGAAGGCCAAAATACGACCTCATGCGAGTTTAATTGCATTATTGAGGGAAATAAACAAAATGGTAGACTAATGGTATCTAAAAGGTATGATGCCGAGAGACCGGGGGAGAATCACTTGAACACACCTGTGACAGAACAGTTGCACCCAAATGCAATCGGGCTCGACACGCGCCCGCTGTCAGATGTCGCCGCCCTTCTGGCGCAGTCGCAAGCCTTGGCCGCGTCTGCGCCACTGGATGCGGTGGGCCCTATCTGTGACGGGGCACAGGCCATGGCGGCCACGGTCCGGGCGAAAGGCGTTCTGCGCTATTTGGCGGCAGGTTCCTCTGGCCTCATGGCTGCAGCGGATGCTCTGGAACTTGGGGGCACTTTTTCCATCCCGGCAAATCAGATCCAAATTCACATGGCGGGCGGATTGCCTTCCAGCGCAGAGATGCCCGGAGATGTCGAAGACATCTCGACCACCCTAACAGATGAGTTGGCTGAACTTTCCGCCCGTGACACTCTGATCGCAGTTTCGGCCAGTGGAACTACACCATACACCGTCGCGGCCGCTCGCATTGCTCGCGACAAAGGTGCCCAGGTCATTGGCATCGCCAACAACGCTGGCTCCGAACTCTTGCAGCTATCGGACCATGCGGTCTTGCTGGAGACCCCGCCGGAACTTGTATCCGGCTCGACCCGAATGGGCGCAGGCACCGCGCAGAAAATTGCGTTGAATATACTTTCCACACTGATGGCTGTCGAGTTGGGCCATATTCAGGACGGAATGATGATCAACCTACGCGCCGACAACGACAAGTTACGTGCTCGTGCCAACGGGATCGTCTGTCAGCTGACGGGCGTTGATCCCAAACAAGCGGCGTCGGCACTGAACATCACGGGCGGCGACCTCAAATGTGCGGTACTCGTCGCAGCAGGTGTCGGATCTGAAGAAGCCGCGCAAGCACTTCTGGATGAAACAAACGGCCACCTCCGACCCGCAATGAACCGATTGAAACGAAACAACGAAAACACAAACCTGGGAGAAGCAAAATGAAACGCAAAGTTCTAAGCCTGGCTCTGATGAGCACAGCGCTGGTCACAAGCGCCTATGCACAAGAGGCTACGCTGACAATCGAAAGCTGGCGCAACGACGACCTGGCCCTCTGGCAGGAAAAGATCATTCCCGCCTTCGAAGCAGAGCACCCGGGTATCAAAGTCATCTTCTCACCCTCCGCGCCTGCCGAGTACAACGCGGTTCTGAACTCGAAACTTGAGGCCGGATCGGCCGGTGACCTGATCACCTGTCGCCCGTTTGACGCTTCGCTGGCGCTGTACGAAAGCGGGCACCTAACTGACCTGTCCGACCTCGAGGCCATGGGCAATTTCTCAGATGTTGCGAAATCCGCATGGCAGACCGATGACGCATCCGCCAGTTTCTGCGTGCCTATGGCGTCGGTGATCCACGGTTTTATCTACAATAAAGACGCCTTCAATGAGTTGGGCCTTGAAGTCCCCACCACAGAGGCCGAGTTCTTTGCCGCTTTGGACAAGATCAAGGAAGACGGTACCTATATCCCAATGGCGATGGGCACAAACGACCAGTGGGAAGCTGCCACGATGGGCTATAACAATATCGGCCCGAACTACTGGAAAGGCGAAGAAGGCCGCCTGGCGCTGATAAAAGGCGAGCAGAAACTGACGGACCCGCAATGGGTTGCACCTTATGCGACACTGGCTAAATGGGCGGACTATCTGGGCGACGGATACGAAGCGCAAACCTATCCCGACAGTCAGAACCTGTTTACCCTCGGTCGCGCCGCAATCTACCCGGCGGGCAGCTGGGAAATCGCTGGCTTCAATACGCAGGCCGATTTCGAAATGGGCGCTTTCAAACCTCCGGTCCAGAATGCAGGCGACACCTGCTATATCTCTGACCACACTGACATTGGCATCGGCCTGAACGCGGCCAGTGAAAACCAAGAGGCCGCAAAAACTTTCCTGTCCTGGGTCGCAAGCCCGGAATTCGCCAGCATCTTTGGCAACGCGGTTCCCGGGTTCTTCCCCCTGTCCAACACTCCGGTCGAGCTGGAAGACCCGCTGGCCAAGGAAATCGTCGGCTGGCGGGATGAGTGTGAAAGCACAATCCGTTCGACCTATCAGATCCTGTCGCGTGGCACGCCAAACCTGGAAAACGAAACCTGGGGTGCATCTGTCGCTGCCATTAAAGGCACGGAAAGCCCCGAGGCGTTGGGCCAGCAGTTGCAGGACGGTTTGGCCAGTTGGTACGCACCCCATCAGTAAAGCCTGAGCGCTAACCATCACCGGACGCGGGGTTTCGCGTCCGGACCTTTTCCCGGAGTCCGTCATGCAGACCCGCCGCATCCGCTGGCACATCGCCGTTTTCCTTGCCCCTGCGGTTCTGGTCTACACGGCGGTGATGATCTTCCCCTTGTTCAACACCCTCCGTCTTGCACTGTTCAGCGAGGTTGATCAGGCGCGCGTCTATGTGGGCTTGGAAAATTTCCGCACCCTGTTTTTCGACCCGATCTGGTCCGAACAGTTCTGGAACGCGTTGGGAAATAACTTCTGGTTTTTCCTGATCCACATGCTGGTGCAGAACCCCATCGGCATCGCCTTGGCGGCAATCTTGTCACATCCCCGCTTGCGGTTCGCTGCGCTTTACCGTTCGGCGATTTTCATCCCCACGATCCTAAGCTTTGTGATCGTTGGCTTCGCCTGGAAACTGATCCTGTCACCCCTTTGGGGTATCGCGCCGTCGATGCTGGACGCCATCGGTCTAAAGTCACTGTTTGCACCGTGGCTGGGTAAAGAAGAATACGCACTGACAACGCTGGCGCTGGTGTCGGTCTGGCAGTTCGTCGGGATCCCGATGATGTTGATCTATGCTGCCCTTCTGTCGATCCCCGAAGAAATCCTTGAGGCCGGAGAGATCGATGGGATTACCGGGGCTTCCGCGTTCTGGAAAATCAAACTGCCGCTCATATTGCCGTCCATCGGCATCATCTCGATCCTGACATTTGTGGGCAACTTTAACGCGTTCGACCTGATATACGTGTCGCAAGGCGCGCTAGCTGGGCCGGATTTCTCAACTGATATCCTTGGTACATTCATGTACCGAACCTTCTTTGGCTTCCAATTGCAATTGGGAGATCCGCATATGGGGTCCGCTATCGCTGGGGCCATGTTCGCGATCATCCTCGTGGGGGTCTGCATCTACCTCTTCGGCATCCAGACCCGGATGCGCCGGTACCAGTTGTGAGGGCATGGCCATGAACAAAGCACGCCAAAACCCGCTGAACACCGCCGCCATGCACGGGGCGCTGATCCTTTACACGCTGATCGCCCTGTTCCCGGTCTTCGTCATCATCATCAACAGCTTCAAAACCCGCCGCGCCATCTTTCGCGAACCGCTTGCCCTGCCCGACGCTGAGAGCTTCTCGCTGATCGGTTACCAGACGGTGATGAAACAAGGGGATTTCTTCCTCTATTTCCAGAATTCGATGATCGTTACGGTGGTGTCGCTGGCATTCATCCTGCTTTTTGGTGCCATGGCGGCCTTTGCCCTCAGTGAATACCGCTTCAAGGGCAACCTGCTGATGGGTCTCTATCTGGCGCTTGGGATTATGATTCCAATCCGTATCGGTACTGTCGCGATCCTCGAGATGATGGTGGCCACCGGGCTTGTGAACACGCTTTGGGCCTTGATCCTTGTCTACACGGCACAAGGATTACCGTTGGCGGTGTTTATCCTGTCCGAGTTCATGCGACAGGTGTCCGACGACCTGAAGGATGCAGGCAGGGTCGATGGGTTGTCGGAATATACGATCTTCTTCCGTCTTGTCCTGCCGCTCGTCCGCCCTGCCATGGCAACGGTCGCGGTATTCAACATGATCCCGATCTGGAACGATCTGTGGTTCCCGCTGATCCTCGCCCCGGCGGAGGAGACCAAAACCCTGACGCTGGGCAGTCAGGTCTTCATCGGTCAATTCGTCACCGATTGGAATGCGGTTCTGTCGGCCCTGTCGATGGCAATCCTGCCGGTGCTGGTGCTCTATGTCATCTTCTCGCGCCAACTGATCCGCGGCATCACTTCAGGAGCTGTCAAATGACCCGAGTTCTGATTGCTGGCCTTGGCAATATGGGCCTTAGCCACGCGCTGGCCCATCACCACCATCCGGACGCGCAAATCGTGGGATTGGTGAACAGGTCCGGTCATGTGGATCACCCCGAGCTGGGCCAGTATCCTGCCTATTCGGACTTCCACTCGGCGTTGGCCGAGACAAATCCGGATTTGGTCGTTGTCGCCACCTATTCCGATAGCCATGCCGATTATGCCTGCGCCGCGATGGAAGCTGGCGCGCATGTCTTCGTTGAAAAACCACTGGCCACCACAGTGGCTGATGCCAAACGCGTTGTCGAAAAGGCCACCCAAACCAACTGCAAACTGGTGATCGGCTACATTCTGCGCCATCACCCGTCGTGGATGCGCCTGATTTCCGAGGCGCGTGACCTTGGCGGGCCATATGTGTTTCGCCTGAACCTCAACCAGCAAAGCAGCGGGGCCGAGTGGGAAACGCATAAGGCGCTAATGCAAACCACCTCGCCCATCGTCGATTGCGGCGTGCATTACGTCGATGTGATGTGCCAGATCACGGATTCGGACCCGGTGCGCGTACATGGCATGGGCCTGCGCCTGAGCGATGAGATCGCCGAAGATATGTACAATTACGGACAGTTTCAGGTGGTCTTCGAGGACGGCTCGGTCGGTTGGTACGAGGCCGGTTGGGGCCCGATGATGTCTGAGACCGCGTTTTTCGTGAAAGACATCGTCTCGCCCAACGGGTCGGTTTCGATCACCGATGGCAACAAGGGCGCATCCTCAGATATCGACGGCCACACCAAGGTCGGCGGCATTTTGGTCCACCGCCCCGAAGGGGAAAGGGAGATCGACATGCCCGACGAACCCGGCCATCAGGAGCTTTGCGACGCAGAGCAGGCCTATATGCTGCGCTCTATTGCTGACGACATCGATCTAACCCGCCACATGAATGACGCCGTGCAATCGCTGGCCATCTGTCTGGCAGCAGACGAAAGCATCCGTACTGGCCAACCCATTTCGCTGAAAGAGGCACGCACATGACCGCCCTGACGCTTACGAACGTGAACAAGTCCTTTGGCACTGTTGAGGTGCTCAAGGACATCAACATCGAAGTGGAAGACGGTGAGTTTGTCGTCTTCGTCGGCCCCTCGGGTTGTGGAAAGTCCACTCTTCTGCGTGTGATCGCGGGGCTTGAGGATGTTACATCAGGCCAAGTGCGCATAGGCGGCGAAGTGATGAACCTCACCCCGCCTTCAAAACGCGGTATCGCGATGGTGTTCCAGAGCTACGCGCTTTACCCCCATTTGAACGTGCGCAAAAACATGTCGCTGGCGCTGAAACAGGAAGGTCAAAGCAAGCAGGTCATCGAGGAACGTGTTGCCAAGGCCAGTAAGATGCTGAACCTTGAACCTTACATCGACCGCTACCCGTCTGAATTGTCCGGCGGCCAGCGTCAGCGCGTTGCCATAGGCCGAGCCATCGTACGCGAACCCAAATTGTTTTTGTTTGACGAACCCCTATCCAATCTGGACGCAGCTTTGCGTATGAACACGCGGCTTGAAATCGCAAACCTGCACCAGCAGCTCGATGCCTCGATGATCTATGTCACCCATGATCAGACCGAAGCGATGACGTTGGCTGACAAGATCGTCGTGTTGCGCGACGGGCGTGTGGAACAGGTTGGCAGCCCGATGGAGTTGTACAACAATCCTGCCAATCAATTTGTCGCCGGTTTCCTTGGCGCACCATCGATGAATTTCTTCCCCGCCAGCTTAGTTGGAGAAAGCACAGACATCACAATGGGGGTCCGGCCCGAAGACCTCTATCTGACAGATGAAAGCCCTTTGAGCGCACAAGTGACCCATGTCGAGCATTTGGGAGGGGACACCAACGTGATCGCAATGATGCAAGGTCATCAGGTTACAGCCCGCCTGTTCGGTCAACACGAGGTCGCAACCGGCCAAAAGATACATATTGGTTTCACACCGGATCGCAGTTATCGCTTTGATACGCAGGGCGCTCGGCTCGCCTAAACCTCTGTTGAACTTCACCCGCCCCAGTCAGCCAAATGACCTGTGCGTTACCATCAGGCAAAGCGGTCTGGTGAAAAGGCCCCTATGTCGACATGAGGGCTTTGCCCGGCCATATCAGCCGCGACCAATCGGGCCGTGGTGGCCGCTAAAGTCAGCCCAAGCTGACCATGACCCGTGGCGAAATGAACGTTGTCCAGACGGTCACTGCGCCCAATGATCGGACGCGTGTCAGGGGTGAAGGGGCGATACCCAATACGTCGTTCAGCTTCTTCTGTTTTTAAGCCGGGCAAGACACGATGCGCCCGCCGGACGAGCACATCCGCCCGGTTCCAGTTCGGCGCTGCATCCAAACTTGCGAACTCAATCGTTCCGGCGACAGCCAGGGCCCCATCGTATGGCGTGACTCCGAACCCTCCCTTTGGATAAAAAATCGTGTGCTTCAGTTCCAGACCCGGATCAGACAGAGCCGTTAAGTATCCGGCCACGCCTTCCAACCGGATTGGAACGCCCAAATCTCGCGCCAGCATTTTGGATCGGGCGCCAGCAGCCAAAACAACGCGTCCTGTTGGCGCCACCGTGCCATCGGTCAGCCTGACCGAGCGCACCTGTCGACCTTCTCGGTCGAACCCTGCAGCCCCTGCCCGTTTGACGATGCCGCCCCGCTTTAGGAACGTTTGATGCAGAACTTCAACCAAACGTTTCGGATCCGTCACATAGCTCCAGTCGCGCAACAACGCGGCATATTTGAAATCAGGCGCTATAGCGGGGTCGAGTTCATGAGCTTCATGGCCCGAAATCTCGTCAATAGTGCATCCAAGTTCGCGCGCAAGATCAAAGGCAGCGCCCATAGTCGCCTTGTCAGCGTCATCGTCAAACAGCTTGATGATCGGGCGCTCGATCAGCAATTCCGGGTGGCCGATGTCATCCAACTGGGCTTTGAAATCCGCCGTGGCCGAGAATGTCAGCCGCGCCAGATCCGCCGCGATGGCGCGCATCTTTGACGGGCGAGCGTTCGCTGTGAACCGCGTGAACCACGGCAACAACTTCAACGCTGAACTGGGACGCA
The DNA here is from genome assembly GCF_056158705.1 of Ruegeria sp. ABM4_193. Taxonomy (NCBI): domain Bacteria; kingdom Pseudomonadati; phylum Pseudomonadota; class Alphaproteobacteria; order Rhodobacterales; family Roseobacteraceae; genus Ruegeria; species Ruegeria sp. ABM4_193. The sequence continues at coordinate 261,235 of NZ_JBSWTT010000003.1, forward strand.
ACGACAAGGGCGCTTCGCTGTCTAGCAACCATCCGGGCACTTTCAACATCATTCCGGGTTGCGACAAGGGAACAATTTCACCTACGGCAATACAACCGCATGACGCCCAACTTGCCCCCTCACCGACGGTGTTGGGCTCAAAAACCGTAACCTGATGTCCCTCAGCCTGCAGCGCCAGCGCACATGAAATGCCAACAATGCCACCGCCGACAACCGCGACCTCTTCCATCTGCAGCATTCCTATTGCAAATCATGCAGTTGCGACAACAACTCCGTACTAACAACTACGCCCTGTTCCTGAGCGGTGGCGCGGTTTTTCAACCGTCCGTCACCCGGAACACGGGCCGAGCCGTTGCCTTCGATTTCCGCACAGATACGCTTGACGTAGTCATTGAAACCCGGGTTTCCAAAGCGCGTAGGATCAATTGCGATCAACGTGGCCCCGCCTTTGATGTTCAAAGCGCCATGCTCTACACGCTCGGTATTGTCGACCGATAGCGTGCCACCGGCCAACGCCGCGCCTAAGACTTCGATCAGAAAGGCAATCGCGGCCCCTTTGTGCTCGCCAAAGGGCAGCAGGCTTCGGGATTCCAGAATGGCATTTGGATCGGCAGTGGGCTGACCATCCAGGGCCAAACCCGCCGGGCGCGGAAGATCGTGCCCCTCTGCCGCGGCCATACGAATATCCATCAGCGCAACCATCGATGACGCCTGATCCCAAACAACCGGCTCGGCCCCCTCGCGCGGGCAGGCGAAAGACATCGGGTTCGTTCCGAATACCGGCCGCACACCACCCTGTGGCACCACCATCGACAAAGAGTTTACAACTCCCAGCGCCACCAACCCCGCCTCGGCCAGTGGTTCGGTGTCAAAACGCAACGCTGCCAAATGGTGGCAATTGGCACAGGTGAAAGAGGCAATGCCGTTTTCACGTGCCATCGCAATCAGCTCGTCCCGCGCCGCTCCTGCTACAAGTTGATAGTACCCGTTGTCACCATCCCCGCGCAAAACGCCGGGGGCGATACGCTCAACCTTGGGCGACGCCGCCGGATTGGCATATCCCGAAGTGAAGCTTTGCACGTAGACCGGCAACATGCGCAGCCCGTGGCTGCGGGGACCGTCCCGTTCAGACCGGGTGACGATTTCCGCCAAAACAGCACTGCCGTGCGCATCCATCCCCGCCGCCACAAGGACCGATTTAGCCAGTTCCCTAACCTCTGCGAGTGAGAACGTTTTCGTCGAGATTTCCGTCATCTGGGTGATCCTGTCCTTGTAGAGCGTAACGGGGCGCGCCAGCGCCCACGTCAGAGTTAACTGCTGTATTCCCGGCGCTTTTTGGCGACAAACTCGTCCAGCGCACCGCGTTGATCGTCAGGCATCGGAGGCTGCACATAGTTGTCCAGCATCCGCCGCGCGGCTTCATTGCCAACAACCTCAGCCGTTTTCGATCCTTCTGCCTCCCACTGTTCAAAACTATCGTTGTTTTGCAAGTGGTTCATATGCATCGGGTTTTCACGCGTGTGGTCCGTACCCAGGAAATGCCCTCCGGGGCCGATCCGGGCGATGTCATCCAGCAACGGGCCCAGATCTTCGTCCTGAAGCCCGCTAAAGAAGCGATGGAAATTCTCAAGCTGCAACGTGTCCTGCACCCATTTCGAGTAGCTGACCCCCAACGCCCCTTCCAGAAAACCGGCCGAGTGCACAATGTAATTTGCCCCGCCAAGCAGCACGGGCCACATCGTGTTGGCCGTGTCAAAACCGGCCTGCATGTCGGGCGATTTTGACCCGGTCCACATTGTGCAGGTCCGCCACGGCACCTGATAGAACCGCGCCATCTGACCCACCAACAGGTTCATCAATCCCGGCTCAGGCGACCCCATCATCGGCGCGCCGGTTTTCATAGACACGCCCATGATTGCCACACCCAGAACCATCGGCGCGCCGCGTCGGATGATCTGGCTATAGGCCATTCCCGCCAAGGATTCCGCAATCAACAGCGCCACGCCGCCTTGCGGGCTGGCCGGGGTCGAAGCGCCCGCCAAAACAAAGGGCGACAACAGGCACGGCTGGTTGGCCGCTGCATAGACGCGCAGGCTTTCCAGCATGGTCTCATCCCAGACCAGCGGCGTGTTGCAGTTCAGCAGCGCAGCCATAATTACGTTATTATCTACAAACTCTTCTCCGAACACGATCCGGGTCATATCCACCGAGTCACGCGCCGCCTGTTCTGACAATACCGAACCTTTGATCGGCTTGTCGGTCAGCGTCAGCGCCGCGTGGACAAGCTCAAGATGGCGCTGCGGAACCGGAACATCCTGCGGTTCCACCGGCAGAATACCCGGAACCATCATCGACTGGCTCATCTGGCTCAACTTGAAGAAGTTGTGCGCATCCTCCAACTGCGAGGGGCGGCGCACGCCGTCAAGATCATAGACAAAGGGTGCGCCATAGGCGTTCGCGAAGACCGAGTGCTCGTTACCCACATGCAAAGACCTCTCTGGGTTGCGTGCCGCATAAGCCCATTCCGAAGGTACTGACGAGATCAGGTCCATCAGCATGTCGCGCCCAATACGGACGCGCTCGCCCTGAACATCCGCGCCATATTTCTTCCAGTCAGCCAACGCCACCGGATCGCGAAACTCAATGCCGGTGGTTTCCAGAATGGTCATCGCAGCATTGTGGATACGCTCGACCCCCTCAGGACCCAGCAGGTCAATGGGTCCGACCTTACGGTTCAGGGTCGGCAGGTAGACCGGGGGTGGGTTGGTGCGGGCCTGAACGCGTGCCGCGCGTCCACCACCACGGGTGGACCGTCCTCGTGCTTGTGCCATTTCAGCTCTCCTTCTCAGGCCCGAGCGCGCGCGCTGGTTGGGTCAACAGCGCAAACGTCGATCACCTCGGCCTCGCGCATTTCATTGTGAACCATCACCTGCATTTTCGTGCCCGGTGCGGTCATGTCCTGTGGCACAAGGGCCATCGCGATGTCGTGGTTGCAGTAGTAGGAAAATCCACCCGACGTGACGCGCCCGATTAGCTTGCCATCGGCGTACACACCTTCGTCAAACATCACCGAGGTATCGCAGAACGGCAGTTTCAGAGTCACCAACGTGTTGTAACCACCCTCTGCCTTTTGCTTTTGCAGCGCAGCCTTTCCAATGAACTCCCGCTCGACCATCTCGCCATTGACCTTTTCGGTCATGGCCACAAAGCGACCCAGATCAGCTTCGTAAGGTGTCATGTCCTTGCAAATCTCGCGGTTGATCGCGCGATAGGATTTCTCAAGCCGCATGGATTCCAGTGCTTCCAGGCCAAAGGGCTTCACCTCAGCCTTGAGAAGCAGATCGACCAAATGGCGGTTATATCCGACCGGGTGGTGCAGCTCCCATCCCAGCTCGCCGGTATACGAGACGCGCAGCAGATGAACACCTTTGGCATACCCTACCTCACCCATCTGTGCCGACAGCCACGGGAAAGCTTCGTTCGACAAGTCGTTGTCGGTCAGCGGTTGCAGAATCTCACGAGCTTTCGGACCGGCCAAAGCAATCACGCCCAGCTGTTCCGAGATATCCTCCAACACGACCGAGCCGTCCTTGGGCAGCAAGCGCTGCAACTGATCCCAGTTGTATGCGCGCCAGTTAGGGGTCGAAATCAGATAGAAATCATCCTCGGCATATCGAACGATGGTGTATTCCGCATCCATTCCGCCCTTGTCGTTCAACATCAGCGACAGGGTCATGCGGCCAATCTTCGGCAATTTGTTGGCCATCAGACTGTCCAGCCATTTTGCGGCACCGGGGCCACGCACGGTGAACTTGGTCATCGGCGACATTTCGATGAACCCGGCCTCTTCGCGGGTCGTGCGGACCTCGGCCTGTACCAGTTCCATGTGGTCGGTGCGGCGGAAACTGTGTTCGGGGATTGCCTCCGCGGGGGATTTGGCGAACCAGCGGGGGAACTCGTATCCGTTGAAGCTGGTCCAAACCGCGCCATGTGCGGTTAGCAGATCATAAGACCCCATGGTTTTCATCGGGCGCGCGTCCGGGAAGTCCTCTCCCGGAATATGCGCGTCCATATGGGTACCCCAGGTCTCGCGCACCTTGTCCATCGTCCAGCGCTTCGAGGCGTAGTCGGAAAAACGGCGTGGGTCGAGTTCGGACATGTCCATACCCGGGTCACCGTTCACGATCCATTTCGCCAGACGATTGCCGACTGTGCCGCCCCACAGAATACCGCCGGGCATACCTTCGGCCAGCCACAGATTGTCATGCCCCGGCGCGGGGCCCGCCAACGGCAATTCGTCCGGGGTCATCTGGAACGGCCCGCGTGTGTTGGCCTTTATACCAACCTCGCCGAGAGTCGGCACACGCTCAATGGCGCGTTCCCATTGGGTTTCCACCGCATCGAAATCCTCAGGCAGCAGATCGGCCCCGAAATCAGGCGGCACGCGATCCTCGGCAAACAGTTTGAGGTCCTTGGTGAATTCATACGGACCGAACTGAATCCCGCCCACATCCTCGCGCAGATATGCGCCGTAATCCTCGTCGCGCAGGATCGGGAATTCCGGCAGCCCCTGTGCACGGCGTTCCTTCAGCAGCGGCACGGTCTCGGTGGTCCAGTATTGATGTACGATTGGAATACAAGGCAGATCCAACCCCGCCCGCCGCGCGTTTTCGCGCGCGTAGTTGCCGGTGGCGAAGATCAGATGCTTACAGGTGATCTCACCCTTGTCGGTGGTCACCTTCCAAAGCCCGTTCTCCAGCTTTTTGTAAGATTGCGCTTCGGTGTTCTGGTAAACCTTTGCTCCCGCATCACGCGCCAGCTTTGCCATTGCCATGGTAATGTCAGCGGGGTTCACATAGCCGTCTTCAGTATGCAGGATACCGCCCCGGATATGTTCAGACTGGTTCAACAGCGGGTGAACCTCGGCCACCTGTTCCGGGGTCAGCAGTTTGCACGGCACGCCGGCGGCTTCGGCAATCGAGATATAAGACTGGAATTCGTCCCAGCGCTTTTCGGTGTTAGCAACGCGCAGCTGGCCGACTTTGCGCAACCCAACCGAGCTGCCCATCTTTTCCTCGACCTCGGTATAGATGCGGATGGTCTCCATCGTCATCTTCGACACGTTGTGAGAGCGTACAAAAGTCACCAACAGGCCCGCCGCGTGCCAGGTCGAGCCCGAGGTCAACGTCGTCCGTTCCAACATAACGGCATCGGTGCACCCATGCTCGGTCAAGCCGTACAGAATCGAGGCTCCGACACAGCCGCCCCCTACAACAACAACTTCGGCATGTGACTGCATTTGTTTTCTCCTCTCCCACTGCGCTGAAACCCCGACCAACGCCGCTCCGCAAGGCGGAAACTTGGTGGGTCAGGGATTCAGCACAGCACATGCTGCTTTACCCAATTCTTTGCGCTCACAGGCCAAGACCGCAATCGCAAAAAAATTCACTCTGGGCAAATTCAGCTAATGCGAATACGCCTAGGATAACTTAAATACACCGAAACCTCATAATACAGGTCAAACCACCTTGCCCTATGGTCCCTACGATTTCCCACCGCTCAGCTCGCTGATCAGTTTCGAAGCCGCCGCCCGCCATGTCAGCTTCAAACAGGCCGCCAGTGAACTGAATGTTACTCCGGCCGCCATCAGTCATCAGGTCAAAGCGCTCGAGGTTGAACTCAATTGCGCGTTGTTCCAGCGCCATCACCGAGGTGTGGAACTCACCGAAAGCGGCGCTTATTTGCTGGTTGCTTTGCAACGTGGGTTTGAGGGGATCAGCGAGGCACTCAAGCAGTTGCGCTCGCAATACGATCGTTCAGGTGTGACGATACGATCCAGCACTGCAGTCAGCTCGTTGTGGCTGACACCCCGCTTGGCGCAGTTTTGGAAGAATTTCGGACATATCTCTGTCACACAAGTCGTCACTGATTTGGGATACGACACGCAAAAATGTGACATAAGCATCAGGTATGGTGACGCGTCACGCGAACGTGGCACGCATCATGTTTTGTTCCGGGACCGGATCATGGCTTTGGCCAGCCCTGAATTTGTCCGGCAAAATAAAGTCGAACAGCTGCAGGACCTGCCCAAAATCCCACTTATACATCTGGACGCGCCCGGCACCGATTGGACAGGTTGGCAGGAATGGGCGGCTGGTTTGGGTTACTCCGGCTCACTCAAATCGGGGCACAGGGTGAACAATTACACCATTGCCTTGCAAGCTGCACAGGATGACATGGGCGCTGTACTGGGATGGGAAGGGCTGACCGCAGGTTTGGTTAGGTCAGGCAAACTGGCCAAGTTTTTGCCACAGACACTGTCAGCCCCTTTGGACTTTTACGTCGTGCTACACAACACCTCTTCGGATCGGGCTGCATTGGTCTACAAATGGTTGGTCGAGGATTCCAACTGATAGCCAACACTTTGCTGAAATGTTCGCTCGTCAACAAAATGGGGAACCGAAATCAGAGCCAAAGTGGTCGTTTCTTTTCCCTTCTCAGCACCCATTTGCGGGGACCGACTCCGTTTAAATTCGGTTCAGGTACTATGAGCCAGAAGCGCGCTTGTAGCGCGGGTCATACCAGCGGCGTATTGTTCGCTGGTTGTAGTCTTTAACAAAAGACCGGTTGAAACAGTCGTGAGCAGAAAGGCCAAATCCGCCGCCGCTTCGGGTGTTGGTACCACGTTTGCTTTCACCAAATAACCCGACAGGGCTTTTTCGAACTCTGCGCTGTAATCCATTTCGGCATCTGACGCGGATTCGATGGCAAATTCCATAATCTCGGCACCATGAGGCGTGCCCCGCCATATGGCCACGTGATCTCCGATCCAAGTCTGATACGCCCGGGCCAGAACATCCCGGGGCGAACCTTCTGCCTGGCTCAGAACATCAAGGGCCGCATTGGTCATCGATGTCAGCACTGTTCTGACAGCCCATTCCAGAACGGCTTCTTTCGATCCGAACTGGTTGTAGATCGACTGACGCGACAAACCAGCAGCTTCGGCAATGTCATTCATGGACACTTTGCGAAAGCCATATTGCGCAAAGACAGACAGGACTTCGAAAGCGTTTGACGATTTTTTCATTTTTACCTTGTTGACATTTTGGGTCGTGTTTGTAAATAGAGTACACAAGAATATACCCGTCTGCAACCTATATCGATTGGACCCCCTCGGATGGAACAGAAAATCACTGACTCGGGCTTCAGTAGCTGGAAGCCCTCGCAACTCCCGGAACTGAATGGCAAGACCTATGTCATCACCGGCGCAAATTCGGGCATCGGTTATGAAGCCGCCCGGATGCTGGGTGAAAAAGGCGCGACCGTTGTAATGGTCTGCCGCTCACGCGCAAAAGGTGAAACCGCACAGCGCAAGCTGTCAGCGTCCTCGAAGGGCAAGGTCGACCTTATCCTTATGGACCTCAGCGATCTGTCGTCGGTCCGCAAGGCGGCCGAGGAACTGCGCGGTCGCTATACCAAAATCGACGGCCTCATCAACAACGCAGGCATCATGATGACCCCGCAGGAAAAGACCGTTGATGGGTTTGACCTGCAGATGGGGGCCAACCATCTTGGCCATTTCCTATGGACCGGCCTGCTGCTGGATCTGGTTGAAGCTGCCGAAGGCCGTGTTGTTGTGCTATCCAGCCTGGTTCACAAGTACGGACCTCTGGATCTGGATGATTTCATGACCGACACCAAATACACGCCAATGAAGGCCTATACCCAGTCCAAACTGTCGAACCTGATGTTCGCGTTTGAACTGGATCGTCGCCTAAAGGCTGCCGGCAGCAAGGCCATCTGCGTCGCCTGCCACCCTGGCTATACCGATACCAACCTGCAATCTACCGGCCCGACCGGCTTTATGAAAGCCATGCTGGCCGTGATGAACAAACTGGCCGCGCAACGCCCCGAAGCCGGAGCCTATCCGACGGTGCTTGCCGCCGCCGGAACCGAAGCAAAGCGTGGCGCATATTACGGCCCGCAAAAAATGGGTGAATCCCGCGGCCCGGTTTCCGACGCCAAGGTGAAAGATCACGCACTGGATCTCGAAAAGCAGCGTCAGTTGTGGGCAAAAAGCGAGCAGCTGGTCGGGTTTGAATTCAACCTGCCTGCCGTCGCACACGCGGCATAACCACTTAAAGACAGACCCCCTCGATATCCCCCTCACTCACGAAACAGGTCCGGGCGGCGCAAAAGCTTCGCCCGGACCATTTGTAAATTCTCCCATCACACGGAGCGGCTCGTGATCAAAACGCTGTTTGTCTGGCTATTTGCCCTGTTCCTGATGACGGGCGGGATAACCCATTTTGTTTATCCGGCTGTATTTGATGGGTTCATGCCATCATTCATTCCCAAGACTCCTGCGCATATTCTGGCCGGTGTCGCCGAGATCGCAATTGCCGCTGCCCTGGTCTTACCTAAATTCCGAGCCTATGGCGGGCTGTTCGCAGCAATGTTGTGCACCGCCTATTTGCCGTTCCACATCTGGGACTTGTTCCGGCCCGATCCGGTTGTCGCGCCTCTTTGGGCCTCGATAACGCGCCTGTTTGTGCAATTTGCTATGATCGGATTTGGCATCCATCTTTGGCGTACGGAACCAAAAGTCAGGTCAAACTGAATTCCCTCCAACTGCAGGTAACACAACCTCTTCGAACGCAGCACCAATCAGACTTTAGTGGCGATGGTCGCGGCTGGGGCCGGATGGAGCATCAAGACGCCTTTGCTGTTTGATCACGCCCAACGGTTTTGAAACAGACTTCGGCTGCTCCGCCTTCCGGTCAAAAGCTTTTCCCGCACCTAGTCCATCGTGGCGACGCTGGATTGATCCCGATCCTTGCTGGAGCTGATGGATCGAAAGATACGAAGCCTGATCATATGTCCCGGCCATCTGGCAATGGCTAAGCCGGGCTTAGTATATTGAACCTCGCGCGAATTTCGCGCTCTTGCTCCGGCGTCAGATATTGGGGCTTGTGTTCGGCCAGGATGTCCTGCGCACGGGACCGGGCGCGGGCCCATGCATCCTGCGCCCCGTTTTCCGCCCATGTGCGCGGCTCATCACGGTCGGCAAGCGTGGGATAGAAATAATCCCGCTCCATCGCCGCATAGGTGTGTTGACCACCCAGAAAATGCCCCTCGCCCAGGACCGCGTCGCAGATCGCATCAAAGCCCAGGTTTTCATCACTCACCTCGATCCCCCGCAGCGCACGGTAGGTGTTCGAGTGCATTTCGTCGTCCAGCACAAACGCCTCAAAACTAGCCCCCAGCAGGGATGCGGTCATGCCCGAGCTTTCATAGATCAGGTTTCCTCCGGCCAGGGCCGCCGCCATCGAGGTGATGCCCTTCTCCATGCCATATTGCGCGTCAATCGCCTTGGCATCGGTCATCGAACAAGCCACACCCGAGGGTAATCCCAGCCAGTTAGACAACTGCGCCGAGGCCGCATTGAGCACGGCTGTCTCACCGCTGCCCCCCGAGAACGCACCGGTGCGCAGATCAATCACCAGCGGCCAGTTGGAAAAGACCATCGGAAAACCGGGCTGGATCGCATGGACCATAAGCAAGCTGGCCAGTGTTTCCGCCAGTGATTGCGCCAGAAACCCGGCCAGCGTGGCGGGCGCGGTCGCCCCCGCCTGCGCGGCGGTGATGCACGAAATCGGGATATTGTGCCGAATGCACTCATAGACCACATCCACCGCATCCTCGCCATAGCGCATGGGCGAGATCATCGGGCTGATATGCGCCTTCATGAACGGACGCTTGGCAAATTCGCCCGGTCCACCTGCTGCAATGTCCAGCATCTCGACAATCGGAGCGACATATTCAGCCAGCGTGAACGAGGTTGCCGTGGGTTTGGTCGTGTTCTTGATCAGCGCGAAGGCTGTATTGACGTCCAGATCGAAATTGTCCGGCACATCCGTCGCAACACAACAGCGGGTGTACCAGCTGACATTGGCCAGCGTGTCCTGCAGCCGTGTGAAGTTGTGCAGGTCTTGCAATGTCGAGGGCCGGTACAGACCGCTGTCCAAATCCAGTGTCTGCACCGCCGCGCCACCGGTGCCGAAATAGACCTTGTTGCCACCCACCTCGATGGATCGGGCCGGATCCCGGCCATGCAGTATGAACGTCTTTGCGGCCTGATCGATGGCCTCCTCCACCAGCTTTGGCGGAAACAGGACACGCCCTTTGCCATTGTCGATAGCGCCAATAGCCAAAAGGTCTTTTTGCAGGCGTTTCGGCACCTCACCAACGCCCAGCTGTTCCAGCAGGTCCAGAGAGGTGTCGTAAATGCGCCGCAGATCCGCATCGCTGAGCGGTTTGTAGGCTCCGCCAAACTGACCCGGAGGGCAAGGATCAACAGCCGGTTTCGCTGCGCGCGCAGCTAGCCGTTCGCGACGGCCCCCTCTCTTTCCACGCTGCCCTGCCATGTTTGCTCCTTCGGCCGCATTTTGACCGCGATAGAAGAAGCTTAACCGAAGCAATTACAACGACCTCGCCAAAAACTCGAAAAAATCGAACTTAGAGTTCGATTTACTTTGAATTATTATCCGACATATTGCGAAGCCTTCTAATCTGCGGGCCTATCTCGGCAAACTGTTTTTCGGAGGCTCGTGTCACATGAAATCCCGCACCAAGGTTGTCGTCATTGGCGGTGGTATTGCCGGATGTTCAACGCTCTATCACCTGACCCAAGAGGGGTGGAGCGATGTTGTTCTGGTTGAACGCAACGAATTGACAAGTGGCACGACCTGGCATTCCGCCGCGCAAGTGACCAATTTTGGCATGAACCAGACGATGGTCGGGCTGAAGACGCATTCGATCAACCTGTATAAAGAGCTGTCGGAAAACCCAGAATACCCGATCAACTACCACCATGCCGATGGCGGCATCCGCCTCGCGAATACCGAAGCGCAGATGCAGGGTTACCGCCACTTTGCCTCAATGGCGCGGGGCATGGCAGTTGACTTCGAGGTGATCGATGCTGAGGAATGCGCCCGCCGCCATCCGCTGATCTCGACCACAAACCTGCTGGGTGGGCTCTGGGATCCGCTGGATGGCGATATTGACCCGGCGCAGCTGTGCCAAGCACTGGCCTATCACGCCCGCAAGGCCGGGGCCGAGGTCTATCGCAACACGCCGGTCACCGCGCTGACGCAACACAAGGACGACACCTGGACCGTGCATACAGAACAGGGCGATATTGATTGCGACATCGTGGTCAACGCCTGCGGTTACCGCGTCAACGAAGTCGGCGCGATGATGGGTGTACATCACCCGGTTGCGTCTATGGAGCATCAATATTTCCTGACCGAGGACATCCCCGGCATCGCCGAGGCAGGCCACCGGATGCCACTGTTGCGCTGCCCGATCAGCGACTATTACAGCCGTCAGGAAAAGGACGGTCTGCTGGTTGGCTTCTACGAGCAGGATTGCAAACCGTGGGGCATGGACGGGATTGACCCGAACTTTGTCAACGCGCTGTGCCCCGATGATCTGGACCGGGTCATGGATGTGCTGGAAGGCGCTTTTGAACGCATGCCCGCCTTGCGCGAAACCGGCATCCGATCCGTGGTGAATGGCCCGATCACCTACACAATCGACGGCGCACCGTTGGTCGGGCCGATTCCGGGTAAGTGCAACGCTTTCTGTATCATCGGTCTGCGCGCCGGGTTGGGCGAAGGCGGCGGCCACGGCTGGTTGCTGGCGCAACAGATCGTGCATGGCGAGGCGTGTTATGACACCTGGTGCCTCGACCCCCGCCGCTTTACCGGACACGCGAATGTCGAACTGACCTCGCTGAAAGCCATCGAGGACTACCAGAACGAATTCCGCTTCCACTTTCCCCATGAACACCGCCCCGCAGGTCGTCCGGCGAAGACCACGCCGCTAACACCGGTTCTGGCCGCTGAAGGGGCTGAGTTCACCGTGGTGAACGGGTGGGAGCGGGTCGATTACATCAAACCCTCACCCGACTTTCACCCCAGCCTGACCTTTAACTTTGACGAAGCCTTTGACGTGGTCGCCGCTGAGATCAAGAACGTGCAGGAGAATGTTGGCCTGTGCGAGGTCAACGGCTTTAACCGGTTTGAAATAACCGGTACGGACCGCCACGCCTTCCTAGACCGCATGTTCTGCGGCGCGGTAACAAAACGTGCGGGCCGGGTAGGTTTGGGCTATCTGCTGAACCATCACGGCATGATCAAGGGCGAGGCCACCGTGGCCAACATCCCAGCCAGCGACCGGGGCCCCGCGCGGGTCTGGTACGGCTCGGCAGCAGCCAGTGAGTACCACGACATGGATTGGCTGACCCGGCACCTACGCGATGGAGAGGACGTTCAAATACGCTCTCTGACCAACGACCAGACGATCCTTGTTCTGGCCGGTCCCAAGGCGCGCGATGTCCTGTCCGCTTGTTCCCGCGGTGATTGGTCGAAACAGGCTTTCCCCTGGCTATCAGTCAGAGAGTGCTTCATCGGGTTTGCCCCGGCCACTGTCATGGGCGTCAGCTTCTCAGGCGAGCTCGCCTATGAAATCCACGTACCAAACGCTTCGCTCTATGCCGCCTATCTGGCACTGCGTGCGGCGGGCGAGGCGCACGACCTGAAGCTGTTCGGGGCCCGCGCGGTGGAGTCCATGCGGATGGAGAAAGGTTTCTTGCATTGGAAAGCCGACTTGCTAACAGAGTTTGACCCGTTCGAGACAGCACTGGACCGCTTCGTCAAGTTGAGTAAAGGCGATTTTATCGGCAAAACGGCGCTGGAAAAACGTCACGCCAGCGGCCCCAACAAAAAGCTGGTGACCCTGATAGTCGACGCGACCCACGCCCCGGCCCACGGCGGCGCCTCACTGATGCAAGGTGAAACCGTTGTCGGCACCATCACCTCGGGCGATTGGGGGCATCGGGTTGGCTTGAACCTGGCCTATGCCTTCGTGAACCCCGATCTGGCCGCTGTTGGCAGCACAATGCAATTGGATTTGTACGGGGATCTGGTCAAGGCAGAGGTCATCTCGTCTTCCCCCTACGATCCAGACCACACCCTCATGCGCAGTTGAGGTCGCCATGACCACCGTGCCAGTTTTAACTCTTGCAGGCACGGGCATTACTCGAAAAGACTGTCTGGCTACTTAATTTCGTTGGGATCGTAAGAACAAATGTGCGCGTTCAGAGCTTTGCAGTAGAGCCCTGTCAGATGCCAAAAGCATTCAGCGTGTGCATGACCCCGCGCAGTTCGGCCAATCCGCGAAGCCTCCCGATTGCGGGATAACCTGGAACTGAGTCTCGTTCTTGATCGTGAAGGATGCGATGCCCGTGATCCGGGCGCATTGGGATTTCAACGCCCGTCACACGCTCAATACGCAAGAGCTTGCGCGCAGATGGGCAAAATGGATGCGGGGCCCGAGCTGACGAGCAATGGCCACCAAATCGTTTTTGGAATGTGCACCCAGCGATCCGGTGCACAAGGTAAATCCCGACGCCGGAGATGAAGAGATTGCGGCAATGGCTTCGAGATCGGCCTGGGTCGAAACAATCCGCGGCAGGCCGAACAGATCCATCGGCGGATCATCGGGGTGGATCGACAACTTTGCCCCTTCGGCTTCTGCCACTGGCAGAACGATTTCCAGAAACGCGGCGAGCTGCCGCCTGAGTGTCGCGTGATCGCAATCGTCATAGGCGGCAAGTCGGGTGCGGAACGTATCCAGCGTATAGCTTTCCTTTGATCCCGGCAGTCCGGCAATCACTGTGCGCGTCAACCGGTCAAGCATCGGCAAATCTGCCTTCGCAAACCAGTCTTCCGCCGCCGCCAGATCCTGTGCCGTATAACTGTCCTGTGCTCCGTCGCGCCGCAAAACAATTAAGTCAAAGACAGCGTAGGCAGCGAAATCGAACCGCAGCGCCAGAGACCCATCCGGCAGCGCATAATTCAGATCGGTGCGCGTCCAGTCTAGCACTGACATGGAATTTAACAGATATTGCAAATGCCCTGACGGGCCAGACGCCGCAGGTTTTCAGCCCAGATATATGCCTAACGCACCCAATCTGGCGCGCCGGTCTGACGGATATGAGCTAGCGGAATAGGGTCTTTCGGCCCGAACCAACGCCAACTTTCCAGCATGACTGCCCCCTGTTCCCTGCGTTTAACCTGACACCGATTTGGAGTACGGAAACCCATCAAACTCGGGGTTTTCAACATCCGATAGTTCCAAAAGTGTCAACCGAACGTTTTCAAGATGCTGCCACATCGCTTGCCGCGCGCCTTCCGCATCGCGACGACGCAGGGATTCAAGAACAGCTGCGTGATCGTCCAGCCACTGACTGCGATACCCGATGTCAAAAATGCGAGAATGCAGCCTGTCCCACATCGGACTGGATTCCCTTAGATGCCAAAGCGTATCGATCTGATTGACCAGAACCGAACTTTGCGTGGCCTCGGCAATCTGCAAATGAAACTGACGATCCGCCCGATAGTCGTCTTCACCGGCTTGGATCGAGCGTTTCTCCAACTCAAGCGTTTCACGCTGCGACAGAATATCGGCTTTGGTCACCGAGGTGACCGCGAATCCGGCGAAGCTGCTTTCCAAAAATTGCCGAGCCTGCAACAGCTCGAACAGGTTTTCCCCACCGATCTGGCGGCCGAACCCAAGTTTCGCGCCCTGCTTCAGAACGCCTATCGGGCAGTTTCAAAACAAGGCGCAAGAGCAGCTCTGTCCCAAGCCATACAGCCGAAGAACGACAGTCCATAACCGGTCTCCCGGACCATAGTTTTCTGTGGCATTCCACTCGGGCTGAATGCGGTTTGCAAAGAACACATTAACTGGGTGCTCATCACGGCGGGCGCGCGCCACGCCGGTTAGGCCTACGTGTTCTAATCAATGGTTCCGCTCCCGGGTAGCTCGATCTTTCGCAGTAAGATCCCGCTCCCTCACATGACGGTTCTTTGTTCGACATGCGCTGGGACGAGGGCGCGGACGAGGTCTTTCATGTTGAGGATGCCGACCTGTGTTTTGCCGCTCATAACGCGGTAGGTTTTGTAAGTGTCGCCACCCGAGATCGAGATCAGGTGTTCGAGGTTGTCGTTAACATCCACCTCGCCGTCAAACTCACCTTCGTGGGTTCCGTCCTTGTCCATCACCGAGCGCACGCGCAGCACGCGGGCGCGGTTGATGTCGCTCACGAAGTCCTCAATGTAAGGATCGTTCGGGTTCAACAGGATGTGCTGCGGCTCGCCCTGTTGCACCACGTAGCCATCCTTCAGGATCACCAGGTGGTCAGCCAGCTTCAGCGCCTCGTCCAGATCGTGGGTGATGAAGATGATCGTCTTGTGCAGGTCTTTCTGTAACTCCAGCAGCAGGTCCTGCATGTCGGTGCGGATCAGTGGATCAAGCGCCGAGAACGCTTCGTCCATCAGCATGATCTCGGAATCCGAGGCCAGCGCCCGGGCGATCCCCACGCGCTGCTGCATCCCGCCTGACAGCTGGTGCGGATAGTGGTCCTCGTATCCCGCAAGGCCAACGCGCGCGAGCCACTTCTTGCCCGCCGCCACGATCTCGTCCTTGGTATCGCCGCGCACGGCCAGCGCCATGCCCGCGTTTTCCGCCACCGTTTTGTGCGGCAGCAGCGCGAACTTCTGAAACACCATCGACATTGTGTTCAGCCGCATGTCGCGCAGCTTCAACGGGTCATAGTCCAATACGTTCTGCCCATTGACCCAAACCTCTCCGGCCGTGGGTTCGATCAACCGGTTCAGGTGTCGGATAAGGGTCGATTTGCCCGACCCTGACAGACCCATGATCACTGTGATCTCACCGGCCTGCATGTCGACATTTATGTCTTGCAGGCCCAGCACGTGGGCTTCCTTCTCCAGCAGGTCGGTCTTGCCCATACCCTGGCGCACCTGTTCCATCGCGCGATCAGGATGCGCGCCGAAGATCTTGTAAAGGTTGCGGATTGAGATTTTAGGTTCAGCACTCATGTCCCGCCCTCCTTAATGCTTCTGTGCCGCGGCAACACGGGCCAGCGCCGCCTTGGACACCCGGTCCAGCACGATTGCCAGCAACACGATGCCGAGACCAGCGATCAGGCCGACGCCCAGTTCAAGATTACGGATGCCGCGCAACACCAAAACACCCAGACCGGGCGCCGAGACCAGCGAGGCGATCACCACCATCGCAAGGCTCATCATGATGGTTTGGTTCACACCCGCCATAATGTTTGGTAAGGCCAGTGGTAGCTCGACCCCCCACAGTTTCTGACGCGGCGACATGCCGAAGGCATTCGCCGCCTCAACCACATCCTTGTCAACCAGACGAATGCCCAAGTCGGTCAGGCGGATCACAGGCACGATGGCGTACACAATGATCGCAATGCCGTAGAGTTTCGGTTCGGTAACGCTGAACAGGAAGATCAGCGGGATGAGATACACAAAGGTCGGTAGCGTTTGCAGCAGGTCCAGAACCGGCAGGATCATACGCTGAAAGCTATCGGATTTGGCCATGGCGATGCCGATGGGCACCCCCAGCAGAATACAAAGCCCGGTACAGACCAGCACAATCGACAGTGTCTGCATCGCCGGCTCAAGATGATCGATGAAGCCCAAAAAGCAAAATACGAAGATCACGAATCCGGTTACGATGGCCGAGCGTGAAACATACCAAGTCAGCACAAACAGCGCCGGCAGCATGATCCACCACGGCACCGCATCCACCGCAAGCAGCGCCCATTCCAGCATCCATGACAGCGGTTGCGTCAACGGGTCCAGCACCAGCTTCAACCCGTCCTTGATGGCAAGAAAGCCATCCTCAACCGCAGACACAAAATCCCGCGATTGTGGGATCGCAGGACAGGCTTCGTTCAAGGCATCAAGAGAGGGAAAGGGAAAAGTCGGGCCATTGTCGACATTCTCAGCATTGGCCTGCGCCAGCAAATCGGCCATCGAAAGATTTGCCCCGCCGCCAGAAGACTCGCACCAGTCACGGAGTCCCAACGCATCGAACATGCGGTCATAAAAAGCCATATCGTCCCCTTCCAACAACACCCGGGCGCCCCCTTGTATGAGGCGCCCAGATCCTTACCGTGTTTTATTGTTATTTCAGCAGCGCTGACAGTTTCGCGCGCGCGTCGTCATTCAGCCACTCACTCCAGGTGTCCTGGAAGTTGGTCAGAAAATACACCGCAGCCTCTTCTCCGGACGCGTTGTTCTCTTCCTGCCAGGCAAGCAGACCGTTCATCACGTCATTGGTGAATTGAACATTCTCCATCAGCGCCGTCTCTTCGGGGTGCGAATCCGCGAAAGTGTTGGTCACAACCGTGGTCACGTCACTGGCCGGGAACGCACCAAGCACCGGTTCTGCACATTCTTCCTGACTGTTGCACTCATGCGCTTCTGCCACATGTGGGCCTACATCGACCTGCACCATCGGGTAGCGGCCTAGAATCGAGGTTGGAGCCCAATAGTAGCCAAACCAGGGTTCTTTCGAGTCATAGGCCGAGGCAATGGACGCTGCCAGAGTCTCTCCCGATCCGTGGATAAAGTCCTCAATCCCTGCATCAGCAAAACCGGCCGCCTTTGCCATGTTGGTGCTGACCCGTTGACAGGTCCAGCCCACCGGGCAGTTGTGGAACCGGCCACCGACCAGTTCAGGATTAGCTAGGATGCCTTCCATCGTGGTCAGTTCCGGATGTTTTTCGGCCAGATAGGTCGGAATCCACCACGCTTCGACACCGCCATCAGACAGCACCTTGGCGCGTTCGATGATCGCACCGCTTTCGATCAGACCCGGATAAGCTGGGGCACCATTGGTCCACAGCTCGGTCAGAATGTCTGGCTCGCCAGTTTCCGCAACCGAGGCCAGCGCGGGCGTCGTCGCCGACGGCACAACAGTCACCGTGCAACCATAGCCTTGCTCTAGCAGGAACTTGCTGACCTGCGTCACAATAATCGCCGAACCCCAGTCCATCTCGGTAATCGAGATTTCACCGCAATCAGCCTGCGCCGCTCCGGCAGTTCCCATAGCAATTGCAGCACTGGCCGCCAGCAGTTTCATTTTCATATTTTCCTCCACTGTTTTGAAGAACGCCTTTGGGCGTTTCTTGTTGACCTCTGAACGTTTCACAGAATCAAAAGATGGCCAAAAAATTACTGCATTGGTTTGATAATTTAGTATTATTACTTCGAATTTGTGACATATGCGCGAAGCAAAGCCCAAGTAAAACAGAAAGATAGGAATGCCACGATCCGCCGCTTCGAAAGATCTGAGCCTCAGATGGCTCGAACTGTTTCAAATCTGCGCGCGAAAAGGTTCGCTACAGGCTGCATCCAAGGAAACGGGCCTGACAATCAGCACCGTTTCGCACCACCTGCGCAACCTCGAAGATCACCTTGGTGTTGAACTGTTCAACCATTCCCGCCGACCCATGGTTCTGACACCTAAAGGGCAGGTATTTCTGCGCAATATTGACGAGGCACTTTACGCCATTCGCAAAGCCAAAGCCGAGGCTTCTGCCGGAAGTGTCGCCGAGGCTAGTCTGCTTCGGGTCGGGTCAATCGAGGATTTCGACAGCGACATCATGCCAGAGTTGGCGGTGTTCCTTTCACAGCATATGCCCAATTGCGATTTTGTGTACCAAACGGATTCAAGTCACACGATCATCGATATGCTGCGTGGTCGGCATCTTGATCTGGGGATCACAACCTCTCCGAATGAACGTATGCGCGACCTGCAGGAACGACCGTTGCTGCGCGATCCGTTTGTTGTCGTTCTGCCGCGTGGGTGCGACGACCCCCTCACTGATGTCGTCGAAGGCCGCACCACCCTGCCGTTTCTCAGATTCTCAGGCAATCTGATTATTGCCCGGCAAATCGAGTCGCAGATGCGCCGTCTGGGCCTAACCCCGGCCTCAAACTTCGAATGCAGCAACAATCAGAGTTTGATGGCGATGGTTGCGGCGGGGGCTGGATGGACCATCACGACGCCTTTGCTGTTTGCCCGCGCCCAACGGTTTCAGAACAGACTTCGGCTGCATCGCTTTCCGGGCAAAAGCTTTTCCCGCACCTTGGCCATCGTCGCGACACCGGATTGTTCCCGATCCTTGCTGGAACTGGTGGATCGAAAGATGCGAAGCCTGATCACCGAACATGCGATTTCTCACCAGACCCAAAGCAAGAAGTGGCTGGCCGAAAGCTTCCGGCTCATTACCTGATTAGACCATCTGACAACGGCAATTGGCAGGAACGGGCGTTTCTTTAACGCCGTTGCTGCGGCGCTCTTTTTGCGTCGGTTCATTTTTAGGCCGGGCAACCATCTATGTGCCGGTCCAACCTGATTGTCACTCACGGTGCGCCGTGGCAAGAGATCGATAAAAGTCCTCATGCACAACTGAAACGGTTGGTTGCTCAACACATAATTTAACCCACTGAACTATGGCGTTTTTTCGCGCATCACGCGTCAATCTGGGCTCATATCCGCGCAAAACCAGCCGTTAACTTTCTGTTAACGTTTTCCGAACATCTGAGTTGTTACGCAAGTTAGGCCCGACACCACCGGGCGAACTGAGCCGCAGCACTTTGGCCAAAAAGACAAGATGGGAGTCTTTGAAAATGAGCAATGGAACATACGGAGGGTTTCGCGATGATTTACGTGCGTTTGAATCCGGTTGGGACCGCGAACGCTATGACTCCGGGAACATTCAGGACTGGCAATTGAACCAATGGGCCGGGGGCGAAGTCACCGACTTTTATCCAAGCTACTCCAGTTGGTCGGACCTGACCGCCGAAGAATGGGATGCCATGTCCTACCGATCCATGAACTCACTGGGTTTTGTGGGGTATCAGTTCGGTGAGGCGCTGTTAATCGACCTCGGGTATTACACAGACGACGTCTATTACGGGAACGGCGCAGCTTCGAATACATGGGATGGAAACTGGACCGGCAAGAACGGCGTGAACTCGCTTGAGGACTTTATGACAGAGGCCGCACAGGAGCGCGCGATCCAAGAGGCGTTCGGGTATAACCTTCAGGTGATCGAAACCGGTTTGGGCTATCAGGGCGAGAGCCTAGACGACTACATCGGGACCACGCGGACTTACATCGACAACGGCCAGGAAGTGACCGTCACACTGACCATGACGGGTATAATGGCAGCTGCGCACTTACGCGGCGCGTGGGGAACCCTTTCTCTGCTACAAGGCGGGGATGTCTCTGTCGATGAATATGGCACATCCATTCTGCGCTATATCGACCAGTTCGGCGGCTATGACGCCCCTTCGCTTGAAGAGGCCATCCAGGCCTATACCGATGGCATTTTGCCCACAGAAACCGGAGGTGGAACGGACGGCGGAGATGTCTCTCCTCCCTCCGAACCACCAGCGCCGACCGACCCCGCCGGGAACGGCACTGCAAATACCGACGAAAGCGCGGCGGATGTGGTCATAACATGGGCGTGGGGCACGGATGTCACAATTCCGGACTTCGACCCGGCGACGGATACGATATTCATCTCGTGGGTGGGTGCCGATGCGTTGGACGTAAGTGAGGTCAACGGATCGGTCGTGTTTGCCATCCCGTCCAACAACCAATCCACCACATTGAGCGGCGTAACCCTAGCAGATTTGAGCCCTGCAAACTTCACCATTCTGGACAGCACCGCAGCAACCGAAGTGCTGGGTCTGGTGGGGTCGGATGACACAAACCCCGGCCATGACGGGCATGGAAGTGAAGATGGCCACGAACACCAACACATGCATGTTACGCTCGACTTGGCATCCGACGCGCAGGTGATTGATGGCTTTTTGCCGGCGATGGGCGATGTTATCGAGCTGGGCCCGGACGTAACGGCCGAAAGCTTTGCCATATTTGAAGAAAGCGGCGATGCTCTGGGTCAGACTGTCCGTATTGAATTGACCGTTGGCCAAACGACCAAACAGATCATTTTCACCGGATTTGGTTTGTCGGATCTGGACATCAGCAACTTTTCAATCTCGGATCAGGCGGTTCTGAACGAGGTCTCCTCGGCGTTGGGTCAAATCGTCGTCACCCCGGGTGCGGGAGAAGGCTATGATCTGAGTTACGATTCTGATGGGTCGAACCCCCCTGCCTCGACAGGAGCAACAGACACGGGTGGCATCAAATACAGGGCCGATAGCAACGCCGATGACATTACCGGGTTCCGCCCCGGCACGGATCAGTTGGATTTTGGCGGAACCTCGGTGCATGGGATGATTGTCACCAAGTCACCGTCGGGTGAGATTGTGATCGACAGCCCGTGGTCGGACGCAGCGCAAATTGTACAGGGCGTCACCTATCAGGATGTCACCATCGACGATTTCGGCGTGGTTGGAAACGAACACTTCCGTCAAGACATGGGGGGTGTTGTCAGTTGGGAACAAGGTGTTGGTCCACGTGACGCTAACACGGTCTATGTGCGTAGCCACGAATATGGCGTCCACGAAGTGATTGACGGTTTCGATCCGACCACCATGAAGATCAGTTTTCTGTATTTCGGCACGCGCGAACGTCTGAGTGTCGAGGACACGAGCGAAGGTCTGGTCATATCCTCTTTGCCAAGCGGGCAGAGCGTCACGCTGACAGGGGTCACCAAGGCGGACCTGATCCCCGGAATGGTGGAGTTTCACCACGATCAGGTGATGGAGGACAACCTGGAGGTGCCATTTGGCTTCGATCAAGACGGTGTAACTCTGGTTGATCGCACCATGTTGCTGACACCCGAAGCACCCGCCGGTGCCACGACAGATGGCCATCAGACCAGAACCGGCGATCTCACCGGAGGCTCCTCTGGCACAGACAATGGTGGTGGTACAGATGACGGAACCACGGACACCGACAATGACGAAACAGCGGGCGCTGTCACATTCGGTGCAGGTGCCGATGTTGCCGAGCTAACCTGGAATTGGGGTGTTCAGACAGAGATCAACGGCTTCGATCCCAGTGAGGATGTTCTGGACTTCAACTCTCTGGGTGCAGCAGATGTCACGGTGAGCGAAATTGGCGATGATCTGGTGTTTGAGGTTGTTGGAAACGGAGGCCATACAGTGACGCTACGGGATATTCAGGCGGAGGACCTGAACCTCGGCAACCTCACCGCAGATGACTGGAACTCTATCGACGAGGTTAACAGCGCGCTGGTGAACCAGTTGGAAGCATTGGGAATGTCCATAGCCTGAAGAAGAACTCAAAACGCACTCGGCCGGTTTGCCGGTCGAGTGTTAATTTGTGAAACGGCATCCTTCATTTTCCTTCAGTCAGCGGATGCCCAATGTGCAGGGGTCGTTTCTAAAGAGAGGACCCCGACCCGACTGGCCCAAATTTCTGATTGCTGAGCTGGCGGCAACGCGGCGTCTGGCAGGTCCGAAGCAGACGAGCGCTCAACGTCAAGTAAACAAGTTGGCATATTCCACTCAACCGACTGGAAACAAGCCAGGGCACCCACTAAGCTCAAATCGACCCTTCAGAAAAACCGATTGAACCGTCTGCTATTTTGGGTCGTTGTGGAGCTGGAATGCGTGTCAGTGTAGGGATCGCCGTATCCATACTTGTTGCCTTGTCGATCGGCGTGTCGACCTTTGTCGTGCATTCTTTGTGGTGGACAACGGCGCGAGAAAACAGCCGCATGCTGGCGGCCGAAATCAACGGACAGATCGCCAATACCGTACGCATCGAAGTTGGGCTGACCCTCAGGTCGGCCGAAGCAGCTTGGGCGGCAGTCCGCACGATTTTCATCCAAGACGTTATCCAGACGCGCCAGGCAGACAAGCGCGAGTTTGTTTTCCTGTCGCAAATACAGGCGCAGCCCAACATCTCGTGGATCACCTTCGGCTGGCCCGACGGAAATTTCTTCGCCGCACATCGCCTGGGTGACAGCGGTCTGGAGATGATGGAAATCGATGAGAACATTCGCAACCGGATGCTTCGCAATGACCGTTACATCTTTATCCCTGGCGACATTCAGTTCGAGGAGCGGACCTTCACCGACACAGATTTCGACCCACGCGAACACGCCTGGTATCGCAACTTCATCGACCGCGATACACCGGATTGGATCGAGGTCAGGGATCTGCCGGGAAGCGACAAGACCCTATATGCCTTTGCTGGTCCCATCGACGTGCGCCGCCAACGGCAAGGCGTGTTGACGGTAGCGATTGATACCGACCGCCTTTCCCGCTTTCTGGGATCGCTGCGCCCCGGAGAGTTCGGCGCGGCCTTTATCATCAACGCAGACGGCAAAGTGATTGCCATCCCGGACCCCGAGGCGGACGAAATCACACCAGCACGGATGGGCGAAGGGGAGCTCTATGAGGTTGCCAAAATCTCGGGTGAGAGGCTGATGGCCGATGCAGAAAACAAAACGCCCGGGCCGGTGACGAAACGGATCGTTTTTGAGGATGTGCCCTATGCGGTGGCGTTGACGCCGCTTGGGTTCTATGGCTGGCGGGTCGCCACTGTGATCCCGGAATCAGCCTTTCTGTCGGGCATCGACAAGACCCTGCTAAACTTGGTTTACATCCTGCTTGGCGTCGTCGTCGTGGCAATAGGTTTGGCCATCTGGTTCGTCCGCCGGGTCGTTGCAAACCCACTGTCCCGCGTGGCCGAAGACCTCAGTCGGATCGAACGTTTTGATGTCGAACAGGTTTCTCGCAGACCCTCGCGGCTGAAAGAGCTCGAAAACCTGTCCGCCGCAACAGCCAGTATGGCCGCGGGTCTGTCGGCATTCCGCAAATACGTACCAACCGATCTGGTCCGCATGCTGGTGGCGGAAGGTATCAAAACCCAACCCGGCGGCGAGACCAAACAAATCTCGGTTTTGTTTTGCGATGTATCGGGGTTCACAGGTCTTACCGAAAAGCATGGCCCCAAGATCGTCGAACTTATGGAGCCATTCTTCAGTGCCGCGACATCAACCATCGAGCGTCACGACGGAACCATCGACAAATTCATCGGTGATGCGGTTATGGCATTCTGGGGTGCGCCGCGACAAAATCCAGACCATGCCGAACATGCCTGCCGCGCAGCACTTGAACTGGTGGATGTGGTCGAATCCTCCAGTTTGCAGAGCCAATCCGACAACGCTCTGCATGTCAGGATCGGGTTGAACAGCGGAGAAGCTCTGGTTGGAAATATCGGCTCCGAACAGCGGCTGAACTATACCGCAATCGGCGACGTTGTGAACGTCGCCAGCCGTCTTGAAGGGACAAACAAAACCTACGGCAGTGCGATCATCATAGGCCCCGAAACACGGCAAGAAGCAGGTAGTGCCATTGTCGTACGCGAGCTGGATACAGTTGAGATACAAGGCCGTTCTGAAGCGCTGGTGGTGTATGAGTTGATCGCCATGGCGGACAGTTTCAAAGGATCGCGCCACTGGATTGATGCCTATGAGACCGGGCTGTCGCATTTTAGGGCCAGTCGTTTCCCAGAGGCCATCACCGCATTTCAGACTGCTGACACATTGCGCGGCGGCGACATGGCATCACAAGTAATGATCAAGCGCGCAGCTGCCTATGAGGCTCGCGCTTCATAACCGGGAGTACTGCTCAAAAAACGTTTGGTCGGACAAGTAAGTTCCATTGCCATCGATGCAACGCAACCGACAAACGCAGTCGAACCGGCTTAAGGGTCCCTCATGGAGAGCCTTTCTTTGTATGCGCATGTTTGACACGCATACTTCATAGAAGTATTTTCGCGTATACGGAGGCCCAAAGATGAACGCTCAGACGCGAAAGCCAACAAATCTGTCGCTTGATAGTGCGTTACTTGCAGAGGCAAAAGCGCTGAAAGTAAACCTGTCCCGTGCAGCCGAGGAAGGCGTGCGCGCTGCTGTTGCCACGGCAAAGTCTGAACTATGGAAATCAGAAAACGCGGCTGCGCTGAGAAGCTCAAATTCTTATGTTGAGCAGAACGGCCTTCCGCTGGAAAGCTTCAGGCAATTCTGATGCCGAAATACGATGTTTTCCCGAACCCTTCAGGGGATGGGTTTCTTTTGGATATTCAAGCAGATCTACTCAGCGACTTGAATACTCGCGTTGTGGTGCCACTGTTGCCCAAATCGATTGCGCCCAAACCAGCGACGCGGTTAAATCCGGTTTTTGAAATCGAAGGTATGCCTGTCGTGATGGTAACCCAATTCATGGCGGCTGTTCCCGTTGGGCTACTAAAGTCGCAGGTGTGCAATCTGAACGACGATTTTGAGCAAATCACCGTCGCGGTCGACATGCTGATGCAAGGGTTTTAGTCCGATTTTGCTCCGATCGCGGTATGATTTTTAGGGCCGTAGGAAATGAGAAAGCACTTAATCTGGGGATAGACCCCCGCAGCCCCCAGAAACTGTAATTTACACCACGTTACCGCCCGGTGCAGGGCGCGGCAAAGCAATTGGACTTCAGGACCGAAACTCTGGCCAAGACCTTGCATCGGACCAAATCGGTCATGCTTCAAATCGCGACCGAAAAAACCCCCAGCCGATGTGAACCAGCTGGGGTTGTTCGTCAAGTTGGTTGCCTCGGATCGGGGTAATGCTGGAGCGTAGAGGAACGATCATATGTGGTCGGTGGAATTCCTGTCTGACACGTTCGGGGCATCGCACCGGCTCCGTATCCTCAGGGCTAGCTATGACTGTTGTCAGAACGCCTGATCGTATTCATGGCTGCTCGCAGGAATGCTATTGACCCGAGGGGTCAATGCCGACCGTTTGCGCATGGCGATCAATCGACAACGCTGACAGCTTTGTACAACCGGCGAAATCGTTGCAATCGTTCAGACAAAGCGGCCATCTCGTCAGGTTCAAACCTGTCAGGTGTGGACGGCTGAACTGCAAGATCGGCCTCTTGCAAAGCACCAACACCGCAGGCCGCAAGACGGGCAGCGCCAAAGGCTGGACCTGAATCGGAGCCTTGTGAGCGCACGATGGGTTTCCCCGTGACCGTGGCGATCAGGCGCAATAACAAATCTGACTGGCTGCCCCCTCCGATAGCGGCCAATTCTGGCAAGCTGTCAATTGTATCGCCGAAACTCTGTGCTGCGTCAGCAAAGCAAAATGCAATTGCTTCTACCACAGAAAGACAGATTTCAGCGCGTGTTGTCGAATCCTCAAGACCAAAGAAGCTCGCGCGGATATGGGGATCTCCTAAGGGACTTCGCTCGCCAGTCAGGTAAGGCAGGAAGATCGGCAAACGCTCTCCGCTGGCCGTTTCCGCAAGGGCAACAACTTCGGCAGCGGAAAGCCCCAGCTGCCCACCTATCCACGAAATTGGCCGCGCACCGTTCAGCATTGCGGCCATTTGATACCAACGGCCCGGCAACGTGTGCGCAAATGCGTGTACATAACGTTCCGGGTTGGGTTTGTATTCGCGATCTGCCACGAACAGTTGGCCGGAGGTTCCCAGTGAGATAAACCCACGTCCCGGTTCGGTAGCACCCAGAGATACAGCACCTGTTGCCGCGTCACCTCCTCCGGCCACCACAGGAACACCTGCCTTCAACCCGGTTATCGCGGCAGCTTGTGCTGTTACACTTCCTATAACGTCGGTGCCGTCAAAAATCGGTGGCAACCAGCTGGGTAAGACGCCAGTGGCCTCAGCAACACCGACATGCCAGTTGCGCGCGGCCTGATCCAGCCAAAGTGTTCCCGCAGCATCTGAAGTATCGGTTGCCAATTCTCCATGCAGGCATAAGCCGATATAATCCTTGGGCAGCAGCATATTAGCGAGACGCGAATAGTGTTCGGGTTCATTTTGTTTCAGCCAGGCAATCTTGGGCGCTGTAAACCCTGGCAGCGGAAGAACGCCTGCGATCTGCCCGATTTGCGGCTGGGCCATGCGCAGTTCGTCGCATTCTCGCGCTGATCTGCTGTCATTCCAAAGGATTGCCGGGCGTATCGGACGCAGATTGTGGTCCAGCAACACGGCCCCATGCATCTGACCAGACAAACCGATGGCTTTCACGCCCGACAGCGTGACTTGTCCGGAAAGTTGGTTCAATGCGTCGCGTGTTGCATCCCACCACAGATCCGGGTGCTGTTCTGACCATCCGGGCCGCGGCGAGGACGTGTCGATCCCTACCGAGGAAGTGGCGAGAATCCGGTCGGTATCCGTGCAGACAAGTTTGACTGCTGATGTTCCGATATCAATCCCGAGATACATTCAGACCTCTTGCACCGCTCATGTCTGGCTATTGATTTTTTGTCGCGCGCAAAGAATATGTAAAAATATGATAAGATCAAGGCGGCTGGAATCCTCAGGCAGACTGGAATGACCAAGATAAAAAACATGGAAGAGTTCGCGGCCCTCAGCGGGATCTCGCGACCCACAGTGTCCAAGTATTTCCACGACCCCGACAGCGTACGCCCGACAACAAGGGCGCGCATCGAAGAGGCGCTGGAACGGTTTGACTACCGCCCGAATATCTATGCTGTGAACCAGAACCGGAAACTGACGAAGAACATTGGCATCGTCGTGCCCTATCTTGCCGATCCGTTCTTCGCTGAAATTGCCAGGTATCTGGAACAATCCTGCATTGCGGCGGGCTACCGACCGTCCCTGTTCAGCTCACACGGGGAACAAAAACTAGAAAACGAAATTCTGGACGGGCTGCAATCCATGAAACCCGCAGGGGTTTTGCTGGCACCATTGGGGCGCATCTCGGACCGATCCGCAGTCGAAAAATTCTGTGCCAATGTGCCAACCGTCCTGTTCGACAGTAATCTTGATGGTCTGGGGGCAGCTTTTGTTGGTTCGGACAATTTCAGCTTTGTTTCGCAGACCGTGGAATACATGACACGGACAGGCGAGCCGCCTTCATTCTTTGAAATGCGCACACCTGCAAACCCAAACGCCAACAAACGACGGAAAGCCTATATTGAGGTTATGGAACGCCTGGGGTTCGAGCCTCATATCATCAAAGTCGATGGCAAAGGCTGGGCTTTTGAAGAGATTGGGCATCGGGGCGCTTTAAAAGTTCTGGCAGAGCGTGGGCTGAAGACAAACTCGGTTTTGTGCAGCAATGACCGGCTGGCGATTGGCTTTCTTGCGGCCTGTTTTGAACAGGGGATTCGGGTGGGGCGCAAAGATGATTGCACGCTGCGCGTGGCCTCGAATGACGATCATCCCTTTGCAAAATTTACATGCCCGTCTCTGACGACTGCTGCACATGACTACGACAACGTTGCCGGGCGCAGCGTAGAGACATTGTTCGAACTCATTGAAAATGGTGGAGAATTTGAGACACGCAGTGAAACCCTTTTTCCCGCAAGGCTGGTTCTGAGGGATTCTGCATAAGCGAATTATTTTAACGCGCGTAAAGTTTTTATTGACGTCGCGACAATTTACGATCTAGGCTCCCTGCACGACATCCAAGCTCAGGGAGGACAGGGATGTATCTGAAGCACGCACTTCGTGCGGCGACTGCATTGACTTTCGTCGCCACGGCAGCGGCCCACGCGCAATCCATTACCATCGCCACTGTGAACAACGGCGACATGATCCGGATGCAGGGCTATACCGACAAATTTACCGAAGCGACCGGCATTGATGTGGAATGGGTGACACTGGAAGAAAACGTGCTACGCCAGCGCGTGACCACCGACATCACCACCAAGGGCGGTCAGTTCGACATCATGACCATCGGCATGTACGAAACGCCAATCTGGGGCGCGAATGGCTGGCTGGTCCCGTTAGAAGGCATGTCCCCCGAATATGACGTGGACGACATCCTGCCCGCGATGCGTAACGGCCTCAGCAACGACGGCACACTGTATGCAGCCCCGTTCTACGGCGAAAGCTCGATGGTGATGTACCGCACCGACCTGATGGAACAGGCCGGGCTGGAGATGCCTGATGCGCCGACGTGGCAGTTCATCCGTGAAGCTGCGGCAGCCATGACCGACCGCGACAACGACATCAACGGCATCTGCCTGCGCGGCAAGGCCGGTTGGGGTGAGGGCGGCGCGTTTATCACCGTGACCGGGAATTCCTTCGGTGCCCGCTGGTTCGATGAGGACTGGAAACCTCAGTTCGATCAACCCCAATGGAAAGAAGCGCTGACCTTCTTCGTCGATATGATGAATGAGTCTGGCCCAGCGGGATATGCGACCAACGGGTTCAACGAAAACCTCTCGCTGTTCCAGCAGGGCAAGTGCGGCATGTGGATCGACGCCACCGTTGCGGCATCCTTTGTGACCAACCCGAATGACTCGACCGTGGCTGACCAGGTTGGCTTTGCACTGGCACCAAATTCAGAAGGTGTCGACAAGCGTGCCAACTGGCTGTGGGCTTGGGCGCTGGCCATCCCTGCGGGCACGCAGCAGGAAGATGCGGCCAAGCAGTTCATCGAGTGGGCAACTTCGAAAGATTACATCGAGCTGGTGGCCGAAAATGAAGGCTGGGCCAATGTGCCTCCAGGTGCACGGACCTCACTGTATGAGAATCCGGAATACCAGAAGGTTCCATTCGCCAAGATGACGCTGGATTCGATCCTTGCGGCTGACCCGGACAACTGCTGTGCGCAACCGACGCCCTATGTTGGTATCCAGTTCGTCGCGATCCCGGAATTCGCAGGCATCGCCACGCAGGTGAGCCAGGAGTTCTCGGCAGTCTATGCCGGACAACAGACAGTGGACGAGGCGCTTGAAAAAGCGCAGGCCTTCACCGCTGAAGAAATGGAAGCCGCAGGGTACTGACGTCTTCTCCCCGCGGGTGGGCAGCGCTCTGCCCCCCCGCCTCAACCCTTCCACAACCCGCGTTTTTCTCGCAGGCTAAGTTACGCCTGAACAGAGAGGTCTTGCGTCATGGCTACTCAACATTCCCGATCCGTTGCTCGCCTGATGATGGCACCCGCAGTGGTCCTGCTGCTTGGCTGGATGCTGGTGCCTCTGACGATGACGCTGTATTTTTCCTTCAAGAAGTACCTGCCCCTGCGTGGCGGTGATCTGGGATGGGTCGGGTTCGACAACTATGTCCGATTTGTCTCCTCTAGCTCTTTTTGGCCAGCGGTACAGGCAACGCTGATGATCGTTGGCGGTGTTCTGGTCATCACCGTTGTTCTGGGCATCCTACTGGCGATGCTTCTGGATCAACCGATGTGGGGCCAAGGGGTTGTCCGCATCCTCGTCATCGCACCTTTCTTTGTCATGCCCACCGTGTCGGCGCTGGTCTGGAAGAACATGTTCATGGACCCGGTCAACGGCCTGCTGGCGCATCTGTGGCGTTTTTTCGGGGCCGAGCCGATCTCATGGCTGTCCGAGGCGTCGATGACCTCGATCATCATGATCGTCTCGTGGCAGTGGCTGCCCTTTGCAACATTGATCCTGTTGACCGCGATCCAGTCGCTGGACAGTGAGCAGTTGGAAGCGGCAGAGATGGACGGCGCACCGGTCCTGAAACGCTTTTACCACATCATCCTGCCGCATCTGAGTCGCGCGATCACCATCGTGATCCTGATCCAGACGATTTTCCTGCTGTCGATATTCGCCGAGATCTTCGTGACCACTGGCGGCGCATTCGGCACCCGCACGCTCACCTACCTGATCTTCCAGCGTGTGCTGGAAAGCCAGAATGTCGGCCTCGGATCCGCCGGAGGTGTCTACGCCATCATCCTTGCCAATATCGTTGCGATTTTCCTGATGCGCATCGTCGGCAAAAACCTGGACGCGTGAGGAGGTAAGACCATGGCCCGCGCCGTCACAACCCGCCGCAAATCGCTGAACACTGCCCTTGCCTGGGCCGTCGGACTGCTAATCTTTTTCCCGATCCTTTGGACCATCCTGACCAGCTTCAAGACCGAGGCGCAGGCAATTGCCAGCCCACCGATTTTTCTGAACTTCAACTGGACGCTTGAGAACTATGCCATCGTGCAGGAACGATCTGATTATATGCGGTTCCTGTGGAATTCGGTCATCATCGCAGGTGGGTCGACCGTATTGGGTGTGATCATCGCGGTGCCCGCAGCCTGGGCAATGGCTTTTGTTCCGTCCAAGCGCACCAAGGACATCCTGCTGTGGATGCTGTCCACCAAGATGCTACCTGCGGTCGGCGTGCTGTACCCGATTTACCTGCTGTTCATCCGTCTGGGCCTGCTGGACACGCGTGGAGGGCTGGTCGTCGTCTTGATGCTGATCAACCTGCCGATCATCGTCTGGATGCTCTACACATACTTCCGCGAAATTCCGGGAGAGATTCTGGAAGCCGCGCGGATGGATGGCGCGACACTGAAAGAGGAAATCCTCTACGTCCTGACACCCATGGCTATCCCCGGCATCGCCTCAACGGTGCTGCTGAACTTCATCCTCGCGTGGAACGAGGCGTTCTGGACGCTCAATCTGACGGCCGTTGATGCGGCACCGCTTACGGCTTTCATCGCCAGCTACTCCAGCCCCGAGGGCCTGTTCTTCGCCAAACTCAGCGCGGCCTCGACCATGGCTATCGCACCGATCCTGATCCTTGGCTGGTTCAGCCAGAAACAACTTGTCCGCGGCCTGACCTTCGGCGCTGTGAAATAAGGAACACGACACATGGGACGCATTCAACTCAAGTCCGTGACCAAAAGCTTCGGCGACGTGCAGGTCATCCCGCCGCTGGACCTAACCATCGAAAATGGCGAGTTCACCGTCTTCGTCGGCCCCTCGGGTTGCGGTAAGTCCACCCTTCTGCGCCTGATCGCGGGTTTGGAGGATATCACCTCAGGCTCCATCGACATTGACGGTTCGGACGCCACAGACGTGCCGCCCGCCAAACGTGGATTGGCGATGGTGTTCCAGTCCTACGCGCTCTACCCGCATATGACAGTGCGCAAGAATATCGCTTTTCCCTTGCGCATGGCCAAGCTGGATCAGGCCGAGATCGACAAACGCGTCGAAGGTGCTGCAAGCGTTTTGAACCTGACCGACTATCTGGACCGCCGCCCCGGCCAACTGTCCGGCGGTCAGCGCCAGCGCGTTGCAATTGGCCGGGCAATTGTCCGTGAACCGGCGGCGTTTCTGTTCGATGAACCGCTATCAAACCTCGACGCCGCATTGCGCGTAGGTATGCGGTTGGAAATCAGTGAACTGCACGAACGTCTTGCAACGACGATGATCTACGTGACCCACGATCAGGTCGAAGCCATGACAATGGCCGACAAAATCGTTGTTCTACAGGCCGGTGTGATCGAGCAGGTCGGCAGCCCGCTGGAGCTATACCGCACACCGCGCAATCTGTTCGTAGCTGGCTTCATCGGCTCGCCAAAGATGAACTTCATCGAAGGGCCAGAAGCGGCAAAACACGGCGCTCAAACCATCGGAATCCGGCCAGAACATATTGCTGTCTCAGAAACGGAAGGTGAATGGTCTGGGGTTGTAAGTGTTTCAGAGCACCTTGGATCCGACACCTTTTTCCACGTTCACGAAACCGGATTGGCGGAAACGATCACCGTCCGTGCGGATGGCGAGGTTGGGTTCCGCCATGGGGACCGCATCCACCTGACACCACGGGATGACGTCATTCACCGGTTTGACGCAAAAGGTCTGCGGATCGAATGAAACGGCTGGCAGGCAAAACCGCCCTGATCACAGGGGCCGCGCGTGGCATTGGATTGGCGTTTGCCAAAGCATATGTGACAGAGGGCGCCCGCGTAGCGATAGCCGACATTGAAATCAAGCGTGCGCAGGACGCAGCCGCCGGGATAGGCGAGGCCGCCTTCGCTGTCGAAATGGACGTAACCAGCCAACAGAGCATAGACGCGGCTGTTGCCAAGACAGCCTCGCGTCTTGGCCCCATCGACGTTTTGATCAATAACGCAGCCATCTTCTCAGCGGCACCAATCGTCGAGATCGAGCGCTCAGATTACAACCGTGTTTTCGACATCAACGTCGCGGGCGCCCTGTTCACAATGCAAGCCGTTGCGCGCCA
Source organism: Ruegeria sp. ABM4_193 (assembly GCF_056158705.1). Lineage (NCBI taxonomy): Bacteria > Pseudomonadati > Pseudomonadota > Alphaproteobacteria > Rhodobacterales > Roseobacteraceae > Ruegeria > Ruegeria sp. ABM4_193. Next base: position 294,123 of record NZ_JBSWTT010000003.1, read on the forward strand.
TATGATCGAGCATGGAACCAAGGGACGGATCATAAACATGGCATCGCAGGCAGGGCGCAGAGGCGAACCTTTGGTCGCTGTCTACTGTGCCAGCAAAGCCGCCATCATCTCCCTCACGCAATCCGCGGGACTGAACCTGATCTCTCATGGGATCAACGTGAACGCCATTGCCCCAGGTGTTGTCGACGGCGAGCATTGGGACGGTGTCGATGCTTTCTTCGCAAAACATGAGGGCAAACCGCTTGGTCAAAAGAAACGCGAAGTGGCGGCATCCGTTCCGTACGGCCGGATGGGTCGCGCCGACGATCTGACCGGGATGGCGGTGTTTCTAGCCTCGGATGAGGCCGAATACATTGTCGCACAAACCTACAACGTCGACGGCGGAAACTGGATGAGCTGATGGACCCTCTGGCGAACGCAATTCTCCCGGTCAGGTTACAGCGCAACACCCTGCCAGACCTGCCAGAAAGTGTTGGGACGCCCGCGTATGAACGCGCTGACCTTGCGCCGGGCATCGTTCACATCGGGCTTGGTAACTTTCATCGTGCGCATCAGGCTTGGTACATTCACCAACTGATGCAGCAAGGTCTGGCCTATGACTGGGCGATCATTGGGGCCGGTGTACGAAACTATGACGCCAAGATGCGAGAACGCCTGCTGGAACAGGACTGCCTGACAACGTTGATCGAGCTGGATCCCAACGGGATAACCGCAGAGGTAATTGGTTCGATGATTGATTACCTGCCGATTGAACCCGGCAATGGTACTTTGATCCAATGCATGGCTGAGCCATCCACGAAAATCGTGTCAATGACGGTAACGGAAGGCGGGTATTTTCTGAACGCCAACACCGGTACGCTCGGCCTTGATCACGAAGATATTCGGCATGATGCGAAAAACCCGGATCAACCCCGTACGGTTTTTGGCGCAATCGTTTCGGCCTTGAAAAAACGCCGGGACACAGGCCTCAGACCATTCACCGCGTTAAGTTGCGACAACCTTCAGGGCAATGGGGCAATCCTGCGAGAATGCGTTGTCGGGCTGGCGCGCCTGTCTGACACTGATCTGGCCGACTGGATTGACCGAAACGGCGCGTTCCCCAATTCCATGGTGGATTGCATCGTTCCGGCAACCACAGACCAAGTGATATCGCAGTGCCGCGCGCTTGGCATCGACGACCGCGTGCCAGTCTCTCACGAAAACTTCCGCCAATGGGTGGTCGAAGATGATTTCTGCGCAGGACGACCGCCACTCGAAAAGGTTGGGGTAACGCTGACCCGCGATGTCCACAGCTACGAGACAATGAAACTGCGCATATTGAACGGTGGTCACCAGCTGCTTGCGAATGTCGGTGAAATTCTAAATGTTTCGACAATATCTGATTGTATGTCGGACCCAGACATCCTGGCATTTTTTCGGAAAGTTCAAGCAGATGATATTTTGCCGTTTGTCGAAGCCGTTCCCGGAACGACCCCGAAAGAATACCTAGAGCTGGTTGAGAAACGGTTTGCAAACACTGCAGTTCATGACACGACGCGCAGGGTTGCGTTCGACGGATCGGCTCGGCATCCGGGTTTTCTGCTTCCATCGCTGCGCGATGCGACAGCATCTGGGTCTTTCGCAAACGGGCTTGCACTTGCCGAAGCTTTCTGGTGCCGGATGTGTGCGGGTATTCGTGAAGACGGCTCGGAGATTGAGCCCAACGATCCGCAATGGGACACTCTTCACAAAGCTGCTTTGGCCTCTAAAGCCGATCCGGAAGCATGGCTCGAACAGCGTCAGTATTACGGCGACCTTGGGCGCGGAACGCGATTTGCCGAAGTCTTTGCCATGTGGCTGAACGCGATTTGGCAGAATGGGAGCCGGGCAGCTATAGCTCGATACATCGCATGATTGATCCGGTCACTTAAGGCGAACTGGCAGCCGTGTTTCGGGGTATCGGTTTCGATTTCAGCACCATTTCATCAGTAAAGTGGTCAGAACTTGGCAATACAATTGGCCAACGGGAAAAATTGCAAAAACAAACCCTACGTCAAAGCAGCAGCTTCGCGTGCTGCAGTTTGAAAGGCTTGATAGGTTTGAAACCGTCTTTGATGAAGATCTGAAATCCGTCCGCCCGAGGGCCGATAAACATCAGAAACGCGTGACATCTCTGACATACATTTGGACAAACTCGCACCGTGCTGTCCGGCTGCGCAGGCCCCAAGGATCGCCGCGCCTAAAAGAACCGGCTCTTCAGTTTCCGGGCCAGAAATTGAGATGCCCGTTGTATCCGCCAAAAGTTGCCGCACGGCCTCTTGTCGGCTGGCCCCTCCGGAGACAACTATGTTCGAGATTTTGGCACTGTGTTCCGCCTGCGTTTCGATGATCTGCCGCAGCCCGTAGCCCAACCCACAGAGACCGGCGATATAGAGGCTGACAAGACTGTCCAGCGATGTGTCCATGTCCAGCCCTGCAATCACCGCGCGTGTGCGCGGATCGGCAAACGGTGCGCGGTTGCCGAGGAACTCGGGAACAACATGCAGGTCACGGGCGAGGTCAACAAGATGGCCAGAGCTGTCGACCATTTCCGTTGCCTTCGTCATCAGCCAGTTGGGAACGGAAAGGCCGGCATTTTTGGCGTGATCTGCCGCTTGCCGGGCTGCGGGGTGCATCGCAATCAGCCGTTCTATTCCAGCGCCAGCAGCGGACTGACCACCTTCATTCAGCCACATGCCCGGCAGCATTGCCGAGTAGTACGGCCCCCAGACACCAGGAACAAAAGTAGGATCGGCGGTTGTTGTCATTGTACAAGAAGATGTCCCGAACACATACGCCATGTTTTCGATCGCAGGACCAAGCCCCTTTGCGCCCACCGTTCCGACACCGCCAGCATGAGCGTCGATCAACCCGGCGGCCACGGGGGTACCCGCGACAAGACCAAGCGCTTTGGCCGCATCGGCAGTAAGACCATTCGCCAAAGACTGCCCTGGGTCGATAATTTCATTGCCAATGCGACGAAAGCCTTCTTCCGCCAGTTCGCCTAAACCTGTTTGTTCGAAAAAGCTTTCATCCCAACCGCCGCTTCGCGCGACATAGGTCCATTTGCATGTCACCGTGCAACTTGACCGCGCCGTAGATCCTGTGGCCTTCCATGTCAGGAAATCCGTCAGGTCAAAGAAATGCTCGGCAGCAGTAAATGTTTCGGGCATGTGGCGTTTGAGCCAAAGAAGCTTCGGCGACTGCATTTCGGGTGAAACAGCTCCGCCCACATAAGCCAGAACAGCATGCTTCGTTGCGTTTATTTCATCCGCCTCTGCCATGGCACGATGATCCATCCAGACGATGATGTCCCGCGCTGCGTCCCCGCTGGATCCGACGGGTAACGGTGTCCCGTTTTTACCTACAACGACGAGAGAACATGTGGCATCGAACCCGATGCCGGCAACATCCTTCGGGTCGACGTTGCTCTGGGCCACTGCTGCTTGCACAGCCTTGCAGACTGCGGACCAAGCTTGCGTCGAGGATTGTTCGACAATATCCGCGCCTTCTTGAAACAGCGCAAGTTCACACACACCGCAGCCTTGCAGGTGACCTTCTGAATCGAATATTCCTGCGCGCGCACTGCCGGTCCCGACATCAACCCCCAAGAAAAATCGCATTGTACCCGTCTCTTCCGCTTTCTCTGGCGTTGTTAGTTGCGTGGCCTCGCAACATCGTTGCTGCCCTCGGACTCAGGTCCAAAACCATACTTCATACGCTGCATCTGATCGATAACACGTGACATTTCATCGTCCGACAATACCGGTGGTTCCCCCAACGGCAACGCCTGCACGTAAAGGCGCGACAAGGTCTCGACTTCAGTCGCCAGCCAAAGAGCTTCGTCCAAAGTCTTGCCAATCGCGATCTGCCCGTGTTGGGCCAATAGACACGCGGTTCGGTCCTTAAGCGCAGTCAGCACCGCGTCAGACAAATCCTGAGTCCCAAAGGTTGCGTATTCTGCGCAAGGAATCGTTGTGCCCCCGGCCACACCCACCATGTAGTGAAACGCAGGAATTTGACGATGGTGACAGGCAAGCGTGGTTGCGTAGACCGAGTGACAGTGCAGCACCACATCGATATCCGTGCGCTTTTGCAAAATATCACGGTGGAACCGCCATTCCGACGATGGCCTGCGCCCGACATAGGTGCCCTCGAAATCCATCTCGACCAGATCTTCGGGTTTCATCTTGCCATACGGCAGAGATGATGGCGTGATCAGGAACCCGCGCTCGAAACGGGCCGACAAATTGCCTGCCGTACCCTGATTAATTCCGGTGGCATTCATTTTTAGGCATGTCTCGACCATGCGCTCGCGCAATTCTCGTTCAGTCATTGAGGCGGGCTCCTTGTCCGTTTGCGGCCTTGCGCCACCGCTTCGCGTATTCTGCCAGACCAGGCATCACAATAGGGGTTACCGGATCAAGCGCCAGGGGTGGCGGTGAAGATCCAGAGTGTTTGCAAGCCAGTTGCAACGCACCGGCGACAACACCATGCGTTTCATGTGACGCTTCGGTCCGACGTTCCGGGCGCAGAGCAGCAACAATGGGCGCATAAAGCGGCTCATTCAGAAAGGTCCCATCCAGAATAAGCCTGTCCCCACCGTTCAACACATCAGAACATGTCACTGTCAGCAACGCCGAATGAAGCACTGCCTGCGCTTTGCGTTCTACCTCGCCTGCCGGACGCGCCCCAACGAAGTGCCCTTGCTTTGCCGAGCCGGGAAACTGCCCTTCGTTTTCTCCAAAACTTGGTATCGCCATGGTCCCGCGTGTAATCATTCGCTCCAAGACCTTGCGATCGGCGGCCTGTTTATCGGGGTCTGGTCCTGCTATGGCCGAGAATTCGCGCCCACCCATCGTCAATGCACCTCCGACCGGGTCGCCATCCATATCGGCGTTGATTGTTGTTCCGCGCGTTTGATCAAGACTTGCGATGTCTGCTTCGCGCGACAATGCAACCACCCAAGTACCCGTGGAAACAAGTGTAAAGTCAGCAATCTGAGCAGCCAGATACCGGAAGAAATTCGCGGAAGAGTCATGCGCGCCAGTCAGTACAACCATGTTTTGAGGCATCCCGAAACGCTGCACCAGAGTGTTGCGAACCGGTCCAAGCGGTTCCCAGGCCGCCCGAAACTCTGGGATCAATCTCTGCCAGCCATGGTCTTGAACTATTGGTGTCCAGCGGCGGCGCGGGACGTTCCACAGATGCGACTGCGCGCCCATCGCAGAGTATTCCGAAGCCGCAACACCGGTCAGCCACCATCCCCAGAATTGCGCAATATTCAGAAAATATCGGGCCTTTCCGAACTCAGTTGGGCAGGCGCGTTCCATCCACAGCAACTGTCGGGCGGAGTGAGTGGAGGCCATCATTATCGGACTGCCACGGTCCTCGAACGTTCCCGCCTTTCTGCGATATTCCACATCAATTTCGGGTGGACATGCCTGTTCATAGTCGATCATGGGCAAGACGCATCCGGCGCCGGTGCTATCCGGATCGGAACTCACAAGCACACCGCCCGAACCGTGACCAACAGGAACAATCGTCCGAATTGGGTGCCGTTGGCAGAGCTCGGAAAGCGTACCGATAAGCCAGGCTGCGGTACCATCCAGGTCGTGAAACCGCCAAATCTGGCCATCCAGCACAGTGTTGGGGGTCGACCAATTCTCCAGCAAAGTGCCATCTTCGCTGGCGACCCAAAGTTCGACATTGGTTTTACCAACGTCAAGAACCGCGATATCACCCTTGCCCGTCAACGTCTTACCACGGGGGTTGTGGGACGGCCTCTCTCATGTCCGGGTGAACCTTGCACCGCAGTCATATGAGCCGGTATTGGGCGGCCTTGTTCCTGAGGAACGGCAAACCCTTGTCCATAACATCCTTGAAAGAAGGGGCAACGGGTCGCCAAATCGCCAGTCCGTACCCGATCTGTGGCGGCATATTGATGAAACTCTCCATTGCGAGCCCGCCCTTGAACCCAATCGCCGCCAATGTGGCGTAGATCTCGTCCCAATCGCAGGTCCCCTCACCCGGTGTGCCGCGGTCGCTTTCCGACAAATGAATGTAACGCAAGTGTTCGCGTGCATCGAGGATACCATTGCCTGCGCCCTTCTCTTCGATATTCATGTGATAAGTGTCGAGATGGATGAAAATATTATCGGCACCTACTTTCTCGATCATCTCGACCGCCTGCCAACCCGTATTGATCAAGTGGTTCTCATAGCGATTCACGGGCTCGATACCAAAGGCGATGCCCAGGGTTTTTGCGTGTTTCGCGGCGCCCTCCAAGGCGCGTGCGATATTGTCATACTCGGCCTGAGTGGGCGGCACACCTGTGCGTTCCCCAATGCCACCATACGTGACACCAGACAGAGCTTCTGCGCCCATTTCTTTGACTTTGTCCATAGCATTGACAAGGTGCCCGATTGCGCCATCCGGGTTGACCGAGGCCCAGTTTTGTTCGGGCAGCCCCAGCGAGCAGACAGCCCGCATCTCGTATTTTTCAAGTAAGTCACGCGTATGGGCCGCGTCGACAACGCCTGTATCCAGCAGGGCAATCTCGATGAAGTCCATCTGATAGGCGGCCGCGCCGGGTATTGTCCGCTCGGCCCCATCGCGATCCCAGTGCATCGTCCACATGCTGGTATGTACGCCGAAACCTTCCATAATCATGTCCCCCTTCGTCGTTTTAATTGCCATCGCGCGCCAACCCACCGCAACGCCATCACGCCAATCAGAAACAGACCCCAGACAGCCGTAGACAGATGCTGGTTGGCACCGATCAGGTTCAGACCTGATGAAAGAGCCTGCAGAATAATCAGGGCCAGAACCACTGGCAGCACGCGCCCGAACCCTCCGAACGGATCGATCCCGCCCAGAAAACACGCCAGAACAGTTACCAAAAGCAACGCCTCACCATGGCCGACACGGACTGAATTGAAGCGCGCTGCCATCAGGATGCCCGCCACAGCGCAGATCATGCCTGAAATGGCATAAATCAACACAAGGGTACGACGTGTCGGCAGCCCGGAATACTCAGACGCCTGAATGTTCGAACCGATCATGTAGACCGAGAACCCGTGCCGCGTGCGTTTGAGCATGATGTGCCAAACGAGCGCGGCCAACAGGAAGATGATCATCGGAACCGGAATGCCCAGAAAACTGCCGTGACCCAGTACATTCATATATTCCGGGAAACCCGAAATATCGCCGCCGCGCGTCAGAAATTCACCCAGACCACGCAGGAAAATCATCATGGCCAGCGAAACCAGAATGGGGTGCGCGCCCACATAAGCCACCACGACCCCCATAACAGCACCAGAAGCAGCCCCAGCCAGCAAGGCAAGCGCTGCTCCAAGAACGAAAGCCCCTGGCCCCGCTTCGGCCCCTCCGAACGCGATGAGAACCCACGCCAATGCGAGCCCCGAGATGTTGGCCTGAAAGATGATCGCAAGGTTCAATCCGCCAGACAGGATCGGCACAAGCATAGCCAATGTCAGCAAACCCAATACCGGCATCTGAAAAGCCATCGAGCGTAAATTAGCGCCCGTCAAAAACAACGGTGTCGCTAGGGAAAACGCCAGAAAGACCAAGCCGAGAAAGACAAGCAATGGTAAGGTTTCGGCCCCAAGTGCCGCATGTATCCGTTCGCGCAGGTTCATCCCGTTTCTGCCTTTGCAACACTAGTGGCAGCACGCGGACGCCACCCAAAACTCAGGTTCGATGACGAAATCGCCAACAGGATGGCAGCGCCGATAATCATCTGGAACGCAAAGGGAGAGATCCCCAGAAGGTTCAGACCGTTTTGCGTGATCGCGACAAACATAACCCCCAGAATGCATCCAAAGACGGTGCCACGACCGCCGCCTAATCGGGCGCCGCCAAGCACAACCGCGGCCAACACGTCCAACTCTCGACCGTAAAGCGCATTTGGCACCACCTCTTGCGCAATGTTTACCTGCATCAACCCACCGATCCCGGCCATCATTCCGCACCATCCAAAGGCCACGATCTGCATTTGCCAGATATTCACACCCGCACGCCGAGCGCCCTCGGGATTATCGCCAAAAGCATAAAGCTGGCGACCAAGCGTAGTCAGGCGAATGAGACCCCAAGTCGCGACCACACAGACAATCATGACAGCAACCGAGAGATTCAGTTCTGACCAGGTCCCGTCCGCCGCCTGCCTTTCGAAGATGAAGATGCGGTCGGTCCACCAATCCGGCAGGTTGTAGATGTTTCGGCCTTTGGTGAAGAACATCAGCAATCCAAAGAACGCATTGAACGTGGCGATGGTGATAACGATGGAAATCACCCGAAATCCGTGGATCAAAAGCGCGTTGACCAGCCCGAGACCGATCCCGAGCAGAGCTGCAACGAAAAAACCAATCGCCCAATTGCCGCCGCCAATGCTCATGAAAACCTGAGCTGCCACGTATTGAACAACCGAAGCAGCCACCGCAAAGGAAATATCGATCCCGCCAGCAATAAGGACAACCAGCAAGCCGACCGCCCAGATCAGATTGACTGCGTTATTGTTCAACAGCGACGTGACATTTCCCATTGTCAGGAATGTGTCGGTGCCAAACGACAAACCGAAGATCATCAAAAGCAGGACGACGCTGAGGCGCGCTTCGACGGGGTGTGTTCGAAAGTGGTCACGCATAAATACGTGCCTCTAGTTCAGACACGCTGGTGGTGCGTGGATCGTATTCGCCCACAATCTGCCCATCCGCCATGTGAAGAACACGATCCGAATTGAACATCGCTTCGGTCACTTCGTCCGAGATCAGAAGGATCGCCAGTCCCTCATCAGCCAACTGACGCACGATCTTAAATATGCCGGCCCGCGCCCCGACATCCACACCGACAGTCGGACTGTCCAGGATCAAAAGCCGTGGTTCGGTTGCCAGCCATTTTGCCAAAACAACTCTTTGCTGGTTGCCTCCTGATAATGTCGAGACAGCATCTTCCGGCCTTCCAATTTTCACGGCAAGTTCTCTGATCCAGTGCCCCACAAGGTCGGATTGGCGTTTGGGAGACAACAAGCCAAGGCCATTGAGAATGCGGTCAAGCACAGAAATAGCGGTATTGTCCGCAATGGATTGCGGCTGGATAAGTCCTAAAGACAGGCGGTCTTCGGACACATAGGCAACACCGCGTGCGATGGCCTCGCGAATTGAGGCAAAGCGGACCGGAGTACCCTCCAACCGGATTTCGCCCACATCCAACGGGTTCATTCCAATCAGTGCGTGGGCAAGTTCTGTTCGGCCAGCTCCGATCAAGCCGGTAAGGCCAAGCACCTCTCCGCGTCGGATGGTCAGGGAGACATTCTGGAATTCGCCTTGTCTGCTTACCCCTTCAACTTCCAGCACGGGTTCCGCCTGTGCGCGGTCCTGCGCATTGACTGTGTGCTCCAACAACGCCCCGGTCATCAGTTCACCAAGACGGGATTGTGTCATGTTTTCCGTAGAATACACGCCGACAAGCTTACCGTCGCGCAGAACTGTGACACGCTCAGAAATGTCGATAACTTCGGCCAGACGGTGACTGACAAAGACAACAGCGATCCCTTGTGAGGATAGCGTGCGTACCACCTCTAGCAATGCATCTGTTTCGGTTTGGGTCAGCGAAGCTGTCGGTTCATCCATGAACACCAGCCGGGCTTCACCCATCAATGCACGGGCAATGGCAACGATCTGGCGTTGCGCGATCGGTAGGTCTCCCAGACGGGTATCAAGGTTCAATGGTACATGCAATCGATCAAGAACCGATTGGACATGGCGTCTGTAGTGGCTTCCAAAAGTCAGGCGCGGTATCAGCCCGACCATCTCATCAAAAGCGATGTTTTCCGCCACTGTCATATGCGGAAACAGCGCAAGATCCTGCCATATGACGGCAATCCCCAACGCCCGCGCTTTTGTTGGAGAAATCGTAGTGAAACTGTGGCCGAACAATTCCAATTCAGCACCGGGATCAGCTGTATAAACCCCTGTAACGATCTTGATCAGCGTTGACTTTCCGCAGCCGTTTTCTCCGGCAAGGCAATGCACCTCGCCCGGCCGCACTTCGAAATCGACGGATTTCAGCGCTTTTACCCCGCCGAAGGTTTTCGAGACGTTTCGCAGCCTCAACGCCGGGGCCGTATCAGGATCAGTTTTCATTGTGTTCTATGCCTTAGTGGAGACCCACGTGTCGCAGGTCTCCAAACCGTCGAAACACGACCTCAGAGACCTTTCGCAGCCAACTCGTCGACTGTGCTTTTGTTGATCTCCAATAGGTTGTCCGTGATGATGTTGCGGGTCGCTTCATCCGGGCTAACAACACCCAAACCTTCAATCTCGGTGCCTTCGGTGATTTCCTCTCCATTCACAAGCATATCACCCAAGGTGACAAAAACACGGCCCGCTTCGGCTGGATTCCACATAAACCCGCCGGATATGACATCATCTTTCAACAGTTTCTGACCCTGACCCGGCGAGAACGGACCAAGCACATGGACTTTGCCACCCAGACGACGTTCTTCAATCGCGCGCCCCGCTCCAATCGGACCTTGGCTTCCAAAAGCAAGGAACCCGCGCAGATCTGGGTTGGCTGCGATCAGATCAAGTGCGGTGGAACGGCTGTCATCGACACTTTCTGCTACGCCATAGCGATCACCAACCGGCTGCAACTTGTCAGAACAGTTTTCGGCCAGCCAGGCGATACCTGCATCCGCCCACGCGTTGTGTAGTGGTACGGTCAGTGACCCGACATAAACAGCGTAGGTGCCCGGCTCTTCGGTTTTCTCGCACAGCAATTTGGCATGTGCCTCTCCAAACCCATCTGCCGAGGCCAGCTCGAAATTCCAGTCCACATTGTTAAGGCCCGGACCTTCATGTGCAATCACCTTGATCCCGGCATCCATGGCCTTTTGCAACACAGGTTCGAGCGCGGCTTCATCATTCGGCACCACCCCGATCACATCAACGCCCTTTGCGATCAGATCTTCGATTGCACGGACCTGAAGGGCTGGGTCGGCAGAAGTCGGACCAATCATTTCGGCACTGACACCCAACTCACCGGCGCGCTCTTTGATGCCTTCTTCCATCGCGTTGAACCAGGGAATCCCTCCGATCTTTACTACGATTCCCATCGTGGTCTCGGCAGCAGCCGAAGTCGCCGTAAGGGCAAGTGTGCAGACAGAAGCTGCGAGTATCATTTTTGTCTTCATAACTTCCTCCCTAATTGGCCAGCGCCAAACAGCAGCACCCGGCCTATAAATAATTGCACCATCGGTTGTTCTTTGTTGCGCAATCGATGGTGCATAAGCTATATTGAAACCGCTAATTTTGTCAAAGGGATATATTTTTGTCGAAAACCGATACAAATAAGCAGGTCACGATCTACGATATCGCGGACCGCGCAGGCACTTCGGCAAGCACGGTCGGGGCAGTACTAAACGGATCCTGGCGCAACCGACGCATCAGCGAAGAGCGTGCAAACACCATCCGAAAACTGGCAAGCGAGATGGGGTATGCACCAAATATGCAGGCGCGTGCGCTGCGCAGTGTCAGATCAAGCATGATCGGTATGATCATCCCAATGTATGACAACCGCTATTTCGGAGCCATCGCAGAGCGCTTTGAAACAGCGTCGCGCGCCAGGGGCCTGCTACCGATGACATCGTGCACGCATCGCGAACCTGAACTGGAATTGGCCACCGTCAGGCAAATGCTGTCCTACAACGTGGATCACATTGTGTGCACCGGCGCATCCGATCCCGATGGTATTGCCGAGATTTGCCGTGCGCAGAACGTGCCAACGATCAACCTTGATCTGCCGGGAACTGCTGCACCTTCCATAATATCCGACAATTACAGCGGCGCATATAAGCTGACCGAGGCATTGATCGAGCGCGCTGATGCGAAAGGGCTCAACTGGCAAGATGAGTTTCTGTTCGTTGGGGGACGTCCGACTGACCACAACACAAGTGAACGGATACGTGGCTTTAAAGACGCGTTCACACGTGCTGGTGCGCGTCCGATAGAAGAGAACATCCTGGCTTGCGGCTATGCAGCGTCGAAATCCAAAGCTGCATTTTCGGCAAAAGTGAAAGCTTCGGGCCGCATGCCGACGGCTATGTTCGTAAACTCTACGATTTCATTGGAAGGTGTCTTCGAGTGGTTGGCACAGAATGACAGAGCCGCGCTGGACACAATTCTATTTGGAAGTTTCGACTGGGATCCATTTGCGCAATATATGGCACAAAACCTGTTCTCGGTTCGCCAGGATGTCACCGCCATGGTGGACACCATGTTCCAGGTTATCGACAACGCAGCGCCATACGGTTCCGACGTGATCCACATACAACCGATTGTAATATCTGAAAGTACATAAACGAGCCGGAACCCCGCCCTTTGCTTCCGCAGCTCACTTGAGAAAGTGACGTGATCGGCCTTCGCATTGCACTTTGTTCGCCTTTCGTATGTTTCAAAATTTATGTCCGTGAACTTTTGTCGTTCAATAAACACGATGCGCAATTCCGCAACCTAGGCTTAGAACACATTGAGTTCTGCCTCGTCGAAGCGTCCACCCGCCAACGAAACGAACAAACTAGCGCACCCTAACGGTCTGTATCAGCCTTTCCCTCAGCGTCTGAAACGCAGCATAGAGTACGGGGATCATCAGCAGGCCCAATGTGCTATCCACCACCATGCCAAATAGCACCGGGTAACCGATGGACACGCGCGCCTCTGCACCGGCACCGCTTGACAATACCAACGGCAGAACTCCGACGATGAAACACAGACCCGTCATCGTCACAGGACGAAACCGGATTTCGGCAGCTTTGATCGCCGCCTCGTGAATATTGGTGCCGGAACGCCTTTCCTGATTGGCGAACTCAACAACCATGATGGCCTTTTTGGCCGCCAGGCCGATGAGCAACACCATCCCAATCTGCGCGAATATGTTGCTTGTCAAAAACGGAAACAGCGCCAATGGAATAAGCGCGCCCAGCAATGCAAAGACGGCCGACGTGATGATCGACAAGGGCAATATCCAGCTTTCATACAGAACCACCAGAAACAAGTAGGCCAGTATCAAGGCAGACAACATGATAAATGGCACCATGCCATGAGATTCTACTTCTTGCTGCGTCACACCAGACCACTCGATCCCAAAGCCGTCCGGTAGTGTTTTGCTTGCAATCTCCTGAATTGCTTTGATGCCCGCACCTGAACTGACCCCTTCGGCCAATTGCGCGCTGACAGACGCCGCAGTGAACAGGTTGTACCGGGGGATCGTGTCTGGCGCGAGTACCGGTTCACTGCTCAGAAAATTTCGCAAGGGCAGCGACTCGCCCGAACTGTTTTTGACATAGATGTTGTCCACATCCTCCAGTGTTTGACGGAATGGCGCATCAGCTGAAAGGACGACCCAATAGACCCGATCGGACACGATAAAGTTGTCGACAAAAAACGAGCTGAGATTGGCTTGTAGCGCCGTGAATATGTCAGACACGCTTACGCCAAGTGTCTCGGCCCGGTCCCGATCCACTGACAGATGATACTGTGGTGTCTGACCCGAAAAACTACCATGTGCGCGGGTAAATTCGGGTGCGGCATTCAACGCGGTCACAAATGCGTTCATCACCGCATCCAGTTGCACACCGTCCCCTTTTTCATACTCCAAAAGCTCGACCGAAATTCCGCCCGCCGATCCTAGCCCGTGGATTGTTGGGAACGGAAACACATAGCTTTCCGCCTCTGGCAGGGTGGCCAGCTGTTGGTCCAGGTCTCGCATAATCGCATCCCAGTGCAGATCCGGGCTGGTGCGTTCGTCCCACGGCTTAAGAGTAACAATCGCCATACCGACATTCGACCGGCCACCTGCCAGCATGCTCGCCCCGGACACCGTGGTGACAGTGTCCACTCCGGGCGCTTTTTCGATCACCGTACCGGCCTTGGCCATAAAGGCCTGTGTACGCTGTAGCGAGGCGCCATCAGGAAGCGTCATGGCCGAGAGCAGAACACCATTGTCCTCTTGCGGGATAAGGCCGGTTGGCACCGTTCTGAACAGATAAATTGTCGCCCCGATACAGGCGGCGAAGAAAAGCAGTGACACCGCGATGTATCTTAACATCCACGACACCAAACGCATGTACTGCCGCCTACCCCATGAAACCGCCAACGGCACAAAACGCAATGGACCAATCGGTTGCATACCTGATTTCAGGACCATCGCGCACAGCACCGGGGCCAGGGTCAGTGCATTCACCGCCGACAGCACAAAAGCAAAGATAATTGTCGCCGCAAACTGGTAATAGATCGTTCCGGTCAAGCCGGGGAAAAAACAGACCGGTGTAAAGACTGCCGCCAGCACAAAAGTGGTTGCAATGATCGGGCGATTGACTTGTGACATCGCCTTAAGCGTAGCCTCGCGCGGTTCAAGCCTTTCTTCGGTCATGATCCGTTCTGCGTTCTCGATGATGATTATCGCGTCATCGACCACAAGTGTGATGGCGAGGACCAAGGCAAACAACGTGATCATGTTTGCACTGAATCCAATCGCATAAATCAGTGCGATTGCGCCCAGCAGAGAGACAGGAATCGCAATTGCGGGAACAATGGTCGCCCGGATACTGGCCAAAAAGAGAAACGTGACCGCGATCACCAATCCTGCGGTCAGCGCCAGAGTTTTAAGAATATCTTCGATTGAAACACGCACGGCGTCAGTGACGTCATAGGTGATCTCATACGAGACTCCTTCGGGAAACTTTTTTGACAGTTCACCCATCAGGTTGTGGACGCTGTCTGAAATCTCAAGCGCGTTGGCGGTACTCTCCTGATGCACCGCAATGGCCGCTGTGTCCTTGCCATTGAGTTGCGAAGAGCCGCTATAGGTGGCCGAACCGAGCTCGATCCGCGCTAAGTCCTCCAGTCGGGTTATCGACCCGTCATCGCCAGTGGAAATGATGATCCGGCCGAACTCTTCCGCGCTTCGCAACAGGCCCTCTGCACGCAGTTTAAACTGGAAATCCGTGCGCGCATCGCCAAATGGCGGAGCGCCAACCTGACCAGCTGCTGCGACAACATTTTGGTTTTTAATCGCATCGGCGATCTCTGACGCGGTGACGTTCAGCGCGGCCATACGAACCGGGTTGATCCAGATCCGCATACTGTATTCCAGTTGACCGAACTGCGTGACCCCACCCACACCTTGCAGACGCTGTAAGGGATCATGCAGGAAATCGGCCGCATAATTACTCAGATACAGCTCATCACGCGAACCGTCCGGCGAGGTCAGGTTGATCACAAGGATCATGTTGCCGGATTGTTTGGTGACCTCGATGCCTTGTTGCTGAACAACGGACGGCAGTTCTGCGCTTGCCAGCGCGATGCGGTTTTGCACCTCGACCGCAGCAACATTGGGATCTGTTCCCAACTGGAACGAAACACTCAGAACATAGCTGCCATCGTTCGAGCTTTTGGACTTCATGTACAACATGCCATCGATTCCGTTCACACGTTCCTCGATGGGAGTGGCCACGGATTCCTGTATCACCTGCGCATCCGCGCCGGGGTACTTTGCAGACACATAGATCTGCGGTGGCGTAATGTTCGGATATTCCGAAATAGGCAAAAGACGCACACAAACCGCGCCGAAGAGAACCATCAAAATCGCGATGACTGCAGCAAAATGCGGGCGATTGATGAAATAGTGAGAGACCAAGCCAAGCCCTAACTCTGACTATCGACCGGTTTCACGAGAAGGCCGTCATGAATTTTCTGCAACCCCTGCACGACCACGCGATCTCCGTCCTTCAGGCCGGATTTTACCTGGGTTCTGGTTGCCGTCTGAGTGCCAATTTCGATGTCAATACGATGAACCGTGTCTTTGCTATCGACAGAGAACACGAAGTAGCCTTGCTTATCGAATTGAACCGCATTGCGCGGCACGGTCAACACCCTGGAGTCGTCCGGCCCGCTGAGCGTGACGTTGACAAACTGCCCGGGAATAAGAAACCCATCGGGATTTGAGAATGTGGCCCTCAACTCAATAGTATCGGTGTCCTGACTGACACTGTCGCCCACATACGTCACCTTGCCTTCTGTCTCGTAGGCCTGACCGTCGGCCAAAGTGATCCGCGTCGCAAGCTTGATACCTTGGGGGGAGATTGATCCATTGCGGCGTTCGCGCAGCAATACAGGCTCACTGACAAAAAAGCTAACCAGAATGGGGTCAACACTTGTGACGGTCGCCAAAACGCCGCTGTCGGTATTGACGATATTCCCTGCATCAATCGCCGACAAACCGATCCGCCCGTCCAAAGGGCTGATGATGTCCGTAAGGTCCAGCGCGATCTGTGCGATCTTCAAATTGGCCTGCGCCTCATCCACCGAAGCCTGACCCTCGTCATAGGCCGCCTTGGCCGTGTCCAGAACGGACTGGGGAACATCGCCTTTCTCAAAAAGCTTCTGCTGCCGGTCGAGTTCCGTCTTGGCGCTGAGCGCAGAAGCCTGGGCACTTTTCAAAGCAGCCTGCGCGCCTTCAACACTGGCCGCATATTTCCTTTTCTCAATGCGGAACAGAACGTCGCCCTTTGTAACGGCCCCCCCTTCGATAAAGTTGACCTCAAGCAGAACGCCTTCCACCCTGGCCTGAAGGTCGACACTCTGATCAGCAACCACACGACCCACGAAGTTATCCTGCTTCTGCAGCTCCTCCAGTTTTGCGGAAGCTACCACCACGCTGGGCGCCGGTGGGTCAGATTGCGCAGCTGCGGGACCCACCAATCCAAGGGCGATCAGAACACTAAGTAACTGGGCTGTTTTTTTCATCCGATGCTCGCTTTTCCGCAAGTACATGGCTGCCAGTATACTATTTATGGCTGAAGGCGGCACTGCAACGGAATTCTGGTTTGGCTGAATTGCCGAACCGGAATATGTCACGTGCTTCAGAATACTGAACCGGTGGCAGCAGAAACAAATATCGATCGCATGTCTTTGACAGATGGCCGGGATCCTTTCAGGTATCCCTGCAACAGGAACCGAAAGGCTCCGTCCAGACGCATATATAGTCGCTCTTGTTCTGTCCGATCCACTGCCAAAGGTGCCATCATCCCGATTAAAAGCACTTCGATTTCTGTCACAACGGGCTCAAAAGTGTCGTCAAACATGGCTTGATTGCGGATGTCGTACCAAAGCCTGTGCAGTTCGGCCTCTTGCTGGATCGTCTCGGCGAGAGCATGGCAAAACGCTTTCATCGCCTTGTCCGGCGCCTCGATCCCTTCAACGGCCGAGGTCATCAACTCCACAAAGTGGAGCTTGTATTGACGGACACAGAAAACAAGCAATTCGTCTTTGTCTTCAAAATAGTAGTGCAGGCTACCCAGCGACATATCTGAATGCGCGGCGATGTCGCGCAGTGTGGTGCGCGCATAGCCATAGATTTTCAGCGCGTTGATCGCGCTTTCGGCAATCTCGCGTTTTTTCGCATCGCGTTTGCGGAGCTTATGGGTTTTGCGGTCCGCAAGCTTGTTTATCGGTTCTACTTTATTCATCCCAAACCACCTTGGCCGTTCCGTGGCATAGGCCCACCCGCTGGGGTGGACCAATCCGTTTATGCGCGGATCAGATCCGAGGCTTTTTCACCAATCATCACACAGGGCGCTTGGGTATTGCCGTTTGTGATTTTCGGCATGATCGAGGCGTCGGCAACACGCAGGCCGGAAATCCCGTGCACGTTCAGTTCGGCATCAACAACTGCCATTTCATCCGAGCCCATCTTGCAGGTGCCCACCGGGTGATAGATCGTCTGTGCATTACCTCGGATCCAGGCACGTATGTCGTCGTCCGATTGCACTGCAGCCCCAGGAAAGCGCTCTGCGCCGCGGAATTCATCCATTTCAGGTGACATCAATATCTTACGAGCGATCTTCACACCTTCGACCATTACATCGAGGTCTTTCTCGTCTGCAAATGCGTTTGGATTGATGTTGGGTTTGTCTGCCGGATCGCTGGAAGCCAATGTCAGTTCGCCGACAGAGCGGGTTCCCACAACCCCCGGAAGCAATGTGAAACCTTCAGATCCATCGCTGGGGTTTCCAGCACCATCTGAAATGAACCAAGTGGGCGCGAAGTGGAATTGAAGGTCCGGTACAGGGGCATCATCCATAACCGTCAAGTAGCCGCCGGCTTCACCGATGTTCGAGGTCAAAAGACCCATACCCTTCTCCATCAGCAAAGCGCCTTGAGCTTCGTCTGTCGCATGGGCCAGTGTCACCGGCTGAGTACACTCGTAAGCCACTGGTGCCATGTAATGATCCTGCAGGTTCTTACCGACACCAGGCAGGTCATGCACAACGTTTATGCCGATCGCTTCTAACTCGGCCTTGGGGCCAATACCGGACAGAAGCAAGATTTGCGGTGACCCATAGGCACCTGCCGAAAGGATCACTTCTGAACCAGCTTTTGCTTCAAGTATCTCATCACCAGCTTTGAAACGTACGCCCGTACAGCGATCATCTTCGATGATCAGGTTCTGAACATGCGCTTCGGCCTGGATCACGATGTTGTCGCGCTCCAGCGCTGGGTGCAGAAACGCACCTGCAGTCGAATTGCGGAAACCACCTTGCTGGGTCACCTGATACAGACCAAACCCTTCCTGTTCCGTGCCCACATTGAAATCTGTACGCTCAGCATACCCCGCTTCGAGTGCCGCTTTTACCATCGCCTGGCTCAGTACATTCGGATCGCGCTGGTCCGCTACGTTCCAGGGGCCGCCAACGCCGTGGTTTTCGTCTGCGCCACGTTCATTGTTTTCTGATCTTTTGAAGATCGGAAGAAGATCTGCATAACTCCAGCCCGGATTGTCCTTGCCCCAATCATCAAAACAGGCAGGGTTGCCCCGTTTATAGATCATCGCATTGATAGAAGTGGATCCGCCAAAAACCTTGCCGCGCGGGCTGTAATAGACCTTCCCGTCTGAATGTTCCTGCGGGACCGTGGTGTAGCCCCAATCAAGATCGCTGAGGAACAGATTGGGGAAAGCTGCCGGAATATGGATGAACTGGTTTTCATCCGCAGGACCGGCCTCTAACACCAAAACAGTTTTGTCTGAATCTTCGGAAAGTCGCGCCGCCAATGCGCATCCAGCCGCCCCTGCTCCGATCACAATGTAGTCGTAGATTTCTGCGGATTGTGCCCTGGCATAACGCGCCCCCAAAGCCAATGGCGCAGTGACCGCCACACCCAAAGCGGCGCTCTGACGCATAAACGCGCGGCGCGAAAGGTTCCCTGCACTGAAGGATTTTTGCAGTTTTTCAAGCTTTTCTTGCTTCACGATTTCCTCCCAAAATCTCAGCGTCACGGCTTCGAATCCGGGTGACGCGCAAAAAGTGAAACACATTTTCTGGACATCTCTACAGTTTTTTAGTTCAAAATTGACAAGGTGCCATCTGCTTGCGCTGCAGTTTCCTGTGTCTGTTGGAATGATCGAACGAAACTTTTGTGGACCTGCCTTGATCGCCTGGTTTGGACCTTCAGCGGATACATCGCCCAGAACCTTAGAGGTCCGAAACAGAACTGACGGGCTGCCCGTACGCAGACCGTTTTCTACTGCGCGTGTTCAAGAACTGTTCTAATTTCTTGACGTTTTCCACGTATCTCGCAGTCCTAAAACCAGCAGGTTCAATATTTCCGCAAAAAAGAAAACCAATATGATATAGAGAGATACGAATATGATTTCTTGCAGTGCAATTTAACGACGCAACCGGGCAATCTTGATTTGGGAGGTCAAAAATGCTTCGTACGTTTGGATGTTCTATCTCGCTTTTACTGGCATCAACGACGGTCTTTGCCGACGCCGTTCCCAGCAAAGAAGCGGCGGAAGGATTATTTTCAGATCAACCGTATTCCCCATATGCCGAGCGCTCTTTTCCCGAACGCCCGTTATGGGGCGACACGCATCTTCACACTGGGCTTTCGCTGGATGCAGGAGCTTTCGGAAACACTCTGCTGCCGGATGAAGCGTGGCGTTTCGCAAAAGGCGAGCAGGTCATTTCTTCGACGGGGCAACCGGTAAGGCTGGCCCGTCCGCTGGATTGGATGGTGCTGACGGATCATACCGACCTGATGGGTTTTGCGCCGGATCTTCAGGCGGGCAAGCCAGGCGTATTGGCTGATCCAAAGGGATTGGAATGGTACGAGGGCTACAAGGCAGGGGGTGAAGAGGCTGGAAAAACCGCCTTCGACATCATCACCAACTTCTCGCAAATGACATTGCCCGAGGTTCTGTTAGAATCTTACAGCCCCGGTGCCGACGCATTTGCTTTCACTTGGGAACACATTGTCCTGGCCGCCGAGAAACACAACGATCCCGGCAACTTTACGGCTTTCATCGGGTTCGAGTGGACATCGGTGCCCAAGGGTTTCAACCTGCACCGGAACGTCATGCTGCGCGATGGGCCAATCCGAGCCTTGCAAATGGTACCGCCAGTCACGCAGCCGCCTTATGGTGATACGGATCCAAAATCCCTTTACGCATGGCTGGAAGAGTATCAGGAAAAGACAGGGGGCCGCGCTGTTGCTTTTGCACATAACGGCAATCTGTCAAATGGATGGATGTTCCCAACCGAAGACACGTATCACGGCGGTAAGGTCGACGAGGAATACGTGGCAGCCCGCGCGAAATGGGAACCCCATTATGAGGTCACTCAAATCAAGGGCGACGGCGAAGCACACCCCTTCCTGAGCCCCGACGACGAATTTGCGGATTACGAGAACTGGGATGTCGGTAATCTGGACATTACCGAGCTAAAGACTGACGACATGCTGGCTGGCGAATACGCCCGAGAGGCCTTGAAACGTGGTTTGATGCTGGAAGAAAAGTTCGGCGTGAACCCCTACAAGTTCGGAATGGGTGGCGCGACGGACAGCCATACCTCTTTGGCCACAGCTGAAGAGGATAACTTCTTTGGGAAATCGGTGAGTGTCGAGCCTTCGGCCTCGCGCATCCAACATCCATTTATTGCCAATGATCTAGGAGAGATTCCCGGAGACCTGCTTGTTGCTTCCGGATACACCGCAGTATGGGCTACAGATAACACGCGCGCTGCGATCTTTGATGCATTCAAACGGCGTGAAACCTATGCGACCACTGGGCCACGTATTGGCCTGCGATTCTTTGGCGGGTGGGGCTTCGATCAAGCGGATGTTGAAACCCGTTTCCTCGCGAATGTTGGCTACACCAAAGGTGTTCCAATGGGGTCAGACCTTCGCCCTCGCGAGGGTGATGGTGCGCCTTCTTTCCTGATTGCCGCTCTGCGCGACCCGGTTGGTGCAAACCTTGATCGCGTGCAGGTGGTCAAAGGGTGGCTGGATTCAGAAGGAGCCATGCAAGAAAAGGTTTACGACGTTGCATGGTCGGACAACCGAGTTGCCGATGACAACGGTAAGATCCCTGCGGTTGGAAATACGGTCGATGTGGAAACTGCCAGTTGGACAAACACTATCGGCACCGCCGAACTTGTGACTGTTTGGACTGACCCCGACTTTGATCCGAGTGAGAGGGCGTTTTTTTACGTTCGCGCCATCGAAATCCCGACCCCGCGCTGGGTGCTTTACGATAAGCTGCGATTTGGCGCTGAGCTTCCGGAAGACGCAGTGCTTACGCATCAGGAACGCGCCTATTCATCTCCGATTTGGTACACGCCGGCGGAATGATCAGGTCAACACATGAAATTGGATACCGGGGCGGTTACTACGGCCTCGGCTCCTCCTCCAAATCTCTAAGACCTGCAGAACGCTAATCATCCCCTGCGTAGTGTTAGCTCTTAAGAGCTACAGACGTTTTAACCACGTGCGTACCGGATGCCCGTTTCGGTTGCAGTGTTTGTTCTTCCGGTCTTCCACTATACGGTTTCAGAGAGACGCACACGGTATTGATGCATATGCAAGTAATGCGGCAGCATGCGATAATGGATGCGCTGCACGCGTCGTGGCGTGTTGCTGAGATCGACATACTTGCGCTTCTGCGGGACCAGCCCGGTGGATTGCGCCAGATTGGCATGAAACTTGCCGCCTTCGCACCAGCTGTGCTCGGAAGGATCTCCACCAGCTTCCCAGCTCAGCGCTTCTTTGATGAAGGGAATATCAACCGCCTCACAAAACGCACGTGTGACGTCGCCCGGGTTTTCCAGCAGATCATCGCTGTCGATGACAAATGGCCGTTTGCCATGTATTGCGGACAGCAGGTCGAACAGCGCGCGCTGCTCGGGAAAACCAATCTCAAGCTCGTCGAAATCGGGCCATTTGTCATACATCGACGTGATCGTTTTGGCCGGATCACGGATCAGGAAGGCGTGGGCGAAATGCGACAGAAACTCTTCATCCCACATATGGCTGATGTAGTTCGGGAAATCCTTGATGAAGACCGGGCCTTTTTCGGCACGGGCTTTGATGTCTTCCCAAACACTTTCCAGCGAAAGACCGGGCCGGGTCTCGCCTCCTTCGGGAAAACGCGGCCACATCGGGTTTTCCCCGTGATACCAGGCCTCACCAAAAGGTTCATGCAGGCAATCCAGATCGCCGCGTTGTTTCATCATGTGTTCGAACGCGGTTGAGGTGGACCGGGGGATGGCCCAGAGCGCGATGATCTTATGCATGGATCACGTCTCCAAAGTCGCCATCAACTGACCGTGGTAAGATGTTGGAGCAAGGCCCAAGGTCTTGAAAAGGCGCCAGTAGAGCGCCGTGTCGTGACCAATGACCGGTTTCCCCAGCCGTTTTTCAAGCTCGGCCGTATGGTGCACCGGGCGGCGGGCTACTCCGTCCGAGGGGCGGCGATAGTTCGACATGCCGTTGATCAGGTAGGCATCCACATTCGGGGCCTGCTCGGCGGTGTAGTCGAAGCTCTTCCAGATCAGCTCTTCATCAAAGCACCAGACGCACTCATCGACCTCTTCCTGCGTGGCAAACCAGCCCTGATCGAAGAAATTCCCGGCCCAGACCACGTCGAACCCGGCCTCTTTCAGGAACCCGACCGTGCCCATGTACCAGGAATTGGTGTGATAGCAGGCGTTCAGCGCCACCTTCTCGGCACGATCTCGCGCAGCGCCTCGACCATGGCGTAGCCCGCCATGTGGAAGGGCGTTTCGTATTTGTCGCTGAGCATCTCGCAATGCTGGCGGATGCCTTCAACACCCAAACCGCTGGCATGCACCCAATTCGAACCGACCTGCCCGCACACATCGGCATTGTTGATCGCCATGCACTCGACGAACTCCTCAAGCAGGCCAAAGTTCTTTTTCCGCTGATCCAGACCGTGCTGATAGCCTGGAACATGCAGCATACGCCCATGTACGCCGACAGTATCGGGCGCCATACGCAGGAAATCCGACGGGGCAGCGCAATAGTCGAAAGGCGGGCAGGTGAACCCCACCTGATAGGGAAACAGTTTACGCTCTGGGTTTTCCCACCGTTCAGGTTTGGTGAAAGTGTTCATGTGTCATCTATCCTGTGCGAGGCAGCTCCGCTTGTGCATCCTGAAACAATGCGCAGCCGCAAATCTATTGCTTTTTCGGCAAGAACTCTTGCCAATTCTGGAAAGAGTTCCGCTGCATTTTGCAGGTTCAAACCGGATGTCAGGCAGGGGCGTTTACCGTTTCGTCTGCCTTTAGCCGGTGCTTATAAAGATGCTCGTAATGCGGCAGCGCTTGCGCATAGATCTCTTTGATGTGATCCGGTTGATCTTCAACCGAGCCATAGGTCCGTGGCATGGGCTTGAGCCCGCTGGACGCGCTCAGGCTGTCATGCCAGGACCCGTTATCATACCAACCCACTTCGGGCCGCGCGCCGGGTTCCCACGACAAGGCCTCGGGCACGAAGTCCAGACCGACGGCTTTGCACCAGGCCGATACGATACCTTCGGGGTTTTCCAGCAGATCGTCGCTGTCGATCACGGGCGGCGCTTTGCCGTCGCGTTCGGCAATCCGGTCAAAGAGTTTGCGATGTTCCTCGAACCCATACTCGGCCACGACCCAATCCGGGCCGCGCTTGAATATGGACGGGATGGACTTTGAAGGGTCACGGATCAGGAAACTGTGGGTCATCGGGGCGAGAAATTCATCGCTGATATCAGGGGCCAGAAAATGCGGCATGTCCTTGGAAAAGACCGGCTTGTTCCGTGCGGCCTGCAGCATCCGATCATGCACCTTCTGCGTCGTCAGGCCCGGCACGCGTTCGCTGTCTGCGGTCAGGCGCGGCCACGCGGCATCGTCGCCCTTGTACCAGGCTTCGCCGAAGGGTTCGTGGAAACAGGCCATATCGCCCCGCATCCGCATCATCCATTCAAAAGCGGTTGATGTTGTACGGGGCGTGGACCACAGCAGTACAATTTTGTTCATCGCGTTCTCCCTGTTTACCGGTGCATCCATCCTCGCGCGAAGCCGGAAGAATGTTCAGGGCAACGCTGAAGCAGACCGCCGCACAAATCCATTGCTTTTGCTGCCGCGAGGATTATCAATTTGGACATGAGTACGATGCGACGTGTCCCCTCGATGAGCCCGCTCATCGCCTTTGAAGCGGTTGCACGGCTGGGCAGCGTCACGTTGGCAGCGGAAGAGCTGAACACATCGCAATCCGCGATCAGCCGGCACATACGCAATCTTGAGGAACGGTTTTCGCTGGAACTGTTCCAGCGTGACGGTCGCGGGATTGCACTGACGGCGGCCGGCAAAAGCTATCACGCGGCGGTGTCATCGGCCCTGACCAGCCTGCAATCGGCCGAGCATCGACTGACGCAGGCGCAGCGCTCGCTGACCATCGCCTGTTCGTATTCCGTCAGCCATCTGATCATCATGCCCCATTACAACCAACTGCGCCGCCGTGTGGGTGAGAATGTCACAATCAATGTGCTGACGTCGAATTACGAAAGCCAGAGCATGGTCAACGAACCCAATGCCGACGTTGCCATCGGATACAAGTTCAACGGGCCGGGCGGGAAATTGCAAAAAATCCTGCACGAAAGTGTCATCCCCGTCGCCTCGCCCGAGTATATCTTACAGCACAAAGACATCCTCGAAGGACCGATCGAGGGATCGAGCCAACTCCGCTTTCTTGACCTTCCGCAGGGCACGCTCGGTTGGGCAACGTGGAGCGATTGGTTCAGCAATCACAACATCACACCCAACATTGCGCCGGCCGACACGTTCAGCAATTTTGTCTACCTGCTCGAGGCCGCCTCTTCCGGCGCGGGGATCGCGCTCGGATGGCAAGGATTCATTGAGCGCTACATAAAGATCGGCTCTATCCAGACCATCGGCGACCAATGGTATTCCACAAACAACTGCCTGTGGGGGCGGTGTACCCAGCAAGGCCAGAACAAAAGATCCGCCCAGGATTGCCTCGCCTTTCTAACCGAACTTTTCGAAAACGCACCAGTGCGCCAAAACTAAACCAAGCAGCAAAGCATCAGGCCCCATCTTCATGCCGCGGAAGAGTCGGAGCGGTCTGCTCCAGCGACAGTTCCGCATCAGAAAAAACCCAAGGCCCCCGAACACCAGGAACACCTTCAGGGCAAATCTGCATACCGCGAGACTGAATTTGCGGATCCTCAAAAGCCTCTCGGATCGAATTGATCGGACCTGCAGGCACCGTCGCGGCCTCAAGCGCCTGCAGAAGTTCGGCCTTTGCCCATTTGTGCGTCTCAGTCTCAAGCTGTTGGGTCAACACCGCTCGGTTTTCCACGCGCAGCGGATTGGTGGTAAATTTGGGATCAGCGCTGAGATGGTCGAGGCCCAGAACCCCGCAAAGCCTTTGAAACTGGCCATCATTGCCCACTGCCAGGATGAAGTGCCCATCCGCCGCAGGGAGCACCTGATAAGGTGAGATATTGGGATGATCATTGCCCCGGCGTTGCGGGCTTTCCCCGGTGGCCAGATAGTTCATGCCCTGATTGGCCAGCAACGCGACGGCACAATCCAGAAGGGACATGTCGATGTGCTGACCCTTGTCGGTGCGGTGGCGTTGCTCAACAGCAGCCAGAATTCCGATAGTACCGTAGAGGCCAGTCAGGATATCCGTCACCGCCACACCCACCTTTTGAGGCTGACCAGCTGGATCGCCTGTTATGGACATAAGACCTGACATTCCCTGAAGAAGAAAATCATACCCTGCGCGTTGTGCGTAAGGTCCATCTTGCCCGAACCCCGTGACCGAGCAATAGATGAGCCGAGGGTTCAGATCTTTGACCTGATCGTAAGACAACCCATATTTGGACAGCCCGCCAACCTTGAAATTCTCGATTAAAATATCCGCATCCGCGATCAGCGCTCGCACCTGTTGCTGCCCTTCCGGGGTTCGGAAATCGCAGGTGATGCAGTCTTTTCCACGATTTGCAGAATAGTAGTACGCTGCGGTCTTATCCCCATCTCGCTCGATGAAGGGCGGGCCCCATTTTCGGGTGTCGTCGCCATCGGGGCTTTCGACCTTGATGACCTCGGCACCCAAATCGGCCAAGGCTTGTCCCGCCCATGGTCCAGCCAAAATGCGGGCGAGTTCTACGACTTTCAATCCATCCAATGGGGCCATCGGTTCTTCTCACTAACTAGGTGCGGCAAGACACATCCCTGCCCATGCACACGGATTCATGACCTATACCAATACCGCCGCACGTATCCTGCGCCACAGTTTTTTGCCCGCAGGGCCGGAACCTGATCCGGTCGTGTGAAATCAATGCTCGGCAATTGCTGCGACAGCGGCGCGGATTGCATTCTGCCTTTGTTCAAAATCCTCATCGGTTAGCGCAAGGTGGGGGTAAAACTTGTCCGCGACTCTGAATATTCCCTGCTCACGCAGAGCGGCTTCGAATAAGACCGGTATCCAACGATTTGATGGGAGATTTCCGCCGCTTCCAACGAACCAGAAAGCACCCCCATCAGTCTTTTGCCATTGGCATAAAGCCGTTCATAGGTTCCATCCCGGCGCAGTGTTTCCATCGTGTTGCGACCGGCCACAGCGGCCAATGGGTTGCCGCAAAGGGTCCCAACCATCATCAACCACTTGTCTGGTCCCACGATGATTTTGTCGAAGTGGTCCATAAAATCCTCACGCCGTACAAGCGCCGCCAGCGGGAAACCACCACCGACGACCTTGCCAAGCGTGCACAGGTCGGGCGTGACACCGTAATTTTCCTGAGCACCGCCATAGGAAAGGCGGAAACCGGTCACCACCTCGTCAAATAACAAAACGGTTCCATACGTGTCGCACTGGTCGCGCAGCAGCTGTAAAACCCAGGCTGGGGTGGGATGAAGCGTTGCAGGGGCTCGACTATAATCGGCGCGATCTCGTCACCCTGTTCTTTCAGAAGGCTGACCAAAAACTCGGGATCGTATACGGGGCCACCGGCATCTGAGCACGCACAGCTTCGGGGATACCCGCGCTGTCGGGCATTGCTTGTGGGAAGTTGATCAGCTTTTCCGGGCAAGGCTCATCTGCCCCTCGGCGGACATTCCGCGATAGGCGTCTTCGAACTTCAGGATTTTGTCGCGACCGGTTTAGGCGCGGGCCAGCCGCATCGCTTACATATCGGCTTCGCCACCTGACGTGAGAAAGCGAACCTGCTCAACGCAGGGCAGCGCGTTGCAGATATCTTCGGCCAACTCGACCGCCGCTGTATTGTTGGCGAAGAAAGTCATCCCTTTGGGCAGTTGCTCCAGCACAGCTTCCAGCACTTCTGGGTGCCCATGCCCCAGAAGCACTGGGCCTGAACCGACCAGATAATCGACATACTCACGCCCATCCTGATCCCAGATGCGGCTGCCGCGCCCTTCTTTTACAAAACCGCTGTGGTCGTAGTTTCCCAACCCACCGGCGGGCATCACCATTTGCGCGCGAGCAACCCAATCGGTCATAACTTACATACCGTTTCTCTCTTTGTTTAAAAGTCGGTCGACCAGCAGGCACCCGCCTCCGCCAACCCCCGCCCAGTTTGCCGACCAAAAGAGATTGCGTATCCATTGCGTAAGAAGATCGGTGTGAACTCCAAATCCGTGACCTGAGCAATGCGCATCTCTGTTACTCCATCTTGACCACGATGTTGCCGGTATGAGCCTTGGCAATGAAGGCTTCTTGTGCCTTGTGCAGATCCCGTAGCGGATAGGACGCGGCCAGCAAGGGCCGCAGCGCCCCGGTAGAGATCAACTGAACAGCGCGCGAGAACAGACCCGGCGGCGTGATCGTGGCCCCGGTCATCTGGATGTCCTTATAAAACAGCTGGCGCAAATCAAACTCGACCATCGGCCCGGCAATGGCCCCGGATGTGGAATAGCGCCCACGTTGCCTCAGCGCGTTGATCAGCGGCATGAACATTGCCCCGCCCACCACATCCAGTGCCACATCGACCGGGCCGCCCGCCGCGTCGCGGATGCGGGTCTCAAGATCAGCCTCGTTTCGGTCAATGACTGCAGAACAGCCCAAATCCAGCAGGTCTTGCGCCTTGGTCGCTGAGGCAATCCCGATTACCCGCGCCCCGCGCGCCAGACAGAGTTGGATCGCCGTTGTGCCGACCCCGCCCGATGCGCCCGAGATCACCACCCACTCGCCCGGCTGCGGTGCCGCGCGCCAGACCAGATGTTCGGCAGTTGTCAGCACGGTGGGGAAAGTCGCCAGCTCAGCGTCAGACAGATCGCTGGTCACCGGAATGGCGTTTTCAGCACGCACCTTGGTATAATCGGCAAAGCCGCCATCACATTCCGAGCCATAGTACCACGTGTTTTCTGGCAGGTGCCAATCCCCATGGCCGTGCAGCCAGGGGTCAATCAGAACCCGCTGACCAACGCGGGATGGGTCCACGCCCGCGCCCACAGCTGCAATGCGCCCAGCCACATCCGCGCCCTGAATGCGCGGGAAGGTCAGTGGCGCGTTGGACCAACTGCCGGTATCCTCATCTGCGCTGTCAAAGCCGCCCTTGCCGCCGTCTTCAGTGATGCCATCGGTCACGGTTTTGGAATACCATGCCGTCCGCGTATTAATATCAGTGTTGTTCAACCCGCAGGCCCCCACCTTGATCACCACCTCACCCGGACCGGGTTGCGGGGTTGGCCAATCCTCATGGTATTCCAGCTTGTCCAACCCGCCATGGCCGACCAGCACAACCGCGCGCATTTTCTCGGGAACAGTGCTCATCTTCAGGGTCCTTGTTGCAGAAGCAAAACATCAGTTCAGCAGATTTTCGTCGTAAGGATAGTCGTCAATCTGTTCGAGGCCGCTTGCGGTGACCAGGAACTGATGTTCGATTTTGACGCCGCTGCCACCTCGGTCGGAACCGACATAACCCTCGACGCAGATCATCATGTTCTCTTCGATGATCCCGTCATAGCCGATATCGTCCCAATCCTGCGGGTAGGGCACATAGGGGTATTCATCGCACATCCCGACGCCATGCATGATGCAGGGGTAGCGATGCGCATGGAATTCCTCGGGGTGGCGGAAACTTTTGTCGACCAGCTCCTTGAAGGACACTCCAGGGCGCACATTGGCTTTGTTGTGCTCGATCTCGTCCACGGCGCGCTTGAACAGATCGCGGTATTCCTGCGGGGCCTTCCCATCGCCACAGTACCATGTGCGTGAGATGTCGGACATATACCCAAAGGGGCCGACCATGTCAGTGTCAAAGCCCAGTAGTTCGCCCTTTTGTACACGACGCTCTCCGGCCTCTTGTAGCCAAGGATTGGTACGCGGTCCCGAGGCCAGCATCCGCGCCTCGGACCACAGGCCGCCATGCGCGATGTTGATCTGGCTCAGGATGCTCCACAGTTCGTTTTCCGAGATGCCGGGCTGGAAGGCCTGGTGCATCTTGGCAATCCCAAGCTGCGCCACGTCAATGGCATAGCGGCATAACGCAATCTCTTCCTTGCATTTGATCGAACGGGCTTTTTCCAGAAAGCCGGGCGCATCCACAACCTCGAAACCGGCCTGCATCAACCCCTGTACGGCAGAGGCATCCAGACGGTCGAGCGCCACGCAGCAGCGCCCTTTGCCCGCAAGCCGACCTTTGACAAAATCCACGAATTTGCGCGTGTTCTCCACCTGATCAAACCCCGCAAGGAACGGTGCAAGACCGAACATGGGGACATATTCGGTGACATGATCCAGATCCTTGATAAACGCGCCGCTGAAGACCACCGGACCGTCTGCAAAGATCATCAGCATCATTAGTGGGATGCGTGCCTGGAACTGCATGTATTCGTGATAGTTCACCGCGTAGCGCATGGTCAGCGGGTTGGTGACGACGGCCAGGTCCACGTCCCGTTCTGCCATGGCCTGGCGAATGCGATCCATGCGGTAGTTGTTCAGCCTGGTCCAGTCGATGTCCGGTGCAGGCAGGACGGCCTTGGAATATTCGCCAAGCGGTTCACGGTCCATCATCAGGCTGTTTCCAAAGTTGCTGCGACGTCACGCAGACGCAGGTTTTGCGGGTCAAGAACCGCATCTGGCAGCACGATGGCTTTGTGCATTTCACCAAACACGATCACCTCAAGCTCGGTCCCCGGCTGCGCGGCCTGTGGTTTGACAAAGGCAAAGGCCAGATTGCGCCCTGTGACCGGACCAAAGCCGCCCGACGAGATCGAACCGACCTTTTCGCCGTTCAGATAAACCGCCTCACCGCCCAGCACATCGGTACCCTCCATCTGGATGTCCAGATAGGCGATGACCGAAGAACTGCCGGTCTCGGCCAGCTTGGCCAGCGCCTCTTTGCCGACAAACGCCTTGTCGAACTTCACAAAGCGCATCTGGTCGGTGTGCACGGGGCTGGCATCATTGGCCAGTTCATGCCCACCGCGATAGGCTTTTTCCATGCGCATCATTTCCAGCGCCTTTGACCCAAACGGCACCATGCCATGGGGCTGGCCCGCATCCCAGATCGCGTCCCACACAGCGCCAAGCTGATCAATGGGCGCGTGCAGCTCCCATGCCAGTTCGCCCGAGAAGGACAGGCGCAGCGCAATCAGGTTGACCCCTGCAACCGACATTTCACGCGCCTTGAGCCAGCCGAAGTCGGCGTTTTCCAGCGACGCATCGCTGAGCGGGGCCAGCACCTCGCGGGCTTTGGGACCCGCCACGGTCAGAATGCCCCAATCGTCGGACAGGTTGCGGATGCTCACATCCTCGGACCCGCGCTGATGCACGGTGATCCAGTCCCAGACGCGGCGCTCGGACGGGCCGCCGGTCACAAACCAGAACCGATCCTCGGCCAGCCGCGCAATGGTTGCCTCGCCCTCGATCGTGCCTTGTTCGTTCAACAGCAGCGTCAGGCAGGTGCCGCCCACCTTTTTGGGCATCCGGTTGGCGCAAAGCCGGTTCAGATACGCCTCAGCCTCGGGGCCGGTGATCTCGAACTTGGAAAAGGCCGAGAAGTCACCGATGCCAACGCCTTCATGTACCGCGCGGGCCTCGGCCAGGGCGGCCTCCCACGATGGGCCACGTTTCCAGGACTCGGGCTCTTTGCCACCCCATTCGGGTTTGCCGTAAACGCGGGGACGCTCCCAGCCGCCAGCCTCTTCGAATACGGCATGCAACGCCTTGGTCCGGTCATGCACGCCAGAGTTTCGGATCTCGCGGCAGGTTTCATATTGCAGCTGCGGATAAGGCAGCGACAGGCGCGTCATGTAGTTCTCGCGGCAGCGCTGATAGGTATAATCCTCGTCCACGCGGCTATGGAACCGGCGCGGATCAAAGCCGCGCATCGAGATATCGGCCGTGCCATGCACCATCCATTGCGCCAGCGCCCGGCCCAGTCCCGGCCCCCAGGCAATGCCCACGGTCGCACCGCAGGCCAGCCAGTGATTGCGCAAGCCCGGCGCAGGCCCGACCAGAGGATGCCCGTCCGGCGTATAGGTGATTGCGCCATTGACGATGCGTTTGATGCCGCGCTCCATCAGGCAGGAATAGCGTTCGAAACACTTCTCCAACCACGGCATAATACGCTCATAGTCGGGTTCAAACAGTTCGTTCTCGCTGTCCCAGGGGCAGCCCTCGCGCCATTTGGCCAGCGCGTCATGGGTGTCATACAGCCCGATCAGCGCCCCACCCTGTTCGCGGCGCAGATAGCCGGTAAAGTAATCATCGCGGG
Organism: Ruegeria sp. ABM4_193; assembly: GCF_056158705.1. Taxonomy (NCBI): domain Bacteria; kingdom Pseudomonadati; phylum Pseudomonadota; class Alphaproteobacteria; order Rhodobacterales; family Roseobacteraceae; genus Ruegeria; species Ruegeria sp. ABM4_193. Next base: position 326,256 of record NZ_JBSWTT010000003.1, read on the forward strand.
TGACGGGGATTTCATGACCCATCGCCTCGAACTCGGGCACCGCATCGGTGACCACATAGTGGTGCTGCATCGGGACAATCGGCAGGTCCAGCCCGCTGAAGGCCCCGATCTGGCGTGCATGGTATCCACCGGCATTGACCACATGCTCACAGATGATGTCGCCCTGCTCGGTCACCACCTTCCATTCGCCCGAGGGCATCTGCTGCACATCCGTCACCCGGTTGCGGCGCAGCACTTTGGCCCCCCGCATCCGCGCGCCCTTGGCCATCGCCTGACAGGTGCCGGATGGGTCAACATGGCCATCGTCGGGCGTATAAATCCCGCCGATGATATGCGACGTGTCATAGATCGGGTTCAGCTTGGCGATTTCTTCGGGGGTAACCCAGCGACACTCCTGCCCGCGGGCCAGTACCGCGTCACGCGTGTGCATCAGCCAGGCACGGTGATCCTCGGTTGCGGCCACGCGCAAGGACCCGCAATTGTGCCAGCTGACGCCGTGCTCGGTCTCATCCTCGATGGTTTTATACAGATCCACCGCATAATCGTGACAGATCCCCAAAGCATGGCCCGCCGTCATGCGACTGACCAATCCCGCCGCATGCCAAGTGGCCCCGGACGTCAGTTCCGCCTTTTCAACCAGAACAACATCTGTCCAGCCTTCCTTAGCCAGATGATACACGACGCTGGCACCCATATTGCCACCGCCGATTACAACGACCCGAGCCGATTCCATTACAGTTCTCCGCGTTTCCTGCCGGAGACACTTCCGCATCGGAAAAATTTTGTCCACATTTTTTTCCTGCAGTATATCTTTTTGCCAATAACTTGATTCGGAGGGCCACAATGGACGGTGCAGTCGTAAGAGAATCCAACCAGGATCGCATGCGGCGCATTCTGGGCGAAGACGGGTACGCGCAGCTGTTTCGCAACATTGACGAAGCCGCAGGCCTGCCAAACGCGGCATACTGGTCGCCCGAATGGTTCGAGATGGAGCAGGAACTGATCTTTCGCCGCTCCTGGGTGTTCGGCGGCGCGCGCGCGGAAATCCCCGAACCCGGCGACATGAAGCCCATCGACATCGCTGGCACGCCGATCGTTCTGGTCCATGGCCGCGACGGCGTGATCCGGGGGTTCCAGAACGTCTGCCGCCATCGCGGCATTCAACTGGTCACCGAACCCTGCAAAAAGGCCACGCTGACCTGCCCCTATCACCGATGGGCCTATGGGCTGGACGGCAAGCTGCGGTCCCGGCCGCATTTCGACGGGCCCAATTCCAGCGGCACGTTCAAAGACGGCGGCGGCGACAAGCTGGACCTGATCCCGGTCCGGGTAGAAGAGTTCTTTGGCTGTCTGTTCGTCAACGTTTCGGGCGACGCGGATCCGCTGGATGTGTGGATGGCCCCGGTTCTGGATCAGCTCAAAGGCTATGATCTGTCAGCCATCCGCTGGGCCGGGAAGCGCGATTTTACGGTCGAGGCCAACTGGAAGCTGGTTTACGAGAATTATATGGAAGGTTACCACGTTTTTGCCCTGCATCCCCGCCTGCTGGACTTTGCCCCAATGGACGTTCGGTGGTCCGGAGAATGGCGTGGTTCGACCTTCGTCAATGGCTACCGGTTCCCGAAACTAGAAGAAGGCCGCGGCCAGGGCCTGCCCCATTATCCCGGCCTGTCCGAGGAGGATCGCATGCAGGGACAGTGGTTCCTGACCATGCCGCATTTCGCAGTCGAGGTGTATCCCGATCAGTTTACTGTGTTGGTCGCCTACCCCGAAGCGCCGGACAGATGCCGAGAGGAACTGCACGTTTTCGTCATCGGAGATGAGGCCGCAACCGGCGACAAATACCGCAAGGAACGCGAAGACCTGATCCAGATGTGGGACGATCTGAACGTCGAGGACATATCGGTCCTCAAAGGGCTTCAAAATGGCCGCCGCTGCTTTGGATACGACGGCGGCCGTCTGTCACCGCATTGGGAAGGACCAACATTGGCCTATTCCCGCAAAATCATTGAACTGATGGCGGATAGCGAGACGATTTAACGGGACTTCATGATCACGGGCGTGTTGGTGTGAACGATCTGCAAATCGTTCTCACCATTGTTAATGTATTTATGTGGCTTATCGCCGGAAAACCCAAAACTGTCGCCTTCTTCCAGCACAAAAACATGGCCATCTACTTCCAGAGTCAACTGCCCGGACAGGACATAGCCCACCTCTTCGCCCTCATGGCTCAACGGGTTGTCGCCGGAATGACCTCCTGGAGAAAACTGCATCAAAGACATAACAATCTGACCGTCGATGCCGGGCGACATCAAATACACGGAATGATCCAGATACTCGGTGCCGGCAAGGCGTGAAAAGTCAATTCTACGGCGAAATCCCTTGCGAACGACATACTCGTTTTCCACAGGATCATCATTGGGCGAAGGCGGGAACAACCAGCCTACCTCGATCCCCAAAGCTGCACTGATCCGCTGTAACGCGTCCAAAGAAGGCTGCTTCTGCCCCCTTTCAACAAGGCTCAGAAACCCAACCGACAAAGACGCCGCTTCTGCGCATTCGGCCAGCGTCATACCCATCGCGCGGCGCACCCCACGGATTTCGTGGCCAACTCCAGCATTGGCATTCGCCGCTTCGGTTTGAGACGTTGAATTCGACTTTGTTACGCGCGCCATAAATCAGTTCCTGGACCTTCCGCAAAACTCTGGCAATCGACGCTTACACTGCAAACAAGGAAATGGCTATCCGCGCCTCCCAACACCCTCAAAACAAACTCTGACTGGGTAGATCAAGAACGTGATTTTGGGGGGTAACGGATTGGGGGCTAAGCTGCTGTCCGATGGCCGAGCCTTGGTCCGGTTCAAAATCAATCAGATTGAACGTCTTGCAGATCAGTCACCACAGCCACCGCCGTCTCCCGAGCCACAGTCGCCTGCATCTTCGTTGGCAAAAGGGTCATGACTTTCAAACACCAGCGTCAGCTCACTTTTAGAGCTCAGGCTATTGAGGGTGATTGCAAAGCAGACCAGCGGCACGCTCAACCAAAGCGCTCCAAACCATAGATCGCCGCTCTGAATGATGGAACTGGCGCCGGTGCAAATGAAGACGATCAAGAAAACCAGCATTATGAAAGTTCCAAACTTGTTTTTCATCTTCCAGATGCCTTTCGGCGGAGTTCCGAACAGCTCTTTGTAGGCTCTGACTGTTGCCTTGTAGTCGTCCAGATGTCTGGGGCCTTGACCGCCGGGGTTGTGGTGCACGGGTTTGCCCAGCTTTTTGCAGAAGACATCCCAATAATCGCGACTGTGCTGCATATGCAGGTGCCACACCAAATCGACCGCCTTCGAGGGGACATTCCGCTCTGATCGCGTGGCACAAAGATACATGAATTTCTTGTATTCAGTGATCGCAACGGCAGCAGTATCAGGAGAGATGCAGTTTTCGGCCATCAATTGATCAATGAATGGCGCGCCTGTCGCATCATCAGGCATTTTATGCGACTTAATCAGCTCCCATAGCTGAGTATTGAGAGAGGTCATCGGAGCCTCCTATGTTTTCTCTTTTTTGCGATTTCTGCCTAGCGCACGAATATGACAGGTTTGTGACACGAGCGGGAACGTGTAGGAAATGCAAAGACCTTGAACGGTTCACGACCAATCTGACCTACCACCGGCATTGGGGCCCAGCGCTTTCAGAGCAACTCTGCACCCCTTCAGTCCTCAGGATTTCGCGCGTGTTTTCGACGCCACAAGGAATACGTTCCTGCGAACCAGAGTCATAACTGTCGATCCCTCACAGAAACAAGTTTTCGAAACGAGAGTGTCGGCGCTGATAAACGTCTGTCGACACCCCGGTCCAGCGGCACCACGCAATAGGAAAACACGGAATAAGATGCGCTTCAATGGTAAACCTCACCAAGGGACAATTCCTGAACGCAGTCCAATAAGGCAGTGGTGTAATGAGATTTATCGTCCCTCAGCCGAAAAAGCGGTACGGATATACTGACGGCGGCAATCGGGCAGGCGTTCTCGTCCAGGATGGCCGCGCCAAAACAAGCGATACCGACTTCATTCTCTTGACTGTCAAAAACGAAGCCTTGGGCACGGCATTGATCGATCTGCGCGCGCAATTTGATTGGATCAGTTGTCGTAAACGGGGTGATCGGCTGCAAGGTCGAAGCTTCCAATAGCGCTGAAAGCTTTTCGTCCGACAGCGCCGAAAGATAGGCTTTGCCGACCCCACTGGAGTGAAGCGGAACAAAGGTGCCTATTGTCGAGTTCATGCGCACCGTCTCAAGGCTTTCGATTTTGTCGATATAGACCAGTCCCTCACCGCTTGGCACGGCGAGGTGTACGGTTTCGCCGGTCTGATCCCTGACGCGCACCAGGGCATCCCGGGCTCGGTCCCGAATGTCCGACGATGCCAAGGCAAGACGGGCAAGATTGACCAGACGTGGGCCGGGTTTGTACCTTTTGTCTCTGAGTTGCACGATCAGCCCTTCGGCTTCCAAACTGTTTAACATGCGGTACAGAGTCGGGCGTGTAAAAGCACATTCTTCCAAAAGATCGGCCAGGGTCGGCGGGTTTTTGCGGTCACAAATGTGCTGCAACAGCCCGATGCTGCGCGCAAAGCTTTGGGTTCCTTGGACCTGTTTTACCATTCCGGCCTCTCAGATTGACGGCACATATCAACGATGTATATTTCCATATAATGAATCTGTTGTCCACAATGTGGTCATTCTAAATTGCTAAAGAAGGTAAGCCGAGATGCCACTGACCAATACAGACGAAAACCCGATGGTGCCCTATAAACACCCGATGCCGCAGGATGCCCTGCCGGAAATCGTGGTGCCCAACGCGCTGGCCGAAAATGACCCCCGTATGTGGGTCCAGCAGACCGAGACGGTGTTTTTCCGCCCACTGTGTTTGAACGTAAGTCAAGGTTATTGGATGAACCTTTTGAAGGTGACCAAGGCAGGCGTTCTGTCCCGCCATCGCCATCCGAACCCCGTACATGGCTTTGTTCTGAAAGGCCGCTGGCATTATCTTGAGCATGACTGGGAAGCCACTGAAGGGTCTTATGTTTATGAGCCTCCGGGTGAGACCCATACTCTGGTTGTGCCGGATGATGTCGAGGAAATGATCACTTATTTTCAGGTCAATGGGGTGATGTACTATTGTGATCCTGATGGAAATCACCTCGGTTACGAGGATGTTTTTACCAAGATCGACATGTGCCGTGCGCATTTCGAGAAAGTCGGCCTCGGCGCAGACTACGTGAAGAACTTCATCAGGTAACACCCATGAGCAACGTATCTTACGACTTTACAGGCCGTACCGCTGTGGTGACAGGCGGGGCAGCCGGGATCGGGGCGGAAATCGCACTCCACTATGCGGCAGTAGGCGCCAACGTGGCGATCTGGAATTTGTCAGAACCCGACGACGCCCCTGAAGGCGCGATCTCATGCAAAGTGGATATCAGTAACCCAGACCAAATCGCCGCAGCCGTTGCAAAGACCAAAAGCGCCTTCGGCGGCATTGATTTTTTGTCGCACAATGCAGGTTTCGCCGGTCCGACCCTGAGCGTAGTGGAAAGCGAACCGAAAATCTGGGCGCGCGTCGTTGAAGTTAATCTGACCGGAACATTTCACTTGGCTCACGCCATTGTTCCACTCATGCAAGAGGCCGGCTTTGGTCGGATCATCAACATGGCATCGCTTGCGGGCAAGGAAGGCACACCCAACGCCTCGGCCTATTCGGCGTCCAAGGCGGGCGTCATCGGGTTTACCAAGTCGCTGGCCAAGGAACTGGCCCAGACTGAAATCCGTGTGAATTGCATCGCACCTGCCGCCATCAAGACGGCGATCCTGGATCAAATGACGCCAGAATTCGTGCAGATCATGGTCGACAAATCCCCAATGAAACGTCTGGGCTGGGTTGAAGAGGCTGCACGCATGGTGATGTGGCTAAGCTCGGAAGATTGCACGTTCAACACTGGTGCCGTCTTTGATCTTTCAGGCGGAAGAGCGACCTACTGATCGCGTACATCCGCAATTTCACGCCCGGCCTTATGGAAGTGGCCGCACATGTATTGGCAGCGCAGCACGGCCCATAGTTTTTGCAAGCCCGCGCGCGCAACTGAAAGTCTTAAATCCGTTTTTGGCACCATCGGATTTGTCGGTGTTGTTTCGGGCTCTGGCACCTTGGCCAGTGAAATGGCGATCCGGGCGAGCAAGTCCCAGGAACCTGCTCGACCCGTTTCCAATATCCCCAGCCATACAATTTGCCGCCGTTTTGACCGGATCAGCTGCGCACCAAGTGCCCACCATCCACGTCCAGAACGGTGCCGGTCAGAAAGTTATTTGTCATGGACAGGACAACAGCTTGTGCGACTTCTTCCGCGGTTCCTACGCGGCCGACAGGCAGGCTGCCGCCGACTTGCGCGTACATGGCCTCTCGAGCCTCTTCTGGCATTGCAGCATAGGCTTCCGTGTCAACCATACCGGGACTGATGCAATTCACACGGGCACGGCCCGACAGTTCTAGCGCCAGCCCTTTGGCTAAAGCTTCAACCGCCGCGTTTACCGCAGCCAGACCTGTTGTCCCGGCAGACGGGCGGCGGCTGAGCACACCGGAAAAGAATGTGATGGAGGCACCTTGGGTCAAAGCAGGCAGGACCTCACGCGCGGCCACATACGGGCCGATAAACTTAGCCTCGAACATGCTACGCAATGCGTCAGTGGGCAGCTCTTCATAGGCCCCATGCGCAGCGCTTGAGGCCGAGATCACCAAGTGGTCCACCGTCCCGAGATTGGCGGCCCAGGATTTCACGCCTGCCTCATCCGTAGTGTCTACGGGCGCGATCTGCACAGAACCCCCGACCTCTGCCGCCGCCGCCTCAAGTTTGGCCAGACTGCGACTGGCAAGTGTGACTTTTGCCCCAAGGGCGACTGCCATCTTGGCCGTAGCCTTACCCATACCACTACTGCCGCCGATGATGACGACGTGTTTGCCTGCAAGGGCGGTTTCAAAAACCGTACTCATTGTGTTGGTTCCTTGTCTTTAGGGTTACCTGTTCGGGTCAGTTGATGCTCAGGACAAGCTTGCCCGTCGTCTCGCCTGCTTCCAGACGGCGATGGGCCTCAGCAGCTTCGTCAATCGGCAACATGGTGATCTGAGGACGCAGAACGCCGGTTTCCAGCAGGTTGAACACGGTCGCCATATCAGCGCTGAAGGCATCGGGGCGGTTCAGGAAATACGTGTAGATATCGCTCACCCGCACTGAAACGGATTTCTGGAAATGCTTTGTCAGATCTTCGGCAAAGCCACCTGCGGGCGGTCCTGCAAGGAACCCAAACAATACGGCCGTACCTAGCGGTGCCAGCGCGTCGAGGTCCGATTTCAGTGTTTCGCCCGAGATTGGATTCAACGTCAGATCAACACCACGTCCTTCAGTGATCTCCAAAACTCGCGCAGCGACGTCTTCTTGGCGGTAATCAATAACGTGATCAGCGCCCTGCTCATAGGCGTAGCCAAGCTTGTCGGTGCTGGCAGAGGCAATCACGGTCATACCCAGATGTTTGGCGATTTGCAGAGCCATTGTACCAACACCGCCCGCCGCCGCGTGAACCAGCACGGATTTTCCTGCCACTGCACCACCGAGATTGACCAGCATATGATAAGCGGTCATTGCATTAACCGGGATCGCGGCAGCGGTTTCAAACGTGATGTCGTCAGATAGCCTGGTCACGTAAGGTGCCCCAATCACGGAATGCGTGCCATAACCGCCCGCACCGATCGGCCCCATCCAAGCCACACGTTCGCCTATGGCAAAGCCTTCGACCCCTTCGCCCAGCGCTTCAACAACTCCGGCGCCTTCGACGCCTGGTACGTGCGGCAGGGCAGGCATCATACCTTCTGGCATCTCTCCCCGTCGGATGATCGTGTCGATAAAGTTAACGGCTCCGGCATGGTTACGGATCAAGACGTCGCCGGGGGCTGGCTGAGGAACGGCGCGGTCGGATTTGCGCAGAACATCGGGCCCACCGTTTCGCGTGATTTCGATTGCATAGGACATAACGTGTCTCCTTCTGTTGCGCAGAAAGTAGAGACCGTCAGTCGTAATGATAATCGTTGATTTCAGGAGTTATTATCTCAAAAATAGGATTATGATCTACAACGACCTTGCCCTGTTCACTCTTGTCGCTGACCATCTCAGCTTTTCCAAAGCTGCGGACCAACTTGGTATCCCTCTGAGCCGGGTCAGCCGAAGAGTTGCCGAATTGGAAAATCATCTCGGCACCAAACTGTTTGAGCGTACGACCCGCCAAGTACGTCTGACAGAAGAAGGCCGCCGCCTTCTGGATCGCTGCCAGGAGCCATTCGAAGCACTGCAAGAGGTTGCGGGATTTGCTGACGAAACCAGACGCCAGACTATACGCATCACGGCCCCGCCCCTGGCCGCCCGTGCAACGATTGGCCCACGTTTGCTGGAGTTTGCGCAGCAAAACCCACATGTGCAGCTGGAAATGACACCCACGAACGTCATGTTGGATTTTTTCAGCGACAATATCGATTTGGCCTTTCGGGTCGGTCCACTGACGGATTCCAGCCTTGTCGCAAAACGCCTTTGGTCGGTTCCTTACTGTTTTTGCGCCGGGTCGGGTTTTATTGAGGAGAACGGATTGAAGGGCGCGATTTCTCGGCAGGTTTTTCAAAGCTTACCTGCCCTGACCGCTGGCCAGCCTTGGGTTTTGGAAAACGGCGACAAACTGCAACCCAGCAACGTCGCCCACAGTTTAATCGACCTTGACGTCATCGCACTCGCCGCGCGTCGCAATCTGGGCGTTGCAATGCTGCCTCTGGACATGATGGGGGGAGATTTGCACGAGCTTGAGGTTCAGGATGCGCGACCTTTGACACGAGAAATGTTCGCCGTTTATCCCAGCCGCCGCCTGCTGCCCGCGCGGGTCAGAGCATTGATTGATTTCATGGCACCGGGATAGCGCCTACCATTCGATTGGCGCCCCATCGCGAAAGAAACCGCCTGTCGGGCCGTTGTTCGGCAGAGTTGCCGCCCAAACAATACCCCTCGCCCCCTCAGACACCGGGCGGCCACCCCCGCCCATGTCCGTGGCAACCCAACCGGGGCAAACGGCGTTGACAAGAATACCTTCGTGTTTCAGCTCGGCTGCGGTTTTGATGGTCAGCGCATTCAATGCTGCCTTGGATACACCATAACCAGCCGTACCACCGGACATGTCGCTCAGCGCGCCTGAACCAGAAGACACATTGACGATCCGGGCACTCTCGCCACGTCGCAAAAGAGGAGTCGCTGCGATTATGGTATCCCAAGCACCAAAAAGATTGGTGTCAAAGGCACGCCGCACGCGATGCAGGTCGGCGCAATGCGCCTGCTGATCCGTGTCGTAATCCACACCTGCGTTATTGACCAAAATATCGAGACGCCCGTAGCTGGGTTCAATCTTCAGAATAAAGGCGGCGGCGACAGAGTCCGGGTTCGATACGTCCAGCTGAAAGGCTTCCACCCCGTACCCGATCTCATCTGCGGCCCGATGTCCTTTATCCAGATCTCGAGAACCGAGCAGAACTTTTACCCCATGATCTCTGGCCAATTGTCTGGCGACTTCTTTTCCGATGCCTCGGTTGGCGCCGGTTACAAGTGCGATGCGTTGGTTGGTCATGCAGATCCCTATGACTTTGTGTCAGCCGGCATATCTAAAATAGATCGTGGCAATGCAGCCAGCACCGGTCCACTCCTAAAAGTGGAACGGTGTGGCAGTCCTTCAATCTATCAATTTCCTTGATTTGCACGCTCGGCAGCAATGGCGACAAGGCCGCGATCTCCGGTTTCCCAAAGCGCCGTCATGGTCAGAGAGGTTACAACCCAGCGGTCCCCGGATTTTTCCAGCGCATAATCATAGCGTCCGCCCAGAACCCACAAACCATCCTCAATGCGGTGGGTTGCGGTGAAATCAGCCTGCGCCGTGGCTTCGGATTCGGCAAGTGACGTGATGGCATGGTTGGTGACCATGTGGTGGGTGCTTTCAAACCCAGGCAGGAATGCAGACCAACCTGCGACAAGGTCGTCGGCGGGTTGGGTGACTGGGTCACCGCCCCAAAGGCTGGTGTAATCGGTCGTCACCGTATCGGCAAAGGCACCGCGCACACGGGCCCAGTCGTGACGGTCAGCACCCGCTGCGATATCGGTGATCGTGGTTGAGATGGTGGCCTGCTGATCGGCGAAGGCTGCGCTTGCGATCATGGTGGCAGCTGCAAGTGTGGTTGTAAGGTTTTTGGGCATCGGTCTACTCCGGGGTAAAGGGCAGGCGCCGAAGTCAACTTCGACGCCTGATAAGGTGTTCAACTATCCAGACCAGCGCGGAAGTGATCGGCCACGGTGTCCGCCGCACGGGTCACATCCTCGGGGTTGTCGTAGAAGTCGAACTGCGTGACGTTTTCCAGCCACTGAGCCGTCGCCTTGCCCGCAAACCCTGCAAGGAAGGTCTGTACGCCCTGCGGGATGGCCGCGCTTTCCGAGTGCACAATGGCCAGCGGTTTGTCCAAACGCTGCGGATTGTCGGCAGGGTGATAGGTCAGCCAACCTTCCCAGCCTGCATTGTTCCACTTGTCGTCATATTCGGGGATGCCACCACGGTCGGCCTCATAGTAATACCCACCAATCGGCATCAGAACACCTTCGGCACCTTCCGGCCCGGCCGCAGGAATGATCTGCCCACCCGCGGCTTCGGCAGCGTGGGAGACTTCGATCAACCCGGCAACGCCTTCTTTGCCCCCATAGACGGCTTCAACAATCTCTTCATTCTGAAGCCAGGGTGCGACAAGGCCGACGCGCTGCACCAACGGATTTCCGGAAACGGCATCGACCATGTAACCGGCCGAGGCACAGATCCCGAGCCCGTTGATGTGATCGGCATCCACTTCGGGCAGGGTCGCAACATATGCAAACGCTGCCTTGATGTCCGAGGTTTTGGCCTCGGGGCTTTCAACGTAGCGCACATTGTTGGGCAGGTCGCCCGACTTGCCCCAGCCACGGAAATCGAAGGTGAAGGCGGCGAACCCGCGCGACGCCATTTCTTGGGCGTAGTTGGCAGGCATCTGTTCCTGCACCGATGTCCAGGCCCCGGTGACAACAACTGTGGGCAAAGGCGCGTTACCGCGTTCTTCCGGCAAATACAGCGTGCCGGTCAGGATAGCCCCTTCGTTTTCAAAGGTTACAGTGCGGGTTTCGACCTGCGCAATCGCGGCAGTCGAAGCCATTAGTGCAGCGGCGGTGTTCAGGGCGAGGGTTTTCATGGCGGTATCTCCCAAAATCTGTCTGGTTGGGCTCAAGCCCGATGACATGAAAGATACGAAGGCGGCGGATGCGATACTTGCACCGGTCTGCCTGGTTTTTGAAAGATTCTGCTTCAGCCGTTTCGCCCATCACCCCGAAGCGAACTGGCCTGATACCTTGGCATGGGGACTGGATGTCGAAATGTATGTGGTCTGGAGACACCTGCACATGTAGGGCGATGGCGAAATGAAATTTAGAGACCCTGTAATCGCGAATTTCCGCACCGGGAAGAGTCGGGGTATTGGCGAAAGTTATCCGACCGAATAATCCTCCCTAACGCCTTGGTCGGCCCGACCGGACTGACCCTTTTTGAGAACGAGACGACCATGACCCCCGATATTCTATGCCTTGGCGAACCGATGCTGGAGTTCAACCAGCAGCCCGACGGGAATTACCTGCCCGGACATGGCGGCGACACGTCGAACTGTGCCGTCGCTGCAGCCCGCCAAGGCGCGTCCGTCGGCTTTGTGACACATCTCGGAGCCGATACGTTCGGCAATTCATTCATGGATCTGTGGAAGGCGGAAGGCATCGGCACTTCAACCGTACGCCAAGTGACAGACGCCCATACCGGCGTTTACTTTGTGACCCACAGCGCGAATGGGCACGAATTCAGTTATTTCCGGGCTGGTTCCGCCAGTAGCCGGATGAGAGCAGAAGACCTGCCCGTCAAGGCCTTGCAGTCGGCAAAAATCCTGCATGTTACGGGCATCAGCCAGGCGATTTCGGACGTTGCCGCCGATGCCGTGTTCGCCGCCATCAAGATAGTGAAAGAAGCCGGCGGTCTGGTCTCGTACGACACCAACCTGCGCCTGAAACTTTGGCCGATCGAGCGCGCCCGCGCCGTGACCCATGCGGCGATGGCGCAGTGCGATATTGCGCTTCCGGGTTTGGATGATGCAGAACATCTCACCGGGCTGTCTGATCCGGATGCCATTGCAGATTTCTACCTGAACCTTGGCGCAAATATCGTCGCCTTGACCCTTGGGGCAGAGGGCTCATTGGCAGCCACCCCGAATAAACGCGAGCGCGTCAAAGGCCGCCGGGTCGAAGCTGTGGATGCCACCGCTGCTGGCGATACGTTTGACGGGGCTTTCCTGTCGCGTATTGTTGCCGGAGACGACCCATTCACCTCGGCCCGCTACGCGAACGCTGCTGCTGCCCTGTCGACCCAAGGATACGGCGCGGTTGCTCCGATGCCGTACAAGGACGCGGTCGAGGCGTTTTTGGCCGAAGGGGACTGACCCATGAAACACGCTGTTGTCATTGGTGGAACGCGCGGGATAGGCGCCGGGATCGCTGACACGTTGCGACAAAAGGGGTGGCGTATCACAGCTACGGGCGTTGGTGCAGACGAAGTGAGCCGCCACGCGAAGCTGAATCCAAATGACACCTGCACGCAGCTTGATGTACGCGACACCATTGCCGTGAACACCTTCTTTACCAATATGCAACGCTTGGACGGATTGGTGAACTGCGCCGGAATACTGGCGCGAGGCGCAGAATATGATCTCGAAACCTTCGAGAAGGTGATCGACATTAACCTTACCGGCACCATGCGCTGCTGCCTGGCTGCGCATCCTTTGTTGGCTGCGTCGGGTGGGTCAATCGTGAACACCGCATCGATGCTCAGCTATTTCGGCGGGCCCCTTGTTCCGGCCTATTCAGCGTCTAAAGGCGGTGTAGCGCAATTAACCAAAGCGCTTGCCGGAAAATGGGCCGCTGACAGCATCCGCGTCAACGCCGTAGCACCGGGATGGATCGAAACGGAAATGACCGAAGCCCTACGTGCCGATCCGGCCCGCAACCAGCCGATCCTGGGCCGTACACCGCTGGACCGTTGGGGCAAACCTGCTGAGGTCGGAGCCTTGGCAGCGTGGTTGCTGTCGGATGAAGCCGCTTTCGTAACCGGTGCCGTATATCCCGTAGACGGCGGCTATTCCGCGATGTGATGATCTGTGCCGCTGAGTCATCCCAGCGTTGGACCATACTGAAAACCGGAGCGATCTTTCAATTGCCCATTGGAGGAACATTCGAAAGCGGTATTTTAGAGCCTCGCTCCGGCCCACCTAAACAGGCAGGCCGGACAAAGTGTGTGGTTCTGCTTAGTCGTACAAAACGGCCGAGATCTTCGGGTCGTCAATGTTAGAGGCGTCGTAATAATAGAAGCCTGTGTCGATCAGCGCCGGAACCTCTTCTCCGTTCAGGGCCGCAACCGCTGCCTTCACCGTTTCATAACCGATGCCCACCGGGTTTTGCGTGATTGCACCCGCCATCAGGCCGCTCTTGATTGCGTCTTTCTGGGCTTTGCCGCTGTCATAGCCAATAATCACCAGACCTTCGGTGCCCAGTTCCTGAACGCCGTTTACCACACCGATGGCCGAGCCTTCGTTGGTGCCAAAGATCCCATTCAGATCAGGGTTTGCCGTCAGAATTGCTTTGGTGACTTCGGTCGACTTCAGGTGGTCGCCCTGGCCGTATTGAACCGTCACAACTTCGATATCCGGGTACTTCTCGGCCATGCGATTGACGAAGCCGTCGCGACGATCGATGCCGGTGCGGCTGGTCTGGTCATGGGCGACAACCGCCACCTTACCCTTGCCACCGATTTTTTCGGCCATCTTGTCTGCGGCCAGCCCGGCTGCCGCTAGGTTATCCGTCGTCGCAGTTGAAAGCGGAATGTCGCTGTCTACACCGCTGTCAAAAGCGATGACCGGAATGCCCTTATCGTTGGCCTGTTTCAAAAGCGGGATCGCGGCCTGACTGTCCAGAGCGGCAAAACCAATAGCCTTGGGGTTATTTGCCAAAGCTGCGGCCAGCATGTCGATCTGGCGGTCCACCATGGTCTCGTTATCCGGGCCTTCGAAGGTGATTGTGACGTCAAACTCATCTGCCGCCTGTTCCGCGCCCGACTTCACCGCTTGCCAGAACTGATGCTGGAAACCTTTGGACACCAGTGGGATGTAGATTTCTTCGGCTGCCGCCATCGAGGCGGGTCCTGCAAGGGTGGCCGCGCTCAGCGCACCCAGAATGAAACGACGTGAAAACATGTTTTCTCCTCCAGTTGGTCGTTTTGGCCTTTTGTTTAGTTGTTTGGTCACCCCGATTTCTTGCGTCGCGCCATGTCGGCATAGACGGCCAGGATGATGATCGCGCCGGTCACGACGGTCTGCCATTCCTGCGCGACGGACAGCACGCGCAACCCGTTGGTCAGCACCGCCATAATCAAAGCGCCAATCAGCGTACCCAGGATGGTCCCGCGCCCGCCGGACAAAGACGTACCGCCGATGACCACGGCTGCAATCGCCTCCAGCTCGTAGCCCAGCCCAAGTGCCGGCTGCGCCGAATTCAGACGCGAGGCGATCAGGATACCGGCGATGCCGCAGATCGCTCCGGCCAGGGCGTAAATGCGCATCTTCCACATGTCGGTGTTCACGCCGGACAGGCGCACCGCTTCTTCGTTAGAGCCCAGCGCAAAGGTGTAGCGACCCAGAACCGTGCGACCCAGAATGTAAGACGCTGCAATGGCCACCAGAAACAGGATCAGCACACCGTTGGGAATGGGCAGCGATGGAAAGACCCCTCCGATCAGTGACCCGCGCGAAATCTGGTCAAAGCCCGGCGTGTCGTTGAAGTAGATTGGTCGCGTCCCCGAAATCACCAACGACAGACCTTTGAGGATCAGCATCATCCCCAACGTGGCGATGAAGGGAGGGATCTTCATCTTGGCGACGAAAGTGCCGGAACACAGCCCACAAAATGCGCCTGCTGCAATTGCTGCAATAACACCCAACAGCAGCGGCATCCCGAGATAGGTCAAAACCACGCCAGCGATGACTGCGCAGAACGTCATCAGCGTTCCGACCGAAAGGTCAATTCCTCCGGTAATGATGACCAACGTTGCCGCGACGGCCAGAACCCCGTTGACCGACGTCGCCTGAAGAATGGCGATCATGTTCGATGTCTGCATGAAGTTGGGTGATGCGATTGAGAACCCGATCAGCAGCACAATCAGACTGGCGAAAGCCAACAGCTTTTGATACGCGCCGCTGTCCGCAAGCCCCGCAAGTGGCTTTTTCTTTTCGATATCGGTTGCTGTGGTCATTGAACTGTCCCTGTTACCTGCATCGCCGCCTTACGTTGCGTGGCCAGATGCATGATGTCTTCTTGAGTGGTGTCTTTGCCGCCGGGCAGTATTCCGGTCAGTCGCCCCTCGCACATCACCGCGATGCGATGGCTGAGGCGCATGATCTCGGGCAGTTCGGATGAGATCACGATGATCGTCTTGCCCTGCCCCGCCAGTTCTTCCAGCAGCTTGTAGATCTCGGATTTCGCGCCAACGTCGATGCCGCGAGTGGGCTCGTCAAAGATCAGTATGTCGCAGTCGCGCAGCAGCCATTTGGCGATGACCACCTTCTGTTGGTTCCCGCCTGACAGCAGTCGAACTTCCTGCACATCCGACGGCGTTCGAATGCCCAATTGCTGGATGTAGCTTTTGGCGGTGTCGCTGATTTCACCATCGTGCAGAACCCCGCCTGCGCCCGTGAACAAGTCCATCGAGGCAAGCGCTATGTTGTCGCGCACGTTCATGCCGGTGGCGAGGCCAAAGTGCTTTCGGTCCTCGGAAAGGTATCCGATCCCCGCTTTGACGGCGTCAGTTGGTGACTTAATCGACACCACCTGACCATGTACCCGAATTTCGCCGCTATCCTTGGGATCGGCCCCGAAGATAGCCCGTGCAACCTCTGTACGACCTGCGCCCATCAGACCGGCAAAGCCCAGAATTTCACCCTTTTGGACCGAGAAGCTGACGTTCTGAATCTCTTTGTCGCGGCTCAGCCCGGTGACCTGCAAAGACATCTCGGCGTCTCCCAGATCAGGGACCTCCAGCGGTTCTTCCTTGACCTCGCGCCCCACCATCATGGCGATGATCTGGCTGATCGGGGTTTCAGCGGCCCCAACCGTTCCGACATATTCCCCATCGCGCATGACCGTTACGCGATCCGAGATCTGCTTGAGCTCGTCCATCTTGTGGCTGATGTAGACTACGCCCACGCCCTCGGCCTTGAGGCGGCGAATGATCACAAACAGCTCGGCGATCTCGGCGTCATTCAGGGCAGCCGTGGGTTCGTCCATGATCAGCACCTTGGACCGAAACGATAGTGCCTTGGCGATCTCGACCATCTGCTGTTTCGCGATGGTCAGACTGCCCACCAACGCCTTTGGATCAAGGCTGAGGTTCATCGAAGCAAAGATTTCGGCGGTCTGCGCATTCAGCGCAGCCTCGTCCAAACGACCAAAGCTCTTGCGCGGTTCGCGCCCGATAAAGATGTTCTGAGCGACGGTCAAATCGTTCATCAAGCTCAGTTCCTGATGGATGATCCCGATGCCCAGATCCTGCGCTTCGCGCGGGGTTGTCGGGCTGACGTCGCGCCCTTCGATCTTCAGCGTCCCGCCATCGCGCTGATAAATACCCGACAAGATCTTCATCAGCGTACTCTTACCAGCGCCGTTCTCACCCATCAGCGCGTGAACTTCGCCCGGTTCAAGATCGAACTGCACGGATTTCAGCGCGTGCACGCCGGGGAAGAATTTATCAATCCCCGTCATTTCGACCAATTTTTGCATTTGCCCTCCCATGTGCCCCTCTCCCTTGGGCCCAGCGCGCACTACATCACCGCGCCGATTTGCCAGGGGACGAATTCAACGCCCCCAAAGCCAAGTTCCTCGCTTTTGGTTTTCTGACCCGAGGCGACGCGGATGAGCATTTCGAACAGCTCTTCACCCTTGGCCTCGATGCTGATCCCGTCGGTCACGACGTCACCGCAGTTCAGGTCCATGTCCTCGGCCATGCGCGCGTACATTTCGGAATTGGTGGCCAGCTTGATACAGGGCGTTGGTTGGTACCCTGAAACCGAGCCGCGCCCGGTGGTGAACACAATCAGGTTTGCGCCCGAAGCGACTTGGCCGGTTACCGAACATGGATCAAAACCGGGGCTGTCCATGAAAACGAACCCGTGTTTGTCCACCCTCTCACCAAATTTATAGACGTCGCGCAGAGGGGCTGTGCCCCCTTTGGCGACCGCCCCCAGCGATTTCTCCAATATTGTCGTGAGGCCACCGCGCTTGTTGCCAGGGCTTGGATTGTTGTCCATCTCACCACCGTTGCGGGAGGTGTAATCCTCCCACCAGTGGATGCGGTCGATCAGCTTTTCACCGACCTCCACGGTCTCAGCACGGCGCGTCAGCAAGTGCTCTGCCCCGTAGATTTCCGAGGTTTCAGACAAGATCGTTGTACCGCCGTGGCGCACCAGCAGATCCGAGGCGTATCCCAAAGCCGGGTTTGCCGTGATCCCTGAATACCCGTCCGATCCCCCACACTGCATACCCACCGTGATGGCACTGATCGGCGCAGGCGCGCGTTCGGCCTGATCAGCCAACTCGGCGATACCGCGCAGCTCCTCCAGCCCCCGTTCGATGGTTCGCCGGGTTCCGCCCTCGTTCTGAATTGTCATGTAACGCAGGGCGCCGTCAGCGCGGATTGGTCGCCCGCCGACAAGGTCGGCCACTTGCATGACCTCACACCCCAGACCAATCAGCAGAATGCCTGCGAAATTCGGATGCTGCGCATACCCGGCCAGCGTCCGGAACAGGGTGGCATAGCCTTCATCGCTGGCGGACATGCCGCAGCCGGTTCCGTGCACAATTGGGACCACACCGTCAACATTGGGAAAGCTGTCCAACAGCCCGGATTTTTCCGCCGCCTCGGCAATGAAACGCGCCACAGATCCCGAGCAATTCACGGTGGTCAGAATCCCGATGTAATTGCGAGTGCCAACTTTGCCGTCGGACCTGTGGTAACCGTCGAACGTCCGCTCTTCGGTCAAGGCAGGCAGCGGAGCGTTGGCGCTTGCGTGCGCATAGTCCTGCTGATGCGCCCCCATGCCAAGGTTGTGCACATGGATATGCTCGCCCGGCGCGATATCGCACTTGGCCTGACCGATAATCTGACCGTAACGAATGATATTTTCCCCGGCTTGAACTGAGACCACGGCGATCTTGTGACCACGAGAGACTGATGCGGTCAGCGGCACGGGAACCAATACGGGCTGCTCGCCTGCGTTCAGATCGCGCAATGCAATGACAACATTGTCTCGCGGGTTGAGCTTCACGACATCACGCGTCGCCCCTTCCAAAACATTTATGCCGCTATGTGCTTGCATCTCTTCCCCGCTTGCTTGGCTCATGTTGCTAATCTCAAATTCACTACTTGTCAACTAACATGTTAGAATGCTAAATTACCAAACATGAGCAAGCAACAAGACATAAACGCTGCACTGCTGCCTGAGATCACGACAATCGAAGGGCCGCTTGCGCAGCGTGTTCACCACTCACTGAAACAGGCGATTCTATCGCTGGATTTTCCACCCGGCGCGAATCTCAGGAAGGCACCTGTGTGTGAAAGGCTGGGTGTTTCGCGCGCGCCTGTGGCCGACGCGATTGCACGTCTGGCGTCGGAAGGGTTGGTGGATGTGGTGCCGCAATCGGGCACCCGTGTGTCCTACTTTTCGATGGATGAAATCCGCGAAGGCGTCTTCCTCCGCGAAGCGCTGGAACTTGCGACCGTTGCAAAGGTTGCCCGCGACCTGACCGACGATCAGCGCAAAAGACTAAGCCGCAATATGCGCCTTCAGGAACTGCTGATCGAGGACGAGGATATTCCGGGCTTTTATCAGGCCGATGAAGAGTTCCACGGCCTGCTGATGGAATTCACTGGCTTTCGCCGACTCGCGGATGTCGCACAGACCGTTTCATTGCAAGTCAGTCGCGCTCGTATGCTGCTGCTGCCCACCCCCGGCCGGATCGCCGAGACTTTGGCAGAGCATCGGGCCATTTTCGAGGCAATCAGCAATCGCGATGAACAGGCTGCGCAGGATGCTATGCGCACTCACCTTGGACAATTGATGCCACGCATCGAACTGCTGGAACAGCAAAAGCCTCATTTGTTCAACCTTACACCACAACTGCACAGTGAGGCAGGATGACAGTTTCTCAGACAGAATTGCTGAACAATCGGACCGCGCGGCCTGTTCCATTGACCCGCATGGGGTTTGGCGGGGCGCCGTTGGGAAACCTGTATCGCAAAGTCTCGGATGAGGACGCGCAGGCGGCATTGCTGGCCGCTTATGACGCCGGCATCCGGTTTTTCGATACCGCGCCCCAATATGGTCTTGGTCGGTCAGAGCAACGGTTTGGGCAGGCGATTGGCCGGTTTGGTCGCGAAAACATTCAACTGTCGACCAAAATTGGCCGGCTGCTTTTGGATTGCGAACCGCATGAAGTGACACCCGAAGCTTTCGTCGATGTGCCGCAGAAACGGATCGTGTTCGACTACACTTACGACGGGGTCATGCGATCTTACGAGGCCAGCCGCGACAGGATTGGCGTGGCCAACTCTGACATTCTTCTGGTCCATGATGTCTGTGTCTTCAGTCAAGGCAGTCAGGAAGTGTCTGATGCCAAGGTGCGCGAGCTTTTTGATGGCGGCGGTTATAAGGCTTTGACCGAGTTGCGCGATGCAGGTGAAATCGCTGCAATTGGGGCGGGCGTAAACGAATGGCAGGTTTGCGAAAAACTGCTTGGACTCGGGGATTTCGACGGCTTCCTGCTGGCCGGGCGCTACACACTGCTGGAACAGGAAGCCCTCGACAGTTTCCTGCCACTTTGTGAGCAGCGCGATGTCGGCATTATCCTTGGGGGACCTTACAATTCGGGCATTCTCGCGACCGGAGCTGTACCAGGTGCCAAATACAACTACGCCGACGCGCCCGAGGATATACTCGAGCGGGTACGCAAGATCGAGGCCGTTTGCGCGGCGCACGATACTCCGCTGATCGCCGCGGCGTTGCAATTTGTTCTGGGTCATCCTTGCGTCAAAACCGTGGTGCCGGGGGCCGTCAACGCATCCGAAGTCCAATCCAACGTCGCATTGATGGAGCGCGACATTCCCCCCGGACTGTGGTCGGATCTGCGGTCCGAGGGCCTGATCCGTTCGGACGCGCCCCTGCCAAGCGAGGGTGCAAATGCTGCGTAACATCGACCCGATCCTTTCACCTGAACTTCTGTATACCCTCAGGGCCATGGGCCACGGGGACGAGATCGTTATTGCAGATGCGAATTTCCCCGGCTCCAGCAGCGGGCCGGACTGCATCCGGGCCGATGGGTCTTCGGCCAGTGAAGTGCTGCAAGCTGTTTTGTCCGTGATGCCGTTGGATACTTTCGTACCTGATCCGGCGTTGAGCATGCAGGTTGTGGGCGACCCAAAGGCAATTCCTGACGCAGTCGCAGACTTTCAGCGCATCATAGACGCAACCGCCGACAACCCAACCAAATTACAGGGGCTGGAACGGTTTGCTTTCTACGCGCGGGCGGCAAACGCTTTTGCCATTGTTCAGACAGGCGAACGCAGGCTTTACGGCAACATCATCCTGAAAAAGGGTGTGATCGGATGAGGATCGATGCGCATCAGCATTTCTGGGCTTTGGCGCGTGGCGACTATGGCTGGTTGACGCCTGATCTGGGCGCGATCCACCGGGATTTTACGCCGGACGACCTAATGCCGCTGCTAAAAGCTGCCGAGATTGATGGCACGGTCCTTGTCCAGGCGGCAGCCACAGTGGCCGAGACCGAATATATGCTCGCTCTGGCCGACCAGCATGCGTTCATCAAAGGTGTTGTGGGCTGGGTCGATTTTGAAGCCGCTGATGTTGACGCGCAGATTGCTGCCCTGGCCACTCACCCGGCTCTGGTTGGTCTTCGTCCGATGATACAAGACATTGCTGACCCTTTGTGGATGCTCGGTGACGCGTTAATGCCCGCTTTTGAAGCAGTTCAGCAGCACGACCTGACATTCGATGCACTGACCTTACCTCAACATCTGGGCCCACTCAGGCAACTTCTGGAACGTCAGCCCGATTTGCGTGTGGTCATCGACCATGGATCGAAACCGCTGATCAAAGACGCGATCTTGGACGGCTGGTCCGACAACATGGCGGTCTTGGCCCGCGATACAAATGCATGGTGCAAGCTGTCCGGCCTCGTGACTGAGGCTTCTGCAGACTGGACTAATGAAGATCTGCGTCCCTACGTGGATCACCTGCTGGACACTTTCGGCCCGTCGCGTCTGATTTGGGGCAGCGACTGGCCGGTTTGCACATTGGCCAGCAGTTACGAGCGCTGGTGTGAGACAACCGACACGTTGCTGAACCAGCTAAACAGCACAGAACGCCAGGCGATCATGGGTGGCAATGCCGCCCGCGCCTATAACCTCAGGGATTGAAATGACCATATCCACATTGGATTCCAACGGGCTGTGGCTCGGCCGTATTGAGCGTGCCGGGGTCGGCCCCAGCGTGGTAACACTGCGCAATGGTCGGGTTGTCGATATCACATCGAAAACGGCTCCAACCGTCCGGGACATTCTGGAACGCGAAGACGCAGCGGATTACGTGCGCAACGCCCAAGGTGAAGATATCGGCCCATTAGACGCCGACCACCAATGGCTTGCACCGTGTGATCTACAAGCGGTTAAAGCCTGCGGAGTTACATTTGCCGGATCCATGGTCGAACGTGTGATTGAAGAACAGGCTGCAGGCGATCCCGCCAAAGCCGACGCGATCCGGGCGCGCATCGGGGGCCGGATTGGGGACAGCCTCTCGAACATTGTTCCGGGATCGGACGCAGCCGCAGAGGTCAAAGAAGCACTGATCACCGAAGGTCTCTGGAGTCAGTACCTTGAAGTCGGGATCGGCCCCGATGCCGAGGTTTTTTCCAAGGCGCAGGTCCTTTCATCAGTCGGGTTCGGTGCGGAAATCGGGCTTCACCCGATCTCGACATGGAACAACCCCGAACCCGAAATTGTTCTGGCCGTTACCTCACGGGGCGAGATCAAAGGCGCAACACTGGGCAACGATGTGAACCTGCGCGACGTCGAAGGGCGTTCGGCTCTGTTGCTGAGCAAAGCTAAGGACAACAATGCCTCTTGCGTGATCGGGCCGATGATCCGATTGTTCGATGATGGGTTCACACTGGACGATGTACGGCAAGCCGAACTGACGCTGACCGTCACCGGACCGGATGGGTTTGTCCTGAACGGCAGCTCATCCATGTCCCAGATCAGCCGCGATCCTGCCGATCTTGTGGAGCAGACAATCGGACGTCACCACCAATATCCTGATGGGTTGATGCTGTTTCTCGGCACGCTCTTTGCTCCGACCCAGGACAGGGATACTCCGGGCGGTGGATTCACACACAAACTTGGCGACGTCGTAACCATCGCCAATGCACAACTTGGGGCGCTGACAAACACTGTGCGCCTGTCGACCGAATGCCCCAAATGGACCTTTGGGGCATCTCACCTGATGCGAAACCTCGCCCATCGCGGCCTGCTGTAAGTGAGAACGAACATGTTGACTGGAAAACACCTGATCGCCGGGGAATGGATCGGCGCAGACACGACTTTTGCATCCGAACCCGCGCATGGACCAAGCCACGACTTTTCTGTCGGGACAGCGGCATTGGTCGATAGCGCAGTAGAAGCGGCCGAGGCGGCGTTTGCCACGTTCGGGTGGTCCTCGCGTACCGAGCGCGCCGCGCTGCTGCGCAAGATCGCAGATGAAGTCGACGCGCGCGGGGATGCGATCACCGAGATTGGCACTCTGGAAACTGGCCTGCCCGAGGCGCGCCTACAAGGGGAACGTGGCCGTACCGTCGGCCAGCTGCGTCTCTTTGCCGATCACATCGAAGCGGGTGACTATCTGGACATACGCCACGACCCGGCCATGCCGGATCGCGCGCCCCTGCCCCGCCCCGACCTGCGCATGATCCAGCGCCCGCTGGGTCCTGTTGCGGTGTTCGGCGCGTCGAATTTCCCGTTGGCTTTCTCGGTTGCCGGGGGCGATACCGCCGCGGCAATAGCCGCCGGATGCCCCGTTGTCGTCAAAGGCCATTCGGCCCATCCCGGCACGGGCGAGATCGTGGCTCAGGCCATTGACGCCGCCATCAAAGCGATAGGGGTTCATCCCGGAGTGTTTTCCCTTGTTCAAGGCGGCAAACGCGATGTGGGCACGCGTCTGGTGCAGCATCCTCTGATCCGGGCAGTAGGTTTCACTGGCAGCCTTGGAGGTGGACGCGCGTTGTTCGATTTGTGCGCGCAGCGGGAGGAACCCATTCCATTCTTTGGCGAACTGGGTTCGGTCAATCCAATGTTCATCTTGCCACAAGCCGCAGCTGCGCGTGGGGCTGAAATTGGCACGGGCTGGGCAGCTTCGCTGACGATGGGTGCCGGTCAGTTCTGCACCAATCCCGGTATCGCCGTGATCATTGAAGGCCCGGATGCCGACGCGTTTCAGTCGGCAGCCCAGACCGGGCTGTCTTCGGTCGCTGACCAGACAATGCTGACCGATGGTATTGCCTCAGCCTATCGGGACGGCGTTTCGCGTGTTGCCGCCGGAACAGGTGTTTCAAAAGTTATGGGCACCAGTTGCGCGACACGCGATGCGGCCCCTTACCTGTTTACTGTTGCCGGCGATAACTGGCTGGCCGACAAAAAACTGCAGGAAGAGGTTTTTGGCCCATTGGGCATCATCGTGCGCGTAAAAGACGTCTCGCAAATGCATCAGATCGCGCGGGCCATCGAAGGGCAACTGACCTGCACACTGCATCTGGACGCGGGTGACAAACCCGAGGCTCAGGCGCTGCTTCCGCTGCTGGAACGCAAGGCGGGGCGTCTGCTGGCCAACAGCTTCCCGACCGGCGTCGAAGTGTGCGACAGCATGGTTCACGGCGGCCCCTACCCTGCTTCAACCAACTTTGGCGCGACGTCTGTAGGAACTCTGTCGATCCGCCGTTTCCTTCGGCCGGTTTGTTATCAGGACATCCCAGCTGACCTGCTGCCCGAAAAACTGTGAGGCACCAATGACAACTTTCAACCCATCCAACCGACTTGCAGGTAAGACCGCCCTGATTACAGCTGCAGGACAAGGCATCGGCCGTGCAACTGCCGAACTGTTCGCAATGGAAGGCGCACATGTGATTGCCAGCGACATCAACGATATTTCGCTTGCCGAACTGGGCAGTATTGCGGGTATCGAGCCGCTGAAGCTGGACGTCACTGACAATGAAGCGGTGACAGCCGCCGTCGCCGACCTGCCGCACCTCGACGTTCTGTTTAACTGCGCGGGCTACGTCGCAGCAGGGTCAATTCTTGAGTGCCCAGAGAAGGATTGGGATTTCAGTTTCGACCTCAACGTCAAGGCCATGTTCAGACTGATCAGACTAACCCTGCCAGGGATGTTGGAAAATGGTGGCGGATCGATCATCAATATGTCCTCGGTCGCATCGTCCATCAAAGGCGTTCCAAACCGGTTTGCCTATTGCGCGTCAAAAGCTGCGGTCATTGGCCTGACAAAATCCGTGGCAGCCGATTACGTCACGCAAGGCATTCGGTGCAACGCGATTTGCCCCGGCACCGTCGACAGCCCCAGCCTGCAAGACAGGCTGCGCGCAACCGGAGATTATGAACAGGCAATGACCGATTTCATCGCCCGTCAAC
Source organism: Ruegeria sp. ABM4_193 (assembly GCF_056158705.1). Lineage (NCBI taxonomy): Bacteria > Pseudomonadati > Pseudomonadota > Alphaproteobacteria > Rhodobacterales > Roseobacteraceae > Ruegeria > Ruegeria sp. ABM4_193. Next base: position 351,244 of record NZ_JBSWTT010000003.1, read on the forward strand.
CGATGGGCCGAATTGGCACAGCGGACGAGATCGCAGAACTGGCACTGTACCTGGCCAGTGACGCCAGTAAATACACCTCGGGTCAGCCCTTTGCCATTGATGGCGGCTGGACGATCTAAACGGAAGGACCTTGCAATGAGACTGCTACGCTACGGCCCAACGGGGGCCGAGAAACCCGGTATTTTAGCGTCGGACGGCTCTGTTCGCGATCTATCCGGTGTGGTCGATGACATTTCGGGCGACGCTCTTGGCGATGCCGTTCTTGACAAATTGCGTGCACTCGATGTGGACAGCCTGCCAGCGGTGAATGGCGATACGCGCGTCGGTCCCTGCGTGGGCAATGTCGGCAAATTTGTTTGCATAGGTCTGAACTATGCGGATCACGCGGCAGAAAGCGGCATGGAATTACCAGCTGAGCCGGTGATTTTCTTCAAGGCCACCTCTGCCATCATTGGACCCAACGACACGGTCGAAATCCCGCGCGGGTCGGTCAAAACCGACTGGGAGGTGGAACTGGGCGTCGTCATCGGCAAAGAGGCCAAATACGTCTCCGAGGCCGAAGCCATGAGCCACGTCGCCGGATACTGCGTGGTCAACGATTTGTCCGAGCGGGACTTTCAGCTTCATCGCTCGGGCCAGTGGGTCAAAGGAAAATCCGCAGACACGTTCGGCCCGATTGGCCCTTGGCTTGTGACACGTGACGAAGTGCCTGATCCTCAAAACCTGGCGATGTATCTTGAGGTGAACGGGCACCGCTATCAGGACGGGTCGACCAAAACGATGCATTTTGGCGTTGCAACGGTGGTCTCACACCTGTCGCAGTTCATGTCGCTGCAGCCCGGGGACGTGATCTCAACAGGAACGCCTCCGGGTGTTGGTATGGGCCAGAACCCTCAGACCTATTTGAAACCCGGTGACAAGATGGAACTTGGCATCGAAGGTTTGGGCGTACAGCGACAGGACGTTGTGGCCGGGTAATCCAAAAGCGTCCAGCGGCACCCAAAACATTCGTTCAAGTAAACCCCGGACCACGCGTTCGGGGTTTTGTCTTTTCATAATCAAATTCGATTGCTTGCCTCGGCGAACTGGGCGGGCCCGGCATATCCCGACTGAAGCGAGACAGACCTTAATGCTTAATTTTTAGACTACATGCTGCGGGTGCGTTCAAAAATTGAGCTTCCCGGACGAGCTTTGATCAAAAAACAGCCCATGCGGATAGAGTTTCGACACCCAAGCGGTGAAAAACGCCTGATGTTCACGACGTGAAAGCCGCAGCCATCAATCAGTTCGCCCCCATACCGCCTGCGTCACATGCGACGCCGCCGCGCGCCGAAGGGCGGGTTACACTGTCCGCCAAGCTGTTTCGGGGGCGCAGCGTAATCGATCGTCTGCGGCAGGCGGGTTCGTTCAAATGCCTGTTTCCACGGGGACACGACCCCCTTCTGAATGCGGTGCTTTTGAACACGGCCGGAGGAGTAACCGGCGGCGACGCGTTCCACTTTTCGGGCCACGCCGGTGAGGGCACGGGCCTGACACTAACAACTCAGGCCTGTGAACGGGCGTATAAAGCAAAACCCGGTCAGACGGCGCGGATCGTCAACACCCTGAGCGTCGGGCCGCAGGCGCGACTGAACTGGCTGCCGCAAGAGACGATCCTGTATAATGGCAGCGCGTTGACACGGCGCTTGCAGATTGACCTGGCCAAGGACGCCTCGGCGCTAATAGTCGAGCCTTTGATCTTTGGCCGCGCAGCGATGGGCGAGACACTGACCGACATCCGCCTGAGCGATCGGATCGAGATTAGGCGCGACGGGGTCATGGAGTTTCTGGACGCCACCCGTTTCACCGGCGACCTGGCCGCCCATCTGGCCAGACCCCATATCGCCAATGGCGCGGGTGCCATGGCACTGGTCGCGCTTGCCTCCCCCACCGCCGAGAGCCAACTGGTCCCGATCCGCAAGATGTTGCCCGAAACAGCCGGGGCCACCCTGGTCCGGCCCGACCTGCTGGTGATCCGGCTGCTGGCCGAAAACGGTTTCACCCTCCGCAATAGCTTGTTGCCCCTGCTGCGGCGACTGAACACCGACAAATTACCCCGATGCTGGATGCTCTGACATGAACCTGACACCGCGTGAGAAAGACAAACTGCTGGTCGCCATGGCCGCCGAGGTCGCCCGCAAACGGCTGGCTCGCGGCGTCAAACTGAACCACCCCGAGGCCATCGCCCTGATCACCGACGCCGTGGTCGAAGGCGCGCGCGATGGCCGGTCTGTCGCTGACATGATGCAAGCCGGGGCCGAAGTAATCACCCGAGACCAATGCATGGAGGGCGTGCCCGAAATGATCCACGAGGTGCAGGTCGAGGCCACTTTCCCCGATGGCACCAAACTTGTGACCGTCCACAATCCCATTCGCTAAGAAAGGACCACAGATATGACACGTATGCTTTTCCCCGCCCTGATCCTTGCTGGCCCCGCTGCGGCTCATACGGACACACATATCCACGCCCATGCCACAGACTACGCCGCGTTGGGCGTTGGCCTTGCTGTTATCGCGCTGGCCGCACTGGTCGTGGTCACGAAGCTTCCGAAATGATTCCTGGCGAGATCATACCTGCCAAAGGTTCACTGACGCTCAACGCAGGGCGCAGCAGTCGTCTTGTTGTTGTCGCCAATACGGGTGATCGACCGGTGCAGGTCGGCAGCCACTACCATTTTGCCGAAGCGAACTCTGCCTTGGATTTTGATCGTTATGTGGCCTTGGGGATGCGATTGGACATCCCGGCAGGCACTGCTGTGCGATTTGAACCGGGTCAAACGCGCGAAGTTATGCTGGTACCCTACGACGGGCGCCGCCACATCTATGGTTTCAATGCACATATTATGGGGGCTCTGAAAGATGCCGGGCAAGATCAGCCGGAGTGACTATGCCTCCATGTTCGGCCCAACGGTCGGCGACAAAGTTCGATTGGCAGATACCGATCTGATTATCGAGGTCGAGAAAGACCTGATCGTCGAGCGCGCAACAGCTGCGCGTTTCAGCGAAACCGGCCACCGCGAAGACGTCTATGGCGAAGAGGTCAAATTCGGTGGAGGCAAGGTCATTCGAGACGGGATGGGGCAGTCTCAGGTCACACGCGCCGAAGGGGCGGTGGATACGGTGATCACCAACGCGCTGATCGTCGATCATTCCGGCATCTACAAAGCGGATGTTGGGCTGAAAGACGGGCGCATCGCCAAGATCGGCAAAGCCGGAAATCCCGATACGCAACCCGGCGTCGACATCATCATCGGCCCCGGCACCGAGATCATCGCGGGCGAGGGTCGCATTCTGACCGCAGGCGGGTTCGACAGTCACATCCATTTTATCTGCCCACAACAGATCGAAGACGCGCTGCATTCCGGCCTGACCACGATGCTGGGCGGCGGCACCGGACCGGCGCATGGGACACTGGCGACCACCTGCACACCCGGCCCCTGGCATATCGGGCGGATGTTGCAGGCAGCGGATGCGTTTCCGATGAATCTGGCCTTCGCGGGCAAAGGCAACGCCTCCTTGCCCGCGGCACTTGAAGAACAGGTCAAATCCGGTGCTTGTGCCCTGAAACTGCACGAAGACTGGGGTACGACCCCCGCCGCCATCGATTGCTGTCTGTCGGTCGCTGATGCAATGGACGTGCAAGTGATGATCCACACCGATACGCTCAATGAATCGGGCTTTGTTGAGAACACTGTGGCCGCCATGAATGGCCGCACAATCCATGCGTTCCACACCGAAGGCGCAGGCGGCGGCCACGCCCCGGACATCATCAAGATCTGCGGTGAAAATCACGTTCTGCCGTCCTCGACCAATCCCACGCGGCCCTTCACCGTGAACACGGTCGAGGAGCATCTGGATATGCTGATGGTCTGTCACCATCTCGACAAATCCATCCCCGAGGACGTGGCCTTTGCCGAAAGCCGCATCCGGCGCGAGACTATAGCGGCCGAGGATATCCTGCACGACATGGGGGCTTTCTCGATCATCGCGTCTGACAGTCAGGCCATGGGCCGCGTGGGAGAGGTCTTGATCCGCACGTGGCAAACTGCGGACAAGATGAAGAAACAGCGTGGGCGTCTACCCGAGGAAACCGGTGAGAACGACAACTTTCGCGTCCGTCGTTACATCGCGAAATACACCATCAACCCAGCCATTGCCCATGGCCTGAGCCACGAAATCGGAAGCATCGAGGAAGGTAAACGCGCTGATCTTGTTCTTTGGAATCCTGCTTTCTTCGGGGTGAAACCAGAGATGGTTTTGCTGGGTGGCACAATTGCCTGCGCGCAGATGGGGGATCCGAACGCATCGATCCCTACGCCGCAGCCAGTTTACAGTCGCCCTATGTTCGGCGCGTACGGGCGATCGGTAGAAAACTCGGCGATCACTTTTGTCTCGCAAGCAGCCTATTCAGAGGGGCTTGGTGATACACTGGGATTGGCAAAAAAGACCGTCGCCGTCCAAAACACGCGAGAGATTGGCAAACAGGATCTTTTGCTGAACGACACGACGCCTCATGTCGAAGTCGACCCTGAAACCTACGAGGTCCGGGCAGATGGCGAATTGCTGACCTGCCAACCCGCCGAAACGCTGCCAATGGCGCAACGATACTTTTTATTCTGACCAAAAATTGTGCTGCGTTGCGGCACGCGCAAGGCGGAAATGACCAAACACTATCTACTGAGTGAGGCCGATATGACAAATATTAAACCCCATGGGAGGACCAACGTTTACGAGGGTCCAAATGGCACATTCAACAACACATACGACCGCGCGCTTTTCGCTGCCCGGTTTGATCGCATCCGTCGGGTCGTCGATTTTCTCGGCTCTGACCAGGCTAGCCGAAGCCCAATCACGCGTCCGGCAAGTCGAATTCCTGCAATCGCTCAGCGACGAGGAATTGAAAAAACGCGGTCTGACACGCGAACGGATCGTGCACCGGGTCTTTGCGGATTCAATCTGGCTCTGACCAACACTTCTACAGAGGAGGTACTGGTATGACCGCCCTGCTCTGTACTGCACATCGTTATTCGGATCACACACATGGCGATCCGGCAGATTGCTTGTCTTTGACTTACGATGACCGGTTTTTGCGCCGCAAGGTTCTGACCTGTGAAAGCGGTGAACAGATCCTCATCGATCTGGCACAAACGACGTCGTTGAACCACGGCGGCGCATTGGTTCTGGATGACGGTCGCGAAGTGGAGATACAGGCCGCACCCGAAGCGTTGCTTGAAGTAAATGCCCCGGATCTGACGCGTATCGCATGGCATATCGGCAATCGCCACACGCCCTGCCAGATCGAAAAGGATCGACTTTTGATTCAGGTCGATCACGTTATCCGGGACATGCTGTTGAAAATTGGCGCATCGGTAAAAGAAGTGCATGAACCGTTCACCCCCGAAGGCGGAGCTTATGGCCACGGCAGGACCCATGGCCACACCCACTGACGCGGACATTCTGACGCTGACCCAATGGTTGTCTCCTGCCTATCCTGTCGGGGGATTCGCCTATTCGCACGGGCTGGAGGCGGCGATTGACGCGGGAACTGTCGCGAATTCCCGGGATACCGAAGCCTGGATTTCAGATGTGCTTGAACATGGCTCTGGGTGGAATGACGCGTTGTTTCTGGTGGCTGCGTACAATGCGCAGGACCAAGATGAGCTCATCAATACCGATAGCATCGCGCGGGCTTTTTGCGCGACATCCGAAAGGCTTATGGAAACCGATCTACTGGGTCAGGCATTCGGAAATGTCACGAAGGGCGTTTGGGAACTGGACCTTGGACAGTTCACATATCCGGTCTCTGTCGGTCAGGCTGCAAGACTACAAAACCTTCCTGTTGAGCTAACAACCAAGATGTTTCTGCAAGCATTCGCAAGTAACCTTGTCGCCTGTGCAACTCGTCTCGTGCCGCTGGGGCAGACTGATGCTCAAAGCGTGATCCGCCAGTTGACGCCGCTGTGCGCTCAGGTTGCTGCAAGGGCACAAAAGGCGAGTCTTGACGAATTGGGCTCTACCGCGTTCCTGGCAGATCTGGCGTCTATGAAACACGAAACACAGTATTCGAGGATCTTTCGCACATGACCAGTATGAACGGCCCACTTCGCGTCGGTATCGGAGGCCCGGTCGGAGCCGGAAAAACCACTTTGACCGCTGCTTTGTCCGAAGCGCTGCGCGATGTTTGTTCTGTGGGTGTTATCACCAATGATATTTACACGCAGGAAGACGCCGAGGCGCTGATGCGCATGCAGGTTCTGCCGCGGGACAGGATCATCGGCGTTGAAACCGGCGGTTGCCCTCATACTGCAATTCGTGAAGATGCCTCGATCAATTTGGCGGCCGTTGCTGAAATGCAGACACGGCACCCCGATCTCGACGTGGTGTTGATTGAAAGCGGTGGCGACAATCTGTCGGCCACATTCAGCCCGGAACTGGCGGATTTAACCATCTACGTCATCGATGTCGCGGCGGGCGAGGAAATCCCCAGAAAAGGCGGACCGGCAATCACGAAATCGGACATCCTGATCATCAACAAAACCGATCTGGCGCCGCATGTTGGCGCTTCGCTGGAGGTTATGGAACGTGATGCCAAGAAAATGCGCAAAGGACGACCTTTCGTGTTCTCGTCGCTTCGCCAAAGAAATGGGGTCGACACAATCGTGGATCTGCTGGCGAAAGGAGGGGGGCTGGGGATTTCGAGGCGAACTGATCCCGATGACAAACTGTCCACACACAATTCCGGTTAGAAAGACCTAAGGAAAAATCACAGTGGCATTTTTTCGGATTTCAAATACGCGTCTGAAATCTATGCAGGCACGGGACACCTTAGAGGTTCTACAATGCGCCTCAATTTCAAGTGGGCTTGAAGGCTGTGTCGCAAACTTTGAACTGAGATTGACGAGCACTCAGGTTTCGCAGTCTGTTCCCGTCGAATAGTTTTCGAACAGGTTTTAAGTATGATCTCTCTGAAAGGCTGCCACTTTCCCAAGGATGCAGTTCTTTACGCTGTGTATTTCTATTTGCGGTACACAGTGTCGTATCGTGATTTGGAAGAGATCATGGCCGAACGCGGCGTGCAGGTGGACCACGCCACTCTCAACAGGTGGGTCGTTAAGTATTCGTCGATGATCGCCGCGAGCGCGCAATCGAAGAAGCGACCAACGCTGAGTTCCTGGCGCATGGACGAAACCTATCTCCGTGTGCGCGGCAAGTGGATGTATCTTTATCGAGCAGTCGACAAAGCGGGAAACACCCTAGATTTCATGCTGTCTGAGCGACGAAATCGTCCAGCAGCAACCAGGTTCTTTGCCAAAGCACTGTCGTCAAACGGGATCCCAAACAAAATCGTCATCGACAAAAGTGGAGCAAATGCAGCTGGCATTCGAGAAGTGAACAGGATCCTGAAGCGGTTCGGCTGCCCAGCCAAAGTACAGACGATCAGGTCCAAATTTTTGAATAACATGATCGAACAAGATCATCGGTTCATAAAGCGGCGTGTTCGGCACATGTGTGGGTTTAAGTCGTTCGAATCCGCTTCCGCCACTTTGGACGGCATCGAGGTCGCCAACATGATCCGGAAGCGGCAATTCTCTAGTGATACGACTTCCGGCTTTCGGATGTTTGCTGAGATCGCAGGATAACTGCGTCCAGCATATCGCTGGCTTTGGTCGTCCCAAAAGTTTGCGACACTACCGCGTAGACGGATATCATCCCGACAAGAACCCCGCAGGCTGACAGGGCCAGAACCGGCGAGAAGTAAAACAGCAAAATTACTGATACGACAAATTGCACGACCCCTGCGATTGCCGACGGTAGAATTTCCTCCAGAAAGTCGGCCAGTTCACGCCCCATTCCGATCCGGGCGTTCAGAGACGAAATCGGCAGGTTCGAAAACCGCGCGGCAAGTGCCTTGCCCAGTTCGACGCGGATCGTTCCGTAAACACGCGTATCGTAAACCCGCCGGATCACGCCGATCAGTGTGAGGGCGATCATAAGAGCGCCCAAATGCACAAAGGACTGAAACTCTCCGCTCAGCAAACCATCTATGGCGAAACCGATGAACAACGGGATCAACACAGTTAAGGCCGTCTCGGACAGGATCAGTAACCACGTGAGGATGACGCGCCAGCGAAATACACTCAGAAGTGTTCCGATTTTCAGGTTTTGATCCCTCAACATAGGGCGCTACTGATCATAGTGGATACGAACGCGAACATCGCCCGGCCAGACCGAGGCAGCCTTGAAATCAGGCTCATCTTCTGGGTTTGGGGCACCTGTTGAACCCACCCCCTCCAACAGTTTCGTTGCAGTCATGTTCAGATCTTCATCTTTGTTTTCATCATGAAACAACAGCACCGCGTAGGGGCCTGCGTTCAGGTTAGAAAATTCATGGCTGACACTACCTTTGCGTGATGGAACCTGGGCGTAGTCAACGGCGCCCCAGACATCCAAACTGTCAAAGGCGCGGGCATTATCAAACACTAGGATCACGACGTTTCCCTTGGCGTTACGGATGCCATCCACGGTCACATTCAATCCATCAGCGGCAGCTGGTGTTGCCAACGTCATAATAGCGAATGCGAGTGCTAAAAGAGAACGTGTCATGGCTTTGTCCTTTCTTCAGACGGCCGCAGAAGGTGTGGGTTGACAACCGCAAGGACATCCTCGGCGATGGCGATCAACACCGGCACCAGCAGCAGCATCAGCGCGGTGCCGAACAGTTCCCCAAAGGCCAGAGAGATTGCCGCCGGGATCAGATACTGCGCCTGCTCAGAGGTTTCGGTCAGCAAAGGCAGTAGGCCAATCACCGTCGTTGCGGTGGTGAGAAAGATCGCCTTGAAACGTCCGGTGCCTGCGCTTTTTAGTGCCAGAGTCACAGGCTGACTTTCTTCGCGCGCCTGATTGTAACGGGTGATCATGACCAGACTGTCATTCACGATCACACCAGTCAGCGCCAGCATGCCGAAGAACGAAAACAGCGACAGCGAGACATCCATGATCAGGTGCCCGACGGCGGCTGCGATAAAGCCAAAGGGCACGATGGCCAGGATAACAAAAGGCTGCCAATAGCTTTTTAGCGGAACGGCCATCAGCACATAGATCAGCACAGCCGCCAGCAACAGCGCGCGTTTCAGACCATCGCTGATATCAGCCATCTCTTCCAGTTCACCGGCAGGCAGGACAGTGACACTGGGATACTTGGTGCGGAGTTTCGGGACCAGCTGCTCAAACACCGCCTGACCCACCTCTTCGGGGGCAACTCGATCGCGGTCGATGGACGCGGCCACGATGTTCATGCGTTTGCCGTCGCGGCGATCAACGATGCCAGAGGTATATGCGCCTTCGATTTCGGCAACCGTCTCAAGCGGCACCCAAGCACCGGAGGCGCTGCGCAACTGGGTCTGCATCAGATCGGCGAGCGTATCGCGGTTTTCCTTCGCATTCTGTACGACCACGCGGACTTCGGATCCGTCTCGCCTGACCTTGGTTACCTCGGCCCCGCCGAAGCCATAGCCAATCTGTCTTGCCAAGGCCTCGGCGTTGAACCCAAGATGCCGCGCGTCCGGACGCAGGCGAAGTTTCAGTTCGGGTTGGCCGCCCGCCAACCCATCCCGCACATTCGCCACGCCTTCGATATTCGACAAAAAATCTTTCATCTCAGCGCTGGCTTGTCGCAGCAAGTCTTCATCCTTTGATGCCAACCGGATGCGGAAACCTCCGGCGAGCGTTTCCGTTCCGGTGAATTCCAGCTCGGTTGCGCCTTCAACGGTACCAACCCGGTCACGCCATTCGCGGACCACGGAAAGGATCGGAACGTCCGAGCGTTCGGCTGCCGGGATCATCTCGGCGTAAATTTGCGCGCTGCCAGCGCTGTTGATGATGCTGAACACCGTCTGCACAGGCGGCGTGCCCACGCCCACCTTTTCGGCAAGTTCAGCGTTCAGGCCGTTCAACTCGGCTTCGATCCGATCCACATTCGCGCGGGTCAGCGCAAAGGGCGCGCGGGCGTCCATTTCCAGATTCATCGTGATGATCTGGCCGGGCACCTCAGGGAAGAACACCGTCTTGACTTTGCCCTTGTACATCAGGCCCAGCCCCAGCGTTGCGGCGGCAATGAACAGGATCAACACGGCGTAACGCTGACGCACCGCCGCAACGAGCAGCGGCTGATAGATGCGGTCCCGCACCCAGTTCAGGCCACCCTGCGCAGTATCCTGTACCCGGCCCCAGAGGCGGGTTAGCAGGTACCGGCGTTCTTGGCCCATCGAAACTTGCGCCAAATGGGCGGGTAGGATGAACTTGCTTTCGATGAGTGAGAAGATCAGTGTCAGGATCACCATCCCCGCGAACCCCGCCAGCACTTTGCCTAGCGGATTGTCGATTAACAGCATCGGGAAAAAGGCCGCGATTGTGGTCAGCACGCCAAATACAGTGGCAACGGCCACGCGGCGTACGCCGCGTTCAGTGTCTTTGATCGGGTCTCTGCCCTTGCGGCGCTCTTCGAAAACGCTTTCACCGACCACAACGGCGTCATCGACCAGTATCCCCAAGGCAATAATCAGGCCAAACGTCGTGACATCATTCAGCGAATAATCCACCCATTTCGAACCCGAGACCGCGATCGCCCCCATGACCGAAACGGGAATGCCCATTGCAACCCAAAAAGCCAAACGAACGTTCAGGAAAATCGACAGCATCAAAGTCACAAGGATCAATCCCTGCACTCCGTTCGACTGCAACAGCGCCAGACGGTCCGAGATATAGTCAGCGCTATCGCCCCAGACCTCGACCTGAACCTGCGATGGCAGCTGGTGGCTGAACGCATCGACCGTGCGGCGCACGACGTTGCTGATCTCCAACAGGTTCTCTTTTTGCCCGACCAGAACCTCCATCCCCACGGTTGCTTTGCCGTTCAGCCGGAACAGGTACTCACCATCATGAAACGTGTCTTCGATTTTGGCGATATCGCCCAAAGGCACAAAGGACCCGTCGCCGCGTTCGATGATCGGCAGGGCCGCGTATTCCGGCGCATATCTGGCCCGTTCATCAGCGCGCAAATAGATCGTGCCGCCCTCGGTCCGCAAGCGACCTGCCTGAAAGGCCAGCGAATTTCCCTCGATAGCGCGCGTCACATCCGAGACGGTCAGCCCATAATGGCGCAACAGTGCCGGGTCGATTTCGATGCGCAATTCCCGTGGTATTAGGCCCCAGATCTGTAGCCGGGAGAGTTCCGGTTGTGCTAGCAACTCTTCTTTCAAGCGCTGCGCAAGGCTCTGCAATGTGGCCGGGTCTGTTTCGCCAAAGAGGTTCAGATACAGTGCAGGGAAATCGAAACCCGACGCTTCGATCACAGGGCGGCGCGCAGTACCGGGCAGATCGGTCAACCCGTCAATCCGAATACGGACCCGGTCCAGTACAGCTTGCAGTTTCTGGCCACCTGCACGGCGGACGGTGACGACGCTGAGGTCATTTTGAGATTGCGAAGTTACACTACGCACGCCCTCCAACCCTTCGAGCGCCTGCTCGACTTTCTGGGTCACCAATTCATCGACCTGTTCGGCCGTGGCGTCAGGAAACTCGATTGAGATTGTGACGCTTTCTGGCGGAATACGCGGGAAGCCTTCGATCCGGATGTTCAGCAGCGTCTGTACCCCGAGGAAGAGGATCAGTGCCATCATAAGGTTGGCAGCGACCGGATTGCGGATAAACCAGGATGTCAGCGCGTGCATGGTTCAGCCCCCGTCCGATTGCGGTGTCACCTGCTGGCCCGGCAAAAACGAGGCCAGTGGCGTTTTGGCCACGCGCCACGGGCCGATTCCATCGGGGGCTAATATTGTGACTGTACCTTCGCTGCGGAACAAAATGTTCGGGCTGAGCCTTTGCAAATGCTCCTCATCGTCCACCAGCCAAATGTACCCCGCACGGGTCAGGGCGCTTTCGGGCAGGGTCACGGTGTCTGCAATCCGACGGCCGAAAATATCGACTTGCAAGAAATCTCCGGCAAGTATGCCTTCATCCGGATTTGTGACGTCCAAAAAGACACGCACCTGCCGTGTGTTTTGATCCAGAAACCCGCCTCCACGCCGGACTTTAGCTTTCCCTAGAGCTACACCTGAGCGCTGTGTCAGGTCAGCCATTGCGCCAGAGATCGGGTGATCCAACAGCGCCCAATCCGCCTGACTGAACTCGGCAACCAGTTCAAATTGTCGGTCGTCCGAAAGGTGTATCAGGGCGTCGCCCGGATTGACCGTCTGGCCAAGGCTGGCAAAGCGATGGGTGACAAAGCCCGAAAACGGGGCAACGACTTCTGCGTCCTTCAGCTCATTGCGCGCTGCATTCAGGCGCGCCTGCGCCGCCGCAACGGTTTTTTCGGCGATACGTAACTGCGGCAGGTTCACAGCCAATTCGTTTGGCGGTTCTGTCTCATCCCGATCAAACTGTCGCTGCGCAACGGTGACGTTGTTTTGAGCACGCAGCAACTCCAGCTCCGCCTGCTCAAGCTCCATCTCAGCCGCAGCAACGGCACTTTGATACGGTGCCTTTTCGATTGAAAACAAAGGATCACCCAGCTCCACCTTGGCACCGGCCAAAGCGGCGGCATGCACTGCGTTGATGCGCCCGGACACGGCAGATCGCAGCTCCGCATCCCATCGAGGGCGCACTTCCGCAAAAGCCGAAACCCGAGCCTGCACGGTTTTCGAGGCAACGCTGACGACTGAGACGGTCGGCGGCGGCGGTGATGTGTTGGTTGCCTGAACATCAATTGTATCTTCGGTGTCAAACAACAGCGTGATGATCGCGACAAACAGCGCCAGCGATAGTCCAATCCAGAGCCATCGACGGGCTGGCCTTTGCCGAGTTTTCAAGGTTTTGTCCGTCATTGTCCTATTTTTCCCGTTCCGCCGAATCCATTGCGCCTTGTGGTATGCGATAAAATCTCATATATTATGAACGATCGTTCGTTCAATATGAAATGCGCAAAATGACCAAAGACACCGAAAAGCCAGGTTCAATCCGGGAAAAGACGACAGCCAGACGACGGAACCAGATTTTGGAGGCCGCCGTAATGTGTTTTCTTGAACGTGGCTATCATCAGACCGGTGTCCGTGACATCGCTGCGCGGGCGGGTGTTAGCCTTGGAAATCTCTACAATCATTTTCGGGGCAAACATGATGTGCTTGTGGAAATCGCAATGCTTGAACGCCGCGAGATGGAACCGTTTCTGAAAATCCTGAACTCAACCACCTCCGCACCCAAAGTGTTGAAGAAGTTCATCAGGGCCTACGCCAAATATCTGGCTGCGCCGGAAAATGTTATTCTCACGTTGGAGATTTCGAGTGAAGCCGTTCGCCAGCCGGACATCGCACAGCTGTTTGTCGAGAACCGCTCCAGCATGTCTGATGCTCTGGAAACGGTTGTCAGACGTGGGATTACAGACGGTGATTTGCGCGCTGTTCCTGATCCGCATCAGGCGTCACAGCTCATAATAGAGGTTCTGGAAGGCAGCGCATATCGCAGTGTGTTGTCTGAAATACCAATGACTAGGGTCATTGGCTGTACCGAAGATTTTATTCTGAGTTCCCTGATGATGCGTCAGTGAAACGAGTTTTGTGAGTTTACTTAAAAGTCATGAAATTTTGCCAAGCAGAAGCCACACTGCAGCATTCGTGCGGACAACCAAGTTGCGCTTGGGACCGTACAAGAAAGGAATGTGTCGCAAACACTTGAAACGCCTAAAGTCAGCGACTTGTTGGATACACCTATCCCACTATCTTGGCGCATAGCCGAAAGCCGGAAGTCGTATCGCTGGGGAATTGCCGCTTGCGGATCCCATTGGCGAGCTCAATGCCGTCCAAAGTAGCTGATGCGGATCTGAAGGATTTGAACCTACACATGTGCCGTACGGGATGCTTGATAAACCGATAATCCTGTTCGATCAGGTTATTCAGATACTTGGCCTTGACCGTTGGATTTGGCTGGGCAGCCGAACTGAGTAGGGATTTTGTTCACCTTTCGAATACCCGCCGCGTTGGTGCGGCTTTTGTCGATGACGATATTGCTCGGGCACCATTTGAAGACAGCGCTTTGCCAAAACCTTGCTGCTGCTGCGCGGTTCCTGCGCTCAGACAACTTGAAATCAAGAGTGTCCCCAGCTTTGTCGACGGCCGATAGAAGTGCATCCATTTGCCGCGAATACAAATATAGGTTTCGTCCATGCACCTTGAGCTCGACGTTGGACGCTACTTTGATTGCGCACAAGCTGCGACAATCGGCGCGTATTTCACACCCCACTTGTTCAAAGTGGCGTGGTCAACTCGCGCGCCGCATTCGGCCATGATCTTTTCTAGGTTACTGTGTACCGAAGATAGACATGAACAGCTTACGAAACTGCATCCTTTGGGACATGACAGCCCTTTAACGAGATCATGCTCAAATAACCTGTTCGAAAATTTTTCGACCGGTACAAACCTCAGATCACGCATGCTCGTAAACTAGCCCCCAGAGTTTGCGACACATCCGACGTTATCTTTAGATTATCCGAACCCCAGGTCGCAGCTTTGTATAACTGACATTCTTGAGTTCACATGGAAATTGTCCCGGCGCGGCACATACCAGAACCTTCTGCGCAATGGGCTCAAAATCGGCGCGAAAATGCGCTGTGCTTTTGACACATAGTATCTGCGCGTCTTCCGGCTCCAGATTGAACAAACATATTTGCGCCAGATCCAGACATTGATTGCGAATGCTGGTGACAAGGACATGGACTTGCGTTCCGCTTAGCTGCAATGCGACCGACGGACCGAGCGTTGCAACACCGCCGCCATACATTTCGCCTGTATAACGGCATTGGCCGTCGCTCAGGTGGTGCACCTTCACTTGTGCAGAAAAGGGGGTGTCGCCGGGACCTTTGCCGCCAATCTCGGCTTCGAATTCCGCCTCTTCGCCCAGTTTGTGGGCCTTGGCGGCCAGCTGCGGGTCATGCAGCATCCCGAGAATGGCCGAGGGCGCGTTCTGATGCACGAGCTCACGTAGCAATCCTGTCGTGTCGGCGGACGCTCCGGCCCCGGGGTTATCCTGCACATCCGCAATGACAACAGGTCCTTTGCCGTTTGCGTGGCGTGCAGTGGCAACAGCATCTTTGGGGCTTAGTAGGGTGGTATCGAACCGTGCTTCAGCCGTCTGTAACTGTTCGAACATCTGCGATGACAATGCGTTAGAATCGGACTGAGACGCGCTGTAGGCCACGACGGATGGTCCGCAATCGGCTGTATCGGCTGCGGTGAATCCCATGGCGAGTTCTAAAAGGCGCCCACGCGACCCGTCCAAGGCATCCAGCGCGGCGTACAGCGTTTTTGCCGGGGCCACTTCCGTGTATTGGCTGTGCAGGGGGATCAGGTACTCACCCTGCCGCCACGCTTTAGCAGGTGGACCCTTTGAACAGATGTCGCGCATCATTCGAAAGGCCCGCGCGCCTGTGTCTGCCATGTCGAGATGTGGGTAGGTGCGGAAAATGGTCATCGCGTCCGATAAATCCACCATTTGCCCCGAGATATTGGCGTGCATATCAAGGCTTGCAACAAGCGGTAAGTCCTTCCCGATCACCTGCCTGATCCTCGACAACAGTTCTCCTTCACCATCATCGCAGGACTCGGTGACCATGGCGCCGTGCAGGTCCAGATAGACCCCATCCAGCGGCGTCATGTCCGCCAACGCGTCAGCGATGCGTCCGGCAATAGTGTCAAAGGCGTGATCCGTGACCTTGCCGCCCGGTTCGGCGGCGCACCACAGGACAGGCAACACATCGACCCCATCCAACAGCGCGGCTTTTGCGAAACCAGCGATGGGCAGGTTCATACCGCGGGTCACATCCAGTACGTCTTGACCACTCAGCAATTCCGGCCAGCTGTCGGCTTGTTCAAAATCGCTCAGCCGCGTTGGAGTGTCGACGAAAGTGTTGGTTTCGTGCTGAAATCCTGCGATTGCAATTCTCATATGATCCTTCAGCCGTTTATTGCTGCACCAATTCGGCGGTCAAAATCTCACGCAGTTTTGCCGCCACGATTTCCGGTTTGTGCCGAGTCATCGAAACATGGCCCAGACCGGGAATTTCGTGGAACACGCCGTTGGGCGCAAGATCAGAAACAACTTTGCACATGACCGGAGCGGTTTGAACATCCTCGGAAAAGGCGATGACGTGCATCGGGACCGGGCAGGTTTTTAGCCCTTCGCGGCAATCGAATTCCAGACAGGCCTCCCACTGATCAATCGTTGCCTGTGGGTCGCGATCCCGAAAACGTTCGGTGTAGGATGCCTTGAGCTGTTCCCAAAGCTCGGGTTCGTGCAGTGCTTTGGCCGGAAAGGCGTAAACCGCATAATGCGGCGCCAGAAAATAGTCTGGCAGGGTGATGCCATCCTTGCGCAGATCGATTTCGGCCTGCATCCAGTCACGGGTGAACCCGTCGATATAGGCTGAGGTGCCCATGGGAATGGCCAGCCGCACCTTGCCCGGGAAGTTTATCGCGGTTTGCTGCGTAACCAGACCGCCCAGTGACAGACCGCAGACGGTCGCTTGCCCACCGGCAAAGGCGTCAATCACGGCGGCGCAATCCGCGGCATAGTCATGCATCGTCCACGGTGGAGGGGGTGACTGCGTATCACCGGCCCCCCGTGGATCATAGGTGATGCACTTAAAACTGTCAGACAGGCGCGAGAATTGCTCGGAATAGGCCTCAGCCGTCTGATCGCCTCCGGGAACAAACACGACTGGCGGCCCGTCCCCTTCGACGACGACCCGCATGGTGACGCCGCCTATGGTCAATTGGTGCGTTTCGGCTTTTGGCCCAAATTCAGGGAAAGCTGACATTGGAAGGCTCCTGTGGCCGCAAGGACGCGCTACATTCCGTTGCGGGGAATGATGTGCGTCTCTTCTTCTTCGAAAATGAGTTCATCACCTGACCAGGCCTTGAGGCGTGAGGTCAGGTGAAACTCGGTCGCCGTTGCCCGTTGTTCGGAATAGGTCCAGATTTTCGCGGACCAGTCGTCGCGGTCAAAACCGGCCGTTTGCTCCATGGTGGAGACGGCGGATAGTGGATCGCTAGGGTGGATCGTGTAGCGGCGGTCTGAAACGTCGCTAAGCACTGTTCCGATGTCATCGAGGCGGAAATCGCCGACCGGACCAAACACTCCGCCGTCCAGGAAGAACCGGTGTGTCATCTCGTCGGTCGTCAGATCAGTATGGATCGAACGTTCCATCGAGCCACTGCGAACATGGGTTTTTCGCGGGACTGCGGTGGGGGGCGCTGGTTCGGGCAGCGGACGCGGTTCGGTGCTGCCGCCAGGCTGGGTTCTGACCGGCAGGATCAGCCGGGATGTACCGGGCCAGATCGTAAGCGTCACCGGCTGCGGCGCGGGCCACAGAACTGGCCAATATGTTGAGGCGATTTGCAGAATGACCCGATGGCCTATCGGCACCCGGTAGCCTGTTCCGTACATGGGAACCGTAACGGTCATGTCTTTGCCGGGCGTGATCGGCGTAGGCTGGGTGTCACTTTCGCGATGGTTGAGGTTGCAAAACCCTCGCGCGATCAAGGTTTGTGCGCCGTCCGGGGCCTCATCCACCAGCAAGGCGGCGACAAACCCCTGTGGCTTATCAGCGGATACCGTCAGGTCAATGCTGGGCTGGCCCAACAAGTCCAGCGGTTCGGTCAGGGGCGCCCCCTTGAACTGCAAAGCACCCCCGGCATCGATCCTGCAATCCGCAGCCATATCGCCGGGGATCGCGAACGAGCACATGTCGCCAGCGGCTGCCCCGAACGTCTGCGGCGAGCAGATCGACATCGCCGTCCCGGCCTGAGCTGTATCGTCCAGCGTCTGATCATTTAGCCAGAGCGTCTGCGCGGACACATTCGGCGACGGCCAAGAGGGTTCTTCGACCCAACGCCCCGCGCGATGCAGATGCGTGCCTGAAGGGGCCACGCTGTCATGCAGGAAAAACCGCAGCGGGGGCTCATCCATCAGACCGGTATCTTTGCCTTTCAGCCAATGGTCCCAAAAGCGGATTACTTCGCCGACAAAATCGGCCTTTGGCCCGGGGACACCTTCATGCGGGTAAAGATGCGCCCAAGGTCCCATCAGGATTTTCACGGGGCCTTTGAGATGCTCGGCAATGCGGAAGGGCGTGTCCCGGAACAGGTCCATCCAGCCGCCGAAGAAATACACGGGAACCTCTACTTCCGCATAGTTTTCGCAGATCGAGCCGCGCCGCCACATCTCATCATGGGTTTGGTGCTCCAGCCACATGGCAGGCCAGAATTTCGCGCCGGTCATCCGGTCACGCCACATGTCGATCCAGCGATCCGCACCGACAATCTCGGGGTCGGGAGGCATCGCATTGTAGAGCTGCATGATCGAACCCCACCAGAAATTATCGTTGGCCAGACAGCCACCATAAAAGTGAATATCCTCGCGCCACCGATCATCCGTTCCCATCACCGGAGCGATGGCTTTCAGTGCCGGGGGCCGGGTCGCTGCGACCTGAAACGCGTTATACGCCCCCCAGCTTTTGCCGAACATGCCGACATTTCCGTCGCACCAATCCTGAGCAGCAATCCATTGAACGACGTCATGGCCGTCCTTGATTTCTTGGTGAGAGTATTCGTCCTCGGCCACGCCTTCGCTGTCGCCATACCCCCGGATATCCACCCGGATCGAAGCGTATCCGGCGGCCGCGAAGTGTGGATGCATGCTCTCGTCGCGCATGCGCGTGCCATCCCGACGTCGGTAGGGGATGTATTCCAGAATACAGGGCAGCGGTGAGGTTCTGGCAGACGCAGGCAGCCAGAGCCGCGCGGCAAGGTTTGTGCCGTCGGGCATCGGAATCCAGACAGTTTCGATGACCTCGATGTCACTCATGATGCGGCCTGTTTTTCCATTTCCGGCGGGCGGGCACCGGGTTCAAGGGGGAAATGACAGGCAACTGCGCGTCCGTCTGTAACCTGCCGCTCTGGTGCATCCACACTGCATCGTGATTGCGCCCATGGGCAGCGGGTGTGGAACTCGCATCCAGCCGGTCGCGCCAGCAGCGAGGGAACTTCGGCAGGTAGGGTGATTCGGTCGTGGGTTTTGTCCGGGTCTGGCTCGGGGTTGGCCGACAAAAGTGCCGCCGTATAGGGGTGTTGCGGTGCGCTGAACACCTCTTCAGTGTCACCTGCCTCAACAAAGCGCCCCAGATACATCACCGCTGTTCGATCAGCCACATGGTGCACCACATGCAGGTTGTGCGTGATGATGACCATTGCCAGTCCGAGCCGCTCGCGCAGATCGTTCAGCAGGTTGAGAACCTCGCCCTGCACTGACACGTCCAGACCAGCGGTGGGTTCGTCCGCGATAATCAGCGCCGGGTCCAGTGCAATGGCCCGCGCCACGCCAACGCGCCGGGCTTGCCCGCCCGACAACTGATGTGGAAAGCGAGAGGCGAAACTTGTTGGCAACCCCACCAAGGTCAGCAGCCGCGCGGCCTCGTCCCGCAGGTTGCGGCCTTCGATCCCGTGGATGCGGAACGGCTCGGTCACTAGATCGCCGACGGTCATGCGCGGGGACAGGGAGCCCACGGGGTCCTGAAACATCATCGACATACGTTTGCGAACTGGCTTCATCGCCTTGCGATCCAACGTGTCGATGCGCTGGTTCTCGAACGTAATGGATCCTGCGCTGATTTCTTGCAAACCGTTCACGGCCCGCGCGAGCGTCGTTTTGCCCGAACCGCTTTCTCCGACAAGCGCAAAGGTTTCACCTCGGTTGACTTCAAAGTTCACGCCAGCCACGCCAAGGATCGAACTTCTACGCCCAATGCCACCAACCGGGAACGAGACTTGAACGGCTTCAACCTTGAGAATGGGATCGCTGCTCATGCCGTTACTCCGGTTGCTTCGGGGCTGTCTGCAACAACACAGCGGGCGATATGGCCGTCTCCGATATCCTTGTCAGGCGGCGGGGCCGAGCACGCGTCGCTTACAAGGTCGCACCGATTGGCAAAGATACAGCCTGCAGGCCGTGCGCGCAGATCGGGGATTTCTCCGGGGATTGTCGGCAGGTGCCGGGTGCGTTCGCTTTGCCGTGCCGGATCGCATTCCAGCAGCCGCGCCGTGTAGGGGTGGCGCGGGTCCTGGAATATCTGCCGGACGGTTCCGCGCTCCACCACTTCACCCGCATACATGACCACAACGTCATCACACAGCTCGGCGATGACGCCCAGATGGTGCGAAATGAACATGACCGAACAGCCAATTTTCTGCTGCAGGTCTTTGAGCAGCTCGATCGTTGTCACCTCAAGCGTCGCATCCAAAGCCGTTGTGGGTTCGTCCGCGATCAACAGGGCAGGCTCCATCATCAAGGCCATGGCGATGGCGATCCGTTGTTTCATCCCGCCCGAGAACTGGTGCGGATAACGCTCCAAGGCGGCACGCGCATCGGGAATACGGACCAGTTCCAGCATCTCGACCGCGCGATTCAGCTTTTCCTCTTTCGACAGGGACGAGCGATACTGGATATTCAACATCTGCTTGCCGACTGAGATCACGGGGTTCAGCGCGCCCATCGGGTCCTGAAAAACAGTGGCTATGCGCGGGCCGCGCAGGTCGCGCATCCGCGACGGGGGCAAGGTCGTCAGCTCATCCTGCCCGTCGAACAGGATCGAGCCACCATCGATGCTACCATTGTCAGCCAACAGCCCCAGAATGGCGTTGATCAGAGTGGACTTGCCGCAGCCGGATTCGCCCACAATGCCGACGATCCGGTTTTCGGGCACATCGAAGCTTACGTTTTTCAAGGCGCGCAGCGGCCCGGCCTCGGTCGAGAAGCTGACGTTCAGGTTATCTATGCGCAACGTGGTCATCAGCGTCCTTTCAGCCTAGGATCGAACACGTCCCGCAGCGTCTCACCCAGGAAGGTAAAGCCCAGCGTGGTGATGATGATTGGCACACCACCCGCTATCGCGATCCAGGCGGTGTCGCGGATATTGGTGAACCCGTCATTCAGGATCGACCCCCAGCTCGGGGTCGGGGGGCGCACACCGAGACCCAGGAAACTCATACCTGCTTCGATGCCGATGACGACAGGGATGTCCATCGATGCGAGAATAACCAACGGGCCGATCACGTTTGGCAGAATGTGCACCCGCAGGATACGCGCCGTAGACGCGCCCATGCTTTGCGCCGCGGTGACATATTCCGAGGTTTTCAACGCTATGGTCTGGGTTCGGATAATTCGCGCGTAACCGGGTACAGTAACCAGAACGACAACAACCATCACGGCGGTCAGGGATGGTCCCATGAGCGTCACCAGCGCAAGGGCCAGCATGACGGTGGGAAAGCTCTTCATCGCGTCGAACAGCAAGATCATCAGGTTGTCCAGCCAACGCGGCCCGTAGCCTGCAATCAGGCCCAGAACGATGCCGATCACCAGCGACACGGCGGTCGAGACCAGAGCGACAAACAACGCGATCCGTCCGCCATGCAGCACCCGGGCAAACAGGTCCCGGCCCAGTTGATCTGTGCCCATCAGATGCTGTGTGCTAGGGCCCTGGAACCGGTCACGCGGGTTGATTTTCGTCGGGTCCCAGCTGGTGAGCAGATCGGCAAACACAGCGCCGAAGATAACAAACAGCACAAGGAACAATCCCAACGCGCCTAAAGGTTCGCGCAGGATTTTGCGGATCGGGCGCCACAGCTCGGCCATGCGCCCGGGGGCGGGATTAGAAACTGCTTCTGACACGGGGATCCAAAGCTCCGATAATAAGGTCTGCCAACAGGTTGAGCAGAACGAACAGAACGGTGGTGATCAGAACGGTGCCTGTCACAATGGGGAAGTTGCGGGTCAGGATGGCGTCATAGACCAGCTTACCAACGCCGGGGCGGGCAAAGACGATCTCGGCAAAGACAGCCGACGAGAGCATCTGGCCGATGCCCACACCCAGCAAGGTGACCGTGGGCAGGATCGCAATCGACAGAGCATAACGGTAGGTGATCGTTCGATCGGGCAAGCCAAACGCACGTGCGGTGCGGATATGGCTGGCCTCAAGCACTTCGAGCATCGAGGCGCGCACCATGCGGGCGATGTAACCGACCCAACCCAGACCAACGGCCAGAGACGGCAGGATCAGATGGGTAAGTTGATCGCCGAGATTGCCCGGCTCACCAGCGCCAATGGCAGGTAGCCAACGCAGTTCGACGGCAAAGATCAGTAGCGCATAAATCGCAATAACAAAGGACGGCACCGCGATCACGGCAACGGACAGGATGCCAACAATCCGGTCGGCCCAGCTGCCGCGGCTGACCGCCGCCCAGCAGCCCAGCGGAATGCCAAGAGCAACCGACCACGTGATGCCGCCGACGATCAGGGCCAGCGTATAGGGCAGTTGTTCGAACACGACCGTGGTGACGGGACGGCCTGACAGAACCTCTTCGCCTAAATCACCTGTCCATGCCCCGATGTAGAAATTCCAGAACTGAACCAGAACCGGCTGGTTCAACCCCATTTTCTCGCGCAGGGCGGCGCGCATTTCCTCGGTCGCCCGAGGCCCCAGTGCGACCGAAGCCGGGTCGCCGGGGATCAGATAGATCATGCAAAACAGCAGGAACATGGCGACCGACACGATTGCAGCAGCCAGCCCAAGCCGTTTGATAAAATAGCTCAGCATACGCGCCCCCTATAGGCGTGCAGGCGGCGATAACGCGCCGCCCGTTTGCGTGGATCAGGCGGGTTTGAACAGCGGCAGCAGTGGCTCGCCATTCGGCTTGAGGCCCGGATTGACCGTATCCTTGTGGATCAGGCCAACAACCTCGTGCGTCAGGAAGACATAGCAGCCGCTTTCGTCCATGAGACCCTGCATCTTCTTGTAGATCTCATCGCGCTTGGCCGGATCGCTTTCAACCAGGCCCTCTTCGTGCAGCGCCTTGTATTCCTCGTTGTTGAAACGTTCCCAGTTCCAGACGCCGACCTGTTCGGGCGTGAACCAGACAGTCGCCCAGCTTGGGTCGGGGTTCATCGAGAACCGGCTGAGCACCAGCTGAAGATTCATGAAATAGTCGCCGTCCTTGGAACCCAGCGTCCAGAACGTCCCACTGTCATTTTGCTTGATCTCGCAAGTGATACCGACATCGGCCAGATTGGCCTGAATGACCTGAGCCGCCGTCAGACGTTCGGATTGGTTCAGGATGTCGAGCGTCACGGTCATGCCTTCGGCACCGGCTTCGGCCAGCAATTCGCGGGCCTTGTCGGGGTCATAGTCATAAGTCACACTGTCCCGGCTGCCGGGCAAACCGGGCGCGATGATGCCATTGCCGACAGCGGCGGCCCCGAAATAGGCCGCGTCAACTACGGTCTGCCGGTCAATCGCGTGCTGAATGGCACGGCGGATGCGCACGTCTTTCAGCGCTTCGTTGTCCTGGTTCATGCCCAGCCAGACATAAGCCAGCGAGGGTTTTTCCTCGACAACCGATCCCGCAGGCGGGTTTTCCTTGAGACGCGGCAGCGAGGATACCGACGTCCAAGTATAGTCCAGATCGCCCGCTTCAAATCCCAGTTCAGCGGTCGAAGGGTCTTCGATTGGTAGGATGTGGATTTCTTCGTACCCGCCCGGCTCATACGCCCAATCCGGGTTGCGTTTCAGAACAGTTTTCTGTTTGGGCACCCACTCGGTCAGGATGTACTGACCGGATTGCGCAACCGGCTCGGATCCGATCTTGCCGCCGATTTCCTCGACCGCTTTGCGCGATACGATGCAGGAGGCAGGCGTCGGCAGTGTGGTTGTCCAAAGCGGCACGAACTTGTTTTTCAGGTGGATCAGGCCCGAGAGGTTGTCCTTGATCTCAACCTCTTTCAAAGCGCTCCAATCGCCGGCATAGGGGCTTTCATTGGCCGGATCGGCGATACGCTCAATCGAGAACTTAACGTCATCGGCGGTCATCTGACCGAAGCCGTCCGTGAAACCGATATTGTCACGCAGTTTGAAGGCTATGGTCAGGTCGTCCAGCTGTTCGATGCTTTCGACAGCAACCGGCCGCCAATTCCATTCGTCGCCCTGTTGGTTCGACACCAGTGGGGCATAGATCGACCGCATGATGTCGGCCTCGGGCAGGGCCAGCCAGAAGGCCGGGTCCAGCACCTGCAAATCGCTATAGGACCGGATGGTCAGGACCGAACCATCGGCGCTGACGGCCATATGCGGAAAGGCCAAACTGGCCGCGCCCAATGCACCGGCACCGGCCAGAACGGAGCGTCGGGAAACGTCTCCCTTGAAAATCGAACTCATTTGCTTACTCCCTGTTTGTCTTCGTGTCCGGGCATCTGTCCGGTTTGGTTGCTTGCGAGCAGACGTGCCCGCGACTTCAGGTGCCAGCAGGCGTTATCCGTTCTTTTTCTTATTTGACTGTGGCAGTTGCTCATCAGCGCCAAGCGCTGAGAATCTTGGGATGATGACGGGTGAGTTCACCCAGATCATGCGCGCGGGTTGATCGGTTACATTGCGCAGAACGTGCAGAATTTCTCCGGGAAAGCTGAAACTGTCCCCAGTGCGCAAGGTGACGGTTTCGTCCTCGAGAACCAGTTCTAGTTCACCATCCAGAATGACCCCATGCATCTCGCCATCGCGCGAGAAATACTGGTCTACGACCTGTTCGGAATAGGGGCGGTAATCTGAGACGCCCAAACAGAACCCTCCGCCAATTGAACTGGAGAGCAACTGATCCGCATAGCCAGATTGCTCGATAGGTTCGTCATACAGCAAATTCAAATTTCGACGGTTGGATTGACGCACGACGTATGCACGCTCCAGCGGGCCCGAGCCGGGGCGGTGGTTGAAAAACCATTCCTCGGGGACACCCAAAGCGTCGGCAATGCGAGAGATTTTATTGAGCGAGGCACTGACAGTTCCGCGTTCGATTGCGCTGAGATGGCTGATCGAAACACCGCTGCTGGACGCAAGCTCGGCCAGGGTCATCTGGCGGGCCTTGCGCAGCTGACGCACCTCAGCCCCGAAGGCTGCAAGCCCCTCTTCGCTGGCAGTGCGGGTGTATTTTTTTGATCTGGCCTGGCTCACGATTCCTCCCTTCGTGCGCTCGGTATTTCGGAATTGTTACGATATAGTTTCTTTTTCGCAAGAAAAATAGTTCATTTTTCTCGTATTTGCGATATCTCCCTGCGCTTGCTACCACCGGATACCAATGCGCAGAGCGTCGTAGATTGCAGCGTGAATGTTGCGTGCCGACACGGCATCGCCAATACGATACAGATCAAATCCGGCGCTGGGATTGGGTTGCGAAAACAGGTCGCCCTTGCCAGAGACAAGCGCACTGTGATCCACCGCCCCGCGATTGCGCGACAGAGGCTTGAGGTCAAAGTAAAGATCGTCCAGTGGCAGTGTGCCTTGATTGACAACCACCTGATCATATTCTCTTTTCTCAATCAGATCCGAATAGTCGGTTCCAATATAGGCTTGTAGCTGATTGCCTGATTTTTCGATCGTTTGCAGGGTTCGGGTGACCGTGAACACGGCCCCGGTTTTCTGCAACGAGCGCATATAGGGCACCAGATTCATCGCCATGACTTCGGGCGCAAAACTGCGGTCACGGGTCATGACCTCGACCCGTGCACCGGAGGCTGCGATGACCTCGGCGGCCATCAGGGCCGGATGATCCCCCGCATCGTCATAAATCAGCACGTTTTCGCCCGGCTGTACGTCGCCGGACAGGATATCCCAAGCGGACACGGCCAGTTCATTTCCCGAATCGAGGATCGTTGTCTCGGGCAGACCTCCGGTCGCGATCACCACCACATCCGGCGACAGCGCGGTCACGTCACTGGCCTCGGCATACGTGTTGAACTGAAACTGGACGTCCCGCGCAGCGCATTGCGCCATACGCCAGTCGATGATCCCGATCATCTCTGCCCGGCGCTTGGATTGCGCGGTCAGGCGCACTTGCCCGCCGGGTTCGGGGGCCGCCTCCAGAACGGTGACATCATGACCACGCTCAGCGGCGACACGCGCGGCTTCCAACCCAGCGGGACCTGCGCCAACAATCAACGCACAGCGGCGTGTTTCGGCAGCGGGGATGACATGTGGCATCGACAATTCACGCCCCGTTGCGGCGTTGTGAATGCACAGTGCTTCGCCTGCTTGATAGATGCGGTCGAGGCAGTAGGTGGCCCCGACACAAGGCCGGATGTCATCTTCCTGTCCGGCTTGGATTTTGGACACGATCATCGGGTCGGCCATATGCGCGCGGGTCATCCCCACCATATCCAAAAGACCCGAGGAAACCGCATGTCTCGCCGTCGCCACGTCAGGGATGCGCGAAGCATGGAAGGTCGGCATGCCCGTTTCAGCCCGCACCCGCCCGGCGAAATCCAGATGCGGCGCGCTTTTCATGCCCTGCACAGGGATCACATCCGTCATGGCAGGGTCGGTGTGAATGCGCCCGCGAATGACATTCAGAAAATCCACCTGACCGCTATCCCGAAGCCTGCGCGCGATTTCCAGCCCTTCTTCTTCGGTGATGCCGCCTTTTTCGACTTCATCGGCGGTATAGCGGACGCCGACGATGAAGTCGGGGCCGACGCGGTCGCGGATCGCATCCAAAACCATAAAGCCAAAGCGAAGTCGGTTGTCGAGATCACCTCCAAACGGTGCGTCCATCGTGTTGGTCAGCGGCGACCAGAATTGGTCCAGCAAGTGCCCGTAAGCCTGCAACTCGATCCCGTCCAATCCGGCGGACTGCATGCGTTCAGCCGCATCGGCGTAGTCGGTCACGATCCGCTCGATATCAAAGTCTTCCAACTTCTTCGGAAAGGCCCGATGTGCCGGTTCGCGGAAATGCGAGGGGGAAACTGACGGCAACCAATCGCCCTTGTTCCATCCTGTGCGCCGCCCCAGATGGGTCAGCTGGATCATCACAGCGCAGCCATGGGCGTGGCAGGCATCGGTCAGTTCGCCCATCCAGCGCACGACCTCATCCTTGTAGGCGAGGATGTTGTTGAACACCGGTGGGCTGTCGCGGCTGACGGTGGCAGACCCTGCGGTCATTGTCATTGCAACACCCGCTTTTGCCCGCATTTCGTGATAGGCGCGATAGCGTTCTTTGGGCATTCCGTCTTCTGGATAGGCGGGTTCATGACTGGTAGTCATGATCCTGTTCTTCAGGGTCAGGTGCTTTAATTGATAGGGTTGCAACAGGACGTCACGGCTCATGGCGAGGTTTCCCGGTCAGACGCCTGCGATGCGACGACATCCTTTGGAATGACGACCGGTGAGACCGCCCAGATCAACCGGCATACCTGATCAGTGCGGTTGCGGGCATGGTGCGGGATACGTGCGTCAAAGCTGTAGCTGTCCCCGGCGCGCAGTGAGATGAACTCATCGCCGATCTGCATCTCCAACTCACCTTCCAGCACCAAGCCGTGCTCTTCACCCTCGTGCTTTTGCAAAGGGTCTTCGGGGCGTTCCGAGTGAGGTGCATACACCGCCAAACCCATATAAAACTGCCCGCCGATCGAACTGGACAGCAGGTGATCAGTATAGCCCAACTCAGCCGCATCCTGACCGTAGAGCGTATTCAGCGCCCGACGGTTCTGGGCGCGAACAACATAGGCCTGTTCCATTGGCCCGGCACCAGCGCGGCGGGCAAAAAACCAGTCTGGCGTAACGCTGAGCGCGCTGGCGATTGCCTGCAACACGTCAACCGAAGGTTTGGAGACCCCGCGCTCAATCGCCGACACATGGCTAAGCGAAATACCCGCCTCTTCGCTCAATTGTTTGAGCGTCAGTTGGCGGGCTTTGCGCAATTGCCGAACCTCACTGCCTAGTGAGGAAATTGCGGATGGCAAAGCGACGACATTGTCAGATGGCATTTGGCTCTCCGAAATTGGGCTGAGCGTTGAGTTCTGTCAAAATTGAAATCAGACTAGAATTTTAAAGTCAAATTCTATTTTGCATCGAAAAGCACGGAGCTATTGCAAGTTCGCTCCAGATTTGCAGAAGTGGAATAAACACCAAACGCACGCGGCGGATCACTATGAGAGACCAGACCGACTGTCCTTTCGACGTGTCAGAAACAGATCATCTATGGATCGAAATGCCCGATGGTGTGCGGCTGGCCGCGCGGCTGTGGCGTCCGGTGCTTCAAGACCCAGTCCCCGCCATTTTAGAGTACATCCCCTATCGCAAGACCGACATGGTTCGCGCGCGGGATGAGCGGAACCATCCCTACTTTGCCGCCCATGGCTATGCGTGTATCCGCGTGGATATGCGAGGATCAGGGGATAGCGAAGGGCACATGCCGGATATGTACGCACCGGCAGAACTGGACGATGCGCGGCAAGTGATCGAATGGCTGGCTGCACAACCCTGGTGCAATGGCCGTGTGGGCATGTTCGGCACATCCTGGGGTGGGACCGCATCTCTTCAGGCAAGCGTCGATGCGCCCGCACCGTTGAAGGCGGCAATAGCTGTCTGTGCCACACATGACCGGTTCGAGGACGACATCCACTATATGGGCGGTTGCGTTCTGTCGGACACGTTCGAATGGGGTGCAACGCTTCCTTCTATCCTGGCATCTCCACCGTCGCTGAATGTTGGGCCGGAATGGAAATCGCGTTGGAAAGAACGGATCGATAGTCTGACATTCCCCCTGCAGAACTGGCTGCGTGAGGATGGGCGCGGTGACTTTTGGCGCCACGGCTCGGTTATTCATACCGCTGCAGCCCTTTCGGTTCCGATACTGTCAGTCGGCGGGTGGAGTGATCGCTATTCCAATTCTGTTATGTCTTTGGTTGATGCCCGCCCCGATCTGGTCTGGGGGGTCGTCGGTCCTTGGGGGCATCATTATCCCGACCACGGGAACCCGGGTCCCTCCATCGGTTTTCAAAAGCTGGCGCTCGAGTGGTGGGATCATTGGTTGAAATCGGATCAACCCGACACCCCGGACTGGCCGCGCCTGCGGGTCTGGATGCGCGAATTCGACAGGCCGGGCGACAGTTTGGCCCAAAGAAATGGGAGATGGACGCAAAGCGGGCCAACCTCAAAGGAAAGCGAGATACAGGACTGGGACTTGTCCACGCTTAAATCCAGCGACGGCCCTGCACCATGGAGGGTTCCCGCAGACCCGACCGTCGGGCAAACCGCCGGGGACACGGGGTATTTTGGCCGCCTCGGCGGGCTGTCACTTGATCAAACCGCAGACGATGCCCGGTCATTGGTTTTCGAAACGGCTCCTTTGAAGCAAGACGTCATTATCTACGGTTCGGTAACACTGACTCTGCGTGGCGAGACCGGCGACAAACCGGGGCAGATCATCGCCAGGCTCAGTGATGTGAGCCCGGAAGGGGTGGCTGCACGAATAAGCTACGGCGTTCGAAATCTGTCGCTTGACGAGAATTTGGATTGCAAACCATCAGCGACGAGGTCAGGCAAATTCAATGCGGACTTTCGGCTTCATTCAACGGCGTATCGTGTCCGTAAGGGACATAGTCTCCGGCTTGCTTTGTCCTCATCTTACTGGCCCCTCATTCACGCAAAATCACCGGATTTAGATATACAGATAGATCACGCAACGCTGCGTTTGCCTGTTTTACCCGATGCGCCCGCTGACCTGTCCAGGCCACTGCCCGAAGCCCAAGACCTGCCCGTGCAGAAACGGTATACCACCCATGCGCCTGACGCTTTGACACGCTGGACGCAGACCAAGGGGAGCTGCATCGAGATGGGCTGGCATCAGCCGATGATGAAAACGACGTATGCTCAGACAGAGACCGTTTTCGGCTATGAGACCAGCATGACGCACAATCTGGACACTTCAAATGACGTAGAGCAACAGACAACCGTACGTCACAAGATGGTTTTCGAACGGCCTGACGGAACGGCTGAGGTTTCTGTCAATTTGACCGCCCGTACCACACGCGACCGCACCACGGCAGATGTCGAATTGAATGCGACATGGAACAATCAGCCCTTCGGAACCCGGCGATGGAGGAGGGCTCTGTAACGCAGTATCTGGCTGAACGAAGAATTGACACAGAACCCGCAGCTTATGCCACCAGTTCTTCAAATTGGCGAAGCAGACCGGACGTCACAGGGGCGCGCCTAGTCGACCAACTCGCCATCCGCGATGACACCGCTGATCAGGTTTACTCGCATCACACGTTGTTCCAGCGTTCCCTTGGCCTCAGAAATAGCCGCGAGGTAGTCATAGCTGTGCAGCGCGGTTTCGCGGGTGATCTGCACCGCCACTTTTGGAGAGATTGGTACAAACCGCACGTGATCTCAGGCGCGCTTCTGACTCAGCCGGTCGACATCCACTGAAACAACGGTGGTGATCTTGGGGTATCCGCCGGTGGTCTGATGATCTGACAAAAGCACCGTTGGCACCCTATCCCCGGCGACTTGAACCGAGCCGCCGGTGATGGCTTCGGATGGGATGGACAATGCCCGGTCCAGCGACAATTCCGGCCGTGAAAGACGCACGCTCATTCTGTCGAACGAACGGGTGAGGGCGAATCTCCTTTATTGGAATGCAGCACGCGCATTGTCTGAGAAGTGGCGATCCTGTGGGTTAAGGTCAATGCGGACCTCGTCGCCCTCCGGCAAGAAATCGGGATATTCAATGGTTCCGTGACGCTCTTCAAGAACGCGCGCATTCGATATCTCGATTTCCTGGCCAGAGGTAAGCTAGGCACCGCCAAATCCTGAGATCGAATGCGTAAAGGCGCTTCCCAACCAGGAGTTGGCCTCAACGGTTCCTGTAAAGGCCAGATAGGTCCAGCTTCCATATTTCCCGGCGCGAATGACAAGCTTGTCACCCTGCTTAAGGGAAAATACGCTACAGCGACAGATAGTTTGCCTGACACGCATTCAAGCGCTTGCGCCCCCGCCCAAGCACAGGATTTCGGGAAGGCGACACAGTGAGCGAAGCATTTTTTAACAGGCTGAAAGTCATGTTGCGACGCGGCTTTGCAAAAGTCCCAAACAGCGCGTCAGTCTGGTGCGCTGTTCAGTTTGACATCAGCAGTCGATGCGAAGGTTCTCTGGCAAATTCTGGTAGCAAACCGGGCGTAGAAAACGGCGGATTGAAAGCGTTCCTACGCTGGTCGCTCCAAAATTTGTCGATGCCGGATAGGGGCCGCCATGCACCATGCTGTCTGCAACTTCGACCCCGGTGGGAAAACCATTGAACAAAACGCGCCCGGCCTTACGCTCGAGTATAGGCAGCAAGATCGACGCATGTGGGACGTCTGCGGAATCCATGTGCACGGTCGCGGTCAACTGACCCTCCAACGTCCGTGCGATAGTAGTGAAGGCGTCGGCATCCCTGGCGACGACGACAAGTCCCAGCGGCCCGAAAACCTCGTGCGATAAGTCCGGGTTGGCCTCAAAGGCTTCAGCCGAGACCTGATAGAGAAAGGCACTCGCGTCCCGGTTTTCGGCTGTTCCGGACACCAATGTCGTGACTTCGGGCGCTGACGCGATGCGATCACGACCATCGCGGAACGCTTGGGCAATACCGTCTGTCAGCATGGTCTGAGAGGCGGCAGCCTGTATCGCCTCGGCGGCCTCGGTGATAAAGGTTTGGGCGTCTGGGCCATCTGGCACTATGGCCAAGCCCGGATTGGTACAGAACTGGCCTGCGCCCATCGTCAGCGAGGCCGCCCAGCCTTGGGCAATTTCTGCCCCACGGGATTTTAGGGCAGCAGGCAGTAGAAACATAGGATTGACCGAGCCCAGCTCGCCGAAGAACGGGATTGGTTCTTCGCGGGCGGCGCAGAGGTCGAACAAAGCGCGTCCTCCGCGCAAGGACCCGGTGAAGCCGACAGCTTTGATGAAAGGGTTCTGTACCAGCGCGCCACCGACAGCAACGCCGCCATCTTGAACAAAACTGAACACTCCCGGATGTAAGCTAAGAGCCTCTCTGGCCGCGTCAATGGCTTCAGCCACGATCTCGCCCGTGCCGGGATGCGCCGGGTGACCTTTGACCACCACGGGGCATCCTGCCGCCAGCGCGGCTGCGGTGTCCCCGCCCGCAGTCGAAAAGGCCAACGGAAAATTTGACGCGCCGAAAACCGCCACCGGACCAATAGGGCGCTGCACCATTTTCAGATCCGGGCGCGGCAATGGCTGGCGATCGGGCAAGGCCGCGTCGTGGCGATAATCCAGATACGCACCATCGCGGATATGGCTTGCAAACAGGCGCAACTGCCCAGTGGTTCGCCCCCGCTCACCCTCCATCCGAGGCGCTGGCAGACCGGTTTCCGCGCAGCCGATTTCGGTAATATCTGCTCCACGCTTTTCGATCTCGTCAGCGACCCGCTCCAGAAAAACAGCACGGTCTTCACGGGTTGAATACCCGTAGGACCAGAAGGCATCTTCGGCTGCAGCGCAGGCCCGCGCAACCAGTTCCGGCGTACCGGCTGAATAGGTCCTGGGCGTTCCGGTTGCGGGGGCAGACTGAAAGCTGCTGTTGCCTGCCATCCATTCTCCGGCAATCAGGCTGTGTCCGTTCATCTCAAATTCCTCAGATCAGGTTGCGTGCGGCAAGGTTTTTCATCAGCGCGCTGGTGCCAAAGGTCCAGGGCGGGCATTCAGTGGACAGGCGCACCGTGTTGACCAACCTTCCGAGCGCCGGGTTCGATATTTCAACCAGATCACCCATCTTGTGGGTAAAGCCCCCGCCGGGCGTATCGCGGTCTTGTGTCGGTGCAAACAATGTACCCAACATAAGAAAGAAACCATCCGGGTATTGATGATGCGCGCCACGCGCCTGACCAACCAGATTTTCCGGGTCACGGCTGATTTCGGCCATCGAGCTGGTTCCGTGCATTTCGAACCCTTCTTCGCCGGTTACTTTCAGCGTCAGTTCGGCCTGTCGGACGTCATCCATCCCGAAGCTGTCGTCAAACAGCCGCAACATCGGACCTATGGCACAAGACGCGTTGTTGTCCTTGGCCTTTCCCAACAACAGCGCCGAGCGCCCCTCGACATCCCGCAGATTCACATCGTTGCCAAGTGTCGCGCCCTTGATACGAGCAGCACTATCGACGGCAAGAACGACCTCGGGTTCGGGGTTGTTCCATGTCGAGATCGGGTGCAACCCGACGCTCGCGCCGAAGCCTACCGCTGACATGGCTTGCGATTTGGTAAATACCTCAGCATCCGGGCCGATACCAACTTCAAGGTATTGCGACCAAACATCCTCGGCGATCAGAGCCTCTTTCAACGCCATTGCCTTGTCCGAGCCCGGCACCACATCCCGCAGGCTGTCGCCCAGAATCTCGGTACAGCGGGCGCGAATGGCGTCCGCCTTGGCCGGGTCACCCTTGGCTTTTTCCTCGATCACACGTTCCAACATCGATGATACGAAAGTCACGCCGCAGGCCTTGATCGGTTGCAGGTCGGATGGTGCAAGGAAATATGGTCTGGATGGATCGGGCGCTTCTGTTGAGTTGGCCGAGACTTCGTTGATACCGCCGATGTCCGTACCGTCCACTGCATTGGCCGCAGCAGCGGGATCGTCCAGTTCCAGAAGCGCCTGCATCGTTGGGGTCTGTGACGAGGTGATGTCGACCAGACGATCACCCCGCCGCGCCACCACTGCGGGGCCTCGAGCCTGCGGCAGCCAGATACGGCCGACGAACGTTCCGGTGTCAGGTAAGTTCAGTGTCATTTGGTGTTTCCCAAAGAATAAAGTTTGGACAAAAGCTGATCGGCCTGATCGCAGGCGGCCCAGGTCAGAGACATGTGGTCTGCGTCGGTGATCATGTGCCAATCAGCGTTTTCGGATTGCGACATCAGCGCGCCGCCCCGCAGATATTCGGAGGTTTCGGCGCTGCCATTGATGTAGAGGACAGGTGGTCGGTTTGCATGCGCGGACAGCGTGAATTCTGCCACCTCTTCCACAGTCAGCCCAAGTTCCGATTGCAGAAAAGACAGGCGCACGGGGGCCAGATCATAAACCCCGCTGAGCGATAGAACACCCAGCGTTCGCGCGGCCAGAGCATCGTCGGTCGTGGCCGATAGCGCCAGATGCGCACCGGCGGAATGGCCAATCAGGACGAACCGCACCCCAGGAAACACCTCGGCCAGTTTGTGCAAGGCTGTTTTGGTATCTGCCACGACATCGGCCAACCGAACCTCGGGCATCAGGCGGTATTCGATATTGGCCACACTGGCCCCCGCTGACAGAAACGCGGGAACCATGAAACGATGCGCCTCGGCCTCTAGCGCCCGCCAATAGCCACCGTGAATGATGACAGGCAAAACAGAGTTTGGACCTGTGCCTTCGGTCCATTCAACCCATTGGCGCGGATGGTCTCCGTAAGCCGTGCGTGTAAACAAGCACTGTTGAGCTACAGCGTCGCTGTCCCGCGCCATACGGTCCAACGCTTCGGCGAAACCGGGAATGACCTCAGAGAATTTGAGCTGGCTGTCCCAGAAGGCCTGCATGGCTAAACCTCTTTCTTCGCGATTTGTCCGTAAGCCTGGCGTAACGCACGGTTTTGCAAATCGGTAGCACCGCGTGTGGAATTCAGAACCAAGCCGACAACGGCAATGCTGCTGGCCGTGCTTTCGACTGGGATCAGTGCGACATTGGTGCGACGTGCGACGCGACCTTCGAACCAGCGCAAACTAGTTTCCGTGACCTGACCGATCGTGAATTCCGGAATGGTCTCGAACCCGTAAGAACGCTGCAAGGGCGTCGCGCGTGTCTCACGCCCGACCGAATGCGGACCCATATGCAGTTCCAGATCCTGTGCCATGGCCAGAAATGATGTCACTTGAGAACTTTGGCGCAATTGCAGCAGGATAGGCTGAACCAACGGTGCCAGACGACCGACGCCGAACCCTTGCAGACCAATCCGTATGGCAGACATGCCGGGCAGATAACAACCCTGTGCGTCCCGACGCAGCATCCCTTCTGCTTCAAGCGTCGCGGTGTGCCGGTAACCACTGCTGGCAGGCAACCCTGCCGCCCGGATCAACCCCGCCGGAGAGCCATGCGCCTCATATGCGGGTGCGTTCAGTAGGGCCTGGAAGACGTCAATTGCGCGTTCATAGGCGGATTGGGTCATGCTGTCGCGCTCCCTTTGATGGACCGTTTTTCCAGGCGCAAGGCTGGACCTTGCGAGAGGATGGCGTCATCCGGCAAATCCCAGACGACATGCAGTTCGGCCCAGCTATCGGCCTTGACCGAGGGTGTTTCCAGTCCCCGCGGCAACACGATCTGAACCGGCTCTTCTACACGCTGCGGAACGGTATTCCCGGCAAGAATGTCCAGCGCCAGCCCCAGCGCCCTTGCACCCATACTGGCCGGGTAGTCCAGTGCAGCCATCGGCGCCTTGTGATGCAGACATAGTTTGTACATCTCGTTCAGGTCGCCGCCGGTATGGGCCGGGATATCAAAGCCGCCATCCAGGAAACGTTTGACTGAACCCACCCCTTGCAGACCACTGTCACACCAGACCCCGTCCGGTGGTCGGCGTGCCTCGGCCAGCACCTTGTCGATGGCATCATACCCACCTGCTTCGGTCCAGTCGGTATAACTGACGTTTTCAACCCTGATGCCCGGAAATTCCGAGAACACTGCAAGTGCGGCCTGTTGTCGTCTCAGCGCCGGGCTGGCCCCGTCCAGCCCGCTCAGCATCCACACCCGACCCTGACCAGACAGAGTTTCGGCCATCCACAGGGCGCTTATACGTCCGATCCTGCTGTCCGATGCCGTGACAAATGAAACAAGCGAAGACCTGTCATTTGGGCGGCGGTCAATCGCAACAATCGGCAGGCCCTCAGCGGCAAGCTCTCCGAGACGATCGCTGAGCGCCTTGTCGTTGACCGAAGTGATGGATATCAGCAGCAGGTCAATCCCCTGCCCTACCAGCTCGTCAATCTGGGCAAGCTGCAAAGCGGGATCATCCTCCGCATCCAAAACGATCAGCGCTTCGATCTGCGATTGCGCAATCCGTTCCGCGTAAAACAAACTTTGCAGCATGGCGCGGCGCCAGGCGTTGCTTGTGGAGGCGTTGGAAAAACCGATGCGGTATGGTGCTGCGCGCTGATATTGGCTGGCATCGACAGTCCGCACCAGCGTCGGGTCCCACTCCAGATCAGGAATACTACCCTGCGCTCCGAATCCCTGACCACCCGGTCGCGCCGACAGCTTTTTCACTTCCGAGGGTTCAGGCACCTCCAGCGCGGCAAAAAGCATCTGCCGGGACTTTGGTCCCAACCTGAGAAACCCATGGTCGAAACGTTCCAGCCACCCTGTCGCCACCATCGCCCGTAGAAGACCAAAACCTGTGGAACGGGTGACGCCCAAGTCTTCGAGGATATCATGCGTGCGACGCGGGGTGTTTCGTGCGTCGAACCCTTTCAGGATCGCCGCGATGCGCTGCACGTTTGATTTGTCATCCTGAGACATGAGCGCCTTCCCGATCAGCCCTGCGACCGTTTCATGTAAACGGCTGCGGCGAGGATAATCAGAGTACCCTTGATCACCAACTGCAACTCGATCGACAGGCCGAGGATGACGACGATGTTGAACAAAGATACCAGGATCAGCGCTGCCAGTAACACGCCAGGCACCGAGCCTTTTCCACCAGACAGTGCCGCGCCGCCAATCACAGCTGCTGCGATACTGTCCAGCTCATACCCGCGCCCAGTCCAGTTATCGACGATGCCGACATAGCCAACAAGGAACAACCCCGCGATAGCAGCCAGCACGCCCGAGATGACAAAGGCCATAACAACCAACAGGCGGGTCGGCGCGCCGGTCATGTACGCGGCTTCCGGGCTGTCTCCATAGAGTTTCAAGCGACGGCCAAAGACGGTTCTTTCCAGCAGCCAGTGCATCCCGAAACCCACGATAGCCAAGGCAATCAGCGCAACAGGGACGCCGAAAATGTCGCCCGTTGCGAGCCAACGGAAAGTGTCCGGCAATGTCCCGCCCGGCGCGCCTTTGGTGTAGGCAAAGCGAACACCTTGAAGCACGATCATGGTGGCAAGGGTCGCGAGGAACGGGGTCACCTTTCGAAAGGCCACAAGGTAACCGTTAATAGCACCTATGAACGCTCCCAACAGCAATGCCACGGTAAAGATCACCGGCGTCGAATCGATTAATGAGGTCGATAGAACTGCAACCGTGGCCATAATCGAAGCGACCGACAGATCGAGCCCGCGGACGATAATGACGATCATCTGACCGATGACCACAAAGCCCAGCGGCGCGGCCTGGATCAGAATGTCTTTCAGGTTCGCCGGTGTCAGGAACCGAGGAGACAAAGCTGTTGTCACTGCCCAGATCACGGCGAGGAAACCCAGCAGGATCAACAGCTCTCGCCGTTGGGTCGCGCGCACCGTATTGCGGTTGGGTTTGGCTTTTTCAGGGTTGGTGGCGGTCGCGGTCATGACTTGCCCTTTCCTGCAAAGAATGAAACGGCGGCGATGATGATCAGACCTTCGGCAATCCACTGGTAGTAGCTGGAAATATTCATGAAATTCAGAACATTCGCCAGGAACGCAAGCAGGATCACCGCCAGCGCAGTTCCCAGAACGCCGCCCTTGCCTCCGGCCAGCAACGTCCCGCCAACAATCACCGGCGTGATCGAGCGCAGATCGAACCCGACGCCTGCGCGCGGGTCTCCGACGCCAAAACGCCCTGTCATATACATCGCGGCTACGGCGCAAAGCAGACCGGACAGAGCGTAGATCGCAACTTTGGTCTGTTTCACCGGCAGGCCAGATACAGCGGCAGCGGCCTCGTTATCGCCGATGGCAAATATGCGGGTGCCAAAGGTCGTGCGCCACAACATGAAACCGATCAGCAGATACAGCGCGATGACGAACATCATGCCATAGGGCACCACGCCAAGGCGGCCATAGGTAAAATCCTCAAAGAAAAGCGGAACGGAGCCCGAAGGCTGTCGGGTGATCAACAGCGCAGCGCCTGCCAGAATCGTCGAGGAACCTAGCGTGGTGATCAGAGGGTGCACCCCGACATAGGCTGTGATGCCTCCGTTGATCATGCCAATGAGGATGCCGAGTGCGACGACCGCGGCCATCGCCAGCACTAGGGTCCCCGTCGTATCTCCGGCAATGGCGGCAAACACCACGCAAAGGAAACTCAGTGCTCCGGCATAGCTGAGGTCGATGCCGCCGGATAGGATCACAATAGTTTGTGCCAAAGCGACAATCGCAAGGGCTACCATCTGGTCCTGTACATTAGCCATGTTAAGCGGGGTTGCGAAACGGTCCGAGGCCGAGATGCCAATCACGAAGACAATGGCAATCAGGGCAACTACTACCAAATGAACGGGCTGGGCGCGTGTAGCGCGGGCGATCGTGCTCATGCAGCTACTCCGTGATGGGTTGAGGTTTCGGCAGCGGCCACGGTGATGATCGCCTCTTCAGTGATCTCGTCTCCGACCAGTTCTTTCGCCAGCTCTCCGTCGCGCATGACATGAACGCGGTCACACAGCCCCACGATCTCAATCAGTTCCGATGAGATCACCAACAGGGCCATGCCTTCATCCGCCAATTCACGCAGGGTCTTGTAGATCTCGGATTTTGCGCCAACATCGACGCCCCGGGTTGGCTCGTCGAGGATCAACAGCTTCGGTCGGTTCTCGAGCAAGCGCGCGATCAGGACCTTTTGTTGATTGCCGCCCGACAGCGCCGAGATCGGCAGGCCCACGTGGTCAACCACCACGCCGCGGCGGTCTTTCAGAACGGCTGCGCGACGCTCTTCATGCCCCGGTGGAATGGCGTTGTGATGCACGCCAAAACCGGGCGTTGTCGCCGCAAAGTTCCGTGCGACCGAGGAATTCAGGAACAACCCGTCGTCCTTGCGGGATTCCGTCAGCATCAGAATACCCGCCTCGATACACCCCGCTGGGTCACGATGGGGCATCGGCTCGCCCATCAGGGTAACATCACCGGTCGAGGGGGCCGCACCGAACAAAGCCAGCGCCAGTTCAGTCCGACCCGAGCCGACCAGACCCGCGAGCCCGACGATCTCACCGGCGTGGACGTCCAGATTGGCGGGCGGAAGGTGCGGAGCCACAACTAGGTTGTCCACTTCCAGCACCTTCTCACCCGCCGCTGGGTTCACGGCCTTGTGCGGGAAGAGGTCACCAAGCTCGCGCCCCACCATGGCAGCAATCACACTGTCATGGGTGTAATCCGTGGTCGGCCCTTTCGAGGTCACGACCCCGTCCTTGATCACCGTGATATCGGTGCAAATCTCAAAAATTTCGTCCAGGCGGTGCGAAACATAAACCAATCCCATACCTCGTTCCCGCAAGTCATTGATAATGCGGAACAGGTGCTTGGTTTCATTCTGGCTCAGCACGGCCGTGGGTTCATCCAGGATCAGAACCTTGGCCTCGACCCTTAGCGCCTTTGCAATCTCGACCATCTGCTTGTCAGCAACCGACAGAGTTTCGACCAGATCGTCGGGGTTCAGAGAAATCCCCAGATCGTCCAGCAGAGCCTGCGCGTTGCGCTTCAATGCCTTGCGGTCGATTAGGCCAAATTTGGTGCGTGGCTCAGCCCCCAGATAAATGTTCTCGGCAATCGACAGCGCACCCAGAACCGAAAATTCCTGATGCACAACCGCGATCCCGGCATTAAGGCTCTGGCGCGGATCAGACCAACCCGCTTCACTGCCCTCGAATTCCACATGCCCGCCAGTCGGCGTATAAAGCCCGGTCAGCAGTTTGATCAGGGTCGATTTCCCGGCTCCATTCTCACCACATAGGGCGACTGAATGGTTGCCATGGACTTCGAACTCGATCCCTTTTAGCACTTCGTTGGGGCCAAATGACTTGCTGAGGCCGCGCGCGGCCAGATATGGCTGTGCCATTCTTCTCTCCTCCCGTGGTGGCGGGGCGATTCAGTGCCGCCCCTGCCTGTGATGATCCCGGTTACTTGGGATAAACCGCCGAGAAGGTGGCCGGATCATAGTCGGCCCCAACGCCCGAGGACATGATGACCGAGCCCGGCTTGTCCATCAGCGCATAGTCCGCAACAAACACGTCCGCCTGCACCGATGGCGTTTCATGACCTTCTGACACAACAACCTGCTGGTTCACTTCGATCCGTTTAGGGATGCCCTTGCCGTCAAGTACGTCGAACAGAACCTCGAAGGCCCGCGCACCCATGGCTGGCGGATAGTCGATGCCGATCATCGGCACGTCGTTGTTCACCGACAGCTGATACATCGCGTTGAAATCACCACCGGTATGCGGCGGGATGGATCCGGCCTCGTACCCGGCGGCCAAGAAGGCTTCGATCGAGCCCGATCCTTGCAGACCCGAGTCGGCCCAGACGCCCGAAATCTCATCTCCGTATTTCTGGATCAAGGCGGACATGATGGTCTTGCCGTTGGCCGGCGACCAACTGGTGTATTGGGTCTCCAGTACCTCAAGCTCGGGGAACTGGTTGAACACTTCCATGGCCGCCTGAATTCGAGCCTCGGCAGGTGACGCGCCGGCCAGCCCGCCAAGCATCACGACTTTACCTTTGCCGCCTAGCTTTTCAGCCAACCACTGCGCAGAGATGCGGCCAAGTGCTTGATCCGATGCAGTTACGAAGCTGATGAAGTTTTCATCCGATGGTACCGAGCGGTCGACCAGAACCACCGGGATGCCCTGACGTTTGGCACGACGGATAACCGGGTCCATCGCCTCGGCCGTAGCAGGTGAGATCAACAGGATGTCAACGCCTTGCGCAATCAAGTCCTGTACGTCGGCAGCCTGCTTGCTGGGATCGTCATTGGCGTCGGTAATGATGAAACGGCTCAGCTTGTCGGCGTTCCGCTCGGCTGCCGCTTCGATACCATGCAGCATCGCCACGCGCCACGGGTTCGAGATCGAGGCGTTCGAGAACCCAATCGTGTAGGGTCCCTCTTTCTTGTACTCGGCGGCGTCATAGATTTCTGACGCACCCGGGTTCCACAGAAAGGTGCGCGGCACACCCTGATAACCATCCGCCATTGCCGATCCGGCAAACAGCCCCAGAGTCGCGGCAGCTGCCGCGGTTTTCAAAATACGCATGCGTTTCCTCCCTAACGTATTGATTTTATTCGGCAGCGCGGATCAAGCCGCCTGCATTGATGCCGATCCGGGGGTCTTTGAACATCACCCCATCCTTCATGATCATCGCCAGATTGTCCTGATGTTGGACCAGGCTCACATCCTGGGTGACGTCGCCTTTGACCAGCAGCAGATCGGCCAAAAAGCCCTCTTTGACCTGACCGATCTGGTCCTCCATCTGCATCAGCTGCGCGCCAACATGTGTGGCGCAACGCAACGCCTCGACCGGCGAATATCCGAAATAGCGCACGAAATGTTCGATATCGCGAGCGTTTTGGCCCATCGGAGTAACTGCGAAACCGTAGTCTCCACCGACCGCCACGCGCAGACCGCGCTTTCGTATCTCATGATAGGTGGCGCAGGTTGCGTCGAACTTACGAAATAGGTTCAGATCTTCAGCGACTTCTTTTGTGATACCCACTACTTCACCTTCGCGGGTGGCGTTGTGAACAAGACCAAAGGCAGGACCAAGAATGACGCGATCCTTAGCTTCTTCCAGCATATCCAACGCTTCCTCATCGGCGAAATCGCAGTGATAGATGCAATCCACCCCGTGACGCACCGCCATTTTGACGGACTCTGAAGACCGAGCGTGTGCCGCAACCGTCTTCCCGTATTTCCGGGCTACGGCCATGAACGCGGCGAGTTCATCATCTTCCAGAGGCGTGATTTCAGCCCGTGCGAAAGAAACGAACTCATCACCCGAAATGTTGATCTTCATGTTGTCGACATTGTCGCGCACGCATTCCCGCGCAACTCGGCGCATCTCCAGGGGGCCGTCCGCAACCAACCCGAAGCTTTCCTGGTAGATGTGGCGCTTACGCTCGTCTCCCAAGCCGGCAGTCGTCGTGATCTCGGGGCTCGAGGCACGCATACGCGGACCGTCCAACATCCCCTCGTTGATCGCATCACGTGCTGTAACCCCGAGCATCGGTTTGGCTGAGGCCGCTTCGAAGATCGACGTAAACCCGTGGCTCAAAAGCAACCTTAAGTTCTGGGCCGTCAACAACATATGCTGTTCGGGGCACAGCTGACCAAGTTCCCATGGCTCGCCTACGCCGGTAAAGCTGGGGTGACAGTGACCTTCGACCATGCCCGGCATTAGCGTATGCCCAGTACCGTCAATCACCTCGCCTTGTACTTCTCCAGAGACGTCTTCGCCTTTGGTGACAGAAGTAATCTTGTTTCCGTCAATCGTGACAGTTCCAGGATAGCGCGTCTCGGATACGCCATCCCAAATCTGAGCACCTGTAATCGTGATTTGTGACATGTTTTCCTCCCTGCCCGCTCGAAATCAATCTTCGCGGTCGGGGAAAAACCTGCATCAAATCCTTATCATTTATCAGGTCCCAATTGCTTATCTTATCCCATATATTGGCCTATTCCGATATACAGGTTGACCTGGCTTGGTTTAGCAAAGAGCTGCAAACCAGTTCTTTGATACCTTGCCGGGACGTGTCGCACTCTCTGCACTGAGACAATCCAGCACTCAGGTGTCGAAGTTTGCTCCCGTCAAATAGCTAGCTGACAGATTGACCACGCGGCTTATGACTCGATGTCTTGCCAGGTTTGTTGCGTAATCCAGTCGCAAAAATTGGCGACCCCGCTCACGCGCCTGTGGGCGCGCGGCAAAACGAGATAGAAGCCGGGGACTTGATCGGGTGGCATATCCAGCAACAGGTCTTCACCCAACGGGGCAACGAGGTCACCGGCACGCACGTCGCGTTTCGCGTCCGCGCGAGAAATCAGCCCAACCCCCATACCAGACAACGTCGCGCGTCGCATCGTCGCTGCATCATGGAAAGCCAATTCCGATGACGCCTCGGGAAGGTCCACACCCAGAAAGCGCATTGCGTCTGACCAAAGGGTATTTTGCAAGACAGGATGCAACAGCTGTTGGTGTGCTAAATCTTGCGGGGATCGTATCTGATCTGCCAACTCAGGCGTGCAGCAAATGGTCTTGTGGTCCTTGATCAACAAAACGGCATCCAGAGCTTTCCAGTCGCCATACCCCCACTGGACCGCGACGTCGATATCGTCGCGCTTAAAATCCGGTGTCTCAACCATCGTCGTCAGCCGCAGATCTGATTGCGGTACAGACTCGCGAAAGATTTCCAGCCGGGGCAACAGATAGCGTGTCGCAAAATAGGGCGAAACGTTCAGAGTGATCCTGTTTTGATACTTTTTGGTGGTCACCCGGCGCACGCCTTCGGCCAATTCTTCGAAACCGGCTTCGACATAGCGGGCCAGCAAGACCGCAGCGTCAGTTGGTTCGATGGTCCGCCCGCGCCGTTCAAACAGTGTGACCTGCAAAGTATCCTCAAGCAGTTTGATCTGCTGGCTCACGGCCTGTGGCGTTACTAAAAGCTCATCTGCAGCACCCCGGATCGAGCCATGGCGCGCAGCCGCGTGAAATGCTTTCAGAGCATTCAATGGGGGAAGTCTGAAACGATTGGAGGTCATACGGTGCCCCAGGTCAGATCACCGCTTTCTCCAAAAACGGCTCATTCCGCACGACCCTATCATAGCCGATCTCGCTCAGGTCAAGGCTCCGAAACGCACCATAAGTGATCCAT
This sequence comes from Ruegeria sp. ABM4_193, assembly GCF_056158705.1. Classification (NCBI taxonomy): domain Bacteria; kingdom Pseudomonadati; phylum Pseudomonadota; class Alphaproteobacteria; order Rhodobacterales; family Roseobacteraceae; genus Ruegeria; species Ruegeria sp. ABM4_193. The sequence goes on from NZ_JBSWTT010000003.1 coordinate 394,989, forward strand.
TCCGACACACCACGCCCGATGGCAGCTGATTGCTGCAACCCGTGGCCCGAGAACCCGTTTGCGAAGATAAAGTTCCTCACTTCGGTGTGGGGGCCTGCAATCGCATTGTGATCCAACGTGTTGAACGCATAGTGCCCGGCCCAGAAGTTTATCAGCTTGATCGCCTCAAACGCCTCGGACCGTTCGGCCAGATCCATCCAAAGTCGCTCAAACTCTTCATGACGCGGTTCGAAATCATCCCAGTCGACAGCAGGATCTTCCGAAGGCACAGTACCCGCCAGAAAATACTTGCCTTCCGGGCGGCAGAAAGAACCCGTCGGGTCGATCATCAGCGGCAGGCGGCCCTGATTCACATTGGCCGTACCTTCGGGTGATTTGGCGCAATCAAATACAAACAGCGAGCGTTTGCGCGGTTCGACCGGAATGGTCAGATGAGCCATGGCAGCGGTTTGCGCCGCGCGTGGACCCGAGGCGTTTACCAGCGTGCCGCAGCCGATGGTCTTGCCGCTTTTCAGAACAACGCCTGTGATCCGATCACCTTCACGGTTGATGTCCACGACCTCGTCAATCAGATAGTCCGCACCTTGCGCCCGCGCCTTTTTGCGAAAGCCGTTCATCAGACCGGTGTTTGAAAACCACCCTTCGCCCGACTGGCCATAGCTGGCCAGTTGCAGATCATCCACGCGGATATGCGGAAAGGCCTGTTTAATCTGGTCGGGATTCCAAAGAACAACGTCCGCGCCCAAAGATTTCTGGACTTCGTGGTTTTCACGCAGAATCTGCGCCTGTTCGTCGGTCGACGCAAGGAACAGATACCCGCCCTCGTGGAAACCCAGATCCGGTTTCTCACCATCCAATTCCATTGTATCGGCAAATTCACGAATGAATTTGGTGCCAAACTGACCGATTTGCACGTTGACCGGGTTCGAGAACTGGTTGCGGATCGCCGACGAGCTCAGCGAGGTCGAGGCCTGCGCAAAGGTCGGGTCCCGCTCGATCATCAGGACCGAGCCGTTGAAATCCGAATTTGCCGTCAGGAAATAGGCGATGGCAGAACCGATAACGGCCCCGCCGACGATGACGACATCATAGCTGTCTTTCATCACTTCTCCTCGTCATCGGGGTGACCCAATTCGCAGAACCAACCGCCCAGAAATTGAACGGATGGCGCATTGTGGTCGGCAACTTCAGTACGGGCCTCGACAGCCGCGCGATAGGGTTCCGAGCTGTCCTGCGGGACATACCCCAGATGGTTGGCGCCCGAATTGTCCACCACTTTGACCTTGTTGTCGGACAGACCGAAACTCAGCGTGTGACCGATGCGCGGAGCAGTCAGCGCGGCGGTCGTCAGGCGCACACAGTCGTCAAAGGACAGGTAAGACCACAGCATCCGGCGATCTGCCGGTTCCGGGAAAGACGAGAAAATCCGCAGACAGGCAGATTCAATACCAAACTTGTCCCAATAGAGACGGCTGAGGCTTTCGACGAAGTTCTTCGACACCCCATACAGGCTGTCCGGGCGTACAGGAGCATCGACCCCGATGTGATCTTCGATTTTGTGATAGCCGATCGCGTGAACGGACGACGCATAGATCACCCGCTTGGCGCCGTGTTTCCGTGCACCTTCATAGATGTGGTACGAGCCGCGGATATTGCTGTCGAGAATGGTCTGCCAAGGGCTTTCCAGCGGCGCACCGCCATAATGCACGATGGCGTCACAGCCTTCGGTCGCCGCAACCGTGGCCTCCATATCCGAGAGGTCGAAAATCACCTGTTCCTCGGTCTCCGCAAGATCGTCAAACGGATTGCGCGCCGCCAAACGGATCGTATCTGCCAACGGAGCCAGACCTTTGCGCAGTTCGGTGCCAAGGCGACCAGCTGCACCGGTGAGCAGAATTTTCTTGTAAGGTTTGGTCATAATAGTCCTCAGCGTTTCAGTTTGCCGACGGCATCCGCAATACGGCTTATAGTTTTGTTCAGTTTTTCATCCGATGTCGCATGTGTAGCAATCCCGGTCGCGGCCATTTCCTTGGCGGCCTGGCTGAGCGCCCATGAGACCGAAGGTTTCGAGCCGGACAGGTGTGAGTCGATTCCGCTCATGCATCATCTCCGGTTACATAACCCTTGATCCGGTCATCTACCCGTGCCTCTGGATCCCTATGCTCTGCCGGGCCGAACCCGCCACCACCGGGCGCTTTCAGGATCAGGCGCTTGCCTGCTGGCACGTGTTGCCAGCCCTTTGGGCGCAGTTTGGTACCATCGCACAGCTCGACAACGCCGGGCGCGCCATCTTCGCCGCCATCGCGTCCGCGGGCCGGGTGATTGACCCGGTCAAACATAGCGGAAAAGTCGAACTCATGCCCCTCGGCCGGAGCGATCTCGATGATCTGACCCAAACCGCCGCGCAACTTTCCCGCGCCGCCGCTGTCTGGACGCAATTCCTTGCGCCAGACAACGATAGGTCCGGTGTGTTCAGTCGCCTCAATTGGCATCGTATGGACGCCCGAAGGAAAGGCGGTTGCCGCCAACCCATCCAAACCGGGCCGCGCACCGGTACCGCCAGAGTTGAACATCAGCACTTCGGAACGTCGACCTTGCCCACCCGCCTCGGGGCGTGCCGAGATGTGAATGTTCCACAGGGCCGCCGCACCTTCGGCCATAATCTGACCGGGCAAAGCTTTGGCCAGCGCCCCAAGAACCAGATCAGGGACCATATGGCCCATGACATGGCGGAGAGATACGGGCGCTGGCCGCTCTGCGTTCAGGATATTGGGAGGAGAAGAAACCGTAAACGGCTCCAGAGACGCAGAGTTATTCGGAATATCGGGGGCCACTACGCATTTCACAGCGTAGCAGGCATAGGCTTTGGAATAGATCATCGGGCAGTTGATGCCCCATTTGCTCATCTGATCGGTGCCTGTGAAATCAACATTCACTTCACCATCTTTGACCGACAGTGTGATCGCCAGCTTAACCGGAACGTCATACCCATCCACGGTCATCTCGTTGCCCCAGCTGCCTTTGGGCAGGGCCGCGATCCGTTCCAGCGTGGCGGCGCGCGACCGGTTGAAGATGAATTCGCCCAGATCGTCCAGGCAGTCCATTCCGGTTTCGCACATCATTTCGATCAGACGACGGTGACCCACTTCGTTGCAGGCCGCCAGCGAAAAAAAATCGCCGACAACCTGATTGGGCTCGCGCACATTATTGCGCAGGATGTTGATCAGGTCGCGGTTCACTTTGCCCTTTTCGGCAAACTTCATGATCGGGATCAGGATGCCCTCTTCGTAGACCGATTTACCATCGGCACCAAAGCCGCGCCCACCGACGTCAACAACATGGGCAGTACAGGCAAAGAAAGCTACGAGCTTTCCATCCTTGAAGGACGGCGCGACCATGGTGATGTCGTGCAGGTGCCCGGTGCCCTTCCACGGGTCGTTGGTCACATAGCAGTCGCCTTCGAACATCTCGTCGCGGGGAATTTCCGCCAGAAAATGCAGCACGGCCTCGGCCATTGTATTGACGTGCCCCGGTGTGCCAGTCACGGCCTGTGCCAGCATCAGACCCTCGGGGGTGAAGACACCGGCAGACAGGTCGCCGGCCTCGCGAACCGAGGTCGAAAACGCAGTGCGCAACAGGGTCAGCGCCTGTTCCTCAACGACCGAGATCAGACGGTTCCACATCACCTGCATACGGATTTCTGAAAGTCCGGCCATGGATCAGCCCTCCTTACGGATCAAGAGGATGGTACCGTCGCCCTGCAACACCGCGTCAAAGGGCGAGGTCACAACGGTCGAGGTTTCACGTTCGACAATCACCGCAGGGCCGATCACGCGGTCGCCCTCCGACAACTTATCGCGTTCGACGATGCGACTGTCTTGCAGACCGTCGCTGCTGGGGTCGAACACCGGACGGGTGTTCGGCACGTCCGAGGCCGCCCCTTTGGTCACAAGCGCGACCCGCGCCGGAGCCGGACGGATATCGCTGGCCTTCACCGACCAAGTGACGATCTCGATCTCCAACCCGTCCAGCCCGTCGATGGCGCGGCCAAAGAAGCGGGCATAATTCTCACGGAACCGATCGCGGATCAGGTCGACGTCACCGGCAATCAATGTACGATCCGGGATCGCAACAGGGATTTCCCAGCCCTGCCCCTGATAGCGCATGAACCCTACAACTTCACGCTTGATCTCACCATCTGTTCCCGCACGGACAAACCCTTCAGCCGTCTCGCGCAAATCGGTCAGCATGGCGTTCACGGCATCCACGTCAAACTCGGACAGGCGCACCAGACGCGAAGCCAGTGCTTCGTACCCAAACGGGGCTTTCAGGAAGCCGATAGCCGAGCCGACGCCGGCTCCCGGTGGGATCAGACACTGGTTAACACCCAGCTTTTCGCACAGACGAGCGGCGTGCAAAGGGGCCGCGCCGCCAAAGGCAATCATCACGTTGTCGCTGATGTTCTTGCCGTTCTCGACCGCATGAACGCGGGCCGCATTGGCCATGTTCTCGTCAACCACTTCGACGATACCGAACGCGGCCTCAAGCGGATCCAGAGACAGCTTGTCACCAACATCCTTGGCGATGGCAGCGCTTGATGCCTCTTTGGACAAGCGGATTGCACCCCCGGCAAAGTTATCCGGGTCTATCTTGCCCAGCATCAGGTCAGCATCTGTGATCGCCGGACGGTCGCCACCGCGCTGGTAACAGGCTGGGCCGGGTTCCGAAGCCGCACTTTCCGGGCCGGTCTGAATACGACCCATCGCATCCACCCACGCGATCGAGCCACCCCCTGCCCCGATCTCGATCATCTCGATCACCGGGATCGAGATCGGCATGCCCGAGCCTTTGCAGAAGCGATAGGTGCGTGCGACCTCGAAGGTGCGGGCTGTCTGCGGTTCGAAATTTTCGATAAGACAGATCTTGGCGGTGGTGCCGCCCATGTCATAGCTGACGACTTTCTCGATACCGAATTTGGCGGCCACATCGGCGGCAAAGATCGCACCACCCGCAGGGCCAGATTCAACCAAACGCACGGGGAATTGGGTCGCGGTTTCGATCGAGATCAGACCCCCGCCCGAGTGGATCATGAACACCGGACAGTCCGCACCCTGCGCTTGCAGACGCGATTGCAGACGGGTCAGGTAATCCTCCATCTGCGGACGCACATAAGCATTGGCGCATACGGTATTGAACCGCTCGAACTCGCGCATCTGAGGGCTAACCTCAGCCGAGATAGAAATCGGTATTCCCGGCAGCTTCGCGGCAAGAATTTCGCGCGCCCGTTCTTCATGCGCCGGGTTCTGATACGAGTGGATGAAACCGATAGCCACCGCACCAAAGCCGCCGTCGCGAATTTCGTCGGCCAACGCCTCAAGGCGGGCTTCGTCCAGCGGTTGCAGTTCGTTGCCCTGCGCATCGATCCGGCCCGCGACCGGGAAACGGTCCTGACGCGGGATCAGCGGAGCAGGCAGTTTCAGGTTCAGGTCATATTGCTCGAACCGGTTTTCGGTCCGCATTTCAATGACATCGCGGAACCCTTCGGTCGTCACAAGCGCGGTCTTTGCTCCGCGACGTTCTATCAGGGCGTTGGTGGCCAGCGTAGTGCCGTGGATAATGATATCCAGATCGCTGAACCCGATCCCCGCGTGTTCGGTCACGATGGCGATCCCGTCCAGGATCGCCTGTTCCGGCGCAGTGTAGTTGGTCAGAACCTTGGTCGAGTGAATCTCGCCCCGAACATCAAGCGCAACATCCGTAAACGTGCCACCGATATCCGCGCCAAGACGTATATCTTGCGTCGTCATGTCCGGACTCCTTTGGCGGCATCCCGCATCTGGCTCAGGGTTTGGCGCGGGGTCAGTGCCTCGGGCGAAATGTTGAGGTCCAAAACCGCGCCCGTATCCGAAGCCATCGCACGTTCAAAGGCGGCCTCGAAATCCTCGGTCTTTTCAACACGCTCGGCGTGATAGCCATAAGCTTTGGCAAGCGTAACGAAATCGGGGTTCTCCAGAGTCGTGCCGGATACCCGTTCGGGATAGGTTTTCTCCTGATGCATTCGGATCGTACCGTAGATGCCGTTGTTCAGGATCAAAACGATGGGCTGAGCGCCTGCTTGCATGGCTGTGCCAAGCTCCTGACAGTTCATCTGGAAATCACCGTCGCCGGCAAAACACACAACCGTGCGTTCCGGACTAGCGACCTTGGCGGCGACGGCAGCGGGCAAGCCATAGCCCATAGCACCCGACTGGGGTGCAAGAAGACGCTGGCCGGGGCCGAATTTGAAGAACTTATTGGGCCAAACGGTAAAGTTGCCCGCCCCGTTGGTCAGCACGGCATCTTCGGGCAAGCGGTCGCGCAGATAGGCGGTGACCTTGCCCATATCGACCGGGCTAGGCAGATCGGGGAGGTCAAAAGTCGCCTCATATCCGGCACGCGCCTCGGCACGCCAATTGGCCCAGCCGCCACTGACCGTATGCTCTGCCAGCGCAACAGCAAAGGCGTTCGACCCGGATTGAATGCCAAGATCAGGAATATAGACCTTGCCCAACTCACGATCCGAGATATGCACATGGATCAGCTTTTGCACCGGCTTCGGTACGGTCAGCAGGGTGTAGCCATCTGTGGTCATCTCGCCAAACCGCACACCAACGGCGAGGATCAAATCTGCATCCTGGATCAGTTTTTTGGTGGCCGGTGTCATCCCCACCCCGGCATCCCCGACGTAACTATGTGAGTGATTGTCGTAGAGATCCTGAAATCGGAACGCTGCCAGAACCGGCAGGTCCGATCTTTCGGCAAATTTCTGCAGCGCCGCGCTGCCTTCGACTGTCCAGCTGCCACCGCCCATCAGGATCAGCGGGCGTTTGGCCTCGGACAGGGCTGAAAGGACCGCCCCCAAGGCGGAGGGCGAGGGGGCGGCCTCTTCAACAGACATCGGGCCGGTGAGAGCGGGAGTGGCCGTCATGTCAGTCAGCATGTCTTCGGGCAGGGCCACAACAACCGGACCAGGTCGGCCCGTTGTCGCCGTGGCCCAGGCCCGCGCAATGATTTCGGGGATGCGGTCGACATCGTCGATCTCGGTCGCCCATTTAGCGACTGTTCCGAAATAGGCCCGATAGTCGATCTCCTGAAACGCCTCTCGGCCTTTCATGTCGGTGCCGACCTGCCCCACAAACAGCAACATCGGCGCGCTGTCCTGCATCGCGGTATGCACCCCGATCGAGGCATTGGTCGCACCCGGTCCACGCGTTACGAAACAGATGCCCGGCTGTCCGGTCAGCTTGCCGTAAGCAGCCGCCATAAAGGCCGCGCCACCTTCGTTCCGGCACAGCGTAAAGTCCAGGGCGCTGTTTGTGTCTTGCCGCGCACTGCTGGTGTCATGCAATGCATCCAACACTGCCAGAAAACTTTCGCCCGGCACGCCAAAGCTGTGCCGCGCCCCGAGCGCCTGCAAGCATTCGACCAGGAGTGTTCCGCCATTTCGTTCAGTCATTTCGGACCTGTCGCTTTAGGATATCCCGACGGCATCCTACCGCCATCAAAGCAAGTTCGTCGGTGCAGAAATTCTTGTAACCGGAAAGAAATTCTGTAGCCGACACATCGAAGATTCAGGAGCATTCCTAATCCGGATTAACGATCCAGACGGTCTTACCGACCAAGTTTTTGAAGTTTCAGGCGAGATTTGTAGATCATCACCCGGCCCTTTACGCATAGATGTAACCGCCCGAGACGATGATGTTCTCGCCGGTCATGTATGTGTTTTTCGGACCTCCAGCCATCAGCACCCATTCAGCCATCTCGCGCGGTTCGCCACCCCGACCCAGCGGGCTTGCAGCGGCCAATTCTCCCAGGAAACCGGCCTCGCGCGCCTTTTCAGTCGCCATGCCTGCGGGCGCGACCGAATTCACCAGAATATTGTCCGGTGCCACCTCATGTGCAAAGCTCTTGGTCAAGCTGACAACGGCGGCTTTGGTCGCGGCGTAATGGGCGTTTTGCGGATGTGCCTTGAAGGCGTCAACGGACGTAATGTTGACGATCCGGCCCTTGACCACTCCGTCCGTCTCTTGCGCGCGGAACTGCCTGATCGCGGCCACGCACATATGAAACGTACCCTTGATATTCACCGCGTTTGATGCATCCCAATCCGCATCGGTGATCTCAAGCATCGGTTTGCGCGGGTAGATCGCTGCCGAGTTGATCACGGTATCCACGCGTCCCAGTTGGTCCGCAATCTGGGCAAAGGCCTTGTGTGCGGCATCCGCAGTGCGGATGTCACCGGCGGCCCAAGCGGTCTTCAACCCAGTCACACGCGCTTTGGCCAGTGCGGCCTCTGCCGACTGACCATTCACATCAATGATGCCGATCGCAGCCGCTCCGTTTTCAACGGCCATATCTGCCAGCAACAAACCAAGCCCCGCCCCACCGCCGACAATCACAACAGACAAGCCGTCCATCCTAGTCTTCCTTTTTCGCAAAACCGCCGCCACCGACAAATTGGGCCGTCGGTAGAATATCAAAGCGTGTCACATCCACGCGTGCAGGCATCTTCAGCACGGACAACAGCATCTCGGCCACTTCTTCGGGTTGCACAGCATCAAACGCCGAATACATTTCGGCGCGCTCAGAGTCGTTCAGCGCGTCGCGATACAAATTGGTCTCGACCCGGCCCGCGACAATCTCGGTCACACGCACGCCCGACCCCGAAACGTCGCAACGCAATGCCGCGGCAAAGCTGGAGATCGCCGCTTTGGACGCGCCATAGACCGCCATGTTTGGGAATGGTGCATGACCCGCCGTCGAGCCGGTGAAGAAAATGTGGCCCCGCTGCCGTGTGATCATACCCGGCAGAACCATGCGCGTGGTGGCAATCGCCGCGCTCAGATTTACTTCCAGAGTGGTGTCGATATCCGACTGCTCCATCTTGTCAAAGCCCACGACCGGAGGGATCACACCGGCATTGTTGACCAAGACATCAATCTGCTCGCCCTCCAAGGCGGTCGCCAGGGCTTCGCGGTCCGTAAGGTCAAGCGCCAAGGGTTGCACGCCAGCGGTAGCCTGCATCTGGTCAAGCGTTGTCGCGCTGCGCCCCAGCGCAATGACCCGGTATCCTGCGTCGGCCAAGGCAAAGGTGATAGCCTTGCCAATACCGCTGGTGGCACCTGTCACAAGGGCGGTTTGAGTGGGTTGGCTCATATTCTTGATACCCTTTACCTGGTGCCGTTTTAATTACGAAAGCATCTTCAACTGAATACCTGACTTCCCGCACTGGACGGGTTTCACAAGATGCCAATTGCCACTGGCAGAACTTTGGCCGAAAAGCCTGGCATCATTACATCAAGATTTTCGGCGTATTGGTAATTTATTCTTGTGCATCCACCCCGGGTAAAACGACCCCCGGGTTCAGACGGTTGTCCGGACCCAACGCGTGCTTGCGGTCGCTGAAATCGGGCTGCCCGACCGGGAGGGGGAGGTTGAACTGAGTATTCCCATCGCCCAAATGCCCGAACGGATTCATCCAAACGCCCGGCAGGATCGCGGTCAGCCTTGGTTCCATTGCCTTGATAAGCCCGCCCCACTCAGCCAAGGGAACCGAGATGTCGTGTTTGATCTGCGGGCCTTCCAGCCGTTGTCCTTCGGGCATTTCTTCGCGCAGATGCCACATTACTGCCCGCTGCGCATCGTTGGCCGCGACTGCCCCTTCGACGATCAGATCAGCCTCAAAAACCACTCCAAGTGCGGTTTCCAACATGCCCGACAGGTCGATACCGGATGCCGAGGTTGCAAGCTCGATCAGCACATAGGCTTCAGCCTGTTCGGACAGAGGATAGTCAGGCCCAGAGACGTTGCGCAACAGCATCTCAAGCCCGGTATCACAGAAGAATTCGATTGCCGCAATGAACTCACCCAGATCACGCCGCAGCGACACGCCAAGGCGCACCAGTGTCTCGTAATCCTGAACCGCCAACAGCGCCGTGGCTTGCGAAACAGGCGCAGGATAGAGGCGCAGTGCGGCGCGTGTCACGATACCCAACGTACCTTCTGACCCGCTGAACAGACGACGCAGTTGATACCCTGCAAAAGGTCTTAAACAGACCTTTTCCCGCAGTAGCACAGAGCAAATCACATGCATGGATATCGCCTTCGATACCACCGATGGCCAAAGCGAGATCTCTGTTTCGTTTATAACATGCTTCGGCTAGCGTGGATTTTGCCAAAGAATATCTGACGCAGGATCGCGGATGAAACGTTCGCTCAGAACCAAGTTAAGCAGCTTCAGCCCCGAGGTCGTAGCCCGTATAGAGCCACTTGGATTCGACCGGAACCGCGCCAGGCGCGCTCTTCCTCCGCTGCAGACATTGGTCGCCTTCGAGGCCGCCGCACGGCTGCAAAGCTTTACGCTTGCTGCATCCGAGTTGAACCTGACCCAGCCAGCGATCAGCCAGCAAGTCAAGCTGCTGGAAGAGCGGTTAAGAGTTGCGCTGTTCAAACGCCGCAACAATCAGATCATTCTGACCGAACAGGGTGAGCATTTTGCGGAATCCGTCTGTGAATTTCTGGACGGCCTCGCGGAAAGCGTACAGGATCTTGCATTGGAAACCGGGCGCACAACGTTGACGGTCAGCTTGCTGCCCTCTTTCGCGGCGACATGGTTCGCTTCGCGATCCCATCGGTTTGCGCAGGACAATCCGTCGATTGACCTTATCGCCCTGTCCACCATAGCAAGGACCGGGTTCGGTCAGGAAGAAACTGATATCGCCATCCGCTGGGGCCCCGGTGGGGCTGAAGATCTGTATGAGGAATTTCTGTTCGGTGAAAATCATCTGCTTGTGGCATCAGCGGACATCGCCGAAGCCGTAAAAGACATATCGCATGTGGATGACTTAAGCACGTTTCCAACATTTTTTGACACCAGTTTCAGCCTCTGGCGCGACGTAATTAAAAAGAACGGCGGAACACCGGAGAAATTCGAAACCGGCTGCTTTTTCGGCGACAGCAGTGCCACCTTGAACGCCATTGTCTTTGGTCGGGGTGTAGGCGTTGTTCGCGACGTGATTGCGCAGCACCTTCTGGACCGCGGCGATCTGGTCGAATCGCCCTTTGCATCGGTGGCTGGTCAATTCTCTTACTTCTTTGTCCGTCCGCAAGGTCGTGTCGGCCAACCCCGCGTTCAGGCCATGCTGAATTGGCTGCGAGAAGAAAGTAAAGCGCATAAGTAATTCTTTGGCTGCTCCTAAGGATTCACAATTTGGCGGCTGACGCAGTTTCAGTGAAACTCCCATCATCGGACATTCTATGAATTACCGAAGTAGGCTGAGGCACGCCGCGTGGTAAAACCAGAGCTGACCAAAAGAACGCACCGCCATCCGGCGAGGATCGTTGCCGGTTACGTGATGCAGAAGGCCAAGACACAGTTGGCAGCGTTCAATAGCCCTGCAAACGGCAGCCCTGGACACGCATAAACGACACACAGCAGGTAAGAGCCATGAAAGACGATCCCCTTCTCAGACCCTTCCAGCTCAAGCATTTGGAAATCCGCAATCGTATCATGTCGACGGCGCACGAACCGGCCTATACCGACGACGGGATGCCCAAGGATCGTTATCGCCTGTATCACGCGGAAAAAGCCAAGGGCGGCATCGGGCTGACCATGATCGGCGGCTCAGCTGTGGTTGCACCTGACAGCCCGCCCGGATTTGGCAACATCATGCTTTACCGCGACGAGGTGGTGAAGTGGATGAGTGAACTTGCGGATGACGTGCACAACAACGGTGCCAAGGTCATGATCCAGATCACCCATCTGGGACGTCGCAACCACTGGAACAAGAAAGACTGGCTGACACCTGTCGCTCCGTCACATATCAAGGAAGCCACGCACCGCGCCTATCCCAAAGCGATGGAAGACTGGGATATGGATCGCATCGTCGCCGCCTATGCGGATGCAGCCGAACGGGTCAAAGAGGCTGGCCTCGATGGCCTGGAGTTCGAATGTTACGGCCACCTGATCGACCAGTTCTGGTCGCCGGCAACCAACAAACGTAACGATGAATACGGCGGGTCGCTGGAAAACCGGATGCGCTTTGGCATGCGTGTGTTCGAAGCTGTGCGTGAACGTGTTGGCCCTGATTTCCTCGTCGGTGCGCGTCTGACCTGTGACGAGACGTTCGAGGGCGGTTTTGATGAGACCGAAGGCAACCGGATCGCGTTGAAACTGGCCGAAAGCGGGCTCTTTGATTTCTTCAACGTCATCCGCGGGCATGTGGACACCCACGAGGGCGTCTCGCACGTGATCCCAAATATGGGTGCAAAATCCGCACCGCATCTGGAGTTTTCCGCCCGCGTGCGCGCCAATACCGGCCTGCCTGTTTTCCACGCGGCGCGTATTCAAGACGTGGCCACCGCCCGCTATGCGATCGAAGCTGACAAGCTGGACATGGTGGGCATGACCCGCCCCCACATCGCCGACCCGCATATCGTGAACAAGCTGCGGGCCGGCCTTGAAGACCAGATCCGTCCCTGCGTTGGCATGGGCTATTGCATTGATGAAATCTACGCAGGTCAGGCGGTCTGTATCCACAACGCCGCAACGGGGCGCGAGAAAAGCATCCCCCACATCCTGAAACCGGCTGAACATAAGAAAAAGGTCGTCATCATTGGTGCAGGACCCGGCGGTCTTGAGGCGGCGCGTGTCGCGGGCGAGCGCGGGCATGAGGTTATCGTGATGGAAGCCGCCGCTCAGGCCGGGGGTCAAATCCTGCTGACGGCCGCCCTGCAACGGCATAAGGAAGTGCTGGGCATCGTCGACTGGCGTCTGGCCGAATGCGAACGGTTGGGGGTGGAATTCCGCTATAACTGCTTTGCCGAGGCCGCAGATGTTGTCGCAGAAAACCCGGATATAGTGATCGTTGCGACCGGCGGAATCCCGACGGCAGACTTCTTGAAAACGGGCGACACCCTCGCGACGACGTCCTGGGACATCCTGTCAGGCGCGGTTCCTGTCGAACAGGATGTGATCCTGTTCGACGACAGTGGGACCCACGCGGGAATGACGGCCTCGGAATTTATCGCGAAGCAGGGTGCCAACCTGCACTACTTCACGCCCGAACGCACGATGGCGCCTGAGGTCGGTGGCACCAATTACCCCGCATACCTCAAGGCATTTAGCGAACATGACGTGCGCGTGTCGCTCAACCTTAAACTCGAGGCGATCGAGCGCAGCGGCAATCGACTGGTCGGGACATTCTTTGACGAATACGCCAAAACCCGAAAGAGCTTTGAAGCCAGTCAAATCGTTGTCGAAGCCGGTGCAGCGCCGTTCGATGATTTGTATTTCGAGCTCAAACCGCAGTCATCTAACCTGGGCGAATTGGATCAGGATGCTTTGATCCGGTTTGCACCGCAAACCCTGACTACGAATCCTGAAGGATCGTACCAACTGTTCCGCATCGGCGACGCCGTCGCCAGCCGCAACATTCACGCCGCAGTCATGGATGCGGTACGTCTGATGATGCACAGCTGAACGACACAACGCCATCCGTAGCAATCAGGCCGCATCCTTCATCTTGGTCGGATTCAAGAAGAAATTTTTTAAAGCGGCCATCGAAGCTTCAATGTCGTGAACGGCCTTTTCTTTGACCGGGCCATACCCGCGTACTTCGTTTGGCAGTTTGGCCTGATCAATGGCGGGCGCACTGTTCTGATCTGTCACGTTCTTAGCAATAAACATAAGCAGCTCTGCATACTCGCGCGCCAGCCGACGTTCCATTTTGCGTTCTTCGGTATAACGAAAGGGATCAAGGGCGGTCCCGCGCAGGACCTTTCCTTTCGGCAAAACACGCACGACCTTTTGCATCCACGGACCAAACTGCTTTTTCCTGGGGCGCCCGTGTTCGTCATGTCCACCATTCAGGATGGGAGGCACCATGTGATAGTTCAGCTTGTAGTCACCTGAAAACTGATCTGCTATTTTCTGATCGAAACTGCCATCGGTGTGTAGTCTGGCGACTTTGTATTCGTAAAATTGATAATCAGTTTCTAACTGACAGTGAAAATCGCCGGGCCCCGGCTTTGACAATTGGGGTCCGGCGTTAAACTGTGACTTATCTTAGGTCTACCTGACGGGACCTGCGCAATCTCATCGATTGTCCAAAATCACGTCTTTGTAGATCCAAAGGTTATCGGTCAGGTTGGCTCCTGTCGTGTCGCCAAAGATAACTGTATGCGCGCCATTTCCATCATCAACCCAGATAACATCAACGTCTGGGAAACGTGCGCTCCACTTCGGGTTGAACACGGGATAAGGCTGCGCAGAAGATAGATTACTTTGACTAGGAGACGCCTTGGGCGACAACTCGAAGCTGCGGTCAGTCAAGTTGTTGGTATGCTGAGTATTGGTGATCTTGCCGGGCTGGTTGAATGCCTGGGAAATTGACGAGCGGACATCGTGTGTGCGCCAGTGGTTTTCATGAGCACGCGACGGTCCGGCCATGGACATTCCAACACTTGCAACAAGTGCGACTACAGTAGCGGATGCAATGATAGCCTTTTTCATCTTTTTGATCCCTTTCCTTGGTGCGTTCTTGATACGCTGTGAGTGCACTCAACTTGGCGAACTGTCGGCTGGGTTTATTGTGCGGGCACGTCAAGGTTTTGGGAAAAGGCTTCAAATAGGCGCCCTTTGGATCTGCCTGTCGCGATGAGCTAGCCTCAATGGCTTTGATACAAACATTCGGCTGGTAACAACGTCAGATGCTGCGAGTTCAAAGCCTTCGCCGAGATGGCACAATTCTTGATGAGAGATTCAAGCGCATTCGCAATTTATGCCAGCGAGAGCCCGGCTCCTTTTACGGTCTGAATGACCGTGGCGCAGCGAATTATACTGCGCGGATAGCCGAAGTCTTCAGCCGGCTTGATAAGCCATTTTAGTCAGACGTGACGACAGTCCTGACGATGGTCACGAGCAGACATCAGTCAATTAGCATTTCGGAAAGTTCACCTGCTCCTTTTTGCAGGATGTTCAGAAAAGACAGCAGACTGTTGACGTCGTGACGTTGGGTTGGAGCATGCACCGAAAGTGTGCCCACCAATCTGCCTTGTCCATCACGAATGGGCACAGCGATGGCCGTCATTCCGGCCATGAATTCCTCATCATCTGTCGCGTAACCCCTTTCAGAGATTCCGCGGATTTCGTCGCGTAGTGCTTTAGGGTCCGTTAGGGATCGTTCGCTCTGGGGTTGCAAATTGCCTGCAGAGAGAAATCCATCCAACGTCTTCTGACGCAGAGTAGACAGGTACATCTTGCCGCTAGCTGTGCAATGGAAGGGCACCTGAGTACCGATCGGCAATTGGATGCGTAGCGGCCATTTCGTTTCGACCCGGTCGAGGTAGATCATTCCTTCCCGGTCCGGGATGGCTAAGTTGCAAGTCTCACCAACGTGTTCGGCGACACTGCGCAAGATTGCCAATCGCGCCGTGCGCAGGTGTTCGGAGGACATGGTATTGACCGAAAGCAACCGCAGCCGGTGCCCAGGGCCGTATGAGCGGCCATCCAGATCTCGCTGCAGGAAACCTTCGGCCTCAGCTGTTTGGAGCAGACGGTGAACTGTGGGCTTCGCCAGCCCCAAAGTCTCGATCAGGTCTGCTGGTTTGATGGCGACCCCACGCCGCGCCACTTCCTCAAGGATAAGAAGAAGGCGCAGGTTGGTCGGGATCTGAGTTTCTTTGTCTTGGGTTTCCGTCTCGGCCATCCCGCAACATTCTAGTTATTTGGCAGCAGGATCAAGGCCAGATCGGGCACAAGCGACACCAAGATCCATACCGACAGCAAAGCCGCCAAATAGGGCACAGTGTATCGCAAGAGGCGGAAATAGGGCACACCCGTCACGCCTGATGCCACATAGAGGTTCAAACCGTAAGGTGGCGTGATGAAGCCAATAGATGCGCCCACAAGGAAGATCACCGAGAAATGGATCGGGTCTATTCCAACCGAGGCCGCGATTGGCGCGAGTATCGGCGCAAGGATGATCGTCACTGGCAGGCTTTCCAGCACCATGCCTGAAAAGAAGACAATCACCATCGAGGTAAACAGAACCGCGTGATAGCCGCCCATTGAGGTTACAAAGTTCCCAATGGTTTCTTGTGCCCCCAGCAGAGAAAGGATTTGCTGCATCACCACTGAAATTGCGATCAGCGGTGCAAGGATGCCTGTGATCTGGGCTGACCGGATCACAATTGAGGGGATTTCAGGGATCGTAAAACCTTCGACCACGAACATCTCGGCATAGGTTTTTTCGGTTGGTGAAATGTTGTTGCGAGCGCCCATCAAGCGATTGATCGGATAGCTGACCAAGCCTGCAATCACGCAAAATCCAACAGTCACACCCGCCGCTTCGGTGGGTGAGAATTTACCGGTATAGATGCCCCACAAAACCAAACCGATGGCAAAGAAGCCAAGCCAAGCGCCGAACGCGGTTTTCAACACCCGATTCAGTTGCAGCGGGATCAGATACCCCCAGCCATTCATGCGGCAGATGATCCAGCAGGCGAATTGCATCCCCATGACCATCAGCGCGCCGGGCAGGATTCCCGCAACGAACAGCTCCGAAATCGGCAGGTTCATCAGGAACCCATAGACAATGAAAATAATCGACGGCGGAATGATAATCCCCACCGTGCCCCCCGCCGCCGCCGTGGCCGCGCTGAACCGCTCATCATAACCGCCTTTGACCATCTCCGGGTGCAACATGGAACCAATGGTGGCGGTCGTGGCCGAGTTCGAGCCCGAGATAGCGGCGAACAACCCGCACGCCCCCAGCGAGGCCATCGCCAACCCGCCGCGTATCCAACCCAAACAGGCATAGGCGAAGTCGCTGAGCCTCCGGGCGATACCGGATTTGTTGATCAGGTCTCCGGTCAGGATGAACAGTGGCATCGCCAGCAGGGCGAAACCCTTGTTGAAGACGTTCAACAGCTCGGCACCCATATTGTCGAGCGTCAAGCCAAGGACAAACGAACAACCGATGACCCAGTAGCCGATGACCAGCAGAACCGGCACGCCCAGCATGAATAGAAATGTGACCCCAAGCGAGATCAGTGTGACCATGGTTCCATCTGTCATCAGTCTGCTCCGATCACGGCCTGTTTGATGAGCGGCTCACCTGTTTTCCAATTGTGCAGATCATCCGCGAGATTTTGAAACACGCGCCCTACCATCAAGAAGAAAGACAGTGGTGCAGCCAGAAGAAACCACCACTGCATGACGTTGTCGGTACCCAGTACGATCTGGAAATTTGACGCGGACAGGGCGACCAGTCGGGACGTGGTGACAATGACGATCACAGCGAAGATAAACCACAAAACTGCATCAAGCATCAGGCAAGCGAGTTGCCCTGCCCGCGGCATTGCGGTGCGGAATTCGCTAAAGCTCAAGTGCGTACGAAGGCGTACGTTGTAAGATGCGCCAAACCACGCCATGACCATAAACAGCAATGGCGGAATGGTCGTCGACCATGGTTCTTGATCATTGAACACGAAGCGGTCGATCACACCCCAGAAGATGATCAGTGCAATGGCAAGATAGGAATAAACCATCACTGATCGTTCCAAATGACGTTCTATGAAGGGCACCTTTCTATAGACCAACATGACCAGAAAACCGCCAAGCGCCGAGACGACTGCACCAAAAACCCAAGCAGCGTCAGATTCCAGAGCGGATTGAATCTCGAACGAATCCTGGCTGAGAAAGGCGCTGAAGATCGCGCCTATGTCTGCCCATAACGACATGTACCCCGTCCTCCCAGTCGGTGTGTTTTTGGAACCGGCCCGTTTGGGGCCGGTTCACATCAGCTTATCAGGCTTGGCCCATCCACCAACGGCGCGGCTCTACGTTTTCTGGCAGGGTGTCAGCCGGAATTTCACGCGCGATGTCGTAGATTTCCTGATACGTATCGATGCCGCCCGCCCATTTGTTCAGGCGTTCACGCCACTGCGCCCAAGGTTCAGGGTTATAGTTCGGTGCGCACATCTCTTCGGCCAGTTTGATCTGATCGTCCGGCAGGAAGGCCGGGCGGACACCGTTTTCGGCAAAGATCGTGTTGGGAAGCTGCGGCTCCGAGAAGCCAACAGTGTTCAACAACGCGGCCTCATTCGCACCTTGGATCAACGCCTGAGTGAAGTAG
Source organism: Ruegeria sp. ABM4_193 (assembly GCF_056158705.1). Lineage (NCBI taxonomy): Bacteria > Pseudomonadati > Pseudomonadota > Alphaproteobacteria > Rhodobacterales > Roseobacteraceae > Ruegeria > Ruegeria sp. ABM4_193. Next base: position 413,165 of record NZ_JBSWTT010000003.1, read on the forward strand.
GAAGACTCCATCACTGCGTCCTGCAACTCGCCCCCGAGGCCGTCGAAGACCTTGGCCGACATCGACGTATGCTCGGTGCCACAGAAGAACTTCAGGTTCACCGACTGCGAAACCACCGGTGCCATATTGGCGTAAGCCACGGCGGAGGCCCAAGTTTCAGCCCCGTCAATCAGACCGGTTTTCAGCGCATCCAGCGTCTCTTCCCAGGCCACCGGAACCGGGTTCAGGTTCAGCAACTGCATTGCGATCCGGCCCAACTGCGTGCCGGTCACGCGGTTCTTGGTGCCGAACAACTCTTCCAGCTTGGTCACCGTAGGCTTATCGGCAAAGGTTGAGCCCATTTGCAGGCCACGCAGTTCGCAATGGGTAAAGAGGAACTTCAGCCCATGCCGTTTCTCCAGGGGTTCGCGGAGAATGCGTTGGCTCGCAGGGCTGTAGAAGAAATGGTACTGCGCCGCACGGCTTGGGAACATATAGGCGTAGTCCAGCACGTTCAGGTAAGGCGCGCCACCAGCCGAGTTTTGGGTCGAAGCAGCGTATATATCGACAATTCCCTGCTGGGTTTTCTCAACACAGCTGAGCTGTCCACAGATCTGATTGTCGCCGATAAACTCGATCCGAATCTCACCATCTGTTCGTTCTTCCAGATCGCGCGCAAACTCGATAGCTCCGGCGCGTTCGATCAGAAGGTTGCGAGTATTAAAGCCTGAAGCGCCAAACTTCAGCGTGTGTTTGGGCTCTTTCGAAAACCGTTTTTCGTACGTGGATTCAGCTGCTTGCGCCAGGTTTGCCAAGCTCATCGCCCCACCGAACCCGCCTGCTGCCAGCAGAGTCGAACTCATGCCGTAACGACCTGCCACGCGGAAGAAATCCCGCCGCGAAATCCCACTCAGTTTCTTACCGATCTCCATTGCTTACCTCCCTGATCGCAATTATTGAGACTTTTTGTATCAAAAAATGCTAGTATAATTCGATCAACTTGCATAGAGTTTTTTTCAGCGACATTGGGAGGAGGCAGTCATGGAGGTGGATTATGCGGTTGTTGGCGCGGGGTCGTCGGGCTGTGTTATCGCCAATCGGCTAAGCGCTGATCCCAACTCGACTGTTGCACTGCTAGAAGCAGGTGGCCGCGATACCAACCCGTGGATTCACATCCCCGTTGGCTACTTCAAGACTATGCACAACCCCTCGGTCGACTGGTGTTACCGCACCGAGCCTGACCCGGGTCTGAACGGTCGATCCATCGATTGGCCGCGCGGCAAGGTGCTGGGTGGGTCGTCCTCTCTGAACGGGTTGCTCTACGTGCGCGGGCAGAAAGAGGACTATGACCGCTGGCGGCAGATGGGAAACGAGGGCTGGGGCTGGGACGATGTGCTACCGCTGTTCAAACGCTGCGAAGATCAGGAACGCGGCGAGGATGAGTTTCACGGTGTGGGCGGGCCGCTTTCGGTGTCCAACATGCGCATTCAGCGACCGATCTGCGACGCCTGGGTCGCGGCGGCGCAAGCGGCAGGTTATCCGTTCAACCCAGATTACAATGGGGCCGAGCAAGAAGGCGTCGGCTATTTCCAACTGACAACCCGCAATGGCCGCCGGTGTAGTGCTGCCGTTGCCTATCTGAAACCCATTCGGGGTCGACAAAACCTGAACATCATCACGAACGCTCTGGTCACGCGCGTGGTTCTGGAAGGCAAAAAGGCAACCGGTCTGGTTTACCGGGATCGTTCCGGCGTTGAGAAGACCTTGACAGTCCGACGTGAAATCATCCTGTCCGGCGGAGCGATTAACTCGCCACAGATCCTGATGCTTTCAGGGATCGGAGACCCAGACCACCTAAAGGAAAATGGCATCGAGCCGCTACACGCCCTGACAGGTGTCGGAAAAGGGCTACAGGACCATTTGCAGGCCCGGCTCGTGTTCAAATGCAATGAGCCGACGCTGAATGATGAAGTCCGCAGCCTTTTTAATCAGGCGCGCATCGCCCTGAAATACGCACTGTTCCGTGCAGGTCCTATGACCATGGCCGCCAGCCTTGCCACCGGTTTCATGAAAACACGTCAGGATGTAGAAACTCCCGATATCCAGTTTCACGTCCAGCCTTGGTCCGCTGACAGCCCCGGCGAGGGCGTTCATCCGTTTTCTGCCTTCACCATGTCGGTCTGCCAACTGCGCCCGGAAAGCCGGGGAGAGCTTTGTCTGAACGGTCCGGATCCGACTAAACATCTCAAAATAAAACCGAACTATCTGTCCACTGAAACGGATTGCCGAACCATTGTTGACGGGGTGAACATCGCGCGCAGAATAGCCAAACAGAATCCTTTAGCCTCGAAAATATCAGAGGAGTTTCGGCCAACAGCTCAGCTGAGTTCCGACGACTACGAAGGCACGCTGGACTGGGTAAGGTCAAACACCGCATCAATCTATCATCCTACCGGCACTTGCGCGATGGGAAGCACCGAAGCATCAGTCGTAGATGCAAAACTAAAAGTACACGGCATAGCCAACTTACGTGTGGCCGACTGCTCGATCATGCCGGAAATCGTCAGTGGTAACACCAATGCGCCGGCCATCATGATCGGCGAAAAGGCCAGTGATTTGATAAGAGCGGATGCCTGAATCAACAACAAGGGTTGGGGTGTTTGATCCCTCGGCGGGATCGTGTTCTTTTCTCTTTGGGAAAGAAGGAAGACCGACGTTCAGTCTCAAATTATTGTCTTCAGCCGCCTCTGCTTTGGCTGGGATTAAACTTGTCAACGTGATCCGAAATGGTCAATTCGCACCCAGAGATCCGCCGTTTGTGCAGTTCTCTAAATTGGCAGTGTAGTTGATCCGTACAGTGACATCTTTCAGTTGCGTGATCCGGTCCAGCGTCGGACTTGAGTTGAACGACGACGACGCGGGCTTTCCTGCCTTTGGCTTTCATTTCCTCAACGTCCGCTTGCCAACTGGTAATTATCGTACTAATTCCCGGCTACGCCCCGCAAGGACGCCGGGCGATGGAGATTTTATGTCTACGATTGCGGCCCGCCGCTAAGGTCCAACTCATTGGACCGACTTGAACCAAAAGACGTCCGCGCGAGATGCCGGATGCCTTTTCGGCTGACATAAAACCACGAGACAATCCATTGAATATCTCAAAACACGAACAGCGTGTTTTGCACGTTCTGGCGCAAGGTGGAGCCATCCACTTTGAGCGCATGACGAACGGCAAAGTACGCGTAGTTTCCTGCTTTACACGCGACGGCCATGTTTTGGCTGATTGCTCGCTGAAGCTGTTTAACCGTCTGAAGAAACGGCGGTTCATTAAATCTGAAAACGGACAGCCCTATCGCGCCACAAGGCTCGGCATTCGTTCCGTGAACCCCCAGTACGACAATCGATAAGGACACACAGAAAATGACAAACCCAATCATCAAACCAACTTCAACCGATGATATTGCGGGGCTTCAGGCCGTGCTGGATGGGACAGAGCTTTTCCCGAGCGAGATGCTTGCGGAAATGCTGGCCCCTTACTTGAGAGGAGAAACAGAGGCCTTCTGGCTGACTTGCCACATCAACGGAGAAGCTGTGGGCCTGTGCTACACGGTTCCAGAAGATCTGGCCGATGGCACATGGAACATGCTCGCTCTTGCGGTGCGCCCAGATTTGCAAGGTAAACGGCTTGGGGCGGCGTTAGTACGCGCCGCCGAGCAGCACCTAAAAGACAAGGGTCAACGCATCTTGATCGTAGACACGTCTGGCACTGACGACTTCGCATTAACGCGCAAGTTCTACACTCAAAATGGCTATGAAGAAGAAGCACGTATCCGAGATTTCTGGGCTGAAGGCGATGACAAGGTGATATTCCGAAAAGCCCTCTAGAAAGCACAGCCCTCCGCCATCCTTGTGGCAGGGGGCACTTTACAACCGACATTCGCTACGATGCTACACGTTGGTTGGTCTGGACTCACTGCCGATCTCGGAGACAGCGCAACATCCTGCGATATCCCAGCTCGTCAACATCGGGGCTGCACATTTCAACACGCCAATTTGCGTGGATCGTGCGTGACTAAGTCACATCTATAGGTTTGGAGGCAAGCGCATATGGCACACATTCAATGCGGTGGGCTAAGGTTAACCTAGTTTACAACAAGACCAGAAACCTTCGGGCTGTTCAGTTCTTTCTTGGCCAAACCAAGATGGACAGCCCTGTCCGATACCCGAGTGCGAAATTCGAGGATGCACTTGCCATAACAGAGGCCATCGAAATCTGATTTCTTCAAGCCGCATTCGCTGGCGGCCCGAACCGGACATTGAACATGTGTTGTGTATTCTGCCGCACAGCTGATTGATGCAGGCTCTAGCTGCACCAGCAAACCGCACTCCAAAATCATCCCATGTTGTTCAAACCTGTCCTGGAAGCCATAGAACGATGGCAGGGAAGGCAACGAGCAGCGCGATGGTTGCGGCATCCGCCAGAAAGAAAGGCGTTACACCTTTGAAAACATCCTGAACGCTTAGGTCATCACGCACACCAGCCACTACAAAGCAATTCAGCCCAATGGGTGGGGTGATCAGGCAAAACTCGGCCATTTTGACCACCAGAATACCAAACCAAATAGCACACATAGGCCCGGACATACCAAAGGTGCTATCAGCTGCGCTTACGGCTTCTCCACCATTCAACGCCATGACGGCGGGGTAAACTACCGGCAACGTCAGCAGCAGCATGCCTATCGCATCCATGAACATGCCCAGTACAGCGTAAGCCAGAAGAATACAGATCAGGATGAGCATCGGAGACATCTCAAGCGAGGTGATCCAGTCGGAGAATGCACTTGGCAGTTCGGCAAAACCAAGAAAACGAACGTAAACCAAAACGCCCCAGATGATCGTGAAAATCATGACGCTCAGCTTGGCGGTTTCCAACAGCGCGTCTTTGAGTTCGGACCAGCGCATGCCCTGATACAGCGCCATCAGGAACACCACGAAGGCTCCGATTGCGCCGCCTTCGGTTGGTGTACCCCAGGCATCGCCGCCGAACGGGTTGTAGACAAAGAAAATGATGGTGACGACGACAATCACGATGGGCAATGCAGGCGGCAACGAGAGGAGGCGTTCCTTCCATGTAAATCCGGTGACTGCGGGACCAAATCCTTTGATCACGACGGCCATGCCGATGATCAGCAATCCATAAATCACCGCCGAGAACATGCCGGGAATAAATCCAGCCAAAAGCAGTTTGCCCACATCCTGCTCAACGATAATCGCGTAGATGACCAGAATGGCCGAAGGCGGGATTAGAGAGGCGAGCGTACCGCCTGCAGCAACGACACCTGCAGCAAAACGCTTGTCATAGCCGATCTTCAGCATCTCGGGGATGGCAATACGGGCGAACACAGCAGAAGTGGCGACCGAGGCCCCGGATACCGCCGCGAACCCAGCGGTTGCGAAAACGGTCGAAACCGCCAGCCCGCCAGGGACCCATGCCAGCCAACGTTTTGCGGCTTCGAACAATGCTTTGGTCAGGCCCGCGTAATAGGCGAGGTAGCCAATCAGGATGAAGGTCGGGATCAGACTCAACGCCTGGCTTGAAATCTTGGAGTGCGGCACCTGCCCCGCTGTTTTGACGGCCACAGTAACAGCCTTGCCGAACCGCGCCGGGTCGTACCCAAACTTGGCCCAGAAGATCCAGATCAGACCAACCATGCCAGCGGACGCGGCGGCAAAAGCCACGCGCATCCCCAACACCACAAGAACAAGCATACCGCCCGAGACGATCAGACCAATATCAATGGGTTCCATCAGATTTAACCTCAGTTGTCGTGGCCCGAGACGTGCTCGGCTTCCATCGCAGCTTGAGTGGCTGCATCGGCTATGAGCGGGACGGCAATAGGGGCCTGATCGGGGTGCCTGATCGCGCGACCATAGGCCCAGAGCTGCAGAGCAAGCCTCAGGCAAAGCACGCTGAAGGCGACGGGGGCCAACAGCTTTGCAGGCCATAGCGGGATACCTATGTCGATTGAGCTGTCGCGGCTCCAGAGTGGAGCACCAAAGTCAAAGCTGCGTGCGAAATGCGCCCAGCTCCCCCAAATCAACAGGACGATCAGCGCCAGAATGACAGCGGTCGTGATGAACTCGACGACATAGAGCATTCGGCCTTTAAGCGCTCCGACAACCATGTCCATTCGGATGTGGCCGCCATCACGCTGCGCATAGGAAATCCCCATGAAGGCGATTAACGGCATGGCCTGCTCGATCCAGTCTACGTAACCGGGAAGTGGCGCATTGGCGAAATTCCGACCACCAACGGAGACTACGGCCATGACCATCAGCGAAAAAACCGCAAGACCGCTGATCAGAGCCAGAAAGCTTTCCAGTTTGTAGAGGCGTTGATCGAGAATGCTCAGACGGCTGTCATCAGACAGCACCAGGGATGACCCGGCCATCGTTGTACTCCGCTGTCAGGGGAAAAGGCACCCGACGCCAGCTTGGCCGACGCCGGGGTGTGAGTGGATTAGCTGCCGTTTGCGATCTTCCCAGTCACAAGGTCGTAAAGCTCTTGTGCTGGTAGGCCACGCTCGGTGTTTTCTGCAATCCAGGCCTCGGCGGCGGGGGCGGCAGCGGCGTCTTTGAACGCTGCGATTTCTTCATCGCTGAAAGTGACCCGTTCTATGCCGCGTTGATCCAGCTCAGGGCCCCACGCTTCCATCGTTTTTGTCTGGTAGTGGCTCACGTAGTGATCCAGTGCCTCTTCCACCGATCCCAGCAGCGCTTCGCGGTGTTCGTCAGATAGGTCTTCCAGCGCCAGCGTGTTCACCACGACTGGGCAGTTGACGGTGCCGGGGTTGAGGTTCGTCGTCCACCACGTGCCATTCTCAATGGTGCCGAACGACATATGCGCGTGTGGTGCAAAGCTGACCGCTTTGACGATACCGCTGTTCATTGCCTGACGCACTTCGGATGCGGACATCGAGGTCGGAACGGCCCCAACCGTCTCCATCGCCTTGCCGATACCACCTGTCGCCCGTACGCTCAGACCTTCAAAATCGGTCAGAGATTTCGGCGCTTCGCCAACACCAACGAGGTTGTACTGCGGCAGTGGCGAAGGCATCAGCAGAGTCGCGTCCCAACGGGCCAGATCCTCGACAACGGCCGGATGTTGATAAACGGCCATCGACAGGTCGACTTCCTGTTCAAGGGATGTCACGCCCAGAAACGGCAGTTCCAGAACAGTGATCGAGGGATTCTTGTCGCGGTGATAGCCCGCGCAGAACTGGGCCATTTCAAAAGCGCCAATCGAAATCCCATCAAGGTTTTCTTTGTTTTTCGACAAGCCACCATAGCTGATGTTGAGTGTGAACTCACCGCCCGTCTTTTCGTTTACCAGTTCGGCAAGTTTCTCGACGTGTTCAGTAAAGGCACGACGCTTGCCCCACAGGGAAACGTTCCATTCGACAGCCAGTGCTTCGGATGCAACGGTCAGCGACAGGGCAGCAATGGCTGCCCGGTTCAGATGTTTGCGCATAGTGGCTCCTCCCAGATCACGCAATTCGTTTGGGTGGAGTATTCAGGAGGCGCAGCAGCCTGACTATGAAGGAAAGTGCGGGCAGAATTCAGGATACCCTGCGGGATTCCGCAGGGTGGTTTCACTTACAACAAAGATTCTTTGTCGAGACCGAGTTTGACGATCTTTTCGTTAAGTGTCCGACGCCCAATCCCAAGCGCTTCGGCGGCGGCATCCATGCGGCCTTTGTGCGCCTTGATGGCTTTGCCGATGAGCTCGCGTTCAAACGCAGCCACTGCTTCGCGCAATGTATCCGGGACATCGTCAATATGCTGGTCGCTTTGGATCGCCTTCGCCACCGACCCTGCTCCGCGTCGCGCCGTCAAAATACGCCGCTCGCAGACATGGCGCAGCTCACGCACATTTCCAGGCCAGTCATGTGCAAGCAAGGCAGCCAAGTCGTCCTGATCGAGTTCTGGCGCGTCTATCTCATAAACCTGCGCGTATTCGTTCAAGAAATGCGTTGCCAACAGAACCAGATCATCCCGTCGTTGTCGTAGCGGAGGTAAGGACAGAACGACAGTATTCAATCGAAACAACAGGTCCTGACGCAGGCGGCCTTCCTCAGCTGCCAGCACAACATCTTCGTTGGTTGCCGACACGACTCTGAAGCTGACCGGCACCGGCGACACTGCGCCCACCGGCAGCACCTGCTGTTCTTCGATTACCCTTAGTAGCTTGGCCTGCACCGCCGGTGGGCACGAGCAGATTTCATCCAGAAACAAGGTCCCACCTGATGCCGCCACAAGCCTTCCGTCGGATTCACCCGCGACGCCGAACATCTCCGCTTCAAACGTATCAGCCGACAATGCGGCGCAATTCAACGCCAGAAAGGGTGCCTCGGGCGAGCGGCCCAAATCATGTAAAGCATGAGCTACCAGCTCTTTCCCGGTGCCCGTATCCCCCTTCAACAAAACCGCAACCGATGTATCTGCAAGATCAAGCACGTCTTGTCGCAAGTCTGTAATGGTGTCTGTTTGGCCCAGTAGGATGCGGTCAAGACCCGACAGTTTGAACAGCCGGTCTTTGAGGCGGGCATTACTTCTTCGCATCCGGTTCTGTTCAGCCGCGTGCCTTAGCACCGTAAGCAATCGTCGTGGTTCATAAGGCTTTTCGATGAACCCATACGCCCCGTCCTGTATGGCCTGAACAGCCATCGGGATGTCGCCATGCGCCGAAATCAATACCACCGGAGGCGCCACGTCCCTGTCCAGATTGGCCAGCAATTCGAGACCCGACATGCCGGGCATACGCACATCGGACAAAACGACATCGGGCGAGGCATTGGCCAAATGTTCCGTCACCTGTGTCGCACGTGGCAAGGCGCTGACTGCCCAGTCGGCGGCTTCGAGCAACTCGACAAGGGACTGTCGCATTGCTTTGTCATCGTCAACGACCAGAACTTTGAAGGGTTGCTGCTGGGTCATGCGTCCGTTTCTTCATTAATTGAGGCTATTGGGAAACTGACACGGAAAATTGTTCCGCCGCCATCACGATTTCGGGCCGTCATTGTACCATCGTGATCTTTGACAATGCTGGTGGAAATGGCCAGTCCCAAGCCCATGCCTCTCCCGCTCTCTCTTGTGGTTACAAATGGCTCTTGCAACTCAGCCAGCGTTGCCTCACCCAACCCATGACCGTTGTCCTGAATTTCCAACACGACCTCATCATCAAGCGCCTTGACGGCGATATGGATTTCAGGCGCGTCCGCGTCATCCATGGCGTCTATGGCATTGCGTAAGAGGTTCGTGATGACCTGTTCGATCCTTAGGGCACTGCCCCGGATAAAGACCGGATCGGTCGGCGCATCAATTGAGACTTTCACCTTGCCCTGCTCGATGTTTGGCGCAACCAGAGCCAATGCAGCGTTAACCGACGTGCAGAAGTCTACGTCGTCGAACGCCTCGCTCTCTGAGCGCGCGAAGAACCGCAATTGGCGCGTGATCGCCTCCATCCTGTCCACGAGGCTTCCGATTTTTTGCGGCAGCTTGCTCTCCCCGGAAGATGAGATCTCTTCTGCCACCAGGTGATTGCGCATCGCAGCGATGGGTTGGCCCAGCTCATGTGTGACCGACGCGGATAGTTGACCCAGAGCCGCCAGTCGGCTTGCGCGCTCCAACTCGCTTTGGGTGCGTTTGAGACTCCGCTCGGCTGTCTTGCGGTCGTCGATTTCAACGGCAAGCCTTTCATTTGCCTCGCGCAACTTCACTTCTTCCTCTTCGGACCGCACCAAAGCCGCGCTTACGCGTCTTGCGCGTTGTATCTGGATGAAGATAAATGCGAGCCCCGCCAAAAGGACAAAAACTGCAGTTACAAGCCAACTGCGCGCGACGGCCTGGTCGTCACTTGCGAAATAGTGCAGCGACCAGCCATGCGGCAGGTCCGTAGCCGCAAGGTGCAGACGCTTGGCCCCCGCAATTCTGGCCTGATACCCCGGCAACTCGGCCCAATCCATTGGATCTAAGTCTTGCCCCGGAAACTGCCTTGCGTTTCGGATCCGGTCTTTCTGCTGGTCCGACAGTGGCGTCAACACACGGTATTGCCAATCCGAGTTTGAAGACAGCAAAACAACACCGTCCTCATTGGCCAATAGCACCTGTTCGCCCGAGTTTTTCCAACTGTCCTGAAGGTCCGAGAAATCTATCTTGATCGCTATGACGCCGGTTGAAACCCCTCGGTCGTTACGCACTGCGTTCGCAATGAAGTAACCCGGCAAACCCGTTGTGGCCCCGATGGCGTAGAAGCGGCCCTGTTCACCAGAAATGGCAGTTTGGAAATACGGTCGGAAAGCGTAGTTCTGTCCAACAAAGCTCCCAACGTCGCGGAAGTTCGAAGCGGCAATGGTGATGCCGTCTTCGTTCATCAGATAGATAGCATCCAGCCCCGCCTGCGCCGCAAAATCTTCGAGCCTTCGGTTCAAAGTACCAGTGCCGTCCCCTTCGGCTGTTCCAATCACAAAGGAATCCTGTGACAGCACATATGTGAGGTGGGAAAATCGTTCGAGTTCGCTGTTTACCGAGCTTTGATAGAGAGAGAGCCGGCCCTGAGCCTTAGAAAGCTCCTCTGAAACGAAGTACTGGTAAGAAACCAAATAAAGGCCAATGCTGGCGGCAATGGCTACCAATATTCCTACAATATACGAAGTTGATCGCATTGAATGCCCATGAACTGTGACCGCATAGGATCACAGTAGGTTTTAGCCGTCCATCCGGTTCTGTCGCAATTCTCATTGAAGGATGAGGAATTGACGCCAGCCGTGTTCGCTCCACTTTCGTCGAAGACAATTTTCCGTAACAAACCGTTCGCCTCAAACGCACGCGTGAAGAACTGGGTCGCAGCCGCTTTTTTCCCGCACTTGGATGGGATGAAACGCGAAGCGCCAACTACAAGACCGGCGTATCGGTTCACCCCTCGGATCAGCTTTGCGTGATCGGTAGTGTCGCAAACTTTTGGGACGACCAAAGCCAGCGATATGCTGGACGCAGTTATCCTGCGATCTCAGCAAACATCCGAAAGCCGGAAGTCGTATCACTAGAGAATTGCCGCTTCCGGATCATGTTGGCGACCTCGATGCCGTCCAAAGTGGCGGAAGCGGATTCGAACGACTTAAACCCACACATGTGCCGAACACGCCGCTTTATGAACCGATGATCTTGTTCGATCATGTTATTCAAAAATTTGGACCTGATCGTCTGTACTTTGGCTGGGCAGCCGAACCGCTTCAGGATCCTGTTCACTTCTCGAATGCCAGCTGCATTTGCTCCACTTTTGTCGATGACGATTTTGTTTGGGATCCCGTTTGACGACAGTGCTTTGGCAAAGAACCTGGTTGCTGCTGGACGATTTCGTCGCTCAGACAGCATGAAATCTAGGGTGTTTCCCGCTTTGTCGACTGCTCGATAAAGATACATCCACTTGCCGCGCACACGGAGATAGGTTTCGTCCATGCGCCAGGAACTCAGCGTTGGTCGCTTCTTCGATTGCGCGCTCGCGGCGATCATCGACGAATACTTAACGACCCACCTGTTGAGAGTGGCGTGGTCCACCTGCACGCCGCGTTCGGCCATGATCTCTTCCAAATCACGATACGACACTGTGTACCGCAAATAGAAATACACAGCGTAAAGAACTGCATCCTTGGGAAAGTGGCAGCCTTTCAGAGAGATCATACTTAAAACCTGTTCGAAAACTATTCGACGGGAACAGACTGCGAAACCTGAGTGCTCGTCAATCTCAGTTCAAAGTTTGCGACACAACCTCTTGATGCGATTGTACAACGAGACGTTCGCGATGTAGCCCAGATCGAACAGCTCGCAATCATGCCAAAACTACTGGCAGTTCTGGCAGAGCATTCTGGTCAACTGGTCAATTACTCAGGGATCGGTGCTGCCATAGGTCTGAATCACGTAACCACTCAGAAATACGTGCGGGTGTTTGAAAACCTTTTTCTCGTGCACAGTTTGCAGCCGTGGTTCACCAATCGCCTGAAGCGGCTGACCAAGTCCCCCAAGTTGCACTTCCTGGATGCAGGCCTTTTGGCGGCCATGCGCAGCATTACGCCGGACACCGTCAAAAAGGACAAGACACCCTTCGGGTCGATCCTCGAAACATTTGTGTTCAGCGAGTTGCGCAAGATTGCCACCTGGAGCGAGCAAAGATGCACGTTCTCGCATTTCCGCGACAAAGACAGAAACGAGGTGGATATCGTTCTTGAAAACAGGCGTGGCGAGATCGTTGGGATTGAGGTGAAGTCATCTGCAACAGTTACCTCCAGCGACTTTTCCGGGATGCATAGATTGGCACAGGCTTGCGGTGACAAATTCATCCAGGGGTTCGTCCTCTACGACCACGATCAGGTTGTACCCTTCGCGGACAACATGTTCGCAGCTCCAATTTCCAGCCTTTGGGCAACGAGTTGATGGACGCGCAAAGCCAAGGAAAGGCAGGGGCCTAGACCATCAATTTCTCTGATTTCGACAGGAAAAATTCAGCACAAAGGGTGGAAAGCAGGCATTCGCTGCGCTTTGTGCCAATGACCGCTGTGCGGACATTGCTGCCCTTGACAGGAAGAGCCTAAATGTCGGCTAACCGCGGTCTCTCTAGGCTGGGCGTATTCCATTCAATGGCGGACATCTGCTTTTCTGACCTTTCTCGATTTTGCAGATGACAAAGCTCCGTCGCTGCTGGTATCTGAATAAAGGCGTGCGCATCACAAATTGGAGAACCGTCAATGAACTGCGCAGGTTGGCTCATTGGCTGAGAATGGGCACTGGCACCCCAAGACTTATCCGGTCACGCAATTGCTCATTCGGAGTTGAGAATGTCAGGTTTCGCACAGACAACCCCATCGGTTCTTGGAAACGCGAACGCACCTTGGGTGTTGGACGGTAGAGCGGTCGCCGAAAACCTCGGCGTGAACCCTGAGACGGGATTGAATCCGGACGAGGTGGCCAAGCGGCTTTCAACACACGGTCCAAACCGCTTGGAAGAGACTGCAACAGTTCCGCCATGGAAGATGCTCCTGCGGCAATTCGCAAGCCCGCTGCTGATCATCCTGATAGCAGGTGCTCTTGTGTCGGCCTATACGGGGCATTGGGTTGATGCGATTGCGATATTCGCGATCGCCGTCTTTAACGCCTTCATCTCCTTCTGGCAGGAATATAAGGCCGAGCAGTCCTTGGCAGCCCTGCGGGAGATGTCTGCACCGCAGGCCTTCGTGCGCCGCGGCGGCGAGATCGTCGAGGTACCGGCGGCGGATCTCGTGCCGGGCGATATTCTGCGAGTAAAAGCCGGTGACATTCTGGCCGCCGACATTCGCTTTGTCACCGCCAGCCGGATGCAGGTCGACGAGGCCGCGTTGACGGGAGAATCCGAACCGGTCGACAAACATGCCGATCCGATCGAGGACGAAGACGTCGTTTTGGCCGATCGTCTGAATATGGGCTTCATGAGCACGCAGGTCACTGGCGGCGCTGGTGAAGGCATTGTCGTGGGCACCGGAATGGAGACCGAGGTCGGTCACATCGCTGCCCTCATGTCCTCTGCGAAAGAGCCAAAGACCCCGCTGCAACTCAAGATCGAGGGCCTTTCCAAGGTGCTGATCATGGCGGCCCTGATCGTGGTCGCCATAGTGATCGGCATTGGCGTGGTCAATGGAATGGATGCGGCTGAGATGCTGAACACGGCAATCTCGCTGTCGGTCGCGGCGATCCCGGAGGGCCTGCCGACAGTAGTCACCATCGTTCTGACGCTGGGATCACAAAACATGGTTGCCAGCAACGCCTTGGCGCGACGGCTTTCCTCTGTAGAAACGCTCGGCGCGACCTCGGTGATCTGTTCAGACAAGACCGGCACGCTCACGCAGAACCAAATGCAGGTGATGCAATGCTGGGCCGGTGGCAAGGACTGGGAAGTGACCGGCGAGGGGTTCGATCCGCATGGCGAGTTCCGTTCCGAAGACGGCAGCGTGGCCGAGATCGAGGCCGAAACGGATCTTCGGCAGATGCTGGCCGTCTCCGCCTATTGCAACGATGCGCGTATGGTCGAGGCTGACGGGCGCCCGGCGATCCAGGGCAACCCGACTGAGGGCGCTCTGGTCGTGGCCGCGGCCAAGGTCGGGATATCCCGCGAGAAGTTGACAGAAGCGCGGGTCGAGGCGCTTCAGCAATTCCCCTTCGATTCAACGCGCAAGATGATGTCTGTCTTCGCTCGATTGCCGGATGGGCGCACTGTACTCGGCGCCAAGGGGGCGCCTGATGTGATCCTGTCAAGGGCGAGCCATGTCCGCATGGCCGGGGAAACGCTTGAGATCTCCCCGGCTTTGCGGGAAGAGATCGAGGCGGTGATCGACAGTTTCGGCGAGAAGGCGCTCCGGACCCTCGCCGTGGCTTATCGGGAGGTGGCAGAAGAGGATCTGGACCATGCCGATCCCGAGCAGCGGATCGTACTGCTTGGCATTCACGGCATCATGGACCCGCCGCGCAGCGAAGTACCCATCGCCGTTTCGGAGGCAACCGGGGCCGGCATCCGAACGGTGATGATCACCGGCGACCACGCCGTGACCGCCCAAGCGATTGCGGAACAGATCGGCATTCGCACCAGCGACGCGCAGACGGTTCATACCGGGGTCGAGCTCGACCAGATGAGCGATCAGGATTTGAAAGAGATGGTGCAGCACGCGGCCGTCTTTGCCCGGGTGACCCCGGAGCACAAGCTGCGCATCGTCAATGCCATGCAGGAGAATGGCGAGGTGGCGGCAATGACCGGGGATGGCGTCAACGACGCGCCCGCTCTGCGAGCGGCGGATATTGGTGTCGCCATGGGCATCACCGGCACGCAGGTCGCCAAGGACAGCGCTGCCCTCGTGCTGCTCGATGACAATTTCTCCACCATCGTGACGGCAGTCCGCGAAGGCAGGCGCATCTTCGACAATCTGTTGAAATTCATTCGGCAGGCGCTCACCGCCAACGTGGCCGAGGTCTCAACGATCCTGTTCGCCTTCCTACTGATGGGAGCAGACCCGCTCCTGCCGATCACACCGCTGATGATCCTCTGGGTGAATCTTGTATCGGATGGGCTACCGGCTCTGACACTCGGCTTCGAGAAAGCGGAACCCGACCTGATGCAGCGCCCACCGCGCCCGCGCGACGATAATCTGTTCGGCGGCGGAATGAAGGAGCGGATCCTGATCCGGGGAACGCTGCTCGGCCTGCTGACCTTTTATGTCTTCCAGGAGTTTCTCGAACGAGGCGCCTCCTTGGAACACGCCCAGACAGCAGCGTTCATGACACTGATCTTTGCCCAGATCTGGCATATTTTCGACGCCCGATCGACCTCCACGCTCTACCGCAAGTCGCCGCTCGGCAACCGCACCTTGCTTGGAGCGGTGAGCATTTCCATATTGCTGTCTCTTCTCGCCATTTACACCGGCGCTGGACATTTCGTGCTTGGAACAGTTTCCCTGCCTCTGTCGCATTTGCTCGGAGTGTTCTTCATCGCCGCACTGCCCACGCTTCTGTTGTCTGCGCTGAAGGAAATGTTCGGACTGAAATGGCTCTGACGCTACCTTTGCTTAGAACGGCACTGAAGGTGCTAGAATGGACATCCTGAAGCACCCATTCGTTGTCAACTTCTTGGCAGAGGGTCTGCATTGTGCCTGGCCAGCATTCCGCCCACAAGGATGTCAGAGGAAGTTAAATTTTATGGCCTGATAACCCATACGCACGATCTAGTGACGCGCGGCGCGCAGTGTCGACCCCGGTGTCCCATAGAAGGCATTACAATCAACAAAGCCTATTCTTCGGGCCTAGTGAAACTGTGTTTCCCCCGCCTCTAGCGATACCGTCGTACCTTTTTCACCGCGAACGGCTGCAGGAACGTCAGCAAGCGCGCAAATAATGGCCCGACCGCCCGAGGATCGCACAAAGTCTTGTGCGGACTGCACCTTGGGACCCATTGATCCAGCGGGGAAGTCGTACTCATCCAACGCGTCGGGGGTGATCGACCGAATACCTTTTTGGTCAGGCGTTCCCCAGTTCAGGAACACGGCTTCTGCATCTGTAGCGATGACAAAGAAATCTGCGCCAAGGTTCTGCGCCAGTAGGCACGAGGCGAAATCCTTGTCGATGACGGCTTCGACCCCGACCAGTTTCCGTTCTGCGCCTGCCTGGTACATCGTCGGGATGCCGCCTCCGCCAGCAGCGATCACGGTCGCGCCCTTATCCAGGATCCAACGGATCGGTTCGACCTGAAAGATACGTTTCGGGCGGGGCGAGGGCACCACGCGCCGCCAGTACTCGCCATCCGGTTTCACCGTCCAGCCCTTGTCAGCCGCCTCTTTCTTGGCGTCCGCTTCGGAATAAACCTGCCCGATGAACTTGGTCGGATTGTCAAAGGCCGGGTCGCTCGGATCGACCTCGATCATGGTCAAGAGGGTGGCGATGTGATGCTCAAAAGGCAGGATGTTCCCAAGCTCCTGCTCGATCATGTAGCCAATCATCCCCATCGTCTCGCCCACCAGCACGTCCAGCGGGTATTCCTCGACATCCGTATACATGATCTCTTGCAGGGCCAGCATCCCGACCTGCGGACCATTGCCATGAGTGATGACGGTTTCGTGCGCTTCGCAGAGCGGGGCGAGGGCTTCGGCGGCAATCTTTGCGTTCTTGCGCTGATTGTCCGCCGTCATCGCCTCCCCCCGTTTGAGAAGCGCGTTGCCGCCAAGTGCTACAACAACGCGTCCCATGGATCAGGCTCCCAATGTCGCGACGAGGATCGCTTTGATCGTGTGCATCCGGTTTTCGGCTTGCTCGAACGCGATATTCATATCACTTTCGAAAACCTCCTCGGTGACTTCCATCTCGGTGATGCCAAACTGTTCGTGAATGTCCTGACCGACCTTGGTCTCCAGATTGTGGAAGGCGGGCAGGCAGTGCATGAACTTGACGGCTGGATTGCCGGTTTTCTTCATCAGATCCATGTTGACCTGATAAGGGCTCAGCAGCTTGATCCGCTCAGCCCAGACTTCTTTAGGCTCACCCATCGACACCCAGACATCGGTATGAATGAAATCCGCGCCCTCTACGGCCGAGGTATCGTCCGTGATGGTCACACGTGCGCCGGTCTTTTCAGCCCGCTCTATCGCCAATTCGCGCACATCGTCATGGGGCTGGGTTTCTTTCGGCGAAATCATCCGCACGTCGCAGCCCATGATCGCGCCCAACATCAGCAGCGAGTTGCCCATGTTCGACCGACAATCGCCCGAGTATGCATAAACAATGTCCTTGCGGGGTTTGTCGGCGTGCTCGATCATGGTCTGCATATCGGCAAGCATCTGGGTCGGATGCCAGTCATCCGTCAGGCCGTTATAGACCGGAACACCGGCATATTCAGACAGCGTCTCAACCATGTCCTGACCCGCACCGCGGAATTCGATCCCGTCGAACATGCGGCCCAAAACGCGCGCAGTGTCTTTCATCGACTCTTTGTGCCCGATCTGCGATCCCGACGGATCGAGATAGGTGATGTTTGCACCCTGATCGTAGGCGGCCACTTCAAATGCACAGCGGGTACGGGTCGACGTTTTCTCGAAGATCAGGCAAATGTTCTTGCCGGTCAGCGAGGGCTGTTCGGCGCGGGCATATTTCGCGCGTTTCAGGTCACGGGCCAGATCCAGCAGGTACAGCATTTCACGCTGGCTGAAATCGGCAATTTTCAGATAGCTACGGCCTTTTAGATTGAATGCCATTTTGTCTCTCCCTAACAAAAAATCAGTGGGCGCAAGGGCGCGCGCCCTTGGTAAATTCAATAGGCGGGGTCGCGGTCGATCGGGCAGGTCATGCAGTGGCCACCGCCGCGGCCGCGACCAAGTTCCTGGCCTGAGATTTCGATCACATCGACACCAGCTGCGCGCATCTTGCCGTTCGTAAACGTGTTGCGCGCATAGCCGACGACCACGCCGGGCGAGAGGGCGACGACGTTATTCCCGTCATCCCATTGTTCGCGCTCGGCCTGGAATTCGTTGCCACCGGTCGAGATGACTTCCAGCGAGTTCAGCCCAAGGGCCTCTTTGTAGACGTCGAACAGGTGCCCTTTTTCAACGTGGATATCCAAATCTCCACGGTCACCCGGACGGATCGAGATGCAGGTGATCTGGTCCGCAACTTCCGAGAATGCAGTAACTTTGTCATGGTCAAGGCAAGTGAAGACGGTATCCAGATGCATGGCCGCGCGGCTTTTTGGCATGGCACAGGCGACGACACGTTCGGCGCCGCCCTTCGTGAACAGCGCTTCCGCAACCTGAGCGACGGCCTGCCGGGTTGTGCGCTCGCCCATACCTATGAAGACAGTGCCGTTGCCCACCGGTTGAACGTCGCCACCCTCAACCGAAGCGAGGCCGAAATCGTCGTCGCTATCGCCCCACCAGAACTCGAACTCGGCGTCCTTGAACATCTTATGGTGGCGATACACCGTACGCATGATCAGGGTTTCTGGCTTACGAGCAGGCCAGAACATCGGGTTCGTCGTCACGCCATCGAAAATCCAGCAAGAGGGGTCGCGCTGGAACTGCGCGTTGGGGATGGCGGGAAGGATGAAGTCGCCCAGAGAAACCAGATCACCGAACTGTTCGTCGATCATACCCTTGGGCAGGTCTGCAAAGATGATGCCGCCAAGCATATGGCGAGCAAGCAGCTTGGCATCCATCTCGTCCAACCAGGCACGCATTTCTACGGAAAAGCCCAGGCCGACCATGTTGGGCGTGATCAGACGGTCCAGCAGGAAGGCGCGCGCTGCGGGGTCGTCTGCGATAGCTTGGGCGAGCAGATCCTGAATATCGTAGACCTCGACCCCGCGTTCCCGCATCAGGGAACAGAATTCTGCGTGGTCCTTGCGGGCCTGCTCGACCCAGATCACGTCATCGAACAAAAGCTCTTCGCAGTTTCGTGGTGTCAGACGATCATGCGCCAGTGAAGGGCGCGAGACGATCACCTTGTTGAGCTTTCCGATCTCGGAATGAACACCGAGCTTCATTGCAACTCTCCTTTCGAACTATCGGTTTTCTGAATGTCTTCAATATCATTGTCCTGACTCCAGCGGACCCAGACATGGATTGGCACGCCCATAAGCAACAGGACCGAGCCAACCAAAACGGTTTCAGCGCCTGAGCCGATGAAGGCCCAGACCGAATAAATGAACCCAAGTGCGCCCAGCACGACGACCTTGGCCAATTCCGGGCCGTGCAGGACCTGCCCGCCTTTCAGCCGGATCATAATCTCCGCCACAGAGCAGATGGCATAAGGCAACAGGCTGGCGACAACGGCGAGCAGAATGACAAAGTTGAATGCGGCGACCAGCCCTTGCGCATAGTTCATGATGATCAGAACCGAAGCCAGCGCATTTGACAGGATTAACGCATTGGCTGGCGTTCCAAATTTGGATTTTTGGCCCAAGGCTGCAGGGAAGACGCGATCCAAGGCAGCACCGTAAGGGACCTGGCCACTGAGCAGTGTAAAGCCGTTCAAAGTGCCAAAGGTCGAAATCACCGCACCCACTGCAACAAGGACACCACCAACGGGACCAAACATCACCTCACCGACGGCTGCCAGAGGTGCGGCGGAAACAGCGAGCAACTCGGCAGGAATGACGCCCATCGAAACGGCGGTTACCGAGATATAGACGCTTGCCGCGATAATCACGCCGATCACGGTGGCGCGTGGAATGGTCTTTTCCGGCTCGATAACATCACCAGAGGGAACTGTTGCAGATTCAAGGCCCAAGTAAGCCCAAAGCGTCAGAGCAGCCGCGGCGGAAATCGCCGTAAACGCCGTGGTGCCGCTTTGATTGACCGGAACATAGTTCTCAGTGTTGATCCAGAAGATACCCAATATGCCAATCAATATCAGCGGAGCGAGCTTGAGCACGGTGGTCACGATCTGAACCAAACCAGCCCCTTCGACCCCTCGGATGTTAACCAAGGTGAGCGTCCAGATTGCAACCAACGCGGTCGATAGGCCGTACATTGGCACTTCGATGATAATCGGGAACAGGAATCCCAGATATCCCACCAACGCGACAGCAACAGCTGCGTTACCAGTCCAAAGTGCGATCCAGTACCCCCAGGCAATTATGAAGCCTGCAAAGTCTCCGAATGCTTCTTGCGAATAGGCATAGGGGCCACCGGGTTTCGAAACGACGCGAGACAGCCTTCCGAAAATGATCGCGAGAACAAGCGCCCCTGCCGAAGTCAGAATCCACCCACCTATTGCGATTGGCCCGTACGGTGCAAGTGACGCTGGTAGAAGGAACACTCCCGACCCGATCATGTTTCCGACAACCAAAGCGATACAGGCCGTCAGCCCTAGCGCACCCGATGTCGAAGTCGTCTCTGGAGCGGAGCGATCGGTCATTGCGACGGCTCAGTTCGATGTTGTGTCTGAAGTCTCGGTTGTGGGCCCGTCGATCCCCGGATCAGTTATGGCCCCAACGGTAAGTGCGGCGCAGATGATCACGGCCAGAATTACGAGCAGCGGGAAAACAAAACGTAGCCACCGGTCATAGGAGACACGGCCAATGGCTAGCCCACCCATGACGACGGCAAATGTCGGGTTGAACAGGTTCACCCATCCGTTTGCTGACTGGTACGCAGTAACCACAAGGTCACGACCGACGCCTGCAAAGTCTGCCAGTGGCGCCATGATCGGCATCGAAAGCGTGGCCAGCCCAGACGAGGACGGCACCAGGAATGACATCAAGATCTGAATGCCAAACATCGCGTTGATAAAGGCGAACTCGCTCAGCCCCGAGACAAACCCCTCGGCTCCGGCGAGGATTGTGTCGGTGATTTTGCCCGCGTCCATAATCACGACCACGCCGCGCGCGACGCCAATGATCAGGGCAACGCCCAGCAAATCGCGCGCTCCGTCGACGAAGGTTTCCACAAAAGTCCCTTCGTCCATTCTAGACCCTTCATCCGTTTTCCCGACCCACCAAACGATGATGGACATCACCAGGAAGAGACCGGACATTTCCGCCATCCACCACCCCAGCGCGACAACACCATAGATCATAATGGCGAAGGTAATCCCGAAAAGAACCAGAATGATCGAACGCGTCTTGGTCATCTCGGGGAACGTATCATTGCCTTCCAAACCCTTTAGGAAATGCGCCCGGTTTTCCTCGGCCTGATCGGCCACCACGGACAATGACGGGTCGGCTTTCACGCGTGATGCGTATCGCATGACGAATGCGATGCCTGCAGCAAGACAAAGAATAAGGATAATGAACCTAAGAACGATCCCGTTCGTGAACGGAATACCCGCACCTTGCGAGGCAACAACTGTTGCAAATGCGTTGAAGGTTGAGCCCAGGGTCCCAATGCCTGCGCCAAGCATGATCACCGCGACCCCGGTCAAGGAGTCGTACCCTGCCCGAATAAAGACCGGAATAATCAGAGCGTAGAACGCCAGGGATTCTTCCGCCATGCCATAGCTTGTCCCGCCAAAGGCAAAGGCGACCATCAGGATTGGGATCATCAGGATTTCCCGCCCGGCCAACCTGTGCAGCAACCAACCGATGCCGGCGTCGATAGCTCCTGTCTTGGTGACAACCATCAGGAAACCGCCGATGACTAAAACAAACAAAGCGACATCAATCGCCGCGCTGGATGAACTTCCCAGAAGACCGGGATCGTACATACCTGCAATCGGGGCAAGGATAACTGCCGTAAGTCCTTGGGGGTTCGGCTCGACTTCGTGGTAGGTGCCCGGGACAGGCGCTTCGCTGCCCAGAGCTTCGTTCATCTGACGGTCGTACTCACCGGCCGGAATAACCCATGTAAGGGCGGCCACGACGGCAATCAGTATGAACAGAATGGTAAAGGCGGTAGGAAATTTGAACTTGGACATATGAAACTCGCGCTGGGTGAAGCTGAGAAACTGGGCAGTTAAACATTTGAATATTTATGTCTCAACTTAGTACTAACGCGGTGACTTGTCACTTTCGTAAAACGTGAGGTTGTCGAACACATTGAACAATGTCTGCCATGGGCTCTGAGCGGCCATTCGCTGCGCTTTATTCGAAAGACCGCTCTGCGGACAGAGCTGACATTTACCCCAGCTAGACAAACGACAGCTTTGCCAACTTGGGCCCAATCCGGTCGCGTTTGCCCAGGTCACAGTTCTTAACCGCAAGCTGGCATTAAATGTGTCACCGGAGCCAAAGGGCTCCAGTAAGGTGAGTTTAGAATTGAGGCCAGTTTCTCAGTTACCAGCAGCGCCCCATCTTGCGTCGATGTTGTCCCATTCGGGAATCTGGCGGATCACCTCGAACGGATCAAAGGGCAGATCATCGGGATTGATCCTTGGCTCACCGGCTGCGGCCACTTCAGGCCTTGCATCTTCGATATTGCGCAACGGATAATCTCGGTTCTGGCCTTGGTTCGGATACTTCGCCGTCCAGATTTCGTGGCGCAATTTCATTTGCAGGAACATGCCTTTTGCCGGGAACATGGGCAGCATCTGGCCGCTCACTTCTCGCTGATCGTTGTACAGGTCGTAAAATTCTGGGCCTGAGAGACCGAGTTTACCGCCAACGAGGTGACGCTTGTACCGGCCTTTCACCAGCGCGGCGAGGACATTACCTGTGTAGATGAACGCATAATCCCGTCGGCTGTGAGTATCGCCATTAAGAATCAAGGACGTCTGATCCACGCCGTCAATGATCCGGTCTGTCGGTATATGCTGTGTTGCACCGCCGAGCCGGGCAAATGTCGTGAAAAGATCGGTCTGGTGGATGATGTCACCCACGACCTGACCCGGCTCGATCACACTCGGCCACCAGGCGATGGCAGGCACCCGCACACCACCTTCGGTGTAGTCGCCCTTACCCCCAGTGTAGAGCGTTTCCGTCATTCCAGCAGGGCCGTTGTGCACCATTGGCCCATTGTCCGCCATGAGGACAAAAAGAGTGTTTTCGGCAATGCCCAGACGCTCCAGCTCGTCAGTCAGGCGACCGATACGTGCGTCCATCCGCACAAGAGCCTATTGCAGGAAGCCACCGCTGGCTGTGACACGATCCGGAAATCCTTGGAACGAGGTAAGTTGGGGCCACCACGCGACATAGAATGGCTGCTCGCCATCTGCATGGCGTTGAACGAAATCGATGGTGGCGTTTTCGAATTCATCCTCCAAAGCCATGTAGCCATCATGGTCCGTTGGAGGTGTGCCGAACTCGCGAACGGGCCCGTCTTTCTTGCCTTCCAAAGCCCAGACATAGCCCGTCGGGCGCCAGCTAGGGTCGATGTCGTAGGGGTCGTCGCCGAACATGTCAGGGAACATGACAGCACTGGTCAGCGCACCCAATTGCGCGTTTGGAACATAAAGGCTCGGCACCTGATTGTAGGGTGTCCAAATGGCTTCGTCGAAACCTTGCTTGTTGAGGTAGCTTGATTCCACGTCTCCCAGGTGCGACTTGCCAAAAAATGCAGTGGCGTAGCCAGCTTTTGACAAGACCTCAGCCATCGTGACTTCATCTTCGGCCAGACCGCCATATTCATAGGGGAAGCCGACGTTGTACATGCCGTTACGCACAGCGTGCCTGCCCGTCATCACCGCTGCACGGCTTGGGGTACAGGAAGGCTCGGTGTACATGCGCATCATGTTCATGCCTTGATCGGCGAGGCGGTTCATGACCGGCGTCTCGAAGCCCCGAACTTTCTGGATTTCCGGAATACCGATTTCGCCGACCGGCGTGTCGTCCCACATAACGTGGATGATGTTGGGCGGCTTTCCAAATTTCTCACGAAGCTCCGCCAGTTTCGCGTCAATCTCGACGTCCTCCGTCATCCACTTCTCACCATGCTGAGCGGCAAGCACGTAGTATTCTGCGTCATGAATGATGGTGGGCTCTTGAGCGGAGACAGGCAGCGGCCAAACGCCAAGTATGATGGCTGCACTCGCGGCGAGCCAACTGTGTCGTGCGATATGTGTTTTCTGTTTCACAATGTTTCCTCAGGATGGTGCGTTTTGATCGGAGAAGACGGCGGTGGGTTTCAAAGCCCCGCATTTTTGGGTGGGCGGCTTGAACTTCGTTTCAGGCGGCGTTCAATCTCTCGTCGCACGTCATCGAAGCTTGAGATCAGATCTGTTGTGGCCTGATCGATGGAGCCGAATTTCTGCGACATCTCAGTCAACAGAAGTTCCAGGTGATCGCAAAGTTCGCCAAATCCCGCATCGGTTTTACGCAGATGCTCTATGACAGACGCATCTTGCGGAAAGATCGAATTTATGAGGTGGCCTTCTGGCATAGGTGAACCCAAGTCACGAACAACAAGACGAAAATGGCGAATGTGTTGGATGCGCGACTAGGTTTGTTATAGTAATTTTACGGCGTGTAACGGTGTTTGAGCCCGGCAGTTTGGGCGGAAGACTGAAGGTTTCACTGACATAGGCGCGAGGGGGCCACTATGAACGAGAAGGTGACGCGCTCCGTTGATGATGGCCAAGTCAAACAAGCGCTTCAGTCGATCCTGGAAAGCAGTACATTCGAGGACGTTCACCGGCTCAGGGATTTTCTTGAGTACATTGTCGCCGAGGCCCTGAAGGACCGTCGTACAAAGATCCGGGCAAAGATCATCGCTGCGGATGTCTACAAACGTCAGCCATCCGAAGGCGGTGATACAGAAGCAATCGTCCGTGTCGATGCAGGCAGACTGAGGAGGCGCCTGGAAATTTACTACGCCTACGAAGGCTTGTCAGATCCGGTTATGATTTCGATCCCCAAGGGCGGCTACAGCCCAGTCTTCAATCCGAACACACCTGTCGAAAGTTCGCCGAAGACGACGCCAGGTTCGAAGTCGGCCCCGTTTTCGCGTCTCAGCGTAGTCGCGTTTGTTGCAATAGGCTTTGTTGCTTTTGGAGGCGGTTGGCTTGCAAACGATGGACGCGGTGGCGTCGAAGAAACACCGCCGGCGGCTGAGAATTCCACAGATTTTGATCCTAGTGCCGAAATCAGGCTCTCTATCAGTCAAGTCTCGTCGGCCTCGCTTCTGGCAAGAACATTTGTTGAAGAAGCGCGTCAACTAACATTTCCGTCCATAGACCCAGCCAGACCAAAGGCCGCAGAGACACTGTGTAAACGAGCGAAGGAAATGGCGCCGGACCTCGCAACAGGTCATTCCTGCGATGCTTTCGTACAAGCGTTTTTTGCGTTCTTACTCCCACCAGGCCAGGAAAAAGAGACCCGACTGAAAAACGCCCGCGTAGATGCTGACGCCGCACTGCGGATCGATCCGGCAGACCCTTTCTCACTTATGGCAGATGCTTGGACACAATTCGCGGAAGGTAAGAGACAAGGCGCCGTTGAGAAGGCCGCTACGGCGGTGAGCCTCAATCCCGACGAAGCCTTTTTGCGCAACTTCTATGGAATGATGATGACATTTGAAGGTCGTGGCGTCGATATACTCTCGTCCAGCTTGCCGAACCTAAACGGCAAGGAAGCCGACGAGTTGTTCCACCCGTTTATTTTGGCGGTATCAAAACTTCAGGCGCAGGATCATGAGGGTGTCCTCGACGCGGTCGGCGAAGCCATTGCACTGGAGGGCCGTACAAGCCGACTGATCACATCAGTACAGATTGCTGCTCTCGAAAACAACGGAGACGCCGCAGAGGCCGAAAAACTCGCGCAGATCTTGCATGACACGTGGAAAATTCGCGACGTTCGAGGCCCTCTGCGACGCCTGTTCACGAAAACCTCTGATGTCGACGCGATTGCCGGGCCTGTTGAAGCAGTTTTCGCTCGCATCGGCTTGCAAACGACGAATAACAAATGATTGCCCACTGAAACCTGACGTTCATCCAACGCGCAGAATCGGTGGGTTTGGGCTCGAAACAGCCATTCGCTACAGCTTGCATGAATGTCCGCTCTGCGGACGAAGCTGCCTTCCAGATTGTTCTCATGAACGGCAGCTTTCCTTAGTTGCGTCATCGGTTTCTGCCGAGGAAGTCGACGAGCAATCCAGAGATCTTTTCCGGCTGATCTTCCATTGAGAAATGACCACAGTTTTCCAGCACATGCAGTTCTGACCCTGGAATTGCCGCGTGTAATTTGTGCGCCCAGTCCACGACCTGCCATGCGTCATCTGCACCCCAAATCAGTTGTACTGGGTTTTGACTAAGTTCGCCGTAGCGCGGGACCATCTCGTCTGTGTGCTTCGGATCATATTGCATCACTTGGTGCTGAAAGAAGCTGCCCTGTCCGACTGGGCCGCAAATGAAATCGAGGTAGGTTTCCATCGACGTCTCCGCCAAGCGCTCCTTGTTTTGAACCGTCGAGTTGAGCCAGTTGCGAAAGTGTTCTCTGTGGTCTGTATCGGGCGCTTTGATCAGCTTTTCCAAACCGGCCTGCATCTGCTCGCGCGTGCGTTTGGATGGCCAACTGTCATAGCTTACTACGTCAATCATGGTCAAACTGCGCAGCCGTTTCGGCGACTGAATGCCGAACCTCTGGGCAACGCCGCCGCCGATATCGTGTGCGATGAAGTGGAAGTCTTTAAGGCCCCAAACATCCAGCAACCCCTCAAGGATCGGCACTTGGCCCGTGACGGACGTATCAATGCTCGGGTCTTGCGGGCACTCTGACAGGCCATAACCGAGCAGGTCATACAAATGTACTTTGTAGCCAGCTTCGACAAGCGTTGGCAGTACGTTCCGCCAAATATACGAGGAAGACGGTGTGCCATGCAGGAGAACCACGGGCTCACCCTCTCCGTGTACACCATGTGTAATACGGGTACCGTTGATGAGAACATGTTGGTCGACGAGGTGGGTCATGAGGGGAACTCCAATTTTTTTCTTTCGCAAGTCCTAGCGCTTTGATACTTGATCAAGCAAATGAATGATTGTCATGTAGCGATAGAAATTCCGAATGGCTGAGCGTTTGGACATCGAAGGTTTGCGCGCCTTGGTCGCGATCTCGACCCATGGCGGTGTAACGCGCGCCGCCGAGCATTTAGCGCTGTCTCAACCTGCAGTGAGCCACAAAATCAAGCGGCTTGAGACTGTTCTAGACTGTGAACTCCTAGCACGCCGCGCCGGTGGGCCATTGTTCACCGAGGCCGGTACACGCCTGTTAGAGTATGCGCACCGGATGATGGATTTGCATGACGAAGCGCTCGCCGCTCTTGGAAAGAAGCCTTTGGCTGGCACCATTAAATTGGGCATGACCGAAGATACAACGGGCGGTGACGTTGCGCGCATCCTTGGCCGCTTTACACGTCTGCACCCAGAGACCACGGTCAGCACGCGGGTCGCGCAAAGCCTAACACTGTCTGATTGGCTTATCGCGGGTGAAATCGACATCGCGGTTATACAGGTCATGAGAGACGAAGTCCGGAGCGATGACCTTGTACTGTATGAGGACCGGCTGCACTGGATCAAGTCTTATGATCTATCACTGAATCTTAACGCATCCGTTCCATTCCTCGCGTTCGATCAAAACTGCTTCTACAAGCACTGGGCACAATCGCAGAACTCAAGAACGGGTCATCAATTTGAAGCAGTTTTAGAATGCCCGAGCGTATCAGGTATCCTTTCGGCAACGCGCGCGGGGCTCGGTATAGCCCTAATGAATGGCTTGCACTTGCCCCAAGACTTGGAAGTTATCGAAGATGTGTTCCCGGAGCCTCCTGCGATTGCATACGTTGCGCGCTCTAACCCCAAAAGGCGTAGTGACGCCGCCCGCGCACTGCTCAGCGAAATCGCGGCCGAGGTGGGACGCCCGTCGACCCTGCGCGTAGCGTAATTGGGAAAGCGGAACTTCGCGCGAAACGCAGCATATGGGAGGTATGGGCTCTATACGGTCATCCTTGTGTTTTGCTCAGATGACGGCTATCGGTTTCTGTTGCGAGCATAAACAAGCGTGCTCGGAATATGTTTGGTACTTATGACTCTGTGACGACTGCTGTCGGCGTATAGTGTCGGTGGACATTGCCATACAACTATAGACACTTGGTCAAGTATTGGATCTCTGTTTTGCCCATCTTTTGCGTTGTGCTTCAGCGATCCGCTCTCGACCTTGCTTGGATGTCGGGCCGGTTGACAAGCCGCCATGGTATCGACACCGGCGTTTTCCTGGTGCCACGGGTAGCTGACAACTCGATCCTTTGCTCGATTTTGCGCCACAGCGAGCTCGTATATGCGTTGGAAGTGGTTGCCCCTCATTGTCCAAGCCAATGTTCTGCAGATCCTGACATTGGCCACCAGTACATTCGGAGCACGTTTTTTCTCTGCCGCGCCCAGTAACTGTCCGAAAGGGGCAAATTTGACAGCTCGGTGTCTCATCCCTAGCGAACTCTTCCTGGAGTGATAACAACACCTCGCGAAGCATTTGGGTCAAACTCAAAAACACCTCCAAATGTAAGCAATTCTAAGCATCCACCTAAGACCCCATGGACTTTCAAAGCGTCGTTAAACGCGGGCGGCATCAAATTGGACGAGCCGCCTAGGGGCCTGCTGGCAAAAGGAATAGGTCGATTGCACTATCTGCTGCCTAAGCGTGTCTTGGTGACCGGCTGGAAGCACCATGCAAAGTAGCTTTTCGTTCAGCTAAGTTCAGGAACACTCTATCAAAGTACTGCCAAGACATTATTGCTCCATCGCCTTTTCTGGCTATCACATCGTTTACGTTTGAAACGATTTGCTCATAGCTAAGTTCAAGCGCACACCACCGCTCTACCGTGCGTTTTGCCGCGTCGCTATCAAGTGCATCAGCGAGTGTATACGCACCCTTGCTCTGGACGAGATTTCTGAGAGCTGCGATCAGACGGTCAAATTCCAAGGTGAGTTCATTTTTTTCAACGTGACTCGGCAAATCTGCCACGCTGAGCGTGCTCGTAGCCTGATTAGACAGATCACAATGCACATCGTTTGCTTGCTCCAAGATTGCTTTCGGTTTTGCTCTGTCGTTTCGGCAGGAGTTTGCGAACTTGCCATTTTCGGATTTCGCTTGGAAATGATTGATCGCGTTTTCCGCGAGAGCGACCATTATTCCGTCATCTGTCGCTTTCACTTTTCCAGTCTTGATGAGCGACGATAGCAGACGCGCCAGCGACTTTTTAGATTTGCCAAGGCCGACACGATACGCAAGCCTTTCCTCGTCATGCTCCAATGAGTCCTGCGCCTCACAATTCTCGACAAGAAACGAGAATAGCAATCCGCGCTCTTCAAGCGTCAAATCCTGTATTGTTCGGCGCATATCTTGGATTGAAAGTTGGGCGAAAATCATTTGTCCAGCCATGGAGGCTCCATACAAGGTTGGCTGACCGTGTGCTAAAGAGCGTCCACCGTGAGGATACTGGTCAGTTGATATTAGAAAAGCGGAGGAAGACATATAGCCGCTCGCAAGCGTTGCTGGCCGGTTTGTTACCGGTTGGCTTTGGCTTCAGCGATGACAGCAAGGATTTCGGAACGAGGCCACCGAGAAGATCCACCAAGTTTGATTGGCTTGGGAACCGACCCATCCGCGATACGGCGCCAGAAGCTCGGCACGCTGATTGCAAGCAGCTCTGCGGCTTCCGCCACCTTAAGCAATGGATCGATTTCGGTATGAATTGAGTTGGCTTCAGCGTTCATATGACTAGATGCCTCGTTTTGATGAGCGTTGAGTCATCTAGAGGCGATCTAAGATCATGCGGGGAGGGGAGAAAAAATTTCTCCCCCCAAACTTGGCTTTTAGGCTACGCTGATCAGAGCCTTTTCTTGAACGCTCAATTTCGTGACTTTTCCTTTAAAAGTGGGAGTAAAATGCTCCGGAACGCGCCACGGGTTCCATTTCAAACTTCCTTGCGCAGAGACCCAGTCTAAAAGTTCCTCTAAGGCTTTGGCTTTCGAAAGGAACTCGTCGAATTTCTTCGGGTCATTTTCAAAGGTCTGAAACCTTGGACCGTCTGATCGATAAGCGGCTTCAAGGTGGCAAGTATTGCGAAACCGGCTGAAAGCCTTTCTCACTTGTTCAGAGACCGAGCTTTCCAATCTGGCGCCTTGTTCCTCCAGCAATGGTCGTGTAATCAGCTTAACCGCTTTGCCCAAAGTTGGCGTTACGCCGTTGAGATAGAGTCGCGCGATCTCGCGCACCACCATTGCAGCGTATCTACGCTCGGACATGTTAGATCTTACGAACTTTCTTTCGATTATTGCGTCCAAAGGGTTCAATTCAATGCTACTGTTATCCGAGATTTCTGACATGTGCCGGTAGGCCTCCCAAATGGTGCTCTCTTTTTCGTCGTCTGGAGCGCCCATTCGAACCAAAACAAAGAGATCTGGGCGAGAGATCCATTCGCCGTTTCCGTTGTACAAGGGAAGATAACGACGATCCTGATTCATGCAGTGGCCAATTTTATGATTGTATCTGTATTGTCAGTGAGGTGGGACGCCCAGCGCTCCAGCAGCACACGACGTTGGTCGAGAAAGTCGGTTCGCCGATAGGCGCGTTCGACAGAACTGCCCACAACGTGACCAAGCATGGTTTCTGCAACTTCGTGACGCGCATTGGTTGCCTCTGCCAACCACACGCGGAGACTTGAACGAAATCCGTGCGGACGGGCGCTCATGCCACGACGCTCCATCAATCGCGACATCGTAGCGTCCGAGATCACCCCTTTCCGAATACTCGGAAACAGATAGCCGTCGCGAGCATGTCGCCGCGCGTCTCCAAGGACATGAAGCGCTTCATTCGAAAGCGGAACACGGAACTCAACGGTAGCGCCCTCGCGCCCTTTCATCTGTTCCGCCGGAATAGTCCAGATATCACCGTCAATCTGCTCTTCCCTCAAATACCGTATTGGCCGTGACCGTACTCCGGTCAAAATTAGAAGTTTCAGAGCGAGGTGGGTGACTGTACCTTCGTCCAAGCTTTTGTAGAACTCAGGCACTTCACTCCATGCAAGCGACGGAATGTTGGTGGTGGCCTTACGTGGTTTGCCAAGCAATGCACGTGCCTTCCTGGGGGCCTGCAAGTCAACATCAATGCCCAGCGCGGCTGCATGCTTCAGACAAATAGATGTCCGTGTCAACGCCTTCCGAGCAGTCTCGGCTTTCTCATGCCAGATAGGCGCAAGGCAATCCCGCAGATCGATCTGAGTAATTTCAGCAACCGGCACATGACCAAGTTTGGGTATGACGTGTAACTCCAGCGGGCTAAACCAACGCCCCGCCTTTCCGCCACCCCGCAACTCAGACTTCCGCGCTTCAAACGCGTCCCGAGCGATGTCTCTAAACAGATGCAAATTGCGCTGGGCTTCCACACGCCGCTTTTGCCTCTCTCTAATCGGGTCTCGGCCTTCTCGCAATTCGCGTCGTGCTGCGTCAGCTGTTTCCCGGGCTTCCGCCA
The DNA here is from genome assembly GCF_056158705.1 of Ruegeria sp. ABM4_193. Classification (NCBI taxonomy): domain Bacteria; kingdom Pseudomonadati; phylum Pseudomonadota; class Alphaproteobacteria; order Rhodobacterales; family Roseobacteraceae; genus Ruegeria; species Ruegeria sp. ABM4_193. The sequence goes on from NZ_JBSWTT010000003.1 coordinate 444,591, forward strand.
AGCCAACATCCGGCCACCGCCCGAGGCCCATTTCCCGTCGCTTACCGAAAACCGTCAGTCTAAGAACCCATTTACCGCTTTTGGAATCTGCCTTCACAAGCCAGAGCCCTGCGCCATCGCAGTGCTTTCCGCTCTCCAATGCAAGAACGCCGCGCGCGCTCAATTTGTTCTTCGCCATATAGCGCTCCACCAGCCCACCTATTGGTCCACCCCTAGGTATGGTATGTGCTGCCGTTAGTCGAGATCAATTGAGACCGAGTGAAGGAGATAAGTTAAGCTTTTCCAGACATTTAATCTCTGCATGAGATTTTCTGAGATACCTAGGTATAGGGTTTCAATGCCCTCCAGCAGCACCATTCCCAAAAAAGCAAAAAATTTGACGGTGCTGAGCGCGGTGAAACCTGTGTTTTCCTGCAGGCTCACGACCTCTCATGAGAGATCCGAAGATCGAAATTAAGGCAAAGATTAAGGAATGTGGGCACAAGAAACTCATCGATGACAAGTTCTGGTAATAGTTATGCCAATATCGCTATCTATTACTGCATCATCCTGTCGATCTGTTGACTAGTCCGGTTTTAATGAGGGGGTATCTCGGCAGGGTTAGGGGGATGCCCGCTCTGGTCCGTTTTGGACCGGGTAAGTGCGGCATCCCCTGCCGTATCGAACAGCAGAATTCTTACGTAAACGGTACTCAGTCAATCTTGTTGCGCTGCTCGTGCGGTGTGACGCCAAAGCTGGACCGGTACACACGCGAAAAATGGCCGGGGTTTTCGAACCCGCAGGCAATTGCGATCTCAGTGACCGAGGCCTCGGTTTGCAGCAGCAGCTTCTGAGCCCGCTCCAACCGCATCTCCATAAAATACTTCTTGGGTGACGTATTCAGATACTTCCCGAACAACCTTTCAAGCTGCCGAGTGGAAATTCCAAGCTCTTCGGCAATGAAGGACGGCGAGACGGGGGTTTCTATACTGTCCTGCATGATGTTGATCGCCTTGGCGAGATGCGCGTTACGCATGCCATTGCGTGATTGCAGCGATACCCGCTGTTTCGCCGTTGCATTGCGCACCGCATTGTAAACCATCTGATCGGCCACATCGATTGCCAGCTCTTCGCCATGGTCACGCTCGATCAGGTGAAGCATCAAATCTGCCGTCGCAGTACCACCGGACGCGGTAATGTGCTTTTCGTCAGCCACAAACACGCTGCGGACCAGATTAACTTCGGGAAACGCTTCCATGAAAGCGTCATGGTATTCCCAGTGGATCGCAGCCTGCATACCGTCCAAAAAACCGGCCTCGGCCAACACCCAGGCACCTGAGCAAAGAGCCCCGATCGGTGTGCCGCGGGCGCGTTCGCGTCGCAGGGTAGCCAGCAAAGGGCGCGTGACATGCTTGCGCATATGGATACCCGACAGAACAAAAAGCTGGTCACATTTGGTCAGGCTTTCCAGCCCGGAGTGCACCAATGTGACTGATCCGTTGGAACACACCGCTTGTTCGCCCTGCTCGGACACGAAGTTCCAGCTATAAAGGTCTTCCCCGCTTACAAGGTTTGCAATGCGCAGCGGTTCGACCGCGCATGAGAATGCGAGGTGCGAGAACTCTTCAACCAAGACAAATGTGATGTGCCGCGTTTTTGGCATGAGTTGTACCGTTTTGAAATTGGGGCAGCGCCCAAATGTGAGTCTATTTTGCAGGCGCCCATGCTGCACGAAAATTTTTTGTATACAAGTTGTATTTTCTTGGAATACATAGCAATCACCGCACACGATTCGAGCGCAGCGCAAAAAGAACGGATTCAGGGAATGAAAGACGAAGCCAAATCGCGTAAAGCCGCGTTACAAGAGCATCTGAAAACATCCATCCTGACGCTGCGCCTGCAGCCAGGCACAGATCTGGATGAAGCGCATTTGTCCGACGAATTTGGTCTGTCACGCACACCGCTGCGCGAGGTCTTCAGGCAATTGGCCGGAGAAGGCTATCTTGACCTGCGAACAAACCGCAGCGCACGGGTATCCGAGATGTCGTATACCACGCTGCGTGATTTCTTTCTTGCTGCCCCAATGGTGTACGGCGCAATCCTGCGTCTGGCGGCGGTGAATGCTAGCCCTGCTCAAATCGACGCCCTTAAAGACGCACAGCAAGCGTTCAAAACGGCGCTGCGCAAGGGCTCTGGCGAAGACCGAGCACTGGCCAACAACCGTTTTCACGATGTGACCGGCGAAATGTCCGGTAATGTCTACCTTCTGCCGTCGTTCAACCGACTGCTGATCGATCACGCAAGGATCGGCATGACCTTTTACCGCCCGCAAAGCGGTGAAATGTCGGAAAACCTGTCTCTTGCCAGCCAACAGCATGACGCGATCATCGCAGCCATCGAAGCGCGAGATGAAGCCGCTGCTGCGAAGCTAGCCGAAGATCACTGGAACCTGTCACGCGATCAAATTGAAATGTTCGTGATGCCTGACGCGCTGGATGTCCCAATGGGCGTCCCGCCCCTTTCGAAACCTGCATGAGGACGGAATGAACCCGATTTTCAAGTTTGAGGGTATCTATACCCCTGTGGTCACGCCCTATCACAACGATAGCAGCGTAAATTGGGACGCCCTGTCGGACGTGATCGAATACCTGATCGAGAACGGAGTGCATGGTCTGATCTCCGGCGGATCGACCGGTGAAAACTATGCCCAGACCGTGGAAGAACGGCTGGAGCTGGCCAAATTCACTCATGAGAAGCTGAATGGCAAACTGCCGTTGGTGGTTGGCACAGGCGCGATGCTAACGTCGGACTCGATTGCTTTGGCATCGGGCGCACGTGAGATTGGCGCAGATGCGATCCTGCTGGCCAGCCCGCCCTACTCGGTGCCGACCGACCGGGAAAATGCGCTGAACGCGTTAGCCATCGACAAGGCCGCCGATCTGCCCGTGATGCTGTACAACTATCCCCACCGCACCGGCACGATGATGGGAGAGGAGTTCCTTGACCGTGTAGGCCGCAGCCGAAACTTCTGCGGCATCAAGGAAAGCTCGGGCGATATTAACAGGGTGCACCTGTTGGCGCGGGACTATCCTCACATCCAGCTGGGCTGCGGTATGGACGACCAGGCGCTAGAGTTCTTCGCCTGGGGCGCACCGTTCTGGGTCTGTGGCGGGTCGAACTTCCTGCCTGCCGAGCATGTGGCGCTTTACAATGCCTGCGTGATTGAGGGGAATTTCTCCAAAGGTCGGCGGATCATGTCCGCGATGATGCCGCTGATGCGGGTACTGGAACAGGGTGGAAAGTTCATCCAGACCATCAAGCATGGCGTGACTATGAACGGGATCGATGCGGGCGCCATGCGGCCTCCGCTGAAGGGTCTGAACAAAGACGACAAACGCGCGTTGGAACAGGTGACGCGTGTGCTCAAGAAGACAATCGCTGACATTGTGGCTGAGGGGTAAGAGACATGGATCTGCTGACACAGGACGAATACAAATCCATCGCCGCAGGCTTGACGCTGCCCACTGGCGCTTTCATCGACGGTGCATTCCGTCCCGCGATTTCGGGTGAGACCTTTGAGACAGTGAACCCAGCCACTGGTGGCAAACTGGCGGATATCGCGTCTTGCGGCGCAGCGGATGTGGACTTTGCTGTCGAAAAGGCGCGCGAGGCGTTTGACGATGGCCGTTGGTCCAAGCTTCATCCGAGCGAACGCAAAGATGTGCTGATCCGGTTGTGCAAACTGATGACCCGCAATGCGCGCGAACTGGCGGTGATGGAAAGCATCGACAGCGGTAAGACCATCTTTGATTGCGAAACCGTGGACGTGCCCGAGACGATCCACTGCCTGAAATGGCACGCCGAGGCGATTGACAAGATTTACGATCAAGTCTCGCCCGCCAGCGACGATCACATCGCCATGGTGGTGCGCGAACCAATTGGCGTTGTCGGCCTAGTGCTGCCCTGGAACTTCCCGCTGCTGATGCTGGCGTGGAAAATCGGGCCTGCTCTAGCGGCAGGTTGCTCGGTCGTAGTGAAACCAGCGGCTGAGACCACGCTGACCGCCCTGCGTATGGCCGAGCTGGCGATGGAGGCTGGGTTGCCGCGCGGCGTTCTGAACATCGTTCCCGGCGGCGGCGCAGACGTCGGTGAACCCATCGGGCGGCATATGGATATAGACATGGTGTCTTTCACCGGATCGACCGTGACCGGCAAACGCTTCCTGACTTATTCCGCCGAAAGCAACGCCAAAGAAGTGGTGCTGGAGATGGGCGGTAAAAACCCGGCCATCGTCATGGATGACGCTGAAAACCTCGACCGAGTGGCCGCGCATGTCGTCAACGGCGCGTTCTGGAACATGGGCGAGAACTGCTCGGCCTCGTCGCGTCTGATCGTGCACAAGGATGTAAAGGCAGAGTTGCTGGAGCGCATCGCGCATCATGCCAAACAGTGGAATATCGGCGACCCGCTGGACCCGGAAACCCGCATGGGCGCGCTGGTGAGCGAAGGGCATTACAACAAGGTCTGCGGTTATCTGGATCAGGCCGAGAACGTGGTGATCGGCGGTAAAGCCGACAAAGGCTTTGTCGAGGCTACGGTGGTCGAAGTACCCGGCAATGACGCCACGCTGGCGCGGGAGGAGATCTTTGGCCCGGTTCTGTCGGTGATCGAAGTGTCAGGCTTTGACGAAGCCATCAAGATCGCCAATGACACCGATTATGGCCTGTGTGCCTCGATCTTCACGGCCAATGCCAAGCGTGCCATACGCGGTGCGCGGGCCATTCGGGCGGGCACTGTGACGGTCAACAGCTTTGGCGAAGGCGACATCACCACGCCATTTGGCGGCTACAAGCAGTCTGGCTTTGGCGGTCGTGACAATTCTGTCCACGCCCATGATCAGTACACCCAGTTGAAAACCATCTGGATCGATCTGGCCGACGACGCAGACGAGGCCGTGGATTGACGCGGTTCGAGGCCAAAAGACTACCCCGGCAGACGGGTCCGGCGGGATGGAATGCCATCCTGCCGCCTCAGACACCTTTGCCGGAGCTGGACAAGGACCTGACCGCCGACATCACCATTGTCGGCGGTGGGTTTGCCGGGCTCAGCACCGCGCGGCGTCTTCATCAACTGGATCCGTCACTCAAGATCGTTCTCCTGGAAGCGGGCCGATTTGCGGATGGTTCTGCGGGGCGGAACTCGGGCTTCATGATCGACCTGCCCCATGATCTGGCCTCGGACAACTACGCGGGCGATGCGTTAGAGGCAGATCGTGCTGCCATTGCGTTGAACCGCAAGGCCATAGCTTTTGCGACCGACGTAGCCTCGGAACGTGCTCTGCCGCAAGAGATGTTCGACCCTTGCGGTAAGTACAATGCCGCTGCCACCAGGGCGGGCGACGCGCATAACCGAGAATTCGCTCAGCACCTGACGAAACTGGGCGAGCCACATACGCTCTATGACCAGCAGCAGATGCAAGAGATCACGGGCAGCCCACACTACACCTCGGGGCTTTACGCGCCGGGTACAGTGATGATCCAGCCCGCAGCCTATGTGCGGGCGCTTTCAGCCCAATTGGCTGAACGAATTGACGTGTTCGAGAACTCGCCCGTTACCAGTTTCGAAAAGCAGGGCGCAGGCTGGGTGGTCAACACCGCCAAAGCCAGGGTCAGCACCGGGAGTATCATTCTGGCCAATAACGGCCATCTCGAAAGCTTTGGTTTCTACCAACGACGATTGATGCATATCTGCCTTTACGCCTCGATCTCGACCCCGCTGACCGAGGCACAGATCAAGACGCTAGGCGGTCAATCGCGCTGGTCGGTAACACCGGCCGATCCGATGGGCACATCGGTACGGCGCATTTCCGGCAGCTACGGCGATCGCATCCTGATCCGCACCGGTTCCAGCTTTCATCCAACGATCGAAACCAGCGCGACGCGGATGCGCAGTGCTGGCCGGGTACATGACCGCAAGTTCAAGGAACGTTTCCCGCACCTGCCAGGCGTCAAGATGGAGCACCGCTGGGCCGGAATGCTCTGCCTTAGCCGAAATGGGTCCGCAGCGTTTGGTGAGCTTGAAAACGGCGTATTTTCGGCCTGCTGTCAAAATGGTCTTGGCATAGCCCGAGGGACCCTGCAGGGCATGGGTATCGCGGAACTGGTGATGCAGGGCGGGTCAGAAATCGCAGATCACTTTCTAGCTCAGCCGGACCTTCCCAGATTACCGCCCGAGCCATTCGCCTCGCTTGGGGCAAACAGCTACCTGTTCTGGAAAGAATGGCGATCCGGCAAGGAATGATGTGTCGGCGTCAGGGCAAGCTGAGCTTGGCCATACGCCCGCCATCCACCGTGTAAACCTGCCCGGTGATAAAACCCGCATCTGCTGACGCCAGAAAGGCGACGAGCGCTGCAACCTCTTCGGATTGCCCGGTCCGGGCCACAGGGTGGATTTTGGCAACGTCACGACGAAATGCAGCGGGATCGGGCATGGATTCAATGAAATCCTCGTTCAGATCGGTATCGATCCATCCGGGTGCCACGGCATTGCAGCGAATACCTTCAGCCCCGTGATCCACGGCGACGGCGCGGGTCAGACCATGCAGACCCGCTTTGGTCGCGCAATAAGCCGCGTGACCGGGATTGCTGCCCAAACCTTCAATAGACCCGGTGTTGACGATGCTGCCACGGGTTTGACGCAGATGTGGCAGCGCGGCTTTGATCATCAGGAACGGAGCGGTCAGGTTGACCTTCAGATTGCGGTGCCAATCCTCAAGGCTCATGTCTTCGACCAAGGCTTCCTGCATCATACCCGCGTTGTTGACCAACACATCCAGGCGCCCAGCATCGGAAATCACTTCACTGACTACCTGTGCAGGGCTGGCGGGGTCGGTGAAATCCGCTGCCATGCCTTGAAACTCGCTGTCTTCTCCTCGTTGCGCGGTAAAGACCTGTGCGCCCTCATCCCGCAACCGACGGGCAATGGCCTGACCGATGCCACTGCGCCCGCCTGTGACCAGCGCCACTTTTCCCTCGAACCGCTTCATGAAACGGGCTTCCCACCGTTGACTTCAACCAGTGTACCGCAAACATAACGCGACGCGTCCGAGACGAGGAACATGATGACGTCGGCAATATCCTCGGGCTCGGCGATGCGGCCCAGCGGCACGGTTTGGCCCAGCTCGGCCACGGCCGTATCTGGATCAAAGCCGCGCTTTTCAAATCCTGAGCGCAGCATAGGCGTATTCACCTCATTCGGGCATACAGCGTTGATGCGGATACCCTGATGGGCGTGATCCATTCCCATACATTGGGTCAGGGACGCAATGGCCGCTTTGGTCATGCAATAAACGGCGTGATTGGGACCGGGGCGCAGCCCCCAACAAGACGCGGTGTTAACGATAGCGCCCCCTCCTGTTTCAGCCATGATCGGGATCGCCGCGCGACAGATACGAAACGGGGCTTCGACATTGACGCCCAGTGACAACGACCAATCCGCATCCGACGTGTCAGTGACAGACCCGCGCGTGATGACACCTGCGTTGTTGATCACGATATCGAGCCCGCCCAGCGCAGACGCCGCGGCCTTGGGCAATTGGTCTGCATAGTCTGGATCAAGCAGATCGCCGGGCATATACGCCTCGGCCTCAATGCCATCGATCGACCGGTCCGCAACCGCGACCCGCGCCCCGACTTCGCGCAAACGGTGAACGATTGACGCCCCGATGCCGCCAGCCGCACCAGTGACCAAAGCCGATTTTCCATTCAGGTTCATGAGATCATCCACAGTTAGAACGACGCAACAGGGGTGCCGAATTGACCTTCATCAGGCACCACACCCAGCCCCGGCCCGTTTGGTAACGCAATATGTCCGCCTTTGATCTGGATTCCATTTTCGGGATCATAGTTGCCTTCGATATAAGGCGCGGCAAGCCAGACGCCTTCCAGCAGATCGGGCCGAACCGTTGCACCGACATGAGTACAGGCAGCGGCGATGATATCCCCACCCCAACTGTCATCGCAGGTGTGCGGAAGGTTTCGGGCTTCGCAAATGTCGCGGAAAGCGCGCATGGGGTTCAACCCACCGATCCGAGTGACTTTCATCCCGAACCCATCGACCAGACCGGTCCCTGCTGCTGAGATCACAGTGTTCAGACTGGTGCTGTTTTCGTCCATGTAAATGCCGTGCGTGACCTGAGGCCGGATCTTCTGCAAATCCTCAATGGTGTTGCAGGGCTGTTCCATGATGAACGGAATTTCAGGGCATTCGCGGCTGACGCGCAAAGCGTCGCGCGTGGTCCAGCCCCGATTGCCATCCACAGCCAGACGTGTACCCGACCCTTTGACAACGTCCCAGACCTTGCGGATGGTTTCGATGTCGATCTCAACCGGGCGGCCCCCGACCTTGATCTGTAAACGCGGGTAGCCTTCGGCCATCTTTTCGGCGGCCAGACGGGCAATATCGTCCGGCGCACCAACGCCAGTGGCATAATAGGACGGCACCGTGTCCGTTGTTGCACCACCCAGCAGATCGCAGACAGGAAAGCCCAGATGTTTGCCCAACACATCATGAACTGCGATATCGATTGCTGCTTTGGCATAAGCGTGCCCGTTCAGCAGCCCATCCATCTGGCGATGCAAGGTTAGCGGAAGTGCTTCGGTTCCGATCAGGCCGGGGGCCATTTCGAGCAATGCAGCGCGGGCGCCTTTTGCGTGTGCCTCAGCATATGTCGGGCCAACCGGGCAAGTTTCGCCCCAACCCACCAGACCATTATCCGCAACAACTTTGACCAGAGTAGTATCCAGCGACCAAACCTGTGCGTTGGCCATAGTGTAGGGTCCGTTTTTAACCGGCAGGTCGTGGCTGTAGATATGGAGTTCGGCGATCTTCATGTTTCTCTGCTTGTCCTGAACGAAAAAAGGGCCCACCCGGATTGCGGGCGGGCCAGTACGGGGAGATTGCATCAGTAGGTCTGGTTCAACTCATCCGCTGCAGGGATTTCCCTTTCGCGGCGCGCGATATAGTCGAGAAGCGCCTCGTTTTTGGCTTCGTCCAGTTTTGGCTCTTGGTACTCGGCCAGCAGTTTTCGCGCGTGCTTTAAGGCGCGTTCTGTGATTTCCACTTCGCCCTCAGCCACCCATTGTTCGATCGAGTTGTTGTCAAAGAGTTCAGGCATAAAGAACGCCGTCTGGAAATTGTCCTGCGTGTGCGGATGGCCAAGGTAGTGACCACCAGGGCCTACATCCGGAACCGCCGCAAGCGCCTGATCGAAATCGTGCCATTTCGGACCTTCCGCCATGCGGTAAGCCATTGCGCATTGTTCCGCATCCACCACGAACTTGGCGACTGAACAGTGCATGCCCGCCTCATTCCAGCCTGCCGAATGCCAGATATAGTTGGCTCCGGCGTGGATAACAGCACTGAGCGTTGTGGCGGATTCGTATCCCGCTTGCGCGTCAAACGTCTTAGCCCCGCCCAACGTGTTCGAAGTGCGCCACGGCACGTCGTAATACCGCGCCATCTGACCGATCATGAAATTCATCAAGCTGATTTCAGGCGTTCCCGCCATGGGCGCACCGGATTTCATCGACACGGTCGACAGGTAGTGCCCCCAGATCGCAGGTGCACCCTTGCGGATCACCTGTGTGTAGGCCAGCGCCGACAACGCCTCGGCTGTCAGCTGCGCTACGGTCGCGGGCACCGACGCGGGTGTGTTCGCACCACCCAAAACGAAGGGCGAGCACAAAACCGGCTGGTTGCGTCGGCTAAAGGCACGCATCGCGCCCAGCATGGTTTCATCCCACACCAGAGGGCTGTTGCCGTTGCAGTTGCCGGTGGTGACAGGATGGTCGTCGATAAAGCCTTCACCAAACAGGATATCGCACATATCCATCACATCCTCGGCATTCTTGGGCGAGGTGGTCATGCCCATGAAAGTTTTGTCCGAATATTTCATCGACGAATAGGTGATGCGCAGGTGCCGCTGGCTGATCGGGTGATCATAAGGCTCGACAATATGGTGAGCCGAGCTGTGCAGCGCAGGCATCATGTGCGAAAGCTTATGGAACATCGCCAGATCATCCAGCGTCGGGTTCCGGCGCACGTCATCCAGATCGCGCAGGAAAGGCGCGCCGGTCATCGGAACAAAGATCGAATGCTTGCCACCCAGCGCAAGGTTCTTTTGCGGGTCGCGCGCATGATAGGTGAACTGCGCCGGGATCGTCGAGATCAGCTCGCGCACCATGTTGCGGTCCAGATAGACCAACTCTCCGACAACCTTGGCACCGGCTTTCTTCCAGTCTTCCAGCGCGATGGGGTCACGGAATTGAACGCCGACATTTTCCAGAATGTCCATTGCGGCGTTGTCGATCCGTTCGACCTGGCTTCCGTCCATGACTTCGCAAACGGGAATGCCTCGGGTCAGGCCCGGCAGCATGGCAAAGTTCGGAGCGGTACGTTGGGCGCGGCGGGCAGAGCGTCCACCGGACCGCGCAGCTGTGCGAGTAGTCAAAGGGCAATCCTCCAATTTTCACACAAATTGGCGGATTCGCAGGGCGATTACCTCTCTGATTGCGATATGTGCTTGCAGGAAGCGACACGGGTCACATCCCGGGATTATCGTGCGCACGCAGCGCAAGTGAACCTTTGGTTACCTTTCGTTAAGTAACCTGCTTCACTGTCAAACAGGTGCATACATCTGCAACACGTACCCGTATGTTTGTTTCAGGAGGGGCGCAGAAATGCACCACATGACGGAAATGCTGATCATCGGCGCCGGTTTTTCAGGGCTGACCATGGCGCTTGAGGCCCGCAAACGTGGCCTCTCCGATATTGCGATTCTGGAAAAGGCCGATGATATCGGCGGCACGTGGCGCGAAAATACCTATCCCGGCGTGGCCTGTGATGTGCCCTCGCACCTTTATTCCATGGCCACCCATCCGAACCCGCACTGGAGCCGTGCTTATGCCGGGGGTGCCGAAATTCAGGCCTACCTAAAAGACGTCGCGCGACAAGAGGGGCTTTATGATCTGTGCCATTTCGGGCGTGAACTGAAGTCGGCCAGATGGGATGGCGGCCGCTGGCACGTTGAAACCGTTGATGGGGATCTATGGTCGGCCCGGTTTCTGGTCTCTGCAATTGGGGCCTTGCATCATCCGAGTATTCCGAATCTTCCGGACGCAGAAAGTTTTCCCGGCCCCAGTTTTCACTCGGCCCAATGGGACCACCAAGTGGATCTGACGGACAAAGAGATTGCAGTTATAGGCACCGGGGCGTCGGCTGTGCAATTCGTGCCTGAAATTGTCAAACTCGCACGCCATGTCACCATCTTTCAGCGCAGCGCGCCATACGTGATGCCGCGTCCGGATGGCCCGATCGCGCCGTGGTTACGCAAGCTATACGCCCGCATTCCTTTGTTGCCACGTATCAGACGCAAGCTGATTTTCATGTTTTTTGAGTTCCGTCACCGCGTGTTCCGGGGCGAAGAGCGGGCGATGAATTTTGCTCTGAAGATGTGGCGAAAATCGCTGGAAACCGCGATCACCGACCCAGAGGAACGGCGCGTTCTGACACCCGACTACCAGATCGGCTGTAAACGCATTCTCAGCTCGAATGACTGGTACCCGACGCTCGCCCGCGACAATGTCAGCGTTGTCCCGCAGGGCGTTGCCCATATCGACGGGGATAAAATCATAGCATTGGACGGGACTGAGATCCGGGCTGATGTGCTGATCTGGGGCACCGGCTTTCACGTGACCAATGTGGTTGAGCGGCTGGACATCACGGGCTCTGAGGGACTGACACTGCGCAAGGCATGGGCAAACGGCATGAACGCTCATCTGGGCACATCGGTCGCAGGATTTCCCAATTTCTTTGTTTTGCTGGGTCCGCATACAGGTTTGGGCCACAACTCGGTCGTGCTGATGATCGAGGCGCAGGTCGAGCATATCGGCCGACTCCTAAGCGAGATGAAGCGCAAAGGGTTTTCCGCTATCACACCTGACGAGACGAAACAGGCGGGTTTTACGCAGGAAATGGCGGATCGTCATGCCGACAGCGTCTGGCAGTCCGGGGGTTGCACCTCGTGGTACATTGATGCGGACGGTAGAAACACGACTCTTTGGCCGGGAACTGTTGGCGAATTTCAAAAACTCATGGCACAGTCAGGGCTGGAGCAATACATTCCCGTTGGACCCGGAGATAGCTAAATGACAATTGTTCTAAGCCTGATCGCAGCTTTTATCGCCTTTCTTCTGGCCATGGCTTTGTGGACCCGAAAGATAATGCGCCAGGGTCTGAAAACCGTGCCACAGCTGGGTCAGATTGTGCCCGTTCAGGGCGGCAGCATTCACTTTGTGGAAAAGGGCGATCCCAACGCACAAACCATTGTCATGATTCACGGCCTCGCCGGGCAGTTACAGCACTTCACGTATGCGCTGGTGGATCAACTGTCCGAGGAATATCACGTCATAGCGCTGGATCGGCCTGGATGCGGGTACTCGACACGAGACAAGGCAGAACTGGCACATTTACCGCAACAAGCCGCAATGATTGCCGAATTTCTGGAGACCAAAGGCGTGGATCAAGCCGTACTGGTGGGGCACTCGCTGGGAGGCGCGGTGTCGCTGGCACTGGCTTTGGATCATCCCCAGCGGGTGTCCGGCCTGGCTTTGTTGGCCCCGCTGACGCACAGGCTGCCCGAAACGCCGGTGATCTTCAAACCGCTCGAGATCCGGACAGAATGGCTCCGCAGCCTGATCGCCAACACGATCGCTGTGCCCATGGCCTCAAAAACAGCACCACACAGTCTGGGCGTGGCCTTTGGGCCGGAAACCCCACCGGATGACTTTCTGGACCGTGCAGGTGGCGCGCTTGGGCTGCGCCCTTCGGCATTTGTCACCGCCTCGCAGGATGTTATAGGGTTGGATGCCAGCTGCGATGCACAAGTGGCCAGGTATCCCGAGCTGTCTGTGCCGGGGGGTATCCTCTATGGCCGTCAGGACGCGCTCCTGTCTCCGGCGTTTCACGGCCCTCCGATGACCAAATATGGCCTGAGTTACGAAGAACTGGACGGGCTGGGTCATATGATTCTGATTACAGAACCGGAAACATGCGCTGCGTTTATCCGCAGGATTGTAGAAACAACGACAGTCCCTCGTACGTCCATGCAGAATGCGGTGCCAGAAGCCTTGAAAGAAATCCCCGGTTAGGGTGATTTCCCTCTTGACCCTCCCCGGCCCCTCGCTTACATCGCCTCTCACTCAAGGCGGAGTAGCTCAGTTGGTTAGAGCAGCGGAATCATAATCCGCGTGTCGGGGGTTCAAGTCCCTCCTCCGCTACCAAAATTCCTCAAAACAATAAGCTGATTTTGAAAAAAATCAGAGATGTATTTGAGATCTTCCTACCATCTTTCCAGCCGGTTTGCGTTTCAAGCGCCATTTTGGAGAAAATGTGGGGGCAATTTATTCCGATATCGCGTCATTTAGGGTATGCAACCTGACTACGAAACCGACTTACACATTGGCCTTATGCGCCCTCTAAGCGAGAGAGTCGCCAGAGAAATCGCACTGCTTTCTCTGTGTGCGCGAAGTCCGAAACCCAATTCACCGCACATATCGATTTATTTTTATGTTTAGATGACGGAAAGATACTCAGAGTTCACCAACGATATTGGCCAAGAGGTACAACTCAATGGCATACCGCGTTCTTCGAGAACCATTTCTTCATTTCCTTCTGATGGGTGCGGGAATCTTCGTGCTGTTCGCACTGGTCGGAAGCAACGAACCTGACTCCGAAGCGATTGATATCACCCAAACCGATATCGAAGCATTGGAACGGCAGTTTGAAGCCATTTGGAGGCGCAAGCCCGACGGCGAAGAGTTGGATGCGCTGATTACCAATCTGGTCCTTGAAGAAGTCCTGGTGCGCGAGGCGCGCGCCTTGCGTATGGACGAACAAGACCCGATCGTCCGCAATCGCCTGCGTCAGAAGATGGAGTTTATTGCAACTTCGGCCGCAGGTGCGGCATCGCCAACACAAGAGGATCTGCAGGAGGTTTATCGCGCCCATTCGGAGGAGTTTCGAACTCCGTCTCAGATTGCGTTTGAACAGGTGGTTCTTGATCCCGCATTTGCTGCGCAGGCCGAAACCACTTTGATCGCGCTGAATGATGGACGCAAGCCTGAGGGGTTGAGGAATCTGACCCTCCTGCCCTCAGAAGTACCGCTCGCTCCGACTGTTCGTATAGACGGCGTGTTCGGAACTGGATTTGCGACAGCGCTGGAACAGCTTCCGGATGGCCTTTGGGCAGGTCCGGTACAATCCGGCTATGGGCTGCACCTGGTGCGGGTGACTGACAGAACGCCAGCCGAACTTCCCGATCTGGCAGATGTTGAAGACAAAGTGCTGGCCAAGTGGCGGGAAATTAACCAGTCAGAGGTCAGAGACGCGTTCGTGCAGGGATTGCAGGACAAGTACCAGATCACTGTCAATAATGACCTGCGGGCGGTCAACTGATGCTGCGCCACATTGCGTTCATTCTGGGTCTTGGCGTGCTGACCATCTTTCAGGCGACAGCTGTACATGCCCACGCTCTTGAACCGGGTTATCTTGAGATCACCGAAACCGGCCCAGAAAGCTATCGCATATTCTGGCGAAAACCGGATGTGCAGGGGCAACCGATGGCGATTGGCGTCAGCTTGCCCGAGCAGTGCGAAGTTGCCCATCCCCCTGCCCCGTATTTCGATGGCGCGGCCTGGGTGTCGAGTTGGGAGACCACTTGCGGCGGCGGGATCGCTGGGTCGAACCTTGCAATTCCCGGCCTTGAACACACGCAAGCGGATGTTTTGGTACGGGTGCACCTGTTGGAGTCGCTCGCGACCAGCGCACGCCTGACGCCGACAGAAACCACATTCCTCATCCCTGCCGAAACCACCCGCCTGTCGGTGCTGGTGACCTATGTGGAATTGGGGACAGAACATATCCTTGAAGGGTTCGATCACCTGTTATTCGTTTTCGCCCTGCTTTTTCTGATCCGGGACGTCTGGCGTCTGATCGGAGCAATCACCGCATTTACAGTTGCCCATAGCATCACACTGGCCTTGGCGTCGCTTGGGTTGCTTCACGTGCCTGCTCCGCCAGTTGAAGCCGTCATTGCATTGTCGATCGTGTTTCTGGCGGTCGAAATCGCCAAGCGAAACCACGACACACTGCGCCTGTCTGAACGATGGCCCTGGATCGTGTCATTCTCGTTCGGGCTGTTGCACGGTCTGGGCTTCGCAGGTGCTCTTAGCGAGATTGGTTTGCCTCAAGGCGATATTTTTGTGGCACTCCTTGGCTTCAATATCGGTGTCGAGATTGGCCAATTGCTGTTTGTTGGTGTTGTTTTGACACTTGGCATTCTATGCACACGGCTTGTTCCTGCCGCAGCCCGCATCCAAACCGAACAAAAGGGCTTGGCTGATACGATTGTCAGCTACGCGATTGGTGCAATCGCATCTTATTGGCTAGTGGAGCGTGTTGTAGGATTTTGGACGTAGACAATGGAACACAGCAGCCCGTCAATTTCGGGACCCAATTTTGCCGTGGGTTAATCTGTGGCTTTAGTGTCCAAGACAAATCTCAGCCGTCACCACGCAGAAGCCAACCACCGCCATAACAAGCACCAAGTGCTGCTATCATCCAATTTACGGCAAGGTTATGCTGCGGTTTACGCGGGTCGCTTGATGAGTTTGCGTAACCCCGCCAGCTTCGACACGGACTGACAGTTTTTCCGTCCCACTGAATTTTTTGAAATAGGCAAAATCAATTCTGTCCAGCAAGCTCATGTCCTGACATTGGACAACATAGTCCGCCTGAAACTCCGCGTGACCCTCGCTGGCGGATTTTCCAGAGGCCACATCGACCTGATCCGCAATGTCGTGTGTGAGGATGACATTGGCGGATGCGGTGAAACATCCTGCTTCTTCCGGGACAACAAACAGGTCCAAGGGCTCGGACAATTCAGAAATCGCGATAGCGACTTGCGTACGTTCGTCATCATTGGACACCGGAGCTTCAAATCCCACGATGTCCACGCTGGGCACACTGAGCTTCAACGAAAACCCTGTCTCAGTCAGGACGACGTCCAACTGACCTGTGCCACGTTGATGCGGCGTTGTCACCTGCGTTGCTTGCGCTGCAAGAGCTGCAGG
Source organism: Ruegeria sp. ABM4_193 (assembly GCF_056158705.1). Taxonomy (NCBI): domain Bacteria; kingdom Pseudomonadati; phylum Pseudomonadota; class Alphaproteobacteria; order Rhodobacterales; family Roseobacteraceae; genus Ruegeria; species Ruegeria sp. ABM4_193. Next base: position 460,760 of record NZ_JBSWTT010000003.1, read on the forward strand.
AAACAGGAACATGGCCAGGACTGCACACTTCATTAACCAAACCGCCACAAACAGAATCACAACGCTGATTCTAGCGCGAATCAACTGCGGTGCAATTGCAACGGCCTGTTCCGACCCCACCAGATATGGGGAGTTTAGCTGCGCTGCGCTTAGAATTTATTTCCGACAATAAAACTCAGATTGACTTTACTGAGTAATTCACTCAGTTATTCAGGTGCAATGTGAGTGGGCCGTTCCCGCACAATCAGACAAGAAAGTACCAATTCCATGACCAAATTGTTTTTAGCCGCCAGCGCTTTGACACTTTGCGCAGCAACCGCAGCGTTCGCCGGTAACGCACCCGCCAAGGCAGATGTACTGGAAAACTACGCCAATATTGCTGAAGCAAAATTTGATGACAGCCTGATCGCAGCCAAACGCCTCCAAACAGCCGTTGATGCGCTGATCGCAGATCCTTCGGAGGCCACACTGAACGCAGCCCGCGCCGCCTGGATCGCTGCACGCGTGCCCTATCAACAGACCGAGGTTTACCGCTTTGGCAACGCCATCGTTGATGAGTGGGAAGGCAAAGTGAATGCGTGGCCGCTGGACGAAGGTCTGATCGATTATGTCGACGCAGCCTATGGCGGTGCCACTGACGAGAACGAATTTGCCGTATTGAACGTCATCGCCAACCCGAGTTTCGAGTTGTCAGGCGCGTCCATTGACGCCGGCGAAATCACCCCCGAACTGCTGAGCGAAACGCTGCACGAGGCAGATGGAATCGAAGCCAACGTGGCCACAGGCTATCACGCGATCGAGTTCCTGTTGTGGGGGCAGGATATGAATGGCCACGGCGCAGGTGCAGGCAACCGCCCGGCCACCGACTATGTGCAGGGCGATGACTGCACTGGCGGCAATTGTGACCGTCGCGCCCAATACCTGAGTGCTGCGACCAACCTGTTGGTCAGTGACCTGGCCTGGATGGCAGATCAGTGGAAGGAAGGCGGAGCAGCCCGTGCCGCCCTGATGGAGAACGAGGCCGCAGGCGTCAGTGCAATCCTGACCGGCATGGGGTCACTGTCTTACGGTGAGCAGGCAGGTGAACGGATGCGTCTGGGGCTTATGCTGAACGATCCCGAAGAAGAGCATGACTGCTTCTCGGACAATACACACAACAGCCATTACTATGATGGTCTGGGCATTCAGAACGTCTATCTGGGCAGTTACACTCGCATCGACGGCACCCCGGTTTCGGGCGCGTCCCTGTCGGATCTGGTTATCGCAACCGACCCGGCGCTGGACACCGAGATGAAGGCGAAACTGGCCGCAACCATGCAAGCCTTGGGCAAGATAAAATCGACTGCGGAAGCAGGGTTTGCTTATGACCAGATGCTGGAGCGCGGCAATAAAGGTGGCGAGGCCCTGATCATGGGTGGCGTCAACGGTCTGGTCGATCAAACCAAAACCATCGAACGCATCGTAACAGCACTTGAACTGGACGGGATCGCGTTTGAAGGGTCCGACAGCCTGGATAACCCCAACGCCGTTTTCCAATAACCCCCGAGCGGGCCGGGAAGATCAGCCTCCTGGCCCGTATCCCTACCTGATCGCCTGAAAAAACCCGAGCCAACGACAATGATTGTCTGCCACTGCACCAACATCTCTGATCATGATATTCGTGCCGCCATTGACTGGATGCGCACGGCGGACCCACAGACCATTATTACCCCCGGCAAAATCTATCATGCCCTTGGAAAGTCGGCGGATTGTGGCGGGTGCATGCCTCTTTTCCTAGACACAATGCGGGCAAGCGATAATCTGGAAGTCCCCACACAACTGCGTGCCTTACGCGCAGCAGTAACTCAGGAGAAAGCAGATGAAGGGCGATCCAAAGGTCATCGAATACCTCAACAAATCTCTGCGGCATGAGCTGACCGCAGTCAGTCAGTACTGGTTGCATTACCGGCTGCAAGAGGATTGGGGCCTTGGCCATATGGCCAAGAAAAGCCGCGAGGAAAGCATCGAAGAAATGCAGCACGCGGACAAGCTGATCGAGCGGATCATCTTTTTGGAAGGCCACCCCAACCTGCAGAAACTGGACCCGCTGCGCATTGGGCAAACGCCCAAGGAAACACTGGAATGTGACCTTGCTGCCGAACTGGACGCGCGCGCGCTTTATGCCGAGGCACGCGATCACTGCCGCGAAGTGGGCGACTATGTCTCAATGTCGCTGTTCGAAGGATTGATAGCGGATGAAGAAGGCCATATCGACTTCCTCGAAACGCAGCTCGACCTGTACGAAAGGATCGGCGAAGCAAATTATGCGCACCTCAACGCGTCAAAAATGGACGAAGGCGAGTAGCCTTTTTGCCCTGATGGTGGCCGCTTTTGCGGCCGCCCCTGCCCTGTCTGCAGATCTTGAGGATCTGCATCTGAACATCACCCCCCGAACCGCGGATGAACGCGCCCGCATCGCCGTCGTCACGGCCCTACCGCAGGACTTCAGCGCGCCGCAGCCGTTTGAAGAGCTCTCTGCCGGGGCCGCGACTGTACGCGTGCGCAATAAAGCAGATGCGTTTTCACAGCCCTCCGGCAATCTGAGCTTCGATCAGGAGCTGGACTTTAAAGTCGGCAATGGTTTGTTCAAAAAAATCTGGGTATCGTCGCCGTCCTCCACGCTGGCCTCTGACGGGTTGGGGCCGCTGTTCAACGCACGATCCTGCCAACGCTGCCATATCAAGGATGGGCGCGGGCATACCCCGAACGGACCTGAAGACAAGGCGATATCCATGTTCCTTCGGATCTCAATCCCCGGGGCGCTAGAAGATGGTCCTGCAGGAATTGAAGATTACATCGCAACCCTGCCGGATCCCAACTATGGCGGACAGATGCAGGACTTTGCGTTGGCAGGGCATCCGGCAGAATACCGACTGGATATCGCGTACAAGGAAATCCCTGTAGAGTTGTCAGAGGGTGATACCGCATCACTGCGCCACCCGACCTATCAGGCTGCCGATCTGGGCTATGGGCCGCTGCACCCCAACGCGATGCTGAGCCCTCGGGTCGCACCTCAGATGATCGGGCTAGGTCTGTTAGAGGCGATCCCGGTTCAAGATCTGCTGGCCAAAGCTGATCCTGACGACATGGATGGCGATGGTGTCTCAGGACGCCCAAATATCGTCTGGTCCGTCGAATATGGGGCACCTATGATGGGGCGGTTCGGACACAAAGCCGGCATGCCCAATATAATGGAGCAATCGGCAGCGGCTTTCGCGGGGGATATCGGCATATCCAACCCGCTCTATCCCGCACCACAGGGCGATTGCACCGAATTGCAGGTGAACTGCGTTGAAGCTCCGCATGGCGACAGAGACGTACGCGGATTCGAGATTGATCAGCAAGGCATGGATCTGGTCGCCTTCTACAGCCGCAATCTGGGCGTGCCCGGTCGCCGGGATGTAGACAGCCCCGAAGTGCTGCGTGGCAAGGAAGTGTTCCACGTCACGGGCTGCGTTTCCTGTCATACGCCGTCGCATGTCACCCATCGCATGGAAGACCGGCCCGAGCACAGTTTTCAGCTGATCTGGCCCTATACCGACCTGCTGTTGCATGACATGGGCGACGGTCTGGTAGACAATCGACCCGAGGCCCGTGCAACGGGTCGCGAATGGCGCACTCCGCCTTTGTGGGGCATTGGTCTGACCCAGCGTGTATCGGGCCACACACAATTCCTGCATGACGGACGGGCGCGTAATCTGCTAGAGGCGATCTTGTGGCATGGCGGTGAGGCACAGGCTGCGCGCGACACCGTTGTTTCGATGCCCAAGTCAGACCGCGATGCCTTGATCCGTTTTCTGGAAAGCCTTTGACCCATGCGTTATCTGCCCCTCATCGCTGCTTTGATCATACCCGTCGCTGCACAGGCGCAGGATCGCGCGCCAATCCTGATGGATGTGACCGAAACGCATATCCTGCCCCGCTTCGACAAGTTACCCGAGACAACCGGCGCACTCGTCAGTGCGGCCTTGGTAGATTGCACCCCGACCTCGCCCGCCTTGCGTGCCGCATATGATGACGCCTTTGACAGCTGGATTTCCGCCAGCCATCTGCGATTTGGCCCAACCGAGGTCGATGACCGCGCATTTGCGCTGGCTTTCTGGCCTGATACGAAAGGGTTCACCGCGAAGGCGTTGTCACAGCATATCGCGACCGAGGATGAAGCAGTGCAAAGCCCCGAAGCTTATTCCGAGACGTCCATCGCGGGGCGCGGGTTCTTTGCGTTGGAACGGATGTTGTACGATCCCACGTTTGCCGATCAGGGCAGTGCAGAATACCGCTGCGATCTTATTCAGGCGATCACGGCGGACATAGACGCCAACGCTCAAGCCATAACAGAAGGCTGGCAAAGCTACGCGCCCAGCCTGACCCAACCCGGAGACAACAGCCCGTATCGGACACAGGACGAAGCCCTGCAGGAGCTGTTCAAAGCCCTGTCTGCAGGGCTTGAGTTTACTGCCGATACACGACTGGGCCGCCCCTTGGGCACATTCGACCGGCCGCGTCCCAACCGGGCCGAAGCCCGCCGATCCGAGCGCTCCTTGCGTCACGTGGAACTTTCGCTGAATGCCCTGCGCGATCTGGCGGCGCGTTTGTCCTTCGATTATCCCGAAATCGCAGCCGATCTGGACGCCGCCTTTGCCCGCGCAATCGAGAACGCCCAATCCATTGACGATCCCGCGCTGGCCGGTGTCGCTGACCCACAGGCCCGGTTTCGCATCGAGGCCCTGCAACAATCCATTCGGGATATCCGCGGTATTGCCTCCACCGAACTGGGTCCAACTCTGGGGATCAGCGCAGGTTTCAATTCGCTGGACGGGGATTGATCTGTGCCCTCACGTCGCCATTTTCTGGCCGGCCTGGCCGCGACAACCCTGTCTCCGATCCAGGGATGGGCGAGTGTCGGTGCTCCTGACTTTCTGGCCGCAGGGCTTTTTCCCGATGGCTCGTACCGGTTGGCGGGTTTGGATGAACAAGGCGGAACCTTGTTTACTGTGCCCCTGCCCGCTCGCGGACACGCAGCCGCAGCGCACCCGTTCAAGGCACAGGCTGTCGCCTTTGCCCGCCGCCCCGGAACATTTGCCATAGTCGTTGACTGCGCCAACGGCGCGCAGATGGCACAGCTTACCGCCCCAGAAGGTCGCCATTTCTATGGCCACGGCACATTCTCGGCGGACGGCACGGTTTTTTTCGCGACCGAGAACGACTATGAGGCCGGGGCAGGTCGCATCAGCATCTGGGATGCGGAAAGCTATGAACGTATAGGTGAATTCTCCTCAGGCGGCATCGGTCCGCACGACATACGCCTGATGCCCGATGGGCAAACTCTTGTGATCGCCAATGGTGGGATCGAAACACATCCCGAAACCGGGCGTACAAAGCTGAACCTGCCGGTAATGGCCCCTAACCTGACCTATCTCAGCCTGTCCGGCACTGTTTTGGATCAGGTTTCGCTGCCTCAAGATCTGCATAAGAACTCAATTCGACATCTGGCCGTTCGGGATGACGGGCTTGTAGGTTTTGCGATGCAGTGGCAAGGCAGCAGCGCCAAGCATCCGCCCCTGCTGGGCCTGCACCGTCGGGGTGAAAATCCTCGTCTGCTGACGGCCCCCGACAAGGATCAAAGCGCGCTGCAAGGCTATGCGGGCAGCATCGCCTTTGCATCCGATGGTGCGACCATTGCAATCACTTGCCCGCGCGGCAACACATTGCATCAGTTCGAAACAGCCAGAGGGGCCTTGACGAACGCCTTTGCGTTAGAGGATGTGTGCGGCTTGGGCGCAGGGACGGACGGGTTGGTCTTTACCACCGGAACCGGCTTGTTTGGCGTATTGAACGGTACTTCGCCTGCGATCCGTGCCCATAAGAAGTGCCAGTGGGACAATCATTTGATCCCGATCCGCCGCATCGCGTAAAACTCGGTTTTCACTGTCACATAGTTTACACTTGGAAGAATCAAACTGCTGCCGTATTGGCGGGCGCGAAACTGGCACCCCTACATTAAGGACCGACTTGATTGAAACAGACGCCCGACGCACCGCATTCCATCTACGGGGTTGAGAAATGGGGCAAAGGCCTCATTGAGGTGACGAAGCAGGGCGAGATCGGTCTGCGCAATCCAATGGCGCCCGAGGCTGAAGCAATCAGCCTGCCGGGCATCCTGAGCGATCTGGATGACCGGGGCATCAAAGCGCCGATAGTTCTGCGGGTAACTTCTTATCTGGAACATGAAATCGCGCATCTGAACGAAAGTTTCCACGATGCCATCGCACGCGTGGGGTACACGGGTTCCTATCGCGGTGTCTTCCCGATCAAGGTAAACCAGCAAGCGCAGGTGGTCGACCGGATCGTCGAGTTCGGTAAGAAGTACAACTATGGCCTCGAGGCCGGGTCCAAGCCTGAACTGGTGGTAGCCCTTGCGCATCGACTGGCGTCTGAAGCGCTGATCGTCTGCAACGGTGTCAAGGATGCCGAGTTCATCCAGCTGGCGATCCTGTCTCGTAAGATTGGTTTCAACACAGTCATCGTTTTGGAAAGCCCGAAAGAGGCAGACACGGTGATCAAGGTCTACAACGAACTGGGCATCGAACCCCTGATCGGTGTCCGGGTCAAACTGACCAACCAGATCAGCGGCAAATGGGAAGAAAGCTCGGGTGACCGGTCTGCCTTTGGCATGAATACGGATCAACTGGTCGCTACGGTGGACAAGCTGAAAGAAGCCGGGTTGTTGCACTGTTTGAAACTGCAACACTCGCATCTGGGCAGCCAGGTGCAGGACGTCAACGATGTCCGCCGTGCTGTGGGCGAAGCCTGCCGATATTACACCGAGTTGACCCGTGAGGGCGTGCCGCTGACCCATCTCGACCTGGGCGGAGGTATGGGCGTGGACTACACCGGTGAGAAAAAGGCCGCCGAAAACTCGATCAACTACACGGTCGAAGAATACTGCGCAAACGTCGTCGAAACAGTGGCCTACGCGATGGATGAGGCCGAGATTGCCCACCCCACGCTGGTCACCGAAAGCGGGCGTGCGGTTGTTGCGACGTCCTCGATGCTTGTGTTCAACGTGCTCGAAAGCACCCTCTACGACGCGCCCAACGGCCCCGAGGTCGAAGCGGACGATCACCATCTGGTCTCAGACCTCGCCGCCGTGCATGGCTATTTGTCCAGCGATCGCCTGCAGGAGTGTTGGAACGACGCCACCTTCTACCGCAACGAATTGCGCGCCCTGTTTCGCCGCGGCTATGTCGACCTGCGGCAGATGGCGCGTGCCGAACGTATCTACCTGTCGCTGATGGCCCGCCTCAAGGCGCTGGCCGCTTCTGACGAACTGGACAGGGATGTGGACGAGCAGCTTGAGAAAGTTGCCGATATATACCACTGCAACTTCTCGCTGTTCCAATCCCTTCCAGACGTCTGGGCCATCGACCAACTCCATCCCATCGTACCGCTTCAGGGCCTGAACCAGACACCCGACCGCCGCGCAGTCCTGTCCGACATTACTTGTGACAGCGACGGCAAGATCGACCGCTTCATCCTGGCCGACGGCGTCTCACCCAGCCTGCCGGTGCATTCGCTGCCTGAAGACGACGAATATTTCATGGGAGTTTTCTTCGTCGGCGCCTACCAGGAAACACTGGGCGATCTGCACAACTTGTTCGGCGACACCAACGTCGTCACCATCGACCTGCGCGCCGATGGTGGCTTTGACCTGCTGCACGAACAAGAGGGCGACACCATCAGTCAGGTCCTGTCTTACGTCGAATTCGATCCGACCGATTGCGTCGCCGCTTTCCGCAAAATGGTGGACGAGGCAATCTCGACCGGTACTCTGAAAGCCAAAGACCGCAAAACCCTGATGAGCGCCTATCGCGACTCGATCAACGGCTACACCTATTACGAATAACCCCCTATGAGAGGAGATCACCCCCATGGGTTCACTTAGTGGCAAAACACTGGTTGTTGGCGCAGGCGGCGTATCCCACGCAGCAGTGCACAAGATGGCGATGAACTCGGACATCTTCACCGAAATCACTCTGGCCAGCCGCACGAAATCGAAATGCGACGCCATCGCCAAAGCAGTGAAAGAGCGTGTGGGCGTTGATATCGCAACCGCTGAACTGGACGCCTATAAGGTTGAAGACACGGTCAAGCTAATCAAGGAAACCGGTGCGGAAATCCTCGTGAACCTCGCCCTGCCCTATCAGGATCTGGTGCTGATGGACGCGTGTCTTGAGGCTGGCATCCACTACCTCGACACCGCGAACTACGAGCCCGAGGATGAGGCCAAGTTCGAATACCACTGGCAATGGGCCTATCAGGAACGCTTCAAAGCGGCTGGCCTGACCGCCATCCTCGGTTCAGGCTTCGATCCGGGCGTGACCAGCGTGTTTGCCAAATGGCTCAAGAAACACAAACTGGACACAATCCGCCAGATCGACGTGCTGGATGCCAATGGCGGTTCGAACGATCAGGAATTTGCCACCAACTTCAACCCCGAGATCAACCTGCGCGAAGTGCTGGCCGAAGTCCGCCACTGGGAAGGTGGAGAATGGAAACACTCCCCCGCCATGACTCACAAGGTCGAGTTTGACTTCCCCGCCATCGGCCCCAAAAACATGTACCTGATGTATCACGAGGAACTGGAATCGTTGTCGACCCACTTCACCGAGATCGAACGCGCCCGCTTCTGGATGACCTTTGGCGACGCCTACATTACCCACGCAAAAGTGCTGGAAAACGTCGGCATGACCCGCATCGACCCGGTGATGCATGACGGCAAGGAAATCATCCCGATCCAGTTCCTGAAAACCCTGCTGCCCGATCCCGGCGATCTAGGCGCTGAAACCAAGGGCAAAGCCTGCATCGGCGACATCGCGACAGGTCAGGCCAAGGACGGCTCGGGCGAAAAGACCTACTACATCTACAACATCTGCGACCACGAGGAATGCTATGCCGAGGTCGGCTCCCAAGCTGTCAGCTACACCACCGGCGTCCCTGCGATGATCGGCGCGGCGCAGGTGCTGAAAGGCAACTGGACCGAGCCGGGTGTTTGGAACATGGAACAGCTGGACCCGGATGATTTCATGGACATGCTGAACACCCACGGTCTGCAATGGCAGGTCCACGAACTCGACGGCCCGGTCGAGTTTTAACTTCATCTTTTCCTAAATACTCCGGGGGTCCGGGGGCAGCGCCCCCGGCCTCTCCACAACACGGAGACGCCGGTTATGTCCGACATGATGACCACACAAGCCGGAGACGCCGGCGCGTTCCGCAAATTCGACCTCACCCGCGTCCCCACGCCCTGCTTTGTGGTCGACGAAAAAGCCGTCGAGCGCAACCTGACCATCCTCTCCGACATTGGCAAGCAATCCGGCGCGCATGTCCTTAGCGCGCTCAAGGCGTTTTCGATGTTCTCGCTGGCCCCACTGGTGCGAGAGCACCTCGGCGGCACCTGCGCGTCCGGCATTTATGAGGCCCGTCTGGGCCGCGAAGAATACGGTGGCGAGGTCGCAACCTTCTGCGCCGGGTACAAGGACAGCGATATTTACGAAATCCTGTCACTGTCCGACCACATCATCTTCAACTCTCCGGCTCAGAAAGATCGGTTCCTCTCCAAGGCGCAGGCTGCGGGCGTTCAAGTCGGCTTGCGGATCAACCCGGAACACTCCGAAGGCGAGATTCCAAAATACGATCCCTGCGCCCCATGTTCACGTCTTGGCACTCCGGTCAGCCAACTAACCGCCGAAACCATGACCGGTGTGGACGGGCTGCACATGCACACCCTCTGCGAACAGGGATTTGGGCCACTGCAACGAACGTGGGAGGCCGTTGAACCTAAACTCAAACCCTTTCTGGGTCAGCTCAAATGGCTCAACTTCGGTGGCGGTCATCACATCACGCGTGACGACTATGACCGCGTGGGTCTGGTGAAACTCATCAAGGACATTCGCAAGACCTACGATGTGGATGTCTATCTCGAACCCGGTGAAGCCGTCGCGCTGGATGCCGGTATTCTGGTCGGAGAAATCCTCGACCTTCCGACAAACGGCATGAACCTTGCGATCACCGATATCTCGGCCACCTGCCACATGCCCGATGTGATCGAAGCGCCCTATCGCCCCGCCCTGATGGACGAGGCCGAGGCAGGTCATACCTACCGGCTGGGTGGTCCGTCTTGTCTGGCCGGTGACGTGATCGGGGACTACACATGGGACAAACCGCTGGAAATCGGCCAGCGGTTCGCATTTCTCGATCAGGCCCATTATTCCATGGTCAAGACCAATACTTTCAACGGTGTTCCCCTGCCCACCATCGCCTTGTGGAACAGCGAAACGGACGAACTGAAAATCATCAAGCAGTTCGGCTATGACGACTTTAAGGACCGCCTCTCATGAGCATTTTCCTCGATAGTGAACTGACCGAAGCCGAGCGCACCGAAGATGCCCGATTTCGCGTTATACCGGTGCCGCTGGAACGCACTGTGTCCTACGGCTCGGGTACTGCCAAAGGCCCCGAAGCGATCATCGAGGCCAGCAACGAGTTGGAACGTATCACTGGCCATGCCGAACCCTGTGTCGAGGGCATCTTCACCGAAGAACCACTGAACTGCGACGGCCACCTGCCCGATGTCATGGAACGCCTCGCCCAGCGCACCGAAGCTGCTGTTCGTGCGGGCAAAGTGCCGGTGACCTTGGGCGGAGAGCATTCGCTCAGCTACGGCGCAGTCATGGGTGTGGCGCGCGCGTTGGGCCAGCCAATCGGAATCGTCCAGATCGACGCCCACGCCGACCTGCGCAACGCCTATCAGGGTGAAAGGCACTCCCACGCCTCAGTCATGCACTTGCTGGCCGAAGAAGGCGTCCGGCTGGCTCAGTTCGGCGTCCGTGCCTTTTCCACCGAAGAGGCCAAGAGCCGTCTGAAGAACCACGTTTTCCACGTGGATGCCGAGGAACTGGTCACCGGAAACATCCACGCGGTCGACCTGCCCGAGGATTTCCCCGAACTGGTTTATGTCAGCTTTGACGTCGACGGTCTGGACCCGTCCCAGATGCCCGCAACGGGAACGCCCGTGCCGGGAGGTTTGGGGTATTATCAAGCCTTGCGTCTGGTCGAACACGCCTTGAAAGGCCGCACATGTGTGGGCTTCGACGTGGTCGAACTGGCCCCGGACGGCAATGCCGCCTGGGACTTTACCGCCGCGCAGATCGTCTATCGCCTGATGGCTGCCTGTTAACCCTCGGACGTTTCGTTCAACTCCATATGCCCTTCGCCTTTGTTCAGGACACGGCGCAGCATGGGCTCGAAAAACTCAAGCGGTTTGGTCGGATAATCCGGGTCGAACGCTTTCTGATCGTATTCGTGACAGAAATAGCGGCAGTCCTCCCAATAGGGGCTGTCGCGGTATTTATCGCGCGCGTTGCGATCACCGCCAAGGTGATGGTTGTAGTAATACCCCTGAAACACGCAGTGATGCTTGAGAATCCAGTAGGTCCGCTCGCTGACATAGGGCTTCATCATCGCCGCCGACAGCTCACCATGGTTGTACGGCGACAGAATATCGCCGGTGTCATGGATCAGGGCCGCGACCACCAATTCTTCATCTGCTCCGTCCTCATACGCACGCGTCGCAGCCTGCAGGCTGTGTTGATAGCGGTTCACGGGATAGGGTGTCCATTCCTCATCCAACGACCGAATGGCGTCGAGGATACGGTCAGGCAAAGCGGCATTATAGGCCTCTTCGTACTCCATAACGGCGTCCCAGTCGGCCTTGGTCGCTTCTTCAAAACTGGTCCAGGTGGGTTTATGGCTTTTGTCCAGCATGGCTGATCCTCCGGCGTGTTTCCTGACCTAACGAATACCGCAGCTTTGCTGTTCAAAAAAATGAATTGATTTTATCGCTTTGATGAAAAAATACTTTCAATATGCAAACCAAAGCTCTTGAGACATTTCTCTGTGTTGCCGAAACCGGTGGTTTCCACGCGGCGGCCCGTAAGTTGAACGTCACTCAGACAGCTGTCAGCGCACGCATTCGCCTGATCGAAGAAGAAACCGGCAGGCCGTTGTTCACACGGGGTGCCGGGGGTACGGCTCTGACTGAATTCGGCCGGCAATTCAAACCTTATGCGGAACAGATGCTTTCTCTGTGGGCTTTTGCTTCGCACGATTTGCCGATGCAGGCGCAAAGCCGCCCGGCGCTGCGCTTGGGGGGGCAACTCAGCATTTGGGACCCATTGCTGGTGGACCTCGCGGTACGCTTTGAACAGCGTTTTGACAAACTGTTGTTGACGCTGAACTACGATCACGATCTCGACATGGTTGAAGCAGTTGCAACTCATGTGTTGGATGCAACCGTCACCCATGAAAAACCCACGGACCGGCGTGTCACTTGGTGCGAATTGGAGCCTGAGGTTTTGTCATTGGTACAAACGCCGAAGAAAGACGACGCTGAAGATGATCTGGTTTTCGTCAACCTTGAGCTGGGCGAGGTTTATCAGGATCACGTGAGATCCGCCGCACGACGAGCGTCCGGGCAAACGCTGTTTCTGGGCAATTGCATGATGGCGCTGCGATATGTCCTGAAGCGTGGGGGATGTGGCTATTTCCCTGACTACGTCATTTCGGACCACCTCATCTCAGGCGAACTGGAACTAGTCAAAAACAGCGTCGCCTTGCCATTACCGATGTATCTGGTTACGCGCAGTGACCAGCCCGAGTTTGACGAACTTCGCAGTTGTCTGGCGGATCTGCGTGCCTAAGCGGGTGTCGACATCGCTTTGTCTGAACGCGCTTGTTTGCGCAGGATAGGACGCCCCGCTACCAGCAGGAAGACACCTGAAATTAGCACCCCCATTATGGCAGGCAGATAGAGCAAAATCCAAAGCTTGGGATCATCTATGACGACCGGTGAAACAAAACCGCGAACACCTTCAAGCAGCACCAGAATGGTGAACGCACCTAGGATTTGTGGCCAAAGCCCGAACCGGGAAAAACTGCCCAGCATCAGTGTTGAATACCCAGCCAAGGCAACGGCGACACAGATAGCAATCCAGGAAAACCGCTGGTGCAGTTCTTCGACCAGCTTGCCTTCGCTATACCCTTCGGCGGCGGAAATCTCAGCACGATCTTGGATCAGTTCAAGCGTTGGAATGGCTTCGAGACTGCGTTGGGCCATCGGGCTGGAGTTGGTCAACTCCGATATGTCATAAGACGCATCCTGAAACAGGGTCGAAGACAACCGCCTCCCCTCTTTGGTCAGGCGCAGTGCTATACCGTCGACCATAACAAGGTGAATGCCCGTGTCATTGTTGACCAGATAAGCTGTGGCACTGGAATAGCTGACGGCGTTTTCCTGATCGCGCCGGTCCGAAACGAATACCTCATGCAGCGTTCCATCCAGATCAATACGCCCGATATACACCGTGACATCTTCAGCGGGGTGCAGAAACTCGCCTTCGTTCAACAGCTGGGCTGTCACATCCCCTGCGACTTCGGCTTGCCGGATTTCCAACTGCTCGACCGAGGCAGGACGCAGGAAAACACTGATGGCCGCCATCATCAGCCCGGTAATCGCACCAAATAGAATAACAGCACGCGCCAACCTGCGTGGGCTGGAGCCTGTGGCCAGCATCACTGTCAACTCACTTTCGCGGCTAAGACGGTTGGTGGCGTAGACTGCTGCTGCAAAAACCGCCATTGGCATGACCGTGCGGATCAGGGTAGGCAGCGTCAGCGCGGTAAACTCGAGAAAAACCATTGCCGATTGCCCCCCGCTGATGACGCGGTCGAACAGGCTGACTGAGCGGGTAATCCAGAACACACCCACCAGCACAAGGGTAAAAAAGCCGAACAATATCAGCAATTGCCGCAGGAAATATCCGTCAAAACGCGACATGGGCCCTCGTGCGTGTGTTTGTGTATTTGCAGCGGACACTAGGGCATTCCGTCGGCAGAGGAAACAGGGATTGGCCGCCTGCATCGCGGGATATGCGTGTTGCGATTTACTGTCAGCGACAACTGCCCTTCTTTTGGAAAGACAGGGAATTTTGAAAAAATGTCACTTCGTGGCACATTTCACAGATTACTTGGAATGGAGTTTGAAGCATGGCCCTGTTTTTTTCCCGCCGTACATACAATGCACAAAAGAAGAAATTCACCTTAAAGCCTGCCGCAAAGACCAGATACGTACACATCACCCAACAAAGTCCTGGGGGTAAAATTCGCAAAGGCAGCATCATCAAAAAAGCCAAATGGCTGGATCTGGTCCGCCAGGAAGGCGGAGACTCTGACGTCCTGATCTATGTCCACGGGTTCAATACAAGCCAGAAGAGTATGCTGGACCGGCTTGCAAAAATTGAAAGCAATCTCAGGTCCGACGGGTATCAGGGGGCGGTCGTCGCCTTTGACTGGCCCAGCGACGGATCGGTTCACGCCTACGACTCGGATCGTAACGATGCCAAGGCTGTAGCCCCACATCTGGTCGGGGACGGGATTTTGCCGCTACTGGGAATGTCTCCTCGGCCTAAAGTACACATCATCGCGCATTCCATGGGGGCTTTGGTTGTCCTGCGCGCATTCTCGGACTTCGGGGATGCCGCCGGACCCGGCAACAAGATCTGGTCCGCGGATCAGGTCGTGTTCGCGTCTGGTGATGTCGATGCAAAGTGGTTGGAAAAAGGCGCCTGGGCTGATCTGGTTCTGAAGAAGCGCAGCAAGCGGTTCACCAACTATTACAGCGGCAAAGACCAGGTTCTGGCCCTGGCCGGGGGGATTGTACATGGCGGGCGTCAGCGTGCGGGTCGCGTCGGGATGCCCAAGCTGACCTCGAAAGGTCATTGGGATATATTTTGCGACCACCAATATTTACGAGAGGTTCCCAAAGGTCAGCGCAAGTTGATGAAATCTCATCGCTGGTGGTTCGACAGCAACGGGTTTTATCAGGACCTCGCCCTGACGATCGACGGTCATCCGGCAAAAACGATGCCGACGCGACAGAAAACCAATATCGGAGATCAGGCGCTGGTGGTCTGACCACTCGGTTGCCCAACCTCTCTTTGGGGCTGAAGCGCTGTCGCAAAGTTAACTGGACATGAACACCGTTTTTGTTTGCGTTCACATGGCCGCTGCATAATGTACAATGCGGAGGTGGCCTATTAGCTTGCCATGTCCTTTTGCGAAACGGTTTTGACTGCTTGCGGAGCATTGACGCCAATGCATAAACCTTCGACCCCAGAAGCTGCGGCACTACACGCTCACATACTGAAGAAGAGCGACGCGGAATACGATATCGCAATGTGGGCCGCGTGTGCGTTGGCGGAACTTCATATGAAAAGAACTGATTTGTTTCAGGATTATCGGCAAATTTGGGAAGAGAAACTGGGGGTCGTGCCTCAGCCCGAGAAATCGGATTGACTTCAAACTCTGCGGAAAAGTTCTGAAACTCTCCCAAGACCGCCGACGGTGTTTATGCCTATGTCACGCGCACAGAACTCGCGTGGGCTGCATACACATCCCGGTCAGGTTCTCGCTTGGGATTAAAATGGCAGGGGCAGCAGGGTTCGAACCCGCGACCTACGGTTTTGGAGACGGCAGCGACCCTACGGGATCGTTGATTTTATTAGCTTTTTCTGAGCTGGGTTCAGCGTTTGCAACGCATTCCACGAAAACCACCTATCCTCGCGTTACACGAAGCGTTACACGCATTGATCCGCCTGAACGTTCGGCTCGACCCTGCACCCCAATATTGTCGCGCACGATGCTCCTTTGTTTCTCTCCGAACTTCGCAGTTTTTTTGATCTTTCGGTCGCGGTATTGTTCCCTATTACTTTAGGGTAAGGACCTATAAATAGGCCCCAACCTCAAAGACCGCTTCTAACAACAGCAGACGTTCGACAAAACCGGAGCAATGACCGAGTTGCGGACAAAACAGACATGGCGAGGGTTTTGGTCAGATGCGCACTAAGCTTCATTCAGCGGTCATTCAGCCCGCTCATGCTCTGCATCCGCAAAGCCAAACAATTGAAGCTTGAATAGTTAGATACTTCACCTTTGACCGGCCCAGTTCGCCAAAACGGATCTGAGAGATAGCTCTATCTGTCCTTCGCACCAGACGTTGCCCCAACGGTTTGCCTGATCGGTACGCAACGCTGAAATGGCTGGGGTCGCAGCAATTCGATTTGAAAGCGCCAGCACGTTCGGAGCGTGCCGGGCAACGATATCCTGTAACTCAGGTAGTTTGTCGTTGATAGTAACCCACAATGCGGCACACGCCAGATCTGCCACTCCCGGTTCCGGTGTTCCCAGCAATGTTCCGTGACGACCTGACAGGCCGTTCCGCCGCCCTAGTTCCTCGAAAATTTGCAACCATCGCGGAAGACGATCCGCAACGAAGGGCTCCCAGCTCTCGTCGGTCCACATGACAGTTCCACAATGGCGGGTCAGAGCGTGGATGACATCCACGCAATCGCTCAGAACTTTCCGGGTCAGCGCGTCGTCCGCCGATGTTCCCGGCATTAACCCCAAAACCTCACCTAGGTAACTGCTAATTGCAGGTGCTTGCGAAACCCACAAGTTTTCCTCGCGATCATGCAGAACTGGGGGGCCCATAAAGGGTAGCGGCTGATCGGCGACAGTTTCTTGGTAGAGCGTGAAAACGGCATCCCGGTCGGGCTCGCTCCACGTCACACCGGCATGGGCGAGTATGTATCGCGCAAACTGCGCGCGAAACGGGATGGGCCAATAATACAGGACAAAGCGTTCGGTCATCGTTCACCCACTTCCCGACTTAGCCATTGCGGATCACGGTATTGCCCAAGCTAGAACGCGAATGCTTTGTCTGTCCAGTTTCTGGCCACCGGTAAGTTGAGCAGTCCAACGTCAATCGCCGCTTTGGGCTCGTTGCATTCATTCGCCGCGTTAAGCACGAAAGACCGCTATGCGGACAAAGCTGCTGTTGTTTATGGAACGCAGTCGCTCTTGACTGTCCGCTTTGCAAAGTCATTCAATACTTAATGACCAAATGCGTGAAACGGGATGGTGAAGATGCCACGTGATACGAAATTAATCCTATGCCCGATAAACCTTCGTCACGTCAGATTGGACTACAGCGCCTACGAAGAAGCAATCGCAATGGCCAGGCGCAGAGAGGCGCGGCTTCTCGTAGTGACAGTTGCGCCAGAAATGGAGCGAAACTTGAACATTCGCGACTCTGTCGGCTATTGGAGCGAGCAATTGGAGAAGTTTGTGAAAGATCACCCGGCGGAAGGCGTCGAACTAGAAACTGTTGTTCGAACCGGTGCAGTGCATCGCCAAATCGTAAAGCTCGCCGATGAACGCAACGTGGATATGATCGTGATGGAGGCGGCCAACCCAAAGATACAGGATTACCTGCTGGGAACGACCGCCAGCCACGTAGTAACTCATGCCAGTTGCTCGGTTTTTGTAGTTCGAAACTAGTCGACTCGAAAACCTCGGCAAATCGATGTGATGGCTCCCTTATATCAGGAAGCCATCATTGATTTTGTCCGCTTGCTACAGCTTTTTGTACTCGGATCGCAGAGCCAGCCACAGACAGTAGCACATAATGAGGATCACCAGTGTAAATGGAATCCCCATTGATACGGCAGCCCCTTGGAGGGCGTTCAATCCGCCGCCAAGCAGAAGCGCAATGGCAACCAAACCTTCCAGAGTGCACCACCAAACACGCTGAACAACGGGCGCATCCAGTTTACCGCCTGCGGTGATCGTATCAATAACCAACGACCCTGAATCAGATGACGTGACAAAGAAGATCACAATCAAAATCAGCGCGATCGGGGCGACGATATTGTACAGAGGCAACTCCTTGAGGAAGCCGAACAGGGCGCCTTCTGGCGCGTAGCTGTCGATGACGGTTGCTTTGACGCCTTCAGCGCTACCCGCATTCAGCATGTCAATCGCGGCACCTCCAAAAGTGGACATCCACAATGCGCAGACCGCCGTAGGAGCAATAAGGGCACAGAGAACAAACTCACGCACCGTACGACCCCGAGAAATTCGGGCGATGAACATTCCCACGAAAGGAGACCATGCGATCCACCATGCCCAGTAGAATGTCGTCCACCCATGGAAGAAGCTGGTATCCTCTCTGCCGAAGGGATTGGAGAGCGCAGGTAGCAGCGTGACATAGTCAACCATGACTGAAACGTAACGAGCAATTGCAGCCGCCACTCCGGTCACCGCGATCACAAAAATAAACAGACACACAGCCATTATCATGTTGATCTCGGACAGCCGTTTCACACCTGCATCCATTCCCAACAAAACAGATCCAAGCGCAATAAGTGTGATCGCGACAATGATGATGACGGTCAATGTCGGGGAAGGCGTGATGCCAAACAATTCATTCAAACCCGCGGCAACCTGTTGAGCCCCAAGGCCCAAAGAGGTGGTCAGTCCGAAGAGGGTCGCAAAAACGGCTAGCGTGTCGATGACATGCCCCCAGAAGCCCCAGACACGTTCACCAAGCAGTGGAAAGAACGCCGACCTAAGCGTCAGCGGCAAATTCAAGTTGTATGCGAAAATTGCCAGTGCCAGACCCACTGCAGCGTACACGGCCCAGCCTTCGAGACCCCAGTGATGGATCGTCCCAACAACACCAATATACTCATTGCCGGGCTCGCTGATGTCGATGTTTAAGGGTCGCGCATTCCCATCTTCCGAGAAGTTGTAGTACACAGGCTCCAAAACACCGAAGAACAGAAGACCGATCCCAATCCCTGCAGCAAACATCATTGCGATCCAACCCGCATACGAGTAGTCGGGCTTTGCGTCTTTTCCGCCAATTCTGACCTTTCCGACCGGCAAGACAATGAGCGCCAGGCAGAACAAGGTGATCGCATTCACCGACAACACCAGAAACCAATCAAAGGTGCTTGTCAGCCACGGCCGCAGCCAACCAAAAAATGCTGCGGCAGCTTCCTGGTTGGCCAATGCCACGATCACGAAGCCCAAGATCAGCAAACCAGAGACGATGAAGACAGGGTTATGGATATCCAACCCGAGAGGTCTGATGTTGTCCTGTCCGAGTTCATATTCGGTCTCGAAATCCCAGACGCGAGGGTCTGGGTCGAGCATCTTTTTTTGACTTGTATCTGACATTTTGCCTCCCTTAGCACTGTGTTATGCGTCTTAGCGTTGCACAACCTGCGGCAATCTGTCCAACACTGTGTCGAACACAGGTGCCACAATAGACGGAGTTCAAAATACTAGCGCAGCAAAGATTATGAACAGAACCAGTCAAATCGGCTTTCAAAAGCGAAGAATTTCAACAGGATCAATTTGCCGCGTACCAACCCAGCCATTCGCGCGAAAACGCCGAGACCTGCAAGACTTTGCGACACGGTTTTCTGTGGCCTGTGTAGCCAGCTCAACTGCAACGCAGCCCCCCCACCTAGGTTAAGTCCACTCCTGGCTAAAAGCCCCAGCGTCTTCGCGGCTAGCTCGTTTGCCTCGGGCAGTTCGACTGTCGGTTGGGCAGAGTGGGCGAATTAAATTAGCTTGCTTTTGGCGTTGCCACGACAACTCCAATGCTGCTTCCCTAAGATGTCTGCTTTGGGCTCGTAGCAGCCGTTCGCTGCACCTTGCTTGAACGTCCACCTTGCGGACAGAGCAGACATCGAGCGACGAGCAAATTGCATAGGACATGACGCCTGTATACAGCACCACCGCAAGGTGAATGACATTGGAGCAGGTCTTGAGGTGCTTGATTGGCGATCTTCATTTCATAGAGTAAATGCTGCGAAAGCCCCTGCCCGCCTCAACTCAAGTTCTTCTGGAAAGACCCCACCTTACGTCATTTACAAATTAATACATTCATTTTATTGATTGTTAATGGATCGAAATGAGTTTTCACGACGCACATTCATGTATAGCGCCACTTGTATCGCAGCGCTTGGAGTTCAATCCAAGATCGGGTGGGCAGAGTTACAACTCGGTGCTTCGGCTCGGATTACAACCATTTCAGATGGGTACCTGTCATTGCCTTCGGAAATGGTCTTTGGCGCCATGCCGAAGGAAGAGCTCAGGCAGCTTTTGGACAACTACAAGGTGGACGCGACCAAGTACGAGCCAGAGTGCAACGTGGCACTTTATCAAGATGATCAAAACTCCGTGCTGTTCGATGTGGGAGCCGGGCCAGATTTCATGCCCACTTCTGGTAAGCTTTTGGAGGCTCTTGAAACAACCGACCTGTCGCCCGAAGACATCTCGCACGTGATCTTCACCCATGCGCACCCGGATCACATTTGGGGCGTTTTGGATGATTTCGGCGACCTTCTGTTCCCCAACGCCACGCATCACTTTGGCCGTAGTGAGTGGGATTATTGGTGGAACCCCTCAACGGTGGATACCATTGGAGAAGATCGCGCTGCGTTCGCAGTAGGCGCAAAACGGCGTATGGAAGCAATTGGGGATCAGGTCGCGTTCTTTGACGACGGGCAAGAGATCCTTCCCGGTATTGCCGCACGCGCGAGCTTTGGACACACTCCCGGTCACATGGCGTTTGAAATTCGCAGCGGGGGTGAAGCCGTGATGATTGTCGGCGATGCGCTGGGAAATCCACACGTAGCTTTTGAACGCCCCGACTGGCACAGCGGCACGGATCAGGATCCGCAGGCGGCGGCAGCAACTCGGAATTCACTGCTGGATCAGATTTCACACGAGCAAATGAAAATAATTGGTTTCCACCTGCCGAATGGTGGAATCGGCCGGATCGAGAAGACTGGGTCTGCTTATAAGTTCATTGGAGAACAATAATGATGCGATCGCTGGCAATTTTCTTGGCCCTAGCCACACCAGCTTGGGCAAGCGAGGATATTGCAGACCAATACCCGCAAAGTGTGCTGTATTCCAAACCGGTCGAGTACATCCCCGGGGTCTATTCCGCCATTGGCGCAACCGCCCCGCCGACCTACGAGAACTCTGGTCACAACAACAACCTCAGCTTCATAGTTACCGGAGATGGCGTGATCGTCATAAACGGCGGCGCGGCTTATGTGCTTGCCGAAGCGCTTCACCAGGAAATTCAGGCAATCACGGATCAGCCGGTTAAGTTTGTCTTCAACGAGAATGGTCAGGGGCACGCGATGCTTGGCAACGCCTACTGGTCAGAGCTCGGTATTCCGATCATCGCCCATTCGGATGCTGCGGCTCAATTCGAGGAATACGGCCCACAGATCCTTGAAGGAATGCAGCGGTACAACCAGGACAAGGCGGAAAGAACCTTCCTGGCAGGCCCAACCGAGACATTCGAGGATGAATACGTGGTTGAAATGGGTGATTTCCGGATTGAGGCCAAATATCTCGGGCCGGCCCATAGTCCCGGCGATATCTCGATTTGGCTGCCGAACCGAAGCCTTGTTATCGCGGGTGATATGGCTTTTCACGAGCGAATGCTGCCGATCTTTCAAGAGACCTATACAGCGGATTGGCTTGAAACATGGGACAACGAGTTCGAAGCTTTGGGAGCCAAATATGTCATCCCCGGACATGGTCATCCGACGAACATGGATCAGGTGCGCCGTTATACGCGCGACTACCTGGTCTACCTGCGCGGTAAGATCCAAGAGCACATGGATGCCGGCGGCGATCTGGCAGAGGCTTACTATGTCGATCAGTCACCGTATGCCCATTTGGACACGTTTGAGGAACTGGCGACAAAAAATGCCGGGCGGGTATTTGAGCAGATGGAATTCGAATAACTCAAGACGTTTGAGGAACAGAAATTCGGCGCATTAACCTATGCGTGCTGATCGCTCCAACCCACATGAAGAAAACGGCAAGCCAAGCCGTCAATGACAGGGCGGACCCTCCTGAAAGCCCTGCACCCACGGCGCAACCTCCGGCCAGCATGGCTCCAAACCCCATGAGGACAGCTCCAACAAGGTAGCGCTCCATCGGAGCATCCGGACCAAAACGTTCGATCTTCCACTCCCCTGCAGTTAGGGCCGAGCCTGCGGCACCAATTGCTACGCCTGGAACAAGGCCGGTACCGAAGGACAACACGACGTTTCGCTCGGCAACCAACGCCATCAGTGTATCCGTAGCCGGTCCGGTGAACGTGACTGACGAAACAGGCACGACTTCAAATGATGCTTGCGCGATGGCATATGTCATTAACCAGCCAAGCGCCACCGCCACGCCAACTCCTGCGGCTGTTACGATCCTGATTGGCGCGACTCTCCGGGGGAATGCGAATGCAATTGCCGACACCAATCCCAATACTGCAACGGCTGTATAAGCCACTGGCGAAAATCCAAGTATTTCTGAAAGATCTCTCGAGGCGCCCCCTGAGACAGTCCAGATCCCGGAAAGCAATTCGCGGGCGGGACTAAGAACGCCCGTGTAAGCAGCCTGAGCCACTAAGGTTAAAACCAATCCTGTAATCAGGGCGCGCAGATTACCGCAGGAGGCCAATACCAACAGGCGAGATGCACACCCACGCGCCAGAACCATACCAACGCCGAACATCGCTCCGCCAATTATTGCGCCGCTGAGACTGCCCGTCGACGCAATCGCGCGTGTCTCGGAAAGGTCTAACCACTCAAACGCGACAAACGCCTGCACTAAGGTGAGCGTTGCAGTGAAGGCGATTAGCCAGACAGCCAGGCGAGGACCAAGCTCGCCTTTGGCGACTTCGATGGTCGACGCTCTCAAACAAAAGTGAGACTTCTGGGCCGTCACGCCGAACAAGATACCGACAAGCGCGCCGGCAAATGCCAAAGCGCCAGGGTCTCCCAACAAATCGATGAGTTTTTCCATCAACAGAGACTCTCACTTGGTTGCTTGCGCGTCCTTGTCTTCGGTCAAGTTGTCATTGAGCGGCCATTGGCCTGCGCGCCAATTGGCATTGTGTCCATAGCTCACCCAAGGCAGCCACCAGTCGATCCACGTCGTCGGTGGAATGCACTGGGGAAGGTGTAATCCGTAGACGTTCCGTTCCCTTGGGGACGGTTGGATAATTGATCGGCTGGATGTAAATTCCATAGTCACGCATCAGCACGTCAGAGATGAAGCGACACTTGACCGGATCGCCGACCATGACCGGAATTATGTGACTTGGGTTCGGTGTATGCGGAATGCCCAGATCGTCCAGCCTGTCTCGCACCTCGCGCACGCGCTGCTGGTGTAGATGTCGTTCCGAATGGCTTTGCTTCAGGTGCCGAACCGAAGCAGCAGCTCCTGCGGCCACGGCGGGAGGCAATGCAGTGGTAAAGATAAAACCACTGGCAAAGGATCGGACAAAATCCACCAGCTCTTTCGACGCCGCGATGTATCCACCAACTACGCCGAACGCTTTGCCCAATGTCCCCTCAATGACGGTTAGCCGATCCATCAGGCCTTCGCGCTCAGCTATGCCTCCGCCGCGCGGCCCATAAAGCCCAACCGCGTGAACCTCATCCAAATAGGTCATCGCGCCATAGCGATCCGCCAGATCACAGATCTCGGCAATTGGTGCAATGTCGCCATCCATGGAATAGACGCTCTCAAACGCAATGAGCTTCGGTGCATTGGCAGGTAATTCAGCAAGGTGCCTTTCAAGGTCCGCCACGTCGTTGTGTTTCCAGATACGCTTCTGGCACCGACTGTGGCGAATGCCCTCGATCATCGAGGCATGGTTCAACTCGTCAGACAGGACTGTGATGCCAGGAATGCGAGACGCCAAAGTTCCCAGTGCGGCCCAGTTCGAAACGTAACCGGACGTAAACAGCAACGCAGCGTCCTTGCCATGCAAGTCAGCAAGCTCTTGCTCCAGCAAAACATGCTGGTGGGTCGTTCCAGAGATATTACGCGTTCCTCCCGCCCCGGCACCAACCTCATCAATCACCTTGTGCATTGCTGCAATAACTTTGGGGTGCTGACCCATCCCCAGATAATCGTTTGAGCACCACACAGTAACTTTCTCGGGGCCATTTTCCGCGTAGCTACGCGCCGTCGGGAACGCGCCACGCTGCCTTTCGAGATCCGCAAAGACCCGGTAGTTCCCTTCCTCCTGAAGCCGGTCGAGTTGACCACGAAAAAACTGCTGATAGTTCATTTCAGTTCCCAACGGCTTCTTCTACGATCCCGGACAACAGAGTCTGAACCGTTTGCATTGGTCCATCAGGATAGCTTCGGTATCCAACCATCACGCCATCGTCGCCTTCGGCTACAAAAATCCCATACGGGCAGAAGCCAATATTCATCGGGTCTGCTTCCATCACTTCACGCGAGATTTTTGCCGAGCAGAAGATGAAGATGTCTGCAGCTGCAAATATCTGTTTGTCGCTGCCGACATCAGCGCCTGTTCGATTCAACATGTCGCCGACGTGGCTTACATAGTCGATGACCAGTCCCTGTCCCACAATCGCGGACTCGACGGCGAATGTTGCATCATCAAAACTGCCGTCGAAGGGTACAGTGATGATCTCTTCTGCAAGCCCTTGGCTCGCCAGAACAGTGGAAAACGCGGCTGCGGCAATAAAGTGTTTCATGGTTTTAGTCCTCCTCCTGAACCGCATTTTCTCAGATTGATCATCGGGGTCTTTGACACCGGTCAAAGCCCCCGATTGCCTCAACCAAACATGTCCGACGTGATACCGGCGTACCAACCCAGTGACTCTTCGTAAGTCGCTTTTCTCAAATCGGCATCTTCACCGGTTTGACTGATAAAGCCATCGACTTTCGCGATCTTTTCTGGCGTCGCCTCATAGGTTGCGCCAACCTTAACGCCATCATCGGTATCGATCAGCGACCAGCATGTGTTCGAGAACTTGGCCGGGAAGACTTTAGACCCGGTCAACGCACCTCGTACCGCATTCGCACATACTTTCGCCTGGCTGTTTGCCGAAAAACCGGATTTCGGCATGTCACCCTGTTGGCTGGCATCTCCAAGAACATAAACGTCCGGATCGGCTTTGGAGGACATGTCCGCAGCGTTTACTGGTGCCCAGTTGCCGTCGGTTACTCCCGCCATTTCCGAAATGCGACCTGCTTTCATCGCTGGGATCACATTGCAGACATCGACTTTTGTCTCTTCACCGTCGATGGTCACCGTCATTGCATCCGGATTCACGGATACATTGCCACCGCCGAAATCTTCGCCGATCCAGTCGACCATTCCTTCGTAGTTGTTTCCCCAGCCTTCTTGGAACAAAGCCATTTTCGAGAATTTCGGCTTCGGATCGGCTACAATGATCTTTGCTGTTGGGTTGTTTGCCTTCAGGACGTGCGCCACCATCGAAACCCGTTCATACGGCCCGGGCGGGCAACGGTACGGGTTGGGAGGAGCGACCATCGCGAAGGTACCCCCTTCGGGCATCGCCATGATCTGCGCTTTCAAAAGCTCTGTTTGAGAACCAGCTTTGTAAGCATGCGGCATTTTATTTTGGGCCGAGAGGTCCCAGCCCTCGACCGCACCATCAACAAAGTCGATACCCGGGCTCAGGATCAGCTTGTCATAAGGAACTGACCCGCCACCGGCCAAAGACACCGTCTTAGCGTCGCGGTCGACCCCAGTGGCCCAATCATGCACGACGTTTATACCGTAGTTCGCGGCAAGCGTGCCATAGCTGTGGGCTATGTCCGATAGCTCCTGAAAACCTCCCAAATAAAGGTTTGAGAAGAAACAGGTGTAGTAGGTCCGAGACGGCTCGATCAGCGTCACGTCAATCTCACCTTTGCTGTCCTTCGCTATGTAACGCGCGGCAGTCGCACCGCCCGCACCGCCGCCGACAACCACTACACGGGGCTTGCCTTGAGCCAGCACCATCGGAGCAGATAGCCCAGCGGCCACTACCCCGGCAGCTCCAAGAAATACTCGTCTATTGAGTGTCATCGCGTTTCCTCCCCTTAGACACTGTCACTCTGGATTATTGAAGTATGCGGCCAATGCCGCGATTTCGTCATTGCTCAGCCGCCCGGCGATCATTTGCATGACCGGATGTGGCCGCTGTTTGTCCTTGTAAGCGTGCATAGCGACCACGAAGTCCTCGTCAGGCCAATACACAATCGAAGGAATGCCCTCATCGCCTCCTTCAATCTGGTGGCATGTTGTACATTCGCTGCTGAGATATGCGCCGTACTCAGGATCTCCTTGTATCGCCAGGATCGCGGGATCGATCGAATGATCCGTTCCTTTCGCCGTTGGGTCCGCTTCTGGGATGTCCTGAGGATTGTCAGAAAACGCCCGCAAATAGGCGACCACGTTGGCTCGGTCTTCCGGGTCCTTCAAACCGCGAAAACTCATCCTCGTACCTGACGCAAATGCGCGTGGATTTTCGATGTAGGCGGACAGTGTGTCAGCGTGCCATTCCAGACCTGAGTTACCCGCGCGCACAAGACTCTTGGAGTAGTTAAACCCCTCGAGACCTGCGGCTTTCCGACCAAAAACACCATTCAAGTGCGGCCCAATTTTGTTTTCGGCTCCTTCTCCAACCTGATGACAGCCTTGGCATTGGGCGAACACCACTTTCCCTGCTTCCGCGTCGCCAAGGTCTTCTGTTGCGTGGGTCGATGGAGCGATCGGAACCAATACCGTTGCGCAGGTTAAAAGGAACGACCACCGCATGATCAGCTTCCGAACGACTTTAGATAGACGATCACAGCTTCAATATCGTCTGGTTTCTTAAGCCCGGCGAAAGACATGCGCGTGCCTTTCATGTAGTCTTTGGGTTTTGTCAGGAAGGCCGCCATTTCTGCATCAGTCCAAATAAGACCTGCCTCGGCTGCAGCGTTCATAGCTTTGGAGTATTTGAAACCTTCTACCGACCCTGCGTTGGACCCAATAATTCCGTTCAAGGCTGGTCCCGTGCTATGCTTTGCACCTTCACCGACCTGATGGCAGGACTTACACTTCTTGAAGACCTTTTCCCCGGCGGCGAGAAGGTCCGCTGATTGGTCAGACTCTTCGATTTCCTGAACAGCCAGTGTTGCGGCGGCCTCTTCCTCAGGCTTTGGCGCTGCGGCTGGAATGAACGAGGGCCCTTCCGCCGTGAACGTCGGCAACCCGTCAGCGCTGGCTTCATTCATGACCGAATTCGAACCGCCTTCTGGTGGCGTCTCAACCAGAAAGACAGAACGCATAGTAACCGCTGCCTCTGTTTTGCAGTTCTCCATGCAAGGCTCTTCTCGCCATTCCGCGTATTCCGTCTCGGGTCGAACATCGACAACAAAACCGTCCATATTGTACATCTCGAAATCGGCGAAGTTTTCGTTGCTGAGAACGAAATCGTCATTCACCAGATCATTGGAATAAAGGATGTAGGCGACAATCGCGTATGTCTCGTCCGCTGTCAGCGTGCCCGCTTCACCAAACGGCATCGACCGAGAAATGTAATCCCAGGCGGTGGACAAATGCGGCCAATAAGACCCAACGGTTTTTACAGGATCTTCATCTGCAAGCGTATCGAAACCACCTGCCAGAACAGGCCAATTGTCGGCACCTTCGGCAAATTCGCCGTGACAAGACGCACACCGGTCGACAAACACTTCTTCTCCGGCCCAGACATCGCCTGATCCAACCGGCAAGCCACGCCCGTCGGGCAAGACGTCAACGTCCCATGCCGCGATCTCTTCCTCCAGAGCAGGACGTCCAAGCCCATAAGTGTCATCCTGGCTGGGCGCGGGTGCGGTCAGGTTCGTACCATTTGCAATCCGTTCCGCAGCGGCCGCTTGAATTTCTTCGACTTTGGTCTCGAGTTCAACTGCTCGGCTGGCCTCCGCTTGCGCATTTTCTTGGGCTGCGGCTGCATGCGCCTCAACCTGACTGA
The DNA here is from genome assembly GCF_056158705.1 of Ruegeria sp. ABM4_193. Taxonomy (NCBI): domain Bacteria; kingdom Pseudomonadati; phylum Pseudomonadota; class Alphaproteobacteria; order Rhodobacterales; family Roseobacteraceae; genus Ruegeria; species Ruegeria sp. ABM4_193. Next base: position 488,587 of record NZ_JBSWTT010000003.1, read on the forward strand.
TCCGGGTTTCCAAGGTTTCTATCTGCGATTGGCCGTAATTCCGGTTCGCAATAGCCACAGCCGCCGCAAGCACCAACGCTGTGCCACCGAATACCGGCAGGAAAACATGACTAAGAGACTTCGACATTCTCAGCGATCCCTTCTGCGCTCACGTACCAAGTCTGGATACAGTTGTTGTGGTAGACCGAGTTTTCTCCGCGTTTTTCGCGCAGTTGGTCTTTGGTCGGCTGCACATAGCCGGTCTCGTCTATCGCCCGGGCCTGCAAAAGCATTGGAGCTCCGTCCCAGTTCGTATCGAGATAGAAACGCGTCAAAGCCTTGCTGTCGCCCTGCTTGCCAAGACGCGCTGTCTCCCAGGTAATCCCACCGTCCTTGGACACATCGACCCGCGTAATTTGCCCGTGGCCTGACCAGGCAAGCCCGGAAATGACCAAGGGTCCCGGTCCGTGATTGATGGGCATTTGCGGGCTGGGTGAAGTAATGACGGATTTTGCATCCATCACCCAAGTCCATTTTTGGGCTGTGCCATCGGCGTAGACATCGGTGTACTTTGATGTTTCTTCCCGGCTTTCGACCGCCATATCGACGACCTCGATGCGGCGCAGCCACTTGACCCACATGTTGCCTTCCCAGCCAGGAACAACCAGTCGCACGGGATATCCGTGCTCCATGCGCAGCGCTTCACCATTTGCCTTGAAAGCCACCAACACGTCATCCAGTGCTTTTTCCATCGGAATGGAGCGACCATTGGATGACGCATCTGCGCCTTCAACATAGACCCATTTGTCTGGTGAGATATCAGCGCCTGCTTCCTGCAACAGCGTACGCAGCGGAACGCCGGTGTACTCCATGTTGTGAAGCATGCCGTGGGTGAACTGGACGCCGTTGAGTTGAGCACCCGCCCACTCCATACCGGTGTTTGCCGCACATTCACAGAAATACACATGGTTTTCGCGCGGGAAACGCTCGATGTCGTCGTAAGTAAATACAAGCGGGCGATCGACCAACCCGTTGATCATCAGGCGATAATCCTCCTTGCGCAGCTCGATCGCGCCCGAGTGATGGCGCTCAAATGCGCAACCTTGCGGAGTGATCGTACCATCAAGCGCGTGGATTGGTGTAAAGTTGATCGACGAAATCGGAGAGGCGGTCAGCCATTCCACATTGCGGCGCACAACATGGGATTCAAAACTGATCGGCATACCATAAGGTGACTCATCGACACCGGCACCCGTGTAAGACGCCCAATCCTGAAGCTCTGTTATCAGTGGGTCGGGCGTGTCTGCCGCTGCCGCACCCGCAACTGATCCTGCGGCTACCGCTGCACTGCCTTTCAGGAAGGCCCGGCGGGACGGTTTGAACGCGTCGTCCATATCTCTTAGGTCTCCATTGATTTCTTAAGCGCCGACAACATCGACACTGGTGTTCTCTTGCACCGTCACGGTGCCAAGGTTGCGAATGTGGTTTTCGACTACATCCCAGATCGGTGGACCTTCAGTGCCTTCATTGACACTGGCCCAACCAGCCACGACGTAGGTTTTCGATGGATCAATAGCTTCACCCGTTTTGAGCAAAGTCATTTCGCTGATCCGTCTCCCTTGTGGTTTGGTCACATCGATGCGGTAGCCAAGCCCACCGACACGGACCATATCGCCGCCCTGCTGATAGTAGGGATCGGGATTGAACAGGTTGTCACCGACATCCTCAAGGATCACATGTATGAATTCGCCCGTCATTTCTGTGCGATAGGCATTGGGATACGACATCGATGTGACGTTCCAAATGTCCTCACGCGTAATTTCCTGTCCCGGCAGGATTGAGGGTCCCCAACGGACGCCAGGCGACATCGCGATGTCTGCCTCACGCTCTTTGATCAGTGCATCGCATATCAGGTCATCCCAGGTGCCGTTAAAGTTGCCGCGGCGGTAGAGCAACGAATCCGTTTTGCCAATCACCTCACTCAGCGCAGCCTCGTACGGCGCGCGCTGATCATTTATCAGAGCAGTGATCGCAGGATCAGGAGCGATGACGTCCGAGAAGATCGGGATCAGCTTGTGCTTCAGCCCCATCATCTGCCCGTCCCTCACATCAAGATCCACTCGGCTGACGAATTTGCCGTTCGAGCCAGACGCGATGATATGCGTTTTACCGACCAGAACCGGCTCGGGCAGCGCGTCATGCGTGTGACCGCTGAGGATCACGTCGATCCCTTGCACCCGACCTGCCATCTTCTTGTCCACGTCAAAGCCATTGTGGCTGAGGACGACAACGACATCGGCACCGGCATCGCGAACCTCGTCCACCATGGCCTGCATGTTTTCATCCCGGATACCGAATGAATATTCTGGGAACATCCAGCCTGGGTTCGCGATTGGCATGTAAGGAAACGCTTGCCCGATCACTGCGACCTTTGCACCGCCCCGATCAAAAAACTTATAGGGTTGGAACAATTCTGCAGGTTCGTCCCACTCGGTATCAAAGATGTTCTGACCCAAGGCCGCAAAGGGCAAACCTTCGACGATTTCGTTAACCCTGTCGCTGCCCAACGTGAACTCCCAATGGAAGGTCATTGCATCGGGTTTAAGCGCGTTCATGACATTGACCATGTCCTGACCGGCCGTCTGATAGCAGGTGTAAGAACCGTGCCATGTATCGCCCCCGTCCAATAAAAGGGCATCGGGACGGTCAGCACGAATGGCGTTGATGACAGTTGAGACCCGGTCCAATCCACCGACCCGACCGTAGGTCCTGGCCAGCGCAGAGAAATCATTGTAGGTCAGCGCATAGGCCGACGGGCTTCCATCTTCGATCCCGTAGGCCTTGCGGAACGCCTCCCCTGTGACATGCGGCATCTGCCCTCGCGCATCGCCAATACCAAGGTTTATCTCGGGTTCGCGGAAATAGATCGGTTTGAGTTGCGCGTGAATATCGGTGACATGTATCAGGCTGATATTTCCAAAGGTCTCGAACTCCAACAATTGATCCTGCGTTAAGCTTTGCTGCGCGGCAAGTCTGGCCCAGTTGCCGAACCCGGACACCCCGTACAAAGCCGATGCAGCCATTGAAACCTGCAAGAAGTCACGTCGAGAAATCATGTATCAGTTTTCCTATAACACATATAAATGTGTGAATGTTATTTACCTGGAAAAACCCGCGCAGGACACTGTCCACGCGGGTCGTTCGTTATTGCCGTACTGCAGGTGTTTCGACTGAAAGTCCGTTGCCACGCGAGGCCACATAAAGCTCAAGCGCGCGAAACTCGTCCGATCCTTCGGCAAAAGTTTCCGCCCGCGTATCGCGAATACAGCCGCGGAAGCGATTGTGGCGCGAGATCAGCTTGGCTTGTTTCAGACGATATGTCGGGAACCCGTTGATCATACCCTGGCTCAGGTGGTCGGCACGGATCATGTTGCCCCAGTTGTCTTCATGACAATTGGCACAGCTCAGCTCCAGCTGACCATAGCGGGTATAATACATCTCCTTGCCCTGCTCCCAAAATGGGGCGGCATCGCCATCAATCGCGACATTCATTGGCATCCCGCGTGATTGCAGACCGATCAAAGCGACCATGCCCTGCATATCACCCCCGGACCATTTCCAGGCATCGGCTTCCATGCGGTCCGTGCGGCACTTGTTGATCAGATCTTCCATGACGACCAGCTTACCAGTTTCGGCATCCACCTTCGGCATGGACGCCTGCAATCCCTTGAAGCTTTCCACCCCATCGTGGCATGAGGCACAGCTCTCGCCAGCGGCACCATCAACGGTCTCGAAGAGATCGGTGGCCTGATCGACGAAGATCATTGCGGGGTTGTCGAAGTCATCAATTTGAAGCGCTTGCGTTTCATCCGTGCGAAAATGCCAACCCGAGTAGATCGTGTCCAAATTTTCCAGATGTGCCGGAGCTTCAGTAACCGAAGTCATGTCCAACTCATCATTGATCACCAAATTGTCTTCGTCCGGTCCAGCCATCGCTGCAGCCGGGAAAACCAGAATTGCCGCGATCGCCGTAAGTGCCTTGGTATTCATTGCGTTCCTCCCTTGGTGGATCAGCGCCAACTCCTCCTACCAGCGCTGATCTGCCTTAGTGGTCGAGCCGTCAGGCGATCTCGATCGTTTTCTTCTCATCGTAGACAGAGCCGTCATCATCGAACCAAGTGAATACAAACTCACCAGCCTCGGGCACAGTCGCTTCGAACTGGAAGTACGGGTTGGTCGAAATCGCCGGCTCCATCGTCACATCCACCACCATTTCTCCATTAAACTCGCAGGTGAAACGGTTGATGATCGAACGCGGGATGACGTTGCCTTCTTTATCCTTACGCTGGCCGCTTTCCATTTTGTGGCTGATCAATGTCTTGATCGTAACGGTTTCGCCAGCAGCGGCTGTCTTTGGAACCTTGACGCGGGGTTTTACACCGGAAGCCATTGGTTAATCTCCTGTTCTTCGAGGCATGCGTGGCGATCAGCCGCCGCAGCCGCCGATTGTCACTTTTACGGTCGCAGACGCTTTGGCAAAGCTGCCATCTGCCATCTTCGCCACGGCAATGACATCCTGCGTTCCGGCAAGCCGGATGCGGGTTGATGCGGCTTGCTCAGCAGCCAAAGGACCGAAATTGAAGGTTGCGACGCCCGGTTCGGGGTTACCTGCAGCCACGATGAGAATTGCAGCTGCGCCCGGAGCACTAACTTCGATAGGTACAGTATTACCGTTTTCTGCGATTTCCGGTGCAGTCAACGTAACACCGCCGTCAGCCACATCTGCCCCGCCTGTAAATGCCGCAATGGCATCTTCAGCAGCTGCATTTGCCCGAAGCGGCATAATTGTCAGGAACGCGGCGCCCAGCCCAAGGGCCAGTGTCTCGCGGCGAGAGAGTTCCATTTTCAATCTCCTTTGATTCTTCGAAAATCCGCGCCTGAAAGCGCAGCTATTCTTCTTTCAGGGTCGCTAGAAACGCGACCACATCCTCGATTTCTTGTGCTGTCAGGATCGACGTCAAAGGCGCGGTTGGGGCTTTTCCGGTATAGGCGTCGCCCGGGCGGATATAGCCGTCATCCTTGTAGAACGCAGGCATCACCGTGCCTTCGAACGTCATCTTGGCATTTGCGACCAATCCGCGAAGTTCTGCTTCGGTCCAACGATCACCGGCGCCATCCAGCATCGGACCAACTTCGCCATGGAACGGGATGTCGGCCAAAGCCGAAACCGCGTGGCACGCGACGCAGTTGCCTTTTGACTTGTCCCCAACGATGAGCGCGCCATTAGCCGCATCGCCAGCAGCACCGGTCAACGAAGCCTCAATGGCACCATAGTCGTCATAGTTTACGTCTTGCGGGTCTGTTTCTGCCGCAAATGCGGCAACGCCTGTCATTGCGCAGACCAATGTTAAGAGTCTCAGCTTCATGATCCCTCCCATTTGCTAACGCGCCGACGGCGCCTTGCGACCCAAAGCCTTTGTGTACCGTAGTCGACGAGTACCAGTTGTCGCAACATTAAATTCATAATAATGAATTTTTTTATTTATAACGGCAGCACTCAATCCTGAGAAACATTGTTTCGCTCTTGAATGCGCCGCGCATGATACCGTTGGAAATCTTCACCATTATCAAGCTCATATCGTTTTTCATCGACCCAGGTGAAAAGGTCTAAGGTTGTTCCCTTTGAGAACGCTCCGGGCATAACAGCGACCGCAGCATCGATGGCTGTCGCGTCCTCTGGCACCTCTTCCGGCAGAAATACGAGCGTCGGGGTGAACAGAATCCCCCATTTTCGCATCAGCGCTCTTTGCTCATTTTCTTCCCCGTCAAAGTCGATGGCCGCGGTGCTGCCATGCAAATCCAGTTGGACGACAAAGAAATTCTCTTCGATGAACGCTGCCAGGTCAGGCTGGGGGAACACCTCTTCATGCATTTTCTTGCAATAGATGCAGCCCTGCTGCTCAATGAATAACACAAGCCGTTTGTCCTCGCTTGAGGCCTCTTCGAGATCCTCTCGGAGGTCTTTGAACGTGTCGCGCATCCACGGCGTTTTATGTAAACCGTCGTCACCCAGTTCAGCGGCGGAAAGTGCCCCGCCGATCAGACAAGCGATCAATACTGTCAAAAATCGTTTCATGTCTTCCTCCCGAATTATCCAATGGCTGCCAGCCAAGGCATATGGTCGAGCATCCATTGTGCGACGTGATTGATGGAGTTGGTTGCGATGAGGATGCCGAAGAGCAGTAGAAAGCCACCCATTGCCTTTTCGATGAGGGGCAAGTGCTTTCTGAACCGTGCCATCCATTGAATGAAGGGGCGGACCAGGAAGGCTGCCAGAACAAACGGTGCGGTCATTCCAACCCCGTAGACGAATAAAAGCACCGCTCCACGCCAGGCCGTTTCGGTTCCGGCTGCTGTAAACAGGATCGCGGCGAGCACCGGCCCAACACAGGGTGTCCAGCCAAAAGCAAACGCCAATCCAAGAACATATGCCCCAACAAGGCTTACATTTGATGTATCACCAACATCCGCTCGAAATTGGCGATACAGGAAGCCGATGCGGATAATCCCCAAGAAATGCATGCCCATCACAATGATGATGGCCGCAGCGATCCAACGCAGGATGTCAAAATACTCTCGTACCAGCTGTCCGAATATCGAAGCCGTCGCACCCAGCGCCATGAAGATCGTTATGATCCCGGCTGCAAATGCTATCGCAGAAAGCGTTGCCTTGCGACGAACGCCGCCGGGAATTGTAGAACCCGCAGATATCTGATCAATTCCAACGCCGGCCAGATAGCTAAGATAAAACGGCACGATAGGTAGGATGCAGGGCGACAAGAAAGACAGAAGTCCTGCGACCAAAGCTCCTGCAAATGTAATGTCGAGCATGGTCAAACCTGTCCTGGCACGCTATCATTCACATATTCAAAATAGTAAAGATATAACGCTGCGGTCAATCGGAGCTTAAGATGCGCCACCTAATTCCACTATTGCTTGCAATCGCGTTTCTTGTTTCTCCCGTGATTTCACGGGCAGAAATGACTCTTCTGATGGCCGAAGAAGATGGGTGTATGTGGTGCGCACGTTGGGACACAGACATCTCGGAGATCTACCCCAAGACACCGGAAGGACATGCTGCTCCACTTCAACGCATCGATATCCACGCAGCTCTGCCTGATGGCATCGCATTGGAGCGGCCTCTCTACTACACGCCAACCTTTGTTCTGCTGGACGATGGCCAAGAGGTCGGCCGGATCGAAGGCTATCCCGGCGAAGATTTTTTCTGGGGTTTGCTGGGCGTTTTACTGCGCGACGCGGGGGTACCGATTGAGACCTCTGGATAAACTGTGGCGCATTACATAAACTGTTATGAATGCGTGAAGCTATGAAAGCGAGGCGATCTTGTTGGACAAATCTTCGAAACTGCCTGTGTTCTCCCCGGACATGTGCGCCGAAGACATGGACAGAATGATGGAAAATGCTCAGAAGGCGTCAAGTTTCCTCAAGGCAATCAGCCATGAAGGACGCTTGATGATCTTGTGCTATCTGTCCTCGGGTGAAAAATCTGTCACGCAGATGGAAGAAATGCTCTCGGCACGCCAGGCCGCCGTGTCTCAGCAACTATCCCGCTTACGCTTTGAGGGCTTGGTGAAAACACGGCGCGAGGGGAAAACAATCTACTACAGATTGGCGGATGATCGATCGACACAGATCCTGGAAGTCGTTTACGATCTATTCTGCAGGGAGAAGTAGAAGCCGCCAAAAATACCCGCCAGCTTTGGGAGGAGACTGGCAATGTTTGAAGCATTGGGAGACGCCAACACCGTCGCCTTGATCGGTTTGATCGGTGGTATTGTGTTGGGCTTGGCCGCACGCATTGGCCGTTTTTGCACGTTGGGTGCAATCGAGGACTACCTCTACGCAGATGATGACCGGCGGCTGCGCATGTGGGCAATTGCGATCGGCGTAGCAATTGTAGGCAGCCACTCAGCTATGGCTTTAGGGTGGCTGGACCCTGTTGGAACAAGGTATCTTGCACAGACCTGGAACCCACTTGGATCGATCGTGGGTGGTCTCATGTTCGGTTACGGAATGGCCATCAGCGGAAACTGTGGCTATGGCGCGCTGGCAAGGCTTGGAGGCGGCGACCTTCGATCATTCGTCATCGTTTTGATTATGGGTCTGTCTGCTTACGTTGTCATGTCCGGGCCCCTTGCATATTTGCGCGTATGGGTCTTCCCCGAGGAAATGGATATTGAAGGCCCACAGAGCATTAGCTTCCTTGCCGAACAACTGACCTCTATCCCAGCTTGGCTCATTGGCGCGGTCATCGGCATTGCGTTGGTGATTTTCGCCTTGGCAAACCGGCGCTTCCGCCGCGCTCCCGCACAGGTATTTTGGGGATCTGTAGTTGGGCTGGCGATCGTATCAGGGTGGCTCGGCACGAATTGGGTTGCGACGCACGGTTTCGATGGTGAACCGGTTCAAACCCATACCTTCGCCGCACCACTTGGCGACACGTTATTCTACCTCATGACAGCGTCCGGAAACACTTTGTCCTTTGCGGTCGGATCAGTCTCCGGCGTTCTCATTGGCGCATTTTTGGGGTCCTGGTCCAAAGGTCATTTCCGATGGGAAGCATGCGAAGATCCACGCGAACTCAAGCGTCAAATGCTCGGAGCGGCGATTATGGGGCCAGGTGCGATCATCGCGGTCGGTTGCAGCGTCGGACAAGGTATTTCTGCCTTCTCACTTTTGGCCTACAGCGCGCCTGTAACATTCGCTGCCATCTTCGCCGGTGCGGCGCTTGGCTTGAAACAACTCGTGTATGGGCTGTCCTTCATAACTGAGCGTTGAGGTCACAGTTCAAACAAGAATTCACGTGTGAAGGATGGTTTCGGCGGTTCTCTTTTTTAGAAAACGATTGCCTTTGATGGCACATATCGGCACGAGGTGTTCATTAATCAGATACGCTCATGCGTTCGCTATGCGAACCAAAGCGCTCATTCTGATCACGTTCACAAACCAAGCTGATCTTAGTCACTCGCTCGCTTCTGCAATGATCGTTGTCCACGCATCGTGCTGGGACAAGAAAACCCTGCCGTTCAGACCGTCGACAATATGAGACCGTTTGAGTCTGTCCATAACAGGACCCTTGACTTCGGACAGATGTAGGCCAACGCCAAGCTCCCTAAGGCGGTGATTGATCGCCTCGAGAGTTTCCAGCGCTGAGTAGTCCACTTCGTTAACGGCGGAGAACATCAAAACAACATGTTTGACCTTCGTCCGGTCGGCAAGGCGACTGAAGATCAGTTCTTCCAGAAAGCCGGCGTTTACAAAGTAAAAACTCTCGTCGATGCGCAGCGTTAGCACCGTAGGTGCGGTTTCGACATCGTGGCGCTGGACATTTCGAAAGTGCTCTGTCCCAGGCACGCGGCCCACTTCCGCAACATGCGGTCGAGACGTCTTGTACAAATGCAAAAGTATTGAAATCGCCACTCCAGACGCGACGCCGACTTCGACACCCATACCGAGCGTCAGCAAAACCGTTGCTGATACCGCGATGAAGTCTGCACAGGAATAGTCCCATGTTCTGCGAAATATTGAAAAATCCACGAGGCTCAAAACCGCCACAATGATTGTAGCGGCCAACGTGGCGTTTGGCAGGAAATACACCAATGGTGTCAACGCCAAGGCGGCGATTGCGAGGCCAAGCGCAGTATAGGCGCCAGCAGCTGGAGTTTCAGCGCCAGCATCGAAATTGACGACTGATCGCGCAAATCCCCCCGTGACTGGGTAGCCTCCGGTGAACGCTGCGCCTATGTTGGCTGCGCCCAGTCCAATGAGTTCCTGGTCCGGATCAATCCGTTGACGTTTCTTGGCTGCCAAAGTTTGCGCGACTGAGACGGATTCGACAAAGCCAATCACTGAAATCAGGACTGCCGGAACCAACAGCGCTGCAAGCAATTCGGGCGCAAATACTGGCAATGTAAGCGGCGGCAGGCTTTGCGGGACTTCCCCAACGATTTTCACACCCATTTCGACAAGATCTAGTGCCCAAACAGTAACCGTAGTTGCAACTACGGCGGCAACAGGTCCCGCCTTTGTTAGAATATCGGCAAGCGCCGCCGGAGCACCCAACCTCAATAACCCGGGTTTTAACCATTGGCGGGCCCAAAAAAGGAAGGCTGTCGCACTGAGGCCGATGACAAGCGTAACCCAATTCACCTCGTGCAAGTGCGCTGCAATCGATGCGACAATCTCAAGCAATGTATGTCCGTGCGCATTCACACCCAAAATGTGCTTGAGTTGGCTGGCAGCGATCAAGATCCCAGATGCTGTGATAAACCCTGCAATTACCGGATGGCTCAAAAAATTAGCCAGGAAGCCTAGCCGCAAGAACCCCAAAAGCAACAGGAAACCGCCAGAAATAAATGCGAGGGTTAGTGCCGCAACCGCGTAACCTGCCGTGCCTTGTTCTGCAACCTGACCGACCGCCGACGCTGTTAATAGTGAGACAACGGCTACCGGGCCAACCGCTAAGGCGCGACTGGTTCCAAATATTGCGTAAAGAAGAATTGGCGCGATGGATGCATACAGCCCTGCTTCTGGAGGTAATCCAGCCAAGAGCGCGTAGGCCAAGGATTGGGGTATCAGCATGATGGTGACGATCACCGCCGCCATCAGATCGTTAGAAAGCTCTGCCCGTCCATAGCTGCGAGCCCAACTCAGAACCGGCAGATATTGCGCCGTCCGCATCCTTACCTCCCGCTACGCCGCAGTGTCTCGTCGTGCGTGCCACAGCGTTGCAGCGCGCTGACCGCTTCGGCAGTAACCAAGGACAGGCTCGGACAGCTCTGCCAACGCCTCAGAAAATGCAATGTGGTTCGCTTCTGTTGCGCCGGAGGGTTTAACCGGCACATAGCGAGCTTGCAGACCTTGCGCCTTGGCGCATTCTTGGATCTGGCTAAAAGTAGGCTGCTCCTTTTGTTCACCGTCAGGACGCACACAGATTAGCGAGCGAAATCCAAGCGTTTTGACTTCCGCCAAGTCATCGGTCTCCAATTGACCGCAAGTACTGAAGTCGTGGGAAATTTGGGTGATTTCCATCGCTCTCATCCTTTCAAAATCAGAGTTTGTTGACCGGAACCTTGAGCATGGGGTTGCCGTCCACGTCCGTTGGCACTTCACCCGCGCGCATATTTACTTGAAGAGATGGGATGATCAGCTTCGGCATTGCCAGCAGAGCATCTCGTTCTACACGGAACTTGACGAACTCTTCTTTTGATTTGCCACCACCAACGTGGATATTGTGGGCTTTCTCATTGCCGACAGTTGTTTCCCAGGCGATGTCGCGCCCATTTGGTCCGTAGTCATGGCACATGAAAAGTCGTGTTTCGTCCGGCAAGCTCAGGACTTTTTGAATGCTATGGTAAAGCGTTGCTGCATCGCCACCGGGAAAATCCGCGCGCGCTGATCCCCCATCCGGCATGAACAAAGTATCGCCCACAAAAGCCGCATCTCCTGCGACATGTACCATGCAAGCCGGCGTATGGCCGGGGGTGTACATTGTGAACACCTGCATATTGCCAACCGTGTACGTATCGCCGTCTTCGAAAAGCTGATCGAACTGGCTGCCATCACGCTGGAACTCGGTACCTTCATTGAAGACCTTCCCAAACGTGTCCTGCACGATCATGATTTTTGAACCAATGCCGATTTTTCCCCCAAGCTTTTGTTGGATATACGGCGCTGCACTCAAATGATCGGCGTGAACATGGGTCTCAATGATCCATTCCAAATTTAGATCTTGGCTTACGATTTGGTGGACGAGCTCGTCTGCGTGATCGTGAGTGATGCACCCCGCCGCGTAGTCAATGTCCATTACGCTATCGACAATGGCACATGAGTTCGAGGTGGGATCCTTCACAATATAGCTGATGGTGTTCGTCGCCTCATCGAAGAAAGCCTGAACGTCCGGCTTGATGTTCATGTTCACAGGATACGTCATCTGATTGTACTCCAGGGTGGTTCAGGGAAATCGGTGACTACGCCGCCGACTGAACAGGACGCGCGAAAAGGAGCCTGCGCAGTACAAACCCGGCAAGAACGGCAACCAGAAAGAGAACAACTTCCCAACGCCCGGTACCAAGTGCCGGTATCGCAGCGCCGGGGCAGAAGCCTGCAATTCCCCAACCGATGCCGAAGATAGCCGAACCACCAACCAATCGCTTGTCTACGTTCGTCGCGTTTGGGATCTGAAAACGCCCACCAAAGAGCGGCGTTGTTTGCCGCCAGGCAAGTCTGTAGCCGAAGAACGTGACCAGGAGCGCACCACCCATAACAAAGGCGAGGCTAGGATCCCACGTCCCGGCAATATCGAAGAAATTCAAAACTTTGGCCGGATCCATCATGCCCGAAACTGCGATACCAACGCCAAAGATAAGGCCGGCAAACAAAGCAAAAACAAGTTTCATTGCTTTATACTCCAAAGACGTGACGAATCAGGAAGACTGTGATTGCAGCTGTGACCATGAAGGTCGGCACTGCCACCAAAGAGCGAACAGACAGCCGAGATAGTCCACAAACACCATGCCCTGACGTGCAGCCAGATCCGAGACTGGCGCCCAGACCGACGATCACACCGCCGATCACGATCATAATCGGGCTGACGGGTACCGTAAGTTCAGGCATTGCACCGGTCGCAGCATAGATCAGGCCCGGTGCGAGCATCATTCCCACAACCAAGGCTGTTCGCCAGGCGAATTCCTCGCGGTTTTCTGGGAATGCCAAGCCAGACAATATGCCCGTTGCACCCATGATCCGTCCAAGTCCGAGCATCAAAAGCACGGATCCAAGTCCAATTGCGAGCCCCCCTCCAAATGAGGCGATCGGCGTAAACGCGGTTTCCATCAGGCGTCTCCGGTTGTTCATGTTGCAACCTGATTACCGGCCGGTACCTTACTTTTCAGTGACAATGTCACTTAACGCAAAGAATTCATGCGCTGTTCGCCAAACGCTCCAATTGAGGTTTGTTCTGGAGGGTGATCCGCCCCCTCGTCTGAAGGATAAGTCCTCGCTTTTGAAAATCATTCAGTATGCGTGAAACGACCTCACGCGCTGTCCCTAACTCGTTTGCTAAAGCCTGATGCGTCGCCTGGATTTCGGAATGGCCTTCTCCAAGCGCCAAAAGGCGCTCTGCCAGTCGAACATCCATTCTGCCAAAGGCGACATCGTCGACTACGCGCAAAAGATCAATCAACCGACGAGAATAAGCCGAGAAAACGAAACCGCGAAAACTGTCTTCTTCAGCAGCCAGCCTATCAAATGAAGTTTTAGGTAATGTGATAGCCGTAACGTCGGTCTCGGCAATCCCCTCAGCATTATAAGCTTCCTCGGACAACATGCACGCGGTGGTCAGCACGCAGCTCTCTCCAGCTTCAACGCGATAAAGCACGATTTCTCGCCCGGCATCAGAACTTTGAGAAACGCGTATGCGGCCGGCATATAAAAACATCAGACTGTCCGGGATGTTGTCGGGTCCAAAAACTTGCTGACCCTGCTTGTATGTAACCACACGTGCTTCATGTAGAAGCTTATCCCTGACCCGCCGAGGTAGATTTCTCGTGCCAAGAAAGCTTTCGGTCCAATCTCCCTTCAATTGATGTCCTATGCTCTGTGCGTTCGGTTCACTGGTTCCCTACAAAGATGCGGTGGCACGAGATTTGGATCAATGGCTCTCTTCGTTTTTCTAACCAGCTAGATCCGAGCATCGCCCAAAATTGGCCAGCCCGACTTGCCATTAACGCACGGCTCAGCGCTTTGGCCGCTTTGGGCTCGGAGTGGCCGTTCGCGGCACCAGGCCTGAATGACAGCTCTGCGGACGATTCTGACATTCGTTGCCAAGCAGAACTGCTTGAGCGTTTAAACAATTTCTCCACAAACAATGACACCTAAGTTGCGAGCAATTTTGAACGGCATGAAAATTTGGAAAAGCGCGGTCACTGGGTCTTATTGATTCAGATCAACGCCATAACTCTCATTCACATCAGAATGGTGGAATACAAATTCGGGCCTTCGCGTTTAAGAGGTTCTTGCAGCCAGTGATTTTTGGGAGGGTACTATGCAACGGCTACCTGCACGGAAGACCGCATTATTAAGTTCAGCACTTATTTTAGCGGCACCGATGGCAGCGCATTCCAGCGACTGGAACTTCGAGGCCACTATTTATCTGTTCATGCCAGAGACCGAGACATCGCTGGATACTCCACGAGGCAACATCGATGCCACGCTCAGTTTTTCGGATGCGCTAAGCAATTTGGACCTTGCATTTATGGGTACAATTGCTGCTAGCAATGGGCGGTGGAGCTTGCTAGCTGACTACAACTATACCGACATTTCTTTTGGAGATGACACACCTGGACCAGCGTTTTCCGGGTTGGACACATCACTCAAGACGCAGTTTTTGAGTGGCTATGTTGGCTACCGTGTCTATGAAGATCCATCCGTACAGGTAGACGTTGCAGGAGGTTTCAGGTGGTTTAGTACAGAAACCCAGTTCACACTGTCACCCGGAGCGTTGCCCGGGCGTACAACTTCTGTGGACGCAGACTGGACTGACCCTGTTGTCGGAGCCCGTGCTCGGTTTAAATTCTCAGACAGGTGGACCGGCACGGCGTTTTTAGATTATGGCGGATTCAGCAGCGACAGCGAGACTTGGCAAGTATTGTTGACCGCGGATTACTCGATAAACGAAAGATGGATGATTAGAGGCGGATTTCGCTACATCACGTTCGATCACGAGATCAACGGCAACGACTTTACTTTCAGTCAGTCGGGGCCGGTTATCGGTGCGACGTACCGCTTTTGATTAGCACCCGAAGAACTGTGTGCAATTGTGCGTGCATGACACGGATGCGATAGCGCAACACGAAGCAATGGATTTGCAAAGATTGCTGTTTCCGCGGAAGCTTGAGACAGACAGTTCTTGTTTGGGCCAGTAGCAACTATTCCCTCGATTACGCTGGATGTCCACTTTGTAGACGATACTATCATTTGTGCGGCAGGGCCCATAGTTTACTATGCAATACTAAACCCGAGTACTTCTAACGGGTGACATTCAAACAAATGATGGCCTCTTCCCGAGAAATGCGAGGCCAACTGTTTGCGCTCAAGCCCGAACCTTCCTCCGCTTCTATCGCTTCGCGCTTTTTCAGCCGTTGCGAGGCTTTTGAGTTTTCGAAGGGCCGCGGATGAATTGCTGATTTCGCAAAGCACGGTCAGCCATCACATTAAGCAGCTTGAAGCGATGCTCGGAACGCCGCTTTTCGCACGACATGCCCGCAGCATCTCGTTAACTCCTGAGGGGGAGCGATATCTCGTAGAAATCAACACCGCATTCCGTACGATCACGGATGCGACCGCAGAGCTTCGGGCCGAAGCTGGGCGGGAGACGCTTCGCGTCACGGCGCTGCCGTCCTTCTGCTCAATGTGGCTCATGTCGCGTCTTGCCTCATTTTCGGATGTCCATCCAGGGATTGACATTGAACTGGACCCGACACTCGAGGTTGTCAGCTTTGCTCACGACGAGGCTGATCTGGGCGTGAGGTTCGGAACCGGCCCGTGGAAGGGTGTGGATGCCCGGTTGCTGCATGTGGAAAAGATCGCACCCGTTGCACATTCTGAGCGAACCCTACCGCTCACAGACCTGTCTGACGAACAACTTCTTACGAGCCGCAAGGAGCAGGAATGGCAGTCTTGGGCGGAGTCGCGCGGAATTGATATAGCGGGCACGAAGCGGATGCCGCTCAATGACTATAATGTTGTTGTTCAGGCTGCAATCGATGGCGGAGGTGTGGCAATCGGTCGTCAGTTGCTCGTTGAAACACTCGTGCGTGAAGGTCGGCTCACTTGGCTCGCAGAACCCAAGACAGTAGACGAAGACCTCGGCTATTGGCTGGTTAGCGCTGAAGGACGGCCTTTCACCCGAGCAATGTCGCTATTCGCTGACTGGCTCACCGAGGCTCTCGCGGAAACCGATTTTTGAGCCTTGCCATCAAGCGATCCATTTAATCGATCACTGACACGCCTCCTTCGAATTGGTAAGAAACCAAGCGCCAAATTACGTTCCTCCTTGTAACCGAAGGGAGGACGCCATGACCAAAGCGCGACCCGATAGCCGCCCAACGCACGGCCAGAAGGACCTGTTTTCAGATCTCGTCGATCACGGGCCTGTGGCAGACAAGTTTGACGCGCCTGTCGAACTCGGCCTGCTTCAACGCATCGTCGTTGCCGGCTTCCACGTACTGACAACTCGTAAGACGCGACAGGCACTGGAAGGTCTTGAGCGCGTTCGTTTGCGCGACATCGGCCTGGAGCGGAGCGATATTGATCGCGCTGTCCGAGATTCCGCTGACCAGGCGGCCGAAGAATTCGCGCGCCGGTTACACGGTCGCTGGCATACCGCCGTTCAAAGCGCTGGAAGCCTCAACGCAGAGAGCAAACGCCTTATGTGCGCCGGAAGGGGGCAGTGATGAGACTACGCGACCCTTCCGCTAACAAGAGCCAGGTCACACGCCGCACAATGCTGCAGTTGACCGTGGCTAGCGCGTTCAGCGCGGGCCTTCGACCATCCCCGAGCTTTGGAGAACCCAACATGACCCACCCGAAACCTGCCGTACCGGCCGATGCCACATTTGACGGCACTTGGCCTTTTCCCGCACACTACACCGACGCGCCCGGTTACGCCGCCCACTACGTTGATATCGGCGAGGGGCCCGAGACTCTGCTTCTGCTGCATGGCGAGCCCACCTGGAGCTATCTTTTCCGGCACCAAATCGCCACGTGGTCGCGCCATCATCGGGTCGTGGCGGTTGACCATATGGGCTTTGGCAAGAGCGCAACACCAAGCGACCGAACCTACTGGCTGCAGGACCATATCGACAATCTGGAAGCGGTCGCTCTTGCCCTCGACTTGCGAGACGTGACCCTTGTGATGCATGACTTTGGCGGACCGGCAGGTATGGGGCTCGCAATCCGCCATCCAGACCGGATAAAGCGGATTGTCTCCATCAACGGGCCAACGCCGTTCGGTCAGGCCGATCTCGTTGACAGGCTGGTTGCGAATGCTGGCGAAGCCCCTTGGTTTCAGTGGATCCTGAAAGCGCAAGATGACGGCACTCTGGAACCGCTCCTGGGCCAGCTTGATTACACAATCCTGTCCACAATGAAGCTGAACGGTTTCGAAGACGCCTCAATCGTCACGGACGCTTGGCTCAAAGCCTATCGGGCGCCATTCCCAACACCGGCAGAAGCTGCTGGCGCGATTGGATGGGCCAAGGGGTTTGCGACCGGGGCGCATAAGTTTGAAGAACCGGACGCGGCGGCCCGACTGGCGATCAGTGCGAAACCAGCACTCGCTATCTGGGGGGAAGAAGACCGCACGCTGCATGCAAAGCACTTTCTTCCACTGTTCGAGGCGGTGTTTCCGAGCGGCAAAATTCAGCGCCTGCCGGGTGCTGGCCATTACAGCCCTGAAGACGCCCCGCGTGAAGTGACGGATCACGTGCTGTCTTTCATCGGCTAAAGGCAGCTCCGGGCCGGTCCTTGACGGTGGCGCAAGCCCGAGGCACGGTGAATGCCGCTCTGAAAGAAACGCGCCTGGAGGCCGAAATGAATGATGGATCAGCAAGTCCCGGGCCAATACTGAGGTTGTTCCAAGTCCAAACTAAGCCTGGCCGTGCAGGTGAACTGATCGCGAAATTCGGGGTGACTTCCGCGGAAGTTGTGCGTGGGCACCCCGGGAACTTGGGTTATTTCTTCGGCCACGGTGTCGGCATGGATGACGATTATGTCGTCTTTACATCGGTATGGCGCGACATCAAAGCGGTGCAAGCGCGGTTCGGGGAAACATGGCAGGAGTCCTTCCTTCCCCCAGGCTACGAAGAGCTAATTGAAGAGTGCTCTATCCGCCATATCGATGTGGGGCAGGGTTGGCAGTTGGACCTTGCCCAGGCAACTTAGGTGGGCAGTACTGGGACATAGTAGTTCTACAAAGTCTCTACGGCGATGGTCCGACAGGGTGGGTTTAGAGCCGTCTGCCCATTCGACAGAGCGCAGCGAAGGTCGGCTTTGTCATGGGTTGGCCATAAATGCGGCTCGGATCGCGGCTTTCATAGCGTCCTGAGGCCCTTGTTCTTTCGGCTTGCTGGATGCCATCACCAGCTTGGAGGCGGGAGTGTTTCCGAGGCTCAATGCATCGTTCACCACCGATAGACCTCCGTGAAGCGAGGAGCGACCAAGCAGACCCACTGCGATCCCGGCTTCTACTGCTGCAATCACACCCGAGACGCTTTGGCTAGAGTAGACAACGCGATATGGCTTTCCGCGGGCTTGCAATGAAGTGACTGCCGCGTCGCGCCACCAGCACGCATGATCGAACAAGGCCACTGGAAGGCTTTCATCGGCCCGAAAGTGCCGGTGCGCCGATGACACCCAACATGTCGGGTCTTCATAAACAACCTCTTCGTGACTGGACAGGCTTTCGACCTCATAGACCGCAAGGTCTAGCGCCCCCTTATCGAGGGCTTCTGGAAAATTTGTGCTCAAGGCGCAGGTGATATCCAGTTCGACTTTCGGATGTTGACGGGCAAAGGTGGCAATGATCGCCGCAAGTCTGGCGCGCCCGTGATCGTCGGGTATGCCCAAACGCAGTTTGCCGCTCACTGTGTTCTGTGAAATCTCTCGTAGTGCGGTGTCGAGACGGGCCGTCACATCCTGCGCGACTGGAAAGAGCTTTCGCCCCGTGTCGCTCAAGACCACCCCGCGCCCATGCCTATCAAAGACCGGCTGACCCAGAATCGCTTCGAGACGCTTGATTTGAAGACTTGTCGCAGATTGCGACCGGTGGATGCGGGCAGCACCGTCGGTGACGCTTCCGGCATCAGCCACCGCGACGAAGGTTCGCAGAAGATCACTATCCAGGTTTTCCATTTGTTTTTCCAATATCGGAAATTGAAACTATGCGTTTCACAGATGCCTTGTGCCGCACTATTTTTCAAGGTCAAAGGAGTATCCCATGTCAGATCAGACCGCTGCCAAGCAAGCATCTAATCGGAAACCCCTGGTTTGGGGCGTGTCCCTGCTGCTGGCAGGCATCTGTCTTGCCTGGCCGGAACACGCCGCAAACGCAGCAAAGTTTGTCCTATGGGGCCTGATTGTCGTGGCCCCTATCGTCATTCCGGGCATCGCGCTTGCAGCCTGGATCATCGCAAGCGGCGCAGATACCCACATCGCTGCTGCCTTCGAAGGCAGAACACTGAGAACGGTTCTGGCTGCCTCGCTCATTGGAGCCATCACACCCGTATGCGGTGTGACCGTGCTGCCTTTGATGGCCGGATTGCTGGCTGCGGGCGTACCGCTCGCTCCGATCATGGCCTTCTGGCTGTCTTCTCCGGTAACGGACCCCGCAATGCTCGCGACAACAGCGGCAACCCTTGGTCTGAGCTTTGCGATTGGCAAGACGCTTGCCGCCTTCGGATTGGGGCTATTCGGCGGCGCGATCACCAGCCTGTTTGCCCAGACGCCCTGGGCCATGAATGCGCTTCGGGACAATGGCCTGGCGCGCCAGCTAAGTGCTGCACGATGCGGTGAAGATCAGCACTTTGATCCGTGGGTATGGCGGTCTGAGGCGCGACGTCATTCTTTCGGCAAGCAGGCTAGGGCAACCACGCGGCTTATCCTGATTTGCCTGATCCCGGCATTTGCGGCGGAGTATGCCTTGAACGCGGCCCTTACACCGGGTGCACTGGCAGCATATGTTGGCGAAGACAAATGGTGGGCCATCCCCGCCGCTGTCTTCGTCGGTGCCCCGGCCTATATCGACGGATACGCTGCGCTTCCGTTGACACGGGGGTTGATCGACAACGGCATGTCCGCAGGGGCAGCGATGGCGTTTCTTGTTTCGGGCGGCGCGGTCAGCATTTGGGGAGCTATGGCCATCGCACCGGTGCTCAAATTGCAACCATTCATGCTCTATCTGCTGCTTGCTGTTCTGGGGTCGCTCGGGGCGGGGTATTTCTTTGGGTGGATCGTCTGAGATTCAGCGTTAACGGGATGCAGACGTTCAGAGAACTGCAACAAAGTCTAGTTCGGCTCTACTGGCGGGCGCAATGAAAAGGCGCGGGACTTCTTTGCCAGGTCAATCATGCAACACTAAAATAGAACAATGAAATACTTGCTCCAAACCCCAACTGCCAGAGCGATCCTCATGGCACTCTTCGTAATCACTGTTGTGAGGTTATGCAGTTATGACAGCGATGAAGGGGCTGGATATCAGGAGTGTGATAAGGAGTATTGGGCCGTTGGGGGCAAGCCCTAACCCGACTATCTTCAAACTATTGAGCGAGTGAGTGCTTTTGGTTTTCAAATGACAAAAATAGCGTCAGGAGATTGCTCGACTCCTCTAAGTCAGGTTTGTCCGGCGAATTTCTAGTTCGACGACCTTCAGATTTCGCGCCTGCAGCGAATGGCCGGAAAGCGGGCGCGAATGCAGCACTTTAGGTAGGCGGTGAATGTCTCTTTTGGGCCGATTCGTACAAGGAAGAATAGCGCGGAGGACCGGGCTTTCACCGAGGATCGGGACGTTTAGACCATGCACGGAGCGTGCTATCGGATCGACGGCCGGTGATCTGATCTCGCGACCCGCTTCACCCCGGCTCTTTGCGGCGTTAGTCTCCGGTCCGAGCAACATTGAAAGGAGCCGCCCCATGTCCCTCTTCTCTATTTAACATAATTTTGATTCTACGTTTTTGGTTGCGTGGCCCGGAGCGCTCGGCCAAGTCTAGGCCTAAAATTTGCGTGTTTTCCATCGGTCGACCCTCCCTATCGCGACCCACATCGGGTGCTCCAGTTCAATTGTTAACCGGCGGGAGACGCAAACGACCACATCAACTTGTGAATACTTTCACTGAAGCTAGACAGCGAAAATGTCACCCGCGAGCGTTGCAGGAATTTCACTTTGCCCTCGGAACTAATTTTGTCTGAGCATACGTTGCAAAGGCAAGGCCGTGCGCCCGACCGCATCAAGCACTCAACATGCGCCCGCCAGTCACCAAAACTCTAATACGAGATGGCCCAGAACACGGGGCTAGACACTCTGATCGTTCCAAATATTTGCAACACAACCAGCGGACATCTTTGCCATCAACCTTCCTCTTGGAAGAGCACGCCAGCTCCGAACATCCCGTTGGGGTCAAGCGCGCGTTTGATCGTCCGTAGAGTTTGAAACTGTGAACTTTCTTTTCTCTTCTTTAGCATGTCTGCTTTTGCCCGACCGATCCCGTGCTCGGCGCTATAAGAGCCACCAATGTCGACCAGCAGATCGACGATGCGTGAAGCGAACCGAACCCGGTCGATATTCTCCCAACACTCCCCCTCATCCGCAACTACGGCATAGTGGATGTTGCCGTCACCGAGATGCCCGACCAGCATAGGCTTCAGACCGGACTCAGTGGCAAGTGGCGCGGCGCGGTCGAGAAACGCGGGAACCTGAGACAGCGGCAGTGAGACGTCCAGCGACAAGAACGGTCCCGTGGCGCGGATGGTCTCCAGAACCTCTTCACGAAGCACCCACAGATCGAGCCGCTGCTGCTCCGACGTAGCAAAGAATCCGTCGATTACGATTTCTCGGTCCATCAACTCAGCAACGATCTCGAGCATCACCGTATCAATCCGCACTGAACCGTCGTCAGCAATTTCCGCGTCGTCCGCTCTTGTCGAGGCAAGCTCAACCAGAATACCGGTCTCGACAGGGCCGTCCAACGGCGCGCGCAGGTTCGGATTATGCGCTACAATAGCCTCGACTATGTCACCGGGCATCCATTCAAAGGCTTCGACCAGCCCACCCGATCCGTCTTGAAGGGCGTTGAGCACCTCGAGTGCGGCACTGATATCGGAAAGGGCAAGAAAGGCCGTGGATCGCACCTTGGGGATCGGGAACAGTTTCAGCACCGCGCCGGTGATTATTCCCAACGTGCCTTCAGAGCCGATCAGTAAGTTCTTGAGGTCGTAGCCGGTATTGTCCTTGCGCAGCCCTGTCAGCCCATTGATGATCTTGCCGTTGGGCAGCACTGCTTCTATCCCGAGACAGAGGTCACGGGCGTTTCCATAGCGCAGCACATTTGCACCACCCGCATTGGTGGCCAGTGCACCGCCTATCAGAGCGGAACCGCGCGCGCCAAACATCAGCGGAAATTCCAGCCCGTACTCGGCCACCTTGTCCTGCAGGGTTTGCAAGACAACACCAGCATCCACCGTAGCAGTCCGCGCCGCGGTGTCTATCTCGCGAATATTGTTGAGGCGCCTCAAGGACAGAACAATGCCCTTCTTTTCGCCCGGTACGCTGCCCCCGGAAACCGAAGTGTTGCCGCTTTGAACGGTTATTGCCGTTCCGGTTTCATTGGCGGCACGGACAACTGCGGCAACCTCTTCGGATGTTGCGGGTTGAACAACCGCCTCAGCCTCACCGGAATAGGCGCCGGTCCAATCAGTCAGATAGGGCGCCATTGCGGCGGGATCCGTCAGGACATTTTGTTCACCGACGATGCTTGCGAATATCTCCATTCTCCAATTCCTCCGCTCTACTCGTAAGGATGGTTTTTGGGGGAAAATCTCATCCCGGTCCCACCCTATGACCAAGTGGGCCTATGTCATCCGGCCGGCACATCAGCATCGTTTCCAGTTCAGCCCGCATCTCCGCATGTTCGGAGTCTTCGAACAGATTGACCATTTCATTGGGGTCATTTGCGAGGTCATACATCTCGCCCGCGCCAGATCGGATGTCCATCGTGAGTTTGGCGTTCCGTGTGCGTACGGTGCGCAGCGACAGAGCAACACCGACACGGTTGGGAAACAGCTCCCATTCCATCATCGCGAAGTCACGTTCCTGGTCCTCTTCATAGACCGGCCTCAGCGATTTTCCATGCTGCGGCAGGCCCGGCTCAGTATCAGAAAGGTCATAGAACGTGGCGGCAAGATCGAGCGTAGAAACTGGCTGATCATTGACTTTGCCAGCCGGGACTCCCGGGCCTTTTACCAGCAACGGTACGCGGAGCAGCCCTTCGTAGGGCATCGGTCCCTTGAGGATCAGGCCGTGGTCACCCAGCCATTCTCCATGGTCCGACGAGTAAATCACGATGGTGTTTTCATCGAGCCCCGCTTCTGCCAATACATTCAGGATCCGACCGACTTGTTCGTCAATAAAGGAAATTTGGCCATAGGTGTTGGCGATAATCTCCCTAAGCTGATCATCGGTCTGATGGTCGATACGCGAATAGGACGAACGGACCGCAACCTCATTTGCGTCTCCTTCAGGTGAGTTTTCCATCGCCGCGCGGTGCCACCAGGGACGGTTTTCCAGGTCAAGGGTTCGGTGTTCTGGCAGGTCCACATCCGCAGGATCATGAAGGCGAGACCAAGGCTCGGGACAATCAAATGGGTGGTGCGGATCGACGAAACTGATCCAGGCACAAAACGGTTTGTTTTTGTCGCGCCCATGTCGGAGCCACTCAATTGCGCGATCGGCGGTCCATGGCGTGTAATGCCAGTTGGTTGGAAGTTGTGAATGCCAGGTCTGGGCTGCCCCCATGGTTTCGCCGCCATTCTCCAGGTATTGCGCTGTTCGTTCTTCACCATGTCCATCCGCATAGAAAAACTTTTCGTAGTGCAGCCCGTGGGGCGGTGCGAGCGGCGGATGGTTGGTTGGACCGCTCAACATCATTTCGACGTGACGAAAACCCATGTAAGGACCATACCAATCTGGCCCGAAATCGACAGAAGACAGAACGGACTCTGGCCGTCCGGTCGGCTCCCTCGCGTCGTAACTGGAAAAATGCCCCTTGCCGAAAAACCCGGTGTCGTAACCTACGGCACTCAGAGTTCCAGCAAACCCTTTTTCGCCGGTCACCGTATCCAGATCGATCCCATTGTCATGCACTCCGTGCGTGCGACACAGCTGCCCTGTCAGAATCGAGGCACGCGCAGGCTGGCATACGGGTGAAGGGCAAATGGCCGTGGTAAATCGCGTTCCGTCGCGCGCCATCTGGTCCAGATTTGGAGTGCGCACATTGCGCCCTTCAACACCAAGGCAATCGCCGCGGTGCTGGTCGGCAGAAATAATAAGAAAATTCAGTTGCTTCATGGGTGACCTCACATTCAATGAGCCATGAGAACTGGGATATGAGCGTTTTCGAGAACGTATTTCGTCGGCCCTCCGAATAATTCTTCTCGGAACAGACTGTGTTCGAAAGCCCCCATCACAAGCATACCGGCGTCCACATCGTGACAATAACTCAGTATGTCTTTGCCAACATTCCGTGATGTCGCAGAATGGCGAATGCGCTTGGCTGAAACGCCGTGTCGCTGCAAGGAGGAAACCACGTCAATTCCCTTGAGCGGTGGGCGAATGTCGTCGCCAAAGCTGACCACATTGACCTTTTGCTTAGTTTCGAGGATGAGCATCGCATCGTTGAGTGCACGAGTAGCTGCCCGGCGCCCATCCCAGGCAAGGACAGCGGGTTTCGAAATTGTCGTTTCATCGTAGGCGGTTGGTATCACCAAAACCGGACGCCCAGCTTTCAGAGCAATTCGCTCAGGGTGCAGATCGATATCGGCAATCGCGGTGTGATCATGTTGTCCGACTAGCGTGATGTCATACATACAGGCGTACTGGGCGATGGTATTATCCGGTTCACCACTAAGAGAGATCCAGTGCAACATATCTTCCGGAACGTTCTCAGAAGCCAACGCGCGAAACTGCGCCTCGACCAAAGACTCGTTCTTTTGAATCGCTTCCTCAAGAATGCCGCGGACGTTGTCAGGAACCCAGGGCCTGCTGCTGAATTTTTCCCTTTTGCCCTCATGCGCCAGAATTCCAGTCAAATGAGCACCATACTTGCGATGCATCAAAAGTGCGGCGCGCAGTGCGTTTTTGGATGTTTCGGACCCATTGAAAGGCACAAGTAAGTTTTTGATCGCCATCATGCGTCCCTTTCTGCTTCGATGGCTGCGTTAGCAGCGGGTTTCTTGGGCCGGGAAAAGAAGATAATCACGGCAACTGACAGGGCCAGGAAGAAGAGCGACAACGGGCTCTTGAACAGGAAGAATGGGTCGCCACCAGCCACTGCAAAGGCCTGACGGAAGGCATTTTCCAGATTACCCGCCAGAATGAAGGCGATAACAAAGGGCAGTGTAGGAACCCTAAGCTTGCGCATCAAATAGCCGAGAACGGCAAAGGCAAAGGCAAAGTAGAAGGCATTGAAATCCGTTTCCTGAACGTAGATCGCTGTCAACGTCAGAAGCAGGACAATCGGCAAGAGCACCTGTTTCGGAATGGCTGCCATTACACCAACGGCTCGCATGAATTGCCCGCCGATGAGCCAGTTCATGATGTTGGCCAACATCATAGTGGTAAAGAGACCGAAGGCGATGATCAGTTCTGGGTTCACCTCCGAAGTGGTGAAGCGGAAGACGCTGGGTCCCGGGTTGAAGCCCCCTATGCTCTCAGCAGCCAGGATCAGGAACACAGCACCGACATTTCCAGGAATACCCAAGGATAGAACGGGAATAAGATTGGCCCCAGAGACTGAACTGTTTGCGGCTTCGGTTGCAGCGATCCCTTCAGGCGTACCTTCGCCAAACGGGACCGGCCCTTTATGCATAC
Organism: Ruegeria sp. ABM4_193; assembly: GCF_056158705.1. Lineage (NCBI taxonomy): Bacteria > Pseudomonadati > Pseudomonadota > Alphaproteobacteria > Rhodobacterales > Roseobacteraceae > Ruegeria > Ruegeria sp. ABM4_193. Next base: position 514,286 of record NZ_JBSWTT010000003.1, read on the forward strand.
GTTCGCCGGTTGCATAGCCCAATGTCGCCGCCAATGTTGATCCAATCCCCGGCAATGCTCCGATTGCAGTGCCGATTACCGCCGACATGCTGATGAATGGCATGAGCTTACGTCGTTCCTTCAGGGACAACCGGTTGTCGCCCGACTGCGGTGTCTCGATCAAGGGCTGATTTGCCCTACGGTCGCGCCACATTTGTTCAAAGGCGTATAGCACCTCACCGAGGATCAGTACTCCGAGTACTGCGGTGATTAGAGGAACCCCTGACGAAAGAACATCAGAGCCAAAGGAAAGACGCGAATAGGTATCTTCGCCAGTACCAATCGCGGCGATCAAAAGACCAAGGAAAGCCGCAATCATCCCCTTCATTGGCGACGCACCGACAACGGCTGCGACAAACGCCAGAGACAGAAGGATCAGTGCGGCCTTTTCGCCGAAACCCAGGTAGGCCTCGACAAAAATCGCCAAAAACGGAGCACAGGTGAAAAGCACGAGGTCTGAAAACGTGTCGCCTGAGACAGAAGCGAAATGTGCTGTTCGAAGCGCTTTGCCCGCCTGCCCTTTCTTGGCCATCGGATAGCCATCAAGAGTAGTCAACATTGCATCCGGGGTACCAGGTGTGTTGAAGAGGATGGCTGGAACCGATCCGCCCACTGTCGCACCTTTCATCACACCAACCAGAAAGCCCAACACCGGTAATAGAGCATCCGGAGTGAAACCGAAGATCGACAACAAAATCGGCAATGACACGGCCATAATAAATGGGCCAGCCAATCCCGGCGTGGCACCCCCTATGATGCCGATAACAAAGCCCGCGAACACCATCAGGAGCGTGATTGGGATGCCAATTCCGAAGATCTCAAATGCGGCGGGACCGGCAATAACGGCCAGCACCCCGGCCCAGACATATTCAAAGACACTCATCAGAAATCTCCGTTTGGTGGCAACAGGATCGTGTCGAAGGGAACGTCGAAGATGAGGATCAGCACGACAACGGCCAGAAGCGAAGAAGCAGCGCGCTTTGCACTCAGGCGGCCTTCGATCAAAGACGTGATGCCAAAGACCATTGTGAAGCCACCAAGCACGAACCCGATGTATTTCCACGGAACCGCGCCGCGCAGCTGACGGTAGGTCACGGGTTCTTCACCGGACTGTGCAAAGAGTGCCACTGCCGCAGGCCCTGCCCAGTACATCAACACCAGGGACAGAACGCAGATCGCAGCGAAGATAGAAAAGAAAACTGCTGTGAGATGATCGAAGGGACTGTTTCCACCCTTGTCATCCTTCCTACGCATTGACAGAACAATATGGACCAGTGCGCAGACTGCAATTCCTGTCGCAGCCACCATTGGTAGCATCGCATCACCAATATAGGTCTGTCGGCGGAAAGTGTAGATCGGCGGTGTCTCGCTGTCTAACGGCACCCACAGAAAGAGAGCGGCGAGCGAGAGGACAAGGGAAACAAGTCCAATCCAGAATTCGACGGAGCGATTGAGCACGGCGTCCTCCCTGCATATTCATCCGGGGCCAGCGAAGATGCCAGCCCGGGATTATGATTAGCTCGCTGAATCGTCCAGAAGCGCGCTGTAGGAGTCATGCAGGTCATTGATCTGCTTGGTTAGGTCTTCGCCCTGAACAACCACCGAGCCAGAAAAAGCCTTGTCTGCAAACTTGGAGACTTTGCTTTCAGGGTCGGTCAGGATTTCGGAAATCGCTGAAATATATGCTTCTTTGGCGTCAGCTGGCATTCCCGCAGGCGCAACGACGATGAACTTTGATCCGAAAATGTAGGGTACGTTGTACTCTGACATCATCGGTGCATCGGGTGAGACACGCAACGGTTCAGTTTCCGCTGAGACCAGATTGACAACATCACCGGAAAGCACCCCGGGTGTTTGCACTCCAGCGGCCCAAGCGACATCCAAGTCGTCGGCGACCACACCATTCAAACCGCCTTTGCCGCCCTTCACCATTACGGTCGTGAATTCCACGCCATTGTTCTTACCAATGATGTAGATTGCATCGGCAAGCATCGGACTCATGGCACCAAATGTGATTTTTTCACCATCTTTGGCCGCAGCGATTACGTCACCCAGGTTGTTCCAACCACGACTGGATTTCGCAATAACAGCCATCTGCGTGCCTGTGATCGTGGAAAGATAGTCGAAATCCTCCAGCGCGTAACCGGGGTTGCGCGTGGCCTGGACACCGTATGTCATGGCCTCATCGACAGTTACGCCGATAGCCAGACCATCCGATGGTTCATCTTTCAGCGCGGAAGCCATAGTCGCTCCGCCCTTTCCGGGAGTGTTCTCAGGAATGATCTCCCAGCCAGTGCGAGAACTTAACTCCTCGGCTAAGAGTCTTCCCATCGTATCAACGCCACCTCCAGCGCGGAATGCGATCATCATTTTGATCGGTCCGCTGGGCTGCCAGTCTTCGGCCATGGCAGAGATTGAGCTGGCACCAAGCGCCAGAGCCGCAATGGCCCCCTTGAACATCGCACGTTTCATTTCTCACTCCTCCTTGAGTAATTGATTAACGTCAGGTTGGTACTGGTGTTGCGCCGGTTGGGCCGGCTTTGAACGCTTTTTCCGGACCTCCGAAACGGGCGACCAACTTGTCCTGGTCGGCCTTGGCCGCCGCATCAGTCGCTTCTGGATCGCAAATCTGGCGCAATGCCGTGCGCATTGTTTCCAATTGATCTGCAAAGGCCGGATCACCTGCCAGATTACGAAGTTCTTGCGGGTCGTTTTGCAGGTCGAAGAGCTCGCAGTCGTAGCCGACATATTCATGATACTTCCAACGGGCGTTAGCGACCATGAAGCCGCCAGTTGGCGAGTTTGCAGCATGGTATTCCGAGAATGACAGCCGGTTCGGCTCATCGGGCTCAGCAGCCACTTGCAGCAACGAGCGCCCGGGCCATTCGGGCGCTGCGGGCAGTCCAAATACATCCGTCATGGTCGGGGCAATATCGACAAGGTTGACGGCTGTACGAACGTCTCGGTCCTGCGGAACCCCGCCACCGACGAGGATCAGTGGCACTTGCGTGGACTCGCGGTAAAGGAGCGACTTGCCCCAGCGCCCGCGCATTCCCAGCTGCTCTCCGTGATCCGAGGTATAGATGATCAGCGTGTCGTCCGCCTGGCCACTGGCTTCAAGCGCGTCCAATACCTTGCCGATCTGAGCATCCACAAAGGTACAGAGCGCAAAGTAAGCGGCAATCGCTTCGCGTCGCTTTTCGTCGGTACCCAGTTCCGCATCGCTGTCTTCGATATCGTTCATGCGCGCGACCCATGGATGCACGTCATATCCGGATTCGGGGCGGGCATCTGGAAGCGGCATCGCTTCTGCGGGGTACATGTCGAGGTATTCCTGCGGCACCGTCAGAGGGAAATGCGGCGCAACGAAACTGATGAAAGCGGCCCATTGTTCCGTTTTTCGCGCTGGATCCTTCAACCAGTTCGCTGCAGCGTCGGCGACATTCATATCATATTGATTGTACTTCGAAGTACCGGCGCCAATCTGGCCTAACATGCCACCGCCTTCTCGGGTGGGCGGGAGGGGGTTGCGCACCGATCCCCAAACCTGACCGATGCCTTCGAAAATGTGTATCGGCAGGATTTGTTTGTTGAACCCAGTCGGGTCGTTTTCGTCGCGATAATGCAGCTTACCGATGCTGGTGCAGGAAATACCGGCGTCTTGAAGGACGTGCCCCCAAGCGGGAACCCGACCGTCATAGGCGTGGGCGTTATCCCAATAGCCTGTCTTGTGCGCGTATAGCCCAGTCGCGACGGCGGCTCGTGCCGGAACGCAAATCGGGCTGGTTGTGTATGCGTTCTGAAACCGCGTACCCCGTGCGGCGAGCCTGTCCAGGTTCGGGGTTTTTGCGACTGGGTGTCCCAGGCAAGAAAGTGCACCGGCCTGATGTTCGTCAGCCATTAGGAACAGAATGTTGGTCGCTTTTGTCAAATTGGCACCCTGCTTGCTTATCATTGCTGGCACATCATTTACCTATCAACTATAATAATTAAATATTAGTTGTCAACAATAATGATGTGTACGCAACAATGGAGATGCGAATGAGGCTCACTGCAGCAGAATTGGAAAGCCAATTGAAAAAAGTACGCGACCTGGAAAGCCGCCTAACTTTCCGGTTGTCGGTGCTCAGCAAGATTCTTGACCAGCAGTCGACGGAACTGCTCAAGGGAACCTCTATTACTTTAACCGCATACCGAATTCTGAGTGTCGTGGAGACCTTTGGAGAGATTTCTATTTCCGACCTCAGCCGATATACCGCGCTTGACCGCGGCCAAGTCAGCCGGACTGCAGATGCAATGGGAAAACAGGGGCTTGTGGAATTTGCGGACGATCCGCACAGCAAACGCAAGAAACTCGTCCGCCTATCGAAGACGGGACATGAACGACTGAATGAGATCCGCCCACCGTTCATTGAACGCCAGCGTGAGCTGGTTAAGGCCTTGGGCCCCGAAGCGCATGAAGGTCTCTGGAAAGGGCTCGACCAACTGGGCAAAATCCTGTCGGCCTGACGTAGGTTCGCGATGATCTTTGGTCAAAAAATGTTACGCATTAGCAGTGCCCAGACCACTTCCAAAAACTGCTGAGCATCCCGGTGCATTTTCAAGATATTCGAGGTCTTGTTGCGTCCAAAACCGCAGTCATCCCTTCGATGGGCGACGGGATTCGCTTGCTTCTGCAGCAGGCAGGCCAAGAGTTAGCAAACGCGCCATTTCTTGAAGGCGGTCTTTAGTGTGCTCGAAGAACATTGTATAGCTTTCACAGAAATAGTTATGACCGATCTCACCATCGCGGGCCCTGACAAAGCGGTGTTTAGGGCAACCGCCATTGCAGGCGAAACGATACGAACAGGCGCGGCATTGAGCCGTCAAACTGTCGCGCTTATCTTGCCCGAATTCAAACTGCCGCTCTGTCCACAACATCTCGCGCAGCGGAACTTCGGAGATCTTGCCCAACCGGTATTCTGGATAGACATAATGGTCGCAACTATAGAGGCTGCCGTCATGCTCTAAAGCCAAACTATCACCGCATGTTTCCGCAAAGACGCAGATCCCCGCTGGATCACCCAGCCATTTGCCAAGCATGACATCGAAATGCTGCACGAAGACCTTCCCGATATCGCCTCGGAACCAAGTGTCGAAGACGTCACAAAGAAACTTGCCGTAAGCCCCGGGGCTCACACTCCAACCGGTGACACTGATGCCCGGGTCCATATCGACCTGCGGTGCGCCCGCCAACCCGTCTGTTCCCTTGCGCTCAGCAATCGGAATGAACTGCATGAACTCGAAGCCGAGGCTTTTGAGAAAGCGATAAACTTCCTTACCCTTGCCACCATTGGCCCGGTGCACGGTGGTGAGTGCGTTGTGTTCCACCTGGTGGCGTTGAAGCACCTCAAGACCCCGCATGACCTTATCGAAAGTAGGCCGCCCGGTGCGGTCGATGCGGTAGCGGTCATGCACCTTCTTTGGCCCATCGATGCTGATGCCCACAAGAAACCCGTTGTCGTAAAAAAAGCCACCCCACTCGTCGTCCAGCAATATGCCATTGGTCTGCAGCGCATTCGTTACCTTAGTGCCGGATGGCGCATATTTCGCCTGCAGCGCCACGATCTTGCGAAAATAGTCGACGCCAAGCATCGTCGGCTCACCACCTTGCCAGGCAAAGTTAACTTCTTGCATGCCGGCCTCAAGCGAGGCTTCGATCATCTGGCGGATGTATGACGACAGCACTTCATCCGACATCCGAAACTTCTTCTCGGTCGGATAGAGCTTTTCCTTTTCGAGATAGTAGCAGTATTTGCAGTCTATGTTGCAACGCGGCCCGATAGGTTTGGTCATTATATTGAAAGGGCGAGGTTGCGACATTCGGCTTTCCTTTCTTCACTTGAACTCTGGTGACAGAGAGGGTTTGGAAAACAACGGATTGCAGTGATTTCAGTTGATGCGCACAGCGAAAGCAAGAAACTTCTCGGCCTGACGCGGTGTCGAGCTGGTCCTCGGATGCAATTGAAACTCAGTCATTATTCCCGATCCGCTTCAAGAAACTGCCGAGCATCCCGGCGCGTTTCAAAGATATGTGCGGCCTTGGTTCGCCCAAAGACCTTGCCGAGTTTCATTCGCATGAACGCAGATGCCGAATATCGGGTCGTGGTCCGGTAAAAGCGATTTTCCAGATCCTGGACAGCGTTTGCGTACCTATCTTCGATCTCGGGATAGATTACCGTGCCGTCGTAATTCACAATCGCGTCCACGGGGTGGTCGAGCGGTGCACAGATATCTTCGACGCGTTGGATAATCCGTTCAACATCGCCTTGGTTTCTGATGCGCAGTTTTTCGAGGTTGATGAAAAGGCGATCGCTTGCGGGATCCAGTGCAATCCGAACATCCAGATCAAGTGCAAGAAGATCGACGTTCAGCGCCATCGGCTCGTCCCTGAAGATGCGCGGGTCCATTTGCTGGATGTCGTTGATGATCGGGCGGAACGCCATTTGGCGCAGAATGTCGTGTTCCAGGTTGATGCCCGGCGCGACTTCAATCAATTCCAGACCCCCTTCCACCAGTCGGAACACGCAGCGTTCGGTGACAAAAAGCACCGGCTGGCCCAGCCGCGCAGCGCGGGCGCCAGAAAAAGTGGTGTGCTGGACATAGTTCAGGAACTTTTTGACGCTGCCATCACAGCGCATATCAATCGCCTCGTCTGCAATCACAACGTCCAATCCGACCGATGTAAACGTACCAGTAAAGACAACCCGGCGGGCATTCTGACTTATATTGATGAAGCCGCCGGCCCCGGCCAGGCGCGGGCCGAATTTCGAAACGTTGACCGATCCGTCCGCGCCAACCTCAGCCATGCCTAAAATAGCGATATCCAATCCACCGCCATCATAGAAATCGAACTGATTATTTTGGGGGATTATGGCGTCGGTGTTGGTCGCGGCACCGAAATCGAGACCAGAAGCGGGCAGACCGCCGATAACACCAGGTTCCGCCGTTAGCGTCAAATGTTCGAGAAGCTTTTCCTCTGCCGCAACGGCCGCCACACCCTCAGGCATACCGATGCCGAGATTTACAATACCATTGACCGGCAACTCGAAAGCTGCACGGCGCGCAATCACCTTGCGCGCGTCGAGCGGCATCAATGCCTGGTCCTCGATGGGCGCCCGGTACCTTCCGGTAAACGCTGGCGAAAAGGCGGTGCTGAAAGTCTGCATGTGATCGTCGGGTTCGGCCAGCACCACCGCGTCAACCAATGCGCCCGGAATCTGCACCTCACGTGGGTTAAGCGATCCCGCCGAAACGACGTTCTCGACCTGAACGATAACTACTCCACCCGAGTTTTTCGAAGCCATCGCTTGCGCCAGATTATCGATGGTCAGCGCCTCATTCTCCATCGTCACGTTGCCCTTTGTGTCGGCGGTAGTCCCGCGAAGCAGTGCGACATCAATCGGAAAAGCCTTGTAGAAAAGGAACTCTTCTCCATCGATATTCATCAATCGGACGAAATCACCGGTTGTCACCGCATTCAGCTTGCCACCCTCCTTGCGCGGGTCGACGAAGGTTTCTAACCCAACGCGCGACAGCGTCCCAGGCTTGCCTGCGGCGATGTCACGATAAAGTTGACTGATCACCCCCTGCGGCAGGTTATAGGCCTCAATCTTTCCCTCGTTGGCCATCGCGCCGACTTTCGGTATCAGCCCCCAATGGCCGCCAATCACGCGTGACAACAATCCATCGTGTGCCAGGTGGTTTAGCCCCCGGTCACGCCCATCGCCCTGTCCGGCTGCAAAAAACAGCGTCAGATCCGATGGCGTACCGGTCTCAAGAAAACGCGCGCCAAGCGCTTTCAGAAGCGTCTCAGGCACGCCGATCCCGACAAAGCCAGAAGTTGTGACCGTGTCTCTGGCATGAACAAGAGCTGCGGCGGCCTCGGGCGAGATTGTCTTGTTGGGCATTGTGTCAATCCTTTGGGGGGCCAATCATATCAGGATGAGCGGCTTGAAAGGCCGGGTGATTAGCTGCGCACTTTCCGATCCGGTCAATGTTGGCGTGACCGGAATAGTTCACGCCCCAGCGATCGGCGTTGTAGAGCTGCGGAATCAGACAACAGTCCGCCATGGTCGGCGTATCGCCAAAGCAGAACTTTCCATCCGGCTGCTGTTCCAAAAGCGCCTCGAAAGCTGCCAGCCCCTTACTGATGAAATGGCGCATCCAGTTCAACCGGGCTTCGTCCTCGCCTTGTATCAGGTCGACCACGTGGTTGACCACGTTCAGGTTGCACACGGGGTGAATTTCCATGGCCACGGCGCAGGACAGCTGCCGTACACGGGCCTGTTCCATGGGATCCTTGGGCAGCAGAGTCGAACCGGAGCGTGTGGCATGCAGATATTCGATGATCGCCAGTGATTGCGTCAGCGTACACCCATCAATCTCGAGCGTGGGTAGAACACCCTGAGGATTACGCTCAAGGTAAGCATCTGAGCGGTGCGCCCCAGTTAACAAGTTCACCGGTTGCGCATCGTAGTCCAGCCCTAACAGGTTCAGCGCAATGCGCACACGATAGCTTGCCGACGAACGCCAATAGTCGAACAGGACAGGTTTGCTCATTGGATCGCCCGATCAATCCAATTGATCAACTGGTTGCGCATTCAGTGCACCATAGTTTTGCTCGCCAATCCGGTCGTGGAGGTCCATCTGGGTTTCGATGAAATCGATATGGCCCTCTTCGTCGCTCATGAGTTTCTCAAACAGTGACATCGAGACTAAGTCTCCCTCTTCGCGGCAAACGTCTCTGGCCTCCTTGTACAGCGCGCGGGCCTCGTATTCGATCTTGAGATCGGCCTCGAGTACCTCACGTACACTCTCGCCAATACGCAGAGGGGCAAGGTGTTGCAGATTGGGATGGCCTTCAAGAAAGATGATCCTTTCTATCAGATCATCGGCATGGACCATCTCTTCGATGCTTTCCTCGCGCCACTTTTTCCCCATCTTTTGAAAACCCCAGTCGTCGAGTAGGCGGTAGTGCAACCAGAACTGGCTGGTGGCCGTAAGTTCGTGTTTGAGAGCCTGGTTCAGATAATCGATGACTTTTTCGTTGCCGTTCATTTCTTCAACCTCCTTGGAATTTCTCCGCCGCGAAGCATCCCGCTGAGGGTCACCTCGCCGGCGATACGGGTGATTTTGTGGTTTAGAAGCGGTGCACAATCGGTACAGTCCGGCTTCACACCTAATTCTTTGAAAAGGCGGCTCTGGGTGATCTGCGCTTTTGGATTCTTCTTCAGAAGAGACCGAATGGCGTCCTCCAGATCACTTTCCCGAATAACGGCGCATTGACAGATGATCATTGTGCCGTCCAACCGCCATCGATCGGCAAGGCTGCTCCGGTAATTGAGGCGGCGTGATCAGTGCTGAGGAAAACGGCCAGCCCGCCCAATTCGTCGAGACCGACAAACTTTTTGGTTGGCTGGCCAGCCAGCATCACATCACGCACGACCTCTTCTTCGGTGATGCCGCGCGCTTTGGCAGTATCGGGGATTTGCGCCTCGACCAGCGGGTTTTTCACATAGCCAGGGCAGATGGCATTGCAAGTGATGCCGTTTTGCGCTGTTTCCAACGCAATGGTTTTTGTCATGCCGACAACACCATGCTTCGCAGTGACATAAGCCGCCTTGTAGGGTGATGCGATCAGGCCATGCGCCGAGGCCACGTTGATGATACGTCCCCAGCCGCGGGCCTTCATGCCTGGCAGCGATGCACGTGCGGTGTGGAAGGCTGAGTTCATATTGATTGCAATGATCGCGTCCCATTTGTCCAACGGGAAATCTTCAACCGGCGACACATGCTGGATACCGGCATTGTTGACCAGGATGTCGACCGAACCGAGATCTTCTTCTGCCTTGGCCACCATCGCGGCAATCTGATCCGGCTTGGTCATGTCGGCCCCGTCGTACGGCACAGACACACCATGCTCGGTTGCAAGGTCAGCTTGTGTTTTTTTGATGACCGACGCATCGCCAAAGCCGTTCAACACGACATTGGCGCCCGCCCCGGCCAGTGCACTGGCAATGGCAAGGCCGATCCCACTGGTCGAGCCTGTGACAATCGCGTTTTTATTCGAAAGCTGTCTCATCATAGTTCAATCTCCATCAGGTCCTCACCGATGACGATTTGTCCGTCATAGATTTCAGACATTTCTTCGAGAATGCGCCGATGCACGCCTTCAGCATCCATATGCGGGCGCAAGTGAGTGAGGATCACCTTGCCCACACCGGCCTGTTTCGCGGTTTGGGCCACTTCCAGGTGCCCCGAAGATCCGGCCAGCCACTCCGGACCCCGGATTTCCTGGCTGAGATTGAAGCACATATGGACCAGGGCATCAGCGCCCGCGGCCAATGCTGTCAACGCATCGCAAGGTCCACTATCGCCGGAATAAACCAGCGAGGCGTCACCGGCATCGATCCGGTATCCCATACAGTTCAGATGCGGTTGCGCGTGCGGCACTTCAACTGAGCGAATGGTCCAGCCTGTGCCTCCGCAGGCAAATCCGGGGCCGATCTCCACCAGGTCGAATTCGTGTCCGGGACGTGGGATCGTTCCGCCGCGCTCTTTCCAGATTTCTTGGCTGGGGCCATGGTTGATCCGGGCGCCGAAATCATCCTGAAACACCCCGCTGTCACTGAACAACTGCTCGGCGATCCGCCCGATTGGTGCCGGGCCGCGTACCTTCAGCGGGGCAGCGCCCTGATCCCAACGGGCATGCGACAACGAGGCAAAATCCATCATGTGATCGGAATGCAGGTGGCTGAGGAAGAGCCAATCCACCTCTTCGGGCATCCGGCCGGCTTCCAGCAGTCGCGAATAGCTGCGGCCGCCACAATCAAACTGTATCGTATCAGCGCTGATGTCGACCAGATACCCGGATGAAGCGCGACGGATATAAGGTTCAGGCGATCCGGTACCAAGCAACGTCAGCTTCACGGGAGATCCCCCTGTATTTGCGTTTTCGGAGCCACCTGGTCAGGGTGGGTGCTGGCAAACTCCGGCCTCTCGAGCGCTCGGTGATAAATCGTCGAGAGGATTGGCCAGTCTGAAAGAACCAGCCCTGCACGTTCGGCATTTCGGGCCTGCGGAATAAGACAACAATCGGCCATCGTCGGGACGTCCCCATGGCAAAACCGGCCAGTGGCTGGATGATCAAGCTGCTCCTCGAAAGCATCGAACCCACGCCGAACGTAGCGATGCATCCAATCTGACAGACGACCTGTTACGCCCCCCGAGGCATCGCGCGCGACATCCATGTTGGTCGCTACGTGGGTTTCCATCGCGATAATATGTGAAAAGAGCCGCACCCGGGCTCGCGCGGCGGGATCCTGCGGCAGTAAGGGTGGTGTGGGGCGGGTGTCGTCCAGGTATTCCATGATGGTCAAGGACTGCGGGATCACTTGCCCATCAATTTTCAGAACCGGCACTGTTCCTTGCGGGTTGATCGCCAGAAATTCCGGCGTTCGGTGTGGCTTTCCAACAATTTCGAGCATCACCGTTTCATGGACAATTTCCTTGAGTGCCAGTGCGATCCGCACCCGCCAGGCCGCCGAGGACTGCCAACTGTCGTAGAATACTGGTGTGCTCATTTCGGGCACGCTCCCTTACTTTGATCAGTTGTTTCGGGCAAGGTCCGGCGACATGATGTCGCCAAGCCGCATTGCCTCAGCCGTTGGCCACGGCGATCAGTGTTTTCGCAGTCAGACTTCCGTCGATCGTCATGACGTCGTGGTGACCGTCAATGTCGACAACCGCAAAGTCGGGACGTGCGGCCATATCGGTCCTGAATTTGTTAAACAGGGGGTTTCCATTCTGAGCGGCTTTGACGAATGTCCGTTTCATTTCGCGAGCAAATGGATCGCCACGCACCGTCTCAAGAAATGTTTTTGGCGATTGAGCCACCATTCTTGGTTCAGCAAAATCCGCAAGATCTCCTGTCAGACCCCAGATTTTTTCCCATGTCTTCCGCGGGCGGGGCGGGATCATCTTGCCAGCGGCGGCAGCGCCCTGCATTTCTTTGCGAACCTCTTCGGGCACGAAGGTGGCAAGGCTCTGCGCATCACCGGGCACTAACGCGTCAAAATAGACCGCGTGTGTGACCCGGTCATCGCCGACGCCCAGCAAATCCGACAGGACGCAGCCAGCGTAGGAATGTGCAACCAACACCACGTCGCTTAGGTCGTGCATGAACAGATGGTCCTGCACGGCCTGCGTGTGAGCGTAAAGCCCGATATCGGCACTGGCCTCAGCGCGGCGCCCCCCCATTCCGGGCAGATCAGGCGCAGTGACCCTGTGGCCTTCAGCCCGTAGGGCATCCACAGTCGGCCCCCAGGCCCATCCACCGTGCCAGGCGCCGTGTACGAGGCAGAAGTTCCTGCCGGTTTCGTTTAAATCAGCGCGCAATACAGCTGGAGCGGCAAGTGCCGCGCCGCCGATAGCAGCAGCTTGAAAAAGTTGGCGGCGATTGAGTTTGGTCAATTGGATGTCCTCCCTGGGTTTTGGCAGCTCAGTCGCCACCGATAACGAGCAACTCGTCGTCCACTTTCAAAGGTACCGGGTCGAGGCATTCGCCAATGCCCATCCCTTCAACACCTTCTCCAGTCAACACAGAGAAGCCGGCACTATGGTTGGTGCAACGAATGAGAGTTTTATCCGCCGAAATAAGCCGGTTACCCTTGTGATTCAGCGGCATGTACTGGTGCGGACAGGCGTTGACGTAGGCTCGCACTTGATCGCCCAACCTCACCAACAGCAATGGAAAACCGTCGAGCTCAAGACACAGCGTATTGCCGTCCGGGATGTCGTCCTTAGCACAGACAGGGGTGTCTTCTTCCGGAGCACCACGGTAGGTTTTCCAGGCGTCGCTCATTGCTCATCCTCCAAATTCCGGCGCAGGCAGGATCTGACCTGAACAGTTCCCGAACCCGATGCGGTAGTCGCCTTCGCACCAGCCGGTAATGTCGACCGTGTCGCCATCTTCGAGGAAAGTGCGCGTACCGCCATCAACGTTTAGCGGATCGCGACCATTCCACGTCAGTTCAAGCATCGAGCCGAAGCTGTCCTGGGTAGGGCCGGAAATTGTTCCGGAGCCCAACAGGTCGCCGGTGCACATGGCGCAACCTGAAGACGCGTGATGCACGAGCTGCAAGGCCGAAGAATAGTACATGTACTTGTAGTTGGTCTTGCTTATCACCGACGGCTTGCCGCCGTCAGGGATGAGTTCGACCACCATTTCAATGTCGAAGTTGTTTGGCGCCACTTCTTCCAGATATGGCAACAGCGGCTTGACCCGTTCGGGTGCGGAGACACGGAATGGCTCAAGCGCTTCACGAGTCACCAGCCAAGGGCTGATCGAGGTGCCGAAGGCTTTGGATTGAAACGGCCCCAGCGGCTGGTATTCCCAGACCTGGATGTCGCGCGCCGACCAGTCATTCATCAACACATAGCCAAATATGTTGTTGTAGGCCTCGGTTGCACTGACAGGGGATCCCATCGGGTTCGGGGTCCCTACAATCGCGCCGAGTTCCAGCTCTATATCCAGTTTCTGACAAGGGCCAAAGCGTGGAGGTTCGTCCTGTGGGCCTTTGAGCTGACCATTGGGACGGTGGATGGGCGTTCCCGAGGCTACGACTGTCGACGCACGACCGTTGTAGCCGATTGGAATGTGCAGCCAGTTCGGCATCAGCGCATTGTCGGGATCACGAAACATACAACCCACATTGGTGGCATGCTCTTTGGACGCGTAGAAATCGGTATAGGAGCGCACAAACACCGGCAGGTGCATCTGCGCTATCGACATCGGGATCAAAGCTCGACCAATCGTGTTCAGCTCTTCGCGCGACAGGGCATGGTTCTGATCCAGAATGTCAGCAATCTGCCTGCGGGTTTGGCTCCAGACCGCCTGCGGCAACGACATCAACGGGTTCAAAACACCCTGGTCGAATACAGTCTGTTCCTCTCCCGGACGCAGCAGCCCTTCTTCCTCGAGGACAGTTAGGTCCAGAATGCGGTCACCGATGGCCACTCCAACGTGGATCGGACCGCCATCGACCGAGAACGCACCATAGGGCAGGTTCTGAATTGGAAAATCAGTTCCCGGCACGTTGGCACTTTCCACCCAGCTTAGGCGTTTGGGGTCGTGAGTTTCGTTTAATGACGGCATGTTGCTCCTCCCAGGGAGTAGTTTGATCGCTCCGGCAAGACAGGCTCTCACCAGAGCGCAATCGTTATTTCTCAAGTTCCTTGGCATGCAACCAGTCGGCATGCTTGGGTGCGCGCTTGGTCTTGGACCAGTCCTCCAGCATCAGCCATTTTACCTCGTCCATGCGCTTGAGCATCGCTTCCTCCTCCGGATCCGGGCAGGCCAGCTCGACGCGGTGACCGTTGGGATCGAAGAAATAGATCGAGTGGAACATCGAATGATCGGTAACGCCAAGAACCTCAACGCCCTCGGCCTCGATGTGTTCTTTGAATGCCACCAGGGTTTCGCGATCCTTCACCTTGAAAGCGATGTGCTGCACCCAAATTGGTGTGTTGGGGTCGCGGCCCATTTCCGGCTTTGTCGGCAATTCGAAGAAGGCCAGAACATTGCCCATGCCTGCATCCAGAAACAGGTGCATGTAGGGATCAGGATCGTGCGTGGACGGTACGTGATCTTCGGCAATCGCAAGGATGAAATCCATGTTCAGAATGCGGCCGTACCACTCGACGGTTTCCTTGGCATCCTTGCAACGATAGGCGACATGGTGAATTTTTTCGATTTTCAGGTCCATTGAACATTCCTTTCGGGCGCGCCACCCGTGCGTAGCAGCGCGAAATGATGGTTGGGGAGTGCCGCGGACGCGGGAGAATCGCCCGCGGCCCCTGCGAATGGCGTTAGTCAGCTTTCAACACGCCACGCTGGATCTGATCTTCTTCGATCGATTCAAAGAGTGCGCGGAAATTGCCTTCGCCGAATCCATCATCGCCTTTGCGCTGGATGAATTCGAAGAAGATCGGGCCGATCACGGTTTTCGAAAAGATCTGCAGAAGGATGCGGGTCATGCCGCCGCCAACAACACCTTCACCGTCGATCAGAATGCCGTGCTTCTTCATCCGATCCAGTGGTTCTTCGTGATCCTTCACCCTGGCTTTGGACTTGTCGTAGTAGATGTCTGGCGGAGCCGGCATGAAATCGACACCGTGATTGCCGATGGTGTCAGTCGAGGCATAGATGTTATCCGTACCGATGGCGACATGTTGGATGCCTTCGCCCTTGTATTCCTTCAGGTATTCCTCGATCTGACTCTGATCGTCCGAGCTTTCGTTGATCGGGATACGAATTTTACCGCAAGGCGAGGTCAGCGCGCGGCTGGTCAGCCCGGTTAGCTTGCCTTTGATATCGAAGAACTTAATTTCCTTGAAGTTAAATGCGGTTGAATAAAACTTGTACCAAGTGTCCATGTTCCCTTGCATCACATTATGCGTCAGGTGGTCCATGTAGTAGAAGCCAGCGCCCTGTGGTTTGGGGTCGCGCTCGCCGGTCCAGTCGAAGTCATTGTCGTAGGGTGATTTACCTTCGTCGTAGTCCTCGACGAAGTAGAGCAGCGATCCGCCAATCCCAATAACAGCGGGCACTTCGATCGACTTGCCGTCGCCGGTATATTCCTCGGCGCCGTAGTCCAATGCGCATTTCAATGCGTGGTGCGCGTCAACAACGCGCCAGGCCATCGCCGGCGCACAAGGTCCGTGGTCCTTCACGAATTGCGCAGCATGGCTGTTGGGGTCGCGGTTGACCAAATAATTCACGTTGCCCTGGCGATAGACTGAGATGTCCTTGGTTTTGTGTTTTGCTACCTCTACAAATCCCATCTGGGAAAACAACTCTTCCAGTTTCCCAGCTTCCGGATGCGCAAACTCGACGAACTCAAACCCGTCAGTCCCGGCTACGTTGAAGTCATCGATCTTGGCTTTGGGTGCATCGTGCGGAAACGGTCCCATGGTGTTCCTCCTGAACTTCGGCGTGGTTTCCGTGCCCTCCACGCCCGTGGTCTGGAAAATTCCCGGCCCGCGGGAGGCCGGCGATGATTCCGGCTTGAATTAAGCTTAATCGATATAATGATGCATTGTCAACATTATTATTGTTTTTTATATAATATTGATGTATAGACTGCATATAAGCAAGAGTTCTTTCGGAGCCACCATGAACCCTTCCCAAGAGAAGACTACGCTCAAGAAATCAAGTCTTGCGATGATTTCTCCGGTAAGGCCGTGGTTGGTCTCGATCAGCAAAACGACGCTCCGGCAGGATGCAGCGGCCGGGATTACAAACGCCGCAATCGTTCTGCCACAGGGAGTTGCCTTTGCCATCATTGCCGGGCTTCCCCCAGAGTACGGCCTTTACACAGCCATGGTTACCGCAGTGATCGCAGCCTGGTGGGGGTCGTCGACCATCATGGTCTCCGGACCTACAACAGCGATCTCGGCCATCCTGTTTGCGACTTTATCGAGTATGGCGGAGCCGGCGACCGCCTCTTATATCGCGCTGGCGCTGACAGTCACGATCATGGTCGGTACGCTGCAATTGGCCGCCGGACTGGCTCGGATCGGCGGATTGATAACTTTCATTTCACATTCGGTGATCGTCGGGTTCACCGCAGCGGCCGCACTCCTGATCGCCGCCTCCCAACTCGCCGGCGCCTTGGGGATATCGACCGAACGCGGCGGAGGGGTCGTCGAACGCCTACTGCGAGTTGTCGAGGGGAGAGGAGAAGCGGATCTGACCGCATTGCTTGTCGCCTCGTTAACGCTGGCATCCCTCCTCCTTGCTCAAAAGCTGGACAAACGCTTTCCGGCTTACCTCCTCGCATTGGCCGTCGGCAGCGGCGCCGCATTTTTTCTGGGTGCTGCCGACAAGGGGATCAAGTTCTTTGCGCCATTGCCCTCGGTCACACCCAGCTTCGGAATGCCGCAGCTTGAAATCGGAATCGTTCTCGAGCTACTCCCCGGTGCTGCGGCAATTGCATTTGTGGGCCTGCTGGAGGCGATATCAATCGGCCGGTCCTTCGCCCTTCGGCGCAAAGAACGTTATGACGCAAATCAGGAAATTGTTGGTCAGGGGCTCTCAAACATAATCGGCAGCCTGTTTCAGGCCTATGCAGGCTCTGGCTCATTCACTCGGTCTGGTTTGAACGCAGAAAGCGGAGCGAGGACACCCATGGCGGCAATTTTTGCTGCTGTGATTCTTTCTGGCATGCTGTTTTTGATTGCGCCGCTGGTGATCTACATTCCGGTTCCGGCGATGTCAGGGATTATTCTATGCGTTGCCTGGAGGTTAATAGATTTTGACGAAATCAGGCACATTCTGACCAGTCGCAGCGAGACCGTGATACTGGCCGCAACGTTTGGGACCGGGGTGCTAACGGAGTTGGAGCTCGCCATTGTCATCGGCGTGATCAGTTCATTGACCGTTTTTCTGTACCGGAGTGCCCACCCTTACGTTGCGGTCGGCGCCCCGACAATCAAGGATGGAGCGCGTGTGTTCAGAAGTGCCGAACGGTTCAACCTGCCAGAATGTCCGGAGATTTCCGTCACCCGCGTTGAAGGCAACATCTTCTTTGCGTCAGTGGAGGAAATCGAACATCGGTTGCGGGATCTGGATGCGAGAAAGCCCAGCCAGAAAACAAGAATTCTTGGCTTGAAGGGAGTGGGCAAGATCGATCTGTCCGGCGCCGACTTATTGATCAACGAGATTCGAAACCATCGAGCACGCGGCGGCGACTTCCATCTGATTGCTGTCTTTCCGGACATTGTGCGGTCGCTCAAGCGCTTAGGTGTCCAAAAAGAGCTTGGAAATAGCCATCTACATCAGAGCAAACGGCAGGCAATCGCCGAGGCGGTTGCCAATGTCGATCCGGAAGTTTGCAGAAACTGCGCGGCGAGAATCTTCTTGGAATGTGCCGAAAAACCAAACGATACTGAGGTAGGCGATGTTAAGACGTTTCACGTAGAAAACACCTCAACCCATACATTCGCCACCGGGTGTGGGAAGTCGACTGCATCAAGCCCATGATCATTCAGTACTCAGAGAAAAACAGTTTGCCCAAATCGCTTATATCATTTGGCTAAACTTCTAATTGATCCTAAGGTTCAGCATGACCCAAACCAATAACGAAATTAGGTGCTGTTTAGCCGCGGGTCGGTGGCATCTCTTCGTGCAATCAGAAACCTAGCAACAGATCCCTTTGGCTTTCAGGGCCGGCCCTTCGCAACAAGCCCCATGATGATAGAAGGCGCCACGGCGGCCAAACTATTTGCGCGCATATCAAATCCGTCCGTCATACGCTCCCCGGTCGATCACGGCAGCGATGACTGTGAAACTATCAGCATCCTGCGAGGCAGCAAGAGCGGCCCTCAGCTCCGCGTCGGACCGCACAGTATGCCCCACACCGCCAAAGGCCTCTGCCAAGCGCGCGAAGTCGTGCTTCGCAAAATCCACGCCTGCGTTCTCAAGCTGCCGCCCGCGCTGTTTAATCTCAATTAGGGCAAGGCTCGCGTCCACGAAGACCACAAAAATCGTTTTCAGACCAAGCTCTACTGCCGTCGACAACTCCCCTGCCACCATCAGCATTCCGGCGTCGCCGGAGAATGAAACAACTCTGCGATCTGGTTCGATCAATGACGCGCCCATAGCAAGCGGCACGGCACAACCCATTGTGCAAAAGGCAGACGATTGCAGCAGGCTTTTCGGGGCGTAGCAGCTCCACTTCTGCGAAAGAAGAATGCGGTGCGCACCGGAATCGACTGTGGCTACGGTTTCCTTTGGCAGCACTTCGCGGCAAATCTCAATTACCGTTCCCGGCCCCCAAACCTCCGTCTCGGCAAATGTTGAGGTCAAGCTCTCACGAACCGAGTGGATCTTGCCGTCCGACCAACGGGATTTTGCCGCGACCCCAGTCGAGAGAGCGTCCAACGTGTGCCCGACATGCGAGACGAACTGAAGGCTCGATTGGTGCATATAGTGAGTATTTGGCTCCGCCGAAATATCGATAACATTGACTGTCTGTGTGTCCCAGACATCGCGCCAACCGACCCGCATTTCAATCGGGTCGTAGCCAGCACAGATGATCAGATCGGCCTCCTGCACGAACGGTAGCAGGACTTTATCGTTCTTGGGCGACAGGCCCGCACCACCCATACAAAGGGAATGATCTTCAGGGACAATCCCTTTCGCTTTGTAGGTCGTGATGACCGGCACGTTCTGCGTTTCGCAAAAACGCAGGATAGCGGCACTTGCATTGTCTTTGAGCGCATCCAGACCCACGATCATGACAGGTCGCTTGGAAGTCGCCAGCCAGGATCGGGCCAACGTGAGATCGTCGCCCGCAGGGATAACAGCACTCACTTTTGTGCGGCGGCGCTTCTCAACGGGGCCAGGACGCGCGTCGGCTACGGAAATCGGTATATCGATATGGACAGGGCCGTCGCGGCCATCAGTTGCGATAGCAACCGCTTTGTCCGCAATCGTATCTGCCCCTTCTGCGGTCAGCATAAAGCTGGACTTGGTGATCGGGCGGAATACGGCTTGGTGGTCAAGAACCTGATGTGTGTAGGTGAGGGCCTCAGTCGCATCGACACACCCGGTCAGGACGATAAGTGGCACTCGATCTTGCAGTGCGTTGGCGACGACATTCACACCATTTAACGCGCCCGGGCCAACCGTTGCCACGAGAATACCTGGTGCCCCGTTCATGTGATGCGCCCCTTCAGCCATAAAGCCGGCGCTGTTTTCATGTTTACAGAGAACGAATTCGATACCAGCTTTTTCAAGCGCATCGACAATCGTCAGCACCTCTCCGCCGGGCATGCCGAAGGCGTGCCGGCAGCCAGCATCATAGAGCCGCCGCGCGAGAAGGTCGGCGGCCCGCAGGTCCTTGTCAGTTTTCATGGGGCCTCCTATTCAGCTGCGTAACGCGCCGTGTCGGCAAGGCGCGTATACCCGTCCCGCGTCTGTGGTGTTTTGATGCCAAGAATGCTCCCGGCAACTTGGGTACGAAGGATCTGTGCGGTCCCGCCACCGATGGTGAACATGCGCACATCGCGATACATCCGTTCCAGAGGTTCACGATCACTGTAGCCACGTGCGCCAAACATCTGCAGCGCGTCGTTGACCACCTTAATAGCCATCTCGGATGCAAAGAGCTTGGCGCGGGCGGCCATCATCATATCTGGATACCGACTGCCGTTTGGACCACGTGATCGCGCCGCTTCGTGGAGAAGCAGCCGGGCTGCATGAACTTGCGTGTCCATATCGGCGAGCATCCATTGAAGTCCCTGGAATTCTGCGAGTGGGCGCCCGAACTGTTCGCGTTGGAGGAGATAGCTTTTGGCCCGTTCGAGCGCCCCTGCCGCGACACCCATGGCAATGGTGCCGGCACCTACGCGCTGCGAATTGTAGGCATTCATCAGCTCGGCAAAACTGTGCTTGAGACCCGAAGGTGGTTTGACCAGCCATTTCTCGTCGATCTCGACATTCTCGAACCGCAATTCTGCTTCGGGCATACCGCAAAGGCCCATCGTGTATTCGCGGCCAACCACAGTGAATCCCTTTGGCATATTGCCCGAGATTGGATCGGCAAACAGAATGAAACCGCCAATCCCCTGTTCGACGCCCGCCTCATTAAGCACGCGCGCAAATACCAAGTGGAGCTTCGAGACCCCGCCTCCCGTGATCCAGTGTTTAGTCCCGTTGAGGATGTATGTGTTACCTTGTTTCCGGGCGGTGGCTTGCATGTCAGTCGCGGCACTTCCTGCGTGAGGTTCTGTGATGCAGATCGCGGGCTTGTCCCCTGCCAACACATATTTGGCACAAAAAGCCTTTTGATCGTCGTTGCCAAACCCCATTACCGCGCTGATGCCGCCCATGTTGCCTTCGACAACGATGCGGGCCGTCAGGGCGCAGGCTTTCGCGATCTCTTCCACCACCAAGGCAACGTCCAGAAAACTCGCGCCATGCCCGCCATACTTCTTTGGAATGGTCATACCCATAATACCAGCATCGGCCAGCTCACCAACGTTCTGCCAGCAATAGGCGCGCGACTTGTCCCATTCCGTGGCGCGTTTCTCAAATCCAGGGGCCAGTTCTCTTGCAACGTTCACAAGCGGATGCGTCATGGCGTGTCCCTCGTTTCTGTTTTCACCAGAATACGCTTGCAGAAATACAACTCAATCGAATAAGGTTTGATATCAAATACAGATTTACTTAAGTTATGCAGACGCGCTCTCTCAGAACTCTCATGCGGATCTCCAAGATCGGCTCCTTTGCAAAGGCGGCCGAGCAACTAAACATGACATTGTCCGCAGTTTCGATGCAGATGAAGGCACTCGAGACGGAGCTTGGCGTTGACCTTTTTGACCGCACCGTGCGACCGCCGCGACTTACGCCAATCGGTCGAACCATCGTCGAAGCCTCAATCCCGATCCTGCAGCATGAAGATAGCCTTCTTGAAATCTGCCGTCCGACAGACACGCTGGTCGGACACTTCCGGCTTGGGTTTGTCACAACTGCTGCCGTTCGCCTGCTGCCGGATTTCCTGAAAAACGCAAAACATCAAGCACCGCAAGCGACCTTCTCGTTTGAAACCGGCCTGTCCAAGGCGCTACAGGAGAAGGTCGTTAGTGGACAGCTTGATGCCGCACTTGTCACGGATGCCGAAGGTGTTCCCGACGCGCTTACGGAATTGGTGCTTCGAGAAGAGCCCTTTGTTTTCGCGGCCAACGAGAGATTGCTGAAAGACGGGCTCGCAGGTTTGTTGAGTGCGCGGCCCTTCTTTCACTTTATGCCTGATACCGGGATCGGAAAGCTCATTGCTGGCGAGATGCTTAAGCACAAAAGGCCAAAGGGTTCCGAAACGATTGTCCTCGATAACCTTGAAGCGATCATGGAATGTGTCTCGGCGGGTTTGGGTTTTACGCTCCTGCCTGCTCCCGACGTGATGCGATATCGATCTGCTGACGTCAAAAGCATCCATCTTGCTCAAACGTCGGCGAGAAAACTCGTTCTTGCAACCGCGCGCGTGGGCGCGCTGTCTGGAAGGGAGACGGTACTCGCGGGACTGTTTTCAGCCGGCAAGGCTCATGCTTAGCGTGTAAGTATAAACTTTTCCAACGCTCGAGGCATCGCGCAATCTAAACGATTGTGACTGTGCGACACCAAAAAAGTATTCCCAAGGACCATAGCTGCAACGGGTCACGTTGAGATTCTGGAGATCAATTCCCGTCAGTGCTTTGAGACAGTTCAACACTGCGGCTATGGGTAGCCCACACAGTCCTTTGCAGTAGAGGAAACACCCCGTTCTCACGGGACATCAACTCCTGCAGTCCGGCTTCAGTTGTTCCATTTGGGGACGTAACCTCCTTTCGAAGGTCGGCTGGAGAAAGCGGACTGGATCGCAGAAGATCGCCACTCCCGGAGATCATTCCACTTGCCAATTTTGCTGCAACTTCTGGTGCCAATCCCAATTCTTTTCCTGCTTCTGTCAACGCTTCTGTCATCGCAAACACATAGGCCGGACCGCTTCCAGAAACGGCTGTCACAGCGTGAAGCAAGTCTTCATCATCGAGGACCAAGGTCTCTCCAACTGCCTGCATCAGTTGTATTGCAAGTTCCATATGACTGGCCGTCGTGCAGGCATTGCCGACAAGCGCGGTGATGCCAGAACCGACCGATGCAGGTGTGTTCGGCATTGTGCGCACAATTGGCGTCTGCGGACCCAGCAACTCTTTATAGGTCGAAATCAAAGTGCCAGCAGCGACCGAAACAAAAAGAGTTTGCCCGGACCCAAATGAATTCAGATCCGACAAAGCAGAGGTCATGACCTGTGGCTTTGTCGCAATTACCGCAACAGCAGGCGGCTCATCTGGTTGTTGGTTGAGTCGCAGGCCGCGTCTCGAAAGGCGCTGCAGCCAGTCAGATGGGCGCGGATCCAGAACAATGATCTTTTCGGCGTCCAGCCCGGCATTGAGCCATCCGTTTAATAGTGCGGATCCCATCTTGCCGCATCCCAATAGCAACAAGCCACGATCACCGACCTCTAACTGGCACTGACCTTCTGGGCGCACGACTTGTTCCATACAATCAGCTCGCGACCTTAAGGGTGCTTCGTTGCACAAGTTCTTTGTAGAGCTCGCGTAATCGGCGGGTCATCGGACCAGCGCCTTCATGCTCCCCGATCTGTTTTCCATCTATGGACGCAACGGGGGTTTGCGCTCCGAAAGTCCCGGTCAGAAAGGCCTCGTCAGCTCCGTAGGCTTCATAAAGCGAATAGTTCTTCTCGAATACCGGGATGTCGTTTGCCCGGCACAGGTCTATGACCTTCTGGCGGGTCACTCCGTTCATGCAGTAATCGCCTGTGGAGGTCCAAACCTCACCTCGGCGCACGATGAAGAAGTTGCACGCATTTGTGGTGTTCACAAACCCATGCGGGTCCAGCATCAGGGCTTCGTCAGCGCCAGCCTGTTCCGCCTGCAGACATGCGATGACGCAGTTCAGCTTTGAATGACTGTTGTACTTGGCGTCCTGACTCATCGGCAGACCGCGCACCTGAGGCACTGTGGCCAGGCGAATACCCTGGTTCATCAGGCTGTCCACTGGCTTCGAGTGTTCCACAATCGCAACCACCGTAGGCCCAGATCGAGACAACCCCGGGTGCTGAAACGGCTTGTCCTTTGGCCCGCGAGTCACCATGAACCGGCAATGCGCGTCCGTTGTCATGCCATTGGCTTTGGCCGTGTCATTCAGTGCTTGCAGGACTTCGTCCTTCGTCATGCCGACGTCTATGGAAACGGCCTTGCAGCTGTTGAAGAACCGATCCATGTGTTCGTCGAAAAACGCCCAAGTACCGTTGTAGAGGCGCAACCCCTCCCACATTCCATCGCCCAGCATGAAACCGGAGTCGTAGACAGACACCATCGCTTCGCTGCGCGGGACGATCTTGCCATTAAGAAAGATCTTGATGTCTCGATTCCGCGCGTCTTCCTGCGCGTCATGTGTGGAATGGCTTAGAGTTTGCTCGCTCATGTCATGACTCTTGCGTGGGCGTTGCGTTGAAGAGGCGCAGAGGCGGCGGCGACCGCCTCTGCTTTGCATTTAATTGATCAATCCGGCTTCGCGGAAATAACGCTCAGCGCCCGGATGCATTGGTGCGGACAATCCGTTAACCACCATTTCCTCCTTCTTGAGGTTGGCAAAAGCCGGGTGGAACGATTTGAAGGCATCGAAATTTTCGAAGACTGCCTTGACCATCACGTAGATGGTTTCTTCAGGTACATCTGACGACGTTACGAACGTAGACGGAAGACCGAACGACGGAACATCTCCCTCAACGCCTCGGTAGAGTCCGCCGGGGATGGTTACGTTCCCATAGTATGGTTTGCTTTCAACCAGCGCCTGAACGGCCTCACCTTCAACAGGAATTATGTTGATGTCGCACGTTGTGGCCGCTTCCAGTACGTTTGCGACTGGATTGCCAGCAACCATCAGAAAGGCCTCGATGGTGTTGTCGCATAGCGCTGCTGATTGCTCTGCTGACTTAAGCTCGGTCACCAACCCAAAGTGATCCATGTCCCAGCCCATCGCGTCCACGAGGACTTCAGCAGTGCCACGCGTTCCGGAGCCAGGATTACCCAAATTGATGGTCCGACCGCCCAGGTCGTCCAGAGACTCAATGCCGGTGTCTTTGCGTGCGGCGATGATGACCGTATCGGGGTGGAGCGAGAAAAGACTGCGGAGTTCACCATCCGGGCCGTCCTCTTCGAATAGGCTGGTCCCGTTCAGAGCGTGGAACTGCCAGTCGGACTGAACAATGCCCATTTCCAGTTCGCCCTCGCGCATGGTGCGTAGGTTGTAAACTGAACCGCCCGTACTTTCGACCGAGCATCGAATGCCATGTTCCTTGCGTTTCTGATTGACCAGCCGACAAATGCCACCACCGACGGCGTAGTAGATGCCGGTTACACCGCCAGTGCCGATCGTCAGAAACTCTTCCGCTTTCGCCGGTGCACCAGCCAACAGTGCGGCTGCGCTGAAAGCTGCGAACCCGGTTTGGATTCTCTTTTTCAGGATGTCGTTCGACAACATGAATAACTCCCTTTTCACCTGTTGCGTCACCGCAGTTACATACCGGGTGATCATCTCTTGCTGATAGAGCGGGCAATCGCAGCCAAGGTTCGGAGCTTTTCGAATCCCCACCTGCCACAACGATACAGTAAGATTTCAATATTGTCGACAATTTATAATATTGTCGACAATATTGAAAAGACTGGGTACCTTGAAACTGGTCCGCAGCCGTCGACCATTGGACCTAAATTGGAAGTTCAGCTGCAATCATTTTTCTGGCTATCTTGGCCTAACAACGTAATCTCGCCTTCCATCCAATGGGTGTTCCATCAACAGGATCGAAATGACACAGCAAGTATCCTCATCGGAAAAATCCGGCGACACATTGAAAGACAGAACGCTGGAGCGACTCCAGAAGCTTATCTTGACCGGGGATCTGGAGCCTGGGGCAAAACTGCTTGAAACTCAGGTTGCTGCTCAGCTGGATGTCAGCCGCGCCACATTGCGCGAAGCGATGGTTCAATTGAGCGAGATCGGCCTTCTTGTTTACATCCCGTTCCGCGGAACCTTCCTTCGCACGCTGGATCCCATTGATCTGGATGAAATCTATTCGTTCCGAACGGGGCTCGAGAAGATGGCGTTTCAGTTCTGCTGGGACAAACGAAATCTGATTAGCCTCGCCGACCTGCAAATGCGTAACAACAGGCTATGCGATTGCATCTCGGACAATGATCCCTACGGCGCGATCATGGCAGAAATGCACCTCCACTCTTGGTGCTATGAACTTTCGGGACACACCCTTCTGCTGCAAAGCTGGGAGCGCCTGAAACCCAACCTTCAATTCTATTTTGCCATGCATCAAAAGGCGCATGGGCGGGGCGGCCCACTTCGGGAATCTCATGACAAGTACATTGAGCTCGCCAATGGTAAGAGTTTGGATGACATGCTCGCTCACCTTGAAGATCACATGCGGCAAGGCTTGAAAAACACAATGAAGTTTCTGAATGAGCGAAATGCTGCATAGGTCGCATCTGCGCTTGCGCTTCTCAAATTGGCTCCAGTCGCGAACAGGTTAGGCAAATATGAACGCTTGGATCGAGCCCTTTTCACTTGATGGGCAACATGTTGCAGTTGAACCGCTTGAAAGAAAGCACAGTGATGACCTCACCCGGGCCGCCGCCGATGGGGACCTGCATCGTCTCTGGTATACAATGGTCCCAACACCAGAGGGTGTACCGGAAGAGATCGAGCGCCGACTGACCTTGCGCGAAGCGGGTACAATGTTCCCATTCGCGGTCATCCAGAAATCGACGGGTCATGCTGTTGGCATGACCACCTATATGAACATCAGCGCACCAAATCGCCGCCTTGAAATCGGATCGACTTGGTATCGAAAATCGGTTCAAAGGACGCCATTGAACACAGAGTGCAAGCTGTTGCTTCTACAGCATGCGTTTGAAGAGCTCGAAAGCATCTGCGTCGAGTTCAGAACCCATTTCATAAACACACAAAGTCGCCGCGCGATTGAACGTCTGGGGGCGAAACTCGATGGTGTATTGAGGTCCAATATGATCATGGCAAACGGAACCGTTCGAGATACGGCGGTTTATTCGATCATCCAATCGGAGTGGCCAACCGTCAAAGCGAACCTAACCTGGCGACTGGAACAGCCAGCCTCCTGAAAACCGTAGAGCGTCAACGCGGAAGCGGAGCTCCTTTATGGATGTTTGATCGTTGCTCAGTGCTCCACGGAGAGAAGGCAGTTTGTTTTTAGAACAGCTATGAGGCTTTCAAGGTCCGACCTGTCCCGGGCGCCATATTTAAGCCCCATCACCACCGTGACAAAGAAATGGGCTTGCTCAGGGACGGATAGTCCATGCTGTTCCATTGCCTCAGCATAGGGCTCCAGGATTTCTGCGATCAGCGCTTCGTGACGGTCATGTGACCGTGCGATTTCGTCTTTGCCGGCTGCGTTATGGCCAGTGATCAGGTCTTCTGCATCCCCTGCGTTCTGCAGCATCTCAAAACTCTTGATCACCGTCTCTTCGAAGTAGGCGTCGAGCTTCTCCGACAAAGTGGCACATTCCGCCAACCGCTGCCTGACCAGCGCCAGGTTTTGATCGGTGATGCTTCGGATCGACGCCCGGATCATCTCATCCTTTCCACCAAAAAGATCATACAGCGTTTGGCGCGACACTCCGGCTTCGGCCGCAATGTCATTCATGGACGTCTTACGTGCACCGAAGCGGACAAAGCAGCGGATCGCCGCTGCGATCGTTTTTTCTTCGGTTTCTGACAACGGTTTGGTCGTGATCTCGTTCATGTGGATCAAATAAATCCAACCTTACCACTTGACAAGAGGTGTCTTGATGTAAAATACAAACCGACAACAACGATACACTTGTAAAGCTTGGAGACTTGGATGACCCACACCGTCCTCATCACTGGCTGTTCCAGCGGTTTTGGAAAACGAATTGCCTGCACATTCCATGATGCGGGATGGAACGTGGTCGCCACGATGCGAAGCCCCGAAAAGGAGGCTGAGCTTAGAACTGACGACCAGCTGCTTTTGACCCGGTTGGATGTGACCGATGCCGACAGTATCAGAGGTGCCTTCGCCAAAGCCCGTGAGGTATTTGGGCACGTCGACGTTGTCGTCAACAATGCGGGCTACGGCGGTAGCGGGCTGTTCGAACAGTTCAGCCCGGACGATATCCACGTTATGTATGAAACCAATGTTTTTGGACCAATGAATGTAATGCGGGAAGCACTGCCCGATATGCGCTTGGCGGGCGAAGGCGTGATCGTCAACGTGACCTCAATGGCGGGACATTTGGGCCTGCCTGGAAACTCGGTCTACTCCTCCAGCAAACACGCAATGGTCGGCCTCACCGAGGCGATGGCGATGGAGTACGCGCCTTTTGGTATTAGAGTTTTCAATGTAGCGCCGGGTGCGTACCCGACGACTGGGTTTGATTCCGCGGTAGACAAGCGCCTCGACAGTGGAGATCCGCAACTGGTCACCTTCTCTAACAAACTACGGGACCGGATCAGCGCTGTAGGCGCCCAGATGGCCAACGAAGGCGGCGCGCTCGCCGACCCTCAGGAAGTAGCAGATCACGTATTCGCCTGTGTAACAGGAGAGAGCCCGATCCATATTCCCAGCGGCTCTGATGCGGAAATGCTTACGAATATGTCGAACCAACAGAACCGCCAAGATTTTCTCGACCAGCTAAAAGCCATGCTGGTTCCGGCGGCTTGAGGGTTTGCCGATGGCTCAGACGCGTAGGCAATTCCTGACAACCACCGCGACCGCCGTGGTCGCAAGCATTCTGCCTTGGGCGACCAAGGCGGCGACATTGAAAGGACAGACTATGGATAAGGCTCAAGAAGATACGCTGATCGACCAGATCGCAAAAGGAGTCAGCTATTCGTTCCGCACACCTATTCTGAAACGACCTTCGGACTACGGCATGACCTATGAAGATGTCTTCTTCCCGGCAATAGACGGTGTCATGTTGGACGGATGGTTTATCCCGGCCGAGGGCAGCAGCAAGCTGGTGATCGTGAACCACTTTATCGGGGCTAACCGCTATGGATACCCCGGCCACTTGGAACCATGGACCTCGCAGGGTGGTTTCGAAGTGAACTTCGTCGAAGCCTACAAGGCGCTGCAAGATGCCGGCTACAACGTCCTGGCCTATGACCTGCGCGGACATGGGCATTCGGCCGACGGGGCCGGTAACATCACCGGCGTCGGAGCGATTGAGTGGCGTGACGTGATTGGATCTGTCCGCTTCGCTCGGGAGAAAATGCCTGGCGCAAAGATTGCTCTGCATAGCCAGTGCATGGGCTGCAATTCCACCTTCCTGGCGATGGAAAAACATCCGGAGGAGTTTGAAGACATCGTTTGCATGATCGCAGTGCAACCGCTATCCGCCGCGCCATTTATCGAGCGGGCACTAATCGACAACGGAGTCGAAAATGCGGTGGAACGCTTTAACGGGCGCTACAGTTACTACTCAAGCTTCCGCCACACGGACTCCAATGCCATTGCCCGCGCCGACAAAGTGAAATGTCCGACGATGCTGGTGCAGGTGAAAGACGACGCGACAACCAAGCCGTCAGACGCCGAGGGCATTTATGCCAAACTACCGAACCGCGACAAGAAGCTGCTTTGGATCGAAGGCACGCCAGTTCGCTACGAGGGCTATCGCTACTTCAGCCAAAACCCGGCGGAAATGATCGCCTGGTACGACGCACGCATGTAAAGGGTGAATAAGTCATGAAACAGGTTGTTTTTGGCCTCGCCGCGCTGGCACTGACAAGCGCATCCGGTGCTGCATCTCAGGCGGACATGGTCACTGCATGCACGCAGACTGCTCATGATTATGCGTGGTATCTCGACCATCCGGATCAGGATCTGAATGTTACCGCAGCCAAGTTCGCGCAATTGTTCACTGAGGACGCCACTCTGAAGCTGGCCAACATGCAAATGCAACTTGTGGAACACCAGGGCCACGAAGAAATCGCGGCCCGCTACAAGCAAGGACGCGACTCGTTCCGGTTTTTGCACATGCTGTCCAATCAGAGGATCATCTCAACTTCGGACACAACTGCAAAGGGTACCAGCTATGTGCAGTTCATCATCCATCCGATCGGTGAGGATATGACCCACGAGTTTGGCGTCAGAGGCGTTGCCGAATACCGCTCCACCTTCGAGTTCGTAGATGGAACGTGCCGGTTTTCCCACCGCGAGGGGCTGGCACGCTTCCTCAGCCTGAACCCCAAAATAGTTGACCCAATCCCAGAATAAGGACCAAAGAAATGTTTGGAAACATGATCTCTAACATGATGGTCAAGCCAGGCCAGTCTCCGTTGTTCGATAACCCTGAGGCGCATGGGCTGGACTATGAAAACGTCGAGTTCAAGGCCGAGGATGGCGTCACTCTGCGCGGTTGGTTGATCAAAGGCGGTAGCGACAAAGTCATTGTGCAAACGCACTTCGGGGTGCAGTGCAACCGAGGTGGCTGGACGCCCAAAGGGCACGGTCCAATCACGCCCTGGAAGCAGGACATCCAGTTCCTGCGGCAAGCCAAGTACCTGGTGGATAGAGGGTACTCCGTGCTGATGTATGATATGCGGGGGCACGGCGAAAGCGATCTTGGACCCGTCCCTTGGGTAAGTTGGGGACCCGAGGAAGCGAAGGACGTGATCGCCGCAGTGGACTTTGCAACTGAACGCTTCCCGGATGCTCCCATCGGTCTTTTGAGTATCTGCATGGGCGCCGCGTCAACCACCTATGCCTATGGTCGTGACAATGGGTTGAGCAAACGCGTTAACATCAAGGCGATCATTGCCGTCCAGCCGCTGCTCTATACCTGTTTTGTTGAGGCGCTTGGGATGCCCAGTTTTATGACGCGGGCGGGCGAAAAAGTCAGCGAACGGCGCTTGGGGTTCGACATGGGCGCCCCCAACTTCGTCGAAGAGGCTTACAGGATTAACGTACCGACGCTGGTGGTACAGAACAGCAACGACCCTTGGACGAAGATGGGGATGGTCGAAGACTATTACGGCGCCCTCACTGTCGAGAAAGAGCTAAAACTGCTCGATCTCGAGAAAAGCCGGTTTGCGGCCTACGACTATGTCGGCACCCATCCCGAAGACCTGATGGGATGGTTTGATCGGTTTATGTGATGCTGTGGACCATCCTAAAATGGGGATTGCCTGTGCTTGCTATTGTGGCGATCGCAGGCGTCCTGACACGCAAGACTTTCCATGTTGAAACGTTCATCGCGGCCTCGCCGGAACAGGTCTGGAACGTGTTGATGGCGACGGAAGAGTATCCGGACTGGAACCCGGTGTTCGTCGAAGTCGACGGCGCCTATATCGAAGGCGCAAAATTATCGAACAACGTGTTGGATCCTTCTGGCAAAACACTTGAGATGACCTCTACGGTCGTCGCGATGTCACCTGAAAGAGAGCTCCGACAGAAGGGCGGTCTTCCGGGCATCCTAACCTTTGACCACAGCTGGCTCTTGGAGCCAGTGCCTGACGGCACCAAGGTCACTCAGTATGAAATCGACCGCGGGATTGGGCTTTGGTTCTGGAACTCTGATTGGATTGAGCCCGCATACGCGACCGTTGGCGAGGCACTGAAAAAACGTGCAGAAGCGCTTTCTGTAGAGTTCTGAAGGTGTAGACGCCCCCGCTGGCCTCGATGTGCAATTGCCAGATCTCCTTACGTCCACCGGGCTTTGCTTTTTTCCAGAAACGCCGCTATGCCATGTCGGGCTTCTTCCCCTTCCCACGTGTCTGCTAGGCGACGAATAGTGTCGTCAACTACCGCGGCATCGATGTGCGAGCCAAGCGATCGGGCAAGCGCTTTTGCAGCTCCGACCGCTATAGGTGCGACGGAGAGATAAGGTGCAACTTCGGCTTCGATGGCACCATCCAGATCTTCCGCACTTACGGCGCGACTTACGATACCAAGTTCGGAGGCTTCAGATGCGCTGAATATCCTGGCGGACATGAAGACACGGCGGGCATTGCCTTCAGGATCTGTTGCAAAGTTTCTTACTGACCGGAGAGGTGAAACCGAACCTGCGGCTTATGCCGCCAGTTCTGCAAATTGGCGAAACGGACAGAGTCCGGGCGTTAGCTGACCTTTGCGGATCATGTGTGCCACTTCAATCCCGTCCAATGTAGCCGCCGCTGATGCGAAGGCCTTGAACCCTAACATCGGCCGAGTTCGTCTCTTGATGAAGCGATGGTCCTGTTCCACGATGTTATTCAGATACTTCCGCCTGACCATCTCGATTTGGATCGGGCAGCCAAAGCCTTTCAGCATCCTGTTTATGGCTTTGATGCCAGCCGTGTTAGCTCCGCTTTTGTCGATGACAATCTTTCTCGGAAGGCCGTTGACCTCCAGCATCCGCGCAAAGAATTTGGTGGCGGCGGGCTTGTTTCGACGCTGCGAAAGCATGAAATCAAGTGTCTTGCCGTGCTTGTCGACAGCTCGATAGAGATAAACCCATGCTCCTTTCACCTTGATGTAAGTCTCGTCCATTCTCCAGGAACGGTCGCACGGTCCCTTTCGCCTGCGTGCGACATCGGCAATTGCACTAGCGTATTTTGCCACCCAACGGTTCAGCGTCGTGTGATCTATGGCAACGCCACGCTCGGACATGATTTCTTCAAGGTCACGGTACGACACGCCGTATCGAAGGTAGAAGAACACAGCAAATAGGATCACATCCTTGGGATATTGTGCACCTTTGAAGGAGATCATGAGCTGCCTCTCGACTAGTTGGGACCGAGCGCCATTCATGCGCTAAACCCTAGCACGTCAACAGCTAAATCTTTGCAACAGAGCCCCTGAGGGCGTTCACGACACTGACAGCTTGCGTGGGCTCGGACGTTCGACCCTCAGCAACACGAGTATTGAGGTCCAGGGCGTTGAAAGACAAAGGGATACGCGCCTGCATCCCCGGCCGGAAGCAGCGGAAGAAACCGGTTAAGTACGACAAGCGTCGTTACAAACGGCGCAACCGGATCGAGATCATGTTCGGCGGGTTGAAGGATTGGCGGCCTGTGGCAAGCCGCTACGACAGGTGCCCAAAGGTCTTCCTGTCAGCAATCGCCCTCGCGGCACTCGTTATCTATTGGCTATGAGTCCTGACCCTGGCGGTTCGACAAAACACGCTAGAATATCAGCAATATAGTCAAGATCATTCAGATTTCAGATCATCTACCGACCATATATTCCGTTAATTTAGTAGTTAAATGGTCTAGGCTTCCCATTGGATGAATCGGAATTTTAGGAGAAGAACGTGCGATACGTTGCAAAAGGTATTTTGATTTGTTGCGCTGTCGCGTTTGCCGCTGTGTTTGCAGCTTGGCTTTTCCTGTCTTCTGCGTTGTTTTCCTCGGTCAGGACTGCTTTCGTCGAAAACCTGATCTCTAAGAAACTTGGCCAGGAGGTTAGAATTGAAGATGAAGTGCGTCTGGGTATCGGCCGGCAATTGCAGGTGTCAGCGGCAGGGCTGGAATTACCCGGTTCTCCGAATGCTGGTGTGAAACTTGCAGCAATCGATGAGATCGAGTTTGAAGTTTCCGCGCGCGACCTTTGGAACAATAAACTGTCACTGAGTGGTCTTTCACTCTCAGGAGTTCATCTGAACCTAATCACAGACAAAGACGGCTCCGGAAACTGGCAGTCCATTTCCCAAACGGAAGCTGAAGCCGGGAAACCTGCAAATTCCCCGACGCCGCTGTTGGCCGGAATTCTAACGGACCGCAAAATTGATCTGACTGATATCGCCATTCTTTATCAGAACGATTTAAACGGACTTGAGTTGGACCTTCAGCTTCCTGAGCTGCTCTTAAAGCGTGATACGGAAACCGATGTTGCGACGGCAGTCGGGGCCGGTTCGCTGAACGGAGAGAGGTTTGATCTGAACGCGACATTCCCCACGGAGGACCCGTTTCGGTTGGCGGTGAACTTCGAACAGATTTCGATTGTCGCCGAGGAAGTCCCTCAAGACAGCGGTCTGCAAGTGGCAACGACCGTAGAGGTTGCCGAACTTGGCCAGCTTCTCGATATCCTGAAGCTGAGCCGCGTTTTGGAAGGTACAGGGAATATTGGCGCAACGTTCACATCAGTCGACGGCGTAGCACGGATTGATGACCTATCTGTATTGGCGGAATTAGATGGCGGGCAAAGCCTGTCGCTGACGGGGCAGATCGGAGAATTGGGTAACCCGGAAGACGTATCGTTGACAACCCGCATTCGGTTGTACCCTGAAGATGCTGAGCCAGCCCCTGCCGCATCGCGATATGATCTTAAACTTATCGCAGTCGACATGGTTATCGACAGCGTGCCTGGGCAGGTGCCGCAGCGACAAATGGTTATTAAGACCAACGGTTTAACGTTGGACACGTCCGGCGAAGGCCCGCCCCCGATTAAGTTCTCCGAGCTTTCCAGAACACCAGAAGGCGCCTTAAAAGTCGGAAACATCAACCTTAGAATTGGGAAACCAGCCGATCCGTTTATCATTTTGAACGGTTCGGTCGATGACGCGCTTCAGTTGCAAGGCATATCAGCAGAAGGCCTAATCGACATACCGGCAAGCAGTTTGATCTCGCCAGAATTGTTGGGACCAGACGACCAGCTTGGCAGGTTTTCCGGTGACTTCCATTTGAACGGCGACATCAATCAGCTTTCGCTGACGAATTTGGATGGAAAGACAAGCGATACAGACGTCTGGAACCTTGAAGTGCATGGCACTGTCAAAAATGTACTCAAATTCGAGGACCTGGATTTGGCAATTGACGTCGCAGTCCCATCCGGGGCAGACCTTTTGGAGGCACTATCACTTGAACGTGTGGAAACCGGGCAGGCTCGCCTTGAAATCAACCTCGTTAGCGAAGGCACCGATTGGAACGCCAGTGCTAATGTTGAGGTCGCCGACTCTATCTTGCAGATTATGGCCGATCTTGATGATGCAACAAGCGACCCGGTGCTGCAGGGTTCCATTGAGAGTGACCTGATAAAGATAGATCAGATCCGAACTATTGTTCAGGCTGCCGCACAATTGCGGAAAATTGGCGGCCCAGAGCCGGAAGAGAAAGAAGCTAAGCAAGAAGAAGAGGGCGGCCAAGGTGCGTTAAGAGATGTAACGCTTAAACCTATCGGGCGTTCAATTCTCTTGTCCGGTATGGATATGGATGTCGACGTTGACCTTCGGCACATCGAAGGCGCCAAGGGCATCAGCAGTTTGCAGAGCGAACTGACGCTCAACGAAAATGAGCTCAAGGCCGGACCTTTGAAGTTCGAATATGGAGGGGCTCATTTCGACGTCAGCGGGCAGATGGATCTATCAAACGACGCGCATCTACTCACGTTGACCGGCAAAGCGGGCGGTTGGCAGCTGGATGACATTCTTCACAACCTGAACTTCAAAAAGGGTGCGAGCGGTACGATTTATGCAGATTTTTCGGTGACCGGCGGAACCGATTCACCGAAGCATTTTGCAAACAGCATGAACGGCAATGCCACAGTTTCAATGCGTGATGGCTCGATCGAGACGCAGCTTTTGGATCTGGCAGGGCTAGGGGTGCTACCTTGGGTGTTTACCAAAGAGAAGCAAAAGGTTGCTCCAATCGTATGCTTGCGTGCGCCGATTAGTATCTCAAATGGGAGTATTTCGACGAAACAAACCACATTGGAGACAGACCATGTCCAAGTTGTCGTCTTTGGCGGTGTTGATGTTGCGGGCAAGGTTTTGGACCTAAATCTGCAGCCCCGTAAGATTGGCGAACCTCTGTCGAAGAGCCCCTGGCCCGTGACCTTGAAGGGCCCGCTAGCCAAACCGAAGATTAAAGTCAAAGACGGGCCAAAAAGACTGAAACGATCGGATGGTGCGAACAAAATGCCGGTAAAAAGAAAACTTTGCGTTCCGGATATATTACAACTGCAGTAGTGGCGGAGGCGATCAGTTGAAGTCAAATCTAGAGTTCAGAAAGGCAGACTTTGCTTCCGAAAAGCAATTTCTGCTTTGGGCTCTGAACTGCCGTTCGCAGCCTCTGGTGCCAATGACCGCTCTGCGGACAAACCGCTTATTCGTTGCCAACTCACTAAGGTCTGCTATTGCGCTGTCGCAGAAACGTGACGACCTTGACGTGCGTCAATGATGCAATTTCTTCCTTTGCGTAGTCTTCAGACATGCCAGCAGCAACCAACAAAACCGATTTGCTTGCCGTTTTCGATAAGGACCTGGCCAAGCTCCGCAAGACGCTCGATGGCGTCGACGAAGCAAAAGCCTCTTTGTCGACCCCAGATGACGATACTACGATCAAGGGCGTGATTGCGCACCGCACTCACTGGATGGGTATGTTTCACGGTTGGTACGAAGACGGCGCTGCGGGCCGCGAAGTTCATGTTCCCGCCGAAGGTTACAAATGGAACCAGCTCAAAGAATACAACGCCCCGCTCTACGCAACAGGTAACAATACGCCATGGGCAATTCTGGTTTCGGAGTTTGAGGCCGCTTGTGACAAGTTGCGCCAGTTTATTGCAGCCCAAGAAGATGACACGCTATACACTAGCGGTGCGTACGAGTGGACCGGTAGGTGGACGCTTGGTCGGTTCGCAGAGGCGTCGGGCCCATCGCATTTCCGCTCCGCGACCAACTATATTCGAAAAGCGTTGCGAAACGCCAAATGAGGCCGGTTTCAATGGCCGTACGTCTGACCTTGAGGACAAAGGCCCCCTTTGGGAAGACGCACCCAAAGAAACCCGATCAGAAACGCAAGCAATACAGCCAAAGTTGTCAAGGCCGATTTAACAATTGTGGCTGTACTGGCGGCATACACCAGCGCATTTGATACCTCTGGCCAACCCCAAATCATGGCCGCGATTCCTATGTTTTCGAAGTAATCGAACAAGGCGCAGCCAACCGATAGAAGTATGCCAGCGCGAACAAGCTTGCTGCCGGGCATACGTCGCCCAAACCAGCTAAACGTGGCTATCAAAGTCACCGCGAGTATAGCCGGGTAAAATGTATCCAGAGAGATCTGGTAACGGAGATAATACTCGCGCCCTTCCGCGCCTAAGGCTTCAAGAAGCATCGCGGCGTCTTTAGGACGATAGCCCAGTGGACGCATGTCGAATGGGACCTGCCCCGAGACAGCTTCGATGTGGGCAAGCGTGACGCTTAGCATCAGCACGTAGATGACCGTAGCAATTAAACCGCAGCCAACGGCGGCAAATCCGATGTACCTTGAAAGAAGTGTGTGAATCATTTTGGGACCTCCTTGATCTGTGCCAAGTTGCCCTTGGGTGAAGCCACACGCATTATCATTTGATAAGGCATACCAAGATGGATCTACGGAAGTTTCTCGCAAAGTCACCTGACCTGTCTGATATGAGTTTTGCAAACGGTTTTGCGTCTCAATGGAGATGTAAGGGTTTGAACAAAGGCGCGCGTCTTGCCCACCAAGGACAACCAGAATCAGATGAGTTCATTCTTTTGGATGGGTACCTAGCCAGCAGTATTTGTGACCAAGAAGGCAAGGAAGTATGCGTTGGGCTCCATGTAGGTCCTTGCGTTGTCACGCCGAATATCGCGCGAACGCGGGATGGAGTGTCCCTTGTGTCCATCCAGGCAACCAAAGAGGCCTCGCTTTATTGGATCGATACGGATCGGCTTACAAAGCTGATGATTGAATTTGAACCGATCCGAAACTGGGCAAATGGTATTCTACGAGACGCATTGAGTGAAAAAGCGGAGCGCGAATGGTGTCTCGCGGCTCTTGGCGGGGCGGAGCGGCTGAGCTGGTTCCGCCAAGCATTCCCCGGCTATGAAGACATTTTCACTCATTCCTTGATAGCATCTTTTTTGGGGATCACGCCTGTCACGATGAGCCGTCTACGCGCTAGGTAGAGACCAAGAAAAGGCGGACCGCTATGCATCCTGCAACATCCGGCAATGTGGGCTCGAGTCAGGCGTTCGCCGCGCAATGAGAAAATGTCTGGTATGCGCCGGAGTGTTTTCGATTTTGAAGTCTTACAGATTTGCGCCCTTCTATTCTCATTTCTGGAAGTGTTTGAAGACCCGCGGGTCAACGCTGGCAGCGGCAAGTAACCCACCCCAGAGTGCCCCTGGAATGCCGGGGCTAGCGACGTCCTGTCCTGCTAGAAACAAACCCGGGATCGGCGTTTTCGCCCGCAACCCATCGCACATCACCCGCTCTGGTGTCACATCCAGACCGTAGAATGCACCTTTGCGGTGCCCGGTGAAGCTGACGGTCGACAGCGGCGTCGCCAGTTCTTGGTAGACGATCATTTTAGCCAGATCGGGAAACTGGGCTTTGAAGTGCGCCACCAAAGTGTCTTCCGCGTGCTTCTTGAAGGCTTCATAATCATCGCCTCGCGCACCGGCTGGACGGTCTGCCCATTCCTCAACAGTGGACCAATCCGCCCAGAAGATGGCTTGGCCCACATGCGTCTGGCGTGGTCCCGGATCATGCGCGATGTTCTTGAGCGAGCCAAAGGACACAGCCATGTGAGGCGGCGGTCCGTCTGGCGCATCCGTCCAGACAACATCGGTTTCGCCCGTTGGGTAAAACCAGTGGTTTGCTCGCGTGGCGCCGGCGGCCTCTATGTCTCCTTCGAAGCCAAAGAAGAGATTGAAATGGGCGATGCTGGAGGGCAGTGCACGGATTTCTTCCTTCCAATCTTCGTGCCCGCAATTCTCGGGCAAGAGGCTGTCGATGGTCTCACGCGCGCCGATATCCGAAATCACGACCTTTGCGCGAAACTCCGTGCCGTCCTCTGTCCGCACCCCGACCACGGTGTGGCCGTCAAACAGCAACTCTGTGACGAGGATACCTCCGCGTGCTTCGCCGCCGCGCTTTTTGATGGTTGGAAGGATGTGTTCGGCATAGGCCTTGGCCCCACCCACGGGATACCATGCCCCGCTGGGCAGGTACGCGCCGGCAATCAGGGCATGCATGGCAAAGCTTGCTTTGCTGGGGCGTCCGCCGTGGTCTCCCCATTGGGCTGACATGACGGCCGCTAGCTCTTTGTTACTGGTGAGGTCATCTATGACCTCTTGCGTCGTACGAGCAATCCACTTCGAGATTGTGGCCCTGTTCCACCAATCAAGCATGTCACCTGCGAGCTCCGGCATCGCCCGGGTCGGAAAGATCTTGTACATCGCATTGTAGCCCGACCGCATTGCGTGGGTCCAAGCCTCAATGGCTTCAGTTTCGTCCGGGTACCGGTCCTTGAGATCCCGCTCTTGCGCTTCGTAAGGACGCGAGAGGGACAAAGGTTCCGCCGACCCGATATGGAGGGTATCGTAGATTGATCCCATGGGAGCAAATTCGATGGGGGTGTCGGACAGCCAGTCCAGAACTGCCCGGGCGCGGTCACCCGGCGCCATTTCACTCAGGTAATGAACGCCGACATCCCATGTGAACCCATTGCGAGAGAAGTTGTGTGTGAGCCCTCCGAGCGTCCAGTGCTTCTCCAGCATCAAGACCTTGTGACCGACTTGGCTTAGGGCCGCTGCCGCTGCCATGCCACCCATTCCAGAGCCTATGACGATCGCGTCCCAATCAGTGTTCTCAGTCTCCGACATGCTTAATCTCCGTTGGTTGACTAGGAACGATGTCCCAGACCTCTTGAATTCGCCCCTCGACAACGCGCCAGACGACAACGACGTCCACGGTGATGATCTGAGCTTCGAAGGTCAGCGTGTTGCGAGACTGGACAACGACCAGTTCCGGCCCCACGGGCGTGGCCGAAACGGGCTCTATCTGGAAAGTCCCTTGGGATTTCTCTGCGAGATTGGCAAAAAAGGTGCTTATGCCTGCCGGTCCCACATAGTCGCCGTTCAAGTCCGGCAGATTGGGGTTGGAGTAGTGCCAGACGGCATCTTCGGCGAAGAGATGCGCAGAGGATGCTATGTTTCTGGTATCAAGCTGCTGCAGAACAGCCAAAGCGGGATGATCTTCAGTCATGTCTGCAGACTTTCAGGTTCGTGTGCAACACCTGTCGCTTGATCAATGAACTCTGACGCGCCGAAATCATGCGAAGGAACGATCGCGAGATTAGGCAGGCGCTCTTGTAGCTTCCGAACCTTGGCATAGGACGCCAGCAGTGTTGGACCGTCGCCAACACCGGGGACCACATCTTTCCCCATCAACGATGCTTCGTAAGTGAGGTCAGCAACAAGCAGGATCGGATCCCAACCCTCCTGCCGGATCAACATAGACATCGAGCCCTTGGTATGGCCGGGCGTCGGCAACAAGATCATGGAGCCGTCACCGACCACGTCATGGATGCCTTCGAAGCCCTCAAACAGGGGGTCGTCTGTGGGCACAAACGAAATCTGCTGCCACTTCGCGGATGGGATTTCGATGTGCTCTCGCAGGATCCAGTCCTGTTCCGGGTGTGGCTCCGACAGGATCGACCATTCCTCCGCGCTCACCAGCAGGTCAGCCTGCGGGATGTGTTGAATACCCCCGACGTGGTCAAAATGCAGGTGCGAAATGATCGCCGTCTTGATCTCCTCCGGCGCAACGTCGGATTTGCGAAGGACATGATCGATGCGGTCCTCCGCAGTCAGGTGCAGCCGAAAGATGCGCGGCAGCAAAAAAAGCCCGATGGCCTGTTTGATATAACTGCGGTCCAATTGAACGGCGGGGTCAATTCCCGTGTCAAACAGCACCAAACCGTCCTGATGGGAAATCAGGAAGGCCTGGAGCGGCAGCTTCACCCAGCGCCGCCCGAAGAACACCCACCAAAGCTTGGGCAATGGACTGCCGTGCCGGTGTTCCCAGTGCTGTTCCGCGTGCCCGCAATCGAGAACCTGCACGGACCTGATGAGTGCGTCAGCGTTTTGATACGCACGTTCTTTATCCGCTTGTGTGGTTTCCATAGCTTGCTCCCTTCATTGGATCGCTCGGACACATCTAGATGTGTTCGCAAGCTAAATGAGTGTGGAGATCCGATATCAGGTACGACTTTGGCACATTTAGGGATTGGCAGAATTGATCTCTCTCAAAACTCACGCAAATCCATTAAGTCATTGCCCCGCTTGGCCAACGAGCATTCTGTCACCTCGTGGTCGGCTTCGCGATGCAGGGATCGTCAAATCTGTGTTTTTCCGAAGAGAGAGACTAAGAAGCCAACATTGGTGCGATACGCAACAAAAAGCAGATATGGGCTCGTTGCAGACGTTCATCGAAATTTCCCGAGCGACCGAGTTGCGGACAAAACCGCCATTCGATTTTCGCGCTTCGCGCAGCATTCTCTCGCCCATGAAGCAAGCCTGTCGTTGCGACGCAGCACATGTCACCGAAGCAGCAGTTCGAGAGAGTGGCTTGGACCTAAACCAAACTGTAAATTCGCCGCGGCTTAATCCGACAACCCAGCGAGGGACAAAGCGGCCAATGCCAATCTGGTTCGGGACGCTTGCCGTCAACTGACGAGCGACCGCCTTTTTGCAATTGGCTTCGCACGATCTCCGCAGGTAAGTATGCGCTGTCTCACAAACTTGCGGCTCCAGCGCGTGTCGCGACTTCAGTCAATCATCCTGTCGTGCTCAACTGATCCCGACAGGACATTAGGTTTGACCTAGACGGGCCACCTCCTACCGAAGTGACCTGATCAACACCTGTCTCACTCTTGCGCGAACAAGGCTTCCAGCCCTTCGAAACGAAGTTGGTAATTGGCTCCGCTCGCACAACTCATATCCGGCTCTGACGATGGATCGTCGAGGAAAGCTGCGGTGATATCACTGGGACAACTGTCGAGGCTACGGCCCAGGATCACGTGACCTTCGCTGACAAATTCCGCGTAGAAGGAGTTCGGCAATCTGCTTGCCGCCTGCTCTCCAAAGACAACCGCCGTTTGCGTATCCATCCCCTGAGTCATGACCAAAGCGGGGGTATCGCTTTCCACCGGAGCGTGGATCTCCGCCTCTTCGAACGGCTTTGGCCAGAACTCGCAGATGGCTTGGGTCAGCCGGTAATCGCGCAGGTCACGCAAGATCACGCCGGGGTACGGGGTTGTGGCGATCAACTCTTCCACGTAGCTCAAGGGTGTGAAATTGATCTCTTCCATACAATTCATGCCATAGAGAATCGCCACCGCCATTCCAGGGTTGCCGGAGCGCTCTCCGTAGCCGCTCATTTCCTGTGCGATGTCTTCGATTTCCCACATTGTTTTGCGCAGATCATTCGTGGTCATGGCATCCGCAAGCGCATTTGCGATACGGGCACGCTCGGGGCTGAGATGCGTGTCTGCAAAGGCCTTGAGCGTCGCCGCATCGGCGCGGTTTGCCCGCAGCATGCCAAAATCAAACATATCTTCGATGATGGTGGATTGGTCCACGCCCTGACGCAATTCGTCAATAAAGTGATTGACGACGACGACCGTCCATTCGACCGCAAGGCTGCTTTCGCCCGGGGTCGGCATGTTATTGGCGATCGAGTGCAGAATTTCGAGCGTCGGGGCCGCGAAACCGTCATCGGCCTCAAAGGCGGTTTCAATGGTTGCGGGCGTCGGTGCCGGGGTCAATTCCGGAGCCTCCCCGCCTAGCACCTTGCGGAAATAGGCATCATCGCCATTCTCCAGCGCCACAACTAGCGCGGGGAGCAATGCGCCATAGCCGCCGCCCTGAATACCGTTGTTGAGCGCCGCAAAATCGGCAAAAAACTCTGGCGTGATCTCATCAAGAACCGGAAAGCGGCCCCGTACAATTGGATTACCGACAAGCGGCGGATCGAACACAAAAGGCTCTGTCGCAAGGTTTTCCAGCACGGCAATAAAGCGGTTGCGAATATCCGGGTATTTAGCCGAGCAGAACGCATCCGCGCTGCAGGCCTCAAAAATCGTATCGTAGCTATGGCGCACTTTGGTGGAGGTTTGCGCGGTGCCGGAAATCTCGGGGCCGGCGACGCCATCCAAAATCACGGACCGGATCCG
Source organism: Ruegeria sp. ABM4_193 (assembly GCF_056158705.1). Lineage (NCBI taxonomy): Bacteria > Pseudomonadati > Pseudomonadota > Alphaproteobacteria > Rhodobacterales > Roseobacteraceae > Ruegeria > Ruegeria sp. ABM4_193. The sequence continues at coordinate 556,954 of NZ_JBSWTT010000003.1, forward strand.
CTCAGGAGTCTCTCGCAGGGCATTCAAGGACAGCCGCGTGCCGTAGCTTGTGCCGTACAGGTTGTAGTCGCCCTCATATCCCAAAGCCGTTGCAAGTGCCGAAATGTCATGGGAACTTTCGACCGAGTTATAGCGGCCGACATCCACACCTTCCGCCTTGTAGGCGGCCGCGCAAAGGGCGTTGATCAAGTAAAGGTCAACGCCGCCTTGTTCCTTGAGTGCAGCAAGGTCCTCAAGCGTCGCGCCCGGCAAGTCCATCGTTTCGCCGATCACGCTGATGGCGGCGGAAACAGGGCCGCAGGTCAGCAGGTTAGAGTGACCGGTGCCACGCTGATCAAAAAAGATCACGTCACGACGCTCGCGCACCGGGCCCATATTGTCAAAGATGCGCTTGATGGTCGTCACTTCGTGCAAAGCAGAACTGCCCGGCCCACCAGACAGATAGATCAAAGGATCAGAGCGCGGCGCCAGCGTCGTGGCGTTGAGCCGCAGGAAGAGCAGTTCCAACTGCCGCCCATCCGGGTCGTAGTGGCTCTCCGGAACGGCGACGATCCCGCATTCAAAGGTCTCGCCCTCTACCTCGCCGTCCCACGTGAGTTGAAGCGGACAAGAGATGACATCGTAGTCCGTGTCGGCATGAACGGCGCTTGCAAAGCCGGTCAGCATCGCTATGGCGGTAATGACACCCAAAATGCGGCAGAAAATATCGATCTTTTAATCTCTTTCTCTATTCTACAGTTAGTCAGTTTAGAGGGTATTGCCAAGTTGTTGGCGGCAGATTGTGCTTCTTTGGCGGAGGCTGGTTTACGCCACCATTTCATCGGTGTAGTCGGCCAATAGGCTGAATGCATCGGAACGGGCGTGGCGGTATGAAGTTGCGGTGAGTTGACAACGGCGGGGGCGGAAGATCTGGTTGATCTGGTCATGCGTAGACAAAATCCTCAGAGCCTGCCCCTAGACATCCAACGTGTGCTCTTTTTCCCAGCGTGAGAAATGACTGACGAAAGAGTTCCACTCCTGATGTTTCATTTTCAGGTAGGCAGCGGAGAATTCCAAGCCCATCGCCTCTTTCAATGCGCCATCCCTGTCATATTCACGCAGCGCATCCAGCATGTTCAGCGGCAGTTTCGGTGCATCGTCCACGGTGTGGCCTTCCGCATACATGTCGATGTCATAGCGACGGCCCGGATCGGCCTTTGACCGAATGCCCGACAGACCTGCCGCAATGACCACCGCCTGCAGCAGATACGGATTAGTCGCGCCATCGGCCAGGCGCAGCTCGAACCGGCCCGGCCCGGGAACGCGAACCATATGGGTGCGGTTGTTGCCCGTCCATGTTACGGTATTCGGAGCCCATGTGGCACCTGACATCGTGCGCGGCGCGTTGATGCGTTTGTAGGAGTTCACGGTCGGGTTGGTGATCGCCGCCAGCGCACCGGCGTGCTTCATGATCCCGCCGAGGAAATACTTGCCCTTCTCGCTCAGGCCAACCTCGCCCGTTGGACCGTCACCTTTACCGGCAAACACATTGGTTGTGGCATCCGCACCGGGCGCATCCCAAACCGAGATATGGGCATGGCAGCCATTGCCCGTCAGACCTTCGACTGGCTTGGGCATAAAAGTAGCGCGGAAGCCGTGCTTCTCGGCCACCGATTTGGTCATGAACTTGAAGAAGGAGTGTTTGTCGGCGGTCTTCAGAACATCGTCAAACTCCCAGTTCATCTCGAACTGACCGTTTGCGTCCTCGTGGTCGTTCTGATACGGACCCCAGCCCAGTTCCAACATATAGTCGCAAATCTCGCGCACCACGTCATAGCGGCGCATCACCGCCTGCTGGTCGTAACAGGGCTTTTCGGCGGTATCGAACGGGTCGCTGATCTGTTCACCATTTGGGGTCAGTAGGAAGAATTCGGCCTCGATACCGGTTTTCACATGCATGCCCTCGGCGGCCGCCTCGTAGATCAGGCGGCGCAAGACGTTGCGGGGTGCTTGGGCGACATCCTCGCCTTCCATCACACAGTTGGCGGCAACCCAGGCGACCTCGGGTTTCCACGGCAGTTGGATGACCGAAGACGGGTCAGGCACAGCCAGCATGTCGGGATGCGCCGGGGTCATGTCGAGATAGGTGGCGAAGCCCGCGAAACCCGCTCCTTCCTCTTGCATGTCGGCAATCGCTTGCGCAGGAACCAATTTGGCCCGCTGCCCACCGAACAGATCGGTGAACGAAATCATGAAATACTTGACGCCTTTTTCCTTGGCGAAAGCTGCCAGATCTGTTGTCATGGTCACCCTCCCTTTCCCAGTTGGTTCAAAGAAGAAAAGCGCCGCCCTTTTGGGTCGCGCCTTCGTATTGTTTGCAGTTCAGAACACGGCTTTGCCCGGATACCAGTCGGTGCCCGCCAACGGCACTTTGGCCATCGCAGCCGCCTCCATCGTCAAGGCGCAGAGGTCCTCGGGCTCCAGATTGTGCAGGTGATTGTGACCGCAGGCGCGTGCGATGGTCTGCGCCTCCAAGGTCATCACCTTCAGATAGTTGCGCAGGCGACGACCGGCCTCGACCGGATCCAGACGCGCAGCCAGTTTCGGATCCTGCGTGGTGATGCCCGCAGGGTCCTTCCCTTCGTGCCAATCGTCATAGGCCCCGGTGGTTGTGCCCAGCTTTTGATACTCAGCCTCCCATTTCGGGTCATTGTCGCCCAAAGCGATCAGGGCTGCCGTACCGATGGCCACCGCGTCCGCGCCCAAGGCCATCGCCTTGGCCACATCGGCCCCGGTGCGGATGCCGCCCGAGATCACCAGTTGCACCTCGCGGTGCACACCCAGGTCCTGCAACGCCTGAACAGCAGGGCGGATACAGGCCAGCGTCGGAATGCCGACATGTTCGATGAACACATCCTGCGTGGCAGCGGTGCCGCCCTGCATCCCGTCCATCACCACGACATCGGCCCCGGCTTTCACCGCCAGCGCGGTGTCGTAGTAAGGTCGGGTCGCGCCGACTTTGACGTAGATCGGCACCTGCCAGTCGGTGATTTCTCGCAGTTCGAGGATTTTGATCTCCAGATCATCCGGCCCGGTCCAGTCCGGGTGACGACAGGCCGAACGCTGGTCAATCCCTTTGGGCAGCGTGCGCATCTCAGCCACGCGATCGCTGATCTTCTGACCCAGCAGCATGCCGCCACCGCCCGGCTTGGCCCCCTGCCCCACGACAATCTCGATGGCGTCGGCTTCGCGCAGATCGTTGGGGTTCATACCATAGCGCGATGGCAGGTACTGGTAGACCAGCTTGGACGAGTGCCCGCGCTCTTCGGGTGTCATGCCACCGTCACCGGTGGTCGTTGACGTCCCAGCCATCGAAGCACCCCGACCCAGAGCCTCTTTTGCCGGGCCGGACAATGCCCCAAAGCTCATACCCGCGATCGTGATCGGGATATCCAGCTGGATCGGATTCTTGGCAAAGCGTGTACCGAGCGTCACCGAGGTATCGCACCGCTCACGGTACCCTTCCAGCGGATAACGCGAGACGGACGCCCCCAAAAACAGCAGGTCATCAAAATGCGGCACCTTGCGTTTCGCCCCACCACCACGAATGTCATAGATGCCGGTGGCCGCTGCCCTGCGGATTTCCGCGTTGATCGGGTTGCTGAAAGTCGCCGACTGGATCGGCATGGTACGGGGGATGCTGTTCTTAGTCTCTTTCATTCCCGTGTCCTCAGTAGGCCGCTGTGTTGTCGACGTCGAAGTTGTAAAGCTGACGGGCCGAGCCATAGCGCTTGAACTCCTCCGGCCGGGCGTTGGCCCCGGCACGCTCCAGCAGATCGGCCAGCAGCTCCAGATGTTCCGGCCGTATCTCTTTCTCGATGCAATCCGCGCCCAGGCTCTTGACCGAGCCACGCACAAACAGCCGTGCTTCGTACAGCGAGTCTCCAAGCGCATCGCCTGCATCGCCGCACACAACCAAATTGCCTGCTTGTGCCATGAACGCGGACATATGGCCGATATTGCCATGCACAACGATGTCGATGCCTTTCATCGAAATCCCGCAGCGCGAGCTGGCATTGCCTTTGATCACCAGAAGCCCACCATGCCCGGTCGCGCCCGCATATTGGCTGGCGTCGCCTTCCACGACAACGGTGCCAGACATCATGTTTTCGGCCACTCCCGGCCCAACCGAGCCCTCAACCCGGATGGTCGCCTGTTGGTTCATCCCTGCGCAATAGTACCCGGTCGAGCCTTTGACGGTCACTTCAATCGGTGCGTCCAAACCCACGGCAATCGCGTGGCTGCCTTTTGGATTCTGCACTTCCCAACTGGTTTGGTTCGTTTCGTCGCTTTGCGCCTGTAGGGCCGCATTCAAACCCCGCAGGCCGTTTTCTGCAACATCATAGGTCTGCATCTCAGTGGCTCCAGAAATAGACAGTGGCGGGCTCGGGCTCCCAGACGCGGGCGTCTTCGATACCGGGCAGATTGACCAACGCGCGGTATTCGCTACCAAAAGCCACGTATTTATCGGTTTCGGCCATCACTGCGGGCTTGCAGGCAATGGGATCGCGCACTACCCCGAACCCATCTTTGGTGCCCACAACAAAGGTGAAGAAGCCATCGAGGTCCTTAAGACTGCTCTCCAGCGCCTCACCCAGCGTTGAACCGTTCTGCATTTTCCACGTCAGATAAGCTGCACCAACCTCGGTGTCATTCATGGATTCAACCCGAACACCCTCGCGTTTCAGCTTCCGGCGCAGCACATTGTGGTTAGACAAAGAGCCATTGTGGACCAAGCACTGATCCGACCCGGTGTTAAACGGGTGTGCGCCTTCGGTGGTCACGGCGGATTCGGTGGCCATGCGGGTGTGACCTATTCCGTGGCTGCCGCTCATGGCGGACAGGCTGAACCGGTCGGCCACATCGCGGGGCAAGCCAACCTCTTTGTAAATCTCGATGGCCGCGCCATCCGACATCACCCGCAAACCCGGACGTAATTCTCGCACCGCTTGGCGAGCTTGGTCAGCCTTGTCACCGGCCAGCTCCAGAACCGCGTGCGTGGAATTTGCGCGCAGGGTCACTTCGGCACCAATGGCGGCCCCAAGATCCACGGCAAGGGTCGCAAAATCCGCCTCTGGCGTGTCGGATTGCACGGTCAGCTTGACTGCGCCGTCCGCCTCTGCCCCATATATCGCGATACCTGCACTGTCCGGGCCACGGTCCGTCATCGTGACCAGCATGTCCGTCAGCATTGAACCCAACTCAGGCTCTAATGCCCTGTCTTTCAAAAAAAGGCCAACAATTCCGCACATGGCTTTTGCCCTCTGAAATTTCGCCGTGGGGAACGCTAGCAGGCCGAAAATCTAAAAACAACTTCAAGAAATATTTTTTCCTGATGGGAAAATATCTGTGCCTAAATCATAAGCAACAAACAGCGGACCCGAAAAACGCACCTCGGGCCTGTCGGGACGATGCAAGACGCATCAACTCGTTTGCGGATAAGAGATGATGGAAAGGTATTTCGCTGGAAGTTTCACCAAAACCTCGGGTCCGTGCGGCGCGTCTGCGTCGAAAAACAGCGTGTCTCCCGGTTTCAGCGAATAGATATCGTCTCCATGACGGTAATCCACCTCACCTTCGAGCATGTACAGCATTTCGATTCCGTCGTGCTGAAAGGTTGGGAACCTGTCCGATTCTTCTGTCAGCGTGATCAGGTAAGGCTCGACCACCACGCCACTGGCATTGGCCCCCAAGTGGCCTAGCAGATTGTATTGATGCCCGGCTCTTGTACCGGCCCTGTCGGTTTCGACCCCTTCACCGGCCTTGGTATGTACCGCATTGCGCGTTTCCTCATACCGACGAAAGAATGAAGTGATCGGAGTGCTAAGCGCGTTTGCCAGCAACTGCAGCGTTGTCAGCGACGCAGATGTCGCGCCGTTTTCAATCTTGGACAACATGCTGATGGACAGACCGGTCAGTGCCGCCAATTCAGCAATCGTTGTGCCCTGTTGCAGGCGCAGGGCCTTGATCTCGCGCCCAATCGCAGTTTCCAGGTTTTTTTCGCCGCTGTCCCGAAGCTTGTGCGGGTCCTGCGACAGGGCAACGGGCTGCTCGGGATCGTGTGACTGCACCATCTGGCCTCCTGATCTCTAATGCGGGTTCATTAAGATGGATCGGCATTTCTCAAGTGATCTGTAAACGACCACAAACCTACTCGCAGATTGTTCAGATATTTAAAACATGCAAGCGCACTCCTCAAATCTCAGTGAAATTGGGCTAATCAGAACACCTCGTAAATACAGTTTCCAAGCGGTTCCGTTGCAAAGTTTGCGGTTGTTCGGAAAACTGCCTTACACGCAAAAACAGGGCGTTTCGCTCATTACTTCAGATGAGTTCAAAAACCTCTATCACACTCGATAAGTATGGTAGTGTCGCAAACTTTTGGGACGACCAAAGCCAGCGATATGCTGGACGCAGTTATCCTGCGATCTCAGCAAACATCCGAAAGCCGGAAGTCGTATCACTAGAGAATTGCCGCTTCCGGATCATGTTGGCGACCTCGATGCCGTCCAAAGTGGCGGAAGCGGATTCGAACGACTTAAACCCACACATGTGCCGAACACGCCGCTTTATGAACCGATGATCTTGTTCGATCATGTTATTCAAAAATTTGGACCTGATCGTCTGTACTTTGGCTGGGCAGCCGAACCGCTTCAGGATCCTGTTCACTTCTCGAATGCCAGCTGCATTTGCTCCACTTTTGTCGATGACGATTTTGTTTGGGATCCCGTTTGACGACAGTGCTTTGGCAAAGAACCTGGTTGCTGCTGGACGATTTCGTCGCTCAGACAGCATGAAATCTAGGGTGTTTCCCGCTTTGTCGACTGCTCGATAAAGATACATCCACTTGCCGCGCACACGGAGATAGGTTTCGTCCATGCGCCAGGAACTCAGCGTTGGTCGCTTCTTCGATTGCGCGCTCGCGGCGATCATCGACGAATACTTAACGACCCACCTGTTGAGAGTGGCGTGGTCCACCTGCACGCCGCGTTCGGCCATGATCTCTTCCAAATCACGATACGACACTGTGTACCGCAAATAGAAATACACAGCGTAAAGAACTGCATCCTTGGGAAAGTGGCAGCCTTTCAGAGAGATCATACTTAAAACCTGTTCGAAAACTATTCGACGGGAACAGACTGCGAAACCTGAGTGCTCGTCAATCTCAGTTCAAAGTTTGCGACACAACCACACGGCTTAATTCGGATGACCGCAAGAAATTTAATGGTCTTTTTTTACATTTTTTGCACACTACATGGGGAGTCCTGTTGCCGTCCTTGGCAGCTTACCTATCGCCGCACTATGCAAGTGCGCCGTTGAGACAAACACTTCGAACGGTATCAGCCACTGCCCTACCCTTTGCTCCCCTTAAGAATGAGGTTCGACCAAAACTCGGCAACCCCCAGTTCCGATGAACGCGACGCGTTTTCTTGGCCGACAAATGACCACCTTCTCGATGGCGTCGTTTCGTGTGAGACGAAGGTTCAGACTACATGAGATTCTTCTGTATCAGCCCCTGTCCTTACCACGCGCCGGTGACCGTGATGTTCAAACGCCTTCATCGGTTGGAACCAACGACACGCCGCATTTCTCGCGCGTCGTGTTTTCCAGATGAGTACCTTGGTTCTGGTTCCTCTGAAGGGGTATGTTTGAGCATCAAGCGCACAAGCAACTTACAAGCCGGTTGCAACTGCCTCATTCGTCAACTTGCGTAAAGCCCTTGCTCGTCACTGTGAATTAAATGCGGTGTCTCTTGAGACGCTGTGCGCCATTGCAACTGGTCGAGCCCGGGCAAGGGAGCCAATGCGACAGGTTGAAAAAAGGCACGGACAAGTGTCCGCGCCCTTTTGAAAATGTAGGCTTGAAATCTTACCCGTGGGTAAGGTCGTCTTCCTCGGGCAGTGCTTCAATAAAGGCCGAAATCGCTTCTTCCAGTTTGCTTCGATCCACCCGCGTAAAATCCAAATCGTACTTTAACTCAATGCGACCGCTCGAGGCGGAGCATTTTGCGACCCCTGCCCGTCCCGATACCTGGAACGTCGTTTTTGCCCGCCGTGGCTTGCTGCTGCCTTCATTTGCCGGCTTCTTGCTTACACTGGGCTCTTGCTCTTCCAAGAACGACCGCAGTATCGCAACTTCCCGAGCACCATCACGATCCGGCTCACTCAACAACGTGTCGGTCACACGTCGAACCAAACCTGGCGTTGCGTCGAGCTTTCGCTTTAGCTCTACTCCAACATTGCGCGGAATGTCATTCGGATGCATGAGCGCCTTGTCCATCATCATCAGCAAACTGGCAAAAGATCGTATGTAGCTGCGCTTGGTATAGCTTGCTGACTTGAACAGTTTCGACACGGCCTTGTCCACATCGGGACAATCATTTGCGGGGTCTTCAGCATAAGCACGCGCCAACGCACCCATTTCAGCGAATGAGATATCCTTACGGATCAGGTTTTCATCCACCATCCGCCGATAACTATTGTCGAGGTCACTTGCCTCAGAAATACCGGCAGGGATCTTCGCGTATATCTCTTCGCCGGTTTCCTCAAACAGAGCTCGATATGCGGATAGTCGACGCATCCCTTGAATCAGTTCGAACCGACCGTCTGCACGACGTTCAAGCCGTATCGGATTGGACAATCCGATATCGCGAATGGATGCCTTGAGCTCGTCCAATTCAGGGTCAGGGCCCGGCTTGCGATCTCGTGTCAGTTTTTCGGTCAGAACGTCGGCCAGTGCCACATGCTCTGTGACAAGCCCTTCGTTCCGCAAACGAACCAGTTCATGCGCCAGTGCATCGTTTTCGGCACGAATAGTTTCTTCTGTTGATTGCTGATCCCGCAAAGCGTCAGCGTTTTCTGAAATCGCTGCGGCCATAGGGCCGCGTCGCTTTTCCAGAACTTTGTCCGGCACCTTGCCAACAGGAATGTCGTCCATGGCCGGTATATCGATATCGAACATTCTGCGCTTGCGGCTCATGCCTCATCCTCCAGCTTGTCCCAGGCCGACAGCATGACGCCCCGGAATTCCTCATACACATTGTCAAAAGTCGACCGGGCGCGGCGCCAGGTTTCCCGCGTCATCTCTCGGTAATCCATCTCATATACTGAACTAAGAAAGCGGCCGGACTGTTCAACCGCGCGCGTCATCTCGACCGGATGTTCGGCGACATGCTCACCAAAGACTTTCTTGAAAGCCTCAAACATCGCCAGGTGAAGGGCGTTACCAGGCTCGTATCGCGTCAGCAGGAACCGCAACTCGCAAAACGTTTTCGGCAGGCCGATCTTACCCGTGGGTAAGGTTTTGTCGAAACCGTAGGCCAGATCCTCCAAAGCTTCAGCAAGCTGACCGATAAAGGACGTGGTGGAATCGTACTCCCAATATCCGGGGCCTGAAGGGATATACAGCATGTCTGCCGCGAAAACCGCGTTCATCGACTGATACCCGATGGCCGGCGGGCAATCGAAAATGATCAGGTCATACGCGTCGTCGGGAATCTGATCCAAGTATCGAGACACGGCTGCAAAGAATGACCATTCGGGGTTTAGGTGCCGGTACTGGGCCGAGGCAAACTCGACGAAAGCTGCGTTAGCGCAGGACGGGATCGCGTCGATGGTGGACCATGAAGTCTTGCGAATGAAGTCAGAGATTCTCAGATCGCCAAGACCCATATCTGTAATTGCTGGCGGCAATTCGCGGCGGGGCAGGGCGGTTCCCGATTGCGCGGCGACAGGGCGGTTGTTCATGCGCTCCGTCTCGCGGATGAGGTCGCGCGCCATGATCCCCCAGACAGTATAGTCTTCTGCAACATCCGTCAGGCCCATCGAATGGCTCAAGGTCGCTTGCGGGTCAAAGTCCACCACCAGAACACGATACCCGTCCAGCGCTGACGCATGCGCAAGATGCAGCGCCACGGTCGATTTGCCGGCACCGCCCTTGAAGTTGGCAACGGCTGCGCGAATAGCGCGCTTGCCTTCCGGGCGCGGGGGCATGAGGGACTTGCGGTTCACTTTGAGGCGGCGGCGCAACTCGTTCACCTCTTCCAGGCTGAACCAGCGTTGACGACCGTCGGGCTCGACCTCGCCACCAGGCAGCGAAGGATCCGCCGCCAGCTTGCCTCGGAAGGTCGATTGATTGACCCGGAAGATCAGCTCGGACACCTCCCAGCTGGAAAACCGGCGGAGGGTTTTCTCCATCTCGGGGCTAAAGGTCTGCTGGCGGATCCAACCCTGCAGCTTAAGGGATTGGTTACGCAATGCGTTCAGGTCTTCGTGCGTGTACATGCCTCGGGTCTCTTTGTTTGGAACGTAAATTTCTGTTCGTTTTCTATTTACGACCGATTTGCACTTTACGCAAAAGAAAATATGATGAGACTGCAATCTTACCCACGGGTAAGAAAACAAAGCCTTTAGGGGTTGGAATCGATTCGGCAGCCCTACCGTGCCGCCACATGGAACACAGACCCTCACACCCCGGTATTTAGGGGGACGCCTGAGGCCCAAAACCCATATATAGGGGGACACAAAAGGCAAATAAGGGGACAACCAAGATGTCCCCCCTCACCAATACTTCACCAGATTCTTTTTTAAATTTGAATTGGAATGGGCGCAAATTTCGCCTGAATTCAGACTCTTCTTGACAGAATCGAAGCTTTGGACGCTAATTAGGCCAAGATGACGAAAAGCGTTGGCAAACGGCGCGAACACGGCGGGGAAAACCCGTCTGAGGCAGATGAAGCGGTGAGAACGGGTATGCAGCTGGCTAAACCGGTCGGGCGTAATGCAGCGGCCTTGAAATATGATATACTCTCTGCGCTGACCGTTCATGCGTTGTCCGGAGACAAACATCGACAGCGCAGTATCCTGCGCATCATTGCTTTGATTACGACCCGATATAACTGGCGAAGCAATGAATTGTCGATCGGGCGTGAAGAAATTGCGCGCCTTTGGACAGTGAACGAAAGGACGGTAAAGCGCGAAATGTCCAAATTTCGCGCATTAGGCTGGGTAACGGTCAAAAGACCCGCGGCGCGTGGCAGAGTTGCCGTTTACGAAATTGACCTCAAGCAGATCATGATCGACACGCAAGAGGTCTGGCCGGTCATAGGTTCTGATTTCCACGCGCGAATGACAGATGAGCCTGAAGCGGAAACAAACATCGTGCCTTTCGCAATCAAGCCTGCAACCAGCGAAGTTGGCGAGGGTGATGTATGGTCACAGGTTCAGTCGATTCTTCACGGTCGCGATCCTGAACTTTGGGCCAGTTGGTTTCAGCACCTGTCCGAAGGTGAAAGGGCAGGGGGGTCTGTGACCCTTAATGCCCCGTCGCGGTTCATGGCCGACTACATCTCGCAAAAGTGGAGCCAGCGTTTGCTTGCGGCGTATAGCCGGGTGGATCCCGCTGTCAGAGTTGTGCGCGTGGAATCAACCGAGTGAAGCCTGCCGGACTGGTGTGAAGGGGTCTTGACCAAAAGCCTTCACTGAACGGGAAAGACTGATCCAATCGGATAACGCATACGTTGGGGTGACACATCTGCGATAACGCCCTGAGCACTGCGGTTTTCAGTGCCTGAACTTGACAGGTCGAGAGGGGCCATAGTTTACTTTGTCAGGTATCCACCAGTTGCCTGACCTGACACGTTTGTCGACCGATTGCCTGTTGAGCCCTTGAGCGCTCAGCTTCAGGAGGAGGGAGAATGAGCGAAATTTCCTATAAACAGCTCCCGGACTACGCACCGGGAAGTTTGTTGGGCAGTGGCGACGGGCGCGGATGGTCTGGCATCAATTACCGAAGCTACAGGCATCTTGGGATGGAAATCGAGCTGCCGCCAATGGAAGATTTTCTGGTGATTGCCTACGACAAAGGCCGCACACCTGTGCATCGAAAAGTGGGCAACACTTGGAGCGACTATAGCCTTGGAGTGGGTGATCTTACACTTTTGAACAAATCAGACAGATCGGAATGGGCGTGGTCCGAAACGGTTGAAGTATCTCATGTCTATCTCAGTGCCGAACTGGTCGAGAGCGTTGCCAACGAGGTCTACGAACAGGATGTGCGCGACATTCGCTTACGGGATACTTTGAAGGCGCGCGACCCCGGTATTTCCAGATGCGTTTCGGTTATCAAAACCGAGGTCGGAGAAAACAGTGTTGGGGGCTCTTTGATCGTCGAAGCTGCGGCACGGGAGATGTCGGTCAGACTGCTGCGGAAATATGCTGACACCCGGTTTGGATCTGCCGCACGTTTTGGCAAACTCTCGCGCGCTGAAACAAACCGCGTTGTCGCTTTTGTTCAGGACCAGTTGCGCGAGAAATTGTCTTACGAACAAGCTGCGGCCGAAATGGGTCTTGGGGACTGGAATTTCATGCGCAAGTTCAAATCGACCTTCGGGCATTCCTTTCACGATTATGTCCTGACGCAGCGGGTGGAACGTGCGGTTTCCCAATTGCGCAACACGCGCAAACCCATAAAGAACATCGCTTTGGATTGCGGGTTTTATGACCAACCGCACATGAACCGTGTGTTCAAGAAAATAAAGGGCGTGACACCAGGATCTTTGCGCAGAACGTGAACCGTTTTTCCCGATCCACTCGCAGGGCAGGGATAACGCGAGCCTGTGCAAGATTGTGCAAGAAATTCACAGAATCCTCCAAGAGTTTGCCGGGCCAGCTTGATTGACTTAGCGGATCCTGTGCCCTGACGTTTCGGGTGATCCCGCGTCAGCGGCAGTAAGGTGCGCTGCGCGCAAGCAGCGCCGCATGGACTTAACGGGAGGATACCTATGCGGATGAACTTCGGGATTTTCATGGCTCCGTTTCACGCGCCGGGGCATAACCCAACGATTTCACTGGAAGACGATCTTGAACTGCTCCAGCATCTGGACACGTTGGGCTATGATGAGGCGTGGATCGGGGAACATCATTCCGCCGGTAGCGAGATCATCGCATCCCCTGAGATTTTCATCATGGCCGCCGCCGAGCGCACCCAGCGCATCAAACTGGGGACAGGCGTCGTGTCGATGCCCTATCACAACCCCCTATGGACGGTAGAGCGCATGGTTCTGCTGGATCATCTCACGCGTGGGCGCGTGATGTTCGGTATGGGGCCGGGTGCCTTGCCTACGGATGCATCCATGCTTGGCCTCGAACCTCAGCAGATGCGCCCGATCTTTGAGGAATACATTGATATTGCCTATAAACTGCTGACGACGGACGAGCCGATCAACTACCAGTCTGACCGACTGACGTTGAAAGATGCGCGGTTGCATCTGCGTCCGTATTCCGATCCGTTGTTCGATCTGGCTGTTGCTGCCGTGGCCTCGCCTTCCGGAGCAAAACTGGCTGGGCGCTACGGGGCTGGTCTGTTGTCATTGGGCGCAACCGTTGCCGTGGGCATGGATGTTCTTGCCCATCACTGGACCATTCAGGAACAGGCAGCGGCAGAATACGGTCAGGTCGCGGATCGTGCGAAATGGCGGCTGGTCGGGTTGATGCACCTTGCAGAAACCGAAGAACAGGCCCGTGAAGATGTGAAATACGGCATGACCCAATGGTTCAGGTATTTCCAGCACGTGGCAGCCTTCCCGCAGATGGCCGTCGAAGGTGGCAATCTTGATGAGATGATCGATTTCGTGAATGGCGGTCTGGGTGTAATCGGCACGCCCGAGATGATGGTCAAGCAGATCAACGAACTTGTCAAACAAAGCAATGGCGGGTTCGGTGCTTACCTGACGCTTGCGCATAACTGGGCGAACAAGGCTGCGACGTCAAAAAGCTTCGAGCTTTTTGCGCGCGAAGTCATGCCGCATTTCCAGTCTTCCGGTGGCGGTTTGCAGGCAGCCGCAGACCGTGCGCAAGCGCGCCGTGATGGGCTGGCAGAGAAGCAACTGAAGGCAGTGGCCGAAGCCACGGAACGGTATGAAAAAGAAACCGGCACTGCAGGTTAGGGTTCAGGTTTTCTTGTCTTTATTGCCAGGCAATCAAGGGTCACGCGCCGCGCAATGCCGCGCGCGTGGCTCTGTCTCACGCAAGGTTGCACAGTTATGAGCACCTCAAAAACAACGGCTTCGGAGCACGAATCCGTGGACGAAACGGCGTTCCGCCAAGCTTGCGGTCACTTTCCCACAGGTGTCGCGATTGTCACCGCTTTGGATATTGAGGGGCGGCCAATTGGGCTGACGTCAAACAGCTTTACGTCGGCTGCATTGTCGCCGCCGATGGTTCTTTGGACAATCGGCCCCAAATCGCGCAGCTTCGATAGCTTTGCTCGCGCACGGTTTTATGCGGTTCATATTCTGCGCGACGAACAAAAAGAGATTGCCGCGCATTTCGCTGGTCGCAGCGACGACAAGTTCAGGGATCTGGAATGGCAGGCTGGCACGCAAGGGCTTCCGATCCTCCCGGATTTCTCGGTGTGCATGGAATGCGCTGTCGAAGATGTGCACCCCTGTGGCAATCAAAGGCTCATGATTGGACGCGTGGTGAATATCCGGCAAAACGAGAGTACCGGTTCACTGTTTTATTTCCATAGCACCTTCGGCGCGCTTGATCGTCCGGTGACCGATCAGTGAGGAGGACCAAAGGCGTTGGTCTTTGGCATGTCCGTTCCTTTCCCTGGCCGCTTGAGCAACTTGGTCTGTGCCTGACTGGACAGCACAATTGAATCGCTTTAGTGATGTAATGTTATTACAAAACAGAGCTTGCGATGTTCATGACCCATGCCTCCCAAACTCAGCCAGAGCAAACTGACGACCTACGCGTTCCCGTGACGTTGCTTACGGGTTTTCTGGGGGCAGGGAAAACAACGTTGCTGAACCAGATGCTTTCGGATTCATCTTCGGGGCGCATTGCGGTCATTGTGAATGAGTTTGGTGAAGCAGGGCTGGACCATGACCTGATCGAAACGGTGGACGGCGATGTCATGCTGATGTCGTCGGGTTGTTTGTGTTGTTCTATCCGTGGTGATCTGTCGGACAGTTTTGTCAAACTGCTCGCGCGGCGGGATGAAGGTATGCTCAGCTTTGACAGGGTGGTGATTGAAACCACAGGGTTGGCAGATCCGGGACCGATCCTTCAGACTCTGCTGGTGGATTCATTTCTTGCGCGCAATACGCGCATGGATGGTGTCGTTACGGTGGTGGATGCGGTGAACGGACCCGCGACACTGGATGCCCAATTCGAGGCCGTGTCGCAGGTCGCGATGGCCGATCTGATCGTGCTGAGCAAAACAGACCTTGTTTCCAAAGCTTCAGCGAAAGCCGTGACTGACAGACTGCGCGATCTGAATCCGACGGCCGACATTCTTCGCCGGTCAGATCATGAATTCGCATTGAAAAAGCTTTGGAACCTGACGAGCATGCGCGAGGACGCGCATCAACACGAGGCTATTTCCTGGACGACACCCAAGGTTGCCAACGATCCACTGGGCAACCTTTCAGGGTTGATGGCAACGTCCGTTTCAAAACCTGTGACGACATCCGAGTTTAGTCGCCATGACACTGATATCACATCCGTTTCGATTGTGCTGGATGAGGCGTTGGATGACGCGGTTTTTGACAAGTGGTTTGACACTTTGATCGCCTACAGGGGTTACGACATCCTGCGCGTGAAAGGTATTTTGTTTCTTGAAGGGATCGAGACGCCGTTTGCGTTTCACGGTGTCCAGCACATCTTTGACCCGCCAGTTCCGTTGAAGAACTGGATCGGCAATGACCGGCGGACCCGTATCGTGTTAATTGGCCGCAACCTGAGCCGACCCGAAATACAGCGAAGCCTTGATTTGCTTCGCAAACCTGAGCGCGCCGATGCGATGCCTGTTCAAGCCGCGCGGGGCAGTGATTGAAACGCTGAACCGTGCGGACTGGCGCGGTTAATAGAACGACATGCTGATTTCGCCGAGGTTTCTAGGTCAAAGTCGACACAGCAAAATCAAAATCTTCGTTGTATTGCGCACTTAGGAAGTCAACGAACCGTTTGTGAAATTGTCGCGTATGTTCATGGGCCAAATGGTCCGCGCGCGCGATGTCACGGTCCCCGATCGCTGTGATCATGTCCTCGTGTTCTGACCCCAACAGAGTGTCGGTGGCTGAAGACTGAATATAGTCGAAGTGCATATGAAGGATACGGCGGCCTTCGTCCAAAAGCTGGCCATAGGCGCGCGCCAAATACGGGTTTTTGCCTGCCTGGGCGATGGTCATGTGAAAGTCGCGATTGCTGGCGGACATTGCGAGATAGTCGTTTGCAACACAGGCTTGGTCAAACGCCTCTGCTTCCTTCTTCATCAGTTCTATCTCGCTGTCGGATCTGTTTTGCGCGGCAAGCCTTGTGTTGATCCGCTGCAGGAAATCCAAAGCTTCGACATAACGGGGAAACTCGGTCAAGTTGATCGGCGCGACAAGGGTCGAGCGGTTCGAAAGCATGACCACCAGCCCTTCGGCGGATAAACGAACAAGCGCTTCGCGTACGGGTGAGCGCGACATGGAAAACCGTTCCGACAGGCCGGTTTCATCGAGTGGCGTTCCCGGTTTCAACGCGAGGGACAGGATCTCGCGTTTGAGGGTCTCGTAGACGTATTTTGACCCTCCGCCCTTGGCGCGTTTCTTCGTTTCCATCTGTTTTTTGCTCATTTCCATTTTTTTCCCACAGTGGAGCAAAGACCCGAGAAGAGGTTTGTATCAACAACAAGCATTTAGGCAGGATGTTGACAAGGCAATGGCTGACAAACGGTAGCGTACTGTTTGAGGCACCGTATCGTGGCGCGGTTTTGTGAAGGAGGCCAGCAACCCAAACACCAAGTTGTACCTGTGCCGTTCCGTAGCTCCATTTGGTTGGTTTCGCGCGTTTGAATCTTGTCGACATATAATCGACAATATGCGAAATCACGGAAAGGAACCACAAAGGAATCAAGTCCCCGGTCGACTGCTGTTGCCGTGTTCCCGCTCTGAAAAGAGCGCCAGTATCGGTTGCGCGTTTTGACGGTGGTTCTTCCCCACTGTTGGGCGGCAGGGGGATTTGCGATGCGAGGAAAAGAGGACCGCAAATGAGCTTTAACGTCAAACTTTCGGGCGTCATGCCTGCATTGGTCACTCCTTTCGGTGCGGATGACCAAATCAATTTCACTGCTTTTGAAAACCTGCTGACTCATTTTCGCGACGCGGGCGTGACCGGATGGGTCCCGAACGGTTCGACCGGGGAATATTTCAGCCAGTCCACCGATGAGCGCCGTCAGGTGCTGAAATTCGTCAAGGATTTCGCCAAGGACGATGAGATCCTGATCGCAGGGACCAATGCCCCGGCTACCCGCGAAGTGATCGAACAGACAGCAATGGCGAAAGAGATCGGGTATGACAACGTTCTGCTCGCGCCTCCGTTTTACACGCGTCCCACGCAGGACGAATTGATCAAGCATTACGAAACGATTCTGGCCGAGGTCGATGTGAACATCGTGCTCTATAGCTATCCGCTCAAGGATGGTGCCGACATCTCATTTGATCTGATGGACCATTTTGCTGACAATCCGCGCGTGATTGGCATCAAGGAAAGTTCGGGTGTTTTGCAGCGCGCGATCGACATCGCGTCACGTTATGAAGGCAAAATTCAGTTGGTTTCGGGGTCTGACGACATCGCGTTGGATTTCATGTTCTGGGGGGCTGACAGCTGGATCTGCGGGCCGTCGAATTGCATGGCCAGAGCCTGCTGCGAGCTGGACCGGCTTTACAAGGCTGGGGAGTTGGTGGCTGCCAAAGACCTCATGAAAAAGCTGTATCGGGCCATGAACATTCTTGAGAGCGGAAAGTTCGTGCAGAAGATCAAATTTGGGGCTGAGTTGCAGGGACTGGATGTGGGTGAATGCCGCGCACCGCTGGGCCCGTTGACCGAGGCGGAAAAAGCCGAGTTTTCTGAGGCCATGCAACCCATTCTGGCGATGTAATCGCATCTCTGAGTGATGGCCCAAGCGGGTCATCATTCAGTCTACGAAGGGTGGCACCAGATGCAATCGGATCAGCCCAAACTCAGCGTTGTTGTCGGAGCAGGTATCATAGGCTCTGCCATAGCGTATGAGCTGCAAAAACGCGGTGGTCAGGTGACGCTGGTCGACGCCGATACGCCGGGTCGCGGGGCGTCTTACGGCAACATGGCCTCGATTGCAGTGACGGAGTTTATGCCTGTCTCGCACCCGTCGGTCTGGCGGCAGACGCCCGGCTGGCTTCTGCATCCCGAAGGTCCGATACGTGTTTCTCCGAGATACGCACCGCATTTGATTCCCTGGTTTGCCCGGTTTTTCTGGGCCGGGCGGCCATCGAAACTGCGCCAGCTCGAAGCGCAAGGCGCGGCCCTGTGCCAGCGTTCCTTGGCCGATACCGAGAACTTGATGGCCGAGCTGGGCTTGGCCGGTGATCTGAGCACAACAGGCTGCCTGTCGCTTTATGCAAGTGAGGCCGAGTTCATTGCAGATCAGGAGCGGCTGGATATGCTGGACCGCCATGGATTTGGCTATGAGATGCTGAACCGGGATGCTCTGCACGATCTGGAACCCGAAATCTCTCCGGTCATTCAAAAGGCGGTACTGCTGCCCGACAACCGAACGGTGCGCGATCCTTATGCCTTTGTGACCCGTCTGGTTGAGGCGTTAGTGAGCCGGGGTGGTCAGGTTCAACGCGGTAAGGTGACCGGTTTTGAGCGAGCTGAGCGGGTCACCAGCGTGCGGCTGGAAGATGGGCGCCAGATAAAAGCGGATCAGGTCGTTCTTGCCGCCGGAGCCTTTACGGCTCGGTTGTCAAAGAAGCTGGATGAACCCATCCCGCTTGAGACCGAGCGCGGTTATCACACCCAGATCAATGCGCCGGGCATCCGTTTGGATCATTCGATCATCTGGCCTGCCATGGCATTCATGGTGTCACCCACTGCTGGCGGTATCCGGGTGGGCGGCACGGTTGAAATGGCCGGTCTGGACGCTGCCCCGGATTGGCGGCGTTCAAAGATCACGGTCAGACGTGCCCGCAAGGCTCTGCCGAACCTCAGGATCGACAATTCCAGCGAATGGATGGGCCATCGCCCTGCCTTCCCGGACACGGTGCCGGTGATGTCTGCGTCGGCCAAGGTTTCCGGGGTTTATTATGCCACAGGTCATGGCCATCTGGGCCTGACCTATGCGGCGACAACCGCTAAGCTGATGGGACAACTTATTTCGGGTGAATTGCCCGATATCGATTTGAACCCCTATCGGATAGATCGATTTTGACACTGAAACAGGAGCGGATCATGGCCGAGAAAACATGTTTAGTTATTGGTGGTGGACGCGGGATGGGTGCCGCAACGGCACGCGAGATGCACGCGCGGGGGTACCAATTGGCGCTGATGTCGCCTTCGGACTCCTGCGAGTTACTGGCGCAGGAACTGGGCGGCGTCGCGCATCGCGGCAAGGCAGAGAATGCCGCCGATACACAGGCCGCCTTCGATCTGGCCATGGCCACTTACGGACGTATTGATGCCTGCCTGATCCATGTGGGGGGTCCGCCAAAGGGTGATTTGCTGGATATTCCCGAAGAAGACTGGGACCGCGCGCATGAGATGGTTCTGAAACCCGTTATACGCATGGCCAAGCTTCTGGCCCCGGTGATGGAGGCGCAGGGTGGTGGCTCAATCGTCAATATCACCACATTTTCAGCCTTCGAACCGTCGCTGACCTTTCCGACCTCAAGTGTTTATCGTGTGGGTGTATCCAGTTTTACCAAACAGTTTTCAGATCGCTATGGCCCGGCGAATATTCGCATGAACTGTTTGTTGCCGGGATTCACCGACAGTCTGGATCTGCCGCATAAATTTGCGGAAATGTCCGCGCTGGGCCGGTTGGCAAGGGCCGAAGAACAAGCGAAGGCGGCTGCCTTCCTGCTGAGCGACGACAGCAGCTATATCACCGGCCAATCCTTGCGCGTCGATGGTGGCGTCACCCGGCATATGTGAGCGGATCATGCAGGTCGAAAAGCCAGCCCGACAGTTGCGTTTGGGATTTGTCGGAACCGGAGTGATCACCGAGGCGGTTGTGACCGGCCTTTTGGCGACCGATCTGGAAATAGCAGAGGTTCACGTAACCAAACGCAACCAAGAAGTGTCCGCGCGTCTGGCCGCCAGCAGCGCGCGGGTGCAGGTTCACGCGTCCGCTCAGGCGGTTGTTGATTGCTCTGATCTGGTGTTTCTGGCTGTCCGTCCGCAAGATGCCCGGTCAGTGCTGTCTCCGCTGACGTTTTCCGAAGGACAACATGTGTGCAGCCTGATCGCCACGCTGACCCATGAAGTTTTGCAAGGTTGGATTGGCACACACGTGCGCCTGTTTCGATCAATCCCTCTGCCATCGGTCGCCCACCATCGCGGTGTCACAGTCCTGTTTCCGCATGACCCTTTGGGTGAGGGTCTGTTTGGTGCGTTGGGCACGGTGGTCAGTGCCAAAACGGTAGAGGAGTTCGATGCCTTTGCCGCAGCCAGCGCGCTGATGGGCACGTATTTCGGCATTCTGGGTACAGCCGCGGACTGGATGCAGTCCAATGGGATCGGGCGGGTGGACGCGCAGCGCTATCTGAGCGGCGTTTTTTCCGGGCTGGCGCACACGATGATGGAAGATCGCGACAAGCCTTATGAAACGCTGCGGGTTGAACACTCCACCCCGGCTGGGTTGAACGCGCAATTGTTCGAAGTCTTTGCAGATGCCCGTGGTCCCGACGCATTAAAGGCGGGGCTCGACAGCGTTCTACTACGGTTGTCTGATGCCCGCAAAACATCCGGGGGAGGCGTCCAATGACGCGTCATCTGCACGGTAAAACCGTTCTATTGACGGGGTCCACCGGGTCGATTGGCCAGGCCATCGCACGCGAATTGGCGGCTGAAGGCGCGCGTGTTCTGCTGCACTATAACAGCAATGCGGCCCGTGCTGACGCTCTGGCGACGGATCTCGGGCAGGGGGCAATTGCGCTTGTGGCCTTTACCCAGAATCTGGCCCGCGACTATGCGCCTGACAACATTCGGGTGAATGGCGTGGCCCCGGGCGAGGTTCGGACACCGATGTTGGAAAGCAATATGGCGCGTTCGGGCCGAAGTCTTGATGACCTGAATGCGCTGGTGCCGTTTGGTCGGATTGGCGAGCCCGATGAGATCGCCGCGCTTGTTGCCTTCCTGGCATCGGACGAGGCGCAATATCTGTGTGGGTCGGTGGTGGAAATCACGGGTGCTCTGGCGGTGGCCTGAAGTAACGAAAAGGGAGAAACCATGCGCTGGTCCAGAACGCTGCAAACAGTCGATGTGCATTGTGCCGGTGAAATTGGCCGTGTGGTTACAGGAGGAGTGCTGGACATCCCCGGCGCAACAATGGCTGACAAGCTGGACCATCTGAACAAGGTCGATGACAGCCTGCGCCAACTGCTTTGTTCGGAACCTCGTTCTGCCCCGGCAGGATCTTTTTGCCTGTTGGTTCCAGCTTGCGATCCGCAGGCAGATATTGGGTTCATTGTGCTGCAGCCGGATCAGGCGCACGCGATGTCGGGTTCGAACGCCATGTGCGCTGTCACGGCTCTGTTGGAAACTGGGATGATCCTGATAACCGGCCCCGAAACCGTTATCACGCTGGACACAGCGGCGGGCCTTGTGCGGGCACGGGCCACATGTGAAGACGGGAAGGTAACGCGGGTTTCGCTGGATATGCCGCCCGCTTTTGTGGCCAAGAAGGACGTTGAAATTCAGACGCCCGATTGGGGAACAATCCGCTATGATCTGTGTTTCGGCGGTGTCTTCTATGCATTGGTTGATGTGGATCAGGTCGGGTTGTCGATTACGCCGGACAACGCCCGCGCGCTTGCAACGCAGGGCGTTGCCCTGCGCAATCTGATTGCCGAAATCGAGGACGCTCCGCACCCGACCACGTCGGCCCTGAACGGTTTGGCCTATGTCATGTTCCGGTCGACAGACCCGGACGGTGCGGTGCGAACCTGCACAACACTGCGTCCGGGCCGCGCGGACAGATCGCCTTGTGGCACCGGATCGAATGCCAACATGGCGGTGCGCCACGCAACGGGGTTGGCCTTGCCCGGCGACAGGGTCGTGTCACGTTCGATTATCGGCGGAGAGTTCACAACCGAGCTGTTGAGCCTCACCAAAGTGGGGCCCTATCAAGCCACCCAAAACCGTGTTTCCGGGCAATGTTGGATCTATGGGATCAGCCAGATCGGATTGGATCCAAGCGACCCGTTTCCAAATGGTTTCAGACTGTCAGACACCTGGGGTGGTTAGCGATTGAGGCCGCTTAAACAGCGCGTCCAGATTTCAGCCCTGCACGATCATGACCGCGCATTTTGCATGGCGTACAACCTTGGCAGCGTTTGGACCCAGCGGATAGTCGCGACATTAGTGGCAATTGGCTTGCGGGTGAAACCAAGTGTGACGATTCAAAAGACAATCAAGAGCACTATCGTTGCCAGACCCCATAGCGTCATCTGGTAGTGCGTATTCTGCGCGCCTTCGTGGCAAAACCAATAACAGAACCAGTTTCCTACGATCAAAAAGCCAGCCCAGGTGGCGGTGAACAACAAAACCCCCAGCACCCCGATTGCTCTGGCGTTGGCTGGCTCAATCACACCTATGGTGGCGAGGATCAGAGAAGCGACTCCGATCCAAAGCGTAAGCGTCGCGAGGCCCTCCCAGCAAACAATCAGTTTGAACAGAAACTTTTGAATAGCGGGGTTTTCGATGCTGCGATGGGCGACGACCTCATACGCCTCGGGGTACTCTTCTTGCATCCGCTCCATGCTGAGCACTTGCGCGGTGAACGTTTCGTTGAGGTCCGGATGCAAGACGTTCTCGACGAACCCAGTGCTCAACCAAGCCGCAAGGAAAAATACTGCTGCGGATTGCGCAACGAGGACCATTATTTCTAACAAAGTAACCTACTCCGCCAATGTGACGGGGTGGTCTGTGCCACCCCGTCGCGTTTTAGCTCCAGTACATTTGGGCCGGGCGTATTTCCAAGGAAATATGTTGCGCTGCCCCGCCAAGCCCTTCGCGCGTGTGGTTATAAAGCGACCGCCAATACGGTTGGATCGTGACACCGTCTTCGCGGACAATCTGTTCGCCCTGCGCCATCAGTTCGCGACGTTTCTCAACGTCTGGCGTCGCAAGCGCTTGTTCGAGGATTGCGTCGAAGTCCGGATTGGACCAGCCGAACTCGTTCCATGGCTCACCTGACCGATAGGCCAGCGCCCAGATTTGGACGCCCAGCGGACGGTGGTTCCAGTTGGTTGAGCTGAACGGGTACTTTGCCCAGTCATTCCAGAACGTCGATCCCGGCAGAACCGTGCGCTTGACCTTGATACCGGCGTCTCTGAGTTGAGCAGCAACGGCGTCCGTGGTGTCTTTGCGCCACGCATCGTCGATTGACAGCAGCTCGTGCTCATAGTCTTCCATCCCGGCTTCTTTGATCAATTCCAGTGCTTGGGCAGGATCATAGGTTGGCATACCGATATCGGCATATTCCGGATGCGCAGGACCGACATGGTGGTTGGCGGCAACAGCTCCTCGTCCACCGTACCCAAGTTCAAGCAGAACGGCGTTATCCACCGCCATTGAAATGGCCTGACGGACACGTTTGTCTGCATAAGGCTGCACGCCGTCAACTTCGGCCTGTTGGTTTGGGCGGATGACGATGGTCGCCATGGTGACGACCTCGTTTTCAACCCAGCCGTCCAGCCCGGTCAGGATGTCAATGAACTCGCCTTCCGAGATATAGACCATGTCGATCTCGCCGGCATCCGCCGCCGCAAGGTGGGCCGATGGGTCGGTTCCGAAGTCGATGAACTCGACGCGGTCGAGCCAGGCGCCGTTGCCGGCATTCCACCAGGTGTGGTCGTCATTGCGGACCAGAACGCCTTTTACGCCAACCTCAAGGCTTTCCGGCAAGTAAGCACCGGTCCCAATCGGGTTACCCAGCATATTTTCCGCGTCATGGGACGAATGCACGATGGCCGCTGGATAATCTGCCATGCCCGCGATCAGCGATATGTCCGGGCGCGGCAGGTTCAGCTGAACCGTGTGACTGTCGACAACTTTGATGGCACCTTCCAGTGCGCGCTCTGTTTCCGGATCGACCAGAACCGAGAAACGCCCGGCCATGGAGTTACCTTCCACAGACTTGTCGCACCATCCGGTGATGTTGCGCGCCACATCGTCGGCAGTAAATTCGTCGCCATTATTCCAGGTCACACCTTTTCGAACGTTCAGAGTATAGGTTTGCGCATCATCCGAAATCTCCCAACTCTCCAGCAGCGCGGGCGAAAAGGTTCCATCGTTTTCGTATGCGACAAGGTTTTCCAGCCAGCCTTTGGCAAAATTCGCGATTTCGTTCCAGTCAAATGTACGCGGGTCCTTCAGGCCGCGTACATCCATCTGAATACGCACCGTACCGCCTTGTTTTGGTTCAGTGGCAGCCTGGGCGGGCGCGGGCAGACCCAGCATCGCATAAGCTGTTGCTGCTGTTGCCCCGAATGAACTGGCGATGGCCAAAAATTCACGGCGGTTCACCGCATCGTTGCCGACCTTCCTGGCCTGATCGGTGATCACTTGCGGCAGTGGTTTCCCTGTACGGGTTCTGAAAGTCATGTGTTTTCCTCTCTGTTGGTCGTGAGGTGGACCCCTCGGTGTGTGCGGCGTGGTTTCGCCATGTGGTGCCCGGCCGGGTTGCCGGGTTCTAATGTGGTCTGCGCATGGTTTCGATTGCGTCGGCTTCCGTGACGGTCGAGCAGATACTCGACAGAACGCGCGGCTGTTCGTAGGGCCAGGGCGTGCCGCGATGGAGCACCGCACGCTGATCCCAGATCAGTACGTCGCCAACCTGCCAGTTGTGGGAATAGACAAACTGCGGTTGCGTGCAGAAGTCGATGAGTTCCTCGATGATCGACTGGCCTTCGGCTTCGTCGTAGCCATCCAGTTTGAAGGCGTGTGACGCGATATAAAGCGCCTCGCGCCCGTTGACCGGATTGCGCCACAACGCATTCCAATGCTGGTCCGGCCATTTGTTGAACATCGGCAATTCAGCCAGTTCGGGCGAGATTTTGCGGCGCGAATGGCTATAGCGATGCCAGATGCCGCGTCCGCGCACCTTTGCCTTCATGTCTTCGGGCATGTTCGCCCAGGCTGCGCGGGTGCTGGCCAGTTCCGTGGCACCGCCCTCGGTCGTGGCGACACGGCTGATCAGGATGTTCGTCAGCGCCGGTGTGGGGAGAAATGTGCTGTCGGAATGCCAAAGAAAATTCGATTTCAGGTTCAGCGTGTGCAGGTCCATTTCTTCGGTGATCGAACCGTCGTCCCGCACGTTGGAAACGGTTGGAACCTCGAACTTTTCGCCCTTTTTGCGCTCGTCAGCTTTGCGATCCTCGATGGGACCGAAGAGTTCGGCCAGTTGCTTGTGCTGGGCGTCAGAGATGTCCTGACCGCGGAACAAAAGGGCTGAATGTTCTTCGAATAGAGCGCGTATTTGCCCGAACAACCGGCTGTCGGTTGCGTCAGTCAGATTGATCCCGGTCACTTCAACTCCGAAATGCGGGTTCAGGGGGCGTGTTTCAAATGCGGACATGGCGACCTCTTACACGGTTGCTTTGGCTTCGATTTCTTCGGGTGGCAGATCCTTGACCAGATCCCAGGCGCGGGATTTGCCGGGGTTCAGCAAACCCTTTGGGTCCAGTCGTTTTTTCCAGGCGAGGTGCAGATAGTCAGCGGTTTTCAAACCACCGCTTTCCACATGGAAACTATGGGCGTCAAACACGCCGTGCCCGTGTTCTTCGTAAATTCGACCGATCTCTCGCAGGCGATCTTCGGTGGAGTACCAGATGATTGGCAGATCAAAGGCGACGACCTCGCCGTTTAGCAACGAGAATTCGTGATGCTGCCAGACATCGTCACCCAAGGCTGCACCAACCTTTGCAACCGCGCCCGCGTCGGATGCATCCGGTACGCCGATTTGTTGGTAGGTCGCTGACCGGTCCGCTTTCAGAACCTGCAGAGTGGTGTGGTTATAGGCAAATTCGAACACATGGGGCAGTGATGCTGCCTTCCGGTCATCTTCGGTCAATTCCAGATCAAGACTTCCGCCCAGATCCGCAATGAGGCCGCGAAACCGGGCCATATCGGTCGCGGGTACCAGCGAAACAAGAAGGTGCTTGTCGGGCCGGACATGGCCTTTCAGTCGGGGGAAATACTCCACAATCCGCGCGTCTACAGTGCTGGCCAGCTTACATCCGATCTGATCGTCGGTCGCAACCGCGTACCCGGCGGTGTAGCAGTCTTGGTAGCTGTCGAACGTCGCCATGCACCCGATCCAATCCGGGTGGGGAACCGTACGCAGCGTCACTTCGGTAATGACCCCGTTCAAGCCCCAAGCATGATGTATTTGCAGAACGTCCTGACCTTCGAACACATATTCCTGGGGGTTTTCTTCGACGGACAGAGCCTTGAGCTGCAGGATGTTGCCGGGCTCTCTGAGAACACCGTTCGCAATCGAGCCAATGCCCGCAGAACCGCCCGCGACAAACCCGCCGATCGTTGCGATATCCTGCGTCGACGGGAACATGGCCATTTCCCACCCCTGCGCCATCAGCGCCGCGTTGACATCGGCCATCAGCGCGCCTGCTTCGGCGCGGACAAAGCCGTCTCCGATTTCCAATACGCGGTTCATCCGGGTGGTTTCGATGATCAGACCACCGTGCAACGGCACGGCCTGTCCGTAATTGCCCGTCCCGCCGCCACGCAGCACGACGGGGGCATCTGCGTCATACGCGGTCTTGAGGCAATGCGCCATCTCTTCAACGGTTTTCGGCAGGGCGACCAGATCGCCAAAACTGCGTTTGAGCTGTTGATTCAGAATAGGGCTGTACCAGAAGAAATCGCGCGACCGTTTCTTGACCAGAACGGGTTCGTCGATCACTTCGACCGGCGCGAGGCGTTCGGCAAACGCGGCCCAGTCCAGATCGCTTTTTCCTGAAATCGACGTCATGCAATCTCTCCTGTCAGAGCATGCTTCAAGGGTTTGGGTGCGGATGTCCCGGTCAGCCAGTCCGAGGTTGATGCGGCATCAAAGATCAGCAGGTCTTCGACTGCGGCCCCATCCACGTTGGTTGGTGACAGACCCAGCGCTGTTTGCGCATTTGTGGTGATCATGGGCAGTAAATCACCAAATGGCGGGTCCAGATGGGCCGTAAGCGCTGCCAGTTCCAGACTTTTGCGTGGGTCATGGCGGCCAAGGGGGCAAAAAGCGTCGCGCACGTTGTCGGTGCCCACTACGACGGGAACACCTGCGGCGCGCAGCTCACTGATCCGCGTGATCCCGCGCCGGTCTGGTGTGCCTGTGCTGCGCCCCTGCAGATACAGGTTGGACGTTGGCAGGCTGGCAATGGTCAGCCCGGCCCGTGCGATCTTGTCCAAAAGCGCTTGCAAAGGTTCGCCCGCGACGTTGATCAGGCTGCAGGCGTGACCGCATAGCACGGGGCCCTGAAACCCGGTCTCGATGAGGGTGTCTGCAATGATCTCCAGCCCGTCCAGCCCTTGGTGCAACCCTTCATCAACGTGAAAATCCAATGCGAGGCCATGCTTTTCAGCCAGCTGAACCGCAACTTGTATCGCGGCGTGGCGATCCGGTTGGTTCAAAACGAACAGCCCGAGCACCCCATTGCCACGGGCGATCTCGCGACCTATTGCATTTGCCTTGGCCGGGTCGGCCAAATCGGTTGTGTTCAACAGCGAAGCGACTTGTAGGTGGACCGTATCCTGATAATCCACCGCGAGCTCTTGTAGCACGGACCATGCCAAAGGCGGCGAGGTGCTTTCCGGATCAGCGGCCCAGTCGAAATGACTTCGAACGATGCCGCACCCCGAGGACATCAACTCCTGTAGTCCCCGTTCCGCCCGCTGGCGCAGGTCGTCTTCCGTCCAAAACATGCGGTCGCGGCGCTGGGCGTCCATGGCGGCATTTAGATCTCCGCCAATCCGGCCCATTCTTGAGATCGTGTGGCATTTATCCAGATGCACATGGCATTCGGTCAGGCGCGGGGTGATCAAACCTGATGGATGACAAGGCGCGGTGCTAGGGCGTAAACAAACTGCCTGTCCGCCCCGGATAATCAGATCGCCCGCCAAACAATCCGAAATCTGCGTGCCCCCAAAACCATGCGGATCCAAGAGCAGCGAGACAGGGACAAGCACGTTCTCGACAACATACGAATCTGTTGCATTCAGCATGTTCATGTCGCGCCACTCCGGTGATCGAACCGGGCGAACTCGGCAAGAAACTGCGCGAAATTGTCGGCGGCTGTATCCAAGAGGCGTTCCCCCTTTTCCAGAGTCGCGGCAGAGGCATCCCCGCAAGCCCCATCCGGATGCAGGTCATCAATGATCCAGCCCGGCCGCGCGGCTTGCCCGGTCAGACCAATATGGTTGAATTGCTTTTCCCAATCCCGGTTGGCGGGAACAAAGTTCTGCGCCCGGCTCATATCCACGAGATGCGGTTTAGCCGCCAACATAGAGGAGGTCTCGGACTCTCCGGCATGCAAGTCTACCGAGGCAGTATCGGGGTCTAGGATGTTTTCCCAATCGGAAAAACCGAACCACGAGCATGTAACAACGATCATCTCATGCGCGATCCGTAAATCACGCGCGGCGGTTTCCAACACTGCTGTGTTTCCCCCATGGCCGTTGAACAGAACAAGCCGCTGTACACCTGCTCGCGCGATCGAGGCCCCGATGTCGCGCAACACCGCCAGCAAAGTATCCGCAGACAGGCTGAGGGTTCCGGGATGCCGATCATGTTCGCCGCTTTTGGTGACGGTCAAACCCGGCAGGATCAGCACGTTCTGCTCGGCATGCAGGCGAGGCAAAGTACGCTCGACCACAGCGGCCACCAAGTCACTGTCAACGGATACCGGCAGATGGGGACCGTGTTGTTCTGTGGCTCCGATTGGCAGAACGGCAACCAGATCATCTGGCAGATCGCGAAAATCCGGCGCTTTGTGATTGGCCCAATAGCCTTGAATGCTCATGCGAGCCTCCCAAACAGGCGGCTCGATGAACGGCAGAAACGACTGGATGGAGGTCGGTCGTGTTCGCTTATCAACCGGGTGACTTCGTTCGCCCGCCCTGATGTATGACAAGGCGGGTGGATCCCCGGTATTGGACCGAAATTGAAGTAGAGTGCGTACACGACACACAGCAAATGACCACGTTTGCCCATATCGCCCTCCTTGACGAAACTGGAATACGTGGCCCTTGGATTATCCGTGCCAGAGAAGTGCGCTAAGACTTGCAAAGAAAGTTTGAACTCGCAAGAAAAATTCAAAATCAGAAAAGAGTACAGGAAAATGAAAGAGTTAAACCCATCCGATATGTCACCTCCGTTCGCGCGCTATGCGCATGGGGTCGAAATTCCCCGCGATTGGAGGCTTGTTCAAACCTCAGGGCAATTGGGGATTCGCGCCGATGAAAGCGTCCCGGAAGGCGCATATGATCAAGCGATTGTCTGTTTTCAAAACATCGAAAAAATTCTGCGGTCAGCGGGTATGGGTGCAGGGGATGTAGCGCATATCAAAGCTTTTGTAACCGACCGATCGCACATGGCAGGCTACATGCGCGCCCGGGATGAATTTATTGCTTCGACCAGCCGCTTACCAAGCTCGACGCTGTTGATCGTCAGCGGTTTTACGAGGCCGGAGTTCAAGGTCGAAGTCGAGGTGCTTTCCGCCGCTCCGTAGGGAAGCTGTTAAATTCAGTGGTATCGTTCACCCTGCCGACAAACGGGCCAGTGGTGATCTGCGCTTTCTGTTTCAAATGTCTTTTTTGGGCTTCGGTGTCGCTGGTGTTGTTAAGTGCGGCAGCCAAAAGGGGTTAGGGTGCCAGAGAATCGCTAGGGGAATACTTCGTGACAAATGATCATAGCGTAATTGAAAATGTCTTCATCCCAACGGCGGATGGTCGCAACCTGGCCGCTCGGATCTGGTTGCCGGTCACTGGGCCAAGCCCGGCCATTCTGGAATACCTGCCTTATCGCAAACGCGATGGCACGGCACCTCGGGATGAATCTACTCACCCCGTGTTTGCCCGCGCGGGCTATGCATGTGTCCGGGTGGATATCACGGGAACCGGTGACAGCGACGGGCAGTTCGATGACGAGTATTCCGAACAGGAACTGAGCGATGGCGAGGCGGTCTTGGCGTGGATTGCCGCGCAGGATTGGTGTGACGGCAATATTGGTATGATCGGGATCTCCTGGGGTGGCTTCAATGGGCTGCAACTGGCGTACCGTCAGCCTGAGGCGCTCAAGGCCGTAGTTTCCGTTGCTTCGACCGTGGATCGTTATGCTGATGACATCCATTTTATGGGCGGCTGTCTGCTGAGCGATAATGCAAACTGGGCCAGTCAGATGTTTGCCTATCTGTCGCGACCGGCGGATCCGGACTTGCGTGAGGATTGGCGTGAGGATTGGCTGAACCGGATGGAAACGCTGCCCTTTTCCGCAGTGGATTGGTTGCGGCATCCC
The DNA here is from genome assembly GCF_056158705.1 of Ruegeria sp. ABM4_193. Classification (NCBI taxonomy): domain Bacteria; kingdom Pseudomonadati; phylum Pseudomonadota; class Alphaproteobacteria; order Rhodobacterales; family Roseobacteraceae; genus Ruegeria; species Ruegeria sp. ABM4_193. The sequence continues at coordinate 587,548 of NZ_JBSWTT010000003.1, forward strand.
ACGCGTGATGCGTTTTGGAAACACGGATCCGTGTGTGAGGACTGGGATGCAATCAAAGTTCCGGTGCTGGCCATGACAGGCTGGGCTGATGCCTATGTCAACGCGCCCTCCGCGATTGCGACCCATTTGAAAGTCCCGGCCAAAGCAATGGTTGGCCCTTGGGAGCATCGTTATCCACACATCTCAAAACTTGCACCATCCGATTTCCACTCGGAAGTGATTACGTGGTTTGATCGCTGGCTCAAAGGGCGGCAGAACGGGGCCGAGGACCTGCCAGATTATCGTACTTTCATGCAGGAACACTTCCAACCGACCAAACAGAATGGCCCACGCAAAGGGCGCTGGATTGCCGAACAGAATTGGCCGTCGGACAATGTGAAAGATCGGTTTCTACACTTGACGCATGACGGGTTTGGTGCCGGACCTACCAGCGGCACAGTCACCGTAAGCAGCCCGGCCAGTGTTGGAGCAACCAGCGGATATTTCTGTCCAGGAATGCGCTTTGACAATGAACTGTGCGGCGATCAGGCACCCGATGATGTGCTGTCGCAATGCTTTGACACTGCTGTGCTGGATGAACCTTTGGAGATTTTGGGACGGGCGCGGCTGCGCTTTGCATTCAGCGTCGATAAACCGGTCGCGCAACTGATGGCGCGGCTGTGTGATGTTTCCCCCGAAGGGGTGTCCCAGCGTATCAGTTACAGGCCGCTAAATCTTTGCCATTATGCCAGTCACGAAACGCCTGAAACCCTTGTGCCGGGACAGGTTTACGAGGCGCAAATCCTGCTAAACGAATGCGCCCATCACCTGCACGCAGGGCACCGGTTGCGGCTCGCGCTGTCGACCAGCTATTGGCCCGTTGTCTGGCCCGCACCAGAACAGGCCAAGGTCACGCTTCATCTGGACCGCAGCGTTCTGCAATTGCCGATACGCGAGGTTGAGGCGGAAATCGAACCGCAGAACCCGGGTCCGGCACGGGATTTTCCTGTACTGGAAACAGAAGTACTGCGCGCGCCGTCCGGGCGATCCGATCAGCATGTGCTTGACGATGGGACCCTCGTTCTGGACACGTTCGACGACTATGGTAAAGCGCGTGATCCCTATCACGGACTGGTCGTTGGCAGCCATGTCGCCATGCATTACAGCATCCACCCCGACGACCCTGCATCCGCCCGTTTTGATAGCCAATGGCGTTTCACCTTCGAGCGGGGCGACTGGAACGTGGAGATTGAGACCGAGAGTTCGATGCATTGTGATGCGCAGAATTTCTACCTGACACGAAAACTGCGGGCTACCGAAGGCGCAGAGGGCACTGAAGTCATAGTCAAAGAGTGGACGGAAAGCGTCCCGCGCGGATTTCACTGACGGCTTCAAGACTGCGAGCATCAACAGTTCAAAAAAGTTAAATCCTGCCGGTTCCGGTTTGTTTCATTGCTGATCGGACCTGCAGGCCCAAACGAGGCTGTACAAAGTCTGCCATCGTCGTTAAGGGCGTGATCTTTCTTCTGCAAGGTGATGTATGCCCAACCTCTTCGACCTGCCAATGACGCTCTCGCAGGCGTTGACCAACAAAGGTTACAGCGAACTTACGCCCGTTCAGGTGGCGGTGACGCAGCCTGAGCTGGCCCAGCTTGACCTTTTGGTGTCAGCGCAAACCGGATCAGGAAAGACGGTTGGCTTTGGGTTGGCAATTGCACCCGACCTGCTGGACAAAGACGGCCGGTTTGATCGACCGGCAGCCCCTTTGGCCTTGGTCATCGCGCCCACACGTGAACTGGCCATGCAGGTTCAGCGAGAGTTTGACTGGCTTTTCTCTGAAGCCGGGATCGTTACCGCATCTGCCGTGGGTGGTATGGATGCGCGCACGGAACGCAGAGCGATTGAGCGCGGCGCACACGTCATCGTCGCCACGCCCGGTCGTCTCAGAGACCACGTGTCGCGAGGCGTGATCGATCTGGGTGATCTCAAAGCGGTTGTCCTGGACGAAGCGGATGAGATGCTGGACATGGGGTTCTCCGAGGATCTCGAATTCATTCTGGATCACACTCCGGAAAACCGTCGGACTTTGCTGTTTTCCGCAACGGTACCGCGCGGTATCGCCAAGCTTGCGCAGACCTATCAGAAAGAAGACGCCCGTCGGATTGAGGTCGGCAACAAAGACGCCCAGCACGCTGACATTTCCTATCTTGCGCTGTCCGTGGCCCCGTCAGACATCGAAAAGGCGATCATCAACCTTTTGCGTTTTCATGATGCGCAAACGGCGATCATCTTCGCCAATACCCGGTCTATGGTGGCCCGCTTGACTGCGAAGTTCTCCAACAGGGGGTTTTCGGTGGTTTCGCTTTCGGGTGAACTGAGCCAGTCCGAGCGCACCCACGCTTTGCAGGCCCTGCGCGACGGGCGGGCGCGTGTATGTATCGCAACAGATGTGGCTGCACGCGGCATTGACCTGCCCCGGCTGGAACTTGTGATCCACGCGGATCTGCCGTCCAATGCGGAATCCCTGTTGCACCGGTCCGGGCGAACAGGCCGCGCCGGACGCAAGGGCACTTCGGTGCTGATTGTACCTGGGCGCCAACGGTCAAAGGCACAACGCCTGTTGAAATCCGCCAAACTAGAGGCGGAATGGGGTACGCCACCTTCCGCCGAAGCGGTCCTTGCGCGCGATGAAGAACGGCTGATGTCCGATCCGGGATGGAGCCAATCGCCAAGCGCCGAAGAACAGGCTTTTGCGCAAAGGCTGTTGCAAGAGCATTCAGCCGAGAAAATTGCGGCGGCGTTTCTGCGGCTCTACCGCGAGCGCAATTCCGCGCCCGAGATTTTGGGTGACGTGCCTGAACCGGGTGCCCGTAAAAAGCGGGAGGCTTCGGATTTCGGGCCCAGCACTTGGTTTTCGTTGTCTTTGGGCCGCAAACAGCGGGCTGAGCCGCGTTGGTTGCTGCCGATGCTGTGTCGAAATGCCGGGATCTCCAAAGATGCGATTGGGGCCATTCGTGTCCAGTACCAGCAAACATTCGTTGAAATCCTCAGCGACGCAGTACCGGCGATGAAGAACGAGCTTGGCCCTGAGCTTGATCTTGAACAGGGCGCGCGCTTGACCGAATTGCCGGGCGTTCCGGATTTCGACGCCTCGCCCAAAGGCCCCCCGGCTGCGCCGAAAGCACCACGTAAAACGCCACGCCCAGATCGGAAAGCGGACACATCGCGTCGAGACAGCAAGCCCGCTGGCGCGTCGAAACCAGCTGAGTTTGAACCAAGCCCAAAAAAACCGAAGAAGCGCCGGGAAAACCCGGACAAACCAAAGTCTGCAAAGCCGAAGGCAGGTCAGGGCAACCCCGGAAAGAAACCAACGGGTAAAAGCGGCGGTGCGGAAAACAAACGGCGCAAAAACGCGGCCGATCCGTCGAAACCGATGGGGTCACGGACCGAACGCCACAAAAGTCGACAGGACGGCGATAAGCCCAAGACCTTTAAAGTGCGTGCGAAAAAAGGCCCAGATGCGCGTCCGATGAGGAAACCATCGCGGACAAAATGAACCTTGACCATGTCTGCTTGCGGATCCCGTGCAAGCAACATCCACAAAGGTTTCGGGCGGTCGTACGAGAAGGGTTGAGTTCCAAACGATTTGAGAACTCAACCCTTTATGACGCTTTTGTCAGCCGCCTAAGCGTACGGTTTCGCCGCTTTCCATCGCCTGTTGTGCGGCGTGTCCCGTCCTGACAGCCCAAAGACCGTCCTTCAGGCTGACATCGGGTTGGGCCTTTTCGCCGCGCAGCACGGCCAGAAACCCTTGGTGCTGATAATAGGTCGATCCATTGTGGTCTCCGGCTGCCAGTATTCTGGCGTCTACGGGGACGTCTATTGACGTAGGCCCCTTGGGGTTGCGGGGGCTTACGATGACCTTGGGCACAGGCGGTTCCCCCAGATGATCAGGCCAAAAGCGTCCTGGTCCGGGAACCAGTGCCTCAACTTTGGCGTCGGGTCCAACGGCCGAAATTTCTTCCTGATACCGAGAGCCTTCCGCAAACATGCACAGCTCTAACATGGCGCGTGCGCCCGAGGCGAAATCGACAATAACGTACCCGTGGTCCAGAATATCCGGTGTTTCGCCTTCGTAGCTTTCGTCCAGATGGTTGACGGCTTGCCCCCCACTTGCGGTAACCCGCACCGGGTCGGATTGCAGGATCAAGCGCATGAGGTCGAAGAAATGACAGCACTTTTCAACAAAGGTGCCTCCGGTATTGCGATTAAACCGGTTCCAGTGGCCGACCTTTTCCAGAAATGGGAAACGATGCTCGCGGACAGACAGCATCTTTACGCCACCTGTTGCTTCCGCCTTGTCGATCAAAGCAGCAATTGGGGGCATGTATCGGTATTCCATCGCAACCCAGATTGGGCAGGGATAGCTACGCTCAACCTCTTCTAACCGGGCCGCATCCTTTGGGTCGGTGAACAACGGCTTTTCCACCAGCAGCGGCAGGGGTCGCGTTTCCGCGACTTCGCAGATCTGGTCCACGTGCAAGTGATTAGGGCTTGCTATGACAAGGCAATCCAAGTCCTCGACGGCCAGGAGCTCTTTGACCGAGCTCACCATCGTGGCATCCGGCGCAATGGCTTTGGCGGCTTTTGCCATCACCGGATCCGGCTCAAAAATCGCTGCCACGCGCGTCCCTTCCAACAGGCCGATATTGTGCAAGTGTTCTTGCCCCATCATGCCGCATCCTATCAGCCCGTAGTTGATGGTCCGGGTCATGCGTGTTTCCTTTTACTTCAAACGTTGGACGTAGTTGGCCCGATCCGGGTCGAACCATGTTTTCGAGAATTCAACGGGTTCAGCGGTCTCTGACCAGCTGAAACGTTCGATATACCCTACTGTTTGGCCCGCTGGTTTGGTGAAACTTTCGGGCGTCCAATCGGGAAGCGATTGGACCGAGACCCTGTCTTCGGCTCGAATGATCCAAAATCCCAATTGGCGTTGGTAGTAGCGGTAAAGAGAGTCGGACAAGAGGGTCCGGTCGATCAAACCTGCTGATTCGTCCAGCCAGATTTCTTCGACGGCTATGATTGTGTCATTCAAATAGCGCATCCGGCGCACGCGTGAACCTCGGCTCGACTTACCAAATTGCGGCAGATCGGATGGTTTATCCAGATGATCAACCGACAGAACATCGGCGCGTGGCAGGCCACCGCCTTCGGGCAGTTCAAGCCGGAACATCGCATAGACGCTGCTCTGCGTGCCCGTTTCGCGAATGTAGTTTCCCGAACCCTGGATGCGTTCCAGCATTCCCTTTTTTTCAAGCTCGGCGAGCGATTTTCGCAGTGTCCCGACCGAGACATTCAGATCAGCCGCCATCTCGCGTTCGGGCGGCAGGCGCTCTCCATCCATCAGCCGCCCTGCCGCGACATCTCGGATCAGCAGTTCCGCAATCTGGATGTAAACCGGAAGTGCGTTCGGATTTCGATTGGCAGAGGGCACAGTCAGTCGCTTCACTTGGTCGCGGGAAAAATTGATACACTATTGATCTACATCAAAGCGATTGCTACGCAAGAGAAAAAGCAAACGCTGCGCGGAGACCGACTCAGATGACTATCGTCCCCATCACATCCCCTGATCTGGACGCTGCTGAAGTATCGTGGTTTGCGGCACTTTGCTCGGACGATTATCAATTTCTGGGTGTGCCGGACGGCGATCTTCGATCCAGTTGGGAGCATTGCTCGGGCATCGTGAAAGAGGCCGAAGCACAGGGATTCCGCAACATCCTGTGCCCGTCTTCGTATCAAGTTGGTCAGGACACCCTGAGTTTTGTCGCTGGCTGCGCACCGATCACCGACAGGATCAACATGCTGGCCGCCGTACGCTGCGGTGAGATGCAACCGATCATGCTGGCGCGCACCATCGCAACGCTGGATCACATGCTGAAGGGGCGGCTGACCGTCAACATCATCTCATCCGACTTCCCCGGTGAGAAAGCCGACAGTGCATTCCGTTATCAGCGATCGCGCGAAGTGGTCGAGATTTTGAAACAGGCCTGGACGCAGGATGAGATCAACCACGCCGGCGAAGTGTACAATTTCTCGGGTCTGACGACCGATCCTGCGAAACCCTATCAGACCGGCGGCCCGCTGTTGTATTTTGGTGGATATTCACCTTCGGCTTTGGACTTGTGCGGTGAACATTGCGACGTCTACCTGATGTGGCCTGAAACCAAGGACCAACTGGCCGAACGGATGAAAGCCGTGCACGCAGTTGCCGAGAATTACAATCGAACGCTGGATTACGGACTGCGCGTCCACATGATCGTCCGCGATACCGAGGCTGAGGCGCAGGAATATGCGGACTACATCGTCTCGAAACTGGATGACGAATACGGTCGTGCCATTCGCGAACGGGCGCTGGACGCGACGTCGCTGGGTGTTGCGCATCAGGCCAAGAACCGCGATTTGGCAGATGAATACGGCTATGTCGAACCCGGTCTCTGGACTGGTGTTGGCCGGGCGCGGTCTGGCTGCGGTGCCGCTCTGGTCGGATCGACTGATCAAGTTATGTCGAAGATCGAGGAATACCAGAAGATGGGCATCCGCGCTTTCATCTTCTCGGGCTACCCGCACATGGATGAGGCCAAGCATTTTGGTGCTCGGGTGCTGCCCAACTTGAAAACCTGCTCGCTGCCCGAAGCTTACGGGCGCGTGCCAGCAATGACCCCAGCGACCCCACTGGGCAACGGAGAACGCCGCTGATGCAACGTGTGAAACTATCTGACTCGCTTGAGATGAGCCGCCTTGTCTATGGCATGTGGCGGCTGGGCGATGACGCGGATACATCCACAGGCCATGTTGAGGCCAAGATTCAAGCCTGCTTGGATCAGGGCATCACCACCTTCGATCAGGCCGACATTTATGGTGGTTACGCAGCCGAAGCTGTTCTGGGCAATGCTTTGCGCGCCAACCCGAGCTTGCGCCAGAAGATGGAGATCGTCACCAAATGTGACATCATCGCCCCGGTCGGCCGTTACGCGGATGCGAAGGTGAAATACTACGACACGTCGCGTGCGCATATCGTGAAGTCGGTCGATACCTCGCTGACAGAAATGGCCATTGACCATATCGACCTGCTGTTGATCCACCGCCCTGACCCTCTGATGGACCACCATGAAACCGGTGCCGCGCTGGACGAAGTTGTTGCCAGCGGAAAGGTGGGCGCTGTGGGTGTATCGAACTTCCGCCCCTGGGACTGGTCGCTGCTGCAATCGGCCATGAAGACCAAACTGGTCACCAACCAGATCGAGATCTCGCTGGGCGAGATCAGCCCCTTCACCAATGGCGATCTGGCGTTTCACCAGCAATACGGCCATCCGTTGATGGCGTGGTCGCCGCTTGGCGGAGGTCTGTTGATGGCCGGAAACCCTCCGGTCGGCGTTGTGGCCGATGAAGTCGCAGCCGAGTTCGGTGTGGACCGCGCCGCCGTCGCCGTGGCCTTCCTGCTGGCCCATCCGGCCAACATCCTGCCGGTTCTGGGCACCAACAATCTGGATCGGATCAAGCGCGCCTCAGACGCGTTGAAGGTCAAACTGGATCGCGAAGCCTGGTATCGCCTTTATGAGGCTGCGCTGGGACAAGAGGTACCTTGATGAACGCAATCTCAAAGGACATGACCCATACTTTCGTTCCGCATAAGGACGACACCCGCACCCTTCGTGACGCTTTTGGCCGCTTTGCGACCGGCGTCACCATCGTCACCTGCGACAGCGCAGATGGCCCGGTTTGCATCACCGCAAACAGCTTTTCGTCGCTGTCGCTGGACCCGCCGCTGATCATGTGGGCAGGCGACCGCAACTCACGCCGCTTCCCCTATTTCCACAAAGCCCGCCATTTCAGCGTCCATGTGCTGTCGGCGGAACAGGCCGAGCTTTGCTTTGGCTGTTCGAAAGACGCTTTTGCCCTGCGCGATATCGCGCATGAGCGCTGCGAAAACGGCACGCCGTTACTGTCGGATTGTCTGGCACGGTTTGAATGCGAGCAACATGCGTATCACGACGCGGGCGATCACGTTATTGTCGTAGGAAAAGTTCTGCGGGCCAGCATGGCGGATGGAGACGCGCTGACCTTTTACGCCGGGAAACTCGGCCAATTCGCGCAGCACTAAGCGCAATCTGACGACCGTGGGCATACCCGCGGCTGAACAAGGGAGGATCCGCATGGGCGGACTGGCATCGGTGCTTGCGCCGATTGCATTCGTGAACGAAACCGTGCTGCGTCTGGGCCGCGCGGTTGGTGTCGTTGCGATTGCACTCATGGTAATCGCAATCCTGATTCAGGTGTTCTTCCGATACGTTCTGGGCAATGCGCTGCCCTGGCCGGATGAGGCCGCGCGGTTCTGCATGTTGTGGATGACCGGTCTGATGGCCCCCACGGCGTTTCGGCGCGGGGGTTTTGTGGCCATCGACATGCTGGAGCGCTTTTTGCCGCGTTTTATTGGCCAAACGCTGAACTTGTTCCTGCTGGTAATCTCGTTCGCCGTGCTGTTGGTCGCCGTCAATATCGGCTGGTCCGAAGTGACTGGCTTTGGCGGTAGGTTCGCCACCGCCGCGCTGTACCTGCCCACATCTTTCGGGTTCGACGAATGGTACCGCATCCCGCGCAGCTGGATGATGGCCTCGCTGTTGGTGGGGATCATCTTGCTGATCTCGGTGAATATCGAGTTGATCCTGCGATCCTTCATCACTCTGCTGGGCGGAGGTCACCTGTTGCCCGAAATTCCTGATGCGGCAGTGGGGGCCGAATAAATGCTAATCTGGTTCCTGCCCACCTTTCTGGTTTTCCTGCTGATCGGCCTGCCGGTCTTTTTCGCCCTTCTGGCCGCGCCCGGTATCCTGCTGTGGCTGAACGGCCAGACCAACGACATCACGCTGCTCTACCGCAATGTCTATAACGGTATGGACAGCTTTCCTTTGATGGCGATCCCCTTCTTCATGCTGGCCGGAGAGCTCATGAACCGAGGCGGCATCACCATCCGTCTTGTTGAATTTTCACAGGCGCTTATGGGCCATCTGCGCGGCGGTCTGGCACATGTGAACGTGCTGAGTTCGATCCTGTTCGCAGGCCTCTCGGGATCTGCAGTGGCCGATACGTCCGCTTTGGGGTCGATGCTGATCCCGGCGATGGAGAAACAGGGCTATACCCGCAAATTCGCCGCTGCGATCACAGCGGCCAGTTCTGTGATCGGACCGATCATTCCGCCTTCGGGTATCATGATCATCTACGCCTATGTGATGGGCGAAAGCGTGGCCGCCCTGTTCCTTGCGGGTATCGTGCCGGGCGTGATGGTGGGCGTCGGCCTGATGCTGATGATCAAACTGATGGCTGACAAATATGACTTCCCCGTTGCCAGCCGAAAATACACGTGGCCCGAGCGGCGTCAGGCCAGCCTTAAAGCCTTCTTCCCGCTGATGACCCCGGTCATCATTCTGGGCGGTATTCTGGGCGGTATTTTCACCCCGACCGAGGCTGCAGCCGTCGCCGTAGGCTATGCCTTTATCATCGGTTTCTTCGTTCTGCGCACGTTGACATGGAAAGAAGTGCCCGAGGTGCTGAGCAACGCAGGTATGACATCGGCCGTTGTCCTTCTGCTGGTCGGCGCGGCGATGGCGTTCAAGACGGTCGTCAGCCTCAGCCATGCGCCGGAGCAACTGGCCTCGCTGATCCTGAGCCTGTCGGAAAACCCGCTGATCCTGCTGTTCCTGATCAATCTGCTGCTGTTCATCGTCGGCATGTTTCTGGATGCAGGCCCTGCGATCATCATCCTTGGTCCCATCCTTGGCCCGATCTTTACCAGTCTCGGTGTTGACCCGATCCACTTCGCCATCATCATGAGCGTCAACCTGACCGTCGGCCTCGCCACCCCGCCCATGGGCCTGGTCTTGTTTGTCGCTGCTGCTGTCTCGCGCGAACGGGTCGAAACCATCGCCAAAGCGATCCTGCCGTTCCTGGCGGTCGAAATCATCGTGATCTTCCTGATCACCTATATCCCCGCACTATCCATGACGATCCCGAGGATAACGGGATTTGCCAACTAACTGAGTTCCACAGGGAGGAAACGCATGCTCAGAAACTTCATCAAAACCGCAGCGGTGGCCACTTCGCTTGTGGCCGCGTCTGCCATCGCGGCAACAGCTGCCGACTACACGCTGCGCGCCACTGCCAATTCGAACGAAAACGACGAGGACTATGACGGCCTGATCGTCTTCAAGAACTATGTCGAGGCCGCCTCGAACGGCGCGATTGAAGTCGAATTGTTCATCGGCACACAACTGTGCTCGAACGGGGCCGAGTGCTTGCAAGGTGTGGCCGAGGGTCAAATCGACATCGTCATCCAAACCTCGGGCGGCACGTCAGGCATCTTCCCCTTTGTTCAGGTTCTGGACTTGCCATATCTGATGTCGGATGACCGTGTTGCTGAAGCTGCGCTGGCCAACGGCTCGCCCTTTGTGACCAAAATGCAGGAAATGGTCGCCGAGAACTCGGGCGGCGCGCTGCGTCTGATGACAATTGGCAACACTGGCGGCTGGCGCAACTTTGCCAACACGCAGCGCCGCATCCAAAGTCCCGGCGACATGGAAGGGCTGAAGATCCGCACCGTGGTAGCAGACCTGCCGCAGGAACTGGTCAAAGCGCTGGGCGCGGCCCCAACACCGATCCCGTGGCCGGAGTTGTTCACCTCGTTCCAAACCGGTGTTGTTGAAGGATCCAAGAACGGCATTACCGACATCATGAGCATGAAGTTCCCTGATGCCGGTCTGAAATATGTCACTCTGGACGGGCATGCATATATGGGTGCGCTGTGGTTCATGAACAACGAAAAGTTCATGTCGATGCCGCCAGAGCTGCGCAATGTCATCGTCGATGGATTCTATCAGCTGCAGCAGGCCACATTTGCTTCGCCCAAGCGCAAGTCGATCCAGGCGTATGAGGAATTCGTCGCCGAAGGTGGCGATCTCTATGTACCGACCCCGGAAGAGAAGGCCGCGTTCAAGGAAGCTGCGGCACCTGTCTATGATTGGTTCAAGGCCAATGTCGACGGCGGAGAAGCCGCCTTTGACGCCTTGACCGCAGCGGTTGCCGAAGCCGAAGCCGAGATTGCGGCGACGCGCGCTGCCGAGACGCAGTAAGGCTGTCTTACAAGAAAACCCTGCGCGCGGCCCAGTCGCGCGCAAGCCTGCCCCCGCTGCCGGAGAAACTCAGATGCTCGACCAAACCGATGCATTTCGCCGCCAAGGTTACCTCGTTTTCGAAGATGCACTCAGCCCGGAAGACCTGCAGATGCTACGCGGCACTTGCGACACGCTTCTGGAAGAGCCAGCCCACGATGGCGGCGGCAACGTGCACAAAATTGGGCTAGGCGACGCGCGACGCTTTCTGCGCCATCGTCACGCCGAGTTTCCTTCGCTGGAAGAGTTCTTGCTCGGCCCCAAAATCGCCGAGATCACCAGCGCCTGCGGGATCGAAGATCCGATGCTGTTTAACGAACAATTCGTGGTCAAAGGTGCGGGCAAAGGCGCGAGTTTTGCCTGGCATCAGGATGGCGCCTATGTCGGCTTTGATCACACACCCTATCTGACCGTCTGGATCGCAGTAGATGACGCGACAGAAGAAAATGGCTGTGTCTATGTCCTGCCGCGCGATTTGGACGCCGAGCCGGGTCTGGAACGGCATGAATGGCAGGATGAAAGCAACGAACTCAACGGGTATTTTGGCAAGGAAACCGGTAAGCCGATGACCTGCAAGGCGGGCACGATCGTAGCGTTTTCCAGCCTCACGCTCCATAGCTCGGGTGCGAATACGACTGCGAATCCGCGACGGGCTTTTGTGTGCCAATACTCCTCAGGCCCGATTATCGACCCTGTAACCAATGCCCCGAAACGGTTTGCAAAACCGCTTAAGGCTTGATCCCTCATCTGAAAGGGTACATCCACCCTTTGTAATCATTGACCAAAACATGCGCTCTTTCGATCTGCTCCGGCGACATTTTCTTGATTACTTCCTCAAGGCTGATCGCCGCGTCGGGATCGCCCCCAATGGCGCTGAGCGTGTACCACATGTAAGCCCTGACCAGATCAGGCGCGGGCATCCCAAGACCCAGCTCATAATACCAGCCAACCCCCGACTGAGCCCCCGGATGCCCCTTCATCGAGGCGCGCAGATACCATTCGAACGCGCGCTCATAGTCCCGTTCGACGCCCAGGCCCAGCCCGTACATCACGCCAATCAATTCCTCGGCCTCGGCATTGCCCGAGCGGGCGGCGGGCAGCAGTTCTTTGCGCGCGGCCTCAAACTCGCCGGCCTCCATCAAATCGCGCGCCTGTTCCAGTTCGGCGAGCGCCGGGCTGGCAAGCAGACAAAGGGCAAGTACAAACTGGCGCATGGGGTTGCTTTCCTCTTGGCCGGGAGCGCGGTGGCACAGGATGTGCCGCGCCCTCTGACAGATGATGACTTCCTGCCTTTTGATATGGAACAGGCCGCCATCGGTCATCAACTGTTTTACGATCCGATCCTGTCGGGCAATCGGAATATATCCTGTGCCCATTGCCACCACCCGGACTTCGGTACCTCGGATGGGGTGTCGCTGGGCATCGGAGAAGGCGGACAGGGGTTGGGGCCAGAGCGCACACCCGGCACCGGTGCAGACAGGATTCGAAAACGCATTCCCCGAAATTCGCCAGGGCTTTGGAACCTAGGGGCTAAAGACATCCACACGGTGTTTCACGATGGCCGATTGAGCATCTCGGATGTCTACGGCAACGGGTTCAACTCACCCGCGCAGGAATGGTTACCGGAAGGCTTAAACTCACTACTCGCTGCGCAAGCGCTTTTTCCGCTGACCTCGCAATTCGAAATGGCAGGCAATGTGGCCGAAAACCAAGTCACCGGGGCCGTCCATGATCGGATCGACAAAGGGTGGCCGATCCTTGCCAAACGCGTAAGAACGGATCCCCATTACGGCCCGGCAATGGTCGCAGCGTTTGATGAGATTGAAACCACGGAAGACATCACAATCACCCAAGTTGCCAACGCTTTGGCCGCTTTCATGGCCATCGAGTGGAGGAGCACCGATAGCCCATTCGACCAGTATCTGGCAGGGGACATGAATGCGTTATCAACAGTTCAAAAAGACGGGATGGATCTGTTCTATGGTAAGGCAAACTGTTCCGCGTGCCACGCGGGACCGTTGATGTCCGATCAGGAATTCCACGCTTTGGCCATTCCGCCTTTTGGTCCGGGCCGAACCCGTCAATGGGATCCGTATGCGCGTGACGTTGGTCGTATGGGTGAAAGCAATCGGTTGGAAGATGCCTACAGGTTTCGCACCCCCATGTTGCGCAACGTTGCTTTGACAGCCCCTTACGGTCACAACGGGGCTTTCCCCGACCTTGAAAGCGTCATTCGCCATCATCTTAACCCTCAGGCAAGTTTTAATGCCTGGACGCCCGATATGGCCGGGTTGCCTCAGGTTCCGTGGTTGCACGACGCTGACTTTTTGGTTTGGGATGATCGACTGGAAATGGAACGCCAACGCAGCAAAACTGACATTGATCCGATTGAACTCTCGGACATGGAAATTCAGAATCTGATCGCTTTTATGGACGCTTTGACAGGTTCCAGTGTGGATGCACCGATTTTTGGCGTGCCCAGTGGATTTGTTCCTTAGCTGTCCTTGTTTTCAGCAGGGTTGGACAAAGCCACGCCTTCAACCGTGATCCGGTGCATCAGGCGCCGAAAACCGTGATAGTCGTTGATTGCCTTGTGCCATGTGGCTCTGTTGTCCCACATCGTTATGTCGCCCGCGCGCCAGCGCACGCGGCATTGGAACTCGGGTTGTTTGCAGTGCTCGTACAGCATCGCAAGAATTGCATTAGACTCGTCTTTGCTGAGCCCTTCGATATGCGTTGTGAAGACAGGGTTCACAAAAAGACCACGACGCCCGCTGAGTGGATGTGTGATGACAATGGGATGGTGCGCATCTTGTGTTGCGGCGTCTGCGTTGCCCAATCGACCGCTCTTGGCGGCTTCGCTGTCTTGTATGGTGGCACCAAATACATGACGCGAGGAATGCACAGCAGTCAGCCCGTCTAGAAACTGACGCATTGGGGCCGAGAGTGCCTCATACGCGGCAGCCATGGACACAAACAGCGTGTCTCCTCCATAGGGCGGCATCTCAATCGCATGCAGGATTGATCCCATGGCTGGCGCTTCGTCATAGGAATGATCGGTGTGCCACCCTTCACCCACCGCTTCTTTCTGGTCTTTTTCTTTGAGGACCGTCGCAATCTCGGGATGGCCATCAACCGGTTTGAAGAAACGGTTGACGTTGATCGCGCCAAAGCTGCGAGCAAAGTTCAGATGGTCTTCAGGGGTGGCAGTTTGACCCCTTAAGACGATAACGGAATACTTGGCAAAGGCTTGGTGGATATCAGGGAATTGCCCGCTGTCTCGAATATCGGCGCCGTCGATTTCAGCGCCCAAGCCGCCGGTGAGGGGTGTGATGTCCATCGGGGTGCTCCTGCTTTTTCAAGATCAGGATAAAGGACGATTGGGCTTTGGAGAAACGGAATTAGTGAGCACTGCGCCGCTGGGCATTCTGGACAGCAGACCTCGGACCATGGTCCTAATCCAGTGCGGATCTGGACGAATAGTAAAACGCTATGGCCTGAGTTCTGTTTTTCACGGCCAGCTTGTCATAGATATTGGACAGGTGAAATTTGACCGTATTCGTCGAAATCTGAAGCTCTTTTGAAAGGTCCCGATTTGACATGCCTTGGGCCAAGGCTTCAAGAATGGTGCGTTCTTTGCGGGACAGGCTTTGGATTGGGTCCTGTTGCATTTTCCGAACGTCGATGAATGGAAAGACCATTTTGCCAGCCGCCACATCGGCGCAGGTTTCAAGCAAGCCTTCGACCTCGCCGGATCGCGCTGCGAAACCGGCAGCCCCGGCTTGCATGGCCAGCCGCGGCGTTTCGCTGGTGACATCCCCATACACCACAAACCGTGGAGCATTGGCCTGTTCTCGGAGAACCTCGATCAGCTTTGCTGCTCCGAGCACCGGGAGGTTCCAGTCGACCACCCCGACCTGAACCGGAACCCGCATGACGGTACCCAAGAACCCTTCGGCGGTGGCTGACGTCGCCACCAACGAGAATCGCGGATCGCGTTCAAAGATTTCAGACATGGCAGACAGAACCAGCGGATTGCCGTCTGCCAGCATGACATCAATAGGGGTACTTGGAGCGCCAATCATCTGTTTTTACCCAACTTTCGCAATTCCCTACCCAAACGGGTAGGAAATAACTCAGTATACCTTGGTATTTTTACCAAAATGGGTGGGAATTTCCCCATCCTTTTGGTCATCCTAAAGCAGTAGTAAGTTACGTTGCGCCATTGCGCAAGGCGGCGTTTTCTGTCCGGCAACGAAACATGACGGGTCCAAGAGCCCGACCAACGCCGAGGATGACAGACGATGACGTTTCAGATTTTCCCTCCTCTTGAGATCCCCGAGACTCTGGCCGCTGGCCCGGGGCCGGGCAACACCGACGCCCGTGTCCTGCGCGCCTTCAGCAGCGCAGGCGTGGCGGATCACATGCAGGGTGACGTTCTGCGGGGCATGATCGAGTGCAAACACATGCTGCGGAAAATCTGGGGCACGTCCAACACGTATACTTTTGCGGTCGCAGGCACCGGTTGGAGCGCTCTGGACGCTATGTTCTCTGCCGTCATGCCGGGCGACAAGGTCGTGGCGTTTGCCAACGGGACATTCTCGGGTATCGACGCTCTGACCCTGCGGATCAAGGCAGCTACACCTCAAGAACACGCGTCCAACCCGCTTGACCCACAAGCCGCCAGTGTCACCGTGATCGAGGTTCCACATGGTCAGCCGGTGACATGTGAACTGGTTGACGCTGCTTTGTCTGAGCACCAGCCCAAATGGGCGTTCATGGCGCATTGGGAAACCGGATCCGGGCGTGTCAACGATCTGCGCGGCTTTTCGGACGCCTGTGAACGCAATGGTGTCATGGGTCTGATCGACGCGGTTTCGTCGTTGGGTGCGGATGATTTTTCAATTGACGAGTACCCCGGGATCGCCGGGTGGGCGTCTTGCCCGCAAAAAGGTCTGTGCTGTCTGCCGCTGACCTACGCGCCGGTCAGCTTTACGGATGCTTATATCGAAAGTTTGAAGGCGTCAGGTGCATACTCCTATGTTCACAATCCGATCTTTGAAGCGCGCCATTGGGGCATTGTCGATGGGCAAGACGTAGAGAAGGGAACTTATCACCGGACGCATTCGGGATACGCCGTTGCGGCGTTCCACGAAGCCCTGCGACTGACCCTGCAAGAAAGCCTGGCAAAGCGGGCCATGGCCTACCGCACTCATGAGAAGGTTCTGCGCGATGCGGTGATCGAAATGGGCTGCGAAGTGACATCGGACATGCCCAGCCTTGTTGTTCTGAACCTGCCGCCGGAACTGGCGGGGCGTGAGATGGAGCTGGTCCAGAACTGCCGCGCACGGGGATTTGGCATCTGGCCGACTCTCAGCGCTCCGGTACAGGTGCGGATCGGAATCCTCAATCAGCTGAACCGGGACGCGGTCAGCCGGATCATACGCCTGTTTGCCGAAGCCCTTCGCGAGCTGGGCGGAGAGGTTGATCGAGATGCGATCGAGGCATTGCTTGAAAGCCGCTACGGCACTTCAATCGCTGCTTAACCACACTGCATGAACGGGAGGATTGCAGATGGATATTCATGAATACCAAGCGAAAGAACTTCTTTCCAATTTCGGGGTGGACGTCCCTGCGGGCGCGCTTGCCTACAGCCCGGAACAGGCAGCCTATCGGGCGCGCGAGCTGGGCGGTGACAAATGGATCGTCAAAGCGCAGGTCCATGCGGGTGGGCGCGGCAAGGCCGGAGGGGTCAAGCTGTGCAACACTGAAAACGAGATTTATCAGGCCTGCGATGACCTGTTTGGTCGCAAGCTGGTCACGCATCAAACGGGGCCGGAAGGCAAAGGGATCTACCGCGTTTACGTCGAAGCCGCCGTGCCGATTGATCGCGAGATTTATCTGGGCTTTGTTCTGGACCGATCCAGCCAGCGGGTGATGATTGTTGCCTCGTCAGAGGGTGGTATGGAGATCGAGGATATCTCGGCCGACCGTCCGGACAGCATCGTGCGATCCATTGTGGAACCGGCAGTTGGGCTTCAGGAATTCCAAGCGCGTGAAATTGCGTTCAAGCTTGGTCTTGAACCCAAGCTGATCCAGCAGATGGTGCGCACAATGCAGGGGTGTTACGCCGCGTTCAGCGACTTGGATGCCACCATGGTCGAGATCAACCCGCTGGTCATCACCGGCGACGACCGTGTTCTGGCGTTGGATGCAAAGATGAGCTTTGACGACAACGCTCTGTTCCGCCACCCGCAGATCGCCGAACTGCGCGACAAAAGCCAGGAAGACCCGCGCGAAAGCCGTGCGGCGGACCGGGGGCTGTCTTACGTGGGTTTGGACGGAAACATCGGTTGCATCGTCAATGGCGCCGGTCTGGCGATGGCCACAATGGACACGATCAAGTTGGCCGGCGGTGAGCCCGCAAACTTCCTTGATATCGGTGGCGGGGCTTCGCCAGAACGGGTTGCCAAGGCGTTTCGGCTGGTGCTGTCGGACACCAATGTTCAGGCCATCCTCGTCAACATTTTCGCTGGCATCAACCGTTGCGATTGGGTGGCCGAGGGCGTCGTCCAGGCGCTGAAAGAATTGGATATCGACCTTCCGGTCGTTGTCCGGCTCGCTGGTACGAATGTCGAAGAGGGCCAGAAGATCCTTGCCAAGTCCGGCCTTCCGATAATTCGCGCCACAACACTGATGGAAGCGGCAGAACGCGCCGTGGGCGCATGGAAAAACGACCTTACCCAAGGCACCAAGATGAGGGCTGTGTAATGAGCATTCTTCTCGATCGTGACTCGCGTGTCATCGTACAAGGTATTACCGGCCGTATGGCGCGGTTTCACACCAAGGACATGCTGAAATATGGTACGAATGTCGTAGGCGGCGTTGTTCCCGGCAAGGGAGGCGAAACCGTCGAAGGCGTTCCGGTTTTTGACACTGTCAAGCAGGCCGTTGAGGCGACCGGCGCAGATGCTAGCCTTGTGTTTGTTCCCCCACCGTTTGCAGCGGATTCGATCATGGAAGCAGCGGATGCCGGTATCCGGTACTGCGTTTGCATCACCGACGGTATCCCGGCGCAAGACATGATCCGGGTGAAACGCTACATGTACCGCTATCCCAAGGACAAACGTATGGTTCTGACTGGTCCAAATTGCGCGGGCACCATTTCGCCGGGCAAGGCGTTGCTGGGGATCATGCCGGGTCACATCTACCTGCCGGGGCATGTCGGGATCATCGGTCGCTCGGGCACGCTGGGCTATGAGGCCGCAGCGCAGCTGAAAGAGCGCGGGATTGGTGTTTCGACCAGCGTCGGGATCGGGGGCGACCCCATCAACGGGTCATCGTTCAAGGACATCCTTCAACGGTTCGAAGACGACGAAGACACCCATGTCATCGCCATGATTGGTGAGATTGGCGGCCCGCAGGAAGCCGAGGCGGCAGAGTATATTCGTGACCACATCACCAAACCGGTGATCGCCTATGTTGCGGGCCTGACTGCTCCGAAAGGGCGGACCATGGGCCATGCAGGTGCGATCATCTCGGCCTTTGGCGAAAGCGCCAGCGAGAAGGTCGAAATCCTGTCTGCCGCTGGAGTGACCGTGGCGGAAAACCCTGCCGTGATTGGTGAAACAATTGCGCGTGTGATGGAGGCTGCGTGATGGTCAAACCTTCGGTTCTTGTGACCCGTCGCTGGCCTGCTGCCGTCGAGGCGCAGTTGGCCGAGAACTATAACACCGTGCTGAACACCGGGGACAAACCTTTGTCCCCGTCCGAAATCCGGCAGGCGTTGAAATCCTATGACGCGGTCTTGCCTACGGTAACCGATACGCTCAGCGCCGAGGCGCTGGACGTATCTGGCGCGCAGACAAAAATCCTTGCGAATTATGGAGTGGGCTACAGCCATATCTGTGAGCCGTCTGCCCGCGAACTGGGTATGACCGTGACGAACACGCCCGATGTTCTGTCCGAGTGCACGGCGGACATTGCCATGACACTTCTGCTGATGGTGGCCCGCCGCGCCAGCGAAGGCGAACGCGAGTTGCGCGCCGGAAACTGGACCGGTTGGCGACCCACGCATCTGGTGGGGACCAAAGTCAGCGGTAAGACGCTTGGCATCATCGGCTATGGGCGCATCGGTCAAGAAATGGCCCGCCGTGCGCATCACGGCTTTGGCATGGACGTGCTGGTCTATAACCGCAGCCCGGTGGACCCGGCTGTATTGGCGCGGTGCAATGCCACTCAGGTCACGTCAATTGATGAGTTTTTGCCGCAATGCGATTTCGTCTCACTTCATTGCCCCGGCGGGGCTGCGAACCGCCACATGATCAATGCGCGCAGGCTGGACCTCATGAAACCTGACGCGTTCCTGATCAACACAGCGCGTGGTGAAGTCATCGACGAACGGGCGCTGGTCCAATCGCTTATGTTCGACATGATCGGCGGTGCAGCACTGGATGTGTTCGATGGCGAACCCCGCATCTGTGCAGATCTGCTGCAATGCGACAACCTCGTGATGCTGCCGCATCTTGGCAGCGCCACCCGCGAGGCGCGTGAGGCAATGGGGTTCAGGGTTTTGGATAACCTGAGTGACTTCTTTGAAGGCCGAGAGCCACGCGATCGGGTGATCTGACCCACCCAACATACCAATCGAATTTGTCGATGCGGCCCTGAGGACTGCATTGACCCCTTCCCACAGGAGAATTGCCCCGTGAATGCGCCGCACCGTACAGACGGATTTTTCACCCAGTCCCTGTCGGACCGTGACCCTGAGCTTTTCGGCTCGATCACGTCCGAGCTGGGCCGTCAGCGCGACGAGATCGAGCTGATTGCATCCGAGAACATCGTCTCTGCCGCCGTGATGGAAGCGCAGGGCTCGGTGATGACCAACAAATACGCCGAAGGTTATCCGGGTCGGCGCTATTATGGAGGTTGCCAGTTTGTCGATATTGCCGAGAACCTGGCCATCGACCGGGCCAAGGAACTGTTTGGCTGCGGCTTTGCCAATGTGCAGCCGAACTCGGGCTCTCAGGCCAACCAGGGTGTGTTCCAGGCGCTGATCCAGCCCGGTGACAATATTCTGGGCATGAGCCTGGATGCCGGTGGTCACCTGACCCACGGCGCGCGCCCGAACCAGTCGGGCAAGTGGTTCAACGCGGTGCAATACGGCGTCCGCAAAGAAGACAACATGCTGGACTATGATCAGGTCGAGGCGCTGGCGAAAGAGCACCAGCCCAAGCTGATCATCGCCGGCGGCTCGGCCATCCCGCGCCAGATCGACTTTGCCCGCATGCGCCAGATCGCCGACATGGTGGGTGCCTATCTGCACGTGGACATGGCACACTTCGCCGGTCTGGTGGCGGCGGGTGAGCATCCCAGCCCCTTCCCACATGCACATGTGGCGACCACGACCACGCACAAGACCCTGCGTGGACCGCGTGGGGGTATGATCCTGACCAATGATGAAGATATCGCTAAGAAAGTGAATTCGGCGATCTTCCCCGGCATTCAGGGCGGCCCGCTGATGCATGTGATCGCCGGTAAGGCCGTGGCCTTTGGCGAAGCCCTGCGGCCCGAGTTCAAAACCTATATCAGCCAAGTCATTACCAACGCGCAAGCGCTGTCGGACCAGCTGATCAAGGGCGGTCTGGACACGGTGACCCACGGCACCGACACCCATGTGGTGCTGGTCGACCTGCGCCCCAAGGGCGTGAAGGGCAATGCAACCGAGAAGGCTCTGGGCCGGGCGCATATCACCTGCAACAAGAACGGCGTACCGTTTGACCCCGAAAAGCCGACCATTACCTCGGGTATCCGTCTGGGCTCACCCGCAGGCACCACCCGCGGCTTTGGCGAGGTCGAGTTCCGCCAGATCGCCGATTGGATCATCGAAGTGGTCGACGGCCTGGCGGCCAACGGCGAAGACGGCAACGGCGCTGTCGAAGCCAAGGTCAAAGCCGAGGTCGCAGACCTCTGCGCCCGCTTCCCAATCTATCCGAACTTGTAAGGCCAAGGACCCAACACATGAGTTTTCATTCTATTGAACAAGCCCCAGCCCGTCTGAACCGCAGCGAGCTTGCCGTTCCCGGCAGCCAACCCGGAATGTTTGAAAAGGCGGCAAAATCGGATGTGGACGTTATCTTCCTGGATCTGGAAGATGCCGTCGCACCGGACGAAAAGGAACAGGCCCGCAAGAACATCATTCTGGCGTTGAACGACATCGATTGGGGCAACAAAACCATGTCGGTGCGCATCAACGGGCTGGACACCCACTACATGTACCGCGATGTGGTGGACGTTGTTGAACAGGCTGGCGCTCGGCTGGATCTGATCATGATCCCCAAGGTCGGCACAGCTGCTGACGTTTATGCTGTTGATATGCTGGTCACGCAAATCGAGGATGCCAAGGGTTACAACAAGCGGATCGGGTTCGAACACATCATCGAAACCGCGCTGGGTATGCAGAATGTCAGCGAGATTGCTGCCGCTTCGAAGCGCAACGAAAGCCTTCACTTTGGTGTTGCTGATTATGCGGCGTCGACACGTGCACGCACGACCATTATCGGCGGTGTGAACCCCGATTATTCAGTGCTGACCGATGCGGATGCCGATGGGGGCCGCCTTACACATTGGGGCGACATGTGGCACTATGCGCTGGCGCGTATGGTGGTCGCTGCCCGCGCCAACGGCCTGCGCCCAATCGACGGGCCGTTCGGAGATTTCCAGGACCCTGACGGCTATAAAGCTGCCGCCAAACGTGCCGCTGTTTTGGGGTGCGAAGGGAAATGGGCAATCCACCCCAGCCAGATTGCCTTGGCAAACGAAGTTATGTCGCCGTCCGACGCCGAAGTGACCAAGGCTCAGCGCATTCTTGTCGCCATGGCCGAGGCCGAAGCGGATGGGAAAGGAGCCGTATCTTTGGACGGCCGGTTGATCGACTACGCCTCGATCCGCCAAGCGGAAGTGCTGGTTGAGAAAGCAAGCCAGATTGCGGCGGCGTAAATGAAGTGACAGGGCAAAGGCCAAATCAAATGCGCACGCGCGATCTTGGTCTTTGCCTCCCACCGATACCGGAAACGCATGTGGCCCTAACCTGTGTCCTGATCTCTTACAGGAATACCCAAACCGACTTTCTTTCGCCCCATCACAACAGAGGTGCGAAACCGGCGGACGTTTGAATTGTCGAAGAACAACCTTTTGGTAAGCTCTTCAAAATCATCCATATCACGCGCCGTACAGATCAGGCAGAAGTCCGCGTCACCTGTGATGTAATAGCACTGCTGCACCCTTGGCTCGGCCTGTGCCTGTCGCGAAAAAGCGTCGATCTGATCCTGGCGTTCGCGTTCCAACTCGACCATGACAACGAAGCTCATTGCAACGCCCAACTTTTTCGGGTCGACGATTGCCACTTCCGAGTGAATGGCACCAGAAGCTCTGAGCGCCTTCAGGCGCCTTTGAACGGATGCGACCGATAAGCCTGTTTCGGATCCAAGCGCTTCCAGCCCCATTTTGGCATCACGTTGCATCAGGTGCAGCAGGCTGCGGTCAAATTGGTCGAGTTTCACAAAGATTTCCTTGATGTGAAAAAGTTTCCCGAAAAATCGGTAAATGTGACCATAATAGATCACAGCTTGTGCGTAAAACTCTGGTCATGGAAAACAGTAACAAACTCGATGTGGCAAAGCCGCTGGCGCTGCTGGCGGAATGTCCTGCATATAAACCGAGCCCATTGGAAACCCGCAGTTTCAAAGGGCGAACAATCCTGATCAAGGATGAAACCAACAGGATGGGCCTGGGCGCGTTCAAAGCTTTGGGCGGTGTTTACGCTGTTGCCAAGCTGATCGAAGCGCGTGTTGGTCGTTCTTTGACCCCCAGCGCCTTTCTGAGTGATCCCGTAAAGGACGCGGCGCGATCAATGACTTTTGTGTGCGCCAGCGCAGGAAATCACGGCATGGCCGTGGCCGCTGGGGCGCAGCTCTTTGGTGCAACGGCGCGCATTCATCTTGCCGAAACAGTCCCCGAAGAGTTTGCCGTTCGTCTTCGGGCGAAAGGCGCAGATGTTGTTCGATCCGGCAGTGACTATGAAGCAAGCGTCGCCGCCGCCATCGCCGACGCCGAAGCAACCGGTGCCATTCACCTCGCCGATGGGTCGTGGCCGGGATATACCGAGCCTCCGCGATTGGTGATGGAGGGTTATACTGTCATTGCTGAAGAAATGCGCAACGATTTAGAAATGTCCGCAAATTGGCCGAGCCACGTGTACCTGCAGGCGGGTGTTGGCGGGCTGGCCGCGGGCATTGCCTATATGATCCGGTCCAACTGGCCAGTGCAGCCAAAGATCACAGTTGTTGAACCAGATGCTGCACCCTGTCTGAAGGAAAGCGCCCGAGCCGGAGAAATCCTTACGGTTGAAGGGCCCGTTTCAAATATGGGGCGTTTGGATTGCAAAACGCCATCCATGCTGGCTTTGGATATCTTGAAACGCTGTGCAGACGACTGGGTTACAATCAGTGACCAACAGGCGCAAGACGCAGTAAACAGCGCCTTCGATTTGGGTTTCTCGACCACGCCATCCGGAGCAGCCGGGCTTGCCGCCTGCCTTGAGGGCGACGATGATTTGCCATTGGTCATCTTGTCCGAAGGGGGCGTTTCTGATGCTTGATCTTGTTGCGTTTCGTCGCGATCTTCATGCCCATCCGGAAACCGGGTTCGACCTTGACCGGACCCCCGATTTGATCGCGGCCGAGTTGGAGCGCGCCGGGCTCGAAGTCACCCGAGGCGTGGGTCGAACCGGGATTGTGGTCACCTTGCGCCGTGGGCCTGATGAGACCGCAATCGGGTTTCGTGCCGACATGGACGCGCTGCCAATTCACGAAATGACCAATTTGCCCTACCGGTCGCAAACAGAGGGCAAGTTCCACGGCTGCGGTCATGACGGGCATAGCACAATGCTGCTTGGTGCTGCTTTGTCGCTTGCTGCGGACACATCGTTGGACCGGACCGTTCACTTCATTTTCCAGCCGGATGAAGAGAACGGAAATGGGGCCGCCGCGATGATCGCTGACGGTCTGTTCGAACGATTTCCAATGTCTGCCATTTATGGGCTTCACAACATGCCGGGGATGGAGCTTGGGCATTACGCGACCCAGGCGGGGCCTTTCTGCGCGTTCGAGGACAATTTTGAAATCCGCATTCAGGGGCAGGGGGGTCATGCTTCGATGCCAGAGAAGGGCATTGATCCGATCGTGACCGGGGCGGCGATTGTCATGCAATTGCAATCTATCGTTTCGCGTTCCCTACCGCCCCGGGAACATGGCGTGGTTTCAATTACAGAATTCCTGACAGACGGTGCACGCAACATCCTGCCGAGCAATGTCACCATACGCGGGGATTGCAGGGGGTTTTCCAAAAATGTGTCGGATTGCATCGAGCGCAGAATGCGCGCCATTGTTGACGGCGTTAGTGCGGCACAAGGGGCGGAGGCCGAGGTCGATTACTCCACATCGTTTCGTCCTTTGGTAAACGATGCCAGAGCCACTGATGCGATCTCGGACGCAGCTGGCAAAGTTGGGACGCTTGATGCTGAATTTGGCCGGGTTGGTTTCTCGGAGGATTTTGCCGAGTTTCTCATGCATCGCCCTGGCGCGTTTATCCTCATGGGAAACGGGTTGGATGGGAACAATGCTATGCCGCTTCACAACCCGTCCTATGATTTCAACGATGAAGCGATCAGATACGGAATTGCGTTCTGGACCAGCCTTGCGCAGCGCGGTTTTTGAGTCTGGCGCGGTTGCCGCTCTGGTGATCCTTTTTCAAAAAGGAAAAGGGTCCCGTCTGATTGCGAGGACCCCTTAACTGAAGCGAAGGAAATTGTGACGCGAGCTTAGTCCAGCAACCCGCGTTCGGTCAGCACCTTGCGTGCGACACGGAAACACTCCAGCGATTGCGGGACACCGCAATAGATGCCGATCACGTGAATGATCGAGCGGATTTCTTCTTTGGTCACGCCGTTGTTCAGAGCGCCGTTGCAGTGAATTTCCCATTCATGCATCTTGCCCAGCGCGCCGATCATGGTGAGGTTCAGCATCGACCGTGTCTTGTGGTCAATCGTGTCGTCGCCCCAGCCAAAACCCCAGCACCACGCGGTCATGGCCTCTTGGAAGGGGCGGGTGAGGTCATCCGCGGCTGCAAGGTTCTTTTCAACATATTCGGCACCCAGCGTGGATTTGCGCTGTTTCAGGCCGTGTTCGAACAGGTTGTCGTCCATTTCGTTCTCCTTTGGTGAACGGGCCGGCCTATACTATGACCGGCCCGGATGGGTTTGATTATTCTGCCGGGGTCGCTTCGGCCTCTTCTTCGTCAAAGACCGACAGGCCCAGCTTTTCGCGCTGGCTGTCCCGCCAGATTGCTTTGAGGACCGAAATTCCCATCAGAACCATGACCACGCTGAATGGCAATGCGCCGATGATCATGGCTGTCTGGATCGCCCCGAGGCCACCAATCATCAGCAATGCGCCCACGACCAGCGCCAGGGCAGCACCCCAGAACAGAATGTGCGGCCGCGCCTTGGGGCCTTCGTCGCCAGCGGCATTGATGGTGTTGATGATCAGCACCGCCGAGTCTGCCGAGGTCACCAGGTAGGTGAGCAACAGCACGACGACCACAATCGCAAACACCCAGGCCATGGTTTCGCTCAGCATGACCGAAAGGGTCGCGAAAAGCTGATCCGAAAGCCCGGTGCCAATGATTGCATTGTCCGCGACGCCCGAAAGCTCAAGCTCGATCGCTGTACCGCCAACCAGGGCAAACCAGACAAAGCACATGACGGACGGTACGATTGCCGCGCCAAGCACATATTCGCGAATGGTTCGGCCCTTGGAAATGCGCGCCAGGAAGACGCCGACAAAGGGTGCAAATGCAATCCACCAAGCCCAATAGAACACGGTCCAGCCGCCCTGCCATCCGGCCAGTTGACTTGCGACCGATCCATCCACCCCGTCGCTGTTCCAGACGGTAAACAAGAGGGCTGGTGTTGCGATCAGGTAGTCGTAGATGCCGACAAACAGCGCCTGCAGGCCAAAAAAGGTCGAGCCGAAGAACAAGAAGAAGGCAAGCAATGCAAAGCTGAGCGCCATATTGATGTTCGAGAGCCATTTGATGCCCTTACCGACACCGGACAGTGCCGACAGTGTGGACGCACCGACAATGATCAACAGCGCGACGGCGATCGCCACTTTGGTCGGATCACCCGCGTCGGTCAGAAGCCAGTCCCCGAAACCGATCCGATGTAGCCCTGCAATGAACTGGTTGACGCCAAAGCCAAGCGTCTGCGCAACACCCAGCACGGTCGCGACAACGGCAACCACGTCGATCACGTGACCCAATGGGCCAGACAGGGATTTTCCGAAAATCGGTGTCAGCGCCGACCGGATGGTCAACGGCAGGCCACGCCGGAACGAAAAATAGGCCAGCGCAAGGCCAACGATGGCATAGCTGGCCCACGCGTGCAGGCCCCAATGTGAGAAAGACCATTTATAGGCCGAACGCACGGCCTCTTCGGTGGATCCTTCTGCCAAGCCTTGGATGATGTCAGGATTGGTTTGGAAGTGATAGATCGGCTCACCGGTTGCATAGGTCAGCATCCCGATACCGATCCCCGCCCCGAACATCATCGAAAACCAAGAAAAGCGCGAGAATTCAGGTTGGTCTTCCGGGCGGCCAAGTTTCATGCGCCCCGACACCGGCAGGATCGCAAGAACGATGCAGGTCAGGAAGAAGAAGGCCATCACATAGACGTACCAGAAGTTAAACGACGCCAGGATTAACGAGTTCAACCCGGACAGCACCGAAGCGGCATTGTCAGGAAAGGCCACGGCCCAAATGACGAGCGCACCAATCAGCAGCTTGGCAGTGATGGTCACGTCTTTTGTGAAACCACGGTAGAACCCGCTGTCGGCGGTTTTGATGGGTAGGTCGGTAACGGGTGGTTTTATTGGCATTGGGTGTCCTCCCTATTGTTCTTGAGTTGGTGGATTAGCTGCGCAGCCGAATAGCCACGTTTTTGGTCTGGACGTAATTCCACAGTGCTTCGCGTCCCTTTTCCCGCCCGTAACCGGATTTCCCATATCCACCGAATGGCGTCTCTACGCCGCCGGCGTACCATTCGTTGACAAAGACCTGACCGGCGCGGATCTGCCGGGCCGCCTGTGTCGCGCGATCGATGTCGCGCGTGAAGACTCCGCCGACCAGCCCGTAGGGTGTTCCGTTTGCAATCTTGATTGCTTGAGCGTCGTCACGGAACTTCAGAACCGAAAGAACCGGTGCAAAAGCTTCTTCATTCGCGATGTTCATGTCAGGGGTGACGTTGGTCAGAATGGTTGGTTCCAGAAATGCACCGGGAATGTTCATCTTACGTCCGCCGGTGGCTGCAGTCGCGCCAGCTGCGATTGCGCCAGACACCATGCCAGCCGCGCGGTCACGCTGCGCTTCACTGACCATCGGCCCCATATTCGGGCCAAACTCTCCCCGTTCGATACCCGGACCGACGGACAGGTTGCTTGCCACGTTCGAGATGCGTTCGATCAGTTCGTCGTGGCGGCTTTCATGCACGATCACGCGGCTCATCGCTGAACACACCTGACCGGCGTTGAAAAAGATCCCCCAGCGTACGTCGTTTTCGAAGGCTTCCAGATCCGCGTCATCATGCACGATGGCTGCAGATTTCCCGCCAAGCTCCAGGACGCAGGGCACAACGTTGCGTGCGGCTGCGCTGGCAATTGCGATGCCGGTTGGCACCGAGCCGGTAAAGACGATCTGATTGACATGTGGATGCGCCGAAAGCGCGGCTCCTGCCTCGTGACCCAAACCGCAAAGGATGTTTACAGCGCCTTTCGGTAGGCCAACCGCCTCGGCAGCATGCGCAAACCAGGCATTGGTCAAAGGTGTCAATTCCGGGGTTTTGATGACAACAGTATTGCCTGTGGCCAAAGCCGCCGACAGCGACCGCGCGGTCATCTCGACAGGATAGTTCCATGGGATGATTTGTGCGGAAACACCAAACGGCTCGTACGTGGTGAAATCGAAGTAGTTCGCTCCAAGTGGAATGGACCGGCCTTCGACGGTTTCAGCCTGATTGCCATAGTATTCGAAATAGCGTGCCGCTCCTTCGATTTCGACGCGTGCTTCCCAAAGCGGTTTGCCCTGCTCAAGGGTCAGTACCCGAGCAATCTCGTCAATGTTGTCCAGCAGGTAGCAACCCATAGCCTGTACCATGCGGCCACGTTCCACAGGGCGCAGATCGCTGAGCGCACCTGAAAGATGCACGCGGCGGGCCGCCATGACCGCACGATCCACGTCAGCGGCATCGGCCAGCGCCTGTTCAGTTAGTTTTTCGCCGGTTCCCGGGTTAAAAACATCGATCCGACCTGCACCACCATCGACCCAGGTGCCGTCCACATAATTCTGCCAATACGGCTTAACATCTTGCATGTCGCGCATCTCCAAAACTTCGGAGGGCAATGAATTACCCTCCGAAGCGCAAGTTTCTTTGACTTTGTTTGGTTTTATTCCACCGCCTCACGCATCCATTGCTGGAGCTTGGCGATGGAATGTTCACTCATGACACCGCAGGCGGGGTCCAGAACCAGCGGGCCGGGAACGTACCCTTTGGATTTCAGCCCGCGGTGAACGGATTCGACGAGGCGGATGTCTTCTTCGACTGTGGTCTGGCGGTCTTGTACGGCAAGCCCCCGGATTACGTCGCTTTCATGACCGCCTTCGGTATACCAGCCGCGCCATACAGTGCAGGTGTCCACAGTGTTGGCACGCCAGTGATAGGTGTTCAGCACGTTGCCCGGATAGCACTGGAACGAGAACATGGGCCACAGGAACCACGACTGATAGTCGCCTGCATGCGGAACTGACATGTCGATTGGATAGGTCATCTTATCCAACGCCTGACATTCCGTGGTGTGACGCAACACGTAACCGCCGCCCGCATCGGGTTGAATGTCGTAAGTTTCAGGCTTTACAACACCTTCCGCAAAAGTGGGGTGGTTCGAGGGGCAGTGATAGCATTCGGAGTAGTTTTCGATCGAAACTTTCCAATTGCAGTTTTCCGGAATCTCGACCCATTCCAGCGGTGCCAGGTCGTTTATGCCAGGCACGTATTCCGCAATCTCTTCGCGCACACCCGGATACCATTCGTCCATGGGCGCGGCATCTTTGTCGAGGTTGACGAAGATAAAGCCCAGGAAGTCCTCGGTTCGAACCTCGGTCAGGCAAATCTTTTCGCGCTGGAATCCGGGAACGTTCTTGACGTTGGGCCCCGCGCGCAATCCGCCGGTCAGCTCGTAGGACCATTGGTGGTAGGGGCAAACCACAACCCGCGTGTTGCCGGTTCCAGTGACCATCTCATGCGCGCGGTGCTGGCACACGTTGTAGAAAGTGCGGATGACGTTGTCACGCCCGCGGATGGCAAACAGATTCTGACCAGCAATTTCAAACGCGAAATAGTCGCCGACATTAGGGATGTCGTTAGCGTGGCCAGCATACTGCCAGGTGCGCATCAGAAGACCATTCATCTCTTTTTCAAAGACTGCCGGGTCGGTGTAATAGCTGGCGTCCAGCGAATGGGTCAGCGGGGCATTCATGTGTGTTCCTCCTGGTAAAGGCCAAGCTGATGACGGCGTATATGAAACTTTTCGACCCGCTCGACGATCTCATCGCTGGACACTGCTATCACAAAACTGAGCAGTGTTTCTAACAGAGCAATTGTAGACACGGAGGAAGGGAAGAATTGAGGGGTATCTACTGACACAACAAAACCGTGTTCAGCAGACAAGATTACGGGGCTGGCTGGCGAGTCGGATATTCCGATTACGGTTACACCTTGCTTTCGCGCGGTCTGTACCGCCTCGACGACTTCTGTGCGATATGGGTGGCACGTGATGGCGATCAGGACATCCTGCTCGTCCGCCCATGCCAGATCATCAATCGCTGTTGATCCGGGCCGGGGGATCGCATGGAAATCTGTCATACCGGTGCGGGCGAGATACGTGAAGTTGGACGCGTTCGAATTGTTTATTCCAACGCCCAGAGTATAGATGGATCGCGCCGACCAAATCGTTTCCGCAGCAGATTGTAGCCGACTGGCATCAATGTCCGCAAAGGTCTCTTCGATGTTTCGAATGGCTGAGCCCAGCAAGTCTGCATAAAGCTCACCCAGGTCGCCAGAACGGCTGATTCCCTGCAACCAACGTGCGCGGTCGGGGAATGAGACGTCGCTTCGGCGAATCTCATCACGAAATGGTTCCCGAAAATCTCCATAGCCCTCAAAGCCGATTTGTCTGGCCATTCGCACCACGGTGTTTGGTTTGACACTGGCGGCTTCGGCAATCTCACGGACGGTGGAGACGCCAACTTCTCTGGGGTTTTCCAGAACATACCGCGCGGCTTTCTGTGCTTCGGGGGTCAAGAGCGACAATTCTTGTGACAGGCGTCCCAGAACCTCGCTTGAAACATCTGTACCATTCATTGCGTATCTCGGTATGTACATTTGTGCCGTTTTACATTGACACTGGTACATATGTGGCAATAGGAAGTCCACAGAAATATGCGACTCTCGAACAGGAATTTTTGCGATGTCCAAAAAAGAACTGCCCGAACGCGCCAAGGTTGTCATCGTCGGTGGCGGTGTCATGGGGTGCGGCCTTGCTTACCACCTTGGCCATGAAGGCTGGGGCGAAGAAACCGTCTTGCTGGAAAAGGCCGAATTGACCAGCGGATCGACCTGGCACGCGGCGGGTCAGATCACCCATTCAACCAGCTCATACGGGTTGGGTCGCATGGTGGACTACAACATTGGCCTGTATTCGAAGACTCTGGAAGAAGAGACCGGGCAGGCCGTCACCTGGCATGGTTGTGGCTCGTTCCGTCTGGCGTATACCGAAGACGAAATGGACTGGCTGCGCCACACCCTGTCTGTGGGTCGTTCGCTGGGCTTTAATATCGAACTGGTAGGCCCTGATTTCATCGCCGAGAAGCACCCGTTCTACAATCTGGATGGCGTTCTGGGCGCGCTTTACACCCCGGATGACGGTCATGTGGATCCGTCGAACGTAACCATGGCGATGGCCACTGGTGCCCGCCAAAAAGGCGTGAAAATCTTCCGCCACTGCCGAGCCACCAACATCACGCAGAACGATGCGGGCGAATGGGTGGTCGAGACCGAAAAAGGCACGATTGTCTGCGAACACGTGGTGAACGCGGGCGGCACGTATGCCCGCCAGATGGGTGAATGGTCGGGTCTGCAATTGCCCATGACCTCGATGACGCACCACTATTTCGTCACCGAGAATGTGCCCGAGTTTCAGGATCTGGACGTTGAGCTGCCTGTGATCCGCGACGACAAACAGGTCTCGGGCTATATCCGGATGGAGCAGAAAAAGGGCCTGATCGGGATTTACGAAAAAGAAAACTCGAACTCGGTCTGGCATGACGAATGCCCATGGGAATACGAGAACTGGCTGTTCGAGGCCGATTATGACCGCGTGATGCCCTGGCTGGAAAACTCGCTAGAGCGGATGCCGATATTCGCCGAATTGGGCATCACCCGCGAAGTGCATGGCGCGATCAGCCATCCGCCGGATGGCAACCCGATGGTTGGCCCCGCTCCGGGCGTAAAGAACTACTGGTGCTGCTGCGGTACCCAGATCGGTATCGGTTGGGGCCCCGGCCTGACCCGCGAACTGGCCAAGTGGATGGTCCGCGGCGCTGCGGACATCTCGATGCGCGACTACGACCCGCGCCGCTTTGGCGCCTATGCCAAGAAAGACTGGCAGGTCATCAAAGCGCACGAAGACTACAAATTGCGCCACGAAATCCCCTTCCCGCACTTCAACCGTCTAGAAGGTCGCCCGATCAAGCCGTCGCCGCTGTATGAAATCCTCAAGGACAAGGGCGCGGTTTACGAAGAAGTCTATGGTTTTGAACGTCCCCGTTGGTTTGCAACCGAAGGTGTCGAGCAGCGCGATCACTACAGCTTCCGCCGCAACGTGGTGCATGATGTGGTCGGGGCCGAGGTCAAAGCCGTCCGCGAAAGCGTCGGCATCATGGATGTGACCGCCTTTACCAAGGTCGAAGTTTCGGGCCCGGACGCTTATGCGCTGCTGGACCGTCTGACCGCAAACAAGATGCCGCAGAAGACCGGCTCGATCACACTGACCCATATGTTGAACCGCCGCGGTCGGATCGAGTTGGAGACCACGTTGGTGCGGATGGCGGATGACCGCTTCTATCTGGTCTGCGCGGCCTTCTTCGAACAGCGGCTGCTGGACCACCTGAACCACAACCGCGCGGATGAGAACGTGACCATCACGCCTCTGTCCGCTGGCTGGTCGGCCCTGTCGCTGAACGGTCCGAAATCGCGCGAAGTTCTGGCACAGTGCACCGATGCGGACCTGTCCAATGCCGGTTTCCGCTGGCTGTCGGCGCAGGAAATCACCGTGGCCGGTCACAAGGTCTGGGCGTTCCGCATGTCCTATGCCGGTGAGCTGGGCTGGGAATTCCACATGCCGGATGAAGCCTGCGTGGATGTCTACACCGCGCTGTGGGCCGCGGGCGAGCCGCATGGCATCGTCAACTACGGTTCATTCGCCATGAACGCGATGCGGATGGAGAAAGCCTTCCCCGGTGCGGGCGAGTTGACCAATGAGGTCACGCTGCCCGAGGCCAATGTGGGTCGCTTCTTCAAGCTGGACAAAGAGTATCTGGGTGTCGAAGCCACACGCGTCAGCGCCGAGCAGGCCGAGAAAGGCGAAATGCCCTGGGTCTGCGCCTATCTGGAAATCGAGCCCGACGGGATCGAGGACGGACACGGTGGCGAGGCGATCAAGGTAAACGGCGAGATTGTTGGTGCGACAGCATCTGTTGCTTACGGCCACACGGTCGGCAAGATCTTGGCCTTTGCCTATATCAAGCCGGACGCCAACGTACCGGGTCAGGAGATCGAGGTGATCGTTGCAGGTGAGCCGCGCAAGGGCCGCATTCTGGGCGAAGCTGCTTATGATCCGCAAAGCAAGCTGCCGCGCACCGACGCGCCCGCTGCGGTTCCCGCATAAGACAAGACCGGTGGGCACCAACACAGGTGCCCGCCGCGTTAGGCCAAAGAACTTAATTCAGGACATGGACCAGATGATCCCGGAAACGATGAAAGCCGTTGTGCTGAATGGTCACGGCGGATTGGACATGCTGGAATACCGCGACATGCCCACGCCGACGCCCGAAAAGGGTGAGGTGCTGATCAAGGTCGGGGCCTGTGGTCTTAACAATACTGATATCAACACGCGCACAGCCTGGTATTCCAAGAAAGTGGATGCCGTTCTGGGCAGCGGCGCGGCGGATGGTTTTGACGAAGCCAGCGGCGATGACGGCACCTGGGGCAGCGGGTCGTTGAACTTCCCCGTCATTCAGGGCGCCGACGTGGCTGGGGAAATCGTTGCCGTTGGCGAAGGCGTTGATCCCGCACGCGTCGGCGAACGAGTGATGATCGACCCCTGGTTGCTGAGCCATGGGGATTGGCTGAACCCTGAAAACTCGGGCTATTTCGGGTCCGAGGCGGATGGGGGCTATGCCGAATACACCAAGGTGCGCGCGGCCAATGCGGTGCCCGTTAACAGCAGCCTGAGCGATGCGGAACTGGCCACTTTCCCTTGCGCCTATACGACCGCGGAAAATCTGGTTCAGCGCACCGCTCCGCGTCCGGGTGAGGTCGTGGTGATCACAGGCGCGTCCGGTGGCGTGGGCTCGGCCGCTATTCAGCTATGCCGCCTGCGCGGTTGCAAGGTGATCGCGATTGCCAGCCCCTCGAAGGCCGAAATGCTGCATGAACTGGGCGCAGCCCATGTCATCGACCGCAACACCGTTGATCTGGAAGCCGCTATTCGCGACGCCGCAGGCGGGCCGGTGGACATCGCGCTGGATGTGGTCGGATCACCGATGTTCATGGCGCTGATCAACGCTTTGCGTCAGGGTGGGCGTTACTCCACATCAGGGTGCATCGCTGGTCAAATGGCCGAATTCGACCTGCGTCAGCTGGTCTACAAGGACCTGCAGCTGACCGGCGCAACCATCTGCCCGGCAGGCACAATGCAGCGCGTGGTGGGCATGATCGAAACCGGCGCTTTGAAGCCTCTGTTGGCGGCGATCTATCCGCTGGAAGATCTCGCGAAGGCGCAAGAGGCGTTCGTTCAGAAAACGCATGTTGGAAATATCGTGGTGACACCCTAACGCGCGCCACGCCCCTTTTTAAGAAAAACGGCAAAACCAGTCTTTGGTTTGGCGGGCCAATCTAAGGAAAACTGACGTGAAGATCATCCGCATTGCAGCTTGGGAAGTTCCGCTGACCAGCCATGACACCTACTACATGGCAGATGGGAAAACCTGCGACACCACAACCTCGGTTGTGCTGCGTCTCGACACCGATACGGGCCTGTCTGGCTGGGGTGAGGTCTGCCCGATCCCGCATTACCTGCCTGCCTATGCCAAGGGCGTGATCCCGGCCATCACCAAACTGGCCCCGGTTCTGATCGGCGCCGACCCGGTGGGGCCGGAAACCGTAATGGAGCAGGTGAACCGATTTCTGCAGGGTCATGCATACGCGAAGTCCGCGCTGGATACTGCGCTCTGGGATCTGACGGGGCAAGCCGCGGGTCTACCTGTTCACCGCCTTTTGGGGGGTCGGCAGGTCAAGGACATGGCGCTCTATCACTCAATCACCTGCGTGGCCCCGGACGAAATGGCCCGCATGGCACAAGATGCGTATGACAAGGGCATGCGCCAGTTTCAGGTCAAGTTGGGGGCTGATGGCGACTGGCAGACGGATGTTGAGCGGTTGGCCAAAGTGCGCGAGACCGTTGGTCCGGGCCCATTGGTCTATGGCGACTGGAACTGTGGCAGCGATGCGCTGAACGCGATCCGTGTCGGTCGCGCCGTCGCTCATCTGGATGTCATGCTCGAGCAACCTTGCGCGACGCTCGAGGAATGTGCCCATGTGCAGCGGGTCACTGGCCTGCCGATGAAAATCGACGAAAACGCGTATGACGTCGCCTCGGTCATCGCAGCGCATCAGGCCGGTTGTATGCAGGCTGTTGCATTGAAGCTGTCCAAGATGAGTGGCTTGTCCGCAATGCGGCAGATTCGCGATGTCTGTCTGACGCTGGGTACTCAGATGTGTATCGAGGATACCTGGGGCAGCGACATCACCACCGCCGCGCTTCTGCATCTGGCCGCTTCGACCCCTGCGCGCGGAATCATGAACACCTGCGACCTGAGCCACTATGTCGGCCCACGTCTGGCCCCCGATGGTCCGGTGCGTGAAAACGGCCGAATTACCCCGCCCGAAGGGCCCGGTCTGGGCGTCACGCCCGACGCCGACGCTTTGGGCCAGCCTGTCACCATTATCGATTGATCCCAATCCCAGCCTGCCGAGAGACCTGTTATGGAAGATTTCAGCAACGCCTACCCCTCACATGATCCTGAATGGGTCAAAGACATGCACGCAGATCACTATCTGCAAAGCTGGTCGAAACAAGGCAGCCGCCCGCGCGTTATTACCGGCGCGCAGGGCAGCTGGTTCTGGGACAGCGATGGCAAACGCTATCTCGATTTCCAAAGCCAGTTGGTGAACGCCAATATGGGCCACCAGCACCCTAAGATCGTTCAGGCGATCAAGGATCAGGCCGATAAGTTGTGCTATATCGGCCCGGCGATGGGTTCGGATGTACGTTCGGAAATGGCGGCGATCATGAATGAGATCACGCCCGCGAACATCACTTCGACCTTCTTCACAACCGGCGGCTCGGCAGCGAACGAAACCGCGATCCGTCTGGCGCGGCACTATACCGGACGAACCAAGATCATTGCGCGCTATCGCTCGTATCACGGGGCGACCGGTGGCACGCTGTCCCTGACAGGCGACCCGCGCCATCACCTGACCCGGGCCGATATGCCGGGCGTGGTGCGGATGCTGGACCCCTATGTCTATCGCCTGCCGACTGGTCACACCGACCCGGCGAAATGCCCGGTGGCGCAGGGTGGTCCGCATCTGGAAGAGCTTTTGATGTACGAAAACCCCAACACGGTGGCTGCCGTCATTCTGGAGCCGATCGTGGGCACCAACGGCATCATCGTGCCCCCCGACGGCTATCTGCAATCGATCAAGCAGACCTGCGAGAAATACGGCATCCTGCTGATTGCGGATGAGGTCATGGCCGGGTTTGGTCGTACCGGTAAATGGTTCGCTGTCGATCACTGGGGCGTGCAGCCCGACATCATCACCAGCGCCAAGGGCATCAACTCGGGCTATGTGCCGCTGGGCACCATGTCGGTCTCGACCGAGTTGCACAACTGGCTGCGCGACACTCCGATGCCGGGCGGTCTGACCTATGCCGGTCACCCGCTGGCCTGTGCCTCGGGCATTGCCGCAATTCGCGCCATGCAGGACGAAGGTGCGCTGGAAAACGCCACTGCGATGGGCGAGAAGATGCGCGCCGAACTGGCCAAGATGACCGAAAAGCACCCCAGCATCGGCGACATTCGTGGCAAGGGCATGTTCAACGGTATCGAGCTGGTCAAGAACCGCGACACGCGCGAGCCGCTGGTTCCGTTTGCCGCGAAAGGCCCGGACGCCAAACCGATGACGGACATGATGAGCTTTGGGATGAACGAGGGCCTGTACCTGTCGTTCTACTCGAACGTCGTTCGCCTGACCCCGCCGCTGAACATCAGCGAAGAGGATCTGATGACCGGTCTGGAGATACTGGATCGTACCCTCGACATCGCTGACCGCGAGTGTGTTTGAGCGTGACTTTGAGAGGCCGATAAAATGACCAAATACGGTGTCATCATTGTGGGGGCGGGGCAAGCTGGTTGCTCCGCCGCAGTCAAACTGCGCAATCTTGGTCATGACAAGCCAATTGCCCTGATCGGTGAAGAGGCGCACCCGCCGTATCAAAGGCCGCCTCTTTCCAAGGCTTATCTTCTGGGCGAGCTGCCGCGTGACCGTCTTTTCCTGAGGCCCGAAAGCTTCTTTGACGAGCATCAGATCGACCTGCACCTGAACCAGCAAGTCACCGAGATATCGGCAGATAACCAGACACTTGTTTGTGGCGACCAAACGCTGGCGTTTGAGCATCTGGTCCTGGCAACCGGCTCGACCCCCAACCGCCTGCCTGAGAGCATCGGTGGTACTCTGCCCGGGACCTATACAATCCGTGGCATCGCCGACATCGATGCAATTGCGCCCGAGTTCAAGCAAGGGCGAAAGATTGTCATCATTGGCGGAGGCTATATTGGCCTGGAAGTTGCTGCCGTTGCTGCAAAGCTTGATCTTGAAGTTACACTGATCGAAGCCGCTCCGCGCATTTTGCAGCGGGTTGCGGCCCCGGAAACCGCTCAGTATTTCCGCGAACTGCACGATGCCAACAACGTATGCATTCTTGAAGATACCAAGATTGCACGCGTTACCGGAGTAGAGCGCGCAGACGGGGTGGAACTTGCCAATGGTGAGGTGATCCCGGCCGATTTTGTTGTTTTCGGGATCGGCATCACGCCAAACACGGCCCTTGCCGAAGCCGCCGGTGTAGACGTTGAAAACGGCATCAAGACAGACACATGGGGCCGCACCTCGCATCCTTGTATCTGGGCGGCAGGAGACTGTGCGACGTTTCCGCATGGTGACGCACAGATCCGCCTGGAAAGCGTCGGCAACGCCATTGATCAGGCCGAAGCGGTTGCTGAGAACATCATGGGTGCAACCAAGCCTTACGAAGCAAAACCCTGGTTTTGGTCTGATCAGTACCATGTCAAGCTTCAGATTGCTGGTCTGAATGCCGGCTACGATCAGGTCGTTTCTCGTGAAGGTGAGGATGGATCGACCTCGGTTTGGTACTACCGCGAAGCCCGGCTTATCGCCGCGGACGCGATGAACGACCCGCGCGCCTACATGGTTGCGAAACGGCTGATCGAATCCGGAAAGTCCCCGCATCCCCAGATGGTTGCGGATACGGCTACTGATCTCAAATCACTTCTTAAAGTCTGAGGAAAGGCAGGGCAGCGCATGTATCTTGAGTCAAAACCCATCACCCGGTGCCGGGAGGGCGAGCACCCAAGCGCTGCCGGACATTCTGCGGGCGTTGCGCAGAAGCGCCATTTTTATTTTCTGCTGCTTCCCGGTTCCAACATGCTGGATTTTGCGGCTGGGATCGAACCGCTGCGGGCCGCCAATTCCGTTACGGGGGAAACAGACTACACCTGGTCGATCATGACCGAGACCGGCGCGCATGTAACGTGTTCGAACGGAATCGAAATCCCTGCGCAGACAGGCCTGTGTACAACGCGGCATTCGGATTACGTGATTGTATGCTCGGGGAATGCCGGGTACTTGGAAGCCCGTCCCGAAACCCTGCAATGGTTGCGTAGACATGCCAGGTTCGGCGGTCGGGTTGCCGCGATTGGAACCGGCGCGTTTACATTGGCGCGGGCCGGGCTGGCAAACGAAGCGCAATTGACGTTGCACTGGTCACTGGCCCCGGTCTTTGAAGAAATGTTCCCGAAACTGGACTGTTTGCCGTCGCGGGTTGTGGCGGATGACGGTGTGGCCTCAAGCGC
Source organism: Ruegeria sp. ABM4_193 (assembly GCF_056158705.1). Lineage (NCBI taxonomy): Bacteria > Pseudomonadati > Pseudomonadota > Alphaproteobacteria > Rhodobacterales > Roseobacteraceae > Ruegeria > Ruegeria sp. ABM4_193. Next base: position 626,415 of record NZ_JBSWTT010000003.1, read on the forward strand.
TGGGGGCACTGCAGGCCTGGATTTGACTCTGTCCATCATCGAGTCGGATTTCGACAACGGCACTGCTCAGAAAGTGGCGGATTATTGTGTCCACGACTTTGACTGCCACAGCAACCGGTCGCAACGCCAGGCCATGTCGAAAATGGCCGGATCCCGGAACCCCGCGTTTCTGAGTATCCTCAAGAAAATGGAGGACTCGCTGCAGGACCCAATTCCGGTTGATGAACTTATCGAAGACGAAAAAATCTCGAGGCGGCAGATCGAACGTTTGTTCAATAAACACCTCAAGACAAGCCCGTCCCGTTACTATCGCAATTTGCGTCTTGATCGGGCGCGGGTGTTGCTGCGCGGTACCGACCTGTCCATCATTGATGTTGCCGTCGCAACAGGGTTCGCCAGTATCGTTAATTTCTCGAAAGCCTACAAAACGAGATTTGGTGAGCGTCCAACAGCCGACCGATCAGCCGCGTAATCACGCGGCTATCTGAAGGCGGTCGCGCGCGTCAATTGTACAGGCAGACTACATCGCGGCCTCTGCGACCAGCCAGTCCCAGAAGGCGCGAACCCTTGGCTGGCGCTGGCGATGGGAAACCGCGCTCAGGAAATAGCGCGGGGCAGGGGGTAAGGTTTCGGAAGGCAGTTCAAAGGGAATGCACAGTCGCCCTTCGGCCAGCATCCTTTCGGCATTGGCCCGATTGCCCAAAGCCACGCCGATCCCTCGGGCAGCTGCTTCGAATGCGTGCAAAGAGTAGCTGACCGAAAAGAAATGCTGACGACGCAGCCAGGATCGCCCTGCCAGTACTTTTTTCCACGATGTCAGTCGCCTTTCAGTTTCTATCAGTGTCGCGCCTTTCAGGTCATCCAAACTGTGTAAGGCGTTCGCCTCAGCATAATCTGTACTGGTCAACGCAACGAGTTCGTCCGGTAAAAACTGTAGTGACACCAAATCCGGGTCGGCCTCGAACCTGTATTCAATGGCAATATCAATGCCTCGTTCTTCGGGGTTGAATGTCATCCGATCGAGAAGACGGATGTCATAATCGGGATACAGTTCCGAGAACCCGTGCAGTTTGGGCATCAGCCACATTGCTGTCAGCGTAGGCGGGGCTGCAATTGTCAGAACTTCACGTTGAGATTGCTGGGTTGCAACCGATGTCGCACGTCCTATTGCTTCTAGGCCGGGGCGGACTTCTGTTAGGTAATCATGCGCGCCTTCGGTGAGAACCAGATTGCGCCCTCGGCGAATGAACAAGGGCGCGCCCAGAAACCCTTCCAATTTGTCCAGTTGATGGCTGACGGCTGGGGGGGTCACGTTCAATTCGGCTGCGGCTACCCGGACACCGCCCAGACGGGCGACGGTTTCAAACACATGCAACGCTTGAAGGGGAGGGAGTCTGTGAGTCGTCATTTTGTTAAAATTAACTAAACAGAAAATACAAAAGCAATGAATTTTCTTTCAAGTAAGCCGCTTTTATCCTGCTTAAAATTGATCGCAGCAAGGATGCCGAAATGAAGCCGTTGAAAGACATTCTCGTGGTCTCGGTCGAACAGGCATTGGCCGCACCGCTGTGCACTGCGCGACTGGCCGAAGCCGGGGCACGTGTCATCAAGGTCGAACGCGCGGAAGGGGATTTTGCGCGTGGCTATGATCGTGCGGCTAAAGGCACAAGTTCGTATTTTGCCTGGACCAACCAAGGCAAGGAATCGCTGGCGCTTGACTTCCGCACTGAAGAAGACGCGGCCTTGCTGCATCGGATTGTCGCTCAGGCTGATGTTTTTGTTCAAAATCTTGCTCCGGGTGCCATGGCGCGCGCCGGGTTTGGGTCAGCACAGTTGCGCGAAATGCATCCGCATCTCATTACCGTTGACATTACCGGCTATGGAGAAGGCGACGCGGTCAAGCATCTGAAGGCCTATGATTTTCTGATTCAGGCTGAATCTGGTCTCACGGGAATCAGCGGTGGTGTTAACGAAATGGGACGCATCGGCGTATCGATTTGTGATATTGGTGCAGGTATGACCTGCCATGCGGCCGTTTTGGAAGCCCTGATGCGCCGTGAAATGATGGGCGAAGGGGCAGCTTTGGCCGTTTCGTTGTTTGACGTGGCAGCAGACTGGATGAGTGTCCCGCTGATGCACGGCGAATACGGAAAAGGTGCACCGCAACGCGTGGGTTTGCGCCATCCCAGCATGGCCCCCTATGGTGCGTTCGAAACGAGCGAAGGCGCATTGACATTAATCGCAATTCAAAATGAACGTGAGTGGCAGCGGTTTTGCCAAGAGGTCTTGCGCTCGAACACCGCAGGCTCAGACTCCAGATTTGCGTCCAACAATGACCGGGTTGCCAATTGTGATGCGCTGGAGGACCTGATTTCCAAGGTGTCGCGAGAGCTGACCTTGCAAGAGTTCCGGGCTCGGTTGGCTGCAGCGAACATCGCGTACGGCGCGGTCAACAGTGTTCAAGCGCTGGGCAACCACCCAGCCCTGCGCCGTCGCGAAGTGACAACTGAAGGAAATGAAACGATCGCGATACCCGCAGCGCCCATTCGTTGGGTGGATCTTGAAGAGGTCAGCCCGTTGTCGTCTTCTCCTGCAATCAATCAGCATGGCCCGGCGCTGCGCGCTGAATTCGCCTGACCAAAGCAGAAAGGTCAACATGATGTCGCAAGCCGTAGACTCTTGGATCGGACGTTCGCAGACGCACGAGGACAGTTTGCGCGCCGAGCCCGCCCGTTTCATGCAGGCCACGATTGGTCGCGAATCAACATTGCAAAACGGCGATGTTTTGCCGCCCCTGTGGCATTGGCTGTACTTTCTTGAAGCGAAACCAGCTGATGAGTTGGGCAGGGACGGCCATCCAAAAAAAGGGGGGTTTCTCCCTCCTGTCGCGCTGCCCCGTCGGATGTGGGCCGGTGGCAGGTTTGAATTTCTGGCACCCGTTCCGATTGGCGATCAGGTCAAAAAGCGGTCTACGATCAAGCATATTGCGGAAAAGAACGGGCGCAGCGGCTCGTTATGTTTCGTGACCGTTCTGCATGAGGTTTTCCTGGGCGACGGTACGCTTGCTCTGACCGAAGAGCATGACATCGTGTACCGCGAAGATCCGCACCCTGACGCCCCAAAACCTGAGCCAGCCCAAGCGCCTGACACCGCCGAAGTGTCCGAGGTGATCTCGCCCACACAGGTTATGCTGTTCCGCTATTCGGCACTGACCTTTAACGGGCACCGGGTTCACTATGACGTGGATTATGCCCGTTCGGTTGAAGGGTATGACGGTCTGGTCTTTCATGGGCCGCTCACGGCAACCTTGTTGGTCGACCTTGCCCAGCGCACCATGGGAAAAGCCCCGAAGACCTTTGAGTTTCGCGGGACTGCACCTCTGGCAGGGATGAATCCCTTCCATATCGAAGGTGTTCGCGAAAACAACACGATGCAGCTGTGGGCGCGCCGCCATGACGGGGTCAAAGCCATGCAAGCAACAGCCACTTTCTAAGGTTCAGGCCAATGCAATCGAAACTCGACGCAGATCAAACCGTGGCAAAACCAAATGTGCTGAACTTCTCGGAGCGCCTTGCGGACTGGGCAACGCAGTCGGACCTTGGCGTTGACGCCGAGGTGAGAGAACAGGCGCGTTTCACGCTGATCGACACATTGTCCTGTATGGTTTTGGGCGCGACAGAGCGTCAGGCCATTGCGGCATCGGATGCAATGCTTTTTGGTCTGAGACAGGGGTCAGTGCCACCGGTCGGTGGCGGTGAGATGCTGTCGATAACCGGTGCGGCGCTGGCCAATGGCGCACGTGCAGCGGCGCTGGACTTCGATGACTACGAACTATCCGGGTCCAGTCACGCAAGCGCGCCGGTTCTGAGTGCTTTGCTGAGCCTTGCGCACAAGGTGCCGATGACAATTGACGAAATGAATGACGCCTGGATCGTGGGGTATGAGACCATCATCTGGATGGGCAAAGCGCTGGGATACGGTCACTACGACATCGGATGGCACTCGACCTCTACATTGGGTCCGATTGGGACAGCTGCCGCAGTGTCCAAGGCACTTGGGCTGTCGGCGCGGCAAATGTCCAATGCTATGGCGCTTGCTGTGTCGTCTTCTTCCGGGTTGCTGACACAGATCGGCTATGACGCCAAAGCGCTTCATACCGGATTGGCGGCGGAAGCTGGGCTGCGGGCGGCGCTTTTGGGTCGCGCAGACGCAACTGGAAACTGCAATCTGTGGGATTCCGAGTTTGGGTTTACAAAGGTTTACGGCACGCCGGAATCCATTGGTTTTCGTGAAATGATGAAGACGATGGAACTGGGCCAGGCGGTTCAACAGTACCCGGTTATCCGAAAGCTATGGCCGAGCTGCGCCTACACACAACGCCCAATTTACGGTGCGATTGAGTTGAGCCAACTGATCAAACACCCAAGCGATATCGCTTCTGTCAAAATCCGCATGCCCGCGCCATTCCATCGCGTTGCAGGCTTTGGTGTGCCGGACAACGACGCCGAGGCCCGCTTTTCGGTGCGGTACTGTATCGCCGTTGGTTTGCTGGAAGGCCGTGTTGTCCCCGGCGACTTTGAGCCAGACGGATTCAACGATCCTCAGCGCCGGGAACTGACAGCTTCGATCAAGCTGGATCTGTACGATCTGCCGAAAGGCGACACTGGTGACATCGGTCCGACAACCCCGGAAACGATCACAGTCGAACTTAAAGACGGTCAAGTGGTCAGCCATGAAATGACTTTTGTTCCTGGCGGTGCGTCCATGCCCATGACCAAAGCCGACTTAATGCAGAAGGTGCGCGCCTGCGGCTGCTCGGTCGAATTGGCACAGGCATATCTGGCGGCACATGGCGATACGCCTTTGTTGGACACCGGATTGCTTGGTCAGGTGTCGCCCCCAATGATGGCGCGCGCGGGATGAAAAACAGATCTCTCAGGTCGCTTCTCTATATCCCCGGGCACGTTGAAGCCCTCGTCCCCAAAGCTGCAAGGACGGAAGCTGATGTTATAATCCTTGATCTGGAAGATGCAGTGCCGCAGTCCGAAAAGGAGAATGGGCGGCAAAGGCTTCGCGGTGCGACGACCGTATTGCGGAATAAAGGCAAATCGGTAGCGGTCAGGATAAACAACGACGACGCTCTTCTAGAGGATGACCTGTCTGCAGCGACTGCGGCAGGGATCGATTACTTGATCCTGCCAAAAGTCGAAAACCGTGAATTTATTCAGAAAGTTGCCGATTTCGTTCATGCCGAGGGATGCGATGACGTGTCCCTGATTGGTTTGATCGAAAGTCCGGTGGGGTTGCTTAATGCGCCGATGATTGCTGCAGCACAAGAGCGATTGATCGCGTTGAATCTCGGGACGGAAGACTTTTGCCTGGAGATGGGCATGGAGCCCGAATGGGACGGTCTGCTTTATCCGAGCCAACAGATCGTGACAGCAGCACGGGCGGCCGGCAAAATCCCTTTGGGCTATGCTGGCAGCATCGCGCAGTATCACGACATTCCCGCCTTCAGCACGACAGTGGAAAGATCTGCCAAATTGGGGTTTGAGGGCGGTTTTGCAATCCACCCTTCACAAGTGTCACCGTTGAATGCTGCGTTTACCCCGTCTGAAAACGCAGTCGCTCAGGCGCAGAGGATTGTGGCTGCATACGAAAAATCCCTGGCTGAAGGTCGTGGTGCCGTTTCGCTCGACAACAAGATGATCGACTTGCCGATCGTTGAAAAAGCGTGGCGCGTCCTTGAGGCGGGATCTCGGTTTTCTGACCGTTTCGCATGAACTTATGCAGTTCTTCGGTGTCAGAGCTGATAAAACCGCTTTGCTGTTTCACGAAACACTGCCGACTTGGCCTCTTCCGGGATTAATTCTGCATATGCCTTCATGAGGGTTGCGTAGTCGCTGTACAGACTGTCGACCGGAAAATTCGAACCATACATGGTTCGGTGCGCGCCGAATTGGTCAAGGCATGTCTCGACAATCGGGCGGATGCTTTGGGTTGACCAGTGATGGTCAAACATGCCCAAACCCGAGAGTTTACAGGTCACGTGCGGCAAATCTGACAGTGTTCGCAGATTTTTGGCCCACTCACTCAACCCCTCAGAGCTGCGGTCATGGGGTGATCCAGCGTGGCAAAGCGCAACGTGCGTGTCTGGCGCTTTGGCCAACACACGAGCGGTTTTCTCGTAGAGTTCGGGGATCAGTTGCAAATCAAAGCTTAACCCTCGTCGCCCGGCCTCTTGCAAACCGGTCAGAAAGCGGGGGTCGTCCAACAGGGCGTTGGTGCCGGTTTGCGCATCCTCCCCAGGCGCGCGGCCAACGATCTGGCGCACGCCACGTACGGTGCTGAGGTGCTGGAACGTATCCAATTGGTCCGTCAGATCCGGTGCGGTCAGGTCGCAAAAGACCACTTGTGCCATAGGCCAGTTGGGGTTGGCATCCGTCACCGATTGAACCCACCGGGCTTCGGCCATCCCATCTTCGGCCCCCACCTGAATATGGACCGAGGCGCGGATGCCCTGAGCTTGGGCATCCGCGCTGAATTCGCCCAAAAGGTAGTTCCGCTGAATGGGAGACGGGTCTCCAAAAAACCGCTCAACGCCTTTGGCCATCAGCCACGGGTAGTGAACGGCGTTTAGATCCCATAGGTGATGATGCGCGTCTATCCAGCCAGTCATGTGCGCGGCACCTGTTGCATACGTCCCAGAATGTCTACGCCTTGCTGTTTCCAGAAATGCAGCAAGTCAATGAAAATCCAGTTTTCCGCCAGCTTGTCACCCGCGCGACGGTAAATGTCGATTACGCGGAATTCTCCGGGTTTGTCTGTGGCGGGCATGCCCATGAAGCCTCCGGTGGGGCGTGCGGTGAAATTGGGCCAGCCGAAGAAGCCTCCATAATGCCCCTCGGCCATGCGGCAGATATGCCCGGTTTTTGTACGATCAGTGAAACTGGCGCGGAACGGTCCTGCATGTTGCTTGGCGTAGCGCTCAATCGTGTAGGTCGCGCCGATCCCTGTGGGTCCCCACCACAACATATCTTCGCACCATGTGCGACGCAGTTCATCCTCAAGGCTCAGCCCGCTGTTCCACTGACCCAGATCCGAGATCATCGCGTTGATCGCCGCCAGAGTCTGTTCGCCTTCCTCTGGGGGTTGGGGATCAAACATCAGCCCGTCATGAGTCATCGGTCCGGGCTGTACCAGTTGGGCAGCGGTTTGCGGCGGGAAGGGTTGCAGCCCGGCTTGCAGCATCAGATGTGGAATATCGAAATACATCGCTGTTTCGGTGATTTTGCCGTCTTCCACACGGTTGAATTCGCAATAGCGCAAGAAAGACAACTTGCCGGTTGGCGCGATACCCAACCAGGGTGTATCGAACAAGCCCATCAGATGTCCCATCGACACCACCCAGACAGACGAGAAATCGTCCATTTCGTTGGCGCCTGCCATGAAGACATCCTGCCGCCTTTGTAATTGCGTCAGCGATCCGCGCAGGGGCGTCCAAAAGGTATCTGCAACGGCCTGAGGCCCGCGTATCTCGTCAAACGGATGAAACCCGCGCCAGATGTGATTCGAGCTATAGTACTCTGACAGAACCTTGTGTTCCGCTCCTGTTTCGGAGCGGTCCAGTTGCTCATAAAACTCTTTGATTACTTGCTTTTCTGCCGAGAACCCGGACATCGAGTAACGCCTTTCTGCATACGATTGCAAAAAAACCTTGCCAAAATGACGCAGTTAAGTCTACCGTATTTGCAAGCGTATGCAAAAAATTTCCAATCCAACGGGAGAAGCGGATGGCCGAGATTCAATTGCGCAATGTTGGCAAGCGATGGGGTTCGTTTGTCGGCGTCGACAATTTCGATCTGACCATAGCTGACAAGGAGTTCCTGGTTCTGCTGGGTCCCTCAGGCTGCGGCAAAACCACAACGATGCGGATGATCGCGGGCCTGGAAGATGCCAGTGAAGGCGACATCATGATCGACGGCGTGCGCGTCAACGAAATGGAGCCGAAAGACCGCGATGTGGCGATGGTGTTCCAGTCTTACGCGCTCTATCCGAACATGAACGTGTACGAGAACATCCGCTTCCCGCTCCGGGTACGCGGTATCGATCCTGCAACGCATGATGACAAGGTGCGCCGTGCCTCGGCCATGGTTGAACTGGACGACTTCCTGCATCGCAAACCGGCGGAACTGTCGGGCGGGCAGCGCCAGCGTGTTGCTTTGGCACGCGCCATTGTGCGTGAGCCGAACGTCTTTTTGATGGACGAACCACTGTCCAACCTGGACGCGAAACTGCGGGTTTCAACTCGGGCGCAGATCAAGAACCTCAGCCATGAACTGGCAGTGACAACCATCTACGTGACACACGACCAGATCGAGGCAATGACGCTGGCAGATCGCGTTGTGGTGATGAAAAGCGGTGTCGTTCAGCAGGTCGGCAGCCCGACCGAAATCTACGACACCCCGGCCAATACCTTTGTGGCCAGCTTTATCGGCAACCCGGCCATGAACCTGATGGAAGGTCAGGTCCGCAACGGCACGTTTGTCGCCGACCACGTGGAGATTCCGAATATCTCCGCGCCTGATGGTCCCCTGACACTTGGGTTCCGCGCTGAAGATGCGACGCTGGCGGCGGAAGGGCAGGGGCAGATCAACGCTCCGATCTACACGCAGGAACTGCTGGGCGATGCGACGATGATTTCGGTTCGTGTCGGAGGCGCATTGGTATCCGTGAAGGCAGACAAGAACTTCCGGGCAGAGATCGACGATATGGTTTCCATTTCGGTTCCCACCGAAATTTGCCACCTGTTTGATGGCACGTCTGGACAACGGATCTGAAGAAAGCCCCGCCAAACCACCGGGAGCAACCCCGGGGATCTAACCCATGCGCGTAAGGGGCGCGCATCACTTTTCAAAGAAACAGGGAGATGAGATGTTTCTGAAAAATCTAGCTACCGCAACCGCCTTTGTGGGTCTGATGGGTACGGCTGCCTATGCGGCCAACTGTGGTCCCGAAGGTCAATCCATTCGCATTCTGGCCAGTGACTTCCCGGCCATCCACGCTGTCGCAGGTACTGCTGAGAGCAACTGTGCCGCCGGTGCGTCTGAGTTTTCCACCAACCACACGACCGAAGCCCGTCAGATCATGAACGCGGCCCTGACGCCGAATCCGGCTGAGTATTCCTCGGTGATTTTGGCAAACGCGACGCTGACTCAGCTGATGAATGACGGTCTGGTCCGCCCGCTGAACGATCTGGTTGAGAAGTACGGCGAAAACATCTCGCCCAACCTGCTGATCACCATCGACGGCAACGTCATGGCCGTAGCGTTCATGGCGAACTCGCAGCACCTGTTTTCGCGCAAGGACATTCTTGAGCAGGCAGGTTTCGAAGGCATCCCTGCCACGTACGAAGAGGTTCTGGAAGCCGCAGCCATGATCCGCGAAGCGGGTATCATGGAGCACCCGATTGTGATGAACCTGCAAACCGGCTGGAACGTCGGTGAGGTGTTCAACATGATCTATCTGGGTCATGGCGGTGAGTTCTTCGAGCCCGGTTCGGCGGAACCGGCGGTCAACAACGAAAAGGGCCTTGCTGCTCTGGAAGTCATGAAATCGCTGGCCGAATATGCCCATCCTGACCACCTGACCCATGCCTCGAACGAGACGCAGGGCCTGTGGGAATCCGGTCAGGCGGCACTGGGTGTCATGTGGGGTTCGCGCGGTTCGCCAATCCTGGACGATGAAGGTTCGACCGAAGAAGTGACATCGAACACGGTTCTGTCTGCGGCGCCGACCGTTGGTGGTGGCTCGATCCCTTCGGCCACGCTGTGGTGGGATGGCATCGCGATCTCGTCCAACGTATCGGATGAAGAAGCCGAAGCCACCTTTGCGGCTCTGGTCAGTGCCCTGACACCGGACATGGTTGCAGCCAACAATGACGACGCCGTTTGGCTGCTGGACGGCTTCCAGCCCGGACCGGCTGCGGCGGGTGTAGCGCAAACCGCTCAGGGTGGTGCCAAGCCATATCCGATGATCCCGCAGATGGGCCTGCTGCACGCGGCGCTGGGCGCGGAACTGGCGGACTTCCTGAAGGGTGACGAAAGCGCTGAACAAGCGCTGGCCGATGTCGAGGCCGCCTACAGAACTTCCGCAAAAGAAGCTGGTTTCCTCCAGTAATTCTGCCGGAGCCGAGGGGGCTGTTCAGGCCCCCTCACACAACTCGGACTTCAGATCGGGACGAACGCCATGAAGCACCGCACCTTTTTCTGGTTCATTCTGCCGACGCTTTCCGCGATGATTTTGTTCATCGCCCTGCCTATCGTCTCGGTCTTTATTCAGTCGCTGTTTGTTGCGCACGAACAAGTTCTGGTCGTGTCTGAAAGCTGCGGCCCGTTTGGCTGTACACCAACAACGTCGGTCGATCTTGAAGCGACGGCCAAGCTGCAAGAGGAACGGCCGCTGGGTCAGTTCAATGGTTTAGGAACTTACACCAACCGCTCGCATCTGGCTTTTGCAGAAGTAGGCGAGGCTTGGGCAAGCTCGGCCTCGATGGGTGAGTTCTTTTCGAAAGTCTATAACCTTCCGTTCTATAGCGCGCTGACCTTTACGCTGGTCTACACGGCGATTGTGACCCCATTGGTTCTGATTCTGGGGATGGCGATTGCCGTTGGGGTGAACAACCTGCCCAATATGCTGAAGGGGTTGGCGATCTTCATCTCGCTGTTGCCCTTCCTCGTTACACCGCTTGTCGGCTCGTTGATCCTGTTCTGGATGGTCGACAGCGACGGTGTGATCGGGGCTACGATTCAACGAATATTCAACGATCCATCCCTCAGTCTGAAAGCATCAACTGGTCTGACCTGGATCATGCTTATGTTCTACGGGGTTTGGCACACACTGCCGTTTAGCTTCATCACCTTTTATGCCGGATTACAGACCGTGCCCGAGGATACGATGGAGGCTGCGCAGATCGATGGCGCCACGAAATGGCAACGGATGATCCACGTTATCGTTCCCCATCTGGCCCCGCTGGTGTCCTTTGTGACCCTGATGATGATCATGGACAACTTCCGCGTCTTCGAACCGATCGTCAGCTTCAAGGCCGAGGCGCATGCCCAGTCACTTAGCTGGATTATCTTCAACGACCTGCGCGAAAGCGGCAATCCGCTTTATGGTTCTGCCGGTGCGACCTCGCTGATTACCATTATCCTGGTGGTCATCCTCATGACGCCGGTGCTGATCCGTACCTGGCGCGACTTCACCCGTAAATCTCACTAGAGGACACGACATGGCGACCAAAGCACAATCTCGCATGACACCGCTCAAGCTGTTCTCATACGCCTTTGTGGCGCTGTGGCTGATCATTGCGGCGTTCCCGTTCTTCTGGACCTTCTGGGGCAGTTTCAAGGTGCAGGCCGACTTCTTGTCAAAGGCCGACTGGATGAACGCCCTGACCGGGACCAATACGATAGAACAAACCGGCAGCGCCTTTACCGGTGCGGGCTATTACGGTGCCTGGGTGCTCGAGGATTTCTGGTTCAACTTCAGGAACACCGGCATCGTTGTGTTCTTTACCGTGGTCATCTCGCTGACCTTCGGCACACTTGGTGGCTACGCTTTGGCCCGATCTGGTTTCCGTTATGCCTTTTGGATCCTGATGGCGGCGCTGGTGTTCCGTGCCATGCCGCATATCACGCTGGTCTCGGGCTATTTGTTGCCGTTTTTCGAGTGGAATGTCTGGGGTATTCTGCCAACAACGATCATCGTGCTTGTGGCGATCAACCAGCCGTTCACGCTGTGGATGCTGCATTCTTTCTTCAAGAACATCCCCAAGGACATGGACGAAAGCGCCATGGTCGATGGTTGTACGCGGTTCCAGGCCTTCTGGCATGTGATCGTACCAGTCATGTGGCCCGGCGTGATCACCACCGGACTGTTCAGCTTCCTGCTGGCGTATAACGACTTTACTGTGGCTGCGATGTTGCTGAGCGAAGACAATGAGACCATCATTCCCGCCATCAACAGCTTCATGGGCACCACACAGGTCGAAGGTAAGATCATGTACGCGGTTGCTGCCGTGGTTTCGACCACTGGGCCGCTGTTCGTCCTGATCCTGTTCTTCCAGCGCCAGATTGTCAGTGGTCTGACAGCCGGTGCGGTCAAAGGCTGATGAGTGCATCTGCAAGACATAACGCGGTTGCGCGCCATCCGGCGCTCAACCGGATGCCAAGAGATTTTCTGACGCGCGGCTGACGTCCCTCTGCCAGACAGATCATCTCATTTGAATACGATTAAAGGACTGAAAACATGAAGGGTTCACGCCCCGAACAAGCCGTGCTGACCAAAGACACGGATATGAGCAAAACCGAAGAAACGCGCGCCGTCATCGAAGGGATGGTTGACGGTCTGAATGACCACCGCATCGATGACATCGGTGAATTTTTCGCGCAGGGTTTCCGCTGGATGGGCAACCAGGGCTGCGGCACCAAGACCGGGTTGAATGAATTCCAGGACAATTGGCAACGCCCGTTTCAGGCGGCGTTTTCCGACAAGACCTGCATTGATGAGGCGCGCCTTTACATGGGTGAATGGGCTGCGGCCTTTGGTCGTCAGGAAGCCACCCATTCGGGTGAGTTTCTGGGCATTCCCGCCACGGGTAAGCGTGTCGAAATTCGGTACATGGATTTCTGGAAAGTGGTTGACGGCAAGATTGTCGACAACTGGGTGAATGTCGATTTTGCCCATGTGGCAGCCCAATTGGGCGTTGATCTGTTCCAGGGGAACGGATGGGAAGCATATGACCGGGGCGAGAAAACTCCGCCTCGGCCCGCAAACTGAGGATTAGGACAATGGCTATCGAATACCTGAAACGTGGCAAGCCCGAGGCTGACAGGGCCGAGGATGACGCCAAGACCCGCGCTGTCGTTGAGGCGACCTTGAAGGACATCGAAGCGCGCGGCGATGCGGCCGTGCGTGAACTTTCTGAGAAGTTCGACAATTACTCACCCGAAAGCTATCGGCTGAGCCAGCAGCAAATCGATGATCTGATTGCTTCGCTTTCGGATCGCGAGCTGGCCGATATCAAGTTCGCACAGGAACAAGTGACAAATTTCGCCCAAGCGCAGCGCGACTCGATGTTGGACATCGAGGTCGAGACGATGCCCGGCGTGATCCTGGGCCACAAAAACATCCCTGTTCAGTCGGTGGGTTGCTATGTGCCCGGCGGCAAGTTCCCGATGGTGGCCTCGGCGCATATGTCGGTGGCAACAGCGAAAGTGGCGGGTGTACCGCGCATCATCGCCTGCACACCTCCGTTCAATGGCGCGCCCAACGCTGCTGTGATCGCGGCGATGCATCTGGGTGGCGCGCATGAGATTTATGTGATGGGCGGTATTCAGGCCGTGGGCGCTATGGCCATCGGCACCGAAACCATCGACCCGGTTCATATGCTTGTCGGTCCCGGCAACGCTTTTGTCGCCGAAGCCAAACGCCAGTTGTTTGGCCGTGTTGGTATCGATCTGTTCGCAGGTCCGACCGAGACCATGGTCATTGCAGATGAAACCGCGGCTGACGCTGAACTGTGCGCCACTGACCTGCTGGGTCAGGCCGAGCACGGTTATAACAGCCCCTGCGTTTTGCTGACCAACTCGCGCAAACTGGCCGAGGATACTCTGGCCGAGATCGAGCGCATTCTGGGCATTCTGCCGACTTCGGGCACCGCGCGGGTCAGCTGGGATGAATACGGCGAAGTGATTGTCTGCGACACCTATGACGAGATGCTGCAGGTTGCTGACGATATCGCCTCGGAACACGTTCAGGTCATGACCGACCGCGACGACTGGTTCCTTGAGAATATGACTTGTTATGGCGCGCTGTTCCTGGGTCCGCGTACAAATGTGGCCAATGGCGACAAGGTGATCGGGACCAACCACACGTTGCCCACCAAAAAGGCCGGTCGCTATACCGGCGGTCTGTGGGTTGGCAAGTTCCTGAAAACACACAGCTATCAGAAAGTACTGACGGATGAGGCCGCAACGATGATCGGCGAATATGGCTCGCGCCTGTGCATGCTTGAAGGCTTTGTCGGCCATGCCGAGCAATGCAATATCCGTGTGCGTCGCTATGGCGGCATCAATGTTCCTTACGGTGAGGGTGCGCCGTACCGGGAGGCCGCGGAATGAGCGACGTACATTCAGCAAACAAAGCGCTGATCGCGCCGCTTCGGGCGGCGATGTATGACTTTGAAGAGGCCGGGGTACGCGCAGCGCTGGAAGCGCTGATTGCCCCGGATGCGGTGGTGCATATGTGCCACCCCTTTGGTGATCTGACCGGCCCGGTCGAGTTGTATGATCAATGCTACGCACCGTTGCTGGCCTCGATGCCGGATTTGGAGCGGCGTGACTGGATCGTCATGGGCGGGCGTACCGAGCATGGCGGTGACTGGATCGGTTGCGGCGGCCATTACTATGGCACCTTCGTAGCACCTTGGCTGGATATTCCGCCAACAGGCCATCTGACACATATGCGGTACCACGAATTCTACCGATTTGAAGATGGCAAGGTGGTCGAGATCCAAACGATCTGGGATATTCCGGAAGTCATGATTCAGGCCAATGCCTGGCCGATGGCACCGTCGCTTGGGCTTGAATTCTGCATTCCGGGCCCTGCGACACATGACGGCCTTGTGCCGGGGCCCTGGGATGAGGCGAAGTCGCAGGCGTCCTGTGAGCACATCGTGACAATGCTGGCACATCTCAAGAAGCACCCCACTCAGGGTGGTCCGGAAGTGATGGAGATGCCAAAGTTCTGGCACGAGCGCATGAATTGGTACGGACCTGCCGCAATCGGTACGGGACGGGGAATTTCAGGGTTCCGCAACTGGCACCAAATTCCGTTTCTGAACGGAATGCCGGATCGTGGTCAGTATCTCGACGAGATTCAGTATCACTTCTTCGGTGACGGTGAATATGCCGCTGTGACCGGTTGGCCCGATATGATCCAGACTGTGACGCATGATGGTTGGATGGGCATTGCGCCGTCAGGCAAACGGATCTCCATGCGTAGCTTGGACTTCTGGCGTCTTGAGAACGGCAAGATCCGCGAAAACTGGGTCACCGTCGATATTCTGGATGCCTACAGACAACTGGGTGTCGACGTGTTTGCCCGTCTGCGTGAGTTCAACAAAGCGCGGGTCCCTGGGTCGATCTCGTTCCCGGTCGGGGATGTCTGATATGGCGCAACTCCCCAGTACGCCCAGCTTCAACCTCAGTGGCAAGCGCGCTTTGGTTGCGGGGGCATCCTCCGGTATCGGCATGGCCTGTGCCGTGGCGCTGGCGGAACATGGGGCTGAGGTTACTCTTGCAGCGCGTCGGACGGGCGCGCTGCAAGAGGTCGCGTCCGAGATGTCTGCGCGCGGCTGGTCGGCCAAGGTGCTGGAACTGGATGTATCCGATGTTGATGCCACCGCTGCAGCCGTGGCGGAAAACGGTCCGTTCGAGATCCTATTAAACTCGGCCGGGCTGGCCCGTCATGGAAAGGCGATTGACACGTCAGCGCCGGATTTCGATGCGGTGATGAATGTCAATGTACGCGGTGCGTATTTCCTGACTCAGGCCGTGGCAAAGGGGTTGCTCGACGCAGGGCACCCTGGCTCGTTGATCAATATCTCAAGTCAGATGGGGCATGTGGGCGGGCGCGAGCGTGCTGTCTATTGTGCCTCAAAATTTGCAGTTGAAGGCTTCACCAAAGCCATGGCGCTTGAATTCGGTTCTGCAAAAATCCGGGTCAACACTATATGCCCGACATTTATTCTGACCGATCTGACACGTTCGACCTTCGACGACCCGGATAAGCGCGCTTGGATTCTAGACAAGATCAAGTTAGGCCGCCCTGGTGAGATTGAAGATATAATGGGCGCGGTGGTCTATCTGGCCTCGGATGCTTCAGCACTGGTAACAGGCACTTCGATGTTGGTGGATGGAGGCTGGACAGCGGACTGATGGGAACTCAGAAGGTCACATCATTGGACGTGGCACGGCGGGCAGGGGTAAGCCAATCCGCTGTCAGCCGTGTGTTTACGCCCGGTGCGTCGGCCTCGGAAAAGACCATCGCCAAGGTGCGCAAGGCTGCGGATGAGCTTGGGTACCGCCCCAATGTTCTGGCGCGTGCGGTGGTCTCTGGCAAAAGCCGGATCATCGGCCTTGTGGTCTCGTATCTGGACAACCAGTTTTATCCCGAAGCTTTGGAAAAGCTGACCAATCTACTGCAGGAACGTGGCTATCACGTGATGATCTTCATGGCACCGCAAGCGACAGTCAACGTCGACAAGGTGGTGTCTGAAATACTGGACTTTCAGGTTGATGGTATCATTGCGGCCTCGGTCACTCTGTCCTCTGAATTATCAGATCGGTGCCGCGCGGCGGGGGTGCCAATGGTGCTGTTCAACCGGGCGCAGGACGACCCGGCCATGTCTGCAGTCACGTCAGATAACATTGCAGGTGGGCGCAAGGTGGCTGAGTTCCTGCTGGCTGCGGGCCATAAGAAAATCGGCTACATCACAGGTTGGGAAGGTACTTCGACCCAACGTGACCGCGAGGCAGGTTTTGTCCGGGCGTTGCGTGACGCAGGTGTCGAACTGCATGCGCGCGAGATTGGTAACTTTGTAACCGAACAGGCGCAGGAAGCGACGCGGCGCATGTTCGCCTCGGATCCGCCCGATGCGCTGTTTGTGGCCAATGATCACATGGCGATTGCGGTGATGGATACGCTGCGCTTTGAATTGGGCGTCAAGGTGCCAGACGACGTATCTGTCGTTGGATATGACGATGTCTCGGTGGCCGCTTGGCCAACTTACGACCTGACAACCGTACGCCAGCCAGCCAATCGTATGGTGAGCGAAACGGTGGAAATTCTGCTCAGCAAAATCGATGACCCGGATGTTGGTCCGCGCCGGTTAGAGATTGATGGGCCTTTGATTGTTCGCGGCTCGGCCCGCATACCTGAAGGATGGAAGACATGAAGGGATTTGATCCCAAATTCAAAGATTTCCCCGACTATATCATCGGGATCACAAAGGAAATCTGGGAAGATCGCGGCATTGCAACGCTGCATCACTACTACTCGCCGGACATCGTTGTACGCTCGCCCGCTTCGGTGGTACTGGGCAATCAGAACGTCATAGGGGCAACGATGGCAACTCTGGCCGAATTCCCCGACCGGCAGTTGCTGGGCGAGGATGTGATCTGGTCCGGTACTCCGGAAGAAGGGATGCTGAGCTCGCACCGCATCATCTCGACCGCGACGCATCTGGCCGATGGTGTCTATGGCAAGGCGACAGGCAAGCAACTGCGCTATCGGATTCTGGCCGACTGCCATGCCATCGACAATCAGATCAACGATGAATGGCTGATCCGCGACCAGGGTGCCATCGTGCGCCAAATGGGCTGGGATCCCAAGGAATATGCTGCTGATCTGATCGCGCGTGAGGGCGGGCCGGAAAATTGCGTCAAACCGCTGACGCCTGCGACGGACCAGCCCGGCCCCTACAAGGGCAACGGCAACGACAATGAAT
The DNA here is from genome assembly GCF_056158705.1 of Ruegeria sp. ABM4_193. Taxonomy (NCBI): domain Bacteria; kingdom Pseudomonadati; phylum Pseudomonadota; class Alphaproteobacteria; order Rhodobacterales; family Roseobacteraceae; genus Ruegeria; species Ruegeria sp. ABM4_193. The sequence goes on from NZ_JBSWTT010000003.1 coordinate 643,987, forward strand.
GGGGTCAGCGTTATGCTGACATCCTGACCCGGATCATGAGCGCCGATATGGGCGTGATCGAGGCCGAATATGACCGCGCTGTACAATCCGAATATGTGGGCGGCGTCACCGGCCACGGCTGGGACTCGGTGGATCGGTTCTGGATGGGCCTGCGCGCCAGCTTCCCCAATGCCGAGTTCAAGATCGAACACCAGATCGGGCGCGACGATCCCAACATGGCCCCGCGCGCGGCTGTGCGGTGGAGCCTGCATGGCAAGCATGACGGCTGGGGCGTGTTCGGCGTTCCAACCGGGGCCGAGGTGTATGTGCTGGGCATCAGCCACGGTGAGTTTGGCGAGTTGATCAGCGGCCAGCCGCAGTTGCGCCGCGAATACACACTGTTTGACGAAACATCGGTCTGGAAACAGATCCTGTTGCAGACCGGCGGCAAGTAACATGTCCCGCCGTATCTCAAATCTGGATGCGGGGCAGGTGATGCGGCGGTACCACGCCCATCGCGCCAGCCTGCGCGCCCGGCGGCTAAATAATCGCCCGCCGGGATTTGGGGTTTGATCCGTTCAAACCTCAAAGCAAGCAAAGGAATACAGATATGAGTACCATTCAAAGCCGCATCGTCCGTTACGGAGAGCTGCAACCCTGCAAAACCGCTTTCATCGATGCCCACACACCGGGATCGGACCAGAAAGAGAACTTTACCATCGTCGGCGGTGGCGTCTCGGAAAGCCCGGACCAGCACGTTCACATCACCGACAAGATCGGGTTCAACATTGGCGCGGCGGGGCAACCGCCGAAATGCCGCAACTCTTTGCACAGCCACACCACGGCCGAGGTGTTCTTTGTTGCCAAAGGCCGCTGGCGTTTCTTCTGGGGCCGGTATGGCACAGCAGGTGAGTTCATCGCTGAAGAGGGTGACATCTTCAACATCCCCACCGGCATCTTCCGCGGCTTCGAAAACGTTGGTCAGGACTACGGCATGATCATGTCGATCCTTGGTGGTGACGACGCGGGTGGTGGCGTGACATGGGCACCTCAGGTTATTGAAGACGCTCAAGCCCATGGCCTGATGCTGGGCAACAATGGCGTGCTTTATGACAGCAAGAAGGGTGAAGAGTTGCCGCACAATGTGCAGCCCATGCCCTTGCTGACCGAAGAGGAACTGAAAGCTTATCCCGAAGTTCCGGTCGAGGATGTGGTCGGTAAATATGTTGCCCGTTATTGGGACCTGATGGCGCTGTCGGCAAACAAGCCTGCTGTCGTGATCGGTGAAAACGGCCTGATCAAGGACAAACCGGGCTTCGAGGTTGATTTCCTGACCCGTGGCTCAGCTGTGAACGATCGTGTCAAAGCAGAAAAACCGGTGGTCCTGATGCCCGCAAGTGGCCATTGGCGGATCGAGATCAACGATGTTGTGACCACATTGTCCAACGGCGATACCGCAGTGGTAATGCCGGGCGAAAGCTACAGCGCTCAACCTTCGATGACCGGTCAGGCCGGGCTTTATCGTATCACCGCAACGGATGATCCGGCGGGTGCAACCTGGACTGGTAACTAACACAGACGGAGACCCCGCATGACCAAAATTCTTACTTCACATGTGGGGTCTCTGCCCCGAACTCAGGACGTTGTGGACTTTATCTTCGCGCGCGAGAACAACGAGACTTACGACGCCGCTGCTTTTGACGCTTGCATGACAGAAGCGGTTTCCGAAACCGTGCGCAAGCAGGTTGAGGCTGGCGTCGATATTGTCAGTGATGGCGAAACCTCAAAGATTTCCTATGCCACCTACGTCAAGGACCGCTACACGGGGTTTTCCGGTGACAGCCCGCGTAACGCGCCCGCTGATCTGAAAATGTTCCCCAGCTTTTTGGAACGCCTCGCCAATGACGGCGGTACTCCGCAATATGCGAGGCCCATGTGTACAGGTGAAGTCCGCTCGAAAGGTCAGGGCGAGCTTGAGAAGGATATCGCCAACCTCAAAGCTGCCATGGCTCAACATGGTGCTGAGCGTGGGTTCATGAACGCAGCCTCACCCGGTGTGATTTCCCTGTTCCTTCAAAACGACTTCTATCCCAAGCGTGAAGCTTATCTTGCGGCGCTGGCGGATGCGATGAAAGAAGAATACGAAACCATCGTGGCCTCTGGTCTTGACCTGCAATTGGACTGTCCCGATCTGGCCTTGTCGCGCCACATGCTGTTCACCGATCTGTCCGATGACGAGTTCCTCAAGATCGCCGATATGCATGTCGAGGCACTGAACCATGCCTTGCAAAACGTACCGCAGGATCGCGTGCGCGTGCATATTTGCTGGGGCAACTACGAAGGGCCGCATTGTTGCGATATCGGAATGGACAAGGTGTTCACCACACTGATGGCAACCAAAGCCCGCTTTATCTTGTTCGAGACCTCAAACCCGCGTCACGCCCACGAATGGACCGTGTTCCGCGACCGCAAGGCTGAGATCCCGGACGACAAGGTTCTGGTGCCCGGTGTCGTCGACACCACCACCAATTTCGTCGAGCATCCCGAATTGGTGGCCCAGCGGATTGAGCGTTTCACGGACATCGTGGGGGCAGATCGTGTGATTGCCGGCAGTGACTGCGGCTTTGGCACCTTTGCCGGTTTTGGGGCCGTGGACCCTCAGATCGCCTACGCCAAACTGGCTTCGCTGTCCGAAGGGGCTAAGCTGGCTTCGGCATGACACCATTGATCCTTTTACCGGGCATGATGTGCGATGCCCGGCTCTTTGGTCCCCAGATCGAGGCGTTGTCGGGTAAGATGCCGGTCATGACCTTTCCGCTGCATCAGCATGACAGCGTCGAGGCCCTGGCTGCTGAAATTCTGGCCCACGCACCGCCCGCCTTTGCGCTTGCCGGGCTGTCGATGGGCGGGATCGTGGCGATGGAAGTGTTGCGACAAGCGCCCGCGCGCACTCAAAAGCTGGCGCTTTTGGACACCAACCCCTTGGCGGAAACGTCCGAGGTCAAAGCCCGCCGTGCCCCTCAGATCGAGGCCGTAAAGAATGGTAAGCTGCGAAACGTGATGCGGGACGAGATGAAGCCGAATTATTTGGCAGATGGCCCTCATCAGGGGGCGATACTTGACCTGTGCATGGCAATGGCCACTGATCTGGGGCCCGAGGCATTTCTGCGCCAGTCCCACGCTTTGATGAACCGCCCGGACCAACGCCAGACCCTATCTGCCTATTCCGGAAAAACTCTGGTTCTCTGCGGCAGGGAAGATGGTCTTTGCCCGGTCGAGCGGCATCAGTTGATGCATGATCTGCTGCCAAACAGCGTGTTTGAGATCATCGAAGAAGCCGGGCATTTGCCCACATTGGAACAACCAAACAAAACCACGGCGGCGTTGATCCGCTGGTTGGAGGACACATGACACCGTCACTTTTGTCACTGCTCCGCAAAGTGGATACGCCCACTGTCTGCAACGCCATTGAGGTGGCGCAAGGCAAGCGCGGGTTCAACGGCTTTACCCGCGGCACCATGCTGTGCTCGGCTCCGGACGAACCAGCCATTGTCGGCTATGCCCGCACAGCCAAGATTGCAGCGGTCAATCCGCCAACCGAACCCGCCGATGTCATCAAGGCGCGCCGAATGGCCTATTACAAGTACATGGCCGAAGGGCCCGCGCCTTCGGTCGCAGTGGTTGAGGATTTGGATTTCCCCGACTGCATCGGTGCCTATTGGGGAGAGATCAACACTACGGTCCACAAGGGATTTGGCATGTCGGGGGCATTGACCAACGGCCTGATGCGGGATCTGGGGGACGTGCCCGAAGGATTCCCCGTTGTTGCTGGGTCTGTTGGCCCAAGCCACGGCTTTGTCCATGTCCGCGAGATTGACACGCCTGTCACGATTTTTAGCCTAACGGTCAATCCCGGTGACTTGATCCATGCGGATCGGCACGGTGCGTTGGTGGTTCCCGAAGACGTCGTTGACCAACTTGAGGTCGCAATCCAGAAACTGCTGACCACGGAACGTATCGTCCTGGACGCTGCCGCGCAGCCGGGATTTGATTTTGATGCCTTCTCGGTCGCTTGGTCTGAGTTCGAGAAAGCTCGCACCTGAAGACGTGTGACTCAACTGGATCGAGCCTGCGGATTCTGGTTCCAGCATAAAATTGTGGTTGCCGGTCGATAGATTACAATCCGGCCGTCACAACTTCGTTGAACAGTCCAAAACCGCAATGCGGTTCGTCTCTTACCGCCAGAGGGACAACATGTCTGAGTGCGCAGGGTATCGAGCGATTTCTAACCCGTGTTTTACGCTACAGTGTGGCGCGCCAAAAAGCCCGACAGCTTTTTTAGCCCGGCCTTAAGATCCGCCGTCGGATTGGTATAGCCAAGGCGCAGCCAGCCCTCCATGTCCATCGCGCTGCCTGGTGTCAGCATCACGCCTTCTTCTTTCAAAAGCATTACGCAAAGATCACGTGACGACATAGGCAAATCATACTTTAGCAATGCCGTGGTGCCTGATTTTGGCGGCACCCAGCTTAGGAGTGGTTCATTAGCGATCCAATCTTCGACGATCTTCAGGTTCTCTCGCGTGATCCGTTGTGCGCGCGCCAAAATTTTATCGCGGTTTTCAAGCGCAATGGCCGCGAGCATTTCGTCAACCTGACCGACCGAAATGGTGTTGTAGTCACGGTGGATCATCACATCATGAAGCATGTCGTTGGGCCCCGCGATCCAGCCAACTCGCAACCCGGCCAACGAATATGCTTTGGACATACCCGCCGTGCTGATCCCTTTTTCGTAAAGATCGGCCACGGCCGCCGTAAAGCCATCACCGGTCTGGTCGGTGCCGCGATAGACTTCATCGCACAAAAGCCATGCATCAACGCTGCGCGCGATTTCGACGATTTGTTCCAGCAAGGCACGGTCCATCAAAGCGCCGGTCGGGTTGTTCGGATTGTTGATCGCAATCAACCGCGTGTTGGGTCGAACCATCGCGCGCAACTTGTCGAGATCGGGCAGAAACGCGTTTTCTGGGTTCAGATGCAACAGCTCTACTTCCGCTCCGATGCTTTCGGGGATCGAGTAATGCTGCTGATAGGTCGGGATCACCGAAATCACGTGATCCCCGCCCGCAACCAGCGTTTGATGCACCAAAGAGTTGGCACCGATGGTTCCATGGGTCGTCAGGATATTTTCACGAGTCTGGTTTTCGTACAGCCCACTGATGGCATCGCGCAAACGGTCCGAACCTTCGATTGCGCCATAGGTCATCTTCATGGCGGACAGATCGTTCAGAATGCTGTTGTGTTGGCCCGCCATCTCAAAGAGCTCACCCAGTGTAATAAACTCGACGCAGGTTTCAGCCAGATTGAGTTCGCACTTGGTTTCGAACTCGTTCATCCACATTTCGACACCGAAAGGCCTGATATCCATGGGTCTCTCCTATCGTCTCAGTAAAGCCGAAGCCGCGACATTGATGGCGCGTGCCACCATGGTATCTTCCAGACTCGGGTCAATGGAAAGTAGGAACACAAGATTTTTGCTCGGCTTTGCCTCTGAGACACCAAGCCGACAGAATTGACCTTTCAGATGAACAAGCCGTCGGCTCAAGAATTCAGAACAGAGCTTTCGGGATTAAGTTAGACAATGCCCGCTGACTTTTTCGCGAAACAATAGGTGCATGCCCTTACCGCTCGCCAAAATTTGGCTGCCTTGCGTTAAAAACTCGTCCAGGGGTTCACAGTCGATCTGCCCTCCGGCCTCCTGGATCATCGGAATGGCGGCAAAAGCATCCCAGGGGTTCAAATGGGCCTCATAGTAACCTTCAGCCTGACCGGTGGCCACGGCCAGCAAGCTGATCGCGGCAGAGCCGTTGCGGCGGTATTCTATACCTGCACCCAGCAGAGCCTCGATCAACTGAGTATGTTCTGTAAATGGTCGGCGGGTCGACCAGCCTAACATCAATTGAGAACGGGTTGGTTCAGCGCAAGTGGAAACACTCAGGCGTTTTTCGTTCAGCCACGCACCACCCCCGACAGACGCCCAGGCCAAGATGTTCAGGTCTGGCGCGCAAATGACACCAAGCGGTATGTTTTGGCCGTCATAAAACGCTATGCAAACGCCCCAGTCGCGATGCCCGCGCATGAAGTTGGCGGTCCCGTCAATCGGGTCCACAACCCAAAACGCATTGCCCGACCCGGATACGCCGTCCTCTTCACCCAACATGGCGTCGTCTGGCCAGCTTTCCGCGATGCGTTGACGTATCAGGTCTTCGACCGCGCGATCCGCGAAGGTGACAAAATCCTGTGGGCCTTTCTCGGCGATGAATTCAGCACCGCGCTCGTCGCGAAGACGCACAGCCAGCGCAGCGGCGTCTTGGGCCAAAGACTTGGCGAAGGCCAGCCGGTTCTCGACATCGGTCATGTCAGCTTCCCACCTTGGCCAAAACTTCCGATTTCAGAAACCGTTCGATGAACAACATGAATCCAACCGATGGGACCAACAGAATGAGCGCAGTGATTGAGGCGATTTGATAGTTCCCCTCCATTGATGCGGTGAACAACAGCAAGGGCATCGTCGTAATGTCCGGCACGCCAACAAAGTACGTTCCGGTGAACTCGTCCAGCGAGATCAGGAATACGAAGATTGCACTGGCCATCAGTCCGGGAAGGGCAAGCGGTAAGGTGACAGTGCGGAACACCGTGAAGGGTGACGCCCCCATATTTGCGGCGGCTTCCTCAAGCTCTCGATCCACGGCGGCAAACGCGGCGGTGGCGATCCAAACTGAAAACACCAGCCCTTGGATCGTATGTACCAGAACCACGCCGACATAAGTGCCATTCAGGCCCAGCCCATAGAATATGCGCGCGATGTTCATGTGTACGGCGATGGATGGAAAGGCTTGTGGCAACAGGAACAACAGCAGGAAGAATGTCCGCCATGGCAGGCTGCCGCGCCCCAACGCCAGCCCCGCCGGGATAGCAACCACCAGAGACGCCAGCACAGTAAACAGAGCGATCAGAACCGAGCTATAGAGCGATTCCATTGCGTTGCCCTGAGGACGGAACACACGCTCCCAGAAGGAAAAGCCATAACTTTGCGGGAGTTTCGCCGGAAAATACCACGTCTCGGCGACGGACCAGATCAGCATGTTGGTGATCGGTCCAAAGATAGCAAAGGCCAGCAGGGCCAACAGCACTGCCGTGAGGGTTGTGCGAAGAATGGTCATGCGGGCTTCCCTCCTTCACGGACGCCTTGACGCAGGTAGACCCAGGCAATCACGGCCGTCATTGCATATGAAATAAAGCCCAGCGCGTTTGCCACGCCATAGTCGGAATAGGCGTTGATGCGCCATGCCATGTCCACCGTGATCATCGTGGGCGTCTGTGCGTTGATCATTAGCGGCACGGACAAAACGGACATCATCACGACGTAAGACAGGATCAGTCCAACCATGAGTGTTGTGCCCACTTGCGGTACCACAATTTCAAACAGAATTCTAAGTCGGGATGCGCCCAGATTGCGCGCGGCTTCGATCGTCGAACGATCCAAAGACGCCATCGCGCCTGCAACCAGCAAGGCCACGAAGGGTGTTTGTTTCCACACAAAAGTAATCACGATGCCGCGCCAGTCCAGATAGCTGGCGGCTTGCAAGGGTTCCATCAAACCGGTTGAGACAATGATATTATTCATCATGCCGTTCTTGGCGAGGAAGGTTCGCATCAGCTGTGCGGCAACAACAAACGGAATGAACAATGGCCAGCGATAGAGCCAGCGCAACACAGCAAGGGCCACGCGGTTTTCGCCCAAGGTCAGATAGCCACCGATGGCAACAGAAAGCAGGCCGATAATCACGGTTGAGATACTGACGATGATCAGGGTGAACAGGATATCGTTGGAATACAAGGCAAAGGCCTTTGTGAAGTTTTGCAGACCCCAACCGCCAAGCTCCTCATCCCGGAACGCCCACAACAGGGAGTAGCCCAGAGGGTATAGAAACAGGCAGGCAAGCAATACGATTGCCGGAGCAATCAGGATTAATGAGGCTTTTCGGGTGATCATCGGGGGTCAGTCCAAGAATTTTGAGTGCGGGCCCCATGGGGGAAGGCCCGCACATTGGTTTCCATGAGAGGGATTTAGTTGGAAACCTTTTGCTCGTAGGCTTCGCGGATATCGTCAAAGAACGGACCCAGCGGGAAGGGTTTGCCTTTGGCAGCCAGATCTTCCGGCGTGACATCGGTGAACAGCTTGTTCCAGGTTTCCTGATCCAACGCGCTTTCGACATGCTGAGCGTCGATGCCAGGATACCAGTTGAAGCGCTTGACGATGCCTTCGGCCTGAACTTCGGGGCTGGTGGCCAGGGCGATGAACTTGCGCGCCGCTTCAGCGTTCTCTGCCTTGGCCGGGATCGCGTAGTAATAGGGCTGACCCGGCATGCCCGGCTCGGGCAGCAACAGTTTGAGGTTCGGATTCAGGCGGCCGTCGGCTTGCCATGTGTAGAACATGTCAACCCAAACCGGTCCCATCACGATCTCACCCCGGTTCATCATATCCAGAGTGCCCGCGTTGCCGGGGGTAAAGGTGACGTTTTCGTTGAAAGCTTTCAGGTCGTTCAGGGCCTGGTCCCAGCTGTTTTTCAACTCCGGATCGTAGGGGCCGTTCATCAACTGATCGGTGTTGCCAGCATAAGCATACATCCACGCTGCGGTGAATGCGACGCCCGACATTCCGTTCTTGATGCCGTTATAGCCGAACGCGCCTTTGTTTTCTGCTGTCCAGGTTTTCAGTTCGTCAAAGCTTGCAGGTGGGTTTTGGACCAGATCGGGGTTGTAGGCAATCGCGGTCTGGCTGTGGAACATGGGCATAACGTAGCCCTCGACATCGGTGCCCAGAGCGGTCTTGGACGTGTCGCGCGTGGCAAGCTGACCGGTATCGATGTCACCTACGTATTTCTGCAAGAGACCTTCTGTCACCATCTCACCAGATTTCAGCTGGGTCATGACAACGACATCTGTATCCCAAGCTTCGTTTCCGGCCTGTGCCTTGATTTTTTCAAGAATTGCCTGGCTGCCTGCGTTGCCTGGGCCTGTGCCGACAACGTTCACTTCCCAGCCCGGGTTCTGTTCCTCGAACAGCGGGCCGAGATAATCGGTTACGTAATCAACCATGTTCTGACTGCCGCCAGAGGCCACGTTGAGCACGTTTTCGGCCTGCGCCGTGCCTGTGACAGCGACGACTATGGCCGCTGAGGCAAAAAGGTTTGCAATTTTGGAAGTCATGGTGTTTCTCCAGGGTCTCAGAGGTGTTGTGCGGCCGGGGTCGCCGCCTCATGTCCGGTCACGGCTGTCTGGGACTTTGCAGGAAACAGACTTAAGGCCGTGGCCGGTACGCTTACATCGACAACTGCGCCGATGGGCATTTTGTGGGGATTGTCCGCCATGATCCGGGCTTCGCCGACCTGGATTTCGTGGCGATAAACCGATCCCAGATAGGAATGCTGAAGGACCGTTCCGGGCAGTGACAAACAATCATCAGACGCGCCACCCAATCGGGCAGCATCGCTGTGAAACAGAATTTCTACTGGGCCGCTTTGGCTTTCGGGGAAATGGACGCCAGAACGATCCTGACCGGGCACCGGAAGGCGATGGGTTTCGCCATCCGATGTCAGATCAATGGATGAAGGGCCAACCTCGGCGACACCATGCAATGTATTTCCCGCACCCATGAACCGGGCGACATATGGATTGGCGGGCGTGTGAAAGACGTCTTCCGGGGTGCCGACCTGCGCGATCCGTCCTTGGTTCAGGATCACAACGCGGTCTGCCATCGACATAGCTTCTTCGCGGTCGTGGGTGACCAGAACTGTTGTAAGACCAAGTCGCTGTTGCAGGCTCCGGATTTCGTGCCGCATATTCGCGCGGATGCCTGCATCAAGGTTGGACAACGGTTCATCCAGCAGCAAAACCGGTGGGTCTATGGCCAAAGCACGGGCAAGCGCCACACGTTGCCGCTGACCACCCGACAAAGCGCCGATCTTGCGATGGATCAGATCACCCAACCCGACAAGCGCGGCCATTTCCTGTACGCGCGATGCAACTTGAGCTTTGCTTTTCTTGCGAAGCCTCAGCCCGTATCCGATGTTCTGCGCCACATTCATGTGCGGCCACAGTGCATAGGATTGGAACATCATCGCCATGCCGCGGTTCTCGGGGGTGGTGTGGCTCATATCCTGCCCATCGACAGAAATCGACCCGCCGCGCACTGGAACAAAACCAGCAAGGGCCCGCAGCAACGTTGTCTTGCCACAGCCCGACGCCCCGAGCAGGGCAATGAACTCACCGGCCTTTACGTCAAGGTCGATATTGGAAAGCACATCCTGCTCGGCGTATCCCACCCGAAGGTTGCGCAGCTTGATCTCGGCCCCAAGCGTGGAAGAAGAAGATTCGTAGTCGACCGGAGCAAGGTTCATTTTGCATCTTTCATAATTCTGCTACAAACGTAGTGAACACGTGTTCATGTAACGGTAAGAAATGACACCTTTATGACGCAACCCTAAATTTCAGATATTCGGAAAAGAAGTTCCGGTCCTTCGAGATGAGCCCCGACTGACACATGAATACTGGTAAAGAAATCAAACCTCGCCGTGTAACGGCAAAACAGGTCGCCGAGGCCGCAGGCGTTTCGCGGTCAGCAGTATCGCGTGCATTCACGCCGGGATCGCCTTTGGATGAGGACAAAAAGAAGAAAATTCTTCAGGTTTCTGAACAGCTTGGCTACCGTCCCAATGCGCTTGCGGCGGGGTTGCAAAGCAGGGGTCGATCTAACCTTGTCGCCATTGTTACAGGTGATCTTGTCAATCACTACGACAGCGAAATTCTGGCAAAGCTGATGCGGGGGTTACATGCAATGGGCAAGTGGCCCGTTGTACTGGGAGGCTCCGCCGAAACATCCGAAGCCGAAGTTCTCGAAGTGCTGGCGTATCCGCTGGATGCCCTGATTCTGCGAGGGGGTAGTGTGGACGAATCAGTTGCGATCCATTGCGCCAAGTTGAACATTCCCCTGATCGTGTCTGGTCGTGTGATGGACGCCGACAGAGTGGATTGTGTCTGTTGCGACAACGCACGCGGGGCGGAACTGGCGGTGGCGCGGCTGATCGCCCAGGGTAAAACCCGGTTGGGCTATCTAGGCGGCTTGGCGCATTTGTCGTCCGATCAGGAACGGAAGGCAGGCTTTGAGAATGCTCTTGCCAAGGCAGGTCTGAAACCAGCGGCCGTAAAACACTCTGACTTCAGCTACGAGGGCGGATACGCGTCACTCATTGAAATCTTAAGCAGTGAGGTCGAACTGGACGGGCTGTTCTGTGCGAATGACGCTATGGCGTTGGGTGCGATTGCTGCGGCCCGGCAACAGTTTGGCATGTCTATCCCTTCTGACGTGTCCGTTGTCGGATTTGATGATATCGCGATTGCCCAATGGCCCAGTTTTCAGTTGTCGACCATCAGAAACGATATGGATCAGACTGTTTCGCAGATATTGCGGCTGCTCACCGAACGTTTGGATCAACCTGAAAAGCCCAGCGAAACCATTCTCATCGAACCGGAATTTATCTCTCGAGGAACGCATTGATTATGAAGGCTAATGTTGCAAGTTTTTCAATCTGGATGCTGCCAGAAGAGCCTCTGCTGACTGACTTGAGTAAAAGGATCAAGCAATTTGCTGATGCAAACGGCACACCATCGTTTATCCCACATGTAACTCTGGTGGGTGACATCGCGGGGGAAGAGGCAGAACTGAAGGCGACTCTGGGCAAATTCTCAGCGGGTCTTTCCGGTTGCAACCTGACCGTGACCGGGATTGGTGCTGAAAACGTGTTTTATAAGTCGCTTTATCTGGATCTTGCACCTACGCCGGAATTGGTACGCGAGCAGGAAAAGTTGGCCAGTGCCTTGCCGGCATCCCAGTGTCCAAGGGACTTTCTGCCTCATGTAAGTGTGGCTTACGGTCCGATTGCCCCGGAAATCAAATCTGCAGAAGCCCATGTTTATGAAGACATGATTGGAAAGCAGATCAGTTTCCGGCGCTTACATTTGGTAAGGTCGAGTCAAAACGTGCCTGTCGAAGACTGGAACATTCTCCAGTCTTTTGATCTTGCATCCATTTAGGGCTCTCAGATCCGGTCTCTTGGGACTCAACCGTTACCGAGAAAACACCTTGCTGCACATAGTGCACTGGTCATTGCCAACCAGGTCTATGAGGACGTATCAATCAATTATGGATTTTGGATCCAAAATCCCATATTGAAACGATAGTAGGTGATTCATAGTAGCCAACGTTCGTGAGAAATCGTGAATATGGCGGCTTTGACCACCTGTTTCGCTGCTGGCGGTCAGGTTCGCAAGTGTCACGTATCGCGGTTCGTTTGAGCCACTGAAACGTCCGGAGAACGACTGGGCGACCTGTAAAGTTTCGGCCGACGCGCCCAAAGCACTTTGGCCCCTGACGCATTGAGGAAGGATACCTTCATGTCCAAGAATGTCTTTACCGGCATCATGCCCGCCCTAATGACCCCCTGCAAAGACGATCGGACACCCGATTTCGATGCCCTGGTCAAAAAGGGCAAGGAAATGATCGCGGCCGGTATGTCTGCCGTTGTGTATTGTGGTTCGATGGGTGACTGGCCGCTGCTGTCGGATACTGAGCGGATGGAAGGTGTCGAGCGTTTGGTTTCAGCAGGTTTGCCTGTTGTCGTCGGTACAGGTGCAATCAACTCGAAATCAGCGGTCGCGCTGGCGGCACATGCGCAAAAAGTGGGCGCAGCAGGGCTTATGGTCATCCCTCGCGTTTTGTCTCGCGGGTCCTCGGTCGCGGCACAGCGCAACCATTTCAAAGCAATCCTGTCCGCAGCACCCGACGTTCCGGCCATCATTTACAACAGTCCTGTCTATGGCTTTGCGACCCGGGCCGAGTTGTTCTTTGCCTTGCGGGCCGAGCACCCAAATCTGGTGGGGTTCAAGGAATTCGGCGGCAAGGACGATCTGCGCTACGCGGCAGAGCATATCACCTCACAAGACGATCAGGTTACGCTGATGGTGGGCGTAGACACCGAAGTTTATCATGGTTTTGTCAATTGCGGAGCAACTGGCGCGATCACCGGGATTGGAACGGCGCTGCCGAAAGAGGCTTTGCTGCTTGCGGGCCTGTGCCAAAAAGCGGCGGCTGGTCATGCCGAAGCCCGTCTGCGCGCGCGTGAGCTGGAAGAAGCCTTTGGTGTGTTGGCAAGCTTTGACGAAGGCACCGATCTGGTGCTGTATTACAAGCATCTGTTGGTTCTGAACGGTGAAACGGAATACCGACTGCATTTTGTTGAGACCGACGAATTGACGGATGCGCAACGCAAGTATTGCGAACAGCAATATGCCCTGTTCTGCGCGTGGTTTGCCGACTGGTCGAAGCAGGGCGGAGTGATAGCTGAATGCATGTGATCGACAGCCATACGGGCGGGATGCCCACGCGGGTGATCCTGGATGGGGCACCCGATCTGGGATCTGGCTCATTGGCCGAAAGGGCCCGTCGTCTGGCCACAGAGCATGAGGCATTTTACAAGTCTGTTTTGCTGGAACCACGCGGGCAGCCTGGCATGGTGGCCGCGCTACTTGTACCGACAGAAGACCCGAATTGCGAAACTGGCGTGATCTATTTCGATGCCGATGCGGTTCTGGGAATGTGCGGGCATGGCACGATTGGTCTGGCGGTGACGTTGGCGCATCTGGGCCGGATCGCGCCGGGTACGCATAAGATTGAAACGCCAGCCGGTCAGATCACGGTCGATCTGCTGGACGCGAATACCGTACGTGTCACCAATATCGAAAGCCGCCGGGTCAAGAGGTCGGTTGCGATTGAGGTCGCAGGCTATGGTCAGGTGATAGGTGACTTGGCGTATGGCGGAAACTGGTTTTTTATTGTCGACCCCAGCCCAATTGCTGTGGAACCAGTGAACATTCGCGCTTTGACTGACTTATCCATTGCCATCCGCGAAGCTTGTATCTCTCAGAAGGTATGTGGTGAAAACGGACAACCGGTGGACCATGTGATCCTGCAGGGCCCGTCGCCCACCAAGGACATTCACAGCCGCAATTTCGTGCTGTGCCCAGATGATCAATATGACAGGTCCCCTTGCGGCACGGGCAGTTCGGCGCGACTGGCGTGTTTGGCTGCGGATGGAGTGCTGGCCCCTGGTGAAGAGATCACTCAGGAAAGTGTGATCGGCAGCTCGTATCGCCTGAGTTTTCACGCCGGGCCGAACGGGGGCGTGATCCCAACGCTGACCGGCCGGGCGTATATCATGGGGGAAGGCAAATTGGTTTTCGCGCAAAACGACCCTTTTCGCGACGGGATCTTCCTTTGACTTAGATTTCAGGGTGCGGCGTGATCGGCCTCTGAGCTTGAACTACAGATTGAGATTTTCCAGCGATGCAGCAAAGCAACCCAACAGAAATCGTTGTGATAGGCGCTGGTGTCGTTGGTATCAGCGCGGCGTTAGAGTTGCAAAAGCGCGGCAAGCAGGTTCTGGTTCTTGACCGTGAAGGTATTGGGGCAGGGGCTTCGAAAGGCAATGCCGGTGCGTTTGCCTTTACCGACATTGTGCCGCTTGCTACGCCCGGGATCATGCGCAAAGCGCCGGGGTGGCTGCTTGATCCGTTGGGCCCGTTGTCGATTCCTCTCGCATATGCGTTGAACATTGCGCCTTGGATGCTGCGGTTCTGGCGAGCCAGTTGGCGTGATCGCTATGTGGCATCGCTGTCAGCGCAGGCCGTTTTGATGAACCACTGCCGCGCCGCGCTGGAACGTCAAATCAAAGAGGTGGATGGCGAGACGCTGATACGGCGCGAGGGCCAGTTACAGCTGTTCGAAAGCGAAGCTGAGTTTCGTGCCAGCCTGCCCACTTGGGACTTGCGCAGGGAGCATGGCATTCCATTTGATCTGTTGGATAGCCCAGAACAGATTGCCGAGGTTCAGCCCGGTTTGAACCGCCGATTTACCCATGCGGGCTTTACACCAACTTGGATGAACACGGTTGATCCGGCCCTCTGGACCAGCCATCTGGCCGCGCAATTCACGGCGCGCGGAGGTCGTGTTGAACGCGCGGGTGTTGAGGCGTTGACCCGGTCCGATGCGGGCGTGACTCTTTCAACGACAGATGGTGACGTTCCGGCCGGTCAGGTGATTGTGGCTGCCGGGGCATGGTCGCACCAATTGGCTGCAACCTTGGATGACCACATTCCGCTTGAGACCGAGCGCGGGTACAACACCACCCTGCCAGCAGGCGCTTTTGATCTGCGCACGCACCTGACCTTTGGCGGGCACGGGTTCGTGGTGACGCGGATCAACGATGGTGTCCGCGTTGGAGGCGCGGTTGAACTGGGTGGGTTGAAGCTGGCCCCAAATTACAAGCGTGCCGATACACTGTTGGCCAAGGCTGGGCAGTTCCTGCCTGCCTTGAACCTTGAAGGTGGGACGCAATGGATGGGTTTCCGCCCATCGTTGCCAGACAGCCTGCCGGTCATTGACCGCTCTGCCCGAGCGCCTCAGGTTCTATATGCCTTTGGCCACGGCCATCTGGGCCTTACCCAATCCGCAGGCACCGCTGAGCTTATCGCTGATCTGGCCACGGGCGCGAAACCCATGCTTGACTTGACGCCTTACGCATCCACACGGTTTTTAAGCTCAAGGATGCGCGATGAAAACCACTTCGGCATTCGCGGTAACCAGCGCTTGTCGCGCAACATAATTGAGGAGCCAAATGCGTAGCAGCAAGACGATACACGTGATTTCGGCGCATGCTGAAGGCGAGGTGGGCGATGTCATAGTTGGAGGTGTTACCCCACCACCCGGCGAAACGGTTTGGGCGCAGCGCAATTTCATCGCGCAAGACCAGACCTTGCGAAACTTTGTCCTGAACGAACCCCGCGGCGGTGTGTTCCGCCATGTCAATCTGCTGGTGCCCCCGAAACACCCCGAGGCCGACGCAGCCTGGATTATAATGGAGCCGGAAGACACACCACCAATGTCAGGGTCAAATTCGATCTGTGTCTCGACCGTGCTGCTGGATGGCGGGATCATTCCGATGCAGGAACCCGAAACCCATATGGTGCTAGAGGCCCCGGGCGGGCTGGTTCGGGTTAGGGCTGAGTGCAGCAATGGCAAGGCGCGGCGTATTTTTGTACAGAACCTGCCCAGTTTCGCCGATAAGCTGTCGGTCCCGCTTGAGGTGCTGGGGTTGGGCACGATCAACGTGGATACGGCCTATGGCGGCGACAGTTTTGTTGTGGTCGATGCCAACGCACTGGGCTTCGAAATTGCCGAACATGAAGCCCGCGACATCGCCGGTTTGGGCGTAAAGATCACAAACGCAGCCAATGAGCAGCTTGGGTTCTCGCATCCTGAAAATCCCGAGTGGGATCATATCTCGTTCTGTGCCTTCTGTGGTCCGTTGACTGAGACCGAAACAGGGCTGACCGGTAAGTCCGCTGTCGCAATCCAACCGGGTAAGGTCGACCGCTCGCCCACCGGAACAGCAGTATCCGCACGCATGGCGTTGATGGTCGCAAAAGGATTGATGACGACTGGTCAGACGTTTGAAGCCACCTCAATCATCGGGTCGAGCTTTACGGGCCGGATCGTTGACGTGGCGCAGGTGGGCAGTCGCGCGGCGATCATACCCGAGATCAGTGGCCGAGGATGGATCACAGGTATTCACCAGCATATGCTTGACCCTGACGATCCTTGGCCCGGCGGCTATCGTCTGTCGGATACCTGGGGTGTTTGACCGCGTGTATCCATACCCCGCGCACGGCCTGGTGGAAGCATTCTGCCGGTGCGAAATCATTGGTTCGGCATTGAGAAATTGCGAAAACTCGGTACCCCTAACTAAAATGCTGCAGGGCTAGATTTGAAATGGCAGGAAAACGAGCAATCACCAAGCAGAGCTTGCCGGAGGTCATCGCAAATGATCTGCGGGAACGTATTCTGAGCGGTGAACTGGCCGAGGGTGAAACCATTCGGCAAGAGTCTCTGGCTGAAGAATATGATGTTTCTCGAATGCCGGTCCGTGAAGCGCTCAAACGCCTGAACGCCGAGGGTCTTGTGCAATGGGCCAACAATCGAGGCGGCTCTGTCACCAAACATTCCCTCAGAGAAATTGGCGAAATTTTCGATTTGCGCATCCTGATCGAAGTGGATCTGTTTCACCACGCTATCCCAAATATGACATCCGCTGACTTTGCACGGTGCGAAGGGATTCTGACCGAGATGGAGAGATCCTATGACGAAAACGATGTGGGGAAGTGGGGTGTTTTGAACTACGAATATCATTCAGCGCTTTACGCCGCCTCGAAGCGGAAACTCACCAACGAATTGCTGGATCGCATCAGTCTGCAATCGGATCGGTATGTGCGTATGCATCTGAGTGTGATGAAGCAGCGCGAACCGGCAAAGAAAGACCATCGCGACCTGTTGCGGCTGGCGCAAGAGCGTAAAGTTGAAGAGGCTTGCGACGTCTTGGCCAACCATATCCGGCGCACCAAAGAACAGCTACTGGGCATGATCGCCGCGAAGCGCGACGCTGAAGGGGCGACTTGACAAATTGTCGGGTCGGGATCCTTCTTTTCGTATTTGGGCGGTGGCATATGTTCAGAACAACTTGGTTTGGCCTGATAACCGTTTGACGCGGCACATACCGTCCGAAGAATTGAAAAAGAAAGTTGAAGGTTTTGACAGAGGCAAATGAGAACGCAATGCTAAACCTGCAAGCTGTTCCGACTGACGTGCTTCGGCGGTCTAAGGCGGTCACATGATCCAACCTGCTCCCATTGTTTCGGCCCGAGCCTGGCAGCAATACCAACCCTTTGCCGCAGGAAAGTATGTGTGCCGTGGGCAGACCGAACATGGCTTCCACGCTGTGATCGCCGCGCTTGAAGCGGCTGACGGCACCATCGGCTGGGGAGAGGCGGCGCCCCTTGGGGCGTTTTATGCCGAGGCTTTTCCCGAAGAGATGGCGGAAGGCACAGCGCGGTTGTTACCAGAGGTGATTGGTCGACCGTCTGACGCACCAGCTCAATTGGCCGAGGCGTTGAACGCGGCCATGCTGGGCCAGTCCGGGGTGAAATCCGCAATTGACATGGCCGCGTGGGATTTGGCGGCGCGCCGGGCAGGGATGCCGCTTTGTTCCTTTTTAGGCGGGGGTGCCACTCGATCCGTTACGCTCTATCGCTCGATCAGTCAGGCTGCCCCAGATGAGATGGCGCAGAGCGCGCTGTCCTATCTAAAGCAAGGCTACCGGCGTCTACAAGTCAAAGTTGGACAGGACCCGTTGGAAGATATCGAGCGTTTGCGCGCAGTCCGAAGCGCTGTTCCTTCTGATGTTGCGCTCTATGCGGATGCCAATGGTGGATGGCTGGTTGAAGATGCGCTTCGCTTTTTACGGGGGGTGGGCGATCTGGATTTTTGGCTTGAACAACCTTGTATGTCTTTGGCTGAAAACCGGCGTGTTGCGCAATCTTGTCCTCATCCGTTCATTTTGGATGAAAGCATCACGGGTCTCGAGCCTATGCTAGTCGCTCATGCCGATGGGATGGTTTCGGGGGTAACGCTTAAAATGGCCCGGATCGGTGGGGTTGGCCCAACCCGGCTGCTCAGTGATGTGGCCGTGCAGCTGGGGTTGAAGGTGACCATTGAAGATACTGGCGGAAGCACCATCAACACGGCCGCCACAGCTCAGATGATGGCAAGACTCCCAGTGCGGCTTGCAGCTCACACGGTGGATTTCATGAATTGGGTGACGGTACAGAATGCGACCGGCATGCCGCCCTGCACTGACGGATTGCTGCACGTGCCGAAAGGAGCAGGTCTGGGGGTTGAGGTCGACCCTGATACCTTGGGCGAGCCGTTTTCTTTCAGTGCCTGACGTTGTTTGTGTGCGAAAGCGTCCGGGATGGACGCTGTCGCCTTATCCGAAGATTGGCCTAGAGCAAACTGCTCTGGGTGAGCATCCGTTCACTCTTTTTCGTGGATGATCACAGTGCGACGTATTCAGCCAGCCTTGCTTGATCTGCGAGATTTGCGGCGACTGATGCGACGGCGAGGTCTTGTAGTCCGACGCCTGTTCCGTCGAAGAGGGTGATTTCTTCGGCGCTGGTGCGGCCCTTGTGGTCGCTGTTGATGACGGCGCCGATGGGGGTGATTTGGTCCTCGGTGAGGGTGCCGCCCGCGATGGCGTGTTGGGCCTCGCCTATGGAGATGGACTGGGCGACCTCGTCGGTGAAGACGGTGGCGGCTGCGACCAGCGCGGCGTCGACCTCTTGCTTGCCTTTGGTGTCGGTGCCCATGCAGGCCAGGTGGGTGCCGGGTTTGATCCAGTCTTTCATCAGCAATGGCTCGAAGGCTGAGGTGATGGTGATGATGACATCCGCCTGTGCGCCCAGATCTTCTTGGCTGACGGCCTCGAACTCCAGACCCAGCTCGGTTGCGACCGCGCCCAGGCGGGGCAGCATCTCGGGGTGTGGGTTCCAGGCGACGACTTTTTCAAAATCGCGCTGTTCGGCAGCGGCGCGTAGCTGGAAGGCGGATTGGTGGCCTGCGCCGACCATGCCCAGCACCTTGGCATCCTTGCGCGCCAGATGGGCAATCGACACGGCCGAGGATGCAGCGGTGCGCACGGCGGTCAGGTAATTGCCGCCCACCAGTGCCGAGAGCCGCCCGGTATCGGGGTCGAACAGGAACACGGTGGACTGGTGATTGGTCAGGCACTTATCGATGTTGCCAGGCCAGTAGCCGCCGGATTTGACGCCCAGCACCTGACCGGCGCGGTCAAAGCCGGATTTGAAGCCATATAGCGCATCAGCATAGCCAATGGCCTCACGAATGACGGGGAAGTTATAGGCGTCGCCACGCGCCATGGCGGCAAAGACGTCCTGAACCGCATCGAAGGCCTCGCGGCGTCCGACCAGTTGCTGGCAGAGGTCTTCTCCAACGATCAGCAGGGGTTTGTCTGTCATATCTTTCATGACCTTTTCCTTGAGCTTTGGGGTGCAGGTCCGGGCGGCAGGGGAAGGGATAACTGCCGCCCGGGACGCATGTGCGGCGGCTAGTAAGCCTTGCCGCGCGCGGAGACCGGCCAAAGCGCTTCAACTTTGCCGTTCCGAACACCCACATACCAATCATGCACATTGGCGGTTGGGTCACAGTGACCGGGCACCAGATGCAGCTTGTCATTGACCTTGAGAACACCGTCGGGGTCGGCGACCACGCCGTGCTCGTCCGAGCATTTGACATATTCCACATCCGTGCGCCCGAAGATCACCGGCAGGCCGCTGTCCACGGATTGGGCCTTGAGACCGGCATCCACGATGGCCTTGTCTGCCTTGGCATGGCTCATGACGCTGGTGAGGATGAAGAAGGCGTTCTCCCACTCTCCCCGGTCGATGCGGTTGCCGTTTTCATCAAGGATGCGGCCATAATCGGCGTCCATGAAGGCGTAAGAGCCGCATTGCAGTTCATTGTACACGCCCGAGGTGCTCTCGAAGTAATACGACCCGGTGCCGCCGCCGCCGACGATGTCACAGTCCAGCCCTTCGGCCTTGAGCCCGTCCACGGCGTCTTTGACTTGCGCCACGGCGATGTCGATCTTGGCTTTGCGATCCTCATACAGATCCATGTGCTGCATCGCACCCTGATAGGCTTGGATACCGGCAAACTTCAGCCCCGGGGCCGCGTCGATGGCCTTGGCGATGGCGATGACCTCGGGCGTGGTGGTCACGCCGCAGCGACCCGCGCCGCAGTCGATCTCGACCAGACATTCGATCTGGGTGCCGTGGCGCTCAGCCGCTTCGGACAGATCGCTGACATTGTCGATGTCATCCACACAGCAGATCGTGCGCGCACCCAGCTTGGGCATCCGCGCCAGCCGATCAATCTTGGCCGGGTCACGCACCTGGTTGGAGACCAGAACATCCTTGATACCGCCACGGGCAAACACCTCGGCCTCCGAGACCTTTTGGCAGCAGATGCCACAGGCGCCGCCCAGTTCGACCTGCAGCTGCGCCACGTCGACGGATTTGTGCATCTTGCCATGCACCCGGTGGCGCATGCCGTGGGCCTTGGCGTAATCGCCCATCTTCTGGATGTTGCGTTCCAGCGCGTCCAGATCCAGCACCAGCGCCGGGGTCTGAATCTCGGATGCGTCCATGCCGATGGCGGCGGGAATGTCGTAGCCGACTTCGAGTTGCTCGATGTTTGCGGGCTTGTTCATGATGTCCTCCTCAGCCCCGGGTCCAGGGCAGTTTGTCCAGATCCACATTGCCGCCGGTGATGATCACGCCGACGCGTTTGCCTTTGAAGGCTTCGGGGTGCTTCAGGATGGTGGCCAGCGGCACGGCGCAGCTGGGCTCCATCACGATGCGCAGGTATTTCCAGGTGGTCTTCATCGCCGCGATGATCTCGTCTTCGCTGGCGGTGTGGATGTCGCGCACGAAGTTCGACACAAAGTGCCAGGTGTTTTCCTTCAGCGGCACTTTCAGCCCGTCGGCAATGGTGACCGGGGCGTCATCAGCGATGATGTGACCGGCCTTGAAGCTGCGATAGGCATCGTCGGCCTGTTCCGGTTCCGAGGCATAGATCTGCACCTCAGGCGCCAGGTTCGACAGGGTCAGGCAGGTGCCCGAGATCATGCCACCGCCGCCGATGGGCGCAACCACCGCGTCCAGCCCGTCGGTCTGTTCCAGCAGCTCTGCCGAACAGGTCGCCTGCCCCGCGATCACGCGCGGGTCGTTATAGGGGTGCACGAACTCACCGCCGGTGCGCGCCTGCACCTCGGCAAATACCGCCTCGCGCGAAGTGGTCGAGGGCTCGCATTCGGTGATGATCCCGCCATAGCGGCGCACCGCGTCCTTCTTGGCCTGCGGTGCCGTGCGCGGCATCACCACGTTGCAGGGAATGCCCCGGCGGCCCGCCGCATAAGACAGGCTGAGCGCATGGTTGCCGGAAGAATGCGTGCAGACGCCGCGCTCGGCGGCCTCGTCATTCAGGCCAAAGACCGCATTGCAGGCCCCGCGCACTTTGAAAGCGCCCGCCTCCTGGAAGTTCTCGCATTTGAAGAACAGCTGCGCGCCGGTCAGATCGTCCAGATACTCCGACCGCAACACCGGGGTGCGGTTGATATGGGGTTTGATCCGCTCATGCGCCTCGCGCATATCGGCGATGGTCAGGCAATCGGCTGTGGTCATTGCATCCAACATCGGGGCCTCCTTACGCTGCAGATTGCATGGGTGTGGCACGGCCCGCGCGGAAGTATTCCTGCGCTGCGGCCACACCGCTGCCCAGCTCGATCGGATAGTCCAGATCGGCCATGGCCATTTCGATCGTGGCCAGACCGGACAGAACCATCACGTCCGTCAGGCTGCCCAGATGGCCGATGCGGAAGGCCTTGCCGTTCATCTCGCCCAACCCGATGCCAAAGCTGACGCCATAGGCGTTGAAGGCGTGATCCGTCAGGGCATTGCTGTCGAAGCCGTCGGGTACATAGATCGCGCTGACGGTGTCCGAGTAGAGATCCGGCGACTGCGCCACCAGCTCCAACCCCCAGGCCGAGGTGGCCTTGCGCACGCCTTCGGCAAGACGGAAGTGGCGGGCATAGACATTGTCCAAGCCTTCCTCGAACAGCATCTTCAGGCTCTCACCCATGCCATAGATCAGCTGCAGCGGCGGGGTATAGGGAAAGCCGCCCGATGCGTTGGCGTTCATCATGTCGCGGAAGTCAAAGAAGGTGCGCGGCAGTTGTGCCGTCTCCATTGCCGCCAGCGCCTTGGGGCTGACACACAGGATCGCCATGCCGGTCGCCAGCATGAAGCCCTTCTGCGAGCCCGAGACCGCGATATCAACGCCCCAGTCATCGAACTCGAACGGCATCGAGGCCAGCGAGCTGACGCAATCCACAAACAGCATCGCCGGGTGAGCACTAGCATCCATCGCCTTACGCACCGCCGCAATATCCGAACGTACGCCGGTGGCCGTCTCATTATGGGTGACCAGAACCGCCTTGATCTCATGGGCCTTGTCGGCTGCCAGGGCCTCGGCAAACTTGTCTGCCGGCGCACCGCTGCCCCACGCGCATTCGATGATCCGAACATCCAGCCCGTGACGCTGACACAGGTCGATCCAGCGATGGCTGAACATGCCATAGCGCGCCACCAGAACCGTATCACCGGGGCTGAGTGTGTTGGTGATCGACGCTTCCCATCCGCCCGTCCCGCTGGCCGGGAAGGTGATGATCTGACCCGCGCTGGAGCCAAACACCCGCTTGGTGTCTTCAAGCACGGGCGCAAATGTCTCTACAAAATCCGGCGCGCGGTGGTCCTGCGTCTGAACCTGCATCGTCAAACGCAAGCGATCCGGGATGTTGGTCGGGCCGGGAATGAAAACTGGGTTCTGTGTGGACATATGAAAATCCTCCGGTTTGGTAAAATTATCTTACCAAGACGCGCGCTTTGCAATTTTCTCGAAAAAGTTTTTCACTATACGGAAAAATACCATAACGTACTGAAAGAAATGAAAGAGACAGTTTTTCAATATTGGCGAAGGAAAATGCCGATTTTGAAGAACACGCTCCGACGCCTAAAATCAAGGTCCTAACCACACAGGAAAAAACCGGTGCAGAATCACAAAAAACCGCGAGGACGGCCCAAATCAATCTTCAAGGAAAGCTCGGCCGGGACATTGCAATCCCTCGACCGCGCGTTGGAAACACTGACAACGCTCGCAGCCCTGGAACGCTCTACGCTCAGCGACCTCAGTCGGGAAACCGGCGTTCCAACGGCGACAACGCATCGCATACTGACGACGCTGTCCAACCGCGGCTATGTCAGTTTCGACGAGCAACGCCAGGAATGGATGGTCGGTATCGAGGCCTATCGAACAGGCGCCTCCTACCTCAATCGCAACAGTGTGGTTGAAATCGGCCGGCCCATCCTGCGCAGGCTCATGCGCGATACTGGTGAGACCGCGAACATGGCCATGCCTGACGGCAGCCACGTCGTATTCGTCAGTCAGGTCGAAACCGGAAATCCAATTCGCGCTTTCTTTCCTCCGGGCGCGCGGACGCCCATGTACGCGTCCGGGACCGGAAAGGCATTGCTGGCCGAAATGAGCACGAATGCGGTTCAAGCTCTGCTGTCAGATGTCGCTTACGAAGCCTTTACTGACCGCACACATCGATCAACTATATCGTTGTTAGAGGATCTGACGCTGGTCAGGCAACGCGGCTGGTCCTTTGATGATGAAGAGCGCTATGCAGGCATGTCATGCACAGGTGCCGCTATTTTAAACCAGTTCGGCATTCCTTGTGCTGGTATTTCCGTCTCGGGCCCAACAGCAAGGATCAACAAAGCCAACGTCGCCTATTTCGGCGAAATGGTCCTGGATGCAGCACGGGAAATAACTATCGCAATCGGAGGGTCGCCCCGCTGAAGGCTGCTCAAGTTGGATTTACGGCTGTTATTGTTTGGTCAGCGACCAAAATCGAATGGGTAATGCAACCGCCGCGACGACCAAACCGATCGTATACCCTATCCAAACACCCATGGCACCATAATCAAAAACGAAGCCGAGGGCATAGCTTGCTGGCAGGGCAAGTGGCCAATACGCGGTCAGTGTGATGACAGTAGGCAAGTTCATGTCAGACATGCCCCTTAACGCACCAAGCGCAGTACCCTGAACGCCATCCGCAACCTGCAACAGTGCGACGATAATGAACAGAGTGACTGCAAGATCGACCACCGCAGGATCGTCGGACATGGATTCCGCCATCATTCGACCAGCGGTTATGAACACGATTGCTGCAATCGCCTGCCAGAGGGTCACCATGACAAACGAAGCTTTCAGGATTGGTCGCAGCCGTGAGGTGTCGCAAGCCCCCACTGCAAGGCCCACGCGGATGGAGGCCGCGCCAGCCATTCCAAGCGGGATCATGTAAGCCAATCCTGCCAGTGCGTTGACAATCTGATGTGCCGCAAGGGCTTCGGCACCAAGCCACCCCATCATCAGACCAACCACGGCGTATGCGCCGCCTTCGCCTGCATAACCAAGACAAAGCGGCAGGGCGTCTTTGGCCTGCGCCCAAACATCGGCCCAGACAACCTGAACCCGTTGACGAAACGCAGCCAATCCCGGGGCCCGTTTCAGAACAATAAGAGCAGCAATCAGAGACACGCATTGTGAAAGAATACTGGCCAGACCTGCGCCCAGAATCCCGAGGTTCAGAATATGGATCAGGGTGTAGTTGGCGGGCACGTTGATAAGCACGCCGAGATAGGACAGGCCCACTGCGGTCCAGGGCCGTCCCACCGCATCGAAAAGTGCCTTGAGGCCAAAGAACAAGGTGAATGGGATGATCCAGACCGCCATTGACATCCAATAGGGCAAAAGGATCGCAAGAACTTCCGTTGGTTGACCCAAAAGACCTAAAAGAGGGTAAAAAGCCACCATGAGAAGGGCCGCAAGCCCGCCGCCCAGCAAGCAAAGCAAAAGCCCGCTACGCAAAGCGAGGGCGACCTTTTTAGGGTCCCGGGCACCCTCTGCCTGACTGATCTGAACTGAAAGCGCTGTAACAACGCCCCAAAGGGCAGAGATCAGAATGATCAAAACCGCAGTGGTCACTCCAGCTGCCGCCAAAGGCACAGTTCCGAGGGGTGAGATCATCGCAGTATCGACCACACCGATCAAAAGCGCGGCAGCAAGTCCCACCATCAAAGGAACCGCTAGCTTGATCAGCGGCAACAACTCAGCGCGCGTTTGCGCCTGGGACACAAGGATATGGTCTGTCATGATTCAAACACCGGATTCGGTCCGGCCTCAAAGTCGCAAGATCGAGCGTTTTTTGCTCTGGATGATTTGGGGCGTTCAGCCCAGCGACGGATGAATCATGAACTTGGTCCTTTTCTGGACGATGCGTTGCACGTGGTTCTATGGGATAAGTTGAACCGCGTCCAGAGGGTTGAAGTCTGGTATCCAGACGCGCTGATTACAACTGTGTCACTGACCGGAAAAGGCTTTGAAAATGCAGCACTGTGTTCATCAGACGGGAGGAAAACTTCTACCTTTAAGCCGTCGAGCATGACGTCTTTAAACGTGCGGAATTGTGCAATTGCACCAAGCATTAAAACTAGGTGCTCTCGCACGCGTTGCGTTAGAACTCGGAAGCGTCCTTTGTTTCTGAATCGCATGTGCAGAAGGACGAATTGCCAATGATTAGAACCTGTAGAAGAAGGGTATTTTCCTTTCTACAGACCACGCGTTGCGGTCCTGATGCGTCTGTCCCGATTGCCCTGTTGAAACTAGTGCCGTGTTCAAACGCGTAAGTTCTAAGCTTCGCGCCTCACAGTTCCAACTTTGACAATTCCATCAATGCCGTTACCTCGGTTTCAGACAACTGAACACCGTCGGTCACAGCGTGTTTGCGGTTCTTGTGTCGCCGATCGCCTGGGATCCGGACGCCTTCATCCTGAACCATGGCGGCAAGCATCCCCTCCAACGATCTTGTAAAACCCACTGCGCCAAGCCCGTCAGGCCGGATCGCAATAATGGTTTGGCCCAAACGAGGCGGCCCGCCAATATCGTCGCCCAGAGAAGAAGCCTCGAACGACCAATGCGCACCACTCAGACCAGCAGACAGGACTTCGACCATAAGCGCCAAAGCTCCACCTTTGTGCCCGCCCGCCGGCGCAATGGAACCAGCCATAGCCGCAGTCGGGTCGGTTGTCGGTTGGCCTTCCGTGTCCAATGCCCAGTGCGCAGGAATAGGTTCCCCAGTGGCCGCCGCATTGGCCAGATTGACAAAGGCTGTCGCCGAAGATGAGCTGTCGATAACCAAAGGGTCGCCTTCTCGTGGGGCTCCGAAGGCCCAGGGATTGGTGCCAAAGAATGGTGTCTTGCCACCCCACGGCGCCATGGTCGAAGACGCATTTGCTGCCATCAGGCTGATCAGCCCTCGCCGCGCCAGCCTATCTGTGAAGTACCCAAGTACGCCGCACGCGTAAGCGTTGGATATTCCAAGCACCGCTATACCTTGAGTCTGGGTCGTCTCCACCAGAAGGTTTTCGGCAGCCTCAAAGGCAGGATGCGCGAAGCCATCCGCAGCGTCTACCGCGACGGTGCCGGGCAGCAATTGTGTGACGACGGGGACGGCCTCGCCCCGGATCTTTCCGACACGCAAATGGTTGCAGTAGTAGGGCAAAAAGCCCAGCCCAATGCTGCGTGTCCCTTCCGCTTCGGCCGCGCGGATCGACCGGGCAACGGGGGCCGACTGTTCTGCACTGGCGCCAGAGTTGCACAAGGCGGCGAAAGCAATGTTTTCAACCTGTTCCAGAGAAATCGTCTTTGTCATCTTTGGTCTCTGCGTTTGTTCATTCAGATCAGCGGCAGCCGCCGCATCGTGCCTGGGGAATCCGGGTCGAAAAATTTGTTTGGCAATCCATTTTCGCACAGCAAGTTTGCGCAATAAGCCAATCGGTCCCGATCCAATGTGACACCCAGACCTGGTCCTTCAGGAAGCATCAGGTGGTTGTTCCGCGGGCTGAATGGCCCCTCGACGATCACGTCATTGGGCTGCTGGCGCAGGAGGGATTGGTTGGGCTCGCGGATATGCGGGTGGGCAGCGCATGCGTGCAAGTAGGCCGCAGTGCCCAACCCGCTGTCACCTGAGTAGCACCAAAAGTCTATCCCTGCGCCTTCGCAGGCAGAAACGAAACGCATCATTGCGGAAAAGCCGCCCATACCGGCAACGTCCGAGACCAAAGCATCGGGAACGCCGTATGCGACAGCTTTTCCTAGGTCCAGATTGTGACCGGAAAACGGGATCGAGCAATGCTGCCGCAATTTGCGCATTTGACGCCATTCGGGTGTCGGGTCCTCCCAGTTCCGCAACCCGATCTCGGAGAACGCAGGCGCAAGGTAAAGTGCCGACGGCAGGCTAAAGGCCTGGTTGCTATCGATCCGTAGCATAGTGTCGGGACCAAGGGCATCCCTCAGAGCTTGCATCAGATCAATGTTGGCCCGCAGGTCATGGTTCGACACTTTGCCTTCGAACCATGTTGTGCCGAATTGCTCGCGCAAAGAAAGACAATAGTCCACAACTTCTGCGATGTTCGTCTCTCCTTTAACGTCGCCATTCGGCAAGCGATAGGAAAAGTAGTCAGTAAAAGGAATCTCCCGGCGTTGAATGCCGCCCAAAAGGTTGGCTACGGGTTGGCCCCACAGCTTGCCCCGCAGGTCCCATAGGGCGATTTCCACACCGCCCCAAGCGCCGCGTTTGGCAAAGTCGGTTACCGAATGATTGAAGGGTTGGGATGGCAGGACCAGACGTTCCAGCGCAACAATATCCAGTGGATCACGCCCCACCAAAAGCTCGGCCCAGTCCTTGATGATAGGGGCCGCGATATGTGATGGTGCTTCGCCAATGCCGATCAAACCATCGGTCGTTTCAACTTCGACAACACACTTGGTGAAGGCGTCAAGAGTTCCATAAGACCAGATGTATGGCGCCTCAAGCGGCACCAGAATCGGTGTGGCACGCAACGATTTTATCTTCATGGTTCAAGACATGACTTTATTTCGGATTCCTGTCGCACCGATATGAGCGCGGCGGGAAAGTGAAGGTCAACTGTTTAACCAAACCTTAACAAGTTGCATTTCACGCAATGGGCGAAGCTTGCGGTCCCAAACCGCGTCTGTGGAATGTCTCGTGAGTTCTTTCCACGCTTCGGTGTCCGATGCCATAGTGCCGGCTAGCTTGATGCTTGGACGGAATCTTCCAAGCATTCGACGCCGTCCTCAACTTCACGCATATGCGGGTTTGTCTGCGCGGCGGCCCAATCGTTGTTGGTTGAAAGACAACAAAACCTGTCGAACGCGTTGGCCGAATTTCTGCTTGTTTACATCAGTCAAAAGCAGGGCGGCCGCGGGATTTATTTGCTACAACTAAGGAACGGCTGTCTCCTCGAACAAGAAGTGCTGGGTTTTGTCCTCAAGTGGAATGACCGAGAAGGACAAACCTCTTTAGAAAATCGAGCGTTGGTTGAAGGCGAACGCGACATAAATTTTGGCGCAGAATTGATAGTTTTTTGAAAAACCTAGCTCAATTCTGCCTGCGCGACGTGCTTTTAGTGATGAGACCCTCACCAATGCAAAATATTGTGCCACAATGCCCGGACACGATGGTTCTGGATGACAGCTGGAGCGATCTGCGTCAGGTCCGCGAGCTGCCAGACATCGATTTGGAGCGGCTTCTTGAGTACCGAACAGGTCGGATCCGGGAACAGATGAAGCTGCAGGACGTCGCGGCGCTGGTCATCGTGAACCCGCTTAGTATGCAATACGCCGCGAATTACGATTCCTATCAGCTGTATCAGTCGCGAGTACCCACAACCTATCTTTTCATGGCGCAGGACGGACCGACCATTGTGTTCGGAGGTTATGGTAACAGTCCACTGATAGACCGAGAGGAACCGGCGGACTTTATCGCGTTTTTTGATGCGGGCCCCAACCTGGCGGATAATGCACGCAGGCTGGCAGATCGTTTGCATGGATATCTCGAAGAAATCGGCTCTGACAGTCGGCGCGTTGCGATCGAATACGTGAACCCGTCTGTCACTCAAGCCTGTTTGCAACGCGGTCTCGAGGTGGTTGACGGTGTGTCTCTGACTGAAAGCGCCCGATTGATAAAATCTCCTGACGAGATTGAATGTATCAAGTGGTCAGTGGCGGTGGCAGAGCTGGGAATGGCGAAGATGAAGGAGGCTTTGCGTCCTGGCGTGACCGAAACCCAGCTTTGGGGCATTTTGAATTACACAAATCTGGCAAACCAGGGCGGATGGCATGACGGGCGGATGCTGTGTTCTGGCCCGCGCACCAACCCTTGGCTGCAAGAGGCGACCCAGCGGGTGATTGAATCCGGGGATCTGGTTGGATTTGACACCGATATGGTTGGTCCGATGGGCTACTTCTGTGACGTCTCGCGCACGTTCCATTGCGGACCTGCCAAGCCCACCGCCCGGCAGAAGGAAATCTATCAGATTGCCTATGACGAGGTTCAGCACAATATGGCGCTCTTGCGTCCCGGGATAACCTTTCACGAATTGCAAAAGCAGTCGTTTGAAATCCCGGAACCCTTTCAGAAACAAGCCTACCCCTGTATCTACCACGGGGTGGGTATGTGTGACGAATACCCGAAGATCATTCCCTATCACTCGGGACTGAACCCGTATGACGGCGTGGTCGAGGCTGGCATGGTGCTGACTGTTGAAAGCTACGTAGGGGCCGTGGGCGAGCGTGATGGGGTCAAGCTGGAAGAACAGGTACTCATAACCGACAATGGTTTTGAGCTGCTTTCCAGTTATCCTTTCGAGGAAGAGTTGCTCGATTAAACCATATCTGTATTGGTGTAGAAGGCGTCGCGAAGGGAGACGTGAGAGGTGGAAAAACGTCTTCGACCAACTGCATTGAAATTGGCGCGTAGATGTGTTGGCTTCCGGTAAAATCAAGCGGCGTGCACCGCCTAAGCACAAAACGCAGAACCGATCAGAGGACCCAATCCGTCAGCTGTGATGAACTTCAGTCCTTTGAAGAAAGTTTAGTTTGGATGACGAACTGCGTGACCGGATCAATGTCTTCCATGTGAAGCAATTTGCCGAGCTGGGCGTC
The DNA here is from genome assembly GCF_056158705.1 of Ruegeria sp. ABM4_193. Classification (NCBI taxonomy): domain Bacteria; kingdom Pseudomonadati; phylum Pseudomonadota; class Alphaproteobacteria; order Rhodobacterales; family Roseobacteraceae; genus Ruegeria; species Ruegeria sp. ABM4_193. The sequence goes on from NZ_JBSWTT010000003.1 coordinate 674,702, forward strand.
CAAGCGTGTCTCATCCCAATTGCGCATGGCAATTGCAATCTCCATGGCCGTTAGGTTGTCCCGGGCAAGTTCGCGAGAGAAGATTGGAATGATCTGATCCCTTAGGCCAGGCGACACAGTACCAGAATCTGTCAAAGCGCGAATGAGGGATTCTTTGTGGTCTTGTTTGACGTTTGCGGCCTGCAAAGCCGAGCCAATGGCGTCTACTGCTGTTGGCCCATCTATGGCTATGCCAGCCAGCGCCCAATCATACGCATAGCCAGAGCTTCGAAGAATAGACCCGGGGTATCGAGACCGAACAATGCGTTTGGCCTTTTCATCGTTGGGCTGCAAACCCAATAGTCGGATCGCAACCGGAACGAAGCTCAACCGACCGAGGCTGTCAAACTCACGCAACAGATTGTCTGCGGCGACCGTATTTCGCAATATCTGGATGCTGCTGTACGGCACCCGGTCGATTTCTATCAGGGCGGTGTCTCTTAACACCTGATCCTTGTGTGAAAGGTATCGTGCAAAAAACGCAACGCGCGCGCCGGATGCGGACTTTCCACCCGGCCAAAGATTTTTCTCCGCCCAAAGGGCATTCAAAAATTCTTCACGCTCTGGGGTCAGATTGAAAATCCGCGTCCATTTGCGTGAAACGCCGCGCCCTGCGCCATCCTTGGTAACGGTTCCGAACGTCATCAGGACCGTCATTGAGGGATTTGCGCGGAAGGCGGCGCGTGTCCTGCTATCTACAAGGAAAGGGATGTCAGGAGTTCTTTCAAGGTTGGTCTGTGACCCTTTTATCTGTCGCTTTGACACGAATTTGAACGGATTACCCGGCGCGGGTGCGGCCAGAACGACGACGTCGGCGGTAATCAAATGATCCGCCAGAGAAGCCTCGGGCAAGGTGACGCAAACTTGGCAGGCCAACGCTGAACGAGACCCGAAGAAACCAAAACAAAAGAGTGAAAGAATGATGATGGCCCGCAAAAAGGGCGCGGGCTTCCGTTCCAAAGTTTGACTGTGGCTATTGGGATGACCTACACGCATCAACTTACTCCTCGACCACTTTCCGCAAACCGTCCAGATAAATCAATAAAGTTCGCCTCTAATCTGAAAGTGTCAGTACTTCATTCGCCATTTCCCCAAAATAGACAGAGATCTGCGACAGGGCGATTTTGGACAGATTAGCAGGGTCCTGTTGTCTCGCATCAAAAGAATTTACGAGTGCGGCACCCTGCAAAGCGCCTCGCCGTCCATCCAATTGCAAGAACGCTGCGGCGCTGTGTTTTCGGGTGTTTCGTTGCGGTCGGTTGTTCTCTCAATCCCACTCAAGCGAGAGGTGCGCACTGAATTGGCGGATGGCAGAGGTTTCGGATCGAGCATGCGGCATCACGCAAACGTAGTCCTTTTTCATTTTCAGGGCATGCCGCGAAGGCGCCACGAGCAATCCGGATGCGAGATAAGCTTTTGCCAAAACGGATGGAACCAGGGCGATGCCAACTCCTCTTTTTGCGGCAGAGATGGCAAGCGTCAGATCGTTGATCGTTAAACCTGCGTGAGAAAATTGCGTCGCATCAGATCCGGCCTGCTGTCTCCAATCCGACCAGAGTGGTTCGCTGGCATAACTGGGCCCCCATTTGTTGTGAATGAGCTTGCTGTCGGGGATATGAGACAAGGATTCATCCATGTTCGGATATGCCTCTTGGAACGAAGGGGCGCAGACCGGTATCGCTACATCCCAAAACAGGCTTGCTTCCCGGTAGCCTGGATAGAGTGTCGAGCCATAGGTCAGGCGAATGTCGATGGCTTCACGCTCAAAATCGATTGGGTCTTCCTGCACGCGGATATCAAGCGGTATTCCGGTTTCTTCGGCAAATGTGACTGCCTTGGGTAGAAACCAAAGCTCTGCCAATGCCGGTAGCACGCTGATCACCAATTGACGGGGACGTGTCGCGTTTTGCACAATACGGGCTGCGTCAGACATTTCCTCAAACGCGCGCGCGAGTTTGGGGTACATCATTTCACCTGCATCCGTCAGTGAAATCCGATTGCCCTTTCTGACAAACAGTCTTTTACCCAGGTGATCCTCGAGCGTTTTGATCTGCAGGCTGACGGCGGCGGAACTGACGCCCAGTTCTTTCCCGGCCAACACGAAGCTGCCGCATCGTGCGGCGGCTTCGAAGGCCCGTAACGCTGTCAGAGGCGGAAGGGAGTCACTGTAGCCCATAGTAAATCTTATGATACCCAATAATTTTTCTGGTTGTCTTTGTCATAGATTGAATTTCAATGCTGTAAAGGAGGACGCCATGAATCATCTGCTTGATCTTGAAACTTACCCGTTGGATCGGCCTGACAGTCCAGATTACGCGAAGTTGGTAGAAAAGTGCCGGGCAGATCTGGCTTCTGATGGCATGTTTAATCTGCCGGGGTTTTTCAGACCCGGGGTTGCGCAGCAGGCGGCAGACAAGGCGAAACCCGCTATGGAAACGGCCTCGTTCCGGCATGCGCGCAAACACAATGTCTACTTCAAAGACGAAATGCCCGGTATCGATGACAATCACCCCGCGATGATCAAATCGCAGACGGTCAATCACACGCTCTGTGCCGATCAGCTAGAGGGTAACCCCGTGATCGAAGTGTATGAATGGCAGCCCTTCGCAGACTTTTTGGCCGAAACTATGGGCAAGGAACGGCTTTACCAAATGGACGACCCGATGGCCCGAGTAAACGTGCAGGCGACGCGGGATGGTGAGGGGTTGAACTGGCATTTCGACCGCTCGGAGTTCACCACGACGATCCTGCTTCAAGCGCCGGAGGTGGGTGGTGAGCTTGAGTATCGCAAGGATCTGCGCACACCGGATGACCAGAACTATGAAGGCGTGGCCGCTGTTCTGGCTGGCAAGGATCCGGAAATCAAACGGATCATGCCTGCGCCGGGTGCGCTGAACGTTTTTTGCGGGGTGAACACACCGCACCGCGTGGTGCCGGTAAAAGGCGACACGGAACGCGTGATCGCGATTTTTTCCTTCTACGAGACACCAGGCGTCGCTTTCTCGGCTGAGGAACAAATCGGTTTTTATGGTCGATCCGTGTCATGACGCGGGCGCGCAACGCCTTCAAAGATGACCGCAAGCTGACATATTTGAACAGCGACGGGGCGGACAAGCCGCTGATCAGCCCGGTATCACAAACCACGTTGGACAAGGCCCGCGCCTATCGGTTGACACGGTTGCGCGAACAAATGGCAGAGCATGATGTGGCAGGCTTGTTGCTTTATGACCCGATCAACGTTCGGTATGCGTTCGACAGCTCGAATATGCAGGTATGGACCAGCCACAATCCGGTCCGGTATGCGATGATCCTGGCAGGTGGTCCTGCGATCCTGTGGGAGTTCAAAGGCTGCGAACATTTGAACGAAGGCCTGCCGGGAATAGACGAAATCCGAACTGCTGTGTCGTGGATGTTTATGACCAAGGGCGACAAAGCCTCCGCCGGGGTCGAAACCTGGGCCGATGAAATAGCCGATGTGCTCGGTCAGCATGGGGGTGGCAACAAGCGCTTTGCGGCAGACAAGCTGGATGGCCCGGGATTACACGCGCTGCAGGAGCGAGGGTTAACCTATGTCGAAGGGGCCGAATTGACGGAACGCGCCCGGTCGATCAAATCCCCTGAGGAAATCGAGTTGATGCGCTGGACCATTCGGGTCTGCGAAGCCGGGATGGCGCGCATATATGATCATTCGGTGCCGGGCGTGACCGAGCGCGAGCTTTGGGGTCATCTGCATTTTGAAAACGCGCGTTCGGGCGGTGATTGGCTTGAAACCAAGCTTTTGACCTGTGGGCCGAATACCAACCCTTGGTACAAGGAGTGTTCGGATCGGGCTTGCCAATCGGGGGAAATGATCTCGTTCGATACGGATATGGTCGGTCCTTATGGCTATTGCGCGGACCTCAGCCGCAGCTGGACTTGCGGGTACACGCCCATGACAGATACGCAGCGGCGGATCTATGCGACGGCTTTAGAGCAGATCAACCATAACCTTGACGTGCTGAAGCCAGGTATGAGCTATGCTGAGTTCAACGAAAAAAGCTGGCGTATCCCGGATCGGCATGTCGATTATCGGTATTCGCTTGGTGTGCATGGCGTGGGTATGGCGGATGAATGGCCCGTCATCCCTTTGCACATAGATTTCGATGAGACGGCCATGTCTGGATTTATTGAACCGGGGATGGTCGTTTGTGTCGAAAGCCTTGTCGGCGAAAACGGGTCGGAAAGCGTGAAACTGGAAACGCAAGTTCTGGTGACCGAAACAGGGATTGAGCGGCTCGACAGTTTCCCTTGGGAAAGTGTCTAGGCGTGTTCCCAATCCAAACCAGGACACGCTTGGATTAACGTTTGAAATGGCCTTGCCTGCAGCCTTGGATTGGCCATTGTGGCGAAATGAGCGAACCAAACCTGAGAATCGACAGAGCGACGCTGCTTCCAGAGCAGGGTTTGATCAGTGGTGCAGATCTGTTGAACGCTGGCAAAAAAATGGTGTCGAACTGGAAAGTTGGCACAAGCGCGTTTCATGCGTCGACCGGCTATAGGAACGAAATTGACTATAAAAAGGCGATGATCCAATCCGGGCAGGTGATGCAGCACGCACATCTGGGGTTTCGCGATTTGTCACATAGCGTCGATGCCATCCAAAGGGTTTACGACAGTTGCCTCGGACGTGGTGCGCGGGTTGATCGGTTCGGCATGTGTCTGGATTGGTCGATGGGATTTCCAAGACATCAACGAACGGAAAAAACCCGCGGGACCGGGGTCATTTTGAATGACGCAGATGCCTTTGCAAGTCTGACACAGGCCAGCCCAGCGGCAATGCACTTTGGTGATTTCATGCTGGGTTTTCCGGCAGCCCTTGAAAACACATGCGCAGCGCTGGCGGCCGGGGCCACGACGATCGGCAATCTGGGGCAGTATTTCACGTTTCGTCTTCCGGAATACGATAATGACGTAGAGACCACACAAGCGACGGTTCAGGCGCTTGGTCTGATTGCCGCTCAGCCGGTGCCGGTATTGGTGCACTCCAATCTGGACGACGGGTATGCTGCGGTTTTCGAGGATCTGACGTCGGTTCTGGGTCAGGCGCTGCTTGAAAAACACATTGTGACGGGGCTGATCGGTGCGCCTTACGCAGTGTGTTATGGCCACCATTTCACTGAACCTTTGACGCGAATGGCCTTTCAACATGCTTTGGCACAGATCAGTGATGGAGTGCCGGGATCGCAGATTTACGGTGCAACGGTGCTGTACAAGGGATCACATGCTGAAAACTATGCGGGGCTGTCCTCATATCTTTTGCCCGACATTGTGGCGCAGCGGCTGCGCCCAAGCGGGCACGCTTTGAATCCGGTTCCGGTGAGTGAGAATGAACGCATCCCCGACGTGACCGAGATCTGCGACGCGCAATGTCATCTGCGCAGATTGACCGAGTTGGCAGAGGGGTATCTGCCGCTGTTTGACACGGCCGAGATTGACCGGATCAGCAACACGCTCTTGCGAGAGGGTCATCGTTTTGCAGATCGGGTTCTTGCGGGATTGTGGCAAGGTGGCATCGACACTAACGATCCGTTCCAGATGCTGTTGGCTTTGCGCCGCATCGGTGGGCGCGCCTTGGAACAGACCTTTGGCGGAGGCGCGCAAAGGCCCGATGCACCGCGGCGCAGAATTCCTATCGTAAGTGCCACAACATATCGCGAACTAGAGGAAGAAGCGGCGCGCTTTCTGGCATCTGACGCCGGTCAGGCGATGACCTGTCTGGCTGAATCGCCCGCGCGTATTCTGACGGCTACTACCGATGTGCACGAACATGGAAAATTGCTTCTGGATCTGGTGTTCACCAAAGCAGGTTTTGAAGTTGAAGATGGAGGCGTCTCCACCGACCCGGATGATGTAGTGGCATTGGTCAGGCAAAGCTCTGCCGACGCCATCGCACTAAGTACCTATAATGGCGTGGCGCTGCGCTATTCCAAATCCCTGCTGCACAAGCTGAAAGAAGCCGGGCTTGACGTGCCGGTTTTAATTGGTGGCCGGTTGAATGAAGTACCCGACGGCAGCAATACAAGCCTGCCAGTGGATGTCTCTGACCGATTGACCAAAATCGGTGTCATAGTCTGCGCTGATCTGGAGGCCGCCGCCGAAGCGCTGCGCTCTGTGCTGGCCAGCAGCAGGTCAGATAAGGCGTAATGATCACCGCGTTCCTCTCGGCGTCAGGCGCAACAACGACCAATAGGTAACACTCGTTAAGGATCGCCCTGTGGATATGTTTGCAAGGGTCCGCATATCCATTAGCCTGTATACGAGGGCTGAACAGGAATAGCAGGCACATGGCCGACTATATCGTACATGCATTGGGTGCCAGCCAGATCTCGATCACCGGGGGTGAAAGCCTGAGTGGCTTCAGTCAGGGTGACGGGTCAAATCTTGTCGGCGAGTTCATAACAATCGGCACTGGCCCATTGACCGATCTGAACGTGTCAGACGGTGGATCAGACGTCAATTTTGACGACAATGACGGGAACCAGCGTTTAAACGGTGATCAGGTTTTTGATGGCACCACCTATTCCGATGGAACGCGTATTGAGGCCGAATACGTCATTACGCTGCGCGACAACAGCACCGGTCAAACCTATCAGGTACTTGGTGTCAACATTGTCAGCTCGTCTCCTTCGTTCGGAACCACCGAAGGTCTGGCCTTTGTAGGCTCTTTCCCACCGCGCGGGGTACCGCTTGAGGTTATCTCGGCAGCAGAAGGCCCGGGATCTGGGGGCCGCCCGCCGATCAACGAAAACACACTTGTGCCGTGCTTTACCCGGTCCACGTGGATCGCAACGACAACCGGACCAAAGCAAATCGAACAGATCACGCTGTCGGACCTTGTTCTAACGCGGGACCATGGCCCACAGCCGTTACGGTGGATCGGCAGGCGGCGTGTTGAAGAGGCAGAGCTGGGGACCAATTCCAAACTTTACCCGGTTCGAATTCTGGCCGGTTCGCTTGGAAATGGGTTTCCGCAGCGGGATTTGTTGGTGTCCCGGCAACACCGAATGCTGGTTTGCTCGACCATTGCCAGCCGCATGTTCGGTGTCTCAGAGGTTCTTGTCCCGGCAATCAAGTTGACAAGCCTTCCGGGGATTTACGTGGACACGTCGGTTCGGGAGGTCGAGTATTTCCATTTACTGTTTGATCGACACGAGATTGTCTTCGCGGAAGGCACACCGTCTGAGAGTTTGTTTACCGGACCCGAAGCGCTGAAAGCGATCAGCGACGCGGCACGGGAAGAGATCATCGCGCTTTTCCCGGAACTGACGCAGACAGACGTGTTGCCAGAGCCTGCCGGGTTCATACCTACGGGCAAGCAACAGCGGAAACTGATAGACCGCCACCTGAAAAACGAAAAACCTCTCATGTCTGCGCCTGGAACAATCCTGTAGCTGCGGTTTAGCCAGACTTTGACCTTAGGGTTCAGGTTATGTGAAACCCACAGCCCGGTAAGCCGCACCATTCAGACAACAATTCTGCGATCTGATGAATCGGATCACCTTCCTCCAAATCCTCAGAACGCAAAACGGCATGCCAGGGAACAGTAATGCCATCTTGAGTGACCTGCGCGCCAACGATGCGACCTTCTTTCAGCGCGGATTGCAACGCCCAGTTGGACAGCACGCTTGTGCCCAGATCCGAGGCGACCAACTCGACAATTGCCTCGGGCAGTTCAACGGTTGCAGCCCATTTCGGGTAACTGTCCGTCGGGCGGAACAGCAATGCAAACTCCCGGTCGGGTTCTGGGATCTTTGTATAAGTGATAAAGGGTTCCCCCACGATGTCAGAGCCTTCGACATACGCACGCTCGGCCAGTCGGTGCGACGGTGGCATAATGTAAAGCAGGGGGTCATCGAACAGTTTGATGCTGCTGAGCCCCGCTTGCGAAACCGTGCCCGAAGTAATCGCAATGTCCAGATGCCGGTTCAAAAGACCGGTCAGCGGATCGCTACGTGCGCCCGCCATGATCTGGATATCGATCCCGTCGGTGCGCGATTTCATATATTTGATGAAAGAAGGCAACCAGCGATAGTTGCTGTAAGCTTCGACCGACAGACGCACCACATGCTGGACGTTGGCGTTCATGCGCCGCACGTCTTCTTCTGCACGGCTAAGGTCGGTCAGGATGCGTTCGGCCACGATTGCCATATAGTCCGCCGCCGGTGTGCGACGCAGTTTCTTGTGCATTCGGGTGAAAAGGGGCACGTCAAGGCGGCGCTCGGCCTCGCGCAGACGGTGCGAAAGGGCCGATGGCGTCACCCCCAGTTTCTTGGCGGCATCGGTGATCCGACCCGTTTCGTTGATGGCTTGGATCAGTTGCAGGTGGCGCAGGTCAAGCAGCGGTTTCATGTGTTTCTAGCCTGAAAAAAATTCACAAAAACCAAAAAACTTCGAAATTGAAATTCAGTCAATAACAAGGTGAAGTCCCGCCAGGTTTTCTTTTGGAGCATCCCCCATGAACGTTGACGCCCGACGCGCGATCGAACAGGACAAGGCCCATCACGTCCATCCTCAGTCGAATCTGCGCCAACATGCCGAGAACGGCCCGACGATGATCACTCATGGTAAGGGGGTTTTCATCTATGACAGCGAAGGGCGCGAGATCATCGATGGTTTTTCCGGGCTGGGGTGCGTGTCGCTGGGTTACCACAACGAACGTCTGTCAAACGCGGCAAAGCGGCAAATGGATGTGCTGCCTTTTGCGCCCACATTCTACAATCGTTCACATCCACGGGTTGCGGAGTTGGGTGAGCGTCTGATTGGAATGGCGCCGGTTGATATGGACCGGGTGATGTTCCAGTGTTCGGGGTCCGAGGCGAATGACACCGCAATCAAACTGTTGTGGTACACCAACACCGCCAAAGGCGAGCCGAACCGCCGCAAGATCATAGGGCGGGTGCGGGGTTACCACGGCAATACAATCGCCACGGTTTCGCTGTCGGGTCAGCCACATATGCACGCCAAGTTCGGTCTGCCGCTGCCCGAATTCAAACATACCGAGCTGCCGAACTATTACCGCTTCCACATAGACGGTGAGAGCGAAGAGGAGTTCTCGGCCCGGATGGCTGCAAAATTCGAGGAGCTTATATTGGCGGAAGGTCCTGAAACTGTTGCAGCTTTCTTCGCCGAGCCCGCCATTTCCGGTGGCGGCGCGCTGATGCCACCTGAAGGCTATTGGAAGGAAATGCAGGCAGTTCTGCGCAAGTATGACATTAAGTTCTTGGCTGACGAGGTGGTCTGCGGCTTTGGTCGAACCGGCAATATGTGGGGATCCCAGACCTGGGGGCTGGAGCCTGACATGATCTCTTGCGCCAAAGCGCTTTCGGCAGCGTTTTTCCCAATCTCTGCCCTGATGTTCAAGGACGAGATGTATGCCGACATGATGAAAAACTCGGATGAGGTCGGCACCTTCGGGCATGGCTACACCTACGCAGGCCACCCTGTTGGGGCGGCTGTTGGGCTTGAGGCACTGGACATCTATGATGAGATTGATCTGGTGGGCCACGTTCGCAAGGTCTCGACCCGGTTCATTGAAAAATGCCACGCCATGGCCGACCACCCTCTAGTGGCCGAAGTGCGCGGTGTTGGTCTGTTCTGCGGCTTTGAGTTGATGAAGGAGGCAAAAACCCGCGAGCCGTTCGATCCCTCTTGGAAAGTCGGTGAACTTGTGCAGAACTTTGCCCATGATCGGGGTCTCTATCTGCGAGCAATCGGTGATCGAATGAGCTTTATGCCGCCGCTGATCATCAATGAAGACGAGATCGACATCGCAACAGAGCGGTTCAAAGGCGCATTGGACGATGCCTGGGCTGTGGTGCGCGCCAAAATCTAATTACGTTATTGAGGTTGGGCATTTGCTCTCGCCTGATCTCTGCGCCGCCGGCTCTCCCAACTTTCGGCGGCGCGCCTTATTTTGAATTGCCCCAGCCTGCCAAGGAGAACAGGGATGACAACACCGCTGGAACCGAAACTGCCCGATGCGGGTTTGGCTGGAAACTATATCAACGGGGCTTGGCATTGGCCTGAAGGGCGGCTCGAGATCGAAAACCCCTCGCGCCGTGCGCCGATCTGCGAAGTCGGTCGCGGCACGTCGGCCGAGGTCGACTTGGCCGTCGCCGCCGCCCGTGCCGCGTTGCCAGCGTGGCGCGCCTTGGCAGCGAGTGAGCGTGGAAAACTGCTCACCGAACTCGGACGTCGCCTAGAAGAAAACGCTGAAGAGGTGGCCCGTGTCTTGGCGGCAGAGTCCGGTAACGCCATCAAGACGCAATCGCGGGGCGAGGCGATGGGTGCCGCTGGTGTTCTCAAATATTACGGCGGCGTGGCGGTTGAGCAGAAAGGCGAGACTCTGCCGCTTGGGCCTGGATTACTGAGCTATTCCACACGCGAACCGCATGGGGTTGTCGGGTCGATCATCCCCTGGAACTCTCCTTTGCAGTTGGGGGCGGTGAAGATTTCGATGGCATTGGCAACCGGGAATTGTCTGGTGCTGAAACCGGCCGAAGACGCACCGCTGGCGATCCTGAAGCTGGCTGAACTAGCGGATGGTCTGTTTCCGCCGGGGGTCTTCAATGTTGTGACGGGGCTGGGTGAAGAAGCAGGTGCAGCGCTTGCTTCACATCCGGGTATCGACAAGGTGTCCTTTACCGGTTCAAGCGAGGTTGGCAAACTGATTGGCAAGGCCACGGCTGATCGCATCGCCAAGCTGACGCTGGAACTGGGCGGTAAATCCCCGACAATCGTTTTCCCAGATGCCATTGCCGATGGTCGTCTGGACAGCACGGCGCAGCAGGTGGCGAATGCCATGCGCTTTGCCCGTCAGGGTCAAAGCTGCACTGCGGGTTCGCGGCTGTTTGTGCATAAGGATATCTGGGACGAGCTGATGCCCAAGGTTGCCGAGAAATCCGCCGCACTGAATGTGGGCGACGCGCTGGATCCGGATGTAGATATGGGGGCGGTCGTGAACGCTGAACGCTATGGCGAGATCCGTGCCTATGTGGCCGAAGCCGAAGCCGAAGGGGCCACTTTCCTGATCGGGGAAACTCCGGCTGAGGACCCGGCTGGCTTCTGTCCCAAACCGACCATCATCACCGGTGTCGACAACAATTGGCGCATCGCGCGGGAAGAGGTGTTCGGCCCGGTCATGGTCGCCATCCCCTTCGAGACGGAAGAAGAAGTCATCGCCATGGCCAATGACACCCATTACGGGCTGGCCGCGTTTCTATTCACTCATGATGTCAGCCGCATCACGCGCCTGACGCGTGCCATCGATGCGGGTTGGATACAGGTCAATCAGGGCGGCGGGCAAATTCCCGGTATGTCTTATGGCGGCACCAAGCAATCGGGCATGGGCAGCGAATACTCGATCGAAGGCGCGCTTGAGGCCTATACTTACCGCAAATGTGTCACCATCAACATCGAGGGTGGCGCGTGAGCACGGATCGCTTTGGCAATGCCATTGACCCGGGTGTGGGATATGCCCGGGGGTCGCTGTTGCAAGGTTCAGCGGATGAGGTGCGCAGGCTGACGCAGGCGGGTCGCGTTGCTGCAGATTTCGTGGCACGCGAAGGTATCGACAAGATCGCCATTTGTACCGGGAACCTGCGGTTCTACCCAGCGACGCCGGACGATCTGAGCCTGCTGTGCGAAGAATGGATTGGTCCCGGCCTTTTTGGCGAAGAACTGCGCCAAGCCGCAATCGCGCATATGGGTGGGCAGGGGCACGAAGTTGCAGCGGTGGTGAACCGTACAAGCGCCGGGATCGTTGCTACTGTATTGGCCCATTCCGCAGGCAAGCCGGTGTTGTCGTTGGTTGCAAAAGGTGACCGGAGCCATGCCTCGGTTCTGCGCGGAGCGCGGCTGGCCAATGTGCAGGTCCGTGAAGTTCACGATCTGGAGTCTGTCCAACAGGCGTTAGCCGAGGACAGCCCTGCGTTGTTTGTGATCACGCCTGTCACTTCAGAGCTGTCCATGCTGAGCGATGACCTGATCCGCGACGCGGTGGCGGCAGGCAAAAATGCGGGCTGCGTCACGTTCCTTGACGACGCTTACGGGGCGCGGTTCCGCCCTGTTCTGCATGGCGGTGGGGCGTCGCTTTCCTTTGGGGCCGATCTGGTCATCACTAATGCGGACAAGGCAGGTTTGTCCGGTCCGCGTGCTGGAGTTCTTTGTGGCGACCCGGTTGTGTTGGTCCCCGTGCAGGCCAAAGCCAGCGAATTAGGGATGGAGGCCCGCGCGCCCGTTGCCGTCGGTGCGATGCGCAGCTTACAGGGGTTCACTCCGGACCTGTTGCTGCAAGAGGCACAGGATGGGCAAGACCTGGCCGATGCGTTGGAAGCCGCATTGGGGAAAGGTCAGGTAACGCGATCAGCGCTGGGCCCGAAAATTGACGAACAAGACGCGATGGAAATCGTTCTTGGCATGGCTGGATTCGAAAAGGTCAATGTCGTCCCTGCCGAAGTTACGGCCGTGATTGGTATGTTGATGTTGCGTGACAAAGGCATTGTGACGGTCAATACACATGGTCAACCCGGCGGGCGTGTTTCGATCCGGTTGAAACCAACATCCGGTGCCGTGGCCCGCGCCGGAGGCGCAGTGGCGGTGGCTGACTGTTTGATGTCGGCAATGCGCCAGACGGCGCAGCATTTGAACGACAAGACATGGTTCGCGGCAACACTGTTTGGAGACACGTGAATGGCCGATACGACTCTGATCACCCGGCTGGACAACCGGCTGGACCAGTTGGTGAACATCGACATGGGCGAGCGTGGCGTCGAGCACCTGTTCGAGGCCGCACGTGCACTGGAAGGTCGCTCGCTGATCGGTGCGGCAGCGGATGCACTGATGGCGGTGCCCGAGGGTGGGACGGTTGTGTTGACCACCGGTTCGGTCTCGCGCGCTTGGATCACGCCGGATTTGGGCGAAAACGATGGCCCCTCGGGTGCGGCGGCGATTGCAAGGGCTTTGGTGCTGGCGCGGAACGTGACCTGCGTGATGTTGTGCGAAGAAACTCTGCTGCCCGCAATTCGCAACACCTGTCAGGCAGCGGGGTTGTTTCCGGTGACGTTGGAGCAGGCGGCGATTGCCAAGGCTGACAAAAGCCTCGCCACGATTGTCATGTTGCCATACGCGACCGATGACGCGGGCGGGCAGGCGCAGGCAGAAACGCTGCTGGCAGACCTGAAACCCGATCTTCTGTTCTCGACAGAACGGGTGGGGCGCAATGAATTCGGTGTTTATCATTCCATGCGCGGTATCGACTATGGAATGGGCCGCGCTCGTGTTGATTTCCTGTTCGATCTGGCTTTGGAGCGCGGTATCCCTGTTGTCGCAGTCGGAGATGGCGGCAACGAGATCGGCATGGGCAAAGTCGCCGACCACGTCAAGGCACACGTACCGTACGGAGATAAGTGCCAATGCGGTTGCGGCGGTGGCATTGGGGCAGTGACCAGCTGTGATGTGCTGGTGACAGCCGCTTGTTCCAACTGGGGCTGCACTGCAATTGCCGCAGCTATGGCCGCTCGTGCGAGTGACGCGAAATTGCTGCATACACCAGACCGAGAGGCCCTATTGCTAGATACGATGGTCGCCAGCGGCCTGATCAACTCAACTCACGGTATCGTCGATGACAGTGTCGACGGTTTCCCACGCCAAAGCCATATCGCGGTGGCCGAGCTTTGCCGCACGATCGTGAGCCGCGCGCTTTGAAAACTTACAGGACTGAACAATGATCCAAGACAATCCCGCCCTCATCGAAGCAATCCGTAACCGGTTCGCGCATGTCGATTCCTGCCCGTTTCAAGGTGAACGGATCTTTTTCGAGAACGCAGGTGGTGCGTTGACGCTGAAATCAGTCGCGGAAACCTCGGCCTTTTATGCAGCGATCCCGGACAATCCGGGCCGTATCAACCCAGCGGGGCAGGGCACCCAGGGCGTCATCAACAAGGCCAAGCAAGATCTGGCCGTGTTCATGAACGCCTCGTCTGGTCAGTTCTTTGCCGGGGAAAGCGGGACGGAACTGTTGTTCCGCATGATCCGCACGGCCTGCCTGGCCGCGCCAAAAGGGTCCAAGGTAATCGGGTCGTCCATCGAACACCCCGCCACCCGCAGTGCCGCGCGACGTTGGGCTGAGATCGCAGGTCTGGACTATGTGAATGTGCCTCATGACAATGGAACAGGTCTGGTAACACCTCAGGACTATGCCGCACTTATGACCCCGGATGTGGCCGTGGCGACGATCCTGCATGCGTCACCCGTTACGGGCATGGGTATGGATGTCGCTGCAATTTCTGCGGCCATTCGGGCGGTTGCGCCGGACTGTTTGATTGTTGTTGATGGCATCCAGCACGCGGCACACGGACAACTGGACCTGGACGCTTATAATGTCGATGGCTACGCGATCTCGCCCTACAAAGTTTTCTCGCGCCATGGCTATGGCATTGCCTGGATCTCTGACAAGCTAAGCGCGCTGCCGCATGATATGCTGATCGACGCACCCGCCACAGGGTGGGAGTTCGGTACCCGCGACACCGGGTCTTACGCGACAGTATCGGACGTGGTTTCGTATTTCGATTGGCTGGGTGGCGAAGTTTCGGATGAAAGCGATCCTCGCAAGCGGATCGAGGCCGCAGGTCACGCTATTCACGCCTATGAAACGCATCTGACCAACACCGCGATCAACGGCACAGGCAACCTGCCGGGACTGCGCGATATGGATCACGTGACCATTTTGGCGGGGGCAGAAAACCCGGCGCGCGAGGGGTTGGTTTCTATCGTGGTGAAAGACAAAGCCTCGGAAGACGTGGTTGAAGTGCTGAATCAGCAAGGCATCCGCACCCATACGCGCAAGGCAGACCACTATTCGGGCAATGTTCTGACACCGCTGGGTCTGCCGGACTGTATCCGCATTTCGTTTTGCCACTACAACACAGAACAGGAAATTGCCCGGCTTCTGGCGGCAGTAAAAGAGCTGGGTGGCGACTGACGGTCCCGCACATCAACGGAACTGAAACGTTTCCGCAAGGCAGGATGATCAGGATGGGGCACTTCGATTCAGAGTTCAAAGTAAGCCAGGGTTGCCCGGTTGAACTGAAGCGCTTCATCTTCCTGGCCATGCCGGGGTTTTCGGCACTTGATCTGGGCTCTGGCGTTGACGCATTGGCGGCCGCCAACAAAGCGGCAGAGCAAATTTTATTCCGTTGGCAGATTGTCAGCGAAGACGGCGCCCCAGTGGTGTCATCAGCGGGTATGAACATCGCGGTTGAGGGCGCATTGCCAGCGGTCCAAAACGGCGATTGCATAGTCGTATGCGCCTCCATCGACACCCAGAAAACGCCAACATCAGAAAAGATCAATGCCTGGCTTCGAAAGGCCGCACGGCAGGGGGCTCGGCTTTGCGGCTTAGGTGGGGGAGCACTTTACCTGGCCCTCATAGGATTGGCGCAAAAAGGCAAGATCTGCGCGCATTGGCGCTTGCAGCCGGTTTTTGAGGAAACCTTCCTGAAACTGGACCCTGTCTGCACAATCTATGAAGAGGAAGCCAATTTCCTGTCCAGCGCCGGTGGGGCTGCGACGCTTGATCTGTTTCTAGCCTTAATTCGGCAAACAGCGGGTACGGCGATTTCGAACCGTGTTGCGGACGACCTGCTGTGCGCGTCGGTGCGACCGGGCGACAGCCGTCAAACAATGACTGACCGATGTCGATTGCAACACAGGAACGAAAAGCTCTCAAAGGCGGTGGCGGTTATCCAGGACAGTCTTGAAGATCCTCTCCCTACATCCATGCTTGCGCAACAAGTTGGAATATCTACGCGCCAGCTGGAGCGTTTGTTTGCGCGTTATCTGGGATGTACACCAAAAACCTACATGACGAACCTGCGGTTGGACAGAGCACGCGTGCTGTTGCAACAGACCCATATGAGCGTGATCGACGTCGCCGTCGCATGCGGCTTTTCCTCTGCCGGTCATTTTTCAAAGCTGTATCGCAGGCAATTCGGAATCTCACCTCATATCGAGCAGAGCGCGCCTTAGGGCCAACATCTATTGGTTGGCAGAGGCTTTCGGACCAAGATTTGATCCGAACACCTCTCCCGATTTGCTTAACCGCGCATCCGGGCATTATCCGGATCGTAGAGCGGGCGCAGGCTGGCTTGTGCCGTCACAGTCCGTCCCGCCACCTTCACCTGATAGCTGCGTGCCGCAAGAGCTTTCATCGTCATGCCTTCGGGCCGCGAAACATAGCCCATGCCAATGGCCCCACCGACGCTCCAGCCATAGCTGGCCGAGGTCAAACGCCCAACGATTTCCCCATCGCACAGGATGGGTTCTTTTCCAAAGATCAGGGCGTCTGGATCGTCGAGCCGCAGTGACAGCAAACGGTTTTCGGGGCCTGCCGATTTGCGGGCAACGATGGCCTCTTTACCCGTAAAGTCAGTTTTGAAGTCACATGCAAAAGTCAGGCCGCTGTCTACCGGGCTGTCATGCGGGCCGATGTCGTGGCCCCAGTGGCGGAAGCCTTTTTCGATCCGGCAGCTGTCTACTGACATGCCACCGCACAGGCGCGGCGCTTCAGGGGCGGCCATGATGGTCTCGAAAACCTGCTGCGCGAACTCGGCCGGGATGTGCAATTCCCACCCTAGCTCGCCCACATAGGTGATCCGCTGGGCGCGAACTGGCGCGTGACCAACATGCAGGGATTGCCAAGATCCAAAGGGGAAGGCGTCATTCGACAGATCCGCGTCCGTCAGCCCGGCCAGGAAGTCCCGCGCACGCGGGCCCATCAGGGCCAGCGTCGCCTCAGATGAGGTGACGTTGACAACTGAAACCGAGGTGCCTGTCAGTTGCGTTTTCAGCCAATATTCCGTTTGCGGTTCAGCTCCGGCAGACGCCATGACCAAATAGCGGGATGTGCTAAGCCGCGCAACGGTTACATCCGCTTCGATCCCGCCTTGTGGGTTGAACATGTGGGTATAGATCAAAGCACCCGGCGCAACTGCCATATTGGCCCCGCAAAGCCGTTGCATCTGTGACTCGGCATCCTGCCCGTCGACAATGAACCGCCCAAAGGTCAGGTCGATGCAGCCCAGATCGGTGCGCAGAGCCTGATGTTCTGCCTGCCAATCGTCGAACCACGGCTCGCGTCCGAACCCATCCGTCATCTCGCGCCCATAGTACAGCGGGCGTTCCCAGCCATTGGCGCTGCCGAACTGTGCGCCCGCGTCTCGTAGATGCGTATAGTAGGGCGTCCGCCGCAAACCACGTGCCTCAGTCTTGCGAAGATAAGGCCAGTGCATCGCATAGGCATGCCCAAGAGTTTCGGCGGCCTTGGTCGCGGTGTAGCTGCGCGCGTTCAAGCCCGGCACGATGCGGCGGCTGTCCACATCGGTGAGGTCCATGGTCATGTGACCGGCCATGATCCACTCGGCCAGAGCTTTGCCCGCGCCGGGGCCGTTCTGGATCCCGGTTGAGTTGAAACCTGCGGCGACCCAATAGCCTGTCACATCCGAGATTCGGCCCAGATAGTGTTTGGCGTCCGGGGTAAAACACTCAGGCCCGTTAAAGAACTTGCGAATGCCGGATTCAGCCAGCGTGGGAACACGCTCCATTGCCGCTTCAAGGATGGGATAGAGGTGTTCTTCGTCGCAGGGCAGTTCGTCGAATTCGAACGTCTCGGGCAGGCCATCCTTGGGCAGCCAAGGGGTCGCGTTAGGTTCGGAACAGCCGATCAGCAGTTTGCCCGCATCCTCTTTGTAATAGGCGTATTCATCCATCACCCGCAGGACAGGCAGGTCTCCGGTCACACCCTCAATCGGGTCGGTGACCACGTAATAGTGGTTGGTGTAATGCAGCGGGATCTGCACCCCATGAGTCAGGCCAAACTCGCGTGCCCACATGCCGGTGGCGTTGACCACATGCTCGGCGCGGACCAGACCTTCGGCGGTTTCAACACCGACAGCGCGCCCGCCTTCGATCACAACGCGGGTGACCTTGGTATCTTCAAAAACCTGCGCGCCGTTCATCCGCGCGCCCTTGGCCAGAGCCATCGTCGTGTCGATGGGGTTGGTATAGCCGTCGCCGGGAAACCAGAACGCGCCCTTTGCACCGTCGACGGACAGCAGAGGCCAGCGCTCCTGTGCCTCTCTTAGGCTGATCTCTTCTGCGCGCAACCCGCATCCATGGGCATAGTCGACCTTGCGCCGCAGCTCCTCCATACGCGCCTTGGTCAGAGCCACAGTCATCGAGCCGTTGCGCTTGAACCCGGTATTCTGCCCGGTCTCGTCCTCGAGGTTTTCCATCAGGTCGAGGCCGTACTTTGCCAACGCCGACATGACCGGCACGCCTTGTGTTTCGCTGACCAAGCCAGCGGCATGCCATGTCGTTCCGCTGGTCAGTTTCTTGCGCTCGAACAGGGCGACCGACCAGCCTGCCTTGGCGAGGTGATAAGCGGTCGCGCAGCCGACAATGCCGCCGCCGATGATAGCGACCTGAACGTCCGTCGGAAGAGATTTCGCCATGGGTCTTATCCCCGCAACCGGTCGTTTTCGGGATCGTAGAAGGGCACGCTCGACACGGTTGCGTTGACCGGAACACCCAGCACTTCGATCTGGTACACATCACCAGGCTTCGCGGCCTCTGTCAGATAGCCCAGAGCGATCCGCTGGCCGATGCGAAAGCCGGTGCCGCCCGAGCTGACATAGCCCACCGGCTTTCCATCCCGGCAGATGGGGTCGGAAGACAGCGCGTCAGCGCCGTGGCCGTCGAGTACGAAGGCGGTGAAGTGATAGTCCTTCGGCTGCTCAGCCTGCGCCAGAAACGCGTCGCGCCCGACAAAGCTGCTTTTCTTCTTGCTGACAAAGCGATCCAGACCGGCGTCAAAGGCAGTATATTCGATGCCGAAATCAGCGCCCCAGCCGTGATAGCCTTTCTCAAGCCGCATGGCGTTCAGCCCGTAAGAGCCGAACTCGACAATACCGTGAACTGCGCCTTGCTCCATGATAGCGGTGTAGACGCGGACCAGATCCGCGCTGCGCATGTGCAGTTCCCAGCCCAATTCACCTACGTAAGACACCCGCAGCGCGATGACCGGTGCACCTGCAATGGTGATCTCGCGCACCGACATCCAAGGGGCGTTTTCTTTGGACAGATCATCCTCGGTCAACGGTTGCAGCACTTCGCGCGATTTTGGTCCCATGACCATCAGAGCAGCGTCAAAATCAGAACCTCGGGTCAGGGTCACGCCCTCGTCCGGCAGGAATTTCGACATCCAGTCGTGATCGCGCTGATCGGCCAGAGTCGGGCCGCAGAGCAGGTATTTGTTCTCATCCAGCCGTGCAATCGTGGCCTCGGTCCAAATCTTGCCCTTGGGGGTCAGCATATAGGACAGCTTGACCCGGCCCACGGCGGGCATTGCGCCACAGAAGACATGATTGAGGAATTCGGTGGCCTTTGGTCCTTCAACCTCATACCGGGTGAAGCCGCCGTGATCCATCACACCAACCCGGTCGCGCACGCCTTCGCACTCAGCTTTGACCGCATCGTGCCAGACCTCGTGATGGAAGCTGAGCTGGCCGTCATCCTTGACTTGATCCGTTTCAAACCAGAAGGCGCGTTCCCATCCGGCAACCTGTCCGAACACGGCACCTTTAGCTTTGAGCGTATCGTAAAGCGGAGTGGTCTGCACTGGTCGGCCCGATTTCCACAAGCGATGCGGGTAGGGGATCGCGTATTGGTGCTCATACAACTCACTTGATCGTTTGACAGTATAGTCGAACGTCGCCCACTCCTCGCCAAAGCGGCGCGGGTCCCAGAAGGACATGTCCCATTCGGTTTCGCCTTCGGTGATCCACTCGGTCAGGGTTTTCGCTGCTGCTGCTGAGTGGGTGATACCCACCGGGAAACAGCAGGCATGGTAGAAGTTCGGCAGACCAAACGCCGGACCGCAAAGCGGCGCGCCATCGGGGCTGTAGGGGATCGGACCATTCACGAAGCGGCTGACCCCGGCCTCACCCAGCAGCGGAACATGTTCCAATGCGGCTTCGAGGATTTCGGCGATGTCGTCGACGCTGTCGGGATAAAGCTGATTGGCAAAGCAATCGGGCATCCCGTCCAGCCATGCGGGCCGGCCTTCGTGACCGTATGAGCCCAGCAGCAGCCCGTTCCGCTCACGCCGTAGGTAGTACATGATGTCTGGGTCGCGGACGAGCGGGAAGTTTTCCGGATTGGCTTCAAGTTCCGGCAGGCTTTCGGTGACCAGATACTGATGTTCCAGCGTGACAACGGGCAGTTTCTGGCCGACCATCTCACCGACCTGACGACCGTAATAGCCCCCGGCGTTGATCACGATGTCACAGACAACATTGCCCTTGTCGGTCTGAACCTCCCACTCGCCGGACACGCGGCGACTAATGCCGGTGACTGTGGTGAACCGCGCGATCGCCGCGCCCTGATCCCGCGCGCCTTTGGCCAGTGCCTGAGTCAGTTGGCTTGGGTCCACGTCACCTTCATACGGGTCGAAAATCCCGCCGATGATGCTGTCACCCGAGCTGAAATAGGGATGCATGTCGTCCATTTCGGACGGGGTGAGCATCGCCATGTCATAGCCCAAGCCTTTCGAGATGCCGACAAGATGACGGAACAGGTCCATGCGTTCGGGCGTGTGGGCGGGCCAGAACGCACCGGTGTGGCGGTAGGTGATCGGATAGTCGACCTCTTCCGCCAGTTCCTTATACAGTTGCAAGGCGTAGTTGCCCGCGCGCATGCCGCCCCAGCTGTTGGCATAGGTGGGGATGTTACCTGCTGCGTGCCAGGTCGATCCGCTGGTCAATTCGTTCTTTTCGATCAGCAGTGTGTCGGTCACCCCGGCTTTGGCAAGATGATAAAGGGTCGAGACACCAACCGCGCCGCCCCCGATGATCACAACTTTGGTTTGGCTTTTCATGTGTTTAATCTTTCAGATGGATGGGCAGGCGAGCGCGCAGGGCGGCCTCGATATCGGCCGGCAGGTGGGAAGGCGCAGGCTGCGCTTCGATCTCGGCAACGCGGGCTATGGCTTTGTCCCAGACGGTTTGCGCACCGCTTTCAAGCCAATCATTGACGCTCTGGCGGTCGCCCAGAGACGGATAGACGTATTCCTTGGTCATCAGATCCAGGGTCTGAGCGGTGCCGAGGAAGTGCCCTTCGCCGGTCACGACCTGTTCGATCATGTCCAGATCAATCGAGCCTTCGAACATTTCAACGCCGCGCACTGAACGCAGGATGGCACCGCACATGTCGTTGTCGATCACCAGAGCTTCTTTGCTGGCTGCCATGATCGAGCCCAGCATACCCACGGACAAGTTTATCATGTCAGCGCCGCCCTGTGCGGCCAGCGCAGTTGTATAACCCTTTTCATAGCCCGACTGCGCGTCCGCCGTCTTGGCATCGGTCATGCCCGCTGAAACGGTTGAAGGCAGGCCGAGGTTCAAAAGCAGTTGCGCAGCGGCAGCATTGGCCACAGCAGCCTCACCTGAACCGCCGGTCATAGCGCCAGTTCGCAGGTCGGAAATGAACGGCAGGAACGCCAGAATACATGGAAAGCCAGGCTGCATCATGTTGACCAGAACCAGACCGGCCAGAGACTCGGCCAAACCCTGTGCCAATGCGCCAGCCAGCGCGGCCGGACTTGTTGCACCCGCCTGCGCCGCTGAGCAGATCTGCAACGGCATCCCCAATCGGACGCATTCACGCATCACCCCGCAGGCCTCTTCGGCCAGCGTCAGCGGTGGCACCACGTGACAAACGGATGCGAAACAGAAGGGCTGCGCCTTGAACGCGCCGTCGCCGCCTAAGGCCGCATCGAACATTTCAACCACGGGGGTCACGTTGGCAGGCTCGAAAAAGCTTGTGCCAATGGGTTTCGAGGTTGCCTTCATCGCGGCAAAAGCCGTGTTGATATCCAGCGTCAGCGGGTCTTCCAGATCCCGCGCCACAACGGGACGCAGGGAATAGTGAATGCTGTCGCAGGCATCCACGATGCGCATCAGGCTGTACAAGTCTTGTAACGTGCTGTCGCGGAACGTATTTGTGGCGGCGTCAAGCACTTGCACCGCTGCGCCACCGGTACCGATATGGACACGACCGCCGCCAACCTCGATCCCGCGGTCCCGAATGAAACCGGGCAGTTCTACGCGCTTACACGCTCTTGCGATTATGTCCTCGACCAAGGTACGTGAAAAGGTGATGCGGCCATCAGCCCGTTCTGTCGCCCCATTCTCTAACGCCAGTGTGCGAATGTCTTCAGGTGCCCCGGACACACCAATTTTTTCCAAAATGTCGAAGGCGGTATCGGTGATATGCGCCAGTTTGCTGTTATCCAGCGGCATAAATCGACCGCCAAGGGGCGGTAAAGTCATCTGTGGCGTCGCGGAACCAGAAGCCCGTCTTGATCGTGTTCGCCGCATGAGCGCGTCCTTGATGAGGTGTTTTCCCGCGCATCTTAGGAAGGGTGTAGTTTTAGCTCAATTCCATTATTAGCTGATTTTTGTGAATGCAATTCATTCAAAGATGTGGCGCAGCCTATGAATTCACGCGCCGAAGATTTCATGTTTCAATGAGGGCGATACTGCCCCGTGAAAAGTCAAATATGTGGCGTTGACGTAATCACACCACGTTCGACCCAATCGTCGAAAAGCGTTAAAACGGCGTCGCAGAACGCGGTATCGTTGATATGGGCGTCCAGTTCGGTCATTGGCACCTGATCAGGCATCACTCGGCGGGCTTCGTCGATCATTTCGGCTAGTGCTTGTGGGTCATGCGCCTCTTCACCTTCCTTGTCCCAGGCTTCGATGCCTTGCAGTGGCAGAAAGAAATGCGTTGGTCCTTTTGCTGCAACCAATCGATTGGCAAGTTCCCGAATCCAGGCGCGCCGTTCGGCTCCGTTGAAGACCGAACTTTTGATCAGCCGGTTGTGTTCGTGGAAAGGCCGGTCGGCATAGTGTTCGGGGATGTCCTGCCAGCCTGCAAAATCCAGCAAATCCAGCGCGCCGGGGGCGACCATCTGTGGGATACCCATGCGCCCGGCATTTGTAACCCGGTCCTCGCCGCTTGAAACGACCGAGCCCGCCATGAGGTTTCCAAATTCCTGCATGCAGAAATCCATAACACAGGCGAACGCGCCTTCGCTGGCCAGTTTTTCGTAGGCCATGCCACCCATACCTGTGGAATGAAACACGGCCACTTCAAACCCGCGCTCTTCCAGTGCTGGTTTGAGGGTTTTCATGTACCGAAGGCAGGATGATCCCAGGCTGGTCATGCCAACCAGTGGCTTGCTACGGTCCGGTGAAATGGCGGCCTTTGTCGCGCCGACCACGGCCCCAGCCGCCTGACTGAGCGAGGACTGACAGATTGAATTCATGCCATAGAGCCCGCCAGCCCAAAGGATCATCTGAATATCGGGGGCCAGCCGGTGTGGCGGGATAAGCGGTGAAAAGCTGACGGTTGAGACAATGTATTTCGGCACGCCCATCGGCAGCGCCTGCGCACAATCCAGCGCAAGGTCGGTGCCCATTGTGCCGCCGGTGGCCAGCATCCCGTCAAACCGTCCGTCGGCATAGGCCCGTGCAACCACTTTGGCGGCCCCGGCAGACATGATGCGGAAGGCTTTATTTTCGTCTCCTTGGGCGATGACCTCATCAATTGTCATGCCACCAGCTGCGGCCACGTCATGCTTTGAGATGTCAGTTGGTGCAGAGGGATCGCCCAAAACAGACACATCCGTCGTCAATACATTAGCACCCTGCGCTTGAATTGCGTCTTCGATAAAACGCATTTCGGCTTCTTTGGTGTCGTAGGTGCCGATCAACAGGATTGTTTTATTGGTCATTTGTGCCTCTCTTGCTTCTCGGCGGTCAGAGTTTGATCCAAGCGGTTTTCAGATCGAAGTACTTTTCCATTGCATGCAACGACTTGTCATGCCCATTGCCCGACTGACGAACACCACCAAGGGGAACAGTCAGGTCTGCGCCTCCATAGGTGTTCACGTGGACAACCCCGGCACGGATGCCTGCGACCATGCGATGCGCGCGGCCCAAGTTCGAGGTCCAGACCCCGCCCGCCAACCCGTAAACGGTCGCATTGGCCAAACGGATCGCGTCTTCTTCGTCCGTGAAGGGCGTGACGGCCAGAACAGGGCCAAAGACTTCGTTTTGGAACAGCGTGTCGGTCTCTTTCACCCCGGCCATGACCGTCGGGGCCATGTAATAACCACCAGTCTCGGTCAGAATACGGGCTCCACCTATGCGGCGCTCAGCGCCTTCCGCTTCGGCTGTGCTCACGAAATCCAGATTGGCCTCCAGTTCGGACAGGCTGTGAACCGCGCCGATCTGGCTATTCAGGTCCAACGGATCGCCAACGCGAAAGGCTGAGGCGTGGCGGGTGATTTCGGAGACGAAGTCCTCGTAAATCTCCTGTTGGACCAACAGGCGCGATCCGGCGACGCAGACCTGGCCCGAATTGCGGAAAACACCAGCGGCTGAAATCTTGGCCGCTTCGGTAAGGTCCGGGGCATCGGCAAAGACGATGTTCGGCGATTTGCCCCCCAGTTCCAGATAACAGCGCTTTAGGTTGGACCGCGCGGAATATTCCAAAAGCCGCCGCCCTGTTGCGCCGGACCCGGTGAAGACAAGGATGTCGACATCCATCGACAGCGCCAACGCTTCGCCGACGACTGGTCCGCGCCCTGTCACCACGTTGAACACGCCGTCGGGCACCCCGGCCTCAGCTGCCAGTTCGGCGATTTTCAACAGGCTGAGCGAAGCGCTTTCTGCTGGTTTCAAGACCACGGAGTTGCCTGCCGCCAACGCCGGGGCGATTTTCCAACTGCCGATCATCAGAGGGAAGTTCCATGGCACAATCGCGCCGACTACGCCGACGGGTGTGTGATGTATCAGACCCAGAACGTCGTCACCCGTGGGGGCGATCTGGCCGTACAGCTTGTCGATGGCTTCGGCATAATACCGGAACGTTGCCGCGGCTGAGAGTGCCTCGGCCTTATAGGCCATATTGATCTCGGTCCCGTTGTCGCGAACGCCCAGAACAGCGATCTCCAGCGCTTGGGATTCGATTAGATCAGCAAGCTTCAGCAGCACTTTCTTACGGCCCGCAGGGGCCAGTCGTGACCACCGCCCATCTTCAAACGATACCCGCGCCGCACGTACGGCGGCGTCGACATCTGCGGCACTGCCTTCGGCGATCACCGCCAGCGGCTGACCGTTGATTGGGGAATGCACTTGATGCTGAGCACCGGTTTCACCATCCTGAAAGCGGCCGTTTATGAAGTGTCCGCGCGGAGCGATTGCCTGAGTGCGCAGCGCGTCAATCGAGGACTGATCCATGAGGCTTTATCCTTGCTGTGTCGTGTCTTCGTCGAGAACCGGTTGCGGTTTGACGCGGTCCTTGTGTTCCTGGATCAGAGAGCGGATGTGCAACAGTATGATCCCCAGGATCATCACAAAAAGGACTGCCGCGATGGGCCGGTCGATGAAATCAAGCGGTGATTTCACACGGGCCATGGCGCTGCGCAGTTTGACCTCCATGATGCCACCCAAAACCATACCCAAAATGATGGGCACGATCGGCAGGTTCAGGCGTTTCAGGATCAGGCCAAAAACGCCGAACCCGGCCGCAATCGCGCAATCGGTGATCGAGTTTCGCAGGCTGTACACGCCCACAAAAGAAAGGGTCAGGATCATGATGCCCAGAAATCGGGTAGGGATCTGAATGAGTTTCAACAACAGATTGGTCGAAAACAGCAAAAAGATCAGAACGACCACGTTCAGAAGGATCAACGCCATATAGAGCGCCATGACAAAATCCATTTGTTCCGCAAACAGTTGCGGGCCGGGGATCACGTTGTGGACGTAGAAAACCGACAACATCATCGCGGTCAGAGCCTCACCCGGAATGCCCAGCGCCAAAAGCGGGATCATTGCAGCCCCCGGAACAGCGTTGTTGGCGGCCTCAGACGCCACCAGACCTTCGGGTGATCCTTTGCCAAACGCATTGGGATCTTTCGAGCTTTTCTGAGCGTAGGTGTAAGACAGGAACTGAGACGTGAATTCGCCGGTGCCCGGCACCATACCCATGAGAACGCCCAGTGATGACGACACGGTGGCAATGCGCTTCAGGCCCAGAAGCTCCTTCAGGCCGGTAAATATATTGCCGCGAACATGTGCTTCGCCAGGAGCGTGTTCCTTATCGACCAGCAAAAGCAACGCCTGACTGATGGCAAACAGGCCCAATACAACAACGATCAGATCGACGCCCGACGACAGCCAGGTTTGTTCAAAGGTGAAACGCCGCGTGTATTTGACAGGCTCCAGCCCCACCGTGTTCAGAAAAATCCCAAAAAACGCCAGCATGGCGGCGGAAAATGTCTGTCCGCGATGGGCCAGGATCACGAGTAAAATACCCATGAAAGCGGCCAGAAAAATCTCGCGACTGCCGAAATGCGGGGCGACCCATGCCAGAACGGGCGAAAGAACGATCAGGCAAAGGATCGAGAAAATACCCCCAAAGAACGATGCTGAATAGGCCAGCGACAAAGCCCGATGGCCTTCGCCGCGTTTGGTCATGGGATATCCATCATAGGTGGTCAGCGCGTTCACGGCCGTGCCTGGGGTGTTGATCAGAATGGCCGGGATCGCGCCGCCATACATGGATGACCCATAGATGCCCAACAGCAGGGTCAGACCTACGATGGGTTCGAAAGCAAATGTAGCAGGCAGCAGGATCGCGATGGCCACGGCGGCGCCTACGCCGGGCAAGGCGCCAATGATAACGCCCCCGACAGAGCCGATGATCAGCGCCACCATGACCTGCCACTGGGCCAGAATTGCAAATCCGGAAATCAGATTGTCCATTGCGGCCTCATAGATAGGTCAGCGCAAAGGCGCGCAGCCCGTCGGGCAGGTATTCATAAACGCGACCCGCGGGGATGTTCACCTGCAGCAGCGCCCGAAAGACGATTGCGACCACCGCGCCGAAGATGAGTGCAATGCAAAAGGCCCCGGGCAAGCGAAACCCTAGGCGGACCGTCAAAAGGGCGGCGAACAGCATGGTGGAGGGCAGGTACCCAAGCCATGGAACAGCAACAACGTAAATCAGAAAATAGACAACGTATTCGAGCGATTTCAGCCAAAACGTGATCTCTCGCAAACGGCCTGGAATACGTGGTGACAGGAATGAGCTCAGCAAATGCAGACCGCTGAACACAACCATGCCCCAGATCGCGATAGTTGGCCACAAAGCAGGCTGCGCAAACCACTTTGTCCGTTTGACGACCTGAGTTTCGCTTCCAAGCTGGCTGAGAAGGAACAGCGAGAACACGAAGAACATCGTGGCAAACACGATGTCACCGGGGCGTCGATAGCGCCGGAACATGTCTTGCAAGGTCTTTGCAATCATCGTGGCCTCCTGTTGGATGGAAAGAGGCCCGGCAGTGTAAAACGTGCCGGGCCCGTTCCGGTTTATTCGCCCAGGATCTCTTCGATCTTGGCGAACGAGGCTTTGTCCTGCTCGATCTGAGCGTTGGAGGCATCCGGATCCTGCCAATAAATCAGAGCGCCGGTTTCCTCGGCCAATTGTTTGGCCTTGTCAGAGCTCAGCGCCTTTTGAGCCGCCGCCGAAATTTTTTCGCGGGCGTCTGCTGGGGTGTCCTTGTGGACAAACAATCCGTTCCACAGGGCCAAAGGCAGATCCGGGTTTAGTTCCACGACTGTTGGTGTATCGGGCACCAGCGAAATCCGCTCGCCGCCGATGCTGGCAAGGACGTTCACCTGATCCAGACAGGGCAGGATAAGCTGAAGGGTGGTGTTGATCACGTCGACGTCGCCCGATGCCAAAGTGTTGCAGTCCAGCGCATCAAATGCGGCTTCGCTGGCAAAGTCGAACCCGCTGCTGACGGCTGCGGCAAAGGTCACCTGGGTCGGTGGCAAAACGGAACCGAAATGGCCAAGTGCGACGTCGTTTTCCTTACCGTGTTCCGCCAGCTCTTCCCAGCTTGAGAAAGGCGCATCCTTGCTGGCCGCGATCACGAAGGGATAGGTCAGGAAGATCCCGATGGGATCAAACGGGTTGGGGTTGAGCTCGGGGATGCCGATTTCGGGACCAATGACTGGCACGCCGATGACAAAAGACCCGATGGTGTAGCCGTCCGCAGGGGCGGTTGCCACCTCGACGGCACCCGGGAACGGACCACCGCCACCGCCGGGTTTGTTTACGACAGCGGCTGGAACGCCGTACATGGCTTGAAATTCATCGGCGATCATCCGCGTCAGAACATCTTCCAGATCGCCCGGAGGCCACGGCACCACAAAGCTGACCGGCTTTTCGGGGTACTCGGCCAGTGCAGCGGTAGCTGATGCCACTAAAGCCGCAGCTGTAAGAAATTTCTTCATTGACTCCTCCCATACGTGGTTCATTATTTGATCCGCGTTAACAATAATAATGTTGCTTTGTTAAGTTAGTTCTGTCAAGTATTCCCTGAGTAAGAGGAAGCGAAACACATGGGCACAGCCCTTAACGCCTTAAAAATGCTGGATTACTTTTCAAGCGCGCGACCGGAAATCGGGCTGAGTCACTTTGCGCGACTGTCCGGATTGAACAAGGCAACCGCGCTGCGCCACCTGCGTGCGCTTGAGGAATACGGTCTGATCGAACAGAATCCTATGACCAAGTCTTATGCTATCGGACCGGCGGCCTTGCGCCTGGCAGCGCTGCGTGAAATCGCGCGGCCAGGCATCGAAAGTGCGCGCCAGAAAATGCAAATGGCGATGCAAAGCGTTGGCGAAAGCCTGCATTTGTCGCTATTGGAAAAGACTGGGCTGCAAACCGCATTGGTGGTTGAAACAACGCGGCACAGCGTGCGCGTCAGCCTTGACCCCAGTGAGATCCTGCCGATCAATGCAACGGCCTCGGGTCTTTGTATGCTCAGTTTTGGCCCACCCAGTCTGATGGAAGATTTGGATCACAAAGAGCAGGCGCGCTTCACGGACGCCACGCTCATTGATCCTGAAATCATCAAAGAACGGGTTGCGCGGATCAGCGCCTCAGGCTGGGCCAACAGCAACGGCAGCTACGAAGAAGGCGTCTTTGGGTACGCCGCGCCGATTTTTGGTATTGATCAAGTCGCTCTGGGGACCATTGCAATTGCTGTGCCAGAAGGCCGCGCCACCGACGACCGCCTGCCATCCATTCTGTCTGCATTGCACACTCTTTCGACGGACCTGACCGCCGATTTTGGCGGTCAGTTACCCGACACTTTTCCCACTGAATTCCACCCTTGACCGAGGGTGAACGATACTTCCGGAGGCCCGCACCATGAAAGACTCGAACTTTCTGAAGGAAAACAACGCCCGTTATTTCTGGCACCCGATGGCACATCCTGCCGACAGTCAAAAGAACCCGCCGACCATTTTGAATGGCGGTGAAGGTGTCAGCATTATCGATGTTGATGGTCACAAAGCGCTGGATGCCGTGGGGGGGCTGTGGAACGTCAATCTGGGCTATTCCTGCGAACCGGTGAAACAGGCCATTGCCGATCAGCTGAACGCGTTGCCTTACTACTCGACCTTTCGCGGAACCAGCAATGACAAAGCCATTGAACTGTCTTATGAGCTGGCGCAGTTTTTTGCACCAGATGGTTTGACCCGCGCGTTCTTTACGTCGGGCGGATCGGACTCTGTCGAAATTGCACTGAAGCTTGCACGGCAATATCACAAGGTGAGGGGCGATGCCGGTCGCACCAAGTTCATCAGCCTCAAGCAGGGCTATCACGGCACCCATTTCGCGGCGGCATCCGTCAACGGCAATCAAAAGTTTCGCGCGGTCTATGAGCCGATGATGCCGGGTTGTTTCCACGTGCCCGCACCCTGGACCTATCGCAATCCGTTTGATGAGACGGACCCCGAGCGTCTGGCGCAACTTTGCGTCAAGGCGTTGGAAGCCGAGATTGCGTTTCAGGGGGCAAACACGGTTGCGGCGTTTATCATGGAGCCGGTTCTGGGGGCAGGGGGTGTGATCCCTCCGCACAAAAGCTTTATGCCCATGGTGCGCGAGGTGTGTTCCAAACACGGTATTCTTTTGATCTCTGACGAGATCATTACCGCATTTGGCCGCACCGGCAGCGAAAGTGGCGCACGGCATTGGGGTGTTCAGCCCGACATCATGACAACAGCAAAGGCGATCACCAACGGGTACTTTCCGTTTGGCGCGGCAATGATTTCGGGCTCTGTCGCTGAAGTCTTCGAAAAGGACACCACGGGTCTTGCATCGGTCGATCAGGGCTACACTTACTCTGGTCATCCGGTTGGAGCAGCAGCGGCGCTGGCTGCCTTGTCCGAAATCAACAGGCTGCGGGTTTGGGAAAATGCAGCGGCGCGCGGGGATGAATTATTTGCCGGGTTGCAGAAGCTGGCCGAAAAGCATGACGTGATCGGCGACGTGCGCGGTGGCGAGGGCTTGATGTGCGCGCTCGAACTCGTTTCTGATCGGGCGACCAAAGTCCCAATTGCCAAACACCTGCCGTTGCAGATTCAGAAAGCGGCTTACGAAGATGGCGTAATGGTGCGCGTTTCCGGCAACAACATCATTCTGTCGCCCCCGCTGATTATCACGTCAGATGATGTGACTAGAATCCTGTCAGCGTTGGATACGGGTCTGTCGACCCTTTGAGAGTTCAACCGGCCTCGTCTGCTCAAGGCGAGGTCAAACTTTAACGGCCTGTAGTTCTTCCAGAAGATCCAGCAATTGGTCCAGCTTTTCACGACCCATCTGAGCCTCGATATTGCTGGAGATCGCAAGTGACGTGGCCAGGTTTTCCTTAAGGATGGACCGGCCTGCATCCGTGATCGTGACCATGGTGCGGCGCTTGTCGTTACTGTCCTGGCGGCGAGTGATCTGGCCATCAGCCTCCATCGTGCGCAAGATGCGGGTCACACTTGGAAGCAGCAGACAAGCCTCGTGCGCAATGGTGCTTTGTTCCACTTCGCCCAGTTCATCCAGCACGCGTAGGATCCGCCACTTCTGCTCAGTTATCTGGATGCCTTGCAGCATGTCCCGGATCGGGGCCATGACGGTTTCACGGGCACGCAGCAGCGCGATAGGAAGGGACCGGGCGGTGCTCTTGGTGTGGCTTTGAGTGGTCATGCGGCCTTCTAGAGCGGTGGTTCGGAAATTGCAAAGATTAACAAAGCAATCTCTTGACGTGGGACACATTAAATACTAAACATGTTAAGTAATGAGGGAGGAATCATGCCGCATTTCCACGTCGAATATTCCGGAAACCTGGAAGACAAGATCGACATGGGTGGCCTGTGCGAATGCATAAGGGCAACAGCTGCCGAGATCGACACCTTTCCGATGCCTGGCATTCGCGTGCGCGCAACGCGTGTGGACCACTATGCCATTGCGGATGGAAATCCGGCGCATGGATTTGTTGATATCTCGATCCGCCTGCGTGCAGGGCGGTCGGAAGACGTCAAGCAGGACGCGACGCGGCGTATATTTGACGCGGTCAAAGCCTATCTGGCGTCCGCCCTTTCGCAACACTCCATCGCTCTGTCGCTTGAGATGCGCGACATCGACCCCAACCTTTCGCCTAAAACCGGCACGATCCGCGACCATCTGGCCGCGACCACGCAGGAGACCTGAAACATGAGTGCGCTGGATACGAACATCGAAAAACTGACAGGCTTTCTGGCTCGATTCAGAGAAACCGGCATCCGCAATCGTATTGCCGGTGAGGATCGGGACGGGTCTGCGGGAGTGTTCCAATCCACTTCGCCAGTCGACAAATCTGTGATCTGCGATGTTGCTCATGGCACCGCAGCTGATATTGACGCGGCGGCCAAGGCCGCCCATTCCGCGTTTGCTGAATGGCGCGACATGTCTGCCACCGAACGCCGCCGCATCTTGTTGCGCGTTGCAGATGCTATCGAAGCCCGGGCCGAGGAAATCGCGCTGTGTGAATGCTGGGACACGGGCCAGACGCTGCGCTTTATGTCCAAGGCCGCGTTGCGCGGGGCAGAGAATTTTCGGTATTTTGCAGATCAGGTGGTTCAGGCGCGCGACGGGCAACATCTGAAATCCCCGACGCTGATGAACGTGACCACGCGCGTTCCAATTGGACCAGTTGGCGTGATTACCCCATGGAACACACCGTTCATGCTGTCGACCTGGAAAATTGCACCTGCTCTGGCTGCGGGCTGCACGGTGGTTCATAAGCCCGCTGAAGACTCTCCACTGACGGCCCGCCTGCTGGTGGAAATCGCCGAAGAGGCCGGGCTGCCCAAAGGCGTGCTGAACACGGTCAATGGGTTTGGCCCCGATGCAGGCAAAGCCTTGTGCGAACATAAGCTGATCAAGGCGATTGCTTTTGTCGGCGAAAGCCGCACTGGCAGCCTTATCGTCAAGCAGGGCGCGGACACGCATAAGCGCAACCATCTGGAGCTGGGTGGAAAAAACCCTGTGATCGTGTTTGATGACGCCGATCTGGATCGTGCGCTGGATGCGGTGATTTTCATGATCTATTCGATCAACGGCGAGCGTTGCACCTCATCCTCGCGGTTACTGGTGCAAGATACGATCAAGGATGAGTTCGAGGCAAAGCTGGTCGAGCGTGTGAACAATATCAAGGTTGGTCACCCGCTGGACCCGGCGACCGAAATTGGGCCACTGGTGACCGAGGAGCATTACAAGAAAGTCACCAGCTACTTCGACATCGCCAAAAAGGACGGTGCAACCGTTGCTGCCGGTGGGGTCAAGGTGGGCGATGAAGGCTACTTTATCCGTCCGACCTTGTTCACCGATGCCACCAACCAGATGCGCATCGCACGCGAGGAAATCTTTGGACCTGTTCTGACCTCGATCCCCTTTGCAACCGAGGAGGAGGCGCTTCAGATTGCCAACGACACGCCCTATGGTTTGACGGGCTATGTCTGGACCAATGACCTGACCCGTGCCTTACGCTTTACAGACAAGCTGGAGGCTGGGATGATTTGGGTGAATTCAGAAAACGTGCGTCACCTGCCTACGCCCTTTGGCGGGGTCAAAGCGTCTGGAATCGGGCGAGACGGCGGGGATTGGAGCTTTGAGTTCTATATGGAACAAAAGCACATCGGTTTTGCCACCGGTCAGCACAAGATCATGCAATTGGGGAAATAAACCCCTCAGGAGATCCTGATACGGGATCACCAGAACGCATTAGGAGGAACCGTCATGGGAAAGATCGTACAGGCCGCGAAAATAACGCATGTGCCCAGCATCTGGATGTCCCACACGATGCCGAAATACAAAGGTATCCGGCAATCTGCCATTGATGGGTATGCCCGCCTGCGTCAGGACGCGATAGACCGCGAAGTCGAGACGTTCATTGTGTTCGATACCCACTGGATCACCAATCAGGGCTTTCACCTTAACACTAAGGAGCACCACAAAGGTCGATTCATCAGTCACGAACTGCCGCATATGTTGGCTGATATGGAGTTTGACTATCGCGGCGATCATGAGTTGGGGGAAACGATCCTTGATGTTCTGCGCGAGCGTGGAGAGCGCGCGCTGGGTCATTCGCATCCAGATATGGGTATGGAATACGGAACTCTGTTGCCCATGCATTTCATCAACGAAGGGGTGAATGCGCGGGTCTTGCCCGTGGCTGTCAATCAATTCTCTTCAATTGCGGAAAACCGGGTTTGGGGTGAGGCCATTGCCGAAGGCATCCGGCGTTCTGACCGCAACGTGTCTGTTCTGGCATCAGGGTCTCTCAGCCATGATTTCACCCCGAATGAACGATCGGTCGAAGGGTTGAATGCGGTGAATGGTGAATTCAACCGCCAGATGGACATGCGCGTGTTGGAATTATGGGAGCAACGCCGTTTTGAAGAGTTCCTTGAAATGCTGCCCGACTATGCCAAGAAATGCACCGGAGAGTGCGCGATGAACGACACCGCCTTGTTGTTCGGGGCGCTGGGCTGGGGCAGCTACAAGGGTAAGATTGATATCTACACCCCATATTTTGGCAGCTCTGGCACGGGTCAGGCAAATGTCAGCTTTTCGGTCTGACATCAGGCATCACGGATTGCTTCATTAGATCGAAACATATCGGTTTGTTACGACCGCGTATCTCGCAGGGTCGAGCGGGTTGAGTTTTCTGCGACAACAAAAGGCTAACGCATGGATTGGGACACGTTTTCGCATTGGGGCCAGCACATTTCAAAATGGGCGGCCGATTACCATAAGACACTTGCGGAACGCCCCGTGCGCGCACAGACCGCACCGGGGGAAATCGCAGCCCAGCTTGTGGCAACCCCACCCGAGGCGGGTGAACCGATGGATGCCATTTTGGCCGATTTCGAACGGATCGTGATGCCAGGCATCACCCATTGGCAGCACCCACGCTTCTTTGCCTATTTTCCGGCCAACGCTGCGCCCCCGTCGATGCTGGCCGAGATGCTGGTCACGACAATCGCGGCGCAATGCATGTTGTGGCAAACCTCGCCCGCCGCGACCGAGGTCGAAGGCGTCATGGTCGACTGGTTGCGGCAGGCACTTGGACTGCCCGAAGGTATGACCGGAGTTATTCAGGACAGCGCCTCATCCGCCACTTTGTCGGCGGTTCTGACGATGCGGGAACGGGCCACGGGCTTTACCGGCAACCGCGAAGGTTTGAACACCAAAGGAGCGCTGCGAATTTATTGTTCCGATCAAGTGCATTCGTCCATCGACAGGGCTTGCTGGGTAGCGGGGATTGGACAGGACAATCTGGTCAAGCTGCCCACGCAGGGGACCAGCTTTTCAATTGACGCCTCCGAGCTTGAAGCTGCCATTCAACGCGATCTAGCCGCCGGGCATGTCCCTGCTGGTATCATTGCCATCACGGGCGGAACCGGTGTTGGGGCCTGTGATGACTTGGTGGCGGTTGCAGATACCGCGCAGAAACACGACCTTTACACCCACCTGGACGCAGCCTGGGCCGGATCGGCCATGATCTGCCCTGAATTTCGCGAAGCCCTGTGGCAGGGTGCCGACCGCTATGACAGCCTTGTTTTCAACCCGCATAAATGGATGGGCGCGCAATTTGATTGCGCTATCCAGTTCTTACGGGACGCCGCGCCGCAGCTCAACACGCTAAAGATCGAGCCGGAATACCTCAAGACAACCGGAGCAGAGGTGACCAATTACTCGGAGTGGACGATCCCACTGGGGCGCAGGTTCCGGGCGTTGAAGATCTGGTTTCTATTGCGCTCATACGGATTGGAAGGACTGCGCGAACGCATCCGCAATCATGTGACTTGGGCGCAGGAGCTCGTTGATCGGATCGGCGCGATGGAGGGGTTCGAGATAACGACAGGCCCGATTCTAAGCCTGTTTTCGTTCCGGTGTCCGGGAGACGATGCAATGCAGCAGCGGTTGGTCGACGCGTTGAACGATGATGGCCGGATTTATCTCACCCAAGGCATGTTCGACGGCCGCAAGATCATCCGCTTTCAGGTCGGGCAATTCGATACAACCAGAGATGACGTGCTGATTGCAGCCGAAGTGATCCGGGACGTGTGGGAGACACTTGAATGAAGTTTGCAACTTTCTTAGCGGGTGAGGAACGGTTTTTCGGAGCAATCACTGACGACGGTGCGATTGCATTGAACCAAGCGTTCCCCGATCACGACAGCCTTTACGAGGTGATTGTCGCGGGGGCGTTCGAGCAACTTGCAGAGGCCGCTGAGGGCAAAGCCGTCACGCATACCGAATTCACCTATGACATGGTCATGCCAGATGCGCGCCGCATCCTGTGTGTCGGCGTAAACTTCCCTGACCGGAATGCCGAATACAAAGATGGCAGCGAACAGCCCAAGTACATGTCGCTGTTCCCGCGCTTTGCCAGCGGGTTCACCGGTCATGACCGCCCTCTGATCAGGCCACCGGAAAACCACACTCTGGACTATGAAGGCGAAGTGGCCATCGTGATTGGCAAGACTGGTCGGCGCATTTCACAGGACGATGCATACAATCACATTGCCGCGCTGACCTTGTGCAATGAAGGCACCATTCGCGACTGGGTGCGGCACGCAAAGTTCAATGTCACGCAAGGTAAGAACTGGGACAATTCGGGGGCCATTGGTCCATGGCTGGTGCCGTTCACTGACGCGGCCCAACTGGATGATGCCCGCATCCAGACCCGCGTGAACGGTGAGCTTCGACAGGACGATACTCTGAACCGCATGATGTTCCCGATCCGGCGCGAGATTGAATACATCTCGACCTTCATGACGCTTCAGCCGGGCGACATTATTGTCACTGGTACACCAACCGGGGCAGGGGCACGGTTCGACCCGCCGAAATACCTGGTGCCGGGAGATGTGGTCGAGGTTTCGGTCGAAGGTATCGGAACCCTGCGCAACACGGTGGAGGACGAACAGGTATGACGACCGAAGACCACGCCCGAGCCGCCGCCGAATTGTTGCAAGCCGAACGCAGGCGCGAACAGATCGGCCTGCTTAGCCTGCGGCACCCCGAGATGGGTATGGATGACGCTTATGAGATTCAGAACGCCATCTATCGCCAGAAACTGGCCGAAGGGCGCAAGGTGATCGGGTGGAAGATTGGGCTGACTTCGAAGGCGATGCAATATGCCTTGAACATCGACATTCCCGACAGTGGAATTTTGTTTGATGACATGGCGTTTGACAATGGCGCGACCGTTCCGGCAGGCCGTTTCATTCAGCCCCGGATTGAGGCCGAGATCGCCTTTGTTATGAAGTCCGCCGTTGGTGGCGAAAACGTATCTCGCGACGACATCATCGCTGCCACGGATTACGTCGCCCCTGCACTAGAAATTCTGGACACTCGCATACAAAGAGTGGATTCCGAGACCGGCAAGGCGCGCACTGTCTTTGACACGATCAGCGACAACGCCGCCAATGCAGGCATCGTTTTGGGTGCCGAACGCCACGCAGTTGATGCCTTTGATCTGCGTTGGGTTGGGGCGCTTACCTTCCGTAATGATGAGATCGAAGAAACCGGTCTGGGTGCTGGTGTGTTGAACGACCCTGTTGAAAGCGTGGTCTGGTTGGCGCGTCGCATGGCGCAATATGGTCAGAGCATCGAACCGGGGCAGATCATTCTGTCCGGTAGTTTCATCCGCCCCGTCGAATGCCCCTCGGGCACCAAAATTCACGCGGATTTCGGGCCGTTTGGCTCGGTCGATATCAATTTCGCCTGAAAGGAATACCAATGCCTGCGCCACAAAGTGCATTCAAGGCTGCGTTAAAGGCCGGCTCTCCGCAGATCGGATGCTGGGTTGGTTTGGCCAATGCCTATGCGGCCGAGATTGCCGCCACAGCGCAGTTCGATTGGTTGCTGGTCGATGGCGAACACGCGCCTAACGATCTGCAATCGATCCTGGAGCAGGTGCGCGTGATTGAGGGGTCCGGCAGAGTGCCGGTTGCACGCTTGCCGATCGGCGAAACCTGGATGATCAAGCAATATCTGGACGCCGGTGTTCAGAATATCCTGGTGCCGATGGTCGAAAGCGGCGATCAGGCGCGCGAACTGGTTCGGGCCGTTCAGTATCCGCCGCATGGCGTTCGTGGGGTTGGATCATCGTTGGCGCGGGCGTCACGCTTTGCTGCGATCCCGGACTATTTGAAAACCGCCGACGAACAGATTTGCCTGCTTGTGCAGGTCGAGAACAACAAGGGCATGGACGCGCTGGATGATATTCTGGCGACTGATGTGGACGGGGTGTTCATCGGACCCGCCGACCTGGCCGCAGATATGGGTCATCTGGGGGATGCGAACCACCCTGAGGTGGTTACCGCAGTGCTGGATGCAATCCATCGGATCGTGATGGCAGGCAAGGCCGCCGGGATTTTGACACTGGACCCGAGTCTTCAACGCAAGTGCCTGGATCTTGGCGCAACTTTCGTGGCCACCAGCATCGACGTGACCTTGTTTGCCACAGCAATCCGGTCTGCCGCTGTCGCGGGTCTGAGCCTGCTGCCTGATCAGACCGCAACAGGCATTGCGCAAACGAGCGCGGCCTCAAAATACCTGCAGCAGCTCTGCACACATTGGTCGCACAAGGCCGAGGTCTCCTTTGATGGAACACAGGGCAGCGTGTCTTTCCCTGACGGCGATCGGGTGACATTGACAGCAGATGCAGCCACTTTGACGGTGACCGCCACAACCGGCCCGCGTGGCGATCTGCGTCGTTGGCAACAGGTGATCGAGACGCATTTGACCCGCTTTGCGTTTCGAGAAGACCTGAGCATCGACTGGACAGCTTGATGTTTTTGATGCGGTAACCCTAAATGCTGATGTGAGGCGTGGGTTAGTTCAATAGGGTCGATGCTGAAGGTTGTTGTCCATCAAGGGTTTCACAAAACCGGAACCAGAACCCTGCAAACGATGCTGTACAGGAACCGTTTCCGGTTAAAGACCCGAGTCAATGTTTTGGTGCCACGGAATTTGAAAGACGCTGGTGTTGCCGCGCGCCGTTTTTCAGTGGTACCGGCAGAAAGAACGCTTGAAAAATTTCGCATGAAATTCCGTCAGGTTCTGCTGTCGTCGGATGGCCACTCTGAAATGCCGTTGCTGATCAGCAGCGAAGAGTTTGCAGGCATGATCCCGGGGCGCAAGGGTGTTTGGTCCTATGGCCAAACGCACATCCTTGCCGAAGTTATCTGGGAGGAAATCAACAGACTCACAGACAACAAGGCGCGGATCACATTCTTTTACACGACCAGAGATACCGCGGATTGGATCAAAAGCGTGTATTGGCAGAACATTCGCGGAAACAGAATTCAAGAAGACCTGTACGAATACACTGAACTGCTGAACCCGGGCGCGGACCTCGATGGCGTTGTGGCTCGGGTCTCGGATCAGATGTCTTCACGCGCGGACGTTATCTCTTTGAACACCTCGGGTTTAAGCGATCGTCTGTTTCCTGTCACCAAGGTGCTTTCGATTTTGAATGTACGGTCGGACGATCTGAAGCCCGTCAACAACCTGAATGTTCAGCCAGTTGGGGCATCAGAACACTTTCTTGATCTGAACCGATCAAACATGTCGGACGAGGATGTTATGGTCGCAAAACAAGCCTACCTGAAGAGGTTCAAAGCGTCGACATAGCGTATTGTGGGCCGCGCCGCGCGCCTACAGCTTTTGCACGCCATGCACTGTCAGCGTGCTGACCAGATCGGCATAGTCTTCGCGGGCTTTGGGGCCCGCGCCGGTGTTCCACATGTAATACCAGTTCAGCATCCCAAAGACCGACATCGTGGCACCGCGCAATTTATCTTTAGCATCGTCGAAAGCCTCGGGAGACAACTCTTTGAGGATGTCGCGCACAAAATTCACCAAATCAAGCTGATAGCCCCGCAGGAGTTTCTGCTGCTCGTCCGTCAGCGCGCTCATGCCGCTGATTTGTACACGGTGTTCGTCATCCGCGCCCTGATAGGCAAACAGGATTTCGCGCACCGCTGTGCGCAGCTTCTGCTCGGGGTTCAAACCGCTCAGATCCACGTTGCAAATCCGATCCCTTAGCTCGCGCAGATAGGTTTCAAGGATGTCATACAGGATGGCATCCTTGCTGTCGTAGTAGTGGTAGATGTTGGCCTTCGAGATCCCGCACTCTTTGGCGAGCAGTGTCATCGACGCGCGATCAAACCCCTGATCGGCAAACACTTTGGCTGCCATTTTCAGGATCTGTTCCCGCTTTTGGTCGTGGTCTTTGGCGATTGTTCGGGCCACGGTTTATTCCTTATCGCGATTGTCGACGACACGCTTCGCCTTGCCCTGAGAGCGTTCGACGTCGCCGGGGTCACCTACAACAATTTCCGTTGAAACGCCAACGACGTCCTTGATCCGCTTGGTCAGCATGCGGGCCGCCGCAGTTTTGGAGAGTTCGTCGGTGGAATCGGTTGAGGATTCAACAAAGACCCGCATCGCGTCCATGCGGCCCGACTTATACAATTCGATCTGATAATACGGGGCAAGACCCCCCGTCGCCATGACCTGTTCTTCGATCTGGCTGGGGAAGACGTTGACGCCGCGCAGGATCATCATGTCGTCGCTGCGACCTGTGATCTTTGCCATCCGGCGCATGGAACGTGCTGTTCCCGGCAGCAGGCACGTCAGATCGCGCGTGCGGTACCGGATCATCGGCAACCCTTCCTTTGTCAGGGTTGTGAACACCAATTCGCCGGTTTCGCCGTCGGGCAAAACCTCACCAGACACGGGGTCGATGATTTCCGGCAGGAAATGATCTTCCCAGATCACAGGACCGTCTTTGGTTTCAACGCATTCATTGGCCACCCCGGGACCCATGATCTCGGACAGGCCATAGATATCGACCGCATGCATATCAAACGCGGCTTCGACCTCGGCCCGCATCGCATCAGTCCAGGGTTCAGCACCAAACACTCCAACCTTCAATGAGCTTTCGCGGGGGTCGAGACCGGCCTTGTGGAACTGCTCAAGGATATTGAGCATATAGGACGGTGTTACCATGATCCCGTCGGGCCGAAAGTCGTTGATCAGGTTAACCTGCTTTTCGGTTTGCCCCCCGGACATGGGAACAACCGTCGCGCCAAGGCGTTCAATTCCATAATGTGCACCCAGCCCGCCGGTGAACAGCCCATAACCATAAGCATTGTGGACCATGTCGCCTTTGCGCAGGCCCGAAGCGCGCAGAGAGCGCGCGCCCAAATCCGCCCAGTTGTCGATGTCATTCTTGGTGTAACCCACCACGGTCGGTTTGCCCGTCGTGCCCGAGGACGCGTGTAGACGGATGATCTCGCTGCGCGGAACTGCGAACAAACCAAACGGGTAATTGTCACGCAGATCGTTTTTGTATGTGAACGGAAACTTCGAAAGGTCGGACAGTTGCTGTAGATCGTCGGGATGCACTCCGGCCTCGTCAAACCGCTGTTTGTACATCGCAACGTTTTCGTATGCGTGGCGTACGGACCACTTGAGCCGTTCAAGCTGTGTGGCGCGAATTTCGTCGATCGAGGCGATCTCGATCGGGTCCAGATCCGCTTTGTTTGGGGATAGGTCTTCCATCGCGTCACTCCTCCAGTCGCGAAGCTATTCTTGAAAATTCTGACCGCCCACCGCGCGGGACATGCCGCGAAACTCAGCGATCAGAGTGTTGTTTTGGTTTGTGACGCGAACGTCATAGATACCGCTGCGTCCGGACACAGTGACCTCTTTCGCGGTGGCTGTCAGACGGTCGCCTTTGCTTCCGGGGGCGAGGAAGCTGATCATTGTGTGTTGCGCGACGGTTGCCTTGTTTCGGCTGTTGCAGGCAAAGGCAAAAGCGCTGTCGGCCAGAGCGTGGGTGACGCCCCCATGGCATGTGCCATGCCCGTTGCAGTGATGGCTGGCGACCGTCAGGGTCAGAACGGCGTGGCCTTCGTCAATCTCAACAAGCTCCATGCCAAACCATTTGCTTGCCTCGTCATTTGCCCACATTGCAGCGGCGGATTTTTCGGCGCGTTCCTTTGGTGTCATCGTCACCGCCCCTGAAAGTTTGGCGCGCGTTTTTCAAGGAAACTGGATACGCCTTCGGCATAATCCGCGCTTTCCCCGCAGGTTTTCATTGCGTCAGCTTCAATTTCAAGCTGATCTGATAGGGACGTGGTGGCCGCAGCTTGAATGCATTGTTTTGTCAGGCCCAGCCCGAGTGTGGGGCCGTTGGCCAATTGCGCGGCAAGCGCGCGCGCCTCGTTCAGCAGTTGATCGTCGGGCAGTGTTTTCCAGATCAGTCCCCAGTCTTCTGCCTGTTTGGCTGAAAGAGGTTGAGCGGTCAGAGCCAACCCCTTGGCGCGTGCCTCACCCAAAAGGCGTGGCAAGTGCCAACTGCCACCCGTATCCGGGATCAGGCCGACCTTTGAAAAGCTCTGTATGAATTTGGCACTTTCCCCAGCCACAACCATGTCACAGGCCAAAGCCAGATTTGTACCTGCGCCTGCGGCGACCCCGTTTACGGCGCAGATGACCGGGAACTCCAGGGACCGGATCAACCGGACCAGAGGAGCGTAAAACGTTCGTACCGTTTTGCTCAGATCCGGAGGGCCATCCATTTTGGATGGATCGCGATCGCCCAGGTCTTGACCTGCGCAGAACCCGCGCCCGGCACCGGTCAGCAGTATTGCGCGGGCCCCGTTGTCGCGTGCGGTCTTCAAAGCGTTTTGCAGGGCAACGTGCATGTCTTCATTGAACGCGTTCAACTTGTCTGGGCGGTTCAGGGTAATTTCAACCCAGTTCCCGTGGTCTTGTGCAAGTATCGTATCGCTCATGACTGTCTCTTTCGGCCTCATTTCAACTTAATCATTGCATTAACCGAACGGTTGGTCAATATATAAATCAGTACCGAATCTGGTCCGATCAAAAGGGTTGTTGATGTTGCAGTCGTCGCTGGTGAGCGTTGAATTCAAGGGTGACGTGGCTTGGGTCACGGTCAACAACCCACCAGTGAACGCGACCTCTACCGCAGTGCGGCGGGGGCTGTCCGACGCAGTTGATGCGGTTCAAGGTGCGCGCGTGGCGATTCTATTTTGCGCGGGCAGGACCTTCATTGCAGGCGGTGATATGTCCGAGTTTGATGCACCACCAGTTGAGCCGCATTTGCCGGATGTTGTTCAGAAGATCGAAGACAGCAAAGTGCCGTTTGTCGCCTGTATGCACGGCAATGTGCTGGGCGGCGGGTTCGAAATTGCCATGGCTTGCGCGTGGCGGATTGCTGCACCGGACACCGGTTTTGGTTTGCCCGAGGTCAATGTGGGGTTGATCCCCGGGGCAGGCGGCACGCAACGCTTGCCGCGTCTTGTGGGGATGCAGGCAGCAATCGACATTGCGTGTTCCGGCAAGATCCTGAAAGCAGACGCATTGGCGGCACTCGGGGGCGTTGATCTGGTCGCCGACAACCCCAAAGCTGCTGTAATAGAGTTTGTTGCCAAACTGCCAGAGCGGCCATTGGCTGTCAGTCGACGCTCTGTCCCTGATTTCTCGTCTGATCTGCTAGAGACAAGTCGTCAAACGTTGA
This sequence comes from Ruegeria sp. ABM4_193, assembly GCF_056158705.1. Taxonomy (NCBI): domain Bacteria; kingdom Pseudomonadati; phylum Pseudomonadota; class Alphaproteobacteria; order Rhodobacterales; family Roseobacteraceae; genus Ruegeria; species Ruegeria sp. ABM4_193. The sequence continues at coordinate 717,855 of NZ_JBSWTT010000003.1, forward strand.
CGAAACGCGCGAAAGGGCAACAATCTCCACTGGAAAACCTGACCGCACTCGGCTGGTCCGTTAAGCCATTCGCTAAGGCGCAACCGAAAGAACGCGCCCGCCATCTGGCCCTGCGCCAAAGCGCTGAAAGCCGGGCGTTGCGCCACGCATTCTTTGCTGAACGCACCGTATCCAGACCTGCGTTGATCAAGGGCGCTACTGCGCGCGACATTTCCCGAATTGCCGTTGTGGGCGGCGGGCTGATGGGCGCAGGCATTGCTACGGCCGCCCTGAATGGTGGATTGTCGGTCACTGTGATCGAGCAAAACGCCGAGGCAGCATTGGCGGCGAAGGGGCGGGTTGAATCTCTGCTTCAAGGGGCTGTTAAACGGGGCAGGATGTCCGAGGCGCAGCTGCGAGACCACCTGTCCAAATTCAAGGCTGCCCATAGCTATGCCGCAGCTGCGGATGCCGAGTTGGCTATCGAAGCCGTGTTCGAAAGCTTGCCCGTCAAGCAGGCGGTGTTTGCGGAACTGGCCAGATACATGAACCACGATGCCATCCTGGCCACGAATACATCCTACCTGAACCCGGTGGATATTTTTGCAGGTGTTGAAAACCAAACCCGCTGCATTGGTCTGCATTTCTTCAGTCCAGCTCATGTCATGAAGTTGCTGGAAATAGTGCACATGCCGCAGACATCCCCAGACACCGTCGCCACTGGCTTTGCGTTGGGTAAGAAGCTGCGAAAAGTTTCGGTTCTGTCCGGCATTTGCGATGGCTTTATCGGCAATCGCATGTTGGCCGCCTATCGGCGACAAGCCGACTATTTGCTGGCCGATGGGGCGCTGCCCTATCAGGTGGATGCGGCGATGCGGGCGTTTGGGATGCCCATGGGGCCTTATGAGCTGCAGGATCTGACTGGTCTTCAGATCGCCTGGGCCAACCGGCAGCGCAATGCCGCAACTCGCGACCCAAACGAACGCTATGTGCCCATCCCTGATCAACTGTGTGAGATGGAGCGTTTTGGTCAGCGTAAAAGTAAGGGTTGGTATCGTTACTCGGATGGCGACCGCACACCGATCCGCGACCCTGAGGTTGAGGCTTTGATCGAAACCTATTCAGCCGAACAGGGCATAACCCGCCGAAACTTTACAGAGCAGGACATTTCCTCGCGTATTCTGGCGGTTCTGGCTAACGAGGGTGCCCTGATCATCCAAGAGGGTATCGCAGAGAACGCAGACGCTGTCGATATGGTACAAATCCATGGATACGGTTTCCCGCGTTGGCGTGGAGGGCCAATGCACTACAGCAACGAGATCGGTATCGACGTATCTCACGCGACGATGCTGACAATTGCGAACGAAAACCCCGGGTCGTGGCGCATCGCGGACCGTGGAGGGAACCATTAACATGTTGATGGTTACAAAAGCGACCATTAACGCATTCTTGACTCATGTTTCACTGGGAGGAGACAGAACCATGAAATTCACCAAGCTAAGCACCTTACTGGCATCGGCTGCGCTTGCCGTCACGGGCACAGTGGCACTGGCGGCAGATTACACGCTGACCATTTCCAGCTGGGCGCCGCCGACCCATGGCATCAATGCCAAGATGTGGCCGAAATTCGTGGAGATGGTTGAAGAGGCGACAGACGGTCAGGTCACGGCAGAACTCAAGTTGGGCATTGCGCCGCCACCGGCACAGATGGACCTGATTATGGATGGCGCGGCAGATGCGTCGATCATCTTCCATGGTTACCAGCCCGGTCGCTTTGTCACCACCAAGATGATCGAACTGCCCGGATATGAGGGCTCGGCCGAGGACGCCTCGGTCGCATATTGGCGTACCTATGACAAGTTCCTAAAAGAGGCAGACGAACATCGCGGTGTGAAGGTAATTGCGCTGCACACGCATGGCCCTGCCCAGTTGCATTCCAGCAGCCCTGTGACCTCGCTGGATGAGGTCTCGGGTCTCAAAGTGCGTATCCCGGGTGGCGTTGGCGGGGACGTCGGCACGGCTCTGGGTGCGACCGGCATTCAGGTGCCTGCGCCGAAAGTCTATGAAACCCTGGCCTCGAAAGCTGCGGATGGGGTTGTGATGCCCTTTGAATCCCGTAAAGGGTTCAAGCTGACGGAAGTGGCGCAGAATGTTTACGAAGTTCCGGGTGGTCTATATCGCGGATCGTTTGCATTCATCATGAACGAAGACACTTTTGCCGATCTGCCCGCCGATCTGCAGGCCGCGCTGGAAGAGAACGTCTTTGGTGAACCGCTGAGCCGTGAGATTGGCAAGATCTGGGACGAGATCGACGCTATAGGTCGCGAAGCAACCGAAACCACTGAAGGCAACGCGATCAACGCGGCCTCTGTTGAAGATCTTGAGAAATTCAACACCATTGCCGTCGATGTGCGCGCCAAGGTCATTGACGAAGTCAACGGCGCGGGTATCGACGCTCAGGCCGCTTATGACATGATCGTAAATGAAATGGCTTCGCAGTAATGCAGCCCGGCTGGCGGGTGTGACCCGCCAGCCCTTTTCACCCGCCGGGGACCAATCATGCACTCACTCGTGACCTTTGCGCGACGCATCAGTGTCGTTCCGACGATGCTGGCCTGCTTGGCGCTGTTCATCCTGATGGTGATGACCTTTTTCGACGTTATCCTGCGCTCTGTCTTCAACGCGCCTATCGAGGCTGCAACCGAGCTGACGCGGATTCTGATGGCGATCCTTGTCTTTTCGGTCCTACCGATAATCTCGGCCGGACGCGGACAGATCGCTGTGGACCTGACAGATGGGATTTTCGCACGTTTGCGGCTAAGCCGAGCGCGTGACGCGATTGTATATCTGGTATCCGGCATCATGCTGATCTGGCCAATTCAGCGCGTGTGGGTGCTGGCAGAGCGGGCGCGGGATTACGGCGATGTCACCGAATACTTGTCGATCCCTGTCTTCTATGTGGGCTGGTTCATCGCCGCCTTCACCGCGATCACTGCTTTCGCGATGATCATCACCGGGATTTTGCACATTTTTGCCCCCCAAGCCTTGTCGGAGCACTCCTGATGACTGCCGCTTTGATCGGTTTTGCCCTTGTCCTTGTTCTGGTGCTGCTGCGCCTGCCCATAGTCTTTGCGATGGGCCTGGTCGGGACGCTTGGCTTTGCATACGAACGCGGCGGCAGCATCCTGTCCGAACGTGGGTTGAAGGCTGCGATGTCCATGGTGGGCCGCCAGATCACTGACACGGCGCAGGATTATGGGCTGTCTGTTGTGCCGTTGTTCATCCTGATGGGCCTGTTCGTCAACAAGGGCGGCCTTGCGCGTGAACTTTATGCGGTATCGAATGCCTTTCTGGGCCATTTCCGCGGCGGCATAGCCATGGCCACGGTTGCAGCCTGTGGTGGGTTTTCTGCCATTTGTGGCTCGTCGCTGGCCACGGCGGCAACGATGTCGAAAGTCGCAATGCCGGAAATGCGTCGCTATGGTTATTCGGATGAGCTGTCGACGGCGTCGATTGCGGCGGGTGGAACACTGGGCATTCTGATCCCGCCATCGGTCATTCTGGTGATCTATGGCCTTTTGACCGAAACCTCGATTGGCAAGCTTTTCGTTGCGGGAATAATTCCCGGCGTGTTGGGCATCCTGTTCTATCTGCTGGCGGTGCGTTGGACCGTTTGGCGCAGACCCGACGCCGGACCAGCAGGAGAGCGGCACGGCTGGGGCGAACGCCTTTCGGCGCTGCGCTCGGTCTGGGCCGTGCTGCTGCTGTTCTTCCTTGTGATCGGCGGGTTGTACGGGGTGTTTGACTTCTATCCGCTGAACCTGACCTTCAGCCCGACCGAGGCAGCTGGCATGGGCGCAATGGGTGCCTTCCTGATTGCGCTGTCTCGGGGTGGGCTAACCCTTGGTTCCACCTTTGAAGTGTTGAAAGAGACCAGTTTCACTGCTGCGGCATTGTTCTCGGTTCTGATCGGGGCGCAGATCTTTTCGAACTTCATCAACTTGGCCGGTCTGCCCGAAGCTTTGATCGCATTGGTCACGGCCTATGAGGTGGAGCCGTTTGTGGTGATCCTGATGATACTCGGGATCTACATCATTCTGGGCTGTGTCTTTGAATCACTGTCGATGCTGCTGCTGACAGTGCCGATCTTCTTCCCGCTGGTGACATCGCTGGGATATGATCCGATCTGGTTTGGCATCGTTGTCGTTGTCGTGACTGAGATCAGCCTGATCACTCCCCCAGTCGGTTTGAACGTGTTCATTCTAAAAGGTGTGGTGGGGGATGTCTCGACCGGGACCATCTTCAAGGGCGTCACTCCGTTTTGGGTGGCAGATATCTTTCGTTTGGCGCTGATTGTTCTGGTGCCATGGCTGGTTCTGGTTCTGCCTGAACATATGGGGGCGATGGGTCACTGATGTTCTCGCTGACCGCACTTCCAACCGGTTTTCACGCAGACCCTTATCCGGCCTATTCTGCGCTGCGCGAAGACACGCCCGTCTGCTTTCAAGCCGATGGGTCTGTCATCCTTTCGCGCTATGACGATCTGGATCTGGTGTATCGGGACACAAAACGTTTCATTTCGGACAAGAAGGCGGTTTTCGGGCCGAAATACGGGGTCGACAGCCCCTTATACGAACATCACACGACCAGTTTGGTGTTCAATGATCCGCCTTTGCACACCCGTGTGCGCAAAGTGATGGTCGGTGCGATGAACCCGCGCGCGCTGGTGCAGATGGAGCCGGGCCTGGTGCAGCTGGTCGACGGCTTGCTGGACCAGATGCAGACCAAGGGCTCTGTTGAGTTGATCGAGGATTTTGCGGGAGCCATCCCGATTGAAATCATCGGCAACTTACTGGGCATTCCCCGATCCGAGCGCGGCCCACTGCGGGATTGGTCTCTGGCCATTTTGGGCGCTTTGGAGCCCGAGCTGACTCAGGAACAAGAAGACTGGGGCAATCGCGCGGTGTCTGACTTCAAGGCATTCCTGCGCCACATCATAGATGATCGTCGCGCTAATCCAGGTGACCCGTCAACGGACGTGCTGACACGATTGATGCAGGATGACACCGATGGCGGGTTGACCGAGGTCGAGCTGTACCAGAACTGCATTTTCATCCTGAATGCTGGGCATGAAACCACGACCAATCTGATCGGCAACGCGCTGGAGTTGCTGGACCGGCACCGTGACAAGCGTGCCGAGTTGCTGGCCGACCCGGAGCTCAAAAACACAGCCGTGGACGAGTTTCTGAGATTGGAAAGCCCCAACCAATTCGGCAACCGTTTAACCGCCGAGGATGTCATCTTCCACGGCCATACCATTCCCGCCGGAACAGATATCCATCTTTGCATCGGGGCCGCCAACCGCGACCCGCGACAGTTTGAGCGGCCCGATGAAATGATGTTGAACCGACGCCCCAATAAACACCACGCCTTTGCTGGTGGGCCACACACCTGCGTTGGCCTGACTTTGGCCCGAATGGAGGGGCGCGTCGCGGTCGGGCGGTTTCTGGCCCGCTTCCCGAATTTTTGCATCACCGATGGTGCTGAACGCGGTGGCCGTATCCGGTTTCGGGGTTTCGCGCGATTGCCCGCGCAGGTTTGAAGGGTACGGTTTGTGGTGTTGCTGTGCAAAAATAACGACCGACCGTACGGTTAAAGATATGACCTCACACGTTCGACTAGGTGATGTGAGGATCCAGACACTGATGAGGAGACGCTCATGACCATCCAACAGATATCCAGCTTTGCCGCCGGTGCATGGGTGCCGCCTGGTGCCGGGGCGCGCACTATTTCCAGCGCCGTAACGGGCGAGGTGATTGCAACTGCGGGCAACGCGGAACTGGATGTGCAAGGAATGCTGGACTATGCGCGCGACGTCGGCGGGCCGGCCCTGCGCAAGATGACCTTTCATGAGCGGGCCAAAATGCTCAAGGCGGTGTCGCTGCATCTGGGTCAGCACAAGCAGGCGCTCTATGATCTGTCTTTCAACACAGGCGCGACGCAGTCGGACCACATGATCGACATCGACGGCGGCATTGGCACAATGTTTGTCTTTGCCTCGAAAGGACGCCGGGAAATGCCGGACGGGCATGTCTATCTGGACGGTGATGTTGAGCAACTATCGCGCAACGGGACGTTTTTGGGCCAGCACATCTGCACCCCGTTGCACGGCGTGGCGGTTCACATAAACGCGTTTAACTTTCCGGTCTGGGGTATGTTGGAGAAACTGGCGCCAACTCTGTTGGCCGGTGTTCCGGCCATCGTTAAACCGGCGACGAATTCTTGCTACGTGACCGAACTGTGCGTGCGGTTGATGTTGGAATCCGGTATTTTGCCCGCCGGGGCGCTTCAGTTGGTGTCGGGCGGTTTGGGCGACATGCTGGACCGTTTGACCCTGCAGGATGTGGTCAGCTTTACCGGCTCGGCGGATACGGCGCTGAAACTGCGATCCAACCCCGTGATCCTTGAAAACTCTGTTCGGTTCGTCGCCGAACAGGACAGCCTGAACTGTTCGATTCTTGGCCCTGATGCCGTACCGGGTACACCCGAGTTTGACCTTTTCGTCAAAGAGGTCCAGCGCGAGACGACGGCGAAGGCTGGTCAGAAATGTACCGCAATCCGTCGGATCATCGCGCCGGAGGTGCAGGTGCAAGCTGTGATCGAGGCGTTGTCCGCGCGGCTGGCCAAAACCGTTATCGGCGACCCAAGGCTTGAAACCACGCGCATGGGCGCATTGGTCTCGAATGGTCAGAAACGTGACGTTCTGGAAAAGGCGGCGATCATTGGCCAAGAGGCCGAGCGTGTCTTTGGCAACCCGGATGATTTTGCGGTCGATGGAGCAGATCCCGAAAAAGGGGCGTTTCTGCCGCCCATGCTTTACCATTGTGCCAACCCTGACGCGGCGCAGCGTGTGCATGATACCGAAGCTTTTGGGCCGGTCAGCACGGTCATGGGCTATCGCGATCTCGACCATGCGATTGAACTGGCAAACCGGGGGCAAGGATCTTTGGTGGCATCGGTCATTACGCATGACCCTGACGTGGCGCGTCAGGTCGCCATTGGGGCAGGGGCCTATCATGGGCGTTTGTACTTCAACAACCGTGACTCGATGAAAGAATCCACCGGTCACGGTTCACCTTTGCCTCATATGGTGCACGGCGGCCCCGGGCGCGCTGGCGGCGGCGAAGAGATGGGCGGCGTACGTGGTGTTAAACACTATATGCAACGGACCGCCATTCAGGGCTCACCTGATCTGTTGACTACGATTGGAAACAGATGGGTGCCCGGTGCGACCGAGGTCAAAGGCCCTGCCCATCCCTTTACGCGCAGGTTTCATGACCTTGCAATTGGCGAGACGATTCACACGGAACCCCGCACCATCACCATGGAAGATATCGAACACTTCGCCACTTTCACCGGCGATACCTTCTATGCCCACATGGATCAGGCTGCGGCGGAACGGAACCCGTTCTTTCCGGGTCGCGTCGCCCATGGCTATTTGTTGCTGTCATTTGCGGCTGGATTGTTCGTCGAACCGAATGAAGGGCCGGTGCTGGCCAACACGGGCCTTGATGGGTTGCGTTTTATGAAGCCGGTTGAAGCCGGTGACAGCATCAAAGTGCGCCTGACGGTCAAGGCCAAAACTAAGCGCAATGACGAATATGGCGAAGTTCGTTGGCACGTCACGCTGACCCAGCAAGATGACGAACAGGTCGCAGAATATGAGCTGTTGACGATGGTTGCTTACTAGCTAGCTGGATGCGTGCGATGGGCCGGATGGTAATTCCCTTCGGCCCGATTATACTTCGTGTATGAAAGACATCAGCCCTGATTGGTTCGAAACCTGTGTCAGTCAACTGACCAACACCGGCACACAGCGGGTGTGGTCAGTGCTGGTTACGATATTTGGAGATTTGGCGCCCAGCGGATCGGACCAAGTCAGTGGCAGCTTGATCACGGCGCTCACCAGTCTGGCCGGAATCAAGTCTGAGGCGACGCGTGTTGCATTGCATCGGTTGCGGAAAGAAGGTTGGATCGAAAGTACGCGGGTGGGGCGCACCAGCGTGCACCGCTTGACGGATTTTGGTCGCAGCCAAAGTGCCGCCGCCGCGCCGCGTATCTATTCCCGCGAGACCGAAAAGCCCGACATCTGGCATGTTCTGATCGCCAGCGGTTCTGAAAGTTCCCGCAAAGAACTGTCAGATCTGATGCTCATTGGTGATTATATCGCTGTGAATGCCTCTACGGCCATGGCACCGGGCCCGGCCCCTGATGGGCTGGAAGACCTTTTGGGGATTGAAAGCAGTGCCATATCAGTGCCCGATTGGATGCGGGATCTATGTGGACCTGAACCTCTGAAAGACGCCTACGATCAGTTCTGGACCACGCTTCAGTTCGTCGAACAGCATTTGCCGACCAAAGGGATGGGCGACCCCATGCTAACTGCCGTTCTGCGTGTTCTGATCGTTCATGGGTGGCGGCGTCTAATCCTGCGCCATCCCCCTTTGCCACCTGCCTTTCTGCCAGAAGACTGGAAAGGTGCGGAGTGCCGACAGTCCGTGGCGCAGCTGTTAGACAGGTTGCCTCGCCCGAGCCTTGCGTCACTGGAAGCCGTATTGGGGGATTGAGACCGAGCGGGACGTGAGTGTCGCCCGGTCAGCTTAATGTTGTTGGGATCACCGCCCTAATCGGCCCCGAATATCGCAACGATAAAGTTCTGATCTTTTATGTTACAAAAATGGTGAAAGAGATCAAATAAAGGTAACATAAAGCTTGCCTCGAATCGGTTGCTTTTATAAAAACCGACCAGACGGTTAATGAATACTGACGCGAACAGGAGACCTCGGACATGGACGCATTCATTTGCGACGCGACGCGTACACCGATTGGGCGGTATGGCGGAGCGCTGTCTTCCGTTCGCACGGATGATCTTGCGGCTTTGCCATTGGCGGCGTTGAAAGAACGCAACCCTCAGGTCGATTGGGCCAGCGTCGACGATGTGATCTATGGCGATGCCAATCAAGCCGGAGAGAGCAACAGGAACGTTGCACGCATGGCGGCCTTGTTGGCCGGGCTGCCGATCGACGTTCCGGGCACAACGGTAAACCGTCTTTGCGCCAGCGGTATGGATGCCGTTGGAATGGCAGCCCGCGGCATCAAGGCAGGCGATTACGATCTGGCCATTGCGGGGGGCGTGGAAAGCATGTCCCGCGCACCATTTGTAATGCCCAAGGCAACTTCGGCGTTCACTCGCAACAACGCGGTATACGACACCACGATCGGCTGGCGTTTCGTGAACCCGAAGATGAAGCAGGACTACGGCGTGGATTCCATGCCGCAGACTGCTGACAATGTGGCCGAAGACTATGGCATCAGTCGTGAAGATCAGGATGCCTTTGCTGCGCGCAGCCAGGCCCGGTGGGCGGCCGCTCATGCGGCGGGTGTTTTCAACGATGAAATCACTCCGGTTTCGGTGCCACAGCGAAAGGGCGACCCGATCATTGTGGATTCGGATGAACACCCGCGTCCGGGAACCACAGCAGAAAAGCTGTCGGGTCTCAAAGGGGTGAACGGACCGGAAAAGACCGTCACAGCGGGCAATGCTTCGGGTGTAAATGATGGCGCGGCAGCCATGCTGATGGCGAATGAGGCGGCAGCGGTCAAGAATGGTCTGACCCCGATGGCCCGAGTGGTGGGGATGTCGGTTGCGGGTGTTGCGCCGCGTGTCATGGGCATCGGCCCGGTGCCCGCCAGCCGCAAGGTTCTGGCCCGTGCAGGGCTGAGCATCGAACAGATGGATGTGATCGAATTGAATGAGGCATTTGCCTCTCAGGGTTTGGCAACATTGCGCGAGTTGGGCCTGCCGGACGATGCGCCCCACGTGAACCCCAATGGCGGGGCCATCGCTTTGGGCCACCCACTGGGCATGAGCGGTGTGCGTCTGGTGCTGACCGCAGCCTATCAATTGAAGCGAACCGGGGGTCGCTTTGCGCTCTGCACCATGTGTGTGGGCGTCGGGCAGGGCGCGGCCCTTATTCTTGAACGCTTGTAACAGAGGAGACGGGACATGTATGCTCAGATGGTTAAATCCGAAGCATCAAACGAAGATCTGGAGAAACTGGCAGAGTTCCAGGCGCGGATTGATGCCGATATCAAGATCGAGCCCAAGGACTGGATGCCTCAGGCTTATCGTAAGACCCTGATCCGTCAGATCGGTCAGCACGCGCACTCTGAAATCGTAGGTCAACTGCCCGAAGGCAACTGGATCACCCGCGCACCGACGTTGGAGCGCAAGGCGATCCTGTTGGCCAAGGTGCAGGATGAGGCCGGGCATGGGCTTTACCTCTATTGCGCAGCTGAAACGCTGGGCGTAAGCCGGGACGAGATCACTGAGATGCTGCTAGACGGGCGCATGAAATACTCGTCGATCTTCAACTATCCAACGCTGAACTGGGCCGATATTGGCGCGGTGGGGTGGTTGGTCGACGGGGCGGCGATCATGAATCAAGTTCCGCTGCAGCGGACATCTTTCGGGCCATACTCGCGCGCCATGATCCGCATCTGTAAAGAAGAGAGCTTTCACCAGCGGCAAGGCTACGACGCGATCCGCAAAATGGCCGAAGGCACGCCCGAGCAGCGCAAGATGGCTCAGGATGCGATGAACCGCTTCTGGTATCCGTCACTGATGATGTTCGGCCCATCCGACAAGGACTCGGTCCATTCCGCGCAGTCGATGGCGTGGAAAATCAAGATCAACACCAACGATGAGCTGCGTCAAAAGTTTGTCGACCAGACCGTGCCGCAGGCCGAGTATCTGGGCCTGTCCATTCCCGATCCAGACCTGAAATGGAACGAAGAACGCGGGCACTACGATTTCTCAGAACCTGACTGGTCGGAATTCTTCGACGTGATCAAGGGCAATGGCCCGTGCAACGTGGATCGTTTGGCCGCGCGAAACAAGGCCTGGGATGACGGGAAATGGGTGCGGGACGGTCTTTTGGCGCACGCCCGCAAGAAGCAATCCGGCAATCTGGCAGCAGAGTGAACCCAAGGAGGAAACCCGATGAACAACGAATGGCCCCTGTGGGAAGTCTTTATACGCGGCCAACACGGTATGAGCCACCGACATGTTGGATCGCTGCACGCCCCGGACGCAGAAATGGCAATCAAGAACGCGCGCGACGTCTACACGCGCCGTAACGAAGGCGTTTCGATCTGGGTTGTCGAGGCAAACAACATCTCGGCCTCATCGCCCAGTGATAAAGGCCCGCTGTACGAACCCAGCGAAAGCAAGGTGTATCGCCACCCGACTTTCTTCGATATCCCAGATGAAGTGGGGGCCATGTGATGACCCGGGATGAGGCACTACTGCAATTCCTGCTGCGGATGGGAGACAACACTCTAATCCTCGGTCATCGCGTCAGCGAGTGGTGTGGTCACGCGCCGGTTCTGGAGGAAGACATAGCGCTAGCCAACACTGCGCTGGATCTGATTGGTCAGACCCAGATGTGGCTTGGTCTTGCGGGCGAGATTGATGGTGGCAAAAGCGCTGACGATCTGGCCTTTCTGCGTGACGCTTGGGATTTCCGCAATGTACTGCTGGTCGAGGTTCCGAACGGAGATTTCGGCCGCACACTGATGCGCCAGTTCTTGTTCGACGCCTGGCATTCGATCAGCCTGGGGCGCTTGATGGCTTCCTCGGACGAACGTGTCGCTGCAATTGCTGCCAAAGCCAGCAAAGAGGTTGCCTATCACCTCGAACGCTCAGGCGACACGGTTGTGGGGCTGGGCGACGGGACCGAGGAAAGCCATGCCCGAATGCAGGAAGCCCTTGATTATCTGTGGCCCTATGTCGGTGAGATGTTTGCCAGCGACGAGGTCGACGCCCAGATGGCCGCCGCAGGTATCGCACCCAATCCGACAGACCTGCGCGAAGAATATGACACTCTGGTCGGAAGGATCCTGACCCAGGCAACACTGAGCATTCCAGAAAGCCAGTTTGCCCATAAGGGCGGGCGTGACGGGCGCATGCATACCGAGCATCTGGGTCATCTGCTGACGCAGATGCAATGGCTGCAACGCGCCTATCCCGGAGCCAAGTGGTGAGAGCGGATGCAATCCTCGACTGATCAGATCTGGAGTTGGTTGGATGCTGTTCCCGATCCCGAGATACCGGTGATCTCGGTCGTGGATCTGGGAATCGTTCGCGGTGTGCGTTGGGACGCCGGAACGTTGGTTGTGACCGTCACACCAACGTACTCAGGCTGTCCGGCGACTTCCGTCATCAGCATGGATATCGAAACCGCGCTGCGAGACCATGGGATCAGCGAAGTGAGGATCGAAACCAGCATTTCGCCCGCCTGGACCACCGATTGGCTAAGTGAAAAAGGCCGCGCCAAGCTGGAAGACTATGGCATTGCGCCACCGCAACCGGCGGGCGGGCCAGAACGGTGCCCGCATTGCGACAGCAAGGCTGTTGAAAAAGTCAGCCAGTTCGGCTCGACCCCATGCAAGGCCCATTGGCGCTGCACCGACTGCCTGGAACCTTTTGACTATTTCAAGTGCATCTGAGGAGGAGCACCGGATGGCACGTTTTCATGACCTGAAAGTCACCGACATCCACAAAACCATCCGCGATGCGGTTGTTGTGACGCTTGAGCCTGTGAATGGCGCAACGGATCAGTTCGACTTTACCGCTGGTCAATACCTGACCTTCCGGCGCGATTTTGAAGGCGAAGAACTGCGCCGCTCGTATTCGATCTGCGCGGGAAAGGATGACGGCGTTCTTCAAGTTGGCATTAAACGCGTCGAAGGGGGCGCTTTCTCAAGCTGGGCCAATGTAGAGTTGAGCGTTGGTGACGTTGTTCAAGCGATGCCGCCAATGGGCAGCTTTCATGTGCCAATCGAAGCGGACGCGGAAAAACAATACCTCGGCTTTGCTGGCGGATCGGGGATTACACCCGTCCTTTCGATCCTGAAAACAACGCTGGCGCGTGAACCCAAGTCCCGCTTCACGCTGATCTACGCCAACAAAGGCATCAACACGATCATGTTCCGAGAGGAGCTGGAGGACCTGAAAAACCTCTATATGGGTCGCTTGAACGTGATCCATATTCTTGAGAGCGACGCGCAGGAGATTGATCTGTTCACCGGGCTTGTAACGCAGGAAAAATGCGGCGAGCTATTTGAACACTGGATCGACATCAAAAACGTGGATACGGCCTTTATTTGTGGACCAGAGCCGATGATGCTGGGGATTGCCGCCGCGCTGCGCGAGCATGGGCTTGAGGACAGCCAGATCAAGTTCGAGCTTTTTGCCAGCGCCCAACCTGGGCGGGCCAAGCGCAAGACAAATGCAGCAGAGGCGGGCACGCAGGCGAACCAGACTAGCGCTTCAATCACGCTTGACGGCTCGACCCAGACAGTAACCCTGCCCAAGGATCAATCCATTTTGGACGCAGCCTTGGAAAACGCCATGGACGCGCCATACGCGTGCAAGGCCGGGGTTTGTTCCACCTGTCGTTGTCGCGTTCTGGAAGGCGAAGTCGAAATGCTCGCCAATCACGCGCTCGAGGATTACGAGGTCGAAAAAGGCTATGTGCTGAGCTGTCAGGCTTATCCGATGACCGACCGTGTGGTCGTGGACTACGACCAGTAAAGGGAGAGGATCAATGACCGAAGCCATGACACTCGACAGCTATCTGGCCGCAGGCGGTGTACTGACCAATCCGACAAACGTGCCACCACGCTACCGCGCCGAATTGATGAAGCTGATGGCCACCTTTGTGGACAGCGAATTGGCTGGCGCCGCGGGTTTTGCGGATATCATCAATCAGGGGCCGGGCATCAAGGAACGGATCGCGGCAGCAAAAATAGTGCTTGAGAAAACCGATCATGCAGATCGCGTTCTTAAAATAATGGGCGAGTTTGGCGCAGATACAGAACGATACGCCACGCACCATCCATGGACCGCGGGACTGGATCGCGATGACGATATCGGCGCAACGCGCAGCGCACATGACATGCGCCTTGCTGTGTTCAATTATCCGATCTCGGGCTGGACCGACGCTGTGATCATGAACCTGTTGATGAGCCGCGCGGTGGCCGAGCAACTGGCTGAGTTTTCGACGGTTTCTTACCAACCGCTGGCTGAAGCCTTCCGACAGATCGCCCCTGTCGAAGCACATCATGGCGCACTTGCCATGGAAGGCGCAGTGAAGCTGGCAGAAGGCGGAGAAACAGAGCAGATGCAACATGCCGTGGACTATTGGTGGCCCCGCGTCGCGCTGTCCTTTGGTGGAGATGATCCGAAACGGTTCGCTTTCCTGACTTCAATCGGTTTGCGTCACAACCGAAACAGCGCTTTGAAAGAACGTTGGAGCCAATCGGCACAGGCCGCTCTTGGGCAGTTGGGTCTGACCGCACCCGAATAACTTCTTAATTTCCCCGTTTCGCCTTTCTGCAATGAGAGGCCCTTCCAAGCGCCGCGCTGCACCAAAGACCTTTTTGCTGCGATTAAAGCGGTCAAATTGCGACATTGGCTGGTTGATTCAAACAACCTCCTCCGCTCATTCGTGCCCAAGATGGTGCTAACGCGCGTGGGAGGACACAATGCGGTGCAACCAAACCCTGATCACTCAGATGTGCCTGTGTATTCCTGCGGTGTGTTCTCTCATATCAGCCTGAAACAAAAGTGCCGCGCATGACATCAAGACCTCTCGACCATATCCGCGTTCTCGACTTTGGCCAGTATCTGGCTGGTCCTTTGGTTGGCATGATGCTGGCCGACATGGGGGCCGAGGTGATCCGTATCGATCCACCCGGCGGACCGCGCTTAAAGGATCCGGCCACCGACATGCTATCGCGGGGCAAGTCGGCCATTACCATCGACCTCAAGTCGGATGAGGGTTTGAAATTAGCGCGCGATCTGGTGGCAAGAGCCGACGTCGTGATCGAAAATTTCCGCCCCGGCGTGATGAGCCGTTTGGGCCTTGGCCCGCAGGCGCTGCGTGATATCAATCCGAGCATCGTGTCTGTCTCATTGCCGGGGTTCGCCTCGAACGACCCCGCTCTTGCGAATGTACCAGCGTGGGAGGCGGTTATCGCTGCGCGCACAGGGCAGTTTACGGATATGGGGTTGAACCGGCGTTTGATGGGGATCAACCCGTCCTTTACGCCGCTCACCCTGGCATCGGCTTACGGAGCAGCCTTTGGGGCAATGGCGGTGCAATTTGCCCTGACGGCGCGCGACCGGAATGGGGGGGATCACATCGAAGTTCCTTTGGCCTCGGCCTTACTGGAAGGGTTGGTTTATAATTGCGAACAGATTGAGGATTATCCCGAACGCTACAAATCCCCTCGAGAGGTGGAGCTGGACCGACGCGCAGCCGAAGGTCTGCCAATGGACCTGAGCTTTGCAGAACTGGAAGAGTTTCTGGATCCATTCTACCGAACCTATACCTGCGCTGATGGCCGAGGATTTTATGTAGTCGCAGGCAGTGTGAAAACGCATCCCCTGCGCGTGCTGGAGGTTCTGGGTTTAGGGGCGTTGGCAGACGAATTGCCGGATTTTGATGCCTACTTGGACACAGCAGACTGGCCCGATGAATGGTCTTTGCGAAATTACCCGGTCGGCGCCAGAGACCGGACACGGGTATCTGCTGCAATGAAACAGGCGTTTCGAACCAAGCCTTCTCATGAATGGGAAGCCTTGTTCGGTGCCGCCAAAGCTCCTGCCACGGCACAGCGATTCACCAAGGAATGGCTGGCAGATCCGCACGCTTTGGCTTCGGGGCTGGTGGTTCAGGTGCAAGACCCGCGTCACGGCGACATGAAACAAATGGGCAATGTGGCTTGGCTTGCCGATGACGCCGGGGCGCTTGGCAAACAGCCTGGACCGGACCCGGACAATGCGCCCATTTCCGCTATCCTGGCCGAGTCACCGCGCAACGGGGTGGCGGGTGTGGAAGAAAGCGGCTGGCTTGAGGGGCTTAAAGTCCTGGACCTGACCAATGTCATCGCTGGTCCAACCATAGGCTCTACGTTGGCGCGCTACGGGGCTCAGGTTACCTCGGTTCAGCCGGTAGAGCCGTCGGTCGACCCGTGGAACACGGTTGTATTTGGTTTGCACGCCCATCGTGGCAAACGCAGCGTGTTGCTGAACCTCGGTTCAGAGCAGGGACAGCGCGCTTTGCGACGGCTCATCGAAGCGTCAGACGTCATAACGATGAACGGCACGGACGAACAGCGCGACGCCTTGGGCCTTGGACCAGAGCAGTTGGCCGCGATCAACCCACGGCTCATTTTGGTTCAACTGGATGCTTTCGGGGGTCCTGCACGCGGCCCCAAATCGGACCATTTGGGCTATGATGATCTGGCACAAGCCGCGACCGGGGTGATGGTGCGCTTTGGCGGAGGGATGGAGACACCGGAAGAACACGCGCATTTCGGCACGATCGACGTTCTGACCGGATATTGCGCCTGTGTTGCGCTGGGCGCGGCCCTTCTGAGGCTGCAGAAAACCGGCAAAGGCGGAATCGCCCGCGCGGCGCTGGCTGGGGCAGGGAACCTCATTCAAGCACAGCTGATGTATGATTTTGAAACCCGCGCCCATTTTGACGAACCCGCAGGGCGTTCGGCGTTGGGATGGGGCCCGTATTACCACTGTTACCGTGCCGCTGACGGTTGGCTTTTCTTCGCGGCACCAAAAGATCAACGAGACGCCTTGCGCCACGTTGACGAACTGGCAGATATTGCTGACATGCCGGAACCGCAGATGGCCAAAGCCCTGGCAGATCGGATTGCCACGCAACCCGCCGCATTTTGGCAACAAGCTTTCACGGGCACGTCTTCAACTGTTGTGCCGCTGGGTTCGCTGCACGACACACGTGATGCTGTTTTGCATCTCGAAAGCTCTGGTCAGGTTGATCTGACGCAGAATACGTTCAGCGTCATCCGGCATGATTTGCACCCTATGGGTCGTTGGTGTGATCTTGTTGCTCCGAACGCAGTTCGGCCTGAACGAGCTAGGATCGTAATCCCCGGACCGATGCCAAAGTACGGCGCGGATACACGATCAATCCTGAGCGAAGTCGGGTTTTCTGACGCGGAAATTGACGCAATGATCGCCAGCGGTTCGGCAGGTGAAAGCTGGTCAGACCGCTACCTGCCGGAGTGACACCAACCCATGACGCGTTCTGAGGACCAAGGCCCTGCCATCACCCCAAGAACCCGCGCCAAGGCGCGACATATTCTCGACCACTACTACATCGGGCCGTCCCGTGACGCGTCGGTTCTTGAGATATGGGGGTACACAGAGCGTATGACTTATGCGCCGGGCGAACTGTTGGCTCTGCGCGTTTCTACCACCGCTCGGGAGTGGGATCTGGAGATCGGGCGCGATGGTGCAACTTACGAGGTGATGCATCGCGAGAGCGGCTTGAAAGGTGTGCATCAGAGGACGCCCAAAGATTGCTCGGTCACCGGATGCGGGTGGGAGGTGACTTACGAGTTCAGGATACCGGACGACTGGCGTGAAGGCGGCTACCTGGTGACATTGCGTGCCGAACAAGATGGGGATCGGGTGGAAGAGCATCACTTGTTCCTGCTGCGGCGCGCGCCTGAAAAACCAGCAGCACCTTTTGTACTGATCTGCGCCACTGGGACATGGCTGGCCTACAATTGCTGGGGAGGGTCCAATCACTACGAAGGCATCACCGGACCCGAGGGCAAGTCGTTCTCTCCGGTGGTGTCGACACAACGGCCGTGGTCACGGGGATTTTGTAAGCTTCCTGCAGGTGCCCCGCGTGCTGTGCCGGATACACCGCATAAACCAGGAGATATGGTGCGCTACCCCTATATGGAATGGGCCTATTCCTATGGATATTCCAAGAAATACGCCTCGGCGGGATGGGCCAGCTACGAGCGTCATTTTGCGCGCTGGGCCGAAGCGGAAGGGTACGAGTTCGATTTCGCGACCCAGCATGATCTTGAGGCTGACCCGGACCTGTTGAAGGACTATCAATGCGCTGTTTTTGTGGGCCACGACGAATATTGGTCAGCCAATATGCGCCACGCTGTCGACAGCTTTACGGAAGGTGGCGGGCGTGTCGCCCGATTCGCTGGAAACTTCCTGTGGCAAACCCGGATCGAAGATCAGGGCCGAACCCAGGTTTGCTATAAATACACCGCAGATCTTGACCCTTTGGTGGCGAGCGACCGCGAACATCTCGTGACATCGGCGTGGGAGGTCTTTCCCGCTAACTGGCCTGGTGCCCGGACCTTTGGGGTTAACGGCTTGAAGGGCGTCTATGCAGGTCTGGGCCGATGTGTCGGGCAGGGAAGTGGCGGATTTACGGTCTATCGACCCGACCACTGGGCGTTTGAAGGCGCACAACTGGGATATGGTGACCAATTGGGCGCAGGAGCGCGTGTCTTCGGGTATGAAGTCGACGGTCTGGATTACAGAATGGACGACGGGCTGCCCTTTCCCACCGGCTTGGATGGCGCGGATTTGGGCGTACAGATCCTCGCACTCGGTCTGGCGACCAATATCGAGCCTGACCACGAAATCTGGGGCGAGACCTTGTATATCGGAAACTCAGATGCGGTGTTTAAAGCCGAAAGCATGTTTGGGGTTTGCACGGACGAGACACTGGATCGCAGCAGCCGGGGCAACGGGGCGGTCATCTATTGGCAACGTGGGCTTGGAGAGGTCTTTACCGCAGGCACGTGTGAATGGGTGATGGGCCTTGTTCGCCAAGATCGTCAGGTCGAACAGATCACGCGCAATGTACTGAACAGGTTTGGAAACTGTCAGCCGCTCTAACGTTTTTCTGCATAAACCTTTGGCCTAAGCCGGTTGAATTCTGCCAAAAGTCCAATTTTGTTGAGCCAGCAAGCCGCACAGTTCAGGACAACCGCAATCTCGCGGTGACTGATATCCTTGAAAGGAATGCAAATGAACAAAATTGGCAAACTGGCAGTGCTGGCGGCTTTTGTGACACCCGGCTTGGCGTTGGCGCAAATCAACGTGAATGATGTGCTGGGATCCTCTGAGGGTGCAATTCGCGCGGCATTAGAAGCCAAGGGCTATTCCATCACAAAGTTCGAAGTCGAAGAGGACGAGATTGAAGTTTATGCGTCACTCGACGGCAAGACCTATGAGATCGAAGTTTCACCTGAAACCGGCGCCGTTCTGGAAATTGAGCTGGAAGACGACGAGGACGACAGCTGATATTAATGGGGTGTGTCCAGCTCCGGACGCACCCCGGACTGACCGAAAGCAAAATCATGACGCGTGCCACAGTTTTATGGTCCTTATTTGCAGTGCAGGCTAGCTGTAGCGCTTACTTCCTGTTGGACATTGTTTTGGACTTTTGGCCCAACTCCACGTTTTTTCTGGCGGAAAGTGATCTTGTCGAATTGTTCGTCACGGTTGCGCTGATTAGTGGGTTGGCGTTCACCACGGTCGAGCTGCGCAAAATGCTGAGCCGTCAGGCCAAGCTTGAGGATCAGATGAAAGTCGCCTCTGGCGCATTTGGCGAGGTGCTTGAAGCGCGGTTCCAGGCATGGTCGTTGACTCGAGCCGAACGGGACGTCGCCATTCTGGCGATAAAAGGATACGCGATCGCTGAAATCGCTGAAATTCGGGCGACAAAACAGGGCACGATCAAAGCGCAATGTGCGTCAATTTACCGAAAGGCCGGAGTATCGGGTCGATTGCAACTTTTAAGTCTTTTTGTTGATGACCTGCTTGCGGATGATCTGGTCTCTGTCCCCACTCATCAAACAGGCAAAGTGGGTTTGACCTGAAGTCTATTGGCGAGGTGGACAACATTGTGTCGCTTGAGGACAGTAATGTCGCAAACTCGCTAGTGGGATTTTGGTCAACGGGCCAAAGAACGGTATGACTCGTTTGTGTATCCCCAATCGTCTGGACCGCCGTGCAACCGGTTGTGATCTGGTGACACCGCGCCGGTAGCCGCCCTGCGGGGCGAACTACCTGCATGCTTTCAGACGACAACGGAATACCAAATGACTACCGCGCTACGCCTTGCCATCGATATTGGTGGCACCTTTACCGACACAGTTTTGGTCTCGGGGGATGAGACGATACTGGCGTCGACGAAAACCCTGACCACGCATAAAAACCCAGCCGAAGGCGCTATGGAAGGCGCTCAGCGCGTCATGACGCAGACCGGTCGGTCGCTAATGGAAGTTACCGGGTTTATTCATGGTACTACGCTTGCGACCAACGCGCTGATTGAACGGCGTGGGGCGGTTGTGGCAACGATCTGTACCGAAGGGTTCCGAGACATCCTCGATATCGGGTACGAGCGGCGCTATTCGCAATACGACATTAATCTTGAAAAGCCGGACCTTCTGGTGCCGCGTGAACGATCCTTCGTCATTCGCGAACGTATGTCGGCCGAAGGCGGGGTTCTGATCGATTTGGATGAGGCGCAGATTGAGCACCTGCTGATCGAGCTCGATGCCAGCGGTGCCGAGGCGGTGGCGATCTGCCTTATGCACTCTTACGCCAACCCCACCCACGAACAACGCTTGCGCGATCTTCTGGCTGAACACCGTCCCGATTTAACGGTTTCGATCTCGTCCGACGTCAGTCCCGAAGCGCGTGAGTTTGACCGGCTCTGCACCACCGTCGCAAACGCCTACATTCAACCGTTGATGGAATCTTATCTGTCCCGGTTCGTCGAACAGTTCGCGGCCGAGGGTGTAACTTGTCCGATCCTGATGATGACTGCGGGTGGTGGGATGTGCACCGTGGAAACTGCTGCACGGTTTCCAATCCGTCTGGTTGAATCCGGCCCTGCGGGCGGTGCCATTCTGGCTGCACGGATTGCGGCGCGGTCTGGGCTGGATCAGGTCCTGTCATTTGATGTCGGTGGCACCACAGCCAAGCTTTGCCTGATCGACAACGCGCGTCCTCAGACCTCCAGATCCTTTGAAATTGCACGTGCGGCACGGTTCATCAAAGGCTCGGGCATGCCGGTGCGTATCCCGGTGATTGAGATGATTGAAATCGGCGCTGGTGGTGGCTCGATAGCAGGTGTTGACCGTCTGGGCCGTCTGACCGTTGGCCCCAAATCCGCGGGGTCAGAACCCGGGCCGGTGGCCTTCATGCGCGGCGGCACAGATCCAACCGTGACCGACAGCGACATCACGCTTGGCTATATCGTGCCAGACACGTTTGCCGAGGGGCATATTCAACTGGACCCCGAAGGCTCAAAGGCCGCACTAACGCGCGTGATCGGCGAGAAACTGGACTTGGATGCGGTCGGTTCGGCGGACGGCGTCAGCCGGATCGTGGATGAAAGCATGGCCAGCGCCGGGCGTATGCATGCCGTTGAAAGCGGCAAGGATCTGGGGCCGCGCACGATGATAGCCTTTGGCGGCAACGGGCCGTTGCATGCAAGCCGCGTTGCACGCTCAGCCGGGGTGTCGCGTATCGTGATCCCACCCAATCCGGGCGTTGGATCAGCGGTTGGTTTCCTGTTTGCGCCGGTGTCGTTCGAAATCGTCCGCTCACGCTATTCCTTGCTCGACAGTATGGATATGGATGGGGTGAATGCCCTTTTCGATACAATGATTGCCGAAGCAAAAGAGGTTGTTGCCAAAGGGGCAGGCGATGCACCGACCGAAAGCCAGCGCACTGCCTTTATGCGATATAACGGGCAGGGCCACGAGATCGAGATCCAGCTACCGGATCGTGCCCTGACGCGCGACGATATTGCGCCGCTGACCGCCGCCTTTGAAGAGGAATACAGAAAGCAATTCTCGCGCCCCGTGCCGGGGATGGAGATTGAGATTCTCAATTGGGCGGTTCGGGTCGCAACGCCGGACAGTTCTGTGCCGCCGGTGCCTCAAACACCGGACCTCACGGCGTTTGACGTCACTGAAACGCGGCCCATCACTTGCGATGTGGATGGTGCTGCGAAAAACGCGGCCTTTGTGGCTCGTGCCGACCTGAAACCCGGTGACCATGTACGCGGCCCGGCGCTGATCCATGAACCGCAAACCACCACGCTCGTATCTGCCGATTTCTCGGCGCACATGGATGCCATTGGCAACCTTGTCCTGGTCCAGGACCAGAAAGGAGGCGCAAAATGACTGCTGAACTTTCCCCCGCCCGTTTGCAAGTGATGTGGAACCGCCTGCTGGCCGTAGTAGAAGAGCAGGGCCAAACCCTGATCCGTGCCGCGTTCTCGCCCATTGTACGCGAATGTGGCGATATTTCCGCCGGTATCTTTGACGTCAATGGTCGGATGCTGGCCCAGGCCGTGACCGGCACGCCCGGCCATATCAACACAATGGCCGAAGCTGTTCTGCACTTGCGAGAGCGATTTGCGCTGCAGGACATGAAACCCGGCGACATCTACATGACCAATGATCCGTGGCTGGCCTCGGGGCACCTGAACGACTTTCTGCTGATGATGCCCGCGTTCAAGGATGGCAAAGTTGTTGGGTTTACATCGTGCACCTCGCATCTGGTCGATCTGGGTGGTCTGGGGATGGGGCCAGAGGGGTCAGACATCTACGACGAAGGCCTTTTGATCCCGCCTTGTAAACTGGTCGAAGAAGGTACGCCCAACGCGCTTTTGATGGACATTATCCGCGCAAACTCGCGCGAGCCGATCGCCAACGAAGGCGACATCTACGCTCTGATCGCCTGTTGCGAGGCGGGCGTGAACCGTCTGGTGGCGATGATGGAAGAGTTCGGGATCGACGATCTGGACACGTTGGGCAGCTATATCATCGAAACCTCGCGCAAGGGCGCGCTGGAGGCCATCGCCGAGGTGCCAGAAGGCGTTTACAAGAACGTGCTGCGCATGGACGGATATGAGAATGAGCTGGAGTTGCACGCCACGCTGACTGTCACCAAGGACGGGATGCATGTGGATTTTACCGGCACATCGGGTTGTTCGAAAAAAGGTATCAACGTCCCGTTGAACTATGCAACGGCCTATACGGTGTTTGCCTTGCGCTGCATCGTTGGCCCGGACATTCCGAACAATGCAGGTTCGCTGGAGCCGTTCACGGTGGATGGCCCCAAGGGCTGTATTCTGAATGCACAACGCCCTGTGCCGGTCGCCATGCGCCATACGCTGGGACAAGTGACCCCGGATCTGGTCTTGGGATGCCTGCATCAGGCACTGCCGGATCAGGTTCCGGCCGAGGGTGCGTCGTGCATGTTCGATCTGCCCATGCGCCATGCGCCCGAAGTTGCGGCCAATGGCGGGCGGGAATTTGCGATCGAACCTGTCCACAACGGTGGCACCGGTGCGCGACCCCACGCAGACGGATTGTCTGCAACCGCCTACCCCTCGGGCGTGTTTGGATCGCAGGTCGAGATCACAGAAAGCGTCGCACCAGTCGTGATGTGGCGGCGCGAACTGTTGCCGGATTCAGGAGGAGCAGGTAAATATCGCGGAGGTCTCGGACAAAGGATCGAAATGACCTCGTCCAACAACGCGCCTTTCATCGTTTTCCTCTCGGTCGAGCGTCTGAAGTTCCCAGCCTTGGGCCGAATGGGCGGCCAGCCTGGTGCCCCGGGGCGCATCCGGTTCCGCGATGGCAACAGCGACATTCCCGGCAAAGGAGAACTGCGAGTGGAAGGCGATGATTACCTGATCTTCGACACGCCGGGCGGTGGAGGCTTTGGCGATCCGTCAGAACGGGATCCAAAGGCCCTGGCGCTGGACCTCAAACGTGGTTTTGTGACCGAAGCAGGCGCGAAAGCTTATGGAGGGACGTCATGATCCGCGCGGTCGAGCATGTCCGCCAGATGGCAGCGTACGCTCTGGCAGATCTGGGAGGCCCCGAGACCGTGTCTCTGGCCCAAAACGAAAGCGCCTTTCCAGCCAGTCCAGCGGCGGTTGCGGCAGGGCAGGCGGCGTTGGACCAAATGCCACTTTACCCCGATCCCGATTGGCCAGAGCTTCGCGCTGCAATTGCCGAAACCCATGGTGTCGCGGCCGGGAATATCCTGTGCGGTGCGGGCTCGATGGAGTTGATCGGATGCCTGATCCGGGCATTCGCCGGGCCGGGCGACCGGGTGCTGGGCACGGATTATGGCTATGCTTACGTTGCTTCTGCAACGGCGCAAGTGCAGGCCGACTACGTGAAAGCGCGTGAGGTGGATTTGACCGTTTCGGTCGATGACATATTGGCCGCTATCACGCCTCAAACGCGGATTGCTTTTGTCTGTAACCCGGGCAACCCCACAGGGACATTGATCCCGAATGCCGAAATTCTGCGCCTGCGTAACGCGTTACCGGCGGACGTGTTGTTGGTGGTCGACCAGGCCTATGCCGAGTTCGCCGATCAGGATCAAAACCCGGACGAAGTCTTCGCGCTGGTAGATCGCGGCGACACTGTGGTCATGAGAACCTTTTCCAAGGCCTACGGATTGGCGGGCGCGCGCGTGGGTTGGGGTCTGTTCCCCGACGCTATTGCCGGTGAGGTGCGGAAGCTGTTGAACCCGAACAATGTCTCAATACCCTCGCAGGCCATGGCGACCGCAGCCATGCGGGATCAGGCTCATATGCTGGATACGGTTTCCAAAACCGCTGCCATTCGGGATCAGTTCGCCAATGGGTGCCGCGCTCTGGGGCTGACGGTCGCGTCCAGCCATACGAATTTCGTGTTGATCCGTTTTGCGGACGTGGAGATGGCGCAAAAAGCAGATGATGCCCTGCGTGCCCAAGGGTTACTGATGCGCGGGATGGGGGGCTATGGATTGGGCGATTGTCTACGCGCCACCATCTGTGAAGAACCAGTCATGGATCGGTGCCTGACCGTTTTGAAAGAGGTGACGTCATGACCCATGAGACCCGAACACGGGCCAAGATCGGCGTGCTGGTGCCGTTCACCAACACCAACCTTGAGGCAGACATGATGCTGATGCGCTGCCCGGACACGACGGTGCATTTCCAGCGCATGGGCGGGTATGACGTCGATGAAATTCCAGGCTCGGATCAAATGGCGGGTCTTGGGGCGTCGGACATCAGCCATGATCTGAAGATGATAGCAGGTGTGCGACCCGATGTGGTGCTCTATGGCTGCACGTCCGCCACCCTGACACACGGCCCGTCATTTGATGAGCAATTGGCACAGGACATCAAGGCAGGGTCGGGCGCACTATCTTTGACCGCCGCCGGATCATTGATCCAAGCAATCAAGGCTTTGGGCGTGACCAAAGTGGGGTTCTCGTCACCCTATCTGGGCGAGATCAACACGCAGGCAGTTGATTTTCTGGCGCAAAACCAAATCACAACAGTCAAATGCGCCGATATTGGTCGTGAGCTTGGGAATTACGGGCAGGGTGAACTAACCCCGGATGAGGTGTTCGATCTGGCCTGTCAGGCCGATCATCCAGAAGCCGAAGCCATCGTACTCAGCTGTACCGACATGCGCGCGGTCGAGGCCGTAGACCGGATCGAAGCCACGCTGGGCAAACCCGTGGTGACGTCCAATCAGGCCATGATGTTTGCGCTGATGCGGGCTTTGGGCTTGCCCCGACAAGGAAACGTGCCGGGGCGCTTGTTCGATCTGTTGTAAACAAAAGCCGGGCTGATAACCCGGCCTTTTCTTTAAGGCTCGTCGGAACCGATTTCTTCTTTGCGCTTGGCAATATAAGCGTCCAATTCCTCGCGGATCGCTGGGTCCATAACTGGTTCTTCGTATTCGCGCAGCGCTTGCTGCCAGATTTCCGTCGCCCGGTTCAGCGCGGTTTTTGACCCCGCTGCTTCCCATGCGCCATGGTTTTGCCAGTCGGACAGCATGGGGGCATAAAACGCAGTTTCATAGCGCTCCATCGTGTGTTCAGTGCCAAAGAAATGGCCACCAGTGGGCACGTCTTTGATCGCGTCCAGCGCCAGTTCGCTTTCGTCGAACTTCAGTGGTTTCAGATACTCCATCATGTTTTGCAGGATTTCCACATCCATGACGAGCTTCTCATAAGACGCCGTCAGCCCACCTTCGAGCCAACCGGCTGCGTGATAGACCAGATTGGCCCCACCCAGCACAGCGCCCCAAGTTGCCATCATCGTCTCATAGGCTGCCTGCAAATCGACCACGTTCGAGGCGTTGGCGTTCGAAGTTCGGTAGGGAATGCCATAACGGCGGGTCAGCTGACCGCTGATCATATTGGCCTTGGTGTTTTCTGGCGTTCCAAAGGCGGGCGCCCCCGAGCGCATGTCCACGTTCGAGGTGAACGCCCCGTACATCACCGGCGTGCCGGGATTGACCAATTGAGTCAGGGTCACGCCGAACAGCGCCTCGGCATTTTGCTGGGCCAAAGCGGCGGGAAGGGTGACAGGGGTCATAGCGCCCATCAAAGTGAAGGGTGTGATAGTGACCGGCTGTCCGTGCTCGGCCATTGCGATCAGGCCGTCGCCCATCGCGTCGTCAAACAGGCGGGGCGAGTTCACGGAAATGATCGTAATCAGCCCAGGGTCGGCGCGCATCTGATCCAATGAGATACCCCGAGCGATGGCCATCATGTTGATGCCATCCATCGCCCGTCCTCGGCCAATCGCTGTGGCGTGAAAACTGAGGTCGCTATAGCTGAGGTTCGCGTTGTAGGTATCCAGATGCCGATTATTGGCCGGCATTTCCTGCGGCGCGGTCACCTGATTGCCGATCAGGTGGATGGCGTTGAAGTGGTGCGCCAGCTTGATGAAGTTGCAATAGTCTTCATAATTGCCCGAACGTCGCCCGTTGATGCAATCATCCACATTCGGCGGACCGGCCACGAGACCGAAATTGACGTGTTCGCCACCCAACGTAATCCGTTTGTCCGGGTTGCGGCCTGTCAGCGTAAAGGTCTTCGGAACGGTTTTCAGAGCCTCATTGACGATGCTTTCGTCGATACGGATCGTCTTGGTTTCGCGGTCCACTAGGGCTCCGGCCTGTTCAAACAGGTTCATCACGTTGTCGCCCATGACACGAATACCTGCTTCAGACAGGATACGCATCGACGTGGCGTGAAGCTGATCCAGTTGCTCTTCGCTCAGCAATTCCATCTTGGGGGACGTGTTGATCACATCCTGCCAGGGCAACTGCCGGATGGCTGCGCTACCGCGATCGCTTTTGCTTCGTCGCCCGCCACCCCGGGTGCTACGTCTTTCTCGTGCCATGTCAGTATCCTCGTTCGGGGTTAACGATATTGGTCAGCGCTTCACCCTTGCGATAGCGCCAGAGGTTGTCAGAAAACATCTCGACCGATTTCAGGTCCCAACCTTCATAAACCGATGAGCAATGTGGGGTGATGATCACGTTGTCGAAGCCCCAAAGCACATGGTCCGAAGGCAGTGGTTCGATGGTAAAGACATCAAGCGCCGCGCCTTTCAACGCGCCGGTTTCCAGAGCGTAAACCAGAGGGGCTTCATCTATCACACCGCCGCGCGAGACATCGATGATCAGGGCGCCGGGCTTCATGCCGGCAAACGCGCGGGCATTGACCAGTCCTTTGGTACTGTCCAGCAGCGGGACACAAACGACGATGAAATCCGCACGCACCCAAAGGTCGTGCAGATCGTCCATGCCATACACTTCATCTACATTTGGGGTCTGTTTGGGACGGGCCCGTACACCGACCGTGGTCAGACCCATCGCCTTGCACCGCGCGGCGACGGCCATACCCGTCTGGCCGAGGCCGAGGATCAGTACCGTTTTGCCGTCAATTGGTTCAACTGTGCCCGACACCCATTCGCGACGGGTTTGAGCCGCGCGAAACCCGGGCAGGTCCAACGTAAAGTGGAACATTGCCCCCAGCGCATATTGCGCCATCATGTCAGCGGCCACTCCGGCGGCGTTGGTCACGGTAAGGGTTTCAGGGTCCCAAGGATTCATATGGTCGGTGCCCGAGCCGCCGACCGAAACCCATTTGACGCTGGGCGCATCAATCAGTGCTTGGCGTGGAAAGCCGGGTGTGCCTGCAAAGCGGACGGAATAGACCACCTCAGCTTTGGTATCCGCGATCATCTGCGGCAAAGCCTCGTAGCTGTCGCAGGTGTGGATTTCCAGATCCGGGTGCCGCTGGGCCAGCACGGCCTTGGATCCCGAAGGGTTGTCTGTGTGAAGGATGGTGACAGGGGAATTCACAGTACAGCCTCTTTCTTGAACTCCTGAGCGGCGGTTTCAATGGCTTGGGCGAAAAAGGCAGTGGCGGAGATGTCGAACAGAACGCAGAATCCGTCCAACCCCTTATGATGCGCGCGCCACACAACCGCTTCTGTGTAACCGACGCGAGTTTGGGCGATCTGGCCTTCGGTGAATGTGTTTGCACGCAGGTCTACGGGGCAAATCTTGGCCATCAGATCATCAAGCCGCGGGCCGGACAGATGCATCCAGGCCCATGTTTCTTCGCGCCATGCATTATAACCTTTGGGCGCGTCTGCTGCCTGCCATGCCGCGCGCAGGTCGTCGGCCCCTTCGATGACAACAAGATCATTGCCGCCAAGGCGTAGAACACCATCGCTCAATCGATTGATCTCGGGCAGATTATACCCTTGGGCGGCAAGCCAGTCGGCGCTACCGCGGCCCTTCAGGCCAAAGCGCGGCAGAGCGGTCATGTCAGACAACGTGACTGGTCCTGACGCAAGGGCCACACCCTCGGCGGCCCCGCCCGGTTGCAACGGATAGATCTGCATCCTTACACCTCCTGCCGCGTGTTGTCCGGGTCAAAGAAGGCATGACCTTCGACCGGCACCTGAACCCGATTGCCATTGCGACACTTCACCGTGACAGGAGAGCCGATTTCGGCGTCGCGCCCGTCCACATAGGCCAACGCGATATGTTTACGCAGGGTAGGGGACCACAGAACCGAGGTTACATGCCCCACCGGCACTTCGTCGCGCAGAACCAGACAGCTTTCGTGCGGAACATCGCCCCCTTCAAAGCTGAGGCCCACCAGCTTGCGGGACAGCCCCTTGTTCCGGCGCATCTCGATGGAGCGTTTGCCGACGAAGAACGGTTTGGTCTTGGACACGGCCCAGTCAAAGCCCAGCTCGTCCGGCGAGGTCAGCGCGTCTGTATCCTGCCCAATCAGAATATGCCCTTTTTCCAGGCGTAAGATGCGGCTTGCCTCAAGGCCGTAAGGGCGCAGACCAACGGGTTCGCCCGCCGCCAAAATCGCATCCCATAGGGTTTTGGCATAGCTTGAAGGGCAGTGAAGCTCATAGCTCAGCTCGCCGGTAAAGCCGATCCGCATGGCACGTACCGGTATGCTCGACACCGAACCCGAGCGCCCGTCGAGATAGGCAAACCCGTCGCGCGAGAAGTCGATGTCGCTGTGCAGTGCTTCGACCACCTGACGCGCCTTTGGCCCGGTGATGTTGAACCCGGAGAAAGCAGAAGTGACATTCAGCACATCCACATCCAGCCGCCATTGCGCGTTCCAGAACAGCATATCCGCATAGACGCGGGCCACAGCACCGGTGGTGGCTGTGACATAATACATGTCTTCAGCCAGACGATAGGCGACGCCATCATCTATCACGGTGCCCATTTCATTGGTCATCAGACAATACCGGCATCTTCCGACGGGCTGTTTTTTATACGCCATCGTATAGATACGGTTGAGTAATTCGCCCGCATCCGGGCCGCGCACTTCCAACCCGCCAAGGGTCGAGACATCCAGCACGCCGACACCTTCGCGCACCGCTTTGACTTCTTCTTCGATCAGCCGGTTGGCATCGGCTTCAGGCCCGTAGAAATAGGGCCGCCACCACGCGCCCACGGGCCTCATATCAGCGCCCAGTCGGATATGTTCCTGATGCAACGCGCTGCGCCGCTGCGCGGGATGGTGATGCCCGGACAATACCCCCAGCGTTTCCGGCGCAAACGGGGGCCGCGCCGTGGTCACGCCGGTCTCAGCAATATTGCGCCCGGTGGCGTCGGCCACAACCCGCGCCGTTGCCAGAGCGGAATGGCGGCCCTGTGATGGTCCCATGCCCACCGTGGTAAACCGCTTGATCAGCTCCAGCTCGCGATAGCCCTCTTTCGCAGCATTTTGCAGGTCTTTGACTTGAATATCCTCGTCACGGTCGATGATATCCTTGCCTTTGGGGTGCGGGGTGATGTTGGGCTCGAAATTGGCCAATTCAGCTTCAGGGTCGGCGATCTGGGCTATCTTTTCATGCGGCAGACCCAGCCGAGCCAGCGCCGCATGGCTCGCGATGCGGGCATCATTGATCACCACATCCGCAGCGACCGGTCCGTTGATGCTGCCTGCGGTTCCCAGTGGGCCATTGGGCAAAGCCAGAGAGAAGCGGGCGGTCGCGTCATCGTAGCTGAGTTTTGCGCCAGCCTGACAAGGCAACTGCCAACTGGGCGCTGACCCGACCGAGACCACCACCAGACCGCAGTCGATCCGCTGACCGGCGACTGTGATGCCGGTGACATGGGTTTTACCGTGCGCCTCAGTGATATCGCCTGCAATGGTCTGGACGCCCTGTAGTGCTTCGCCCGAGCCGCCATCGCGCGGATCAACAATTGCGGCCAGTTCGACCCCCGCGTCCCGCAAGTCATGCGCGACGCGATAGCCCTCGGGATTGGCGGCCAGAACCACTGCACGCTGACCGGGTTTGACCGCATAGTGCCGCATAAGGCGTTGCGCGGCTGAACCCAGAATGATGCCGGGCAGGTCATTGTTTCGGAAGACAGCGGGCTGTTCGATGCAGCCGGTTGCCAGAATGACCTCTCGCGCGCGGGTTTTGAACAGTTTGTTGCCCCGGATCAGCGGCAACCAGTTATCCTCGTACCAGCCATTCACAATCGTTGAGGTCATGATCCGGAGGTTGGCCAATTTATCTGCGCGCTCTGTCAGGTCTGCCAGCCGGTCCGCGCCGTCGCGGCGGTAAGTTAACGCACCACCCAGATCCGGCTCCATCTCGGCCAGGATCACATCGGCGCCTGCCTCAGCGGCTTCAATCGCTGCAGTCAGTCCCGCCAGACCGCCACCCACGACCAGCAGGTCGCAGAACAGGTTTACTTTTTCGAAGTCCTTATGTTCGGCATTGGTGTCCAAAACGCCCAGACCCGCCTTCTTGCGGATCAAGGGCTCCCAGAGCTTTAACCAACTATTACGCGTGGGGCCCATGAAGGTGCGGTAATAGAAGCCCACGGGCATGAAACGGCCCAGCTTGTCGAGAAACGCATCCCGGTCCCGCGCAAGTGAGCCATTGACGTTTTGTGCCGTGACCGTCAGTCCTTCGGTGATCCCGTGCCGGTCCGCCTGCACGTTGGGGTCCGAGGGCAACTGCACCAGCGTGTCTGCCTCTGATCCGGCCATTGACATCAAACCGCGCGGGCGGTGGTACTTGAAACTGCGCGACAGCATCCACTGGCCATTTGCGGCGAGTGCCGAGGCGATCACGTCGCCGTCAAACCCGCTAAAGTTTTGACCTTCAAAGGTAAACCGCACCGGGGTGTCGCGCCGAATGCGCGTGCCATAAGGTTCGGGCAGGCGGGTCATTGGGCGATCTCCGATGCGTCGAATGTGCGGATCACCTCGTTGGTCGTCGCGTTGCGCTCGGCCAGAAAGAAATAGTTGGACGGTACGTGCCGCCACCACTCGGTGATCACTCCGGTTGTATTGTCTGCGCGGAAAAGATGCCGCGCCCAATCCTGATCCGAGGATGTGGCGGGATCGGGGTCGGATTTCACAGGGCCAAAGCACTGGAATTCGTTGATATTGCGGGGGCCGTTCATCGGGCAGGTCAGAATCTTCATGTCAGTGACTCGCGGCGGTTGCGCCCATTTCGTTGAGCAGATCGAACGTAGCGAAGCGTTCCATGGTGAAGGGTTCGAGGATCGGCGCGACCTTTTGGTTGGCGATTGTCTGGGCCATGTACTTCCCGGCCACGGGCGTCGCCTTGAACCCCCACGTGCCCCAGCCGCAATCTAGCCACAGGTTCGCCAGCGGGCTGGCCCCCATGATGGGCGAATAATCGGGCGTCATATCGGTGATCCCGGCCCATTGCCGCAGCAGACGCACACCTTGCAGGAAGGGGAACAGATGCACTGCGCCTTCGGCCAGATGCTCTTTCATATCCAGCGTCGAGCGGGTGGAATACAGCTGATACGGGTCCGAGCCGCCGCCAATCACGATCTCACCGCGCGAAGATTGCACCAGATAGGTGTGCAGACTGACCGAGCTGACCAGCGTGTGCAGCCAGGGTTTCAGCGGCTGTGTCACCATGGCCTGCAAGGGAAAGCAGCGGATCGGCAGCTCAACGCCTGCCTTAAGGGCCATATCGTAATTCATGCCGCCCACGGCAATCATCACCTGACCGGCAGAGATGTTCCCCCGGTTGGTGCGGACCGTGGTGATCTTGCCGCCGTCGATGTCGAAGCCTTCGACCTCGGTGCGCTGGTGGATTTCCACGCCCCGACGGCTAGCCTGCGCGGCATAACCCCATGCCACAGCGTCATGCCGCGCTGTGCCGCCATCGGCGTGCCACAGCCCGCCCATGATCTCAAGCGGGCCGCCTTGGTCCATGTTCAGATGCGGGCTGAGTTCTTTTACGGTTTGCGGATCCACTACTTCGATATTGGTGCCCGCGTGCTTGCCCATCTCGGCGCGCAGGTGGAAACTGCGCAAGGTGGCCTCGGTATGGGCCAAAGTCAGCTGACCGCGCTGGCTGAACATCACGTTGAAGTCCAGCTCTTCGCTCATCTCCTCATAAAGCTGAACGCCTTCCTTGTAGAATGCGATGCCCTCTTTGGTGATATAGTTCGAGCGGATTGTTGTGGTGTTCCGGGCGGTATTGCCACCGGCCAGATAGCCTTTTTCTAGAACGGCGACGTTTGAGATGCCGTGATACTTGGACAGGTAGTGTGCGCAGGCCAAACCGTGGCCTCCGCCGCCCACGATCACCACGTCATAGTTGGGCTTTAGATCGGGTGTCGCCGGGATGTCACCGGTCACGGGATAGGTCGATGACAACCCGTATTTCAGGAGCGTAAATAGCATTCCAGTAAGCCCCACCTACGCTTTTGGCGCGTCATAGAGCAGCGCTGAAAGGTCCGAGAACCTGGAACCCGGCTGGCACAGCCCCCATACGGCATCGCGGATGGCAGCGGCGCGGGTGTCTCCCAGCGATGGGGCCGCGAACTCCATGAATTTTTCGTCCACTTCCGCGTCATCCATAGGGGCTTCGGGTCCACCCCGGGCGTGAACGTCGCCAGAGTCCAGAATGCGGCCGTCTTTCAACGTTATGGAAATATCAGCAATGCGGCTTTTCGGGAAGCGGGCCGAATGGCGTTCGGTTTCAAAAACGGAAACGCGGTCTACAATCGACGCAACAAGAGGGTCTGACAATCCGGACCCTGTTATATGTTCGACCCCTATCCGCCCATACGCGGCCATGGTGGCGACCGCAAACGGCAGGGAGTATTGCGCCTTTGACGTGTCGTCCGGCATTCCCCGAAACAAACAAGCACTTTCGCGGAACGTGTTGACGCGGATTGATGCGATGTCCTTGTGCGTAATGTCATGATCCCGCATCAGGGCGCGTGTGGCGTCGATTGCAGCGTGCGCCCAGCGGCAGATTGGATAAGGCTTCACGTATTGATGCTCCATCTGCCAGAACTGGCCCAGATCCTGCCAATATGGCGCGACCTCGTCAGCTTCGATGGTGATGGCGGGTGCGCCAGTAAATCCTTTTTCGGCCAGTAGGGTCGACGAGAGCCCGACCAACGCACCCCAGCCCGAGCCGTCATGCAGCATTGTGGGATTGGCGATTTCGCGCATCATCTGGCTGCGGGGTCCGTGATACTCGGCGATACCCATGGCCTGCCGCATCTGGTCTTGGTTCATTCCGCGCAATCGCGCCGCGACGGCCACCACCCCCAACGCGTTCCAAGCGCCTGAGGTATGGTAATCGCTGACAGTGTTGTGCAGTGAAATACCGGCGCGCCCTGCAACTTCGTAGCCGATGGTCACGGCGCTCAGTGCCTCGGGGCCAGAAATATCCCCTATCGTTTCCGCGACTGCTGCAAGCGCGGGAACGACCGCCACCCCGATATGGCCTTTGGTCGGGTTGTAGCCGTCATGCCCGTCCAGGTTGTCAGTTTGTGTAGCAGCGGCATAAGCCGCCCCAGCGGCGCTGACCCGACGCCCATCAAACATCATACGTGCGCTGAATGTTTCGTCACCGGCGCCGTACAAGGCAAGTGCGCTTTCGCGCGCGATCACCCCTGCTGTCATGGGGCCTGAGCCGATTGTGATGCCCAGCGTGTCCAGCGTCATTCTGGCTGCGGCGCTCAGCGTCGAGTCCGGGATATCTCCGGCAGTCGTTTCAAGAGTAAAACATGCTATTTTGTGAAATCTGTCTGCCACGGGCTGCCTGCTTGCGTTTGAAGTCTGGATACCGGTCTCAGCTCACATGTTAGGCTCAATTGTGTCCGGCGGCACGAAAACAATCTTTGGGCTATGGCACCGGAATTTTTGTGGGTCCGCTGGTGGCCATGTCGCTTGCGTAACAGTGTTTATGTCGCAAAAGAACAAGAGGCCGGGCCGGTCACGCCATACTCGACATATATACCGCACCGGATCACTGCACATGATGAACCTGCCGCACCTGTCTTTTCTGCGCTCTTTCGAGGCCGCCGCCCGCCATCTGAGCTTTACAAGTGCTGCGGAAGAGTTGAACTGCACGCAATCCGCCGTCAGCAATCACGTCCGATCGCTTGAGGAGTTTCTCAAACGACCGCTCTTTGTGCGCCACCCACGGTCTCTGTCACTCACCGATGTGGGCAAAGCGTATCTGCCTTCAGTGCGCCATGCGTTGCAGGAAATTGACGTAGCCACTCAGTCACTTGTACTTAGACCGCATACCCGAACTGTGGTCGTCTCCTGTCCTGTTAGCCTCGCCGCAAACTGGCTGCCCGACGTCATTCGGGGATTTTCCGAAAATCACCCGGATATTTCCGTGACTGTCCACGGGACCATCTGGACGGATGTGGACCCCAACGTTTCGGACATTTCGATCACGATCAATCATAGGGATGATGCATCTGAAAGCCTGACGCGTTTGTGGGCGGAAAAGCTGACGGTGGTCTGTGCGCCGGGCTATACCGTCGGTGATCAACCTTTGACCGACCCACAGCAATTGCACGATGCGCAACTGATCCATATTCTGGGTCGCTCGGCGTATTGGGAAAAAGTGGCTGCAAAATTTGGGCTAAAGGATCTGGACCAGAAAGAAGGCCCAAGAAGCAACAGTTCGAACCTGGCGCTGGAATTGGCGGCAAAATCCCTGGGATGTGTGGCTTTGCCGAAATCGCTGGCGCGGCCTTATGTCGAACGCGGGCTTCTGATCGAGCCTTTTGCCCTGAACCTCGACAGCCCATGGGCGTATTATGCCAATCTGCGCGAGGCGAATGCCACGCCAGCGGTTCGACTGTTTCAAAACTGGTTGTTGAAAGTCGCGGCTGAAACGGAGGGTCAGATTGGTTAGTCTGTCCATTCCGTGCGGTGTATTCGATACCCCGACCGCGCCCCAGCCAGCCAATCGGTGTTTGCCTTTGGTGCAGAAAATTCGACTGCATTGCATCCGTTTTTTTTGCATGTCCTGCAGGTGGAACCGTCATAGGGTCCGCGACATACCGCGCACCATCAACACAAAGCATCGCATGTCATGAGCCAGATATCAGAAAGCCTGCTAGAGCAGATCCGCAACCAGTTTGCCCAGATCGACCATTGCCCCCAACAGGGTGAGCGCATTTTTTTCGAAAATGCAGGCGGCGCGCTGACCCTGAATTCGGTTCTGGACAGTTCTGAGCGTTACGCGGCGATCCCGGATAATCAGGGGCGCGACAACCCAGGGTCACATGCGCTTGTTGATACCATCAATGCTGCAAAAGCCGATATGCGAGATTTCATGAATGCGCCCGGCGGGCAGTTCTTTGTTGGGGAAAGCGGCACTGAATTGCTGTTTCGGTTGATCATGAACGCCTGTCTGGGCACAGGTTCAGGTGTCGTACTGGGATCGACGCTGGAACATCCTGCCACGCGTTCGGCTTGCGATCGCTGGGCACGTATTGCCGGGCAGGAACATGTGTTGATACCGCATGATGATGAGACGGGGCTTGTGACGGCCGATGCCTATGCAGCAGCCGTCACCCCAGAGACCAAAGTGGCAACGATCCTGCACACGTCGCCGGTGACAGGGATGGGCGTGGATGTGGCCGCCGTATCAAAGGTTATTCGTGCCGTAGCGCCCGACTGTTTCATTATCGTCGATGGCATCCAGCACGCGGCGCATGGTCGGATCGATCTGACTGCCTATGACGTCGATGGATACGTGATCTCACCCTACAAAGTGTTTTCGCGTCATGGATATGGTGTTGCCTGGATATCCGACCGATTGACCGTGTTGGACCACAACGCTCTTTTGGATGGCCCTGCGGAAAATTGGGAAATGGGGACCCGAGACACCGGGGCTTATGCCACCATGTCCGATGTCGTGTCTTATTTTGAGTGGTTGGGCAGTCAGGTCAGCGATGCCAGCGACCGGCGTGGCAAGTTCCTGGCGGCGGGTGATGCCATCCATACGCAGGAGAAAGCGCTGACCGATGCGATGATCCACGGTACTGGCAACCTGAGTGGCCTGGCCGAAATGGAGAAAGTCACCATTCTGGGTGGGGTCGATAATCCGGCGCGCGAAGGCTTGGTCTCGCTGCGTGTTGAGGGCGTGGCCTCTGTCGATGTGGTGAAACGACTGAACGATCAGGGCATTCGTACCCATCTGCGCAAAGCAGATCACTATTCAGGGAATATTCTCACCCCGTTGGGCTACGACTCTTGCGTGCGGGTTTCGATGTGTCACTACAACTCAACTGGCGAGGTCGCTCAATTCCTTGCCGCTATGAAAGAAATCGCCGCCTGAGCCGCGTCATATCTAGGGAAACAGATCCATGAAAACCCACGCACAAGCTGTTGTCATCGGTGGCGGTCTCGCCGGTACGTCGATTTTGTATCACCTTGCCAAACTCGGCTGGACGGACTCGATCCTGCTGGAGCGCGATGAACTGACCAGTGGCTCAACCTGGCACGCGGCGGCCAATATTCACGGGCTGCACGACAACAACAACATCACGCGAATCCAGCACTATACGATGAACCTGTATAAAGAGCTGGAAAAGGAAACCGGCCAAAGTTGCGGCGTGTTCCAGCCGGGCTCGCTGTACTTGGCCCAAACCGAAGAACGCGAGCAGCAATTGCGCTTGCAAGAGGCCAAAGCGCGTTTTTACGGCCTGAACTTTCACGAAGTCAGCCGCGAAGAAGCGAAAGAGCTTCACCCGCTGGCACAGTTCGATGACATCCGTTGCATCATGTACGAACCCGATGGCGGCAATGTGGACCCTTCGGGCGTGCCCCATGCTTATGCTGCCGGGGCGCGTGCCATGGGCGCAACAATCGAACGTTTCTGCCCCGTAACAGGGACCGAGCAGCAACAGGACGGAAGCTGGATTGTTCGGACACCGAAAGGTGATATCCACACACAATGGGTGGTCAATGCATCTGGTCTTTGGGGGCGCGAAGTGGCGGCTCTGGCAGGGTTGACGCTGCCGCTGCAACCGACCGAACATCAGTATTTCGTGACCGAAACCATCGATGAAGTCGCCAATCTGGGCCGTCGATTACCTTCGATCGCCGACCGGGACGGCGAGTATTACTTCCGGCAGGAAGGCAACGGGCTTCTTATTGGTGCCTATGAAAAGGATATGAAGTTCTGGGCCGAAGAGGGCACACCGTTGGATTTTGCCCACGATCTGTTCCCTGACGATTTGGACCGGATCATGGAAAACGTGATCCGCGCGACCGAACGCGTACCGGTTGCAGCAACAGCCGGGGTCAAGCGGGTGATCAATGGG
This sequence comes from Ruegeria sp. ABM4_193, assembly GCF_056158705.1. Classification (NCBI taxonomy): domain Bacteria; kingdom Pseudomonadati; phylum Pseudomonadota; class Alphaproteobacteria; order Rhodobacterales; family Roseobacteraceae; genus Ruegeria; species Ruegeria sp. ABM4_193. Next base: position 755,742 of record NZ_JBSWTT010000003.1, read on the forward strand.
CCGATGATATGGTCGCCCGATGCCAACATGCTGTGGGGGCCTGTGCCAGAGTTGAAGAACTATTTCCTCTGTGGCGGTCTGATCCCGGGCTTTTCGCAATCAGGTGGGTTGGGCTTGCTGGCAGCGCAGTGGATGATCGAGGGCGAGCCGCAATATGACATGTTCGCTTGGGATCTGGCACGGTTTGGCGACTGGGCCGACAAGAAATTCACCAAAGCGCGGGTGGAAGACGCCTATACGCACCGTTTCAAGATCCACTTCCCCAATGAAGAACGCAGCGCTGGCCGTCCGGCCCGTGTGCGCCCGGCCTTTGAAATGCAAAAACAGATGGGCTGTGTCTTTGGTCTGAACTGCGGTTGGGAACACCCGCTGTGGTTCGCGGATGAACCCGGCGCCCAAGAGACAACCGGTTTTACCCGCCAAAATTGGTTCGATCCGGTTGGTCGCGAGGTGCAGATGCTGCGCGACAGCGTGGGCGTCATCGACATCTCGAACTTTGCAAATTACGTGATCAAAGGACCGGGTGCTTACGACTGGCTGGACCGTCTAGTGGCCAACCGTGTGCCAACCGAAGTCGGGCGCAGTTGCCTGACGCCTCTGATCTCGGTTCGCGGTGGCGTGGCAGGGGACTTTACCATTACCAAGCTGGCCGAAGACGAATACATGATGATCGGATCGGGTATGGCCGAGCGCTATCATCAACGCTTTTTCCAGATGGTCGAGATGCCCGAGGGCACCACGCTGGAGGTCGCGACAGACCGCATTGCCGGGTTCAACGTCGCAGGTCCGAAATCGCGTGAGGCATTGGCACGTCTGACCAATGCCGATCTGTCCAATGAAGCGTTCCGTTTCATGCGATCCCAGAAAATCACCGTTGCAGGTGTGGACTGTGTGGCCATCCGCGTCAGTTTTTCAGGTGATCTGGGTTGGGAGCTGCACTGCGCCGAGGCTGATCAGGTCGCGCTTTACACCGCATTGCTTGAGGCCGCCAAAGACTGCGGTGGCGGTCCCGTTGGCGGGCGTGCGCTGGGGTCGTTGCGCATCGAAAAGGGCTATGGATCCTGGGGTCGGGAATACAGCCAGGAATACTGGCCGCAAGAGGTTGGGCTGACCGGTCTGATCAAGCTCGACAAGGATTTCCTTCACAAGGACGCCTACCTTTCCGTAAAGGACAACGCCCCACGAGAAGTTCTGACGGTCTTCGAACTGGACGTGACCGAGGACGCAGATGCCACCGGCAGTGAGCCGATTTTTACACCCGACGGCACGCCTGTTGGCCGGGTCACATCCGGGGCGTATGGCTATTCGGTCGGGAAATCACTGGCCATTGGCTTCCGCAACCCCGAAGTGGCGCAACCCGGAGATGAGGTGGTGATTCAGGTGATTGGCAAGGCGCACAAAGGGCGTGTTCTGTCAGAGGCGCCGTTTGACCCCATGGGCAGCAGACTGCGAAGCTAAGCTTTACATAGGCTTAGAAGGACGCGCCAGGTCAAAACCGATCTGTGTCCGACGAGACAAATTAAGCGCGCTGCCTTCAGCGGCGTGCTTTTGCCTTCAATGGCCAATGTTTTTAGCCAGGTTCGCAGCTCTGGGACCTCAGCCACTCAATAACGTCCCGGACTTCACGCTTGTCCCGGCTTCCGTCCTGTGCCTCGACAAAATAGCCGTGTGTGGGTTTGATATCTTCGTCGAACAGGCGCAAAATCCGCCCCTCCCTGAGATCTTGATCAATCAGTGGCAGCCAGCCCACCACTGCGCCTTGTCCTTCGGCAGCCCCGCGTAACAGAATGTTTGCATCTTCAAACACAACGCCCATCAGGGGGGACCCCGGCTGCACGTTCATCGCGGCAAACCAGTCCAACCAGCCCCAATGATTGCGTTGGTGCAGGATGGGTTTGTTCAATAGATCTTCAGGCGCATCGATGGGCCCATATTGGTCGATGTACTGCGCGCTTGCTATGGCGACAGGTCGAAGTTCCAGCAGTTTGAGTGAGCCGCGCGGCATGTCCGCCAATCGATGCCAGCTCAGAACAATATCTGCGTGGGTTTGGTCCGCCATCCGCGGACGATACGAAGGCACGACCTCAAGCTCGACCTCGGGGAAACTCTGCCAAAGGTCGCTGATGCGTGGCATCAGCCACCGGGCCGTTAAGATGGGTCCGGCGGCCAATCGCACAACCTTGCGTGATGTTCTGCGCAAGGCTCCAACCGTGTCTTCCAGCATCCCAAACGCCCGTCCAGTCGTTTCGGCCAGCCGTGTTCCATCCTCCGTTAGTCTGACCTCGCGCCCCACGCGTTCAAACAATAGGGTGCCCAGTTGATCTTCCAGTCCACGGATGTGGTGGCTGATGGCCGTTGGCGTCACCACAAGATGCTCGGCGGCGGCGCGAAAACTGCCGGTTTTCGCGGCTGCATCGAAAGCGCGTAGTGCGGAAAGAGAGGGGAGCATAACCGTCCTAATGATGAGTGAAACTTACTAGTCGCTGAGGAAAGACCATTTGTAAACTGCTGTTTGGGCTGTAATCATGGCAAGTAGGTAATCTGGACTCATGTAAAATGACCGCTACAGTGCGCAGGCGTGGCCGCAAACAGCGCCTCACCCAAACAACAGAACCCGAGTCGAACCCGCCTGTTTGGCCAGGTATCTGTGGCGGGCGTTTCAAGCCGCTTTCTCCCCAAGAGGTCGCGCTGGTTGAAGAAACGGCGCTGACCCTTCTGGAAACGCTTGGCCTGAGTCAGGCTATACCTTCGATGATCGAAAAGGTGGTTGCTGCGGGTGGGTCATTGACAGATGACCACCGTTTGCAGTTCCCCCGCGCTTTGGTGCGTCAGGCGATCAGCGAAGCAAACCGTGATTTTAGCCTTTGCGGTCAAGTTCCTGAACATGATCTGGATATCAGTCAGGCCCGCGCGCACATGTCCAGTGGCGGCGCGGCCCCCGGTGTTTTTGATCTGGACACGGGCGTCTATCGGGACTCGACACTGGCTGACCTGTATGACGCGGCCCGCATTGTCGACCAGATGGACAATATCCACCATTTCAGCCGTTCAGTGGTTGCCCGGGATATCGAAGACAACGCGGTTATGGATCTCAACACGGCTTATGCATGTCTGGCGGGGACGTCCAAGCATGTGTCGATCTCGATCACCGAGCCCGACAATGTGCCCGCGATCGCACAGCTGTGTTATGCCATTGCCGGCAGTGAAGAGGCCTTTCGCGCGCGTCCTTTCTTGACTGTGATGGTGTGCCACGTCGTGCCACCCATGCGCTTTGCCGAAGAAGCGTGTGAAGTTCTCGAAGCCGCAATTCTGGCCGGGTTCCCGGTTCAATTGATCAGCGCTGGACAGGCCGGTGCTACCAGCCCGGCAACCATTGCCGGTTCATTGGTTCAGGCCGTTGCGGAAACGCTGGCAGGGCTGGTGTTCGCCCGTCTTGTCGACCCAGAGGTCAAGGCGATCTTTGCACCAAAACCTTTGGTTGCGGATCTGCGCACCGGCTCTATGTGCGGCGGCGGAGGGGAGCAGGCGATCCTCATGGCGGGCGCTGCACAGATGGGGCGGCATTTCGATCTGCCAACCTCCTCTATTGCGGGCATTACCGATGCCAAATGTTTGGATGCGCAATACGGGGCCGAAAAATCGCTTGCCGTGACCATGGCTGCCCATGCGGGTTCGAACATTGTGACACAGGCGGCCGGGATGCAGGCCAGCTTGCTGGGTGTCAGCCATGCGGCTTATGTCAGTGACAATGACATGCTGGGTAATATCCTGCGTACATTGCGCGGGATCGAAGCCACGCCTGAAAACATCGCTGCCGACGTGATTGCCGATGTTTGCCGGGGCGAGGGGCATTATTTGGGCGAACAGCATACATTCAACAGGATGAAATCAGACTATTTCTATCCTGAAATCGGTGACCGCAGGACGCCGCGGGAATGGCAGGAAGACGGCTCTCAGCCTGTCGGCGATGTTGCTCGGGAAAAAGCGCGCGAGATTTTGTCCAATCACTTTCCACAGCACATTCCCGACGACGTTGACCGCGCGTTGCGCACGCGTTTCGACATCCGTCTGACACGACAGGAAACCGGCAGATCCTCATGAAAAGTCAAAACCTAAGCGCCCGCGCCCGTGCGGTTATGCCTGGCGGCGTCAGTCACGAGTTGCGTTACAAAACCCCGTATCCGATCTATTTCGACCGCGCCAAAGGGGCCGAGAAATGGGATGTGGACGGCAAGCGTTACATCGATTTCAAGCTGGGTGCGGCCAGTCAGATTCTGGGTCATGCCCACCCTGAGATTGCTGAAGCAGTGGCCCGTCAGATGGAGAGGATGCCCTACACCGCAGACTGTCATCCGATTGAGGTCGAATGGGCCGAATGGCTGGCCCGCCTGTTCCCCTCTGCCGAACGGGTGCGGTTCACGGGGTCTGGTACAGAGTCGACAATGCTTGCTCTGCGGCTGGGTCGGGCGTACTCGGGTCGTGATAAAGTACTGCGTATCGACGGCCATTTCCACGGCTGGCATGACATGTTGATGAAAGGTGCCAAACCCGGCACCAACACAGCGCCGAGTCTGGGTATACCGCAGGCTGTGACCGACCTGACGGTGGTATCCCCGCCGGATCTGGACGCCGTCGCCGACCTGCTGGACAGCGATCCACAGATCGGAACCGTCTTTGTCGAAGCCTCCGGCGCAAATTATGGATCGGTCCCTCTGCCGGACGGTTTTTTGCAGGGGGTGCGAACCTTGACCGAAAGAACGGGCCATGTGCTTGTTTTTGATGAGGTGATCACGGGTCTACGCTGGTCGCCGGGCGGCCGTCAGGCGCGAGATGGGGTGACGCCGGATCTGACAACATTGGCCAAGATCGTCACTGGTGGTCTGCCGGGCGGGGCGGTTGTTGGTCGGGCTCACGTCATGGATCTGCTCAGCCCCGGCGAGACCCGTGAAGGGCTATCGCCTCCGGTCGGACACAAAGGCACTTTCAACGCGGCCCCCTTGGTGGCTTCGGGGGCGGTTAAGGCGATGGAAATCCTTTCGACCGGCGACGTTCAGGCCCATGCCGATGCAATGGCCGCGCGTCTGCGGGATGGCTTCAACGCAGCTTTCAGTGAGCTGGACGTGCAAGCACTGGCTTATGGCGACAGCTCGACCTGCCACCTCTATTTCGGTGGACGATCCATTGAAGGGCTGGATGCCGCAAAAATCCGAAAAACGCCGCCCGCTGTCGTCAAAAGCTTGCGTGACGGGTTGTTAGAGAGAGGCGTGGATTTCATGTCTTTCACCTCCTGCGTGACTGGCCTGCCGCATACACCCGGCCTGATTGACGAGGCGGTCGCACTTTTCCGCGACACTATTTCGGATATGGTCCGCGACGGAGTGCTGTCATGACATTGCCCACCCATGCCCGCACCGTCATCATTGGTGGCGGCGTCATCGGCTGTTCGATTGCCTATCATTTGGCCCGCGAAGGTCGGAAAGATATTGTCGTTCTGGAACGCTCGAAACTGACCAGCGGCACGACGTGGCATGCGGCTGGTCTGGTGCGGCGTTTGCGCCCGTCGGCGACACTGACCAAGCTGATCAACTATTCCATCGACCTTTATGGAGAACTGGAACGTGAAACCGGGCAAGCCACGGGATGGACCCAAACCGGCTCGCTGACGCTGGCCACCAACCAGGACCGGCTGACGAACATCAAACGTCAGGTCTCGCTTGGCCGCGCCTTTGGGCTTGAGGCCGAAGTTGTGGATGCCGCCCGTGCCAAGGACTTGTGGCCGCTGATTGAGGTCGATGACGTGATCGGCGCGGTTTGGTCGCCGTCGGACGGACGGGTCAACCCCTCCGACGTGGCCCTTGCGCTGTCCAAGGGTGCACGGGCACGAGGGGTTCAGATCTTTGAAGATACCCGCGTGACTGGGCTGCAAAAGATAGGCGGGCGGATATCGGGCGTCGAGGTCGGTGACCATGTGATCGAGGCCGACGAGGTTGTGATCGCCTGTGGGCTTTGGTCGCGTGAGGTCGCGGCCATGGCCGGGGCGCATATGCCGCTTTATGCCTGTGAACATTTCTACATTCTGACCAAGCCCTTGCCCGAGGTTCAGGCCCTTGGCAAAGGCGCGCATCTGCCAACGCTGAACGATCAGGATGCGTTTCTCTATGCCCGCGACGATGTCGAAGGGCTGCTTGTTGGCTCGTTCGAACCCCATGCCAAAGGCCTGCCGCTGGATCGGCTGCCCGCCGATTTCTCGTTCGATCTGCTGGACGAGGATTGGGATCATTTCATGCCGATGATAGAAAACGCACTGCGCCGCATTCCGGCACTGGAACAGGCCGAGGTTCGGATGTTGCTGAACGGCCCGGAAAGCTTCACGCTCGACAGCCAATTCATGCTGGGCGAAAGCCCCGAAGTGCCGGGGCTGTTTCTGATGGGAGGGATGAATTCGACCGGAATTGCTCTGGCAGGTGGGGCAGGCAAAGCCATGGCCGAATGGATCATCGCCGGAGAGCCGACGATGGAGTTGAACGAGGCCGACATTCGCCGCTTCAGCCCCGAAATGAACGTTCTGGGCGCGTTGGAAGCCCGTATTCCTGAAGTTCTTGGACGCCACTATGACAATCCGTTTCTCGGTCGCGCGATGGAGACCGCAAGGGGTCAGCGTCGTTCGCCAATCCATGCCGGTCTCGTCGCCGCCGGGGCGCGGTTCGAAGCGCGGGGCGGCTGGGAACGTGCCGTGCATTTCGGGGGCGAAGCTGCCCATCTGCCACTGACCTTCGGCGCGCCTGCATGGCGCGAACAGGTCGGGCAAGAGGTCGAAACCTGCCGATCGGGCGCGGCCATTCTGGATCAAAGCGCCTTTGGTAAAATCATGGTGCAGGGGCCGGATGCCAGCGCCTTTTTGAACCGGCTCTGCGCCGCGCAGATGGACGTGCCCGAGGGGCGCATTGCGTATACCCAGATCCTGAATGCGAAGGGCGGTGTGGAAAGCGATCTGACCGTTCAGCGGCATGGGCAAGAAACATATCTGCTGATCGTCGGGGCCAATGAAACCGTTCGTGTGATGCAGCGGATGCGGGACACAAGAGGTGATTACCTAGCGGAGTTCACGGATGTTACCAGCGGGTATGCCATTCTGGGCCTTGCTGGTGCACGGGCCCGAGACGTGTTGCAGGCCACGACAAACGCGGCTGTCCCGGACCTCAAGCGGTTCTGCTTTGCACCCGTCGAGATTGGTTTGGCCCGGGGTTGGGCAGGTCGGCTGAGCTTTACCGGGGAAGAGGGCTTTGAGTTTTACATCCCTGCCGACATGGCCATGGCTGCCTATGAGGCGCTGGTCGCCGCAGGCGCAAGCCATGCGGGTCTTTACGCAAGTGGATCGTTGCGCATCGAAAGCGGTTTTCGGGCATTCGGTCACGAACTCACACCGGGCACCACGCCGCTTGAAGCCGGGCTAGGTGCGTTTTGCGCCATGGGCACGGGTTTTGTGGGCGAAGCCGCCTTACGGGATCACAAGCCCGAACGGCGCATCGTTTCGATTCTGTTCGACGATCCCGCAGCGATCCCGCTGCATGATGAACCCATTTACTTTGGCGGCAAGGTCGTGGGGCAGATCACCTCAGCCACATGGAGCTACCGGTTTGGTCGTTCCGTGGCGCTTGGCCTGATCAACGCGCCTTTGGACCTGCTTGAAACGCAAGACGTTTTGGACGGGTTCGAAGTCGAAATCGCGTGCGCCCGTTACACAGCCAAAGCCTCTCTCAAACCCGTAAAGGTAGCTTTTGCATGAGCGACACGATCCAATCCACCCAAGTGGCGATCATTGGCGGCGGTATCATGGGCGTGGCCGCGCAGTTTCAACTGGCCGAGAATGGCTGGACTGACACGATCCTTTTTGAAAAGGTCGAATTGACCAGCGGTTCCACTTGGCACGCGGCCGGACAGATTGCCCATGCGGTAGGCAGTCGCCTGATGGGGTGGATCAACAAAACCTCCATCGAAACCTATAAACGGGTCGAGGCCGAAACCGGACAGAGCATAGGTTGGCACGAAGTCGGCGGCATCCGGATTGCCACTACCGACGATGAAGTCGATTGGATGAAGTCGATCATGGGCGTGGGCAAGCTGTTGGATCTGCCAATGGATCTGATCGGCCCGGAAGAGGTGGCGCAGGTTAATCCCTTCTACAAAGTCGACGACGTTAAAGCTGCGGTGCGCACTTACGAGGATGGTCATATCGACCCCTCAAGCGTGACCATGGCGCTGGCTGCTGCAACCCGGTCGCGCGGCGCCCGGATTGAACGGCACAACCGGGTGATCGGGGCGTCCCGCAAAGGCGATATGTGGCTGTTGCGCACCGAAAAAGGCGATGTGCTGGCCGAACATGTGGTGATTGCCGCTGGGTCTTACGCCAATCAGGTGGGGGAGTGGTTCGGGCTGAAAATCCCCTCGGTGTCGTGCCTTCACCACTATCTTGTGACGGACACCGTACCACAGTTCGCCGACCGTCCGGAATTGCCCGTGATGCGGGACAATGCCTTTGGCGGTTACATCCGGCAGGAGCAGAAATCCGGCTTGATCGGAATTTACGAAGGCCATGTCTGCCCAACGGTCTGGGAAATGCCCGAAGGCGCGCCTTGGGCGGCGGAGAATGAGCTGTTCCAGGCCGATTACGACTCGATTGGCGATTTCCTGATGGTGGCTTTCGACAAAATGCCAATTCTGGCTGATCTTGGCATCAAACGCGTCGTGCGTGGGGCAATCACGCACACACCTGATGGCGGAATGCTGGTCGGGCCATCGGGCGCGCCGAATGTCTGGTTGTCCTGCGGCTCGTCCATCGGGCTGGCCTGGGGCGGCGGCGCGGGCAAAGTGCTGGCCGATTGGATGGTGCATGGTGAAGCCGAAATCAACACCCGCGGTTTCGACCCGCGCCGATACGGAGATTTCGCCTCGGATAATTTCATTGTCGAGCGCACCAAGGACGAGTTCATGCGCCGCCATGACACGCCTTGCCCGGGTAAGCAGTTCCACAGCCTTCGGCCGCTGAAAAAACACCCACTGTATGACCGCCTTGCCGCCAAGGGTGCAGTTTTCGGAGAAGTCGCCGGTTGGGAGCGTCCGCGCTATTTCGGTGGAGTAGGCGAAGCAGAACAGATCGGCTGGGGTCATCAGCCGTGGCATGCAAATGCGACGGCCGAGGCAAAAGCGACGCGCGATGCCGCGGGTGTCATCGATCTCTGCGCTTTTGCCCAGTTCGAGATCTCGGGCAAGGATGCGGGCGCTTTGCTGGACCGGCTGTCGGCCAACCGAATACCTTCGAAAGACGGGCGGATGAGCCTGAACCATTTGCTGACGGCGCAGGGAAGGTTCGAGACAGAAATCACGATCTGGCGCATGGCCGAAGACCGGTTCTTCACAGGTTCCCCCATTGCCCGCGCCACACCGGATTTCGATTGGATCAAGTCCCACATCCGACCCGGCGAGGATGTGACGATGATCAACCGCTCGGCAGATTGGGGGATGCTGGCACTGTCAGGCCCCGCGACCCGCCGTATCCTGTCTGAACTGACAGACGTTGATCTGTCCAATCGCGCTTTCCCTTGGTTATCTGGGCAGGAAATCCGCGTTGCAGGCATGTCTTGCTATGCACTGCGCGTTTCGTTTGTCGGAGAATTGGGCTGGGAATTGCACGCGCCGCTGGATCAGATTGGTGCAATCTACGACGCGCTTTTCGAAGCCGGGTCCAAACACGGTTTGACGGATCTGGGTTCTTACGCGTTCAACGGGATGCGTATGGAAAAGGCTTATCGCGCCAGCGGGGATCTGACCACGGATGTCGGCCCGCTTGACGTCGGCCTCGAACGCTTTGTCGTGAGCGAAGGACGCGATTTTCTGGGCCGCAATGCGCTGCTCAGCCGAGATCCGGCATGGCAGCTATTCTATGCAGAGCTGCACTCAGAAGACATCGACATTCATGGTGGCGAACCGGTGTTGCTGAACGATCAGCCTGTGGGCCTGACCACATCGGGTGGGTATGGCTATACGATCGGCAAGTCCCTGGGGTGGTTGTTTGTTCGCAAGGGCACCCCGCAAACGGGCCTCAGCGTTCGAATTCTAAATCGTGACATCCCGGTTACGGTACATCAAGATGCGCTCTTCGATCCGCAGAATTTGCGACCCCGATCCGAGGAATAACTCTTGCTGCAACCGATAGATATCACTCAGAAGTCGGCCATCGAACTTGCGGGAGACCTGCGTAAACGAACCCTGAGTAGCTCGGAGGTTTTGGCAACCTACCGCGTGCGCATCGAAGGCGATACAGCCGGTGTGAACGCCTTTGTCACGCTGGATTGGGACGCTGCCAGCGTCCGTGCTGATGAGTTGGACAAGATGGCCGCACGGGGGCAGTTCGCAGGGCCACTGCACGGGTTGCCGGTCGCGATCAAAGACTGTTTTGATACCGCCGGTCTGCGCACAACGCATGGATCAAAGAGCTTTTCTGACCATGTCCCGTCCAGTGACGCGCTCCACGTCGCGCGTCTGAGGGCGGCAGGTGCGGTGATCGTTGGCAAGACAAACACGCCCGAGTTCACATTTTCTGGCCAGACCACGAACTTTGTATCGGGCACGACGCGTAATCCATTGAACCCCGAAAAGACGGTTGCGGGCAGTTCTGGTGGCGCGGCTGCCGCGTTGGCGGCCAACATGGTTGCCCTTGCTGATGGCTCGGATCTTGGCGGCAGTGCCCGCACACCTGCTGCATGGTGCGGTGTCGTCGGTCTGCGGCCAACATCGGGATTGGTTCCCATGGACCCGAACCCGGCCCCGTTTGACGGTTTGTCCGTGCCATGCCCGATGGCGCGTACGGTTTCGGACCTCGCTTTGATGCTGAGTGTGATGCAAGGCCCGACGCCCAACCAGCCTTTGGCATACACCGGCGCTTACCCGGACCCGGTTGAGATTGATACCCCGCTGACTGCGGGCCGCGTGGCGTTGAGCCTTTCGCCCTTCGGGGCAAGTGTTGAGCCATCGGTTCAGGCGGCCTTGGCACCAATCGCAGATGTTTGCCGCGCTTTGGGCTGGCGTGTCGATGAAGATACGGCCCCGGACCTTGCGCCGCTGATTGCATATGGCGACATCATTCGGGGCCAATGTGCCCTGCAAATTCGCGCGGCGCTCGATCCCGACATGACGCTGGCCACAGACAGCTATCGCACGGCTTGCGCACAGGGAGAACGGCAAAGCTTTGCCGATCTGATCGCCTATCAGACGACACGCCGTCATGTCTGGGACTCTGTTGCTACATTCTTCGCCCACTATGATTTTGCCCTTTGGCCTACCGCAACCGGATTACCGTTCAGCGCAGACCTGCGAGACGGGGAAATCACCGAAGACTGGTGCACGGTGACTCTGACACCGACAATGGAGCTTCCATCGATTTCCATCCCCATGGGGCAGTCCTCGGACGGTATGCCCGTGGGTCTTCACATCACCGGTCCGAAAGGGTCGGACGCGCGGTTGCTGCGCTTTGCCCGCCAGATTGAACGCCAAATTTCCGGAGACTGAACATGACCACCATCAACGGCGGAGAAGCCGCCTATCGCGTTCTGAAAGCCAACGGCATCGATACCGTTTTCGGCCTGCTGGGCGGCTCGATGCTGGAACTCTATGATGCCATGTATAAAGGCGGTCAGATCGCCTATGTCGGAGCGCGGGACGAACGTGCTGCGGGCCACATGGCTGATGCCTGGGCGCGGATGACGGGCAAACCCGGTGTGGTTTTGGGGGCGCAGGCAGGGCCCGGCGTGGTCAACATCGTGACAGCAGTGGCCGAGGCGCAACTGGCCTATTCCCCACTTGTGGTGATTGCCGGAGCGATCACCCGTGCCGATCAATGCAAGGATACGTTTCAGGAAATAGATCAGGTCGCGTTGTTTGCACCTATTTCCAAGCGTTCGGTCATGGTGACAGATCCGGCGCGGCTGGCACCGATGCTGGAAGACGCCATCCGGTTGGCCAACACTGGCCGACGCGGACCAGTGGTGCTGCATGTCCCGCGTGACTTGTTTGCCGCTGAGATACCAGCTTTTGAGCCGACCCGGGTGAACATCGCGCGCCCCGGCCCTGCCGCACCGTCGGACGTCGCCGCCATTGCCAAGCTGCTATCTGGGGCCGAAAGGCCGGTGATCTTTGCCGGTGGGGGCTTCAAATGGGGGGACGGGCGCGACGCTTTGACGGCGTTGGCCGAAAAGCTTGAGGTTCCGGTCGTCGCATCAACCGGCCATGCCGATGTCATGCCCCACGGCCACCCGTGGTTTTCAGGGCAAGCCGGGCCACGTGGCAATGTGGTCGCCAGCAGGCTGACGCGCGAGGCGGATGTCATGGTGGTTCTCGGAGCCCGGCTTGGGTTCAACTCGACCTTTCATTCCAACGACTATGTCGGGGCAGATACCCGGATTGCCCATGTCGATATCGAAGGCGCAGCGGTTGGCCGTTATTTCCCCGCCGAGATCGCGGCACAGGGCGATGCCCGCCTGACTGCCGAAGCTTTGACAGATACAGCAACGCGCCCGGATTGCGATCCGTGGCGCGAAGCGTTTCGGTCTGGCATGTCCGACCTCGCAACCGAGCGCGCGGCGGAGGCAGAGCTGGACAGCTTGCCTATGCACCCGCGCCGTGCTCTGGCCGAAATCCGCGCGACTTTGCCTGAAGACGCGATCGTAACGCTGGACACGGGCAACACTTGTCTGCAAGCCGCTGACCGGCTGGCCCACTATGCACCGATGTCTCTGATCACACCTTTGGATTTTGGCCTTGTCGGCTTTGGTCTTGCCGCCGCAATCGGGGCCAAGGCTGCTACGCCAGATCGCCCTGTCGTGGCTGTGATGGGGGATGGGGCCGTCGGCTATACGATGATCGAGATTCAGACAGCCATTCAGCACAATCTGCCAATCACCATCGTTGTTTTGGACAATCAGGCTTGGGGAGCGGAAAAGGCTTATCAGCAAGAGTTTTACGGAGGCCGTTTGCTGGGTGCAGAAATCCAATCGCCCCGTTTCGACAAATTTGCCGAACTATGTGGTGGGAAAGGTATATGGGTCGATGGGCCCGGTGGCATGGGCCCGGCGTTGCAAAAGGCTATCGCGTCGAATGAAACAACGGTTATTCAGGCCAAAATCGACCCAAGTGCGTTGATGACCTTGCGCAAAGACCTGTTCAAGGCACCGCAAAAAGACTGAGCTCTCCCCGATCGATCTATGCGGATTAGTCTTGGCTGTTACCCCGGCATGGAAGGTTAGCGCAGGTTCTGGCAAAGCACCGGAAGCGACGCGCTTGTCTGTGTTGACCTTCAAATCGTTCTTTTTGAATCGGATCGGGGTGTTTGCCGGGACGATTTTTTGCTTCCGCGCGTTTGATCAGACTTTACGTCGAACGGCCATCAGGGGTCTCACCACCGTAAAAGCGCCGCATGATCATGGGCGTGAGGTACATGGGTATCTGATAAGCACCGATGAAGGCCATGATTGGCGCAGTCACCTCGGGCGGCAGGGCTACAAAAAAGATCGCGATGTTTCGGTTACCAGCGATCAATGAAACTGCCGCTGCCCGTGCAGCGGGAAGCCTGCTTTGCGTCAAATGAAACATGACAATTTGCGCGCCAAAGTTGGCCAGACAGGCAAAGGCGATCCAGAATGCTGCCAAAGCCGGATTCTCCAACGCTGTTGCGCTGACCGACGGCATCAGGCCAATGACAAATATAGCCAGCGTAAGCGTTCCCAATCCTTCAAGACTTAGCAATGTGGATTGCGAAGGCGCGCGCAGGACCGTCTTTCGTACGAACATGGCGGCACCGGTTGCACCTAAAATTGTAAGTGAAAGACGCAAGCCAGCCTCTAAAACCGACTGAATATCGCCAAGCTCGGGCATGAGCAGGAAAATGGGCAGTGCGGTAAAAGGCAACAGAGCCGTTCCGACAACCATCAGTCGCATCGCGTGTTCCGGTGCGTGACCCATCATCATGCACATATTCGGGCTGCCTAAAATGGACGGAGCCGCCGTCATGATCAGCAGGCATAGAAGCACTGGCGCTCCGATCCACCCACAGGCATATCCGAATGCTATGACGATCATCGGCGTCACCAGCTGAAATCCGACAACAGTTAGCGCGACGTTGGGCAGGTCACTCAATGACCCAACGATGGCTTTGGGGTCCATCCTCAGCAAAGTCACGAAAAGCAAAAGGATGACCAAAGGGGCCAGCAGGTTTCGCATTGGTTCCGCCAGAGATGGCAACAGAAGACCTGCTGCCAATCCGCCGATCAGAACATAAGGTCCATGGCGCGCGGCCAGATGAAGCGGGTTCAAAGCCGCCTTATCCGCCCGGGCTTTGTCTTAGGTTCTCAGGCAGCCAAGTCGCGAGATCAGGGAACCAGATCAGGATGAAGACCATCAGAACCATGATCAGGAACATTGGAATGGCGGCCCGCGCGATATAGCTCATCTCGTGGTTGGTCATGCCCTGCATGACGAACAGGTTGAACCCGATCGGAGGCGTGATCTGCGCCATCTCGACGACGACCACGATGAAGATGCCGAACCAGATTAGGTCGATCCCGGCGTCACGGATCATGGGCTCGACCACCGCCATTGTCAGTACGACCGAAGAGATGCCGTCCAGAAAACAACCCAGAATAATGTAGAAAATCAGCAGCACCATGAGCAGTTCGAACCGGGTCAGTTCCCAACCGGCAATCAAATCGGCCAGACCACGCGGCAAGCCTGTAAAGCCCATGGACAGCGAAAGGAACGCCGCGCCCGCCAGAATGAGCGCAATCATCGCGCTGGTGCGCGTGGCCCCCATCAGACTTTCGGTAAAGGTTTTCCAACTCAAAGATCCCTGACCTGCCGCCAACAGCAGCCCGCCGATGACCCCAAAAGCCGCGGCCTCGGTTGCGGTGGCATATCCCAGATACATCGACCCAATCACCACCATGATCAAAAGGATTACAGGCAGCAGGAAGCGAGAGTTCTTGATCTTTTCTGAGAAACTCAGCTTGGCTTCGGTATTGGGGCTCCAGTCTTTGCCGAGTTTGGAATAGATCGCCACGTATCCCATGAACATCGCCGCCAGAACCAGACCGGGAAGGATCCCGGCAAAGAACAGCTTGGTGATGGATTCATTGATTGTCACACCGTAGACGATCAGGGTCAGCGAGGGCGGGATCATCAGCCCGAGTGTCGCCGCGCCGGTCAATGTTCCGATGATCATGCGTTCGGGATAATTGCGCTTGCGCAGTTCGGGGATCGACATCTTTCCAACAGTTGTCAGCGTGGCTGCTGAAGAGCCCGAGACGGCTGCAAAAACCGTGCAACCAACGATATTGGTGTGTACCAGCCCGCCTGGCAAAGGGGCCATCCACGGGGACAGGCCCTTGAACATGTCTTCCGATAATCGCGTTCGATACAGGATTTCACCCATCCAGATGAACATGGGCAGTGCGGTCAGGGTCCACGACGACGACGCCGACCAGATGGTGGTGATCATCACGTCCCCGACGGGGCGGGTGGTGAACAGTTCCATCCCGACCCAGGCAACGCCCATCAGGGCCAACCCGACCCAGACGCCGGTGCCCAGCAAAGTGAAAAGAACAAAGAGAAAGAGGATGATGACAGAGAGGTTTTCCATGAGTTACTCTCCGTGGCTCTGATCGGCGAGATCGCGGACGATGCGGTGTTCGCCCTTGAAAAGCACGTGGATTAAATGATCAGTCAGTGCAATGGCCAGAATGACTGCGCCTAACAGCATCGCGGATTGTGGGATCCAAAGGGCAGTTCGGTCCTGGCCTTGGCTAATGTCGTTGAACTTCCAGCTCCAATAGACAAAGCGATATGCGTACCAGCAAAAATACCACATGACAGCGGTGCCGATGGCGAAGCACCAGACCTCCAGAATACGCCTTACCCCATCCGGAACGGCGTTCAGAAGGATGGAAACCCGGATATGACTGCCCCGGTTCAGTGCATTGGCAAAGGCCAGAAAGGATGCTGCGGCCATCGCGTAACCCGCATAGTCGGGTGCTCCGGGAAACACTTCACCGGTCCAGCGGGCAAGCATCTGCACGACGATCAGCAACAGAATGGCGATCAGGCTGAGTGCCGCTAAAACCCCTGCCGCCAGATAGATGAAGTCGAGTACGGACCGAAGCCCTCGCAAAACCGCCATGCTGTCCCCGCTGTTTTTTGATTGGATGCGAAAAGGGCGGCCGGATGAACCGCCGCCCAAATCGAAAGGTTACTGAGACGCGTTGAAGGCGTCGACGATGGCTTTGCCTTCGTCACCGGCAGCTTCCAGCCATTCGTTGGTCATGGTCACGCCGATCTCTTTCAGCTCGTTGGTCATCTGTTCAGAGGCCGGACCAACAGTCATACCGCCATCCCGCAAACCCTGCAGTGTGAACCCGGTATATTCCTTAGCGCGCCAGTTGCCTGCGTACTCTGCCAGCTCTGCACAGCCCTTGATGACGTTCTTGTTGGCATCAGACACACCAGACCAGACATCAGAATTGACCATCACGTAATTACGCGGCAACCACGCATCGACTTCGTAGAAATAGTTCAGGCTTTCCCAGACTTTGCGGTCATAACCGGTCGATCCAGACGACACCATCGAATCCGCCACACCCGTTGCAAAGGCCTGACTGATTTCCGCCGCTTCAATCGTCACCGGTAGCATCCCGGTCAGCTCGGCCAGTCGCGAGGTCGCATTGTTGTATGAGCGGAACTTGATGCCCTTCATGTCAGCGACCGAGTTTACCTCGTTCTTGAAATACAGACCCTGAGGCGGCCACGGCACAGCGTAAAGCAACGTCAGGTTCTGTTCGGCCAGTACTTTTTCAATAGAAGGCTTGGCGGCCTCCCAAAGCTTGGCGCTGTCGTCGAACGAGGTTGCGAGGAAGGGGATGGAGTCAAAGCCAAACAGCGCGTTTTCGTTTTGGTGGCCGGATAGAAGACGTTCACCAATCGGGGCCTGCCCTGTCTGGATTGCGCGTTTGATATCGGCACCCTTGAACAGTGAACCGGAAGGGTGTGTGACGATCTCGATCTCACCACCAGTGCCTGTGGTCACGCATTTAGCGAACTCCGCGCCTGTGGCCGAGTGGAAGTTTGACGCCGAATAAGCCATCGGCATGTCCCATTTCTCCGCCATGGCCGGTGCGGCTGCAGCTGCAGTCAAAGCGGTCGCTGCCAGAAGATTTGTCAGTTTTTTCATCGTTTTCTCCCTATTGAATTTTGAAACGCTGATGTTTCTCATCAGCTTGTTCTTATGTTGCGTAGCGTGACGGCGCGTAGACGCTGACATCCGCGTTTGGAGTTCTGCCCGCGATCATCTGGGCCAAAAGGCGTCCGGTTTTTGGCCCGCCTGTCAGGCCGATGTGATGGTGCCCAAAGCCCATGTAGGCCCCCTTGATGCCGGGCACGTCGCCAATGATCGGGATCGAGTCAGCCGGGGCGGGCCTGTGCCCCATCCATTCCACTTCCTCCTTCCATGTTATGCCCGGGAAAGCTGTCCGGGCATTCTTGCGCATCAATTCAAACGGCGCGCGAGAGGGCGGTGCATCCAGCCCTCCGAACTCTACAATGCCTGCCAAGCGTATGCGCCCATCCATGGGTGTTGCAACAAACTTACCCGATGCAACCATGACCGGACTTCGCGGCATGGCAGAAGGTTCCACCAATTCAAGATGATACCCGCGTTCGCTTTCCAGTGGGACCGAAACCCCCAGGCGCTTGGCCAAAGGTTCTGACCAGACGCCTGCCGTCACGATAGCTGTGTCGCACGCAATGGTTTCACCGCTCGTGCGAACGCCTGTTACGCTTCCGCCTTCGCGCGTGACGTCTTCGACATTGGCTTGGATGATCCGACCTCCTTGCGCCTCAACATGTGCAGCTAGGTCTTTGACATATCGCCCCGGATCGGTGATGTGGCCATGGTCTGACAGCTTGGCCGCAAACCCAATATCCTGACTGAACACGGGATCGTAATCGTGGAAAGCCTTGCCCTCCAATTCTTCCCACGCAAAGCCATGCTTACGCCGAATGCCCCAACCAAAGGCATCGCCTTCGAAATGGGCTCGGTTTTCATAAAGGAACAGATAATCGCTGGGGACGATCCATTTGTCAGCGCCAGTTCCGGCGGCCAGCGCTTTGTGGTCGTTCAGGCTGTCGCCCACGATGGGCGTCAGGGCTGCTGCGATCCGCTCCACGTCTGTGGCGTTTGCATGGCTTAAATACTGCCTTAGCCATGGCAACAGCTTCGGTAAGTACCTCCATTTCAGGAACAGTGGCTGAGAGGCGCTGAACAGCATCTTCGGCGCTTTGCCGAGCAGTCCCGGAACCGTCACAGGCACGATAGAGCATGACGCAAGCACGCCGCCATTGCCATGCGAGGTTCCTTCGCCAGGCCCGGCCTTATCGATCAAAATCACATCGTGACCGTCGCGCTGCAGCCAGATAGCCGCGGAGACTCCGACAATTCCAGCCCCGATGATGGCTATGGTCTTCTTCTCGCTCACGCCGCCACCGCCTTTGAAACTGCGTAGTGGTTCAGTTTGTCCAAGTCTGGTTTGCCGCCTAGCCCAGGACCATCCGGCACGCACACCTGTCCGTTCCTGATCTGGAACGGTTCTTCCAATATGTCCTTTTTCAGGAAATACGACGCCTGATAGAACTCACAGCCCAGAGTGATTTCTGGTGTCGCGGCAATCATGTGCGTGCCGGCCAAATGGGCCAGGCCAGCCTCGAACATGTCGCCACCATAGGCTGTCAGGCCGTGAGCCGCCGCAATACGCGCAACAGTCTGACCGCGTGTCAGGCCGCCGGATTTCATAATCTTGACGGAAACACCGTCGCAAATGCCTTCGCGGGCTGCACGCTCCATGTCTTCGGGGCCAAACACACTCTCGTCTGCCAGCAAAGGCACATCTGTCATTTGGCGCAGCTTGGCCATCATGCCGAAGTGATGGGCTCGCATGGGCTGTTCGATGAAATCCGGATCGAACCGGGCGACGTCGCGGACCTGGGCCGGGGCATCCTCGATGTTGAGCCCTTGGTTATAATCCACGCGCACCGAAATCTCGGGGCAGTTCTGGGCCAGGTATTCCAGCCGCATGATGTCAAAGGCGTGATCCTTGAACCCGGTCTTGAGTTTGACAATCCGGACACCATCGTCCTGCAACCGTGCCAACAGGTCGACGTCTTGCGAGAAATCAGGGTTGGCGATGGAACAACTCAGCGGGATTGCGTCCCGGCATTTCCCGCCCAACAAGGACCAAACGGGCACGTTACTGATCCGGCCTGTAAGATCCAGCAGCGCGGTTTCCAGTGCGGCTTTGGCCTCGGTGCAATGCGCCACAGCATATGCGGCGCGCGCCATGATCGCGGATCTGTCGCCGACCTTTGCGCCCAAAACAAGTGGGCGCAGATACCGATCAAGCGCAGCAAAGGTTGCCTCTGGCGTGCCGGTGAATACTGACCAGGGCGATGCTTCGCCATACCCTTGCGAGCCGTCCTCGGATGTCAGCCGCAGGATAACAATTTCACAAACGCCTTCGACAGATCCAATGCCGTGATCCCGCCGCGAGGTCACTGGCAGCTTGAGGTGCCATAGGTCATAGCCCGAGATTTTTTGTGACAGATCGCTCATTCGGCCCCCTATAGATGTGCGGAAGCCTGCCTTGACCGGCATATCATTTCAAATACTATATCTTCGACAGTTCATCAGAAAAAATGATACTATACAAATGTCATTGCGCTTTCGTCAGCTTCAAGCCTTTCACGCCATCATGGAAACCGGAACCGTGACCGGCGCAGCATCGGTTCTTGGCATATCGCAACCCGGCATCAGCAACCTTTTGGCGCAACTGGAGCGCGAGGCGCGATTACCTCTGTTCGAACGCAACAAGGGGCGTCTGTTGCCTACGCCCGAAGCCGAGTTGTTGTACCGCGAAGTC
This sequence comes from Ruegeria sp. ABM4_193, assembly GCF_056158705.1. Taxonomy (NCBI): domain Bacteria; kingdom Pseudomonadati; phylum Pseudomonadota; class Alphaproteobacteria; order Rhodobacterales; family Roseobacteraceae; genus Ruegeria; species Ruegeria sp. ABM4_193. Next base: position 775,751 of record NZ_JBSWTT010000003.1, read on the forward strand.
GACACTGTTGTGCGTGGGTTGGACCATGTTGCGCAGGCGGTAACGGATTTGCAAAACAAGCATCCCGGTCAGTTACAGGTTGCTGCGCCACACCTGCTTTCATTTGGTTTCATGCCACGTGAGATCGCGCGGTTTGCCAAAAGCCGCCCGAACCTGTCCGTTAGCTTTCAGTCGCAATACTCGTCGAAGATTCAAGAATGGGTGACGTCTGGCCTGTTTGAGATCGGTATCGTCGAGATGCCCATTTTGCATGACACGCTGAACTATCAGGTGTTTCAGTTCGAAACGCTGGCCACTTTCCCGGAAGACAGTCCTTTGTCAGCGCATGACGTTCTGACGCCAGAAATTCTGGAAAACGAGCCTTTTATTGTCATGGGGCCGGAACATCAGACGCATCGTAAAACCCGCGACATCTTTCAAGGTGCCGGGCGCACATGGCGCACGCAGATTCACACGCATTTGTCCGAAAACCTACTGAGCTTCGTGAAGCAAGGCATGGGGGTCGCCATGATCGACCCCTTTACCGTTACCTTTGATGAAGAGAGCGGATATCAAACCCGCCCTTTCAAACCTGCAGTCATGTTGGAGCTTGCACTCATCACAGCAAAAGGTCGCCCCTTATCCAGGATCGCTCAGGAGTTTCTGGATCAGCTGATCCCGTCGATCGCCTCTTACGCAACCCATTCGGATACTGGCGCAGCCGCGTTGTGAAGCTGTTGCGAATGGATGTCGACCAGCGTGGGGCCGTCATGTTCGATAGCCTGTCTCAGGATTTTTGGCAGGTCTTCGGGGTCTTTGACCGTCCATGATTTCACGCCAAAGGCTGACGCCACTGCGGCATGATCTGTGCGGTTGAAGTCAACGTTGTAGAATCTTTGACCAAAGCCCGCATCTTGACCTGCTTTGATCCAGCCGAAGACCGCGTTTGAGAAGACAATCGATGTGATGGGCATTTTGTGCCGCACCATCGTTTCAAACTCGCCACATGTGAAGCCGAACGAGCCATCGCCCATGACGGCCAGGGTCTTTACCGACGGACGCCCGACATGTGCCCCCATCGCTGCACCTAATGAATAGCCCAGAGCGCCATGCGCCCGGTTGGTGATGAACTGCCGTCCCGATGTCCGCCAGCGATAATGCGCGCTGAAATAGGGGCAGGGGGTGCCGGGGTCAGCCACAACAATTGCGTCATCATCCAGAATATCCATCAACGCAGCCATGACAGCTTCGGGCCGGATCGGCATTTCACGACTTGCGGCCAGTGGCGCGAAAGCGGCCAGCTTGGCATCCCACGCGGCACGGGCTTTATCCGCCCCGCCTTGTGCGTTCAGGTCTTGCCGATCTTCTAAAGCGCGGGTGAGAGCCTCGAGCGCCAGACGGGCATCTGCGCAGATTGCTACTTCGGTCTGGTAGTTTGCGCCAATCACCATGGGATCGCTGTCGATGTGAATGATCGTGGCATCGCGCCCTGGGCTTCTCCACCGTTCGGTTGTGACCGAGCCGGCGCGGCAGCCTATGAACAGAACAACATCCGCCTGATCCACGACGGCACGTGTCGCGGGCACACCTCCGTTAGACCCGACAACGCCCAAGGCCAGCGGGTCGGTTTCGGCGATGGAACCCTGGCCGGAAACGGTTGTAGCAACGGGCATGTCCAACAAATTTGCGACCTGTCGCAGTGCGTCGGTTGCACCTGACAGAACTGGCCCCCCGCCACAGACCGCAACAGCGGAATTGGCCCGTGCCAGAATATCCGCCGCGGCTGCGATCGCATCCATGTCCGGAGCAGCGCGCTCGGCAGGATAGCTGCGATGCCTATCATCCGCCCAGATTTCGGCCTCATCCACCTGCGCTTTTTGCGTGTCGAAGGGCAGGGCCAGATGGGTGGCCCCCGGCGTGCCCGTTGTCATCGCCCGAAAGGCGGCCCGCACCATGGCCGGAAGCCGCGCGGCGTCGTCCAGCGAGGTGTTCCACTTGGCCAACGGCTTGAACAGGGCGGGCTGATCCAGTTCGGTCAATGGGTATTTGCCCCGGCTGGTTGTCGCGACGTCCGAGGTGATCGCCAGTATCGGAACGGAACTTTCATTGGCTTCGACAACGCCGGGCAGAATGTAAGTTGCGCCACCGCCCGAGGGACCTTCGCAGACACCGGGCTTCCCAGTCACACGCGCGTAACCATCCGCCATATAGGCCGCGTGCCGTTCATCCCGTGTCAAAATGTGCTGAATACCGTGATCCATGCGGGCCAGAGCGTCATAGAGCGGCAAGGTGGTATCGCCGCACAGACCGAACATGTGCTTCACGCCATGTGCCTCGAGCATACGCACCATAGCCTCTGCCCCGGTCAGATAATTCGTCCCTGTCATGATCTACGAGCCTCTCGATTCCACACTGTACGCAGAACTGTATACAGTTTCGTATATTGATTTCAAGCTCTGCCTGTGGCACCTGTGGCAAACAAGAGGAAGGGCAGGTTAATGGCGGGTCCAAGGGTCGGCGACATCTATGATCAGGTTAAGGCGATGGCGGTTTCCTTCCGTCTGCGCCCCGGGGATCGTCTGAACGAAGTTGCTCTGTCCAAGGATCTGGGCGTCAGCCGAACGCCACTGCGCGAGGCGTTGAACCGGCTGGTTGCCGAGCGGCTTTTTGACTTTCGCCCCGGGCAAGGGTTTTTCTGCCGCCCGTTGGATGCGCAAAGCGTGTTTGACCTTTTCGAACTGCGCCAGATTATCGAAACTGCCGCCGCGCGTGCGGCGTGTTCCAAGGCCTCTGACAAAGACCTGCAGAATCTGCGGGATGAGCTTTACTCAACGGGTATCGATATCACCGGCCTGACCGTCGAAGAAGCCGTCAGCCGGGATGAGGCGTTTCACCTTGGGATAGCCAAACTGTCGGGCAATATGGAACTTTTGCAAACCCTGGCGCGGATCAATGAGCGCATTCGCTATATCCGTTGGATTTCCATGAGTATGGACCGGGTGCAACGATCAAAAGACGAGCATAAGCGAGTTATGCAGGCGTTGATAGAACGGGATGCGGAAGAGGCCGCACGTGTTCTGGGTGCTCATATCACCAAGCGCATGGATCAGGTGCAGGACGCTGTGCGTCACGGGATTAGCAGCATTTATATGGAAGGGTCCGAAGAAATCTCGGCCCGAATAATCGAGGAGGTCGAGGGATGATCGCGCAGGGGGGAAAATCCATCTACGGCGCATCCGTCGGTATTCTGATGCTGGATGCCCAATTCCCAAGAATCCCGGGTGACATGGGCAACGCGCTGACCTGGCCGTTTCCGGTGCTCTATCGCATTGTCCGCGATGCCTCGCCGGATCGGGTGGTTCGGCACCGGGCCGAGGGGATGCTGGATGTGTTCATCGACGCGGCGCGAGATCTGGTAAGGGATGGTGTGGATGGCATAACCACCAATTGCGGTTTCCTGTCCTTGTTCCAGAAAGAACTGGCCCAAGCCGTCCCGGTTCCGGTGGCAACATCGTCCTTGATGCAGGTAGAAATGGTGAACCGCATCCTGCCTGCGGGCAAGCGCGCAGGGGTTTTGACCATTTCAGCCTCGACCCTGACGAAAGATCATCTGCGGGCGGCCAACGTGCCGTTGGATACCCCGATTGGCACAACCGAAGGCGGGCAGGAGTTTACCCGCGCGATCCTTGGGAATGAGCTAAGGCTGGATGTTCAGAAAGCGCGCGAAGACAATGTACAGGCGGCGCGTACCTTGGTTGCGGGCAACCCTGACTTGGGTGCAATCGTGCTGGAATGCACAAATATGTGCCCCTATGCACGCGATATCCAACAGGCTACTGGGTTGCCCGTGTTTTCTATCGTCTCTTTTATTCAATGGTTTCAGGCCGGTCTGGTTCCGCGGACATATTAATCGAAAAATTAGTGCGCAAAGCACCTTGCTCAGTCACGTCAAAATAGAAAACGCCCGGTCCTGAAGACCGGGCGTTAAAGTGTAGGTTCTGTCTGAAAATGGATCAGAGACCCCATTTCTCACGATTAGCTTCGAAGAAGCCTTGCGCTTTTTTCACTTCGATCCAGTTGTTCACGTAGTTGATCCAGACCTGATCGCCTTGCGGCAGGATCATCGCGATGGGCGATGGCGACCGGGGACCCGCATTCTTGACACGGACCACAGGGAACTTCTCCTCAAGTGTCGATCCTTCGATGTTCGACGTGATGAACACATCTGCGCGTCCAGCGATCACTTCCTGAAAACCACGGGCCGGGGCTTCGACAACTTTAATCTCGGCGTTCGGGAACCATTCACGCACACGCTTTTCAAACGTCGTGCCCAGCGTGGTGGCAACCGTGACACCCGGCTGGTTGATGGAGTCATAGCCGTCAAATTTGTCCGCCTTGTCCTTGGTCGTGTACGGGAAAAGCTCCACCGCGATGTAGCTATCCGAAAAACCGGCGACCTTCATGCGCGGCGGAGAGATCGAGGCCGAACCGGTCAGGTGGTACTTGCCCGCCACCACGCCGTTGACCAGCGTTTTCCAATCGGTCGGCACATATTCGACCTCAACCCCCAGATCGGCGGCCAACTCGTTCATGATGTCGATGTCATAGCCTTTGTAGCTGTTGGTGGCCGGATCGCGCAGCGACATGGGGTTCCAGTCACCGGTGGTGCCCACTTTAAGCACGCCGGAATCCAGAATCTCGTTCAGTGCGGATTGCGCCTGTGCGGCACCTGACAATACCAGACCCAGCGCGGCTGCTGCCGCTGCTTTCAAAAAAGTGTTCATCGCTTTCTCCCGTTGGTGATGTTTATGTCTTGCCGCCGTGTTCATCATTGATTTAACCCGAAAGAGAAAGATAACCTCAAGAAAATATTACAACTTGACCAAAACAAGGGCAGACCAGCTTATGCCAGACGCCGCAATTGAACTTGTGGGCGTGAACAAGTGGTTCGACACGTTTCACGTACTCAAGGATATAAACCTGACGGTCAACAGCGGCGAGAAGGTGGTGATATGCGGGCCTTCGGGCTCAGGTAAGTCAACCGTCGTTCGGTGTATCAACCAGTTGGAAAAACACCAGAAAGGAACCATCCGCGTGGATGGGGTCGAACTTACGGATGATGCAAAATCTGCGGCGACGATCCGGTCCGAGGTTGGAATGGTGTTTCAACAGTTTAACCTGTTTCCGCATCTGACCGTGTTGGAAAACCTGACTCTGGGCCCGATCAAAGCGCGGGGTCTGAGCCGTAAGGAGGCCGAGGAAAAGGCACGTCTCTATCTGGAGCGCGTACACATCCCTGATCAGGCGGACAAAAAACCCATTCAGTTGTCCGGTGGTCAACAACAACGCGTCGCCATTGCACGATCCCTTTGTATGGAACCGCGCGTGCTGTTGTTCGATGAGCCGACCTCGGCCCTGGATCCCGAAATGATCTCGGAAGTGCTGGATGTAATGGTCGAATTGGCGAATGAAGGCATGACCATGGTTGTTGTAACCCATGAGATGGGGTTTGCGCGCAAAGTGGCCGACAAGATGATCTTCATGGACGCGGGCGAGATCGTCGAAGAGGGCAAGCCCGAGCATTTCTTCACCAACCCGCAATCCGAGCGGTGTCGTAAATTCCTGTCGCAGATATTGCAGCACTGAGAGGGGCTATGAAAAAACTTCTTCTGATAGCGCCCTTGCTGTTGCTGGCGGGTTGTTCCTCGTCCCAGACTTGGGGCTGGTATGTGATCGACCCTACCACGGCATCGGGCTGGACCAATGTTAAATTCCTGATTTCTGGCATGTGGGCGACGATACAGATCTCTCTTATTGCCGCAGTTCTGTCGATTGTCATCGGATTGATGGTGGCATTGCCGGGCCTGTCCGAGAAACGCGGCTGGCGTTTGATCAACCGGGTCTACGTGGAATTCATCCGCGCCATTCCACTGCTGCCGATGCTGTTTTGGGTCTTTTATGGATTGCCTATCGTGTTCCAGTCGATGGGAATGAACGTGCCAATCGATCCATTCTGGGGCGCGATCATCACCCTTGCGATTTCGGACAGTGCCTTTACCGCCGAGATCTATCGTGCGGGTATTCAATCCATCGCGCGCGGTCAGCGTGAAGCGGCGCAAACCATAGGTCTGAACTATGTACAGACCATGCGTTACGTGATCCTGCCTCAGGCGATCCGGCGTATTCTGCCTCCATTGGCAAACCAGTTCATCTACATCGTCAAGATGAGCGCCTTTGCCAGCGTTATCGGGATGCAGGAATTGACTCGCCGCGCGAATGAATTGGTGGTGACGGAATACCGCCCGCTGGAAATCTACACACTGCTGATCTTTGAATATTTGATCCTCGTACTGATCATCAGTGCTGGTGTGCGCTGGTTGGAACGCCGCATGGGCGCAGATGAGCGCGGATAAGGAGCTTACTTATGGACTGGAAAGATTTCATGGCCGAGACCGAGGTCAACATCGGCACCTTCTCGAAAGAGGTTCCCGAAACGGTGCGTGGCTTTGGCATCATGGGCAAGGCCGCCAAGTCCGACGGTGTATTGAGCGAAAAGACCAAGGAATTCATCGCGTTGGGCATCGCTGTCGCGACCCGTTGTGACAGCTGCATCGGGTTTCATGTGAAGTCGCTTGTTCGTCTGGGGGCCACGCGCGAAGAGATGTGCGAGGCGTTGGCCATGGCGACCTATATGGGCGGCGGGCCGTCCTATGCTTACAGTGCAAAGGCTCTCAAAGCTTATGATGTTTTTTCTGCGTGAGCGTCAGACAGCCAGATGAGCGCTGAAAGGCTTGGCTGACCTCGCCTCACACTCAATCAGCGATCGCTTGGCCATTTTGCCCCGCGTGCAGAATATTCTCTTCCGCGGTTTTACGTACAATTGCACCGATCTTAAGAAGGTTTTCGCTGAGCGGGTTTGTTTTCCGCCAGACCAATCCAATCGTCCGGGCAGGCGGTGTGTCCTGGAACCGGGCGATTGAAACGTCGGCGGAACGGGTTTCCAAGCCGACTGCCATTTCCGGTATCAGCGTCACGCCAATCCCGGCCCCAACCATCTGCACGAGTGTGGAAAGCGAACTTCCCTCCATGATCTGCTGCGGTTCGATATTGCGGATCGAACAAAAAGACAGGGCCTGGTCACGGAAACAATGGCCTTCCTCCAGCAACAACAACCGCATTGTTCTGAGCTGCGACGAACTGGGCATGGGAAGGCTGGCGTCTTGTGCCGGGCGGACCAGTAAGAAGTCTTCGTTGAACAGCGAAAACTCTCGAAGGCTGGGCTCGGAAACAGGTAGGGCGACAACTCCGACATCCAGCCGCGAGTCAAGAATCTCCCGGATCACCGACTCTGTGATGGTCTCTTTGGGTTCGATTGTCAGCTGTGGGAATCGCTGCGACAAAGCCTTGATGATCGACGGCAGCAGGTAAGGCGCCACTGTTGGGATAACGCCTATACGCAAACGGCCTGACAATGGGCCGGACGGTGATTGTACCAGATTGCCCAAATCTTCGACCCGCATCAGGATTTCTCGGCCGTGGCTCAGAACGTCTTCTCCAAGTGCCGTCAGCCGGGTCTCACGCGCGGCGCGTTCTACCAGCGGACCGCCCATTATGGCCTCCAGCTCTTTAATCTGAATGGAAAGGGCAGGTTGCGAGATTGCACTGGCCGCCGCGGCTTTGCCGAAGTGACCATGAGTGGCAAGGGCCTCGAAGTAACGCAGGTGCTTGAGCGTCAGTGCTTTCATTTGAAAAACTAATCACAATGATAGAAATTACAAATTTCCATTTATCGATTGGGTCGGGTACGAGTCAACCTATCTGAACCCCTAGGTAAATACTCAGGAGATTTACAATGGACGGTAACCCTCACAATCACCAATCCGGCGGCTGCCCTGTTATGCATGGCGGGAACACAGGCACGGGCAATTCTGTCACCAAATGGTGGCCGGATGCGCTGAACCTGGACATTCTGAGCCAGCACGACACGCGCACAAACCCGATGGATGCGGATTACAACCACCGTGAAGCGGTCAAAGGTCTGGATTTCAAAGCCGTTCGCGCCGATGTCGAAGCATTGCTGACCGATAGCCAAGACTGGTGGCCGGCGGACTGGGGCCACTATGGCGGCCTGATGATCCGTCTGGCGTGGCACTCGGCCGGCTCTTATCGCCTGGGTGACGGTCGCGGCGGCGCGGGTTCGGGCAACATCCGATTTGCTCCGCTGAACTCGTGGCCAGACAACGCCAGCCTGGATAAAGCGCGCCGTTTGCTTTGGCCGGTGAAAAAGAAATACGGCAACGCACTGTCTTGGGCTGACCTGATCGTCCTGTCGGGCACTGTTGCGTATGAATCGATGGGCCTGAAAACCTTTGGTTTCGGTTTTGGCCGCGAAGACATCTGGGGCCCGGAAAAAGACGTGTACTGGGGTTCGGAAAACCAATGGCTGGCCCCGTCCGAGAGCCGCTATGGCGATCTGGAAACACCCAGCACGCTGGAAAACCCGCTGGGTGCTGTACATATGGGACTGATCTATGTGAATCCCGAAGGTGTGAACGGCAACCCGGACCCGGCACGTACCGCTTTGCATATCCGTGAAACCTTTGCTCGTATGGCTATGGATGACGAAGAGACTGCAGCGCTGACATGCGGTGGTCACACGGTCGGTAAGGCGCACGGCGCGATGGCGGGTGACAACATCGGTGCCGAGCCTGAAGCCTGTCCTGTGTCTGGCCAGGGCTTGGGTTGGGACAACCCTGATCAGAACGGCAAGGCGACCAACGCGTTCACATCAGGCATTGAGGGCGCCTGGACGAAAGAGCCGCTGAAGTTCGATATGGGCTATTTCGACTATCTGTTCGGTTACGAATGGGAACTGGGCAAATCGCCCGCTGGCGCGCATCAGTGGCAGCCCATCGACATGCCGGAAGATGAAAAGCCGGTCGATCCGACCGACTCGTCTGTCCGCCGGATGCCGATGATGACTGATGCGGATATGGCGATGAAAGTTGATCCGGCCTACAACGCGATCTGTCAGAAATTCATGGCCGATCCGGACTATTTCGCGGACACCTTCGCGCGTGCGTGGTTCAAGCTGACCCACCGCGATATGGGCCCACGTGTTAACTACTACGGTCCGGACGTGCCCGCAGAAGACCTGATCTGGCAGGATCCGATCCCTGCAGGTTCGACCGGGTATGACGTTGATGCGGTCAAAGCAAAGATCGCGGACAGCGGCCTGACTGCAGTCGAGATGATCACCACCGCCTGGGACAGCGCCCGCACCTTCCGTGGGTCTGACAAACGCGGCGGCGCAAATGGTGCGCGCATCCGTCTGGCACCGCAGAAAGACTGGGCGGGCAACGAGCCTGAGCGTCTGGCAAAAGTGCTGGGCGTGCTCGAGCCGATCGCTGCTGAAACCGGAGCGTCGGTCGCTGACGTGATCGTTCTGGCAGGTAATGTCGGTCTGGAACAGTCGATCAAGGCTGCAGGCTTTAATGTCACGGTTCCCTTCTCGGCTGGTCGCGGCGACGCGACAGACGAACAGACCGATACAGACAGCTTCTCGGTGCTTGAACCACTGGCTGACGGGTTCCGAAACTGGCAGCTGAAAGAATACGCCGTGTCGCCCGAAGCGATGATGCTAGACCGAGCGCAATTGCTGGGCCTGACGGCATCTGAGATGACCGTTCTGGTCGGCGGCCTGCGTGTTCTGGGTGCCAATCATGGCGGATCGGCGCATGGTGTCTTTACCGACCGTGTCGGACAGCTGACCACTGACTTCTTCGTCAACCTGACGGATATGTCGCTCAGCTGGCATCCGGTCGAGGGTGGAACCTACGAGTTGCGTGATCGCGCATCCGGTGAGGTCAAGTTCACGGCCACCAGTGCTGATCTGGTCTTCGGCTCGAACTCGATCCTGCGTGGCTATGCCGAGGTTTATGCTCAGGATGACAACGCCGAGAAGTTCGCGCGCGACTTCGTTGCGGCCTGGACCAAGGTCATGAACAACGACCGGTTTGATCTGGTCGCCTAAAGTATGAAAAAACCAGGCGAGGATTCCCTCGCCTGGTTTTCAATTGAAGATCCTTCAAGTGGTTCAAGGTGGTTCCAGCCAGCGAAACTAAGCTTGAGCGTTTGGTCCTTGAAACAGCGGTTTATGATCTCATCACCGCAGCACAGCGACCGTTATATTCCCAACGCGGAACCGACCGTCTGGTGCCAGAGGCATCCATTTCTCGGGTCCAACCCGGCGACCACCTGTCCAGGTGCCGTTGGAAGAGTTCATGTCCCGGATGTACAGAACACCCTTCTTTTCAACCCTTAACACACAGTGTTGGCCCGAGGCTTTTTCGCTGCGGGATAGTGCCAGGTCTGCCCAGTTTGGATCGCGGCCAATCTTGATTTGATGGGATTTCTGCAAGCCCGCCACCTTCCGAAACTCGATGACCTTGCCGCGATCCGGGCCATCCATTACGGCAAGTTGCCAATAGGCCAGGGGACGCGGTGCCATGGGGCTGTACCATGTCACCTCAGCCGCTCGGTCATATCCTGAAACGGCATTGGGGTTCATTCCTGTAAGACCCAGAGACATGATCTTTTTGACGGCGCGGGTGGATCGCCGCACAGGTGAAATGGGTTTACCTTGCTTGTCCCGCATGTTCAGGCGCATGGCGTAGCGCCCAAGGCTCAGCCCACCTAGGAACCCTTCGCAGATCAGCCAATAGATCAGTACAAGAGCCACATAGAGCCCGATTGGCAGGGCCAGGCCGACGTGACGCAACCCCAACTCCTGACGCAAGACAGGTTCTATCGTTGCCAGCACAAAGCCAAGAAACATGAAGTCGAGGATTGCGGCCGCGCTCAGCAAGCGTGCCGCGCTTTTGGAATCTAGTGGACCACCAAGCTTCATGTGCCTGCTCCCAACAGTGTCAGTGCCAAGAACAAGGCTGAACCAATCGAAAACAAAAGCAACGCATCGCACTGAACACGCAGTATGCGCTTGCTCCTTGAAGAGGCGCTTTGGAAATGGAATCCGGCGATCCAAAGGGCCAGTCCGGTTCCGGCCACGGTGAACAACAAGGTCTCGGACAAGACCTGATGGCGCGGTGCAACAGCAAGCCAGTCAGCCGCCCCGACCATCAAGCCCCCCCAGAGCAGAGCAACAATATATGCTATGAAACTCAGCGAGTCATTTCTGGAATGGCAGAGTTTTCCAACAACTGCCCCAATCCCCCATCCCAAAGCCGCTGCAATCAAAAGTAGAAGTGTAAGGCGCACCGGTAGCGAGAGTGAAGAAACCTGAACATTAAATATGACATTTGTGGTATTGTTCGCTAAATTAGAGGTAATTCCAAGAAATGCCAACAATGCGCCAATTCCGGCGCCAATGTTGCCAAGAAAAGAAAAAACATCATTTGCAAGAGAGATTTTGTCTCTGACTTCAAAGGGTAATTTCATATTGTAACCAAGCTTTGAGAGAAAGTGTCCATAATATAAGCCGCACCAAACTTCATCGATTTTTGTTAATCACGCGAACACGCGAATCGTTGATTGAAAATAAAAAGTATGTGAGTTCATAATCAACTACGAAGAATAATTTATGTGTACGGAGTTACTTGATGCGTTCAGTCGCTATTTCCATTTTTGCCGCTTTTTCATTGCTACTGTCAGCCTGTACTGAAGAAACGATTCAATCTGCCACATCGTCGGCAGTTGCGGGTAAGACGCAGCAGGAAAAGCAACTTGAGAAACAGGTGCGCAGCCTTGATCAGGTTTCAAAGGATATCATCGTGAACAATACGGTGCAGGGCGCACTGGCCGGTGCCGCAGTGGGCTGTGGTGTGGCCTTGCTGCTTGGCGGCGGTGCAAGTGATTGTGCCGCTGGTGCAGCGGCAGGCGGCTTGATCGGTGGTGTCGGCGGCAACCAGGTTGGTAAGAAAGCTGCAGCCAAGAATGTTGATATCGTCAACAGCAAGGCCGTACTGGCAAATCTGTCCAACGTGAGCAATCAGCTGAATTCGGTTCAGTCAAACCTGCGTTCGGTTCTGGCGTCGCAAAACGCCGAGTTGAAGTCTCTGCGTCGGCAGCTGGACGGTGGGCAACTGTCACAGTCCGCTTACAACAAGCGCGTCAACGCGATCAAATCGAACCGTCAGGTTGTGTCCAACGAGCTGAAGCGCAGTGAACAGAATATGGACAAAACGATTTCCGAGTTGCGCACCGCATCCAGCAAGGGGCAACCCGGTCTGGGTGGCGCAACCAACGCGGCAGTCAGCAATAAGAATCGCCTTGCGCGCACACGTGCGTCCATCAATCTTCTTTAAGAATTTCTTTGACCCGCGCCTGGCGACAGGCGCGGGTTTTCTAATCATAAGTGTGTAAAATGAACTCTGATCTTTTTCGTTTCTCGAAACCGCTCGTACTGGTTTCCGTCATCACAGTAGCGGGATGTACAGGGTCGACTGACCCGACTACGGCAACACTTTTCGACAACATCTCAAACTTGAATTCGGGTGAATACGACCGCCAGATCGCGCAGAACAAAGCGCAGGCGGACGCTATCCTGGCCCAGAACAAAGCGGCTGAACAGCGTAACGCACAGTTGGCAGCACAGCGTGACGCCAACCAAAGCGAGATTAATGCGCTGCGGCAGCAGATTGCCGATGTAAAGGCGCAAGGGGCCAAGGCGCGTGCCGCGTCGGCATCGGATCCGGCCAAACTGCAACAAGTGCAGGCGCTGGACAGCCAACTCAACGCTGTTGAACGGGATGTTGCCGCAGGGGTCAGCCCATCTGTGGTGCGTTCGGAGTTGAGCCGGATCAAGTCAGCCTACCGCGCGCTGTCAATCTGATACGAAACACGTCAGGTCGGCGCTTGTCGACGCATGCGACGACCGGGACGTCTTGCCTGAGGGGGGTCTTGGGATCGTGACCTACGGAATTTCTCGCACATTTATTGCGGTTGCGGCTGCAATGTTTTTTGCAGGCGCGGCCACCGCGCAAGACGGTAAGACACGCGCGCCAGCGACGGGTCTTGCCATTCTCGATTGCGCTCCTGCAAAGCCCGCGCCAGAAGACAGTTGCCTGGTGCGCGTCCCTTCGGGCAACGAACGGGGTGGCATGAGCTTTCGGTCGTTGGGCGACAGCCAAGCCGATTTTGAGTTCGTGAAAGACGTTGATGAAATCCCCGGAAACCTGACTCTGTCCGCCACGATGGTTCTGATTGACCTGTCGGTCGGGGATCGCAGCGGTCGCGTACGTAGTTGGACCCGAGAGCGCGATCTCATTTCACGCGTGGTAGCCAACCTGCCACCGGATGAGAAAGTGGCGATCTACGGCTTTGGCAACGATATTGTCGAGCTTTCGCCGTTCTCCACCAGTCGGTCTCGGGCCGAAGACGTAATCGATGGGCTGGAAATCAAAGAACAGAACACGCGTTTGGTGGCGAATTCCACGCGGGCGATAGAACTGCTGAGCGAGCAGGACGATGTTCTTCTAAAGAACCTGATCCTGATCACTGATGGCGACGAAGAAGGGCTGGCCACGGTCGAAGAAATTTCGGAAGCGGCGGAAAAGGCTGGCGTGTCGGTCTCTGCTTTGGGGATGTTCTGGCGCGCGCAAGGCAATGCGCGCACCACCCGCGGCATAGATGTTTTGAAACGCCTGACCAACCCACAAAACGGGTTGATGGAAGAAGTTTTCCTGCAGAACCAGCAGACGGCAAACACTGTTGTTTCCAGTTTTATCCGCAGCTACGGAAACGCTGTCAAAGGCTCTGGGCTGATTGTGCCGGTTGGTGATCCGGCCCCGGCACGGATCACAATCGACATGATTGAACCGGTGGTTGGGCAGCCTGGTCAAACCCAGACCAAAAGCTACTCGGCTGAATTCCAGCCCGTAAACGTTGCAGCGGTAGAACCGGAGGAACCAGCCGAGCCCGCTGAGGAAGAACCGCTGATTTTTGGCCTGCCTGCGCTTTATGTCTATATTGGTGCTGGTGTTATTGCCCTGCTGGCCCTTTTGCTGGCGGTTTTGCTTATGCGCCGGGGTGGCACCGAAGAAGAGGATGATCTGGACGATCTTGGTCCAGATGATCTGCAGGATGTAACGGAAATGCCCGCGCAAGACAGCGCACCGACCGCAGCATATGCTCCACCTCCGGTAGCTTATCTGGTGCGTGTCGATAACGGGCATCGCTTCCCGGTTCCGGCAGGCCGTTCGACGCTGGGGCGCAGCAGCACTAACGCAGTGGTCATCCCTGACGGTGGCGTGTCGCGTGTCCATGCCGAGCTGAGCGGAACTCAGGACGGGCGGTTTACGCTCAGCGATCTGGACAGTCTGAACGGCACGCTTGTGAATGACCGCAAAATCAAAGGCGCGCAGAAGATTAATGTAGGTGACACTGTGGGCCTTGGGTCCGTACGCCTGAAACTGGTCCGGGCATAAGCCGCGGGATCAACTGAACAGGAAAGGTGAAAAAATGGGAAATGACAACAAAACCAGCTGGCTGTTCGACAAGGACGAAGAAGAGCTGAGCGACGTGGATTTCGGCTCGGATGAAGGGTTTACCGAGAGCATTTCTCCGTCCGACAACGAGCCGACACACGCGATTGGCGGGTCGTCGTTCAGCGAAGCTCCCACCGAATACGTCGAATCCGAGAAAACTCAGATTTATCATGGCGGGATGTCCAAAGAGTTTTCGGGAAAGGCCGAGTTCGATCCCATGGTCGATCCCATTACCGGATGGCTGGTCGTGGTCAAAGGTCCGGGCCTTGGCCAGTCGGTCAATCTGGGCTCTGGCATGAACACTTTGGGCCGGGATGGTGATGAGCGTGTGGCCCTGGATTTCGGCGACAAGATGATTTCCGGCAAGGACCATCTGAGGGTTATCTTCGATGACGCAAACCGAGTGTTCTTCGCGGCGCCGGGGACCGGGCGGAACATCAGCCGGATCAACGGCCAGATCGTGGCAACGACCATGCCGCTGGAGAATTACGCGCTGATCGAGTTGTCGAAACAGACGCATGTGCGCTTTGTGGCCTTCTGTAACGAGGATTTTGACTGGTCTGAACTGGCCGAAAGCTCTGACGACTGATCCAGATGACAATCATCAGCGGCAAACAGAGCCTGGGTCAGCGAGAGAACCAGGAAGACGCGTTCGACATCGTATTTCAAAACGAGCGCGACCCAAAATCCGATATCCTCATGCTGGTCGCCGATGGAATGGGCGGCCATGCCGGGGGCGAGGTGGCGGCAAATCTGGCGCTGTCGGTCTTTAAATCTCATTTCATCGAAGGCTCGGTCGCACCGCGCCCGCGTGAACGGCTGCAGGATTCGTTGACCGCAGCGAATGAAGCACTGCGTCAGAAGATCGCCAGCCAGCCCGACCTAAAGGGTATGGGTTGCACACTGGTTGCTGCACTCAAACTGGGGGATCGTCTGGTTTGGGTTTCCGTGGGCGACAGCAGTCTGTTTCTGCTACGCGACGGGAGGTTGAAAAAGCTGAACGCAGATCATTCGCTTTATGGCGAATTGCTGCAAATGGTGGCCGCAGGCCAGATCACGCAAGAAGAGGCGGACAATCATCCACGCCGCAACGCGCTGCGGTCTGCGCTCATGGGCGATCGGATCTCGTTGACGGACGTCAATGCAATAAGCCTCAAGCCCGGCGACGTGGTATTGGCGTGTTCGGATGGGCTGGACACATTGCCCCAAGCCGAAATCGCCAGCGTTCTGCAAAACGGCAAAAGCAGAGATATGCGTGGAGTTGCCTCGGACTTGCTGAACGCGGTCGAAGCGAAAGGTAAGCCAAAGCAGGATAATACAACGGTTGTTGTTTATGCCCATGTTCAAGATGGTATGAGCAGTATGCTGCGCGGCAGCCAATGGGCTTTCAACGGTGCAGAAAACAATAAGAAAACGTTGAAATATGCTGCAATTGGCCTTGGCGCTTTGGCGATTGGGGCCGCTGTTGGCGCGCTCACCTTCAAAGGCGAAGAAGTGGCCGAGACCGAGCCTGAACCCGCGCAAGAAACGGCGGCACCGTCTCAGGAAGAGCGTAGCATAGGCGATCGCTCGGTCACGACCGATCCGGAACCGTCAGATGACACATCGGATGGGGAACAGATCGCGCCGTCTGATGAGGCCGAAAGTCAAGTGCCTGAAGTTGAGCCGGATGCAACCGATGAAAGTGATACGGATGAAAGCAATGCGCCAGCTGAATCATCTGAACCCGCCGAGGATCAAACCCCGGACGAAGTGACCAATCAGGACGAGCAACCGTCCTCAGGTGCAATAGATCAGGAGTAGCCCCGCCCGTGTCAGTTCACTTGCCAAAGGGAGAAACCTTTGCCGGCTACGTCCTGGGGGACGTGCTGGGGCAAGGGGGCTTTGGCATCACCTATCAGTCGCGAAATCGGGAAACCGGTGAAAGGTTCGCGATCAAGGAGTATTTTCCGGCAGATTATGCGAACCGAGGGCCCAACAATGCAGTTGCTCCGACGTCAGAGGGGCGGCAGCTGTTTCACATGGGGCTGGAGGCGTTCCTGCAGGAGGCCAATTTGCTGCGAGATCTGCCACAGCAGCAGGGCCTGATGCGCGTGCGCGCCGCTTTCCGCAAACACGGTACGGCCTATTGTGTGATGGAGTACATCCATGGCGACCCGCTTGACCGGATGATGGCGCGTATGATCGATGCACGCGGATCGGTGCCGCAGGAACTGGTAAAGACTTTTCTGCGGTCTATGCTCGGGGCTTTGGATGCAGTGCACAAAGTGGGTGTTGTGCATCGTGACATGAAGCCAGCAAATGTCATGATCCGAAAAGATGGTCAGCCTATCCTGATCGACTTCGGGGCCGCGCGTTTAATGGGAAAATCCAGAGGGCTGGCGTCAATGTTCACGCGGAAATACGCAGCGATTGAACAGTTCCCCCCCGAAAAGACGGGTTTGGCTGGCGGCGTACATGAAGGACCGTGGAGCGATCTATTCGCGTTGTCGGTGATCCTGTACGAAATGGTATCCCAAAGTTTGCCGCCCAATGCGGAAGAGCGTTGGCAGGATGTGCGTTCTTCCGGGCGTGACCCGTATGTTCCCGTGCGTCAAAATCTGGTCCGCAACAGGGTGCAGGACACGTATGATGACGCCCTGCTGAATGCGATTGACTTGGGGTGCAAGCTTTTACCGCGAGATCGCATTCGAACCGCGCGTGACTATGCAAGGGTCGCAGAGATTGATCTGGACGTGCCCCAGATCAAATCGCAACAGCCGGAGCCTAACGTCACACGAAAACCGGAGATGCGCAAAAC
This sequence comes from Ruegeria sp. ABM4_193, assembly GCF_056158705.1. Taxonomy (NCBI): domain Bacteria; kingdom Pseudomonadati; phylum Pseudomonadota; class Alphaproteobacteria; order Rhodobacterales; family Roseobacteraceae; genus Ruegeria; species Ruegeria sp. ABM4_193. The sequence continues at coordinate 793,034 of NZ_JBSWTT010000003.1, forward strand.
CCGGCAAAAGCGTGGCCGGTCGGGTGGGCACAAGGCGTCTTTGCTGGTGTTGTTTTTCATTCTGGTCGTTGCTCTGGCCGTGATTGCTTATGGAACCTTGATGTGAATGTAATGATTGTTCTTCGAGTTTTTGTGTATTCCGTTCTGTGTTCGGTATGCTTTGGAGCCTCGTCCGCTTGGTCCCAAATCCAATCAGAAGTGGTTGCTGTGGCCGATGCCGCTGTTGGTCGTGTGGTTGTCCAATATGACGGCGGATGGGGCACTGGCTCGGGATTTGTTCTTGCGCCTTTGCCCGGCGAAGACGGGTATTACTTTTTAACCAACCACCATGTCATCGACGGCGGCACGGGGGCCTTTGTTGGGTTCAAAGAAGGAAACCGGATCTACAAATACGACGTTCAGGTAGCCTATGCATCGTTCGAAAAGGACATGGCGATCCTGAAAATCACGCCGCAGGAAAGCTTTGGGCACACGCCAAACATTCTGGCAGTGCGTGTCGGCACCATCAACAAAGGCGAACAGGTCGCTGCCGTTGGGTTTCCGGGCACGTCGGACGTGTCGAATGACAGTGGCAACGAATTGGCGTTTTTCGAAACCACGCTGACGCAAGGAGCTGTCAGTAAAGTGTCGCCAGGCAAAACGCAGCGCAACCGTGGCACGCAAGAGATTGTGCAGCATACCGCCGCAATCAACCCCGGCAACTCGGGCGGGCCGATGATCGATTTCTGTGGCTCGGTTCTGGGGATCAACACGGCTGGAGTGGTGTTGAATTCCGATGGTGAGACACCAGCCAACGGTACCTTCTTTGCGCCGTCTGCCAACTCCATCGTTGGGTTTTTGCAAGACAGTAACGTACCTTTCACGCGCCACAAGGCTGGCTGTGATCCTGACAATCCGACTATTGTGTCGGGCGGCGGGGGATCGGACAGCACTCTTTTAATCATTCTCTCGGTGCTGTGCGGCGGCGGCGCTTTGGTGATCGGCGGAATGTATTTGGTAGCTTCGAGAAAGCGGGACGATGCCGAAGACACGCCCAACCATGTTGCCGCTGTCGTCAAGCCAAGCGGGCGTTCCATTCTGGCAGTCACAATGGCCGGACAATCCGCGCAGTTCAGTGCGGCACAGCTGCAATCCGGTGTGACCATAGGTCGGGCGAGTGAAAACACGCTGACAGTCACCGACCGCAACCTAAGCCGTCGTCATGCAAGTCTTTCGTTGCAGGGGCGCAAAATGATGCTGACGGATCTGGGATCGTCCAACGGCACCAAGGTCGATGGGCGTCGGCTGAAACCTAATGAGCCGGTGCAAATTAACACGAAGTCCAAGGTCGAATTGGGAGGGATCGCTCTTGTCCTCAAACGACCCTGACACTGTTCTGTCGATCCGAAACCTCGGCATCGAACGGGCGCCGGGGTTCTTTGTTGTGATCGAAGAGCTGGATTTGAAAGCGGGCGAGACCATCGTCTTGGATGCCGTCAGTGGTGCCGGTAAAAGCACGGCCTTGGGATTGATCGCCGGGGCGTTGCCGTTGGTGGATTTGCCGGACATGCGGCATGAAATCGTCGGTGTGCAGGTCGCGCCTGACACGCCGCGTGCTGCATTTGCCGGTCCCGACCGGCTTGGCTTTGTTTTGCAAACCAATACCTTGGTTCCATATCTGAACTTGCTGGAAAACATCGAACTTCCTGTACGGGTGGCCGGGCAGGCACCGGATGCCGAGTGGCAGGATCACCTGATCCGGGCACTGGGGCTGGGCGATTACAAAGCACGCAAACCCGGTCAGTTATCGGTTGGTCAGCGGCAGCGCGTGTCGGTTGCGCGGGCTTTGCTGGGTCGGCCCGCGCTATTGTTGTTGGATGAACCGGTCTCAGCACTGGACCCTGCCAATGTGTCCGAGGTTGAAGGGTTGATCGTGCATCTGGCGGCCGAGGCTGGATCGGCCGTTGTATTGGCCAGCCATCAGGCCCAGACCGGGGACTTCGCAAACGCACCCCGCGCGGACCACCGGCTGATTGACCATCAGGGCCAATCCTATTCCATCTTTTCTACGGCAGGCCGCGTCGCGGCGCGGGTGGCGTGATGCTGAAGATTCCTGCGAAACTGGCTCTACGGGAACTGCGGCACGATTGGCAGTCAGCCCTGTGCTTCGTGGCCGCCTTGGCAGGTGTGCTTGGCCCGTTGTTGATCATTCTGGCCCTGAAGAACGGTGTCATAGGCACCATGGTCGGGCGCTTGATCGAGGACCCTTCAAATCGTGAAATCCTGGCGATCGGGGCGGGACAGCATGATGCAGCTTTTTTTGCCGCCTTGGGGGCACGTCAAGACGTTGGGTTTATTGTGCCTGCGACCCGCTCGATCAACACGTCTGCCAATGCTGTGCGAAATGAAGCGCAGCGAAAATTGGAACGGGCAGTTCCTCTGATCCCGTCAGCTGCCGGGGATCCTTTGATTGACGGTGAAGCTGTTTCGCCCGGCACTGTCTGGGTTTCCGACAAGTTGGCCCAGGACCTGTCGGTGACGGCAGGGGACACTTTGGACATGATCATTGGTCGCGAAGTTGACGGGCAACGCGAGAATGCTCGGCGGGATCTGACGGTCATCGGTGTCGTTCCGGCAGAAGTCTGGCCTCGTTCAGCGATTTTTCTGTCTGTGCCCGATCTGTTAGCCGTTGAAAGGTTTCGGGACGACCTGTCGGTGACACCGGGGAACTGGACGGATCCGGTGTCAGATCCTGACAGCTATGCGAGTTATCGCCTGTATGCCCGAACGTTAGAGGACATTGCGACTTTGTCAGCGCACCTTACCGATCTTGGCTTGCAAACGCGTCCGCGGGCCGAAAACGCGGCACTTTTGTTGTCGTTCCGCCGGAATTTGAACCTCCTCTTCACGGCAATTGCCGCCTTGGCGATGTTTGGGTTCTGGGCGGCAATGTCGGCCAACCTTCGTGGTATGGTCGAACGTCAACGGGTAATTTTCAGTCTGTTCTCGATGCTGACCATGCCAGACCGTCAGCGCTGCGTTGTTCCGGTGGTCCAAAGTTTGACACTGGTTCTGGGGGGTGTTGTCGCGACCATGGTCCTTATCCTTCCGTTTCTTTTGGCCATCAACGCCACGTTCGAAACCGCGCCCGGAGAATCTGTCGCGCGCCTGTACACCGGCGACATTCTGGCAACGCTGGTTTTGGGGGCGGTGACCGCTGTGACTGCAGCAATCTGGGCCGTGTTTGCCGTTCGCAACGTCGAACCACAGGAGGTTCTGACTCATGCTTAAACCGTCTTTTTCCAAAGTGGCTGCGTTGACTTGCCTGCTGGGTTTTTCAGCCGCAGCACAGGCGCAGGACATCACCTGGAAGGAAAAATACTTTAACCCGCAGCCTGCCGAAGGGGACCTGACCCTGCCTATGCCCTGCGGGGGCGCTATGACGTTTCGCAAGGTAGCGACACCAAACACGGATGGGGTGATTGGTGACGTGTCAGTTGTGCTTGGGCAGGAGGGAAGCGATCAGCCCTATTTGAACGGTCTGCGCCGCGCTTTTGTTTCGGGTGCGTTTGCGGATGACGATGGGGTGGCCAAAGGCTATTTCTACATGGCCAAATACGAGCTTGCGCAAGCGCAGTGGGACGTTGTCATGGTCGGTTGCCCCGACAAAGAACCTCGCCGTCGTGCCTTTGTGCCTGCCGTCGGTCAAACCAAGCTGGACTATCAGCGGTTTGCCGAAACCTACACGCTTTGGCTGATGCAGAATGCGCCGAACAGTTTGCCCCGCGTTGGTGAGACGCGCGCCTATCTACGGCTTCCGACCGAAGAGGAATGGGAGTATTCGGCACGCGGCGGTTTGGCTGTGGATCAGGCGCTGTTTCGCGCGCCGCTGCCGCCCGTCCCCGATGGTACGCCGCAGGATGAGTTCATTGCGCACGGAGGTACCGCCTCGGCTGGCGGTAAATTGCAGGTGATGGGATCGCTGCGCCCAAATCCGTTGGGTTTGCACGACATGTTGGGCAATGCCGCCGAGATTGTCGGTGATCCGTTTGCTCTGGTGCGGCATGGGCGTTTGCACGGTCAGGCAGGCGGGTTTGTGAAGCGAGGAGGGGATGCCCGGACACCATTGGCGGACATTACCTCGTCGACCCGGTTCGAGGTGCCCCCGTTTGATATCTTGTCCAACACGGCCTCTGCCGACAGGTTCACAGGCACGCGTCTGGTGTTGCAAGGCTTGGCGATTACCTCTGCCGATCAGGATCAGGCGCTCAAGGACGGTCTGGACCAGTTGGCGCGCCCTGATGAAGGTTTGGCAGTGGCCGCAAGTGAGCAGGAGGCAATGGACCTGCTGGACGAAATTTCGAGTGAGACACTCTCGGATCGGACCAAAACCCAGTTAGCCGTGATCAAGGACACTCTGAACCGCGGGCGCGTGGAACGTAACGCGCAACGAGATCAGTCGATCCGCCTGATCCTGACCTCGGGCGTGTTGGTGTGTGGGCAAGGTATCCGGCGGTATCTGAATGCGTTGATCTCATCGCTGACCATTCAGCCCGAGCTGGACGCGCTTGAAAACGAAGCTCGTCAAAGCGGCGACCAGGCGTTTCTGGAAGAAGTTTTGATCGCGAAAGAAGAAGCCGCTGCAAAACTGGCCGAGCTGGAAGCCAAGGCAAAAGCCGATATTGTTGAGTACGCCAACCTGATTGAAGGTCTGGTCGATCAATATTCGCCTGTTTTGCTGCGTAAGCAGATTGATTTCATCTACCCGACCGAAGCCGAACGAGGTCGCGAGCGTGCGACCTGTCTGGCGATGGTGCAGGACCATATCGGTGCGCGCTCGGTGGCTGGGTATTCGGACTTGGATCAGATTGCAGACGACTTTCAGGCGGTGGCCCTGTCGTTTGTCGAAGAATGAATTGGAAAGGTTGAACGATGCGGGATGTATTAAGCAAATCGCTTGAAGTGTTGGTCTGGATTACAGCCGGACTGTCCATTGTGTTTTTCTGTTTTACGGCCATAGCGATGCTGCGCCTGTCTCCGTTGGGTCCGGATACGACAACGATCATTGCAGCATTTTTGACTGTTGTTTTTGGGATCACCTCGTCTTTGGTGTTTGCAGGCATCTGTTTTCAGATCATGGACATTCGCACCTTCACCAAACACAGCGCCATTAGCCTGAAGAACCGGAGGTAAGGGGGGTCATGGAACACTCGGTACTGGGTCTGAAACCCGGCAGCGTCCTGCAAGACACCTATGAGATCAAATCGCTTTTAGGCGAAGGCGGCATGGGCGCCACATTCCGTGGGCTGAACCGGGCCAGCGGGCATGAGGTGGCGATCAAGGTGATGACGCCCAGCTTCGCCAAGAATCAAAAAGCGGTGGACCTGTTCCGGCGCGAGGCGAACCTGTTGCGTACCGTCCGCAGCGATGCGGTGGTTCGGTTTGAAACCTCGATGCTGGACAAGGATGGCCGCCTGTTTCTGGTGATGGAATTTGTTCCGGGGCACCCGCTGGCACATTACCTCAAGAAAGGCGCCCGGTTGTCATCTGACGATGTTTTGAAACTGGGTTTGCGATTGGCCGAAGGTTTGGAAGCGATTCACAAACTGGGTATCGTGCACCGTGACGTAGCCCCCGATAACGTCATGATTTCACATGAGGATATCAATCAGGCAAAATTCATCGACTTCGGCCTTGCCTCGGACAGTGTTGGTACGGACAAGTCGATTATTGGCGACAGTTTCGCAGGAAAGCTGCGCTATTGCGCGCCTGAACAATTGGGGTTGTTTGGAAACAAGGTCTCTGCGGCCACAGATGCTTATGCTTTGGGTTTGGTCCTGATGCGAACTGCCGGGTTGGAATTGCCGGGCGAAGGCAAAGGGTTCGCAGCGGTCGAAGACCGCAAAGTGGATGTGAAAATCACTCATCCAAAAGTTGCTCCTGCCCTAAAATCAGTTCTGGAGCATCTGCTGAAAGCCGATCCCAAGGATCGCCCAACTGACCTGCCGGGATTGTTCCATGCCGCGCTCAGTGGAAATACCCCGGCACCTGCACCTGCTGCTGCCGCGCGCAAACCAGCGGCGGCGGAAGAAGCATCTGGTGGTAACAAGCTTCCTTTGATCGCAGCCGGGGTCGTCGGACTGATCGCGATTGCAGGCGCGGCATGGTATTTTCTGTCGGGTGCGGGTGGATCATCTGCAAAGGTCAATGAATCTGTCGAGATCGCGCAAGAGGCGGTTGCAGCGGACAATCCTTTGACCGCGGCGCGTGATCTACTGGCCGCTGGCGGCGCTCAGAATCTGGATGCGGCTCTTGGGGCTTTGATTGCAATCAGCAACGATCAGGAGATTTCGCAACAGGATCGCGCCTCGGCCAATATTCTTATTGCGGAAATGTATGATCCAAAGACGCACAGCACAGTGACGTCGCCTTTCCCGCGTCCCGATACGTCTGCTGCGCGACGCTATTATCAGCGGGCCGCTGACCTGGGTTCAGACCCGGCACGGGACGCTTTGGATCGATTGGGTGAGTGAGGAGACGGTTAAGATGTTGAGACGGATACTACCCTTGACGGCCCTGCTGGCTGCGTTGGCTGTGCCAGCATTGGCGCAATCTAAATCTCCGCTACCGATCGAAGGCAAAACAAGCCTGTTCCAAAGGGTGCTGATCCGCGAGCGGATCGAAGCCAAACCGGCACCTGACAGTGACAGCACCGCTGCGGCGTTGTCGCCGTTACAGGTGTTTTTTGTTTACGACCGCGACGGTGATTGGATGCAGATTGGGGCCAGCGATCAGGGCGACGACCTGATGTGGATCCCGGCAGCGGCATCCATCCCCTGGAACCAGAATATTGTCGCCACGCTGGAGGGCAGCGACAATGTCGGGAGGGTATTGTTCTTCAATGACATCGACCCGATTTACGACATCATCGAAAGTGAAAATCCGGCTGGTTTGGCCAAGGACGCCAGGGATGAAGCCTTAGCTGCGGAACAAGGCGGGGAACCGTCGGAAACCGTTATCGCGCTTGGTCCGCGTGAAACGATTGATCAGCGGCAGAACCTTTACGTCATGCCGATCCTTTCCACCGAAGAGGCCGTGTTTGACATCGGCCCCTTTGTCAATCTGTTGCAAGTCGCTGTAGCCAGCGCCAACGCGCCGAACACGCCCTTGCCATCAGATGACGCGGGTGCAGGTGACTTGAAAACGGCAGTGGTTTTTGTTGTGGACACCACGATTTCGATGGAGCCATACATCCGGGCAACCCGCGATGCACTGCAAGAGGTTTATCGTGAAGCTGCCGGATCCGCAGCGGCAGACGCCGTCAGCTTTGGGCTGGTGGGTTATCGCGACAGCCTCGAGGCAGCGCCGGGTCTTGGCTATGACGTTCGGACTTTTGTCGACCTTCAGGAAGGGCTGAACGTTGACAATTTCCTGAATGGCATCGACCAGATGCAAGAAGCGGATTCCAGCAGTAAGAACTTTCGCGAAGACAGCTATCGCGGGATCGAGCATGCTCTGGAAGACATGGATTGGAGCGGCTTCGGAGCGCGTTTCATCGTGTTGGTGACGGATGCTGGCCCCCGTGAGTTCGATGATCAATACTCGTCTACAGGTCTCAGCGCGGAAAGTCTGAACAGGATTATCCGTGAACGGATCGGCGGCGCGATGGCGGTTATGCATCTACGTACTGACCGTGGGGCGAAAGACCATCCATCGGCGGAAGCGGCTTACAAACAGCTGACGGCGTTTCCGAATTCGGCACCGTTATACTTCCCCATCCAAAACGGTGATCCTGAGGTTTACCGAGAAACTGCCCGTACGTTGGGTGCAATCGTTGCTCAGCAAACGTCTTCCTATCGACGGAGTGGTGGGGATGAGATTTTGGACGAAGATGCCATCAGCGATGAGGGCGACGATCGGTTTTCGGGTCTCAGTACTGCAGGTCGAACCATGCAGTTGGCGTATCTTGGCAAGACAGAAGGCGCTCGTGCACCGGATTTGTTCGAAGCTTATGTGGCGGATCGCGACTTTGACCGCACCGGCTTAAAACCGTTGTCGATCCGGTTGCTGATTTCCAAAGCCGATCTGAGCAACCTGGAAGAAGCGCTGCGGATCATCGTGGACCAGGCGGAACGCAACGTGGTCAATCCCGATCAGTTTTTTGCGCAGGTTCTGGGTGTAGCTGCGGATATGAGCCGAAGACCTGATCAGGTGTCGCGGCAGTCGGACCCTAGCCTTGCGGAAGCTGTGGCTTTGGACGAATACCTAGCGGACTTGCCTTACAAATCTCAGATTATGGCCATCACCGAAGACGATTGGGTTCGCCTTCCGATTTCTGAACAACAGACCATCGTCAACGGGCTTTATGACAAGATTGAGCGGTACCGCCGATACAATGAATCCACCGATCAATGGGTTGATTATCTTGGCGCAGGCCCGCAGGCAGGCAATCTGCTTTACCCGATGCTGTTGGATGATCTGCCATAGCCCCGGGCACTTAGTCCCGGGACATGAGTTTAGAATACAGGGTTGAAGTCGCGGTTATTCCGCGACTTCTGGAGCGGGAACGTGTTTTTTGAATTGTTGATCAAACAGTGTTCGGAAACTACCGCTTTTCTTCATCAACTGATCCAGATTGCCCTGCTCTACGATTGCTCCATCCTGAACCACGATGATTTTGTCTGCCTCAAGCACTGTCGATAGACGGTGTGCGATTACGATGACTGTTACGTTCTGCGTCAAGGCATCCAGAGCCTTCTTGACCAGAGACTCCGATTCAGCATCCAAGGCGCTTGTGGCTTCGTCCAACAAGAGAATTTCGGCGTTGCGCAGTATGGCACGCGCAATGGCGATCCTCTGTTTTTGGCCTCCTGACAGGAAGGTACCATTTTCACCCACCTGAGTGTCGTATCCGTCTGGCAAATCCATGATGAAATCATGCGCATGGGCTGCTTTGGCGGCTTCAAACACTTCTTCATCGGACGCTTCCGGAGCCGAACAACGCAGATTGTCCATGATTGATGCCGAAAACAGAAAGGTGTCCTGACCTACGTATGAGATCTTTCGGCGCAAGGAAGCAAAGCTAACTTCTCTCAGATCTTGTCCGTCGATCTCAACAACGCCCTTATCAGGATCGTAAAACCGCATGATCAATCCGAACAAGGTGGATTTGCCGCCGCCGGACTGGCCAACAAGGGCCGTTGTCTTACCTGCTTCGAACGAGACGTTCATATCTTCGATCACAGGCACCGCACCTTGATAGCCAAAGGTCACGTTGCGCAGGGCAATGTGGCCGGGTCCGGCGTTCAAGTCGTGGGCTTTGGGGCTTTCCACCATCGTGTCTTGCGAATCCAGCAAGCTGAACAACAACCCAACACCCATCATGTTGGTTTCGATCTGGACGCGCATGCGTGAAAGGCGCTTTGCTGGCTCGTAAGCCATCAGCAAAGCTGTGATAAAGGACATAAGCTGACCGGCGGACGGTTGCTCAGACCCTGCTATGCCCATCGTGCTGACAATCAGCACACCCGCAACGGCAAGACCCGCCAAGAACTCCATCAGCGGACTGGCGATTGCCTGAAGCCTGGCAATGTCGTTCGAACGTTGCTCGACTTTGCGGATGGCGGTTTCCATCCGGTCAATCATTCTGTCTTCAAGCGAAAAGACCTTGATGACTTTGATACCCGCCGAGGTTTCTTGCAGCACGCGGATAATTTCGGCCAGCGACTTGAATTCGGCCTGCATAATCGAGCGAACGCTTTTCAGCAAATAGCGAACGCCCAGCAAGGCAACGGGGCCGACAATAAAGAACATCACTGACAGAACGGGCTGCTGATAGACCATCACAGCCACCAGCCCGACCAGAGTCAGGGCGTCGCGGACAAAACCGGTCACCAATACATCGATCAAATTTCGCGCCGCTTGCGCACCATTGGTGGTACGCATCAGCAGATCTGACGACTCATTTGCACTAAAAAAGGATACGCCATGCCGAAGCAGTTTGCGGTACACCTTTTCCTGTTGCTGAGCCACGATCCGGTTACCCGCCCGAGCGAGAAAAGTGGCTTGGATATACGAGGCAATCGCCTTTGTGAGGAACAGCAGCACCACCGCCAACGCAATCACCTGCGCCCATCCTCGCAAATCTGGGCTGGTCATGGCGTCAACGATGTATTCCATCATATAAGCCGACCCCGCCGTGGTTACGGCGACCACGATCATTGCCAAAATCGCAATGCCATATAATGGGCCTTGTGCATAAAAGCTTTCGCCTACAAGGCGGCCCATATGGCCTGATCGCCATTTTTTCCAGGCGCGCGTTATCATTGCGTTCTCCAAATCGTGAAACGGTGCGCACGTTCAGATACCCTAATTCTTCGCGGGCCAAAAGGGCAGATACCGGGCTGCGTCAGTGCGGCCCATGTTTACTGTCTTTCGTGCGCAGCCGTAGATAGGGATTGCAATGGTACCAAACAAGTGCAATGCGCCAATTTACGCCGATTTCTCTTTTTAGGGCAGAACGATTTGGACTCGTTGCAAAACTGAAATGGGAACAGAGCCGTTGTCGCGCGACGGTGCAACTTGGTTGTCACGAAACCGGCGCCTAGAAGGACTCAGCCCTCTTGCTGCAAGTACGCCATCAGGTTCAATATATCGTCTTCCTTTTTCAAACCGGGAAACTGCATTCGATTGCCGGGCAGAAATGCCTTGGGATCGGCAAGAAACGCAGTCAAACTCTCTGGCGTCCACACAATGTCGGCGTTCTGTAGCGCTTTGGAGTATTTGAATCCTTCCACCTTACCTGCGGACTTTCCGAAAATAGCGTGCAGGGACGGACCGACGCCGTTACGGCCTTCGTCTAGCTTGTGACAAGCGCTGCATTTGCGAAAAACTTTTTTTCCCGCTTTGGCGTCCCCTGACACTGATGTTGCGCTAACCGCTGTTGGTGTCGTGGTCTGTGCTGCGGCCTGTTTGCCGTCTGAATGAAACACCAGCCGCGCCGTGATGGGTACCGTTCGGGTGATGCCAGGAAGGTTGGCCAGGTCCATCAGTTTGTCGACGCCCGCATTGACACCGGCGTCCTCAGTGTTGAGGAAAACCATGTCATTGGTCGAGACCAATACAGATGTTTCAGACAAGCGGGCGACGAACATCTCGGTGTCAAAGGCAACCTCTGTTCCGGCCAGCGTTAGGACTGATGCGGCATCCACCGTCGTGGTTTCTCCGACGGCCAGCCCAGACACCTCGGCCATGTCAAAATCTGCATTCAGGATTGCGGTGCCTGCTTTGCGAAAGACAAATTCAATCATCCGTTCATTTCGAATGTCGATATTTGTCTCGACAGTTGACAGGTCGATTTCGATTTCTGCACGGCCGTTTTGGGTCACATGCCCGCTGAGTTTGGTGAAGCTGTTAACCTCGCCAACAGAGTTTTTCTTGATGGTTCCGTAAGCCAGATGAGAGTTGTCGCTGTCCAGCGTCCAATTGTCTGCCAGAACAGGCGTTGCAACAATCGTCGACGCAATCGTGACTGCTTTCAACAGAAGTTTCATTTCAATCCTCCAAGGTTTGTGACACTTTCGCCCCGGCGGGCGTGGTCCGTGAGAGACAAACACACACAGGTCGCGATTTATTCGATGAGTGCCGAAATGACTTCTGAACAGGCCGTCCGCGACGCGGTGCAGACGCATTCGAAACGCGTCTGGCGGTTTGCGCTGGCTTTGTCAGGGGCATCGGACGTGGCGGACGATCTTCTGCAGGCCACGTGCCTGCGCGCGCTGGAACGCCATCATCAGGTCACCTCGCACAACCGTCTGGACAGCTGGTTGATGACGATTTGCCGCTCAATCTGGTTGAACGAGGTTCGGTCGCGCTCGGTTCGGCGGGCACAGGCCTTGTCGGTGACGCCAGAAGCTGACCTTGTGGCCAGCGGACCGGATTCAGAAACGAATATTTTCGCGACTGAAGTGTTTACACAAGTGATGCAGCTGCCAGAAGCGCAGCGGGAAACGGTTATGCTTGTATTCGTTGAAGGGTACAGCTACCGCGAAGCCGCTGCCATGCTGGAGGTTCCCATCGGTACGATTATGAGCCGGCTATCGAACGCCCGGCAGAAACTGAAAACCGTAATGCAGCTTGATGCGGCTGACGCCGCGCGACGGAGTGGCAAATGACGTTTTCCGACGAGACGCTGTTGGCGTATCTGGAAGGCACACTGGACGAGACTCAGAGCCGCGCCATCGAGGCCGCGGTTGAGGAAGATTCTGAACTTGAACGCCGCCTAATGGCGTTGGACCCGTTCGCGCCAGTGATTCAGAAAGTCTTCGAAACACTGCCTGCCGAAGCGCCGAAGATAGAATTACCCGAACCCGTGGAGCAAGCCCCAGGCGGTGGGGTATTGCGCCTTTTTGCTGTGGCTGCGAGCGTCGGAGCTGCGGCCGTTGCCCTGACGTTTTGGGCCACACGTCCGGCAGATTTGGGCTGGGCGCAGCAAGCGGCGATCTATCAGTCGCTTTATGTGCCCGAGACGATTGCCTCTCTGGACAGTTCCGAAGCGTCACTGAACAAGCAATTTGAAATGGCCGAGGCCGAGCTTGGACGGTCTTTGAACCGTGAAACGCTGGAATCCTTGCCAGGTCTGGAGCTTAAGCGGGCGCAGGTTCTGTCTTTCAAAGGCAAGCCTTTGATCCAGGTTGTCTTTGCAGATGAACAGGGTCAGCCATTTGCGTTCTGCATAATTCGTCAGGGACCTGACGCACCGCCCGCTGAGATCAAGCAAGCGGTGCTGAGCGGTTTGGCGACGGCCACCTGGGCTCAGGACGGCTATGGGTACATGTTGTTGGGAAGTTCTCCGCAGACAGATTTACAAAGTGAGCTGGACGTTCTGACCCGTACTTTTGCAGGTTGATCAGAAACTCTTTCAAAGCCTCTTGTGAACAGTGGCAAATGCCCGAAGAATACCGGCATGAAATCGAAGAAACCCTTACCCCTTCCTGAGGAAGAGGTCGATGATCTCGGCCCGGCCAGTATTTTTGATGGCGATCCGTCTGAGGAAGAAGATCTTTGGTTTCTGCCCCCCGATGAGGTCGAAGAAAAGGATTACTTCCTTCCCGGTCCGCGATCGGATCAACGTTTGCTGTTTGACCCACGCGATTGGCGGGCGGCGCAGTCTGAGTTGTCGTCGGAGCTTGCAGATCTTGCGCTGACCTTCGGTGCGTTGGATGAACGATTGCGCGCAGGCCCCAAGGGGTGGACGCATCGTTTGGCCCTGATGGAGACGTCTGACTTGGGCTGGTGGACTGGCGATCGCGTCAGTGTTGACCGATTGGCTTTGTGGACCGGTCTGCGCATCGGAGCAACCCATGATGACGTGCAGGCATTGTTCCGCGCCGGATGGGCCGTGCGCCGACTGAGCTCGGGGGCTGCTCCTGCAGATGGGGGATGGGAAACCGGACTGACTGCATTTCTGGAACGTCTGGCGCAAGGGTCCGATGCAGCCCCGGATGCAATTATGGATCTGGCAGAAGTTATGCGAGGCGTAGAAGGTTTGCATCCGGTCACGCAATCCGCCATCGCGTTTCATGCTTGGCGCGCGATTGCGCAGGGTGTTGGTCAGGATACAGAAGCTGCAGTGATTGCCGCGCGGCATGCAGCGACCATGGGGCGTGGTGGTGCCGTATTCATGCCGCTTGCATTGTCTGGTCCGGGCGCGTTGCGTGGGGCAGGTGAGCCGACCGAAAAACTCGGGGCCTGGATACGAGGGGCCGGGCAGGCGGCCCTTGCGGGGTTGTTGCATCTCGACCGGGTCAGCGCCTGGGAGGCCAAAGCCCGGGATGTCACGCAAAATCTGAGCGGGCGCACGCCACCGCGCCTGATTGAGGCGCTGACCTCGTGGCCCATGGTGTCCGCCCCTTTGGCCGAAGATTTGACCGAAGCGTCCCGCGCGGCAGTGCAGCGCAATTTCGACTTGTTCAGCCGTCGAGGTTTGGTGCGCGAGGTCACAGGGCAAGGGCGTTATCGCGTCTGGACTGCTGCGCTGTAGTCCAGCAGCCAGTCACGAAACATGCGGGCGGGTGTGCGCATGGTCGTCAGCGATGGGTAGATCAGGTGGTATGCTTCTTGTCCGGCAACTGTAGCCTCCGGCAGACATGGCACTAGACCTGACATTTCCATGATCCGATCCGAAGCAGGCGCGCGGGCAAGCGCAATACCCAACCCGCTTGCTGACAATTCTGCAGCCATGATCGAGTTGTCCGCGAAGAAGTACTGAGCCTGTCCTGCAGGCAAGCGCAGGGTTTCGAACCAATGCGGCCAACTTGCGCGATGTGTTGAAACCTCAATCAGAGTGTAACCAAGCAGGTCTTGCGGGGTTTTGATCTGTGCAGCGATAGCGGGCGGTGCAACAGGGTAAAGAACTTCTCGAATTAACTCATCACCTTCGGTGCCAAACAGGGCAGGGTTACCAAAAACAATCTGCAAGTCAGTAAATCGATTGGCAAAATCCGAAACGATGTTTCCGGTGGACAGTGACAGGTTGATATCAGGGTGCCGGGCTTGAAATGCTGAAAGGCCCTTGGCCAGGATTCCATGGGCGAAAAGCAATACAGACTGCACGTAGAGACGCTGCTCTCGCGTTTCGCCAAACAGGCCTGTGGTGGCAGTTTCCAGCATCAACAGGGATTGTTGCACCGATGGCAAATACGCCCGCCCTGCCTCGGTCAGAGTAACGGCATGGGCATGGCGGTGGAACAGAGGGGTGCCCAGCCGGGTTTCCAGCGCTTTCACCTGTTGGCTGACGGCCGCGGCGGACATGTTCAGCTGCACCGCCGCACGGGCAAAGCTTTCGGTTCGCGCGGCCGCTTCGAACACACGTAACCAGTTGAGAGATGGGATGCGGGACGACATTTTAACAGGCTAAGCAAAACTTATCCTGACCTGCAAGACAAACCGTGCTGAGCCTTGCTCAAGTCGCGTTAGCGTGTTGGCAGCGAACAAAATGAATGAGCCCAGCCATGACCGATCCAGCTCTGCCTCCGCGACCCAAACGCAAAATCTGGAACTTTACACCGCAATTGCCAATTCAGACGTCTCCGTACTGGGATTGGCCGATGAAACCGTTGGCTGCGCTGCGTTACCTTCTGCAAAGCTGGAACCCGTTGGCGCTGCGCGCGCTGCTGCTGGTTTTTGCCATCATCACCTGGAACTACCTGACCCCGTCACTCGTCCGGATCCAGACTTTCAGCTGGGATTGGGTGGCCGAGATCTGGTTTCGGAATTTCTGTATTCTGATGGTGGTTGCAGGTGGCTTGCATCTGGCACTGTGGAAATTCCGCACACAACAGGATGAATACCGCTATGACATGCGTCCGATGATGAAGGGCGCAAAGGTTTTCACCTTCAAGAACCAGGTCTGGGACAACATGTTCTGGACCTTAGGCCCGGCGCTGACCTTCTGGACTTTTTGGGAATGCCTGATCCTGTATTCCTATGCCAATGGTTGGATCAACATGATCACTTTCGACAGCAATCCGATATGGTTCATCGCGGTTGTAATCTTTGTTCCGATCTGGGCGGGATTTCATTTCTACTGGCTACACCGTCTGCTGCATGTCGGCCCGTTCTATACTAAAGTGCACGCTTGGCATCATCGCAACATCAACACCGGTCCATGGTCTGGCCTAGCCATGCATCCTGTCGAAAGTTTCTTTTTAATGTTCGACACGATGATTTTCTTTCTTCTGCCGTCCCATCCAATCCACGCGATCTTTCTGCTGTTCCATCACGGAATTGGTGCGCCGACCTCTCATGCTGGTTTTGAACACGTTAAACTAGGCAACAAGGCCAAGTTTCAGGTCGGGGACTTTTTCCATCAACTGCACCACAGGTTTTTCGATTGCAACTACGGCACGTGGGAAACGCCCTGGGACGAGTGGTTCAACACGTTCCACGACGGCACAGACGAGGGCAACGAAATGGTCAAAGAACGCAGGCGCAAAATCTGGGCGGGCGAGTAGAGCCGCACCAGTCCTTTGTCGAGCTTGAAACGACCCTGCAAAGGACTGGGATTTACATCCAGACCTAGCTTCTCACTCTGCTACGAAGCTTCAGGGTAAGGTGGCCAAGCTGGAAGGTTGCGGGCAACACCTGACAACCAGGCCGGAAAAGCTCAGCGCCCCACCCCGACATAGGTTTCAAAGCCAGCCTTCAGGGTCTTGCTCTCTGAATAGACATTGCGGAGATCGACCATTCGGGGGGTGCTCATGGCCTGGGCCAGATCGCCGAGGTTAAGCGCGCGGAACTCGTTCCATTCCGTCAGCAGAACCAGAACGTCAGCCCCTTGCGCGGCAACATAAGGATCATCGCACCATTCGACGCCCGGCAGTAAAGTTTCGCCTTCGGATTTCCCTTGTGGATCCACAACGCGCACTTTCGCGCCTCCGCCGATCAGGGCCGGGACAATGGACAAAGAAGGCGCATCGCGCATGTCATCTGTATTGGGTTTGAAAGTGACCCCCAGTACCGCAACGGTTTTGCCGTTGAAGTGATCGTCACAGGCCTCGCGGATCTTTTCGATCATACGCTTTTTAACCTCGTCATTCACGCGAATGACGGTTTCCGTAATCTGCATCGGATGCGCGTGATCCTGGCCAATCCGCGCCAGTGCCGCAGTGTCTTTGGGGAAACACGAGCCGCCATAGCCGGGCCCTGCGTGCAGGAATTTGTTGCCGATCCGCCCGTCCAGCCCCATGCCGCGAGACACCTCTTTTACATCTGCGCCGACCTTCTCGCATAAGCCTGCGATTTCGTTGATGAACGTGATTTTAGTCGCCAGAAACGCGTTGGCGGCGTATTTGATCATCTCGGCGCTTTCCAGATCGGTGGTCAGGATCGGAAAATCGCGCAGGTAGAGCGGGCGGTAAATCTCGGCCATCACTTCGGCAGCGCGGTCGCTTTCCACCCCAACGACAACGCGGTCAGGGCGCATGAAATCATCAATCGCAGCCCCTTCGCGCAGAAATTCAGGGTTCGAAGCGACATCGAATTCTGCGTTGGGGTTGGCGGCCGCGACCACCGCTTGTACTTGTCTGTTGGTGCCTACGGGTACAGTCGATTTTGTGACGATCACGGTATACCCGGTGACGGCCTGTGCGATTTCTTCTGCAGCCGCCATCACATAGGTCAGGTCTGCATGGCCATCACCGCGTCGGGTCGGCGTACCAACCGCAATAAAGACCGCGTCTGCTCCGTCCACGGCAGCCGCCAAATCGGTGGTAAAGCTCAGGCGACCGGCAGCCACGTTTTTGGCCATCAACACATCGAGGCCGGGTTCGTAAATCGGAACCTCGCCGGCTTTGAGCATGTCGATCTTCTGGTCCGCCTTGTCGACGCAAATCACATCATGACCGAAATCCGAAAAGCACACACCAGACACAAGGCCGACGTAACCGGTGCCGATCATCGCAATACGCATCTCAAAAGTCCTTCTTACCAATACCTGCCGACAACGCGCGAACAATCAAAGAAACCAGGGGTAAATTCAATGGTTCACTGCGCCCGTAAACAGTACCCCATAGGTTCTACCTGTTTTTGAAGCAATAAGGGTGCGTAAACTTTTGCAACGTCTCTCAACGTGCAACACTGGTTTGTCCAATTTACACCCAGTTTGAACGGAGTTTACGTCACCAATTTTTTCTGGGTAAAGACCAGAATGTCCATTGGAGCAAACATGTTGCTCAGTTTTACCATTTCCAGCGCGTCAACAAAGCGCACTATTTGACGTTCAAAGTTTGCCGCTACATTGTAAACCGACTAAAGCCAAGCGACAGCCAGTTACTTTGCCAAGATGGGTGTTCAGGGCTTGTTTTCTGAAGTGAGAATTTTCGAACCAATCAGCCCGAATATAGCGCTTTGTTGAAAGGTCGAGGGCGTGTTAACTGAGGTTGTTTTCACGATCTTTCAGCGGACTCTCCGGAACGGTTCCCTAAAGCTTGGGCACAAATAGCCGCCCGATGCAAAAGCCGGACGGCCTATTGGCTTAGTACCAACGCCCAATTGCGGTTGCGGACGGTGATAACGTCGAAGAATCCGACAGCGCCGACAGCACTTTGCCGTCAACCCGCGTTGTGCCGGGCGTATCCAAGCCGACAAACCGGCCGACAGCGCCTCCGCTGCCAGTGACGCTTGGCGTCGCGGCAAAAGGCGTGGGAAAGTCCCAAGTGAATGTGGAGCTCGCAAATAGAGCGCCCTCAGCGCTAGAGCAATCAACTGCGGGCAGGGTAGCGGTGCAAATCTGCGTCCCGTCGGCAAACCGCACAAACTCTCCGTTTGAGTTTTGGCCACGTTCGATGACGGCACCGGTTGGAGTGCCCGCACTTTCTGAAACGGATCCCAATAGATTGCCCGGCCCATAGCCATAATCCGCCCGCATAAGCCGGCCAGTGCTGGTGTCGGACGCATCGCTTTGCACAGCTGCTCCTGTTGCTGCGCCGGTGGTCGGGTCAAAGCTCAGCGCTTGGGTCCAGTTTGTGCCATCGGGGGAAACTTTGATTGAAAAAACTGAACTGCCAGACAATCCCATCTCGGCATGGCCCGTCCAGTTCGATTGAAACAAAAGCGACGCGGTATCATCAGCGCTGGCTTTGTTGATTTTAAGCTGATGCCCGCCGCCGTCGTGGGTTAGCAGAGTCGCTGGGCTTCGAACAGTCAGGCGGTTGGTTGCATCGGCGGTTGCCGCAATACCGACACTATCCAAGTTTTGCGTGTCGACGGGCATTGGGACCCATGCAGTGCCGTCCCAGATTCTGATATCCCCAACGGTTTCGTCCCAAGCGCGCCAACCCGGCGAGGGCGCCACGAAATGCCAGGCGTTGTCCAGCCAAGCGGCGAGGTCCCCGGAATGCCCGACCCAATCCCCTGTTGGAGACGATCCAACCGCGTGAACTTCGCCCTGTTCGGGAACCACGGGTGGCGTGTCGGTGTGCGTTGAGCGGACCGTCAGTTGCACGATCAGATCAAGTTGTCGCAGAGCTTCGTTATGTGTGACGTGCTTTTGCGCCTGTGACGGTTGCAAAAACGGAAGGTTCAATCGGGGTGAGGTTTGTGACACGAGGGTCCTCCTGTAGCTGTCGGCCCGAAACATCGGTTGCGCGCCACAGTGCAGCACAGCGCGTCAATCCTCTGTGACCGGGCCGACCGCCCAGGAAATTTTCTGCTAACCATTGAACCGTTAGCTGGGCTCAACTGGCAGGATTAAGTCTAAGGTTTTTTTGGGTGAGTTATTCGCGGGCATAAATGTCTTCGTAGCGAATAATGTCGTCTTCTCCCAAGTAAGCTCCGGTTTGGACTTCGATCAGAACCATCGGAACCTTGCCTGGGTTTTCCATCCGGTGCTTGGCACCTAGGGGGATGTAAACGGATTGGTTTTCACACACCAACTGTTCTTTGTCGTCGATCGTGACTTTGGCCGTCCCTTTAACGACGATCCAATGCTCGGATCGATGGTGATGAGATTGCAAGCTAAGTGCCGCGCCCGGGTGGACATGGATCCGTTTGACTTGAAACCTGTCGCCGATCACCAGGCTTTCGAACCAACCCCATGGGCGGTGATCCACAGGCAGGGCCTCTGCTTGCTTAGCCCCCTTTTCTCTAAGCGCTGTGACGGCCTGTTTCACATCCTGCGCCTTGTCCATGCTGGCCACCAGAACTGCATCGGGCATCGCAACTGCGATCACGTTCTCCAGTCCTATGGCCACTACTTCCTGCGTTGGTGATTCTGATCGTATCAGAACGTTGCGGCATTCTATGGCGGTAACCTCGCCATCTGTCGCGACGCCGTCCTCGCTCAAATCGGAAAGTTCCTGTACCGCCGTCCAGCTGCCGACGTCGGACCAACCAGCAGAGTAAGGAACAACACTCAGGTTCGGTGCCTTTTCCATGATCGCATAGTCTATTGAGATGTCAGCCGCGTCGGCCCATGCGGTAGGGTCTAATCGCAGGAAGCCCAAATCAGTTTTTGCCTCGTTAACTGCTTTTTGGACGGGTGCTATCAAACTTCCTGCATGTTGTTCGAATGCAGCTACGATGTCACGAACCGCGAACAGGAATATGCCTGAATTCCACAGGTAGCTTCCATCAGCCAACATGGATTGCGCTGTTTCTTCATCCGGTTTCTCAACAAATCGATCCAGCGGGACGGCACCTTCCGTTGAATCCGGTGCGTGGTTGAGTTTGAGGTATCCATACCCGGTTTCTGGTCGTGTAGGCGTGATACCAAAAGTCACCAGATCACCGCGTTCCCTTATCGCGCGCGCGCCTTCGGCCACGGCTGCATGGAAGGCGGACTTGTTCGGAATCACGTGATCTGACGGGGCCACAAGCATGATGGCGTCAGGGTTTCGGGATGCCAGGTAAAGTGCTGCTGCCAGAACAGCAGGAGCGGTGTTGCGCCCTTCTGGTTCAATCAGGATGGGGCCGGGGTCGATGCCAACTGCGGCCAATTGTTCGGGCACGATAAAACGAAACGCTTCATTTGTCAGAACCAGCGGCTTTGCGTAAGGCATATCTGACGGACCAAGCATTCGGTCAGCGCAATCCTGCAAGAGGGTGGCTTCACCCACCAAAGGAACAAATTGCTTGGGGTAACTTTTGCGAGACAGAGGCCATAAACGTGTCCCTGATCCTCCGCAAAGAATGACGGGATGAATTGTATTCGTCATGTGTATGCCTTCGAACTGGTAATCAAAGAAGGTTTTTCTTTACTCATACTCAATGAAACGGCTTCTAACTACTGGGCGGCTTTCCCGGTTGCGACAACGTCGTTCAAGTATTGGCTCAGATCCTCGCGAAGATCGTCACGAGCAAGTGCAAAGGCTACGGTGGCTTGCAGAAAACCCGATTTTGACCCGCAGTCAAAACGCTGTCCATCAAATTTGTAGCCAAATACCGGAACACCATCAGCAATGTCTTCAGCGATGGCATCAGTCAGCTGTATTTCCCCACCACTTCCAGTTTTCATTGCGTTCAGGTTATTCAGCACGGATGGGCGCAGAACATAGCGGCCGATAACTGCCAGATTTGACGGGGCCTCGGTCGGTTCAGGTTTTTCAACCATGCCGCGCGCCGGAACGACCGGACCGATACTGTCTCCAACATCCAACACTCCGTAAGAGCTGGTTTTTTCCGGTGCAACTTCCATGGCCGCGACCATGTTCCCTCCGGTCTCTTCATAAGCTTCGATCATTTGTTGAAGGCAGGGTTTGTCTGCTGCGATGACGTCATCGGGCAGCATGACGGCGAAAGGTTCGTCCCCAATCAGGCGACGGGCGCACCAAACAGCATGTCCAAGACCCAGAGCTTTGTGCTGACGAATATAGGCAATCGCGCCGCTTTCCATGTTCGTTTCATTCAGGATTTCAAGCAGTTTATCTTTCTTTTTCGCCTTCAATTCCTGCTCTAGTACAAGGTTGTGGTCGAAATAGTCCTCAAGCGCGGATTTCCCGCGCGAGGTGACGAAAATAAATTCCTTGATACCTGCAGCGCGGGCTTCGTCGATAGCGTACTGCACCAAAGGCCGATCTACCAAGGTCATGATTTCTTTGGGTACCGACTTGGTGGCCGGCAAAAACCGCGTTCCCATGCCTGCAACAGGAAAAACTGCTTTGGTGACCTTGCGTGTCATGATGCCTCTCAATTTAAATATTTAGCCGGAAAAGGGGGCTTTGTCCGACATGTTCTCATAGGCTGCGGAACCTGATCAATCAATGATACCCGATGGTACAGGCGGCAATTGGTCAAATCGTGCCACCTTGTCGGGCCGGTGTCAAAAGAGAGCTCTCTTTAGGTAATGCCGAGTGGAGCCGAAAAAGCGACGTCTTACGCAGCCCTATGAGATTGTTCGCTGCTAATATTCCGCGAATAGGTTGCGCGCGAACTCCACACATTTTGAAACCGATCTATCGTCCTCTCACAGCACTTGTGTTTTCGTTGAATGGGCAGAAGAAATATCAGTTTGTCAGGATGTATCTTGTTCAAAATACAGAGCTTTTTGTGCAGGCGGTTTCGGCTTCAGTTACCTTGCAGTGTGGTAATTTTAGCGTTGTGCAAGGGCTTGGATTCCAACTTTATCCGAGAAGCCAATACTGAGAAAATGTTCTGCTGATGGAGGTGCGTTTTTCAATAACAACAACGTGAAAACTGGGATGCCAAACCGGCTGCTCTGTTCCAAATTTGGCGACAATCGCGCAAAATTCCCCCCAATGGACGCAAATACAACGGAACTTAGTGTCTTTTACCGCAGCGTGGCCAAACGGTCGGGTGTGCCTGGATATCTACCCAGACTAGGGATCCAGACAATCGTCCTTATTCAAGGTAAGAGTTTAGCTTTCATAGCAGGTTCCGGAAAGCAAGTTGGCGCGATGCCCACGGTCTGTTGCCAACGTCCAATCGAGCGGCGCGTTTTGAACCCAGGCAATCCGTCCGCACCGCCAACATCATGGCCCATCTGTTCAAGGGCACGCTGCATTTCCGCGATGTCGGACCGGTACAGCCCACCGACCTTTCCCCACCGTCCGACAAAATCCCCTACGCCATATTGAATACGGTCCCCAACATGGCCAACAAACAAAGCATAAAGATCGCTTTTGTTGTATTCCTTGAGCACGTAGAAGTTCGGCGTGACAATAAAGGCTGGCCCATGCCGTCCGGCTGGCATCATCAGATATCCTTCACCATCACGCTCATGGGCTGGGAAGGGCCTGCCCGAGACACGAGCTATCCCCATTTCTTCCCATTTGTGAATGGGGCGACCCTGATCGGGCCCTTCCAGAGAACAGGGCAAAGTTTCAGGAACAGACACCTCAAAACCCCAATCCCGGTTGCTAACCCAGCCATGTTGGTCGAGGTAGTGGCCGATTGATGCGATAGTATCGGCGGGTGAGCCCCAGATGTCAGCATGCCCATCCCCATCGCCGTCTTTTGCATAGGTTAAATAGTTGGACGGCATGAATTGCGGCTGGCCCAACGCGCCCGCCCAACTGCTTTTCATCTTTCGCGCGGACAAATGTCCATTTTCCGCGATTTGCAGAGCAGCGATCAACTCGCCCGTGAAATACGCAGCTCTGGTGCTCATGAAGGCCTTGGTGGACAGAACCTGGAATGCGTCATGGCGGATCGGCACCTGTCCGTACCCGCTTTCTCGACCCCAGATTGCAAGGATAATCCGTGCGGGAACGCCTGTTTCATTTTCGACCGAGGCGAGCGTCTTCGCGTGACGCTGCGCCATTTTGCGCCCGACAGATGAGGCGCCCTGAACTGATCCCGCGTTGAAATAGCGACCGGGCGAACCGAACTCGGCCTGTTTTTGCGCTTTCGGCACTTTGTTTTTTTGCCCGGGGGGAACCAGATCAGGCAGTTTCCAGTTCAAAGTCACACCAGAGAACGCCTGATCCATGGTTTGCTTTGAAACCCCTTTGGCTCGTGCCTTTGGCCAAACCTCGTCCTGTAGCCAAGCCTGGAACTGACGTTCAACTTCAGCATGATCCTGCGCCACAGCGGCGTGTGCGAGCAGGATCAGACCAGTGGCGACAAGTATTTTGCGCATCAAAGAAAACATGCGTCTCTGCTCCGTTGGGGTCTCAACGCGTAACGCCCGTTGTGACCCAAGGTTGAAAGAAGTTGTAACTCGGCAATCTGCGGTTTGGAAAGGTCTTGAGAAATCTTTTGCATTTGCCGATAGTTGAGCGGAATTTGGATCATGAGAGGGCTGTGCGTTATGGCCAAAGGCAGATTGTCCAACCCGTCCTCGCTTGTGATGGCTGCTTTGATCCTTTTGACGGTGACACCACCGATGGCCTTTGCCAGCGATAGCTTCATGGACCCGCAAGGTCCGATTGCAGCAATTCAGAAAACCCATCTTTTACGAGCCACTGCGCTGATAATGGTGGCCGTTATTCCCGTTTTGGTTTTGGTGCCGTTGATTGCGTTTCGGTATCGACGCCGAAAGGGTGGTGCGGCAGCCTATCGTCCCGACTGGGATTTTTCAGCAAAGCTGGAATTTGTGATGTGGGGCGTGCCCGTTTTAATCGTGGCACTCCTGTCATTCTATCTTTGGAAGGCAACACACAGGCTTGATCCCTATTCGGCTGCTTTTGGTGAGGAGCCCGCTGTGCGGGTTCAGGTGGTGGGATTGGATTGGAAATGGCTGTTTCTTTATCCCGATCTGGGCATTGCCAGCGTGGGCGAGTTTGGAATCCCAACCAAACGACAAGTGGCCATGACGTTGACCACCGACACGGTGATGCAGTCTTTCATGATCCCCGCTCTTGCCGGTCAGATTTACGCGATGCCCGGTATGACAACGCAATTGCATCTGGTTGCGGATACGCCAGAGGTCATGCAGGGCGAAAACACGCAGTATAACGGACGCGGTTTTACCAAACAGAAGTTCCGCACCGTTGCGATGGACCAAGATGCCTTTGATACGTGGGTCGGTAAAGTGCGCGCTGGCGGCATCCCATTGAATGCGACCACCTATCAGACGCTTGCGATGCGAACCGACAGGGATGAAGTTCAAGCGGCTTTAGGGACGGCACAGATGCCTGATGATGCACTGTATTTCACGCTGGAAGAGGATGTGTTTCACAGCATTCTGCACCGGTATCACAGCGGCGAGGCTTTGCCCGCCGATCAACAACCGGGCACGGCATCCTTCGGGCAGGAGGCGCAAAAATGACATCTCCAGAGACAGGATTTTTTGGCCGACTCAGCTGGGATGCGCTGCCAATTGCTGGGTTGCTTCAAGGTCCCAACGCCAATGAGATCGTGGCAAATGCGGCTGCGGGCGTCGTGATTGTTGGTGTCATTGCTGTGGTCGGGTTGCTCAGCTGGTTTCGACTGTGGACGCCGCTGTGGCGCGATTGGCTGACAAGTGTCGATCACAAGAAGATTGGCATCATGTATGTCGTGTTTGCCATCGTGATGTTGGCGCGCGGCGTATTGGAAGGCGTCGTCATGCGCGCGCAGCAGGCAGCTGGGCCAGGTGACGGTTTTCTGGAGGCTGAACACTTTGCCGAGCTGTTCAGCACCCATGGAACAATCATGATTTTCTTTGTGGCTGTGCCCTTTGTCTTTGGCATCGCAAATTATGTCATTCCGCTGATGATTGGCGCGCGCGACGTTGCCTTTCCGCGGCTGAACCAGATTAGTCTGGGCCTGACGGTGTCGTCAGGCATGATGTTGATGGTGTCGCTGGTGGTCGGGCGGTTCTCAACCGGTGGCTGGACAGCCTATCCGCCATATACCGGTGCAGCCTTCAACCCGGGCGTCGGCCCGGACTACTGGATCTGGACCATCGTTGTGTCGGGTATCGGGACCACGCTCACGGGCATCAACTTTGCTGTAACGATCTACAAGATGCGCGCGCCGGGTATGACCTTTATGCGGCTGCCGATGTATTGTTGGACGATTATCTGCAGTTCTATCCTGATTGTCTTTGCCATGCCGCCCTTGGGGGTTGCCGCGTTGATGCTGGCCGCAGACCGCTATCTGGATTTCCACTTCTTCACTAATGACCTCGGCGGCAATATGATGAACTACGCCAACCTGTTCTGGCTGTTCGGTCATCCCGAGGTCTATCTGCTGGTTCTGCCCGCCTATGGTATCTATTCCGAAGTTTTCGCAACGTTCTCGGCCAAGCGGCTCTATGGCTACAACTCGCTTGTTATTGCGACAATGTCGATTGCGGTGCTGTCCTTCACGGTCTGGTTGCATCACTTTTTCACCATGGGTCAAAGCGCGTTGATCAACGCCGTGTTTGGCATTGCAACCATGCTGATCGCGATTCCGACCGGTGTGAAAGTCTATGACTGGATGGCAACCTTGTGGCGAGGACGAATCCGGTTTTCGGTGCCGATGTTGTATGGGCTGGCATTTCTGATGCTATTTGTGATTGGTGGCCTCAGCGGGGTGATCCTGGCAAATCCAACGGTAGACTATCAGGTGCACAACACGCTGTTTCTGGTGGCGCATTTCCACAACGTTCTGTTGCCGGGCGTGCTGTTCGGCCTATTGGCGGCCTATAACTATTGGTTCCCCAAAGCGTTTGGTTTCCGCCTGAACGAGTTCTGGGGCCGCATAACAGTCGCTCTCTGGACCATAGGGTTTTTGTTGACGTTCATGCCGCTCTATTTTGTTGGGTTGATGGGAATGCCGCGACGTTCGTTCAGCTACGATGATCCAACCTTCCAGCCTTTCATGATCGTCGCCATCATTGGGGCGCTGGTGATTACGTGCGCTTTGTTCTCGGTCCTTATCCAATTGTGGGTCAGCATCCGCGACCGCGAAAAAACACGCGTTCCGGTGGGGGATCCATGGGATGGCCGCACGTTGGAGTGGTCGATCCCGTCACCCCCGCCGCCCTACAACTTCGCGATCATTCCACAAGTAACTGACCGGGATGACTTTGCTGCGGCCAAAGAAAGGGGTGTCGCGTATCCAACTCCGGATGCTTATGAGGATATCGAGCTGCCTCGCAACACCGGGATTGGCTTTATCTTGTGCGTATTTAGCGGCATTTGGATGTTTGCGCTGGTGTGGTGGATATGGTGGTTGGCGGTCCTGATGACCGTGTTGATGATCCTCGCGGTGATCATTTGGACGTTCGACGACAGCACCGAATTTACCATCCCCGCAGAAGAAGTGCGCAGAGATCACGAAGCGTGGCTTTCGTTGGTTTACAACGAAAAGGCGGTGGATCGTGACTATGAGACCTCTCCGGAAAACCGCGGCCTTGCCCGCCCTGATCTGGAGGCGGTCACGTGAAACGCGCACCAACACATAGTTACCCCGGCATCAACCTTGGAGAGCGCCACGCAAGCGCCCATAAAGCAGCCGAAGTTGTTACTTTTGGGTTCTGGGTCTTCCTGATGAGCGATCTGGTCTATTTTGGACTGATGTTCGCGATCTACATAACCATGATCGATGCACAGGCGGGCGGCCCCGGTCCGCACGAGTTGTTCGACCTGAAAAGCGTCTTTGCTCAGACCCTGATCCTATTGACCAGCAGCCTAACGGTTGGTCTTGCCATGCTGGCGCTGAAATACAATTTACCGCGCTGGCGCATCATTTTGTGGTTTGGTGTCACGCTGTTGCTGGGGCTTGGCTTTTTGGTGCTCGAACTGCGTGATTTCATGGCTATGGCTGAAAAGGGCGGTGTCCCGCAACGCAGTGGGTTCCTTTCGGCATTCTTTGGTTTGGTTCCGTTACATGGCTTGCACGTTGCAGCCGGATGTCTGTGGCTGATCGTTCTGGGCATCCAACTGCGGGTCAAGGGAATGACGGATGTAATCATTTCTCGGGTCGTACGCTTGGCGTTGTTCTGGCACTTTCTCGACCTGATCTGGATCGGCATTATCACCATCGTGTATTTTGGAGGGCTGACCTATGGATAACAGGTCCGAAATGCACCGGCGCGAAAGACGGCGCTATGTCATCGGTTATGGCGGGTCGCTGATCCTTACACTCGCCATGTTCGGAGTGGCGTATGTGTTCGGCATCGAAACGGTCGGCGTCTATCTAACGATCGGCTTGCTGGGTCTGGCTCAACTTGTTTTGCAACTTGTGTATTTCCTGCATATCGACCGCCGACGCAGCAGCCGGGAAGATCTTCATCTGGTCCTGTTTTCCATCATGGTTCTGCTGATCATGATCCTTGGTACTGTTTGGGTCCTGGGCAATCTGGCGATACGCATGCATATGCACGCAATGTAAGTGGCTCAGACTGCGAGCCAGGGGAAGTGACGATGAAACCTCTCAAAACCACAGCAATCGCCGTAATGTTGGTCGCCATTGGGGTTGGATTGTTACTGTTCTGGCGGCATGAAGAAAGGTATCCATCCACCAAGGATGCATATATCGGAGCCAATATTATCTATGTGGCGGCTCAGGTAACTGGCCAGGTCGCCGAGGTTCATATTTCGGACAATCAACCGGTCAAGACTGGCGACCTTCTGTTTTCAATTGACGAAACCCAGTTCAAAGCGTCGGTCGATGCGGCAAAGGCCGATTTGGACAGTGCAGTGCAACAGGCCAAGTCTTACTCCACTCAGATAACCGCAGCCGAAGCAGCTGTTGAAAGTGCCCAATCCGCTTATGACACGGCGAACAAAAGCCTCGAAAGAGCGAAGGCGCTGTTTGCCTCGGGGGATGTGGCACAAGCTTCACTGGATCAGACCACATCGGAATTCGCACAAGCCTCAGCGCGGCTGACGACCAGCCAATCCAGTCTGTTGGCACTGCAAAGCGGGTTGGAGGCAAAGCAGGACGACATCCTGTCATCGCAAGCACAGCTTGAGATCGCCGAAACAAATCTTGCCTGGACCAAGGTTTTTGCTGCGGCAGACGGCTGGGTCGCAAATCTGACTTTGCGGCCGGGGTCATCGGTCTCGGCCAACGCTCCGCAGTTTTCGATTGTCGAGTCATCGGACTGGTGGGTGGATGCGAACTTCAAAGAAACGTCTTTGCCACGCATCCGACCCGGCCAATCGGTCACGGTTCAGGTCGACATGCTGCCCGGTGTGAAACTGAGCGGAAAAGTGGCTTCCATTGGGCGCGGATCAGGAGACACGTTTTCATTGCTGCCTTCCGAGAACGCCAGCGGCAATTGGGTCAAGGTCACGCGTCGTTTTCCGGTTAGGATCGAATTGGATCCAACAGATGCCCCTTTGCGTGTCGGTGGCAGCGGTAAAGTTGTTGTAGACACAACAGGTCCGGCGGACGGCAAATGACTTCGGCGACGTCCGGTCATGTAAACCGGGTGATCGTGGTCGCTGTTGTCCTCAGCGCCATACTGGAAGTGTTGGACAGCACGATCGTCAACGTCGCGTTGCCCCACATTCAGGCGGCGTTTGGGGCGACCACTGATCAAGCGACTTGGATCTTGACCAGCTATATCGTGTCAGCCGTGGTCATTATGCCGCTGACTGGTTTCGTAGCGCGCCGTGTGGGTCGGCGGCGGCTGATCCTGACGGCGGTCAGCGGATTTGCCCTGATGTCGGTGATGTGTGGCCTGTCTTGGAGCTTAGAGGTCATTGTCGCCTTTCGATTGGCCCAAGGTATGTTTGGGGCGTTTTTGATCCCACTGTCACAATCGATCCTGTTCGATGCCTTCCCCAGGGAAGACCGTGGGAAGGCGATGGCGATCTTCGGGTTGGGTGTCGTAGTAGCGCCGGTCCTTGGGCCAACGGTTGGCGCGATCCTGACCGAGTATTTCTCGTGGCGTATGGTGTTCTTTGTCAATTTGCCTGTGGCGGCTCTTGCCCTTCTTTTGCTAGCCGGAGAATTGCCCGAAGATAAAACCGAAGATGTGAAGATCGATTGGAAAGGTTTGGCCTTGTTGGCGCTTGGTATCGGGTGCCTGCAGTTTGTTCTGGACCAGGGCGAAACCATGGATTGGATGTCGTCCCGCGTAATCCAGGTGGCTGTTGTAGCGTCAATTCTGGGAGCGATTGGATTTGTTGTTCACGCGCTGGTTTCCAGAGATGCGATCGTAGACCTGCGTCTTTTTGCGGACCGGAATTTTGCCCTGTGCAACCTGATCATCGCAGGTTTCGCGGTTTCACTGTTTGGCGGTATCGCAATATTGCCAACGCTTGTCCAAAATCTGCTCGATTTCCCGGTGATCGCTTCGGGCCACCTGTTTATCCCGCGCGGCATAACTGCCGGGTTATCGATGGTTTTAACAGGTGCGGTGCTGGTTCATCATTTCGATCCACGTGTGTTGACAGGTGCCGGACTGTTGCTGACTGCGATTGGCAATTTCATGATGGGGGCGCTCAACCTCAACGCCGGATTTTGGGAACTGGCGTGGCCCGGAGCCATCAGTGGGTTAGGGATGGGATTGGTCTTCGTTCCAATGTCTATCCTTGCGTTTGAAAGCATCAGTAAAAACCGGCAAGATGAAGCATCTGGCTTGTTCAACGTGACCCGGCAACTGGGGTCATCGGTTGGAATCTCGCTGGTCGGCACATGGATCGTACGCGGGCTTCAGACCAATACTGCAGTGCTCAGCCAGAATGTGACACCGTACAACCCGGCAGCACAGGCTTATCTGAGCCCGCTTGGTCTGACACCTGACAGTGCTGAGGGCGCTGCGATTCTGGGGCAGGAAATTGCGCGACAAGCGGAATTGATCTCATACCTGACCGTTTTCAACAATCTCGGTTTGCTGGCCTTGGCGACGATTCCGCTGTTGTTCTTTTGCCGTGCTCCTAAGCCGGGAGCCCAATCGACAGTCCATGTGCACTAACCTAGCCAGGTGTGTTTAGACGCAGGCGATGGAAGCTTTACCAACCACCTGAGTGAACGGGATTATTCACAATAAGCAGCAAAGACGCCCGTCCAGTCCGCCGTAGTCTAAACTTCAAGTCCTAGCTGGGATTAGATCTTGGGTTGTTTGCTACATGCGTGTTGATCCTGCGAATACTCCATTCAACCGCATCTCGCATGGCACGACCCAAGGCAAGATCAAATGCTTTGACCAAATCCGGCGTTTGATCGCTGGCAGCTACAACATTTTCCTGAAACGAGCTGGAGGCGATGATCTTGTCTTCGTATTCATCAATGACCTTTATGTTCATACGGACTTCAATACGGACTTTTTTGCCGGTCTCAGTATCTTCGACTACGATGCCCTGAAATTCGCGCAAGTCTGGTGCGATTACATAGTCAGCTCTCAGGCCAACTGTAGAACGACCAACCGCGGCAACTTTTCCTGAGTTTTCGTAGCTTTCCACCAACAGGGTCTGAACGATCAGAGGCGCGCGATCCACCCAGCGTGCCCGCGGCAGGTACTGCACCTGATAGGGTGTTGGCTGAATGGCGATTTGATCGGTATTCACCGCTGCAGTGGCCGTGGGTTCCTGAACAACGATCTGCTTCTGTATTCTGGGCAACGCGGACGAGAATGTGCTTTTGGGCGTCAACAGGTACAGGTCATTGGGTTTGGCCGCTTGTTGCAACGTTCCCAGACCGGCACAGCCGCCGATCAGGGCAACCACCAGCAAAGCGAGAGCAGGCTTGATCATTGACGGAACTCCGATGCTTGGGTGCCTAATAGGAAACGCGCAGGGTCTCGTTCAACCTTGTCCACAAGGCGGTCTACACTGATGACAAGGCGTTGGGCTTCTTCGACGAAACGGACAAATTGCGGAAGACCAACGCGCAGGAAGTCCGACACTTGGCGGCGGTTGGACTGAACGATGCCGTCGATTGTGCCCAGTAATTCGGACGCCGAGTTGGACGCGCTGAGTACATCGTCCGAGATTTGGTCGATCTTCTCAGTGATGTTTGATACTGTTTCGGTCACTTGGTTGGCGGCCTTGCGGATGTCGGCCGCAACTGGCGCGACTTCTTCTTCCATAACGCGGTTGGCGGAATTGAACGCTGTCTCTGCCGAGGACAATGCCCCTTTTGCTGTGTCCATCGCTGAAGTGATCGAGCCCAGCGTTGTATTTGCGTTCAGGACGGTTTCGTTGACAATTCCAAGCGTGACGCTGCCTTCGTCCGACAACAGGGTTAACCGTTCAGCCAGTCGCGAGCCGCGTTCAATGAAGGGTTGAATATCTTGCTGTAGGATGCGGTCAGCCGTCTGGATCGTGGTTTTCGCCTCGTCCAGAGCGGCTTTTGCGGAATCGGACGCGGATTTGACTGAATTCAGTGTATCTGTACCGGCATTAAGTGTTGTTTCCGCTGTTTCGACCAGAGGATCCAGGCGTTTGGAAAACTCGCCAATATCCTTGGCTGCACTGCCGATGTCGCTAGCGACAGACTCAAAGCTGGTCAGTGTTTTGTCCAGCCGCCCTGTGGCTGACGCAAGGTTGTCCAGTATGCTGCTCACGGCCTCGCGGTTCTTGTCGTCAACGACTTTGTTCAGACTTTCCAAAAGCGTGACGGCCTCATCCAGAACCTTAGGTGCGCCTTCGAACAAGGACTGAATCGTGCTCCGCTTGCTTTTGATCACGCTGTCCTGCGCCAATCGCTGTGAATCTGGCGACCCACCCGTCAACTCGACATAGCCAACGCCCGTCACACCAAGTGATTGCAACTGCGCAACGGTTTCGTCAGTGATTGGAATGTCTGCATCTACTTCGATGCGCACCCTGACTTTTGAGGGGTCGTCTTCATCCAGATTCAACGAAATGACCTGGCCCACGGGAAGGCCGTTAAAGCTTACACCTCCCGCGGCGGAAAGACCTGAGACATTGTCGAATAAAACGTCATAGTAAGCGTATTGGCGCGAGACCTCAAATTTCGCAAGCCACAGGAAAAAACCGAACGCGCCCAAAAGCCCTGCAAGGGTAAACGCGCCAATCAGGATATAATTCGCTCGGGTTTCCATTGCCTCTACCTGTTTTGGCCCTTCTGTTGTGCTGCGCGGGCGCGGGGGCCTGTAAAGTATTCCTGCACCCAAGGATGATCGACCTTGGTCATGTCTTCTATCGGACCTTCAACCAGTACGCGCTGTTCTGCAAGTACGGCAATCCGGTCGCAGATGGCATAAAGGCTGTCCAGATCATGGGTAACCATGAACACCGTCAACCCAAGGGCCCGCTGCAATTCGCCAATCAACTCATCATAAGCCGCCGCACCGATCGGGTCCAATCCGGCGGTTGGTTCATCCAGAAACACGATCTCGGGATCCAGCGCCAATGCCCGTGCCAGTGCCGCGCGTTTGCGCATACCGCCAGACAGCTCGGATGGAAACTTGCCGCAGCTCAGTTGCGGCAAACCCACCAAGCTGATTTTCAGCGCGCCGAGGGACTCCATCAATTTCTCGCTGAGGTCAGTGTGCTCGCGCAGCGGGGCCATTACATTCTGCAACACGGTCAAAGAAGAAAACAGCGCGCCATCCTGAAATGCCACACCCCAATGGCGTTCGATGCGGCGCCGATCTTCCTCGGGGCCGTTCAAGACATCGACACCCAGAACCTCGATACTTCCTGCAGCGGGTTTGTTCAGTCCAACAATTGTTCTGAGCAAAACGGACTTGCCTGTCCCGGACCCGCCGACAATTCCCAGAACCTCACCACGCCAGACATCGAGGTCGAGGTTGTCATGTACAACCTGCGTTCCGAACTGGTTTCTGAGGCCGCGCACACGGATCACGGCCTCTTGCTGCGTTTCTGTCAAAGTCGGTGCCTGTTGTGTTTCGCTGATCATGTCAAATTCCGACCTCTGAGAAGAAAATCGAGAACAGGGCGTCAATCACAATGACCATGAAGATGGACTGCACAACGGAAGCCGTCGTGCGCTGACCCACGCTTTGAGCGGACCCTCTGACCTGCATGGCTTGCCAGCAAGAGATCACGCCAATGACCAAAGCGAAAAAGGGTGCTTTGATCAAACCCACCGCCAATTGCCAGACATCCGTGTTTTCCTTTAGCCGTGTCAGAAACATCCCCGGGCTCACGCCAAGGTCAATCCAGCTCATCAAGGCGCCACCGAACAAACCGGCCATGTCTGCCACAAAACCCAGAA
This sequence comes from Ruegeria sp. ABM4_193, assembly GCF_056158705.1. NCBI lineage: Bacteria > Pseudomonadati > Pseudomonadota > Alphaproteobacteria > Rhodobacterales > Roseobacteraceae > Ruegeria > Ruegeria sp. ABM4_193. Next base: position 826,541 of record NZ_JBSWTT010000003.1, read on the forward strand.
TGGGCAGCATGATCAAAAGAGCGAGGACACGGGGAATGACCAGTACCTCTATCGGATCCAACCCCAGGGTCCGCATGGCATCGATCTCTTCCTGCACTTTCATCGAACCAATGGAAGCCGTAAACGCCGAACCCGAGCGGCCTGCAACAATGATAGCGGTCAGCAAAATCCCCAATTCGCGCAGAACCGAGATTGAGATCAATTCGACAACAAATATCTCTGCGCCAAACTGCTTGAGCTGCGTTGCGCCCTGAAAGGCCAGAACAACGCCGATCAGAAAGCCCATCAAGGCGACAATCGGCAGGGCTTTGACGCCGGTCTCCTCCATATGCGTAACCAACGCTGCTTTGCGCAGCCGCCAGGGCATCACAGCGGTTCTAAACAGCCGGTGCAACGTAAGCCCCAGAAACTCCAGCATAGACAGCGTATCTTTCCAGGCCCCGAACGTGCTGCGGCCAACATCGGCAACCCAGTCCGTAAAGCTGCGGGGGTCTTCGAGTTTGCCCGGGTTGTCCGGTATACTATGCGTTACAGTATCGATCAGCTTGGCGTGCGCAGGCTTTGCCCCTTGGATTTCTATCGTCGCGCCGTTCGAGGTGCACCGCCGACCAAGGTCAGCGATCAGCCACGCACCGCCAGTGTCCAGCGCTTCAATGCGGGACAAATCAAAAACGACCCTGTCAGGTGCAGGTTGGATAGCCGCAAAGTCCTGTTCTACCGAATGCAGCAATTGGGTCAGCAATTCACCCGATATACGGACATGAGTACCGTCGGTGTCGCGCTCGGCTGATATCGCTGGCTTCGTCATATCGTCATGTGAAGTAAAACCCCTTTGGCCCGCAAGCCTTTGTTTCGAAAGGCAGGGTTTTTGTGGAGCAGGATGGCGCGCGCGTCACGCCTGACCTTATTTGGTAAAGTCACGTTTTGTAATCTCTGACGGCTTTAGCAAGCGGCGATGTCTTCATTTTATCAGTTGCTTGAGCACAAGAAGCCAGACACATTTCGCGTGGGAATCAAGTTCGGAGCCGGAGAGTTCGTATGCCTGGGACCAAAAACGTCTTGTTCATCATCATCGATCAGCTTCGGGCTGATTGCCTGAACGGTGCATTGGCGGATTACGTGGATCTCCCTCACCTCAGGGCGTTCATGGATGACGCCGTGACTTTCACACGGCATTACTCGGTTACCAATCCTTGCGGCCCTTCGCGTGCTTCGTTGCTGACCGGTCAATATGCGATGAACCACCGGTCTGTCAGGAATGGAACCCCGTTGCGTCACGACACCCCTAACATAGCGACAGAAATGCGCAAAGCGGGATATACGCCGATGCTGTTTGGTTACACAGATACCTCTGCCGACCCGCGGGTTCATGACGCAAACGACCCGGTGCTTAAATCTTACGAGGAATCCATGAACGGATTTCTGGAAGTCGTCGAAATGCGCCTTGAAGAATCGTATCCCTGGCAAGCGCATCTGATGAAGAAAGGGTATGAGTTTGATCAGTATTGGGATGTCTACAAACCCGTCTCAATGGACGGTCAGCCCCCTAAATTGAACAATCCGGCACTGTATCGTGCGGAAGACAGTGATACGGCGTTCCTCACCGATGCATTCCTTGACGGCATCGCGCCCCGTCGAGGAAAGGGCTGGTTTGCCCATCTGACCTATATCCGTCCACATCCGCCTCTGGTCGCACCTGCGCCGTACAATGACATGTACAACCCGGCAGATATTCCCCTGCCGCAACGGTTGCACAGCGCGGAAGCCGAGAAAGAGCTGCACCCGTTCTTTGGCCCGAAACTGGATGTCTATACAGCAAAAGAATTTGTTCACGGCTTCGACGAAGTTGAACCAACAGACGCCAACATTCGTACATTGCGCGCAGTTTATTTGGGACTGGCGACAGAAGTAGACCATCATATCGGTCGTGTGGTGCAATACCTGAAGGACAGCGGGCAATATGACGATACGATGGTGGTTATAACCGCAGACCATGGCGAAATGCTGGGGGATCGCCACAGCTGGGGAAAAATGACGGTATATGATGCAGCCTATCATACACCGTTGATGATCCGTTTGCCGGGGAATGAGGCCCACGCGGGTAGTCAAATTACAGTGCCGACAGAGTCAGTAGATGTAACGCCGACAATCCTTGACTGGATCGGGCAAACGGCTCCGAACGCGATGGATGGTCGGTCCTTGATGCCGTTGTTGCATCGCGAGGTTCCCAAAGACTGGCGCAATTATTCGTTCAGTGAACTGGACTTCTCGGAACCTGAAAACCCGACCCTTTGGCAACAGCGACTGGGAACGGGAAACAGCAACTCTTGTCTGGGGATTTTGCGAGATGATCGATTTACCCTGATCGAATTTGCCGCCGATCTGCCGCCCATTCTGTTTGACCACCAAGGCAAAGGCGAGTTCGAGAATGTGGCAAACAAGCCCGAGTTTGCGCCTGAACTAGCCCGGATGGGCCGCCATATGTTGCGGCATCGAATGCGAAACATGGACCATACGTTGTCATTGCATTCCATTACAACGGAAGGTGCAAAATCCCGCTCTCGCTACTAGACATCTCTTTGGTGGTTGGGTCCTGTCAGAGAAAATTTATAGACAAATTCATATCTTACGGTATCGTCCTTGAAAAATACGCTTCTAATTTCGCTCTGACGGCCTGCAGTGTCGGTGCTTTTGTTTCTTGTTACTGATTGAATTGTTCGGATCGGCCTGTCAGCGATTTCAATGTTCCAAACACACCTTTGCGCTTGCAGGGTGCTCTGAGGAGGATGGTGATGGGCGATTGGTTTGTGAATGTGCTGCGCAGCTATCCCGAACTGGCGGTTTTTCTGTCGATAGGGGTGGGGTTCTGGATAGGTCCCAAAAAGCTTTTTGGGTTCAGTCTGGGAACGGTCACGGCGACACTGCTTGCGGCTGTGATCATTGGGCAAACGCATATCCAAATCAACTCGGCGGTCAAATCGACCTTTTTCATCATGTTCATCTTTGCGGTTGGGTATGGGGTCGGTCCACAGTTCATTCGCGGCCTCAAAGCAGACGGTGCGCGAGAAGTCTTCTTTGCGCTCAGTGTTCTGGCCTTGTGCCTGATTGTGCCGGTCATATCCGCAATGGTCGCGGGCCTAGAGCTTGGGTTTGCGGCGGGCCTGTACGCGGGGTCGCAGACCATTTCGGCCGCAATTGGCGTCGCAACAGATCAGATTAATCAATTGGGCCTGTCGACAGAACAGGCGCAGACCTACGCCAATCAAATCCCGATCGCCTACGCTGTGACCTATATTTACGGCACAATCGGCTCTGCCATCATTCTGGCCAAGATAGGCCCGCGTCTGATTGGTGTGGATTTGGTTGCTGCCTGTAAGGAATACGAAGCTCAGCTGGGTGGCGGCGCGGCGGTTGAGGCAGGTGACGGTATCGTATCAGCCTATCGCATGATCGAAGCACGGGCGTTTGAAATACCACACGACAGTGACTTGATAGGCCAACCGGTCAAGGACTTGATGCCCGGAGTGCGGATCTACGCGGAACGGATCAAGCGTGGCGATGAAATTATCGAGGTTGAGGACAGCACGGAACTACAGGCGGGCGACATCGTTATGTTTTCCGGGCGGCGCGCGGACTTGGTCGGCCTGCTGGAAGGCCGCATGAAAGAGGCTGACGCCCCAGAATTGCTAAACACGCCAACTGAGAAGCTGGATGTTCTGATTACAAGCAAAGAGGTTCACGGCAAAACGCTGGAGGACCTAAGCAAGCTCTCGCTGGCCCGTGGCGTCTATGTCTCAAAGCTGATGCGAAACATGGTCGAACTGCCGCTGTTGCCGGGAACTGTCGTGCATCGCGGTGACATCCTGACGGTTCTTGGGTCAAAGCGCCATGTCGAAGCCGCAATCGCCCAGATTGGGTATGCAGATCGTCCGGTGGACACGACGGATCTTGCGTTTGTCGGATGGGGGATCTTTCTTGGCGGTTTGGTCGGGACCCTTGCGATTACCATGGGGGGTTTCCCAATCAGCCTTTCGACAACAGGTGGGGCCCTATTGTCGGGCTTGTTGCTTGGCTGGTTGCGAACGGTTCATCCAACTTTCGGACGTATACCCGGCCCGTCGTTGTGGTTGATGAATACCCTTGGCCTGAACGTATTTATTGCTGTGATTGGGATCAGTGCGGGCCCTGGTTTCGTCGCAGGGCTTCAGCAGGCCGGTGTTGCATTGCTGCTTTGGGGCATTGTCGCCACCTCATTGCCCATGATCTTTTCTGTCTATGTTGGCCACTACGTTTTCAAGTTTCATCCGGCCATTTTGTTCGGGGCCTGCGCGGGTGCGCGAACCACAACAGCTGCGCTGGGGATGATCCAGGAAGCCGCTCAAAGCCGAATACCAGCGTTGGGGTATGGGATGCCCTATGCGATCGGGAATACGTTACTGACCATCTTTGGCATGGTCGTTGTTTTGATCCTCAGTTGATTTGGAAAGGTATGGGGTATGGACCGTCTGAAACTGCACGATTACGAAGCGCTTAGCCCTTTTCAGATCAAGGATGAGCTGATCAAACTGGCCTCGGATGAGGCACGAAAGTCCAACAGTGCGTTTCTGAACGCAGGGCGCGGCAACCCCAACTGGATCGCGACACGCCCGCGTGAAGCGTTCTTTGCGCTCGGTCAGTTTGCCATAACCGAAGCCAAACGCGTTATGGACCATCCGGCGGGTTTGGGTGGGATGCCAGCCATCAAAGGGTGCCATGATCGCTTTTTGCGTTGGGCTGAGGCCAATGCCGATATGCCGGGTACCGACACCTTGTTGACTGTGGTCAAACACGCCATTTTTGCTTTCGACTTTGATGCTGATGCGTTTGTCCATGAGCTGACGGATTCGATTATTGGAGACAACTACCCGGTGCCGGACCGCATCCTGCACCACAATGAAATTATCGCGCATGAATATCTGATGTGGGCCATGTGTGCGGGCCGACGGCCCGAGACACGATTCGACCTGTTTGCGGTCGAAGGCGGCACGGCGGCGATGTGTTACATCTTCAAGTCACTCAAGGCCAACCGTTTGCTGAACGCAGGGGACACGATTGCGCTGTGTACCCCGATCTTCACCCCGTATCTCGAAATGCCCGAGTTGGAGGATTACAGCCTCGAATCCGTTCATGTGGAAACGGATGAAGAAGACGGTTTCCAACTGACCGATGCAGCGGTCGAGACGTTGAAAGACCCCAAAGTAAAAGCCTTCTTTCTGGTCAATCCGGGCAATCCTTCGTCAGTTGCGCTGAACAAGGCATCTTTGGAGAAGCTGGCAGATGTGGTCGAGAACCATCGTCCCGACCTCATCGTTCTGACAGATGATGTCTATGGAACCTTCGTGCATAATTTCACATCGGTCATGGGGTACATGCCACGCAACACAATTGGCGTTTATTCCTATTCCAAATATTTTGGCTGCACGGGCTGGCGTTTGGGTGTCATTGCCGTTGCACAAGACAATATCTTTGACCTCAAACTGGCAGAACACAGCGAAGAGATAAAGCAGACGCTGGACAAACGGTATGGCACACTAAGCCTTACGCCTCGGGATATCCGCTTCGTTGATCGCCTGGTTGCAGACAGCCGGGACGTTGCCTTGAACCACACCGCTGGTCTGTCCTTACCTCAACAAGTCATGATGACCCTGTTTTCACTTGTTGAACTGGTGGATACCAAGAAAGACTATCAAACCGCATGTATGGAACTTGTACATCGGCGGTTCAAACTATTGACCGAAGCGATGGGGATCGAGGTCGATGCAGGCGAAAACTACGACGCCTATTATGGGATCATCGACTTCGAATATTGGTTGCGCAAATATGTTGGCGACGACGTTGTGGCTTGGATCAAGAAGAACGTGCATCCACTCGATATTGCCTTCAAACTTGCCGAGGATCACGGGATTGTTCTGTTGAATGGCAGCGGGTTCGATGCGCCGGGTTGGTCTGCGCGCGTGTCTTTTGCCAATCTGCCGGACGAAGCCTATGCCCAGATAGGTCGCGCTGTACGGTCTGTCGCCAGAGGATATGTTGAGGCATACCGCGCTGCAAATGCCATGCCCTTACACGGCGGGTCCTGACCCAACGCGCGAGGCATCAAACATGATTCCACTATCCGCGCCTGGTAACTGGTGCTAGGCAGAGGCTGTGGAGACGGCAAGCTTGAACATAACAGAAAAGCGCATCAAAGCTATGACCACCGCAGGGCTGAACCTGATTGGTCAGGCTCTTTCCATCTATGACAGCAAGTTGCAATTGGTGCTCAGCAATCGCCGTTTTCAGGAAATGTTCGGGTTGCCGGACGAACTGGTCCAGCGTGGAGCCTTGTTTCGAGACACCATCCACTTTCTGGCCAGTCGAGGAGAATATGGCCACGACGAGAGTGTGGAGGACATGGTCAACTTGCGCGTCGAGCAGGCTTTGGCATTTGAGCCACATTACATGGAACGGGTGCGTCCGAACGGGCAAGTTGTTTCAATCGAAGGTGCGCCCTTGCCGCAAGGGGGGTGGGTTGCAGTCTATACGGACATCACGGGTACGCGGCGGGCCGAGAACCTGCTACGGGCGCGGTCCGAGGAACTGTCGGAACAGTTGCTGGGTCATGCCGAAGAACTGTCGGCCACCAACCGCAAGCTTGCGGCCACGATCGCCGCGTTAGAAGAAGCCAAACGGGAGCTGACCGAAATTGAGGCCCGGACACGCCTGGTGACTGAGATGATGCCGGCCCATATCGCGCATTTGGACAGTGACGGGTTCTACGACTATTCCAACCGACGTCTGAGCGCGGTTATGCCTGGCCGTCCTTCTGATATTCTGGGGCTCCATATCTCCGAGGCCCTTGGTGCTGTGGCTTTTGCACGTGTCGAAAGCCATCTGCAAAAGGCTTACGACGGTGAGCAATCTGTTTTTGAGTTCACCGAAGATCAGGATTCTCGCCGAATCCGTGTTTCATTCACACCGGATGGGGCAGGGGGGGTCTATGTCATGTCTGTGGACATTACCGAAGAAACACAAGCGCGGGTTGCCTTGCAGCAGACACGTCGCAGAGCGATGGCAGCGCAAATGACAAGTGGCCTTGCGCATGACTTTTCCAACTTGCTCACGATTATCCTTGGTATGCAGTCCCGGCTGGACAAGATGCACTTGCCAGATGAAGCGCAAGAACTTGTCGTTGCCACTCAACAAACGGCGCGCAGGGGTGGGCAATTGCTGAACCGAATTGCGGACATGACCGGGAACAGAACGCCTCAGCCTCAGGCCACGGATATGCGCGGTTTGCTGGAAGATCTGCGGATACTGGCCACCCCGTCCCTGCCGCGTGGCATGGGGCTTTCTGTTGTCAACACACTACCGGATCAGGCATTGATGCTGGATCCGGGAATGGTGCAGGACGCGCTTTTGAACCTGATTTTGAACGCACGGGATGCATGTGGAAGCTCGGGACAGATTACCATAAGCGCACACGCCATCGGTAACATTTGGGTCGAGATTACCGTGTCTGACACCGGTCCGGGATTTTCAGCGGAGGCGTTGGAGAAAGCGCTAAATCCTTTCTTTACAACCAAGGGCAGTGATGGGTCCGGGCTGGGCCTGCCTATGGTTTATGACACCGTAAAACTGACAGGGGGCGATCTGAACCTAAAGAATACCCCGTCCGGAGCATCCGTCGTCCTGCGGTTACCCTACCGACCGGCTCCACCGGCCCGAGGCGGCCTTGTACTGTTGGTGGAAGATAGTGATGAATTGCGCGGTCAGTTTCGCGACATGTTGGTGGAATTGGGTTTGTCAGTAATTGAAGCCAACTCTGTAGATGAAGCGGTGGCGCTGCTTTCCAGCGTCGAAGACATCTCGATGGTCCTGTCCGATATCCGCCTTGAAGGAGGGGCAACGGGGCTGGAGCTAATGGAAAAGATTAAGCCAGGGTTTCCGTGCATCCTAATGACGTCCCTACCCAATTCAGATCCATTGCACCAACAGGCACTCGCTTTAGCACCGGTGTTGCAAAAACCGTTTTCACAGGCGCAATTGTCTGCGCTTATCCAAACCGAGGCAGCCTGATGACGCAACCGCTGGTGACTATTCTCGATGATGAGCCCGAGATTCGCCGCATCCTGACGGATGCGTTGGAAGACGCAGGGTTCCGAACGCAGAGTTTCTCTCGCGCGCGGGAATTTGAGGCGGCGCTGAACCGCGTGACGCCAGATGTTTGTCTGGTCGATCTTTCCTTGCCGGACACAGATGGGTTGGCTCTGGTTCACCGCCTTGCCTTGGAGCAAGGCGCGGCGGTGATTATCATATCCGGTCGTGCACAAGTGCAAGATCGCGTGACGGGTTTAGAGCTTGGTGCTGATGACTACATAACGAAACCGTTTGATCCGGCAGAAGTTGTGGCTCGGATAAGGGCCAGGTTGCGTAACCCGCGCGGCCCAACGTCACACTCGGATACGGCTGTGTTCAATGGTTGGACAGCGCATTTTGACCGCTATGTACTTGAGGACGGGGCGGGTTCAGAAACGCCGTTCAGCCATGCGGAAGGCGAAGTTCTGAGGTTGTTTCTGGAGAGCCCCAAGCGCTTGATCAGTCGGGGACAAATGCAGGAATCGCTGGGCGGTGCAGCAGGTGACAGCTTTGACCGGGCCATGGATGTTCGGATTTCCAGGCTGCGAACCAAACTTGGTGAAGACCCCAAGAACCCGCGCCTTATCAAAACGATTTATGGTGCTGGATACATCTTTCTGGGCGATGTTGATTGGAAGTAACAGCAGTATTGATCAACTGAGGTTGAGGCTCTCAGCCCCCAGGCCGGTCATACTTTCATGCCAAAATCAGGCATACAGCCGCCTTGTTTGATCGGTTTACTCTCTAAGCGCCTGATCCTTAATCTTCACGACAGGCTGCAGAATGTAGTCCAGAACAGATTTGCGACCGGACAGAATGTCCACTTCTGCGATCATGCCTGGAATAATCTCGACCGCAATGCCGTTCCCGTCCAACATGGTGTTGTTCGTTCGGATTTCTACGACGAATACTTCTTCTTCATTGCGTTCCGATCGCGTGATTGTATCGGCACCAATGCGTATGATTTCACCATCTAAGGCGCCATATCGGGCAAAGTCATAGGCTGTGATCTTGACTTTCACAGGCTGCCCGGCGCGCAGAAATGCGATGTCCTCGGGTTTCACGTAAGCCTCAACAAGCAATGTGTCGTCCAGAGGCACGATTTCGACAAGCTCCTCGCCACTTCTTGTATGCCCCCCGATGGTTGTCTGGTGAATGCGGTTGACGATGCCCCGCAGCGGAGAGCGGACTTGCGCGCGCATAGCCCTGTCGCGCAAAGCAGGCAGCGCCGGTTGCAAGGCCGCCAATTCAGCCGTGGCAATCGCAAGGTCGGTCAGCGCGGCACTTCGAAACCGGCTACGGGCCGCCTGGATGCGATCATCGATTTCTTCCAGGCCCGTCTTTAGCCTGTTGGTCACTGCTTCGGCTCGCACCTTGCGCCCCTGCCACTCTGCCTCGCTTCGGCGCAAGGCCAGTAAGGTTGTCGCCGGCTCCATCTGGCTTTCGACCAAGGGGGCCATAATCGCGCGTTCTTCCTCAAGAACCTTTAGCGTCTCAACGGCTGTGACTTGATCAACCAAGCCTTCTTCGTACTCACGGTGTTTCTGTTGCCGCTGACGTTCCAAAATTGCAATTTCTGCCGCTAACTCGGCTTGCCGCCCTTGATACAGCGCTGTTTCCGAGCGTACGACACTTGGTGCTCCAGAAATCAGTTTCGCGTCGAAATTCAGTTGTGTTCCGTCTATTTCTGCCTGAAGCCGCCTTGCGCGAGCCATCAACCCGAATGCGCGTTGTTGTTCCTGACTGAGCTTGCTATCGATTTGCGTGGCATCAAGCTCCATAAGCATTGTGTTTTTGTCCACCAGTTGACCTTCGCGCACATGGAGCGCGCGCAGAATTCCGGGTTCGCTTGCATCGATTACTTGGATATCACCGGACGGGACAATTCGACCGTCTACGCGCGTGACATCGTCAAGCTCGGTCAGATGTGCCCAAACCACGGCAGAGATCAGGCAAGACAGGATCACAAACAAAAGCAATGAACCCCGAATAGGAGAGCGCCCTTGCATTTCGCGCGCCAGGGTGGCCAGGTCAGGATGCCGCGACATTCAGATGTCTCCTGTTTCGGCGTGCGTGTTGTGTCAGCAGGCTTTTGGGTCCATCTGCAGCAATCCTGCCATTTTCAAGTATGATGACCCGGTCAACAAGCTCCAGCAGGCTGGTTCGGTGTGTAACGACAACCATTGTCGTACCCGAAGAAGCCTGCTTCAAACGTTGGATCACTTCAGCCTCGGTTTGGACATCCATTGCGCTGGTTGGCTCATCCAACAGTAAAACCGGAGGACGTCCAATGAGCGCTCGGGCAAGGGCAATGGCCTGTCGTTGCCCTCCAGAGAGTCCTTCTCCACGTTCAGCCAACTGAAGATCATAGCCGTTTGGATGTTTCGAGATGAAATCTTCCACACCAGATGTGTGACCGGCCTCGATAAGGTCTTCGTCCTTAGGTCTGATCGCGCCGCTGGTGATATTGTCTCGGACAGTCCCGGAGAAAAGCCAAACGTCCTGCAATACCGAGCCGATATTGCGGCGCAGGTCACCGGGATCGATCTGTCGGATATCCAGACCGTCAAACGAAACCGACCCAACGCGAGGCGTGTAAAGTCCTAAAAGCAGACGTGCAATCGTACTCTTCCCGCAACCGATTTGACCGAGGATTGCGACCTTTTCACCAGGTTTGATCTTGAAAGAGATGCCCTCCAGTGTGTCAGAACTCTGATCCGGATAAGAAAAATGTACATTGTTGAAAGAGATTGCTCCTTTGAACCTGAACCGGTTCACCCAGGTGCGCCCTTCTGGTCGTTCGCTTTCAGCCACCATCAGCGTGTTTAGGTTACGGTAAGCACTTCGGGCTTGATTCATACGCGTAAGCGTTTGTGCCAGCTGACCCAAAGGAGCCAGCGCGCGACCGGTCAGCATAACAGAGGCAACAAGCGCTCCCATACTGGCCTGGCCATCAGTGATCAGAAAAACGCCATAAAAAACGATGAGCACCTGAGCCGCTTGCTGCGTGAAACCGGTCAGGTTCAGAGCAAACTGCGTGATGGCCCTGCTTTGCGCTCCATGTGCTGATTGCCGTTCGATCGCCTCTTCCCACCTGGCGCGCATTCGCTGACCTGCCGCCGTTGTTTTCAGGGTCTCGATGCCAGAGACGGCCTCGACCAGAACAGATTGCTTGGACTGCCCGTCAGTAAGGCTTTTTTCGGCCATTCGCGACAAGAAGGGCTGCACAGCCAAGCCAGTCAAAAGCACCACTGGAACGGCCAGCGCAGGTACAATCGCGAGTTGCCCTCCGACCAGATAAATTACAAAGATAAACAAACCTATGAACGGAAGGTCTACAACGGCGACAAGGGTCGCGGATGTGAAGAATTCGCGTAGCGTTTCAAACTCACGAATGGTGCTGGTCATTGCGCCAGTAGAGCCTGTTCTGGATTTCATCTGAATGTTCAGCACTTGATCGAAGATGCGCCGTCCCATCAGCAAATCAGCTTTTTGGCCGGCCTTGTCGATAAAGCCCGCTCTGAGCAATTTCAGCAAAAAGTCAAAAATCAGAGCAAGGGCAACGCCTCCTGTCAGCGCGATCAGGGACTCGGTTGCTTCGTTGGGCAAAACGCGATCATAAACAACCATTATGAATATCGAAGTTGTTAGACCCAGAAGGTTGGCCATGGCGGCCGCCAGAATGACTTGAATGTAGTTCCATCGGCTTGCGACAAGAGCTGACCTAAACCAGTGACCTTGATAAGAGGTGTTGTCCGCAGAAATTTCGTCGCCGTAGTGGCGGCGAAACAAGATGGCGTAACCCGTATAGGTGTTCCGAAAACTGTCCTCAGGCACTTCGCTGATCCCTTCGCCGATTTCCGGGTCGAAAATCAGAAATGCACCGTTGGCTGAACGACCATGGAAAACAACCGCTTGATCTCCTGTCAGAAGCAGCATCGCAGGTACGAGTTTTCCGTCAAATTCGGAAAGCCGACGCTTACCGTACCCCGCCTGTAAGTTCGTTTGGTGAGCCACCGAAAGTACATCGCGTATGGTCAATTCCCCGGCTGTACCGGTTTGCGCTGCATGAAGCGAGGCCAGCGTCAATGGTCGCTCAAGCGTACTTGCAACATTCAACAAGCAAGCCTCATAGGACGTCAAATGAGGGTTTGAGAGTGTTGAATTGGACATGTTCATTTCAAGCCGCTCCAGGCCCCAAGTGATATCCCAAACAAATCAAGGACATCACCCGTAAGGCTGAGTGCGGCATAGTTGGTTAGGAAATAGTTCTGTTCAGCCAAAATGAGACGCTCCTGCGCATTCACAAAGTCGCGTTGCGCGTCAAGGATTTCGATCAGGCTGCGCCGTCCGATAGAAAACTGTGCGCGCGAGGCTGTTACATTTTCAGCGTTGGCGGTAACTGCTGACCGGGCGGCGCGCAGTCGCTCTGCGCCCGCACTTTGGTCGGAACGTATAAAACCCAGCTCTCTCGTTATTTCGCGAATGAGTTGCTCGCGAACGTATTCTGCCTCTTTCACTTGCGCTTCAGCGGTTGCTATCGCTGCCCGTCGTTGACCAGTACTGTCCAATTCGTAGTTGACCGAAAGATCAACGCCTAGATTTGCATCTCGGTTGTCATCTTGATTGGCAAAAGCTGCCAAACGAATATCCGGTCTACGGCGAGCTTGAGCAGCCGACCAGTCTGCCTTGGCGGCCAAAAGGCTCGCATCTGCTTGGCGAATTTGAGGGCTGGCAAGTATGATTTGAGCGTCACTTTTTTGCAGATCAGGTGCTGGCACAGGAGGGCTCAATACGCCGGGAACTGTTCCAAATACTTCGCGAAACCGAGCTTCGGCACGGTCTGTACGCGATTGAGCGTCGGCCAGCCTCGTTCTTGCATCGGCCATGCGCGACTGCGCTGTCAGCACATCCGCGTTTGAACCGGCCCCACTCGCTGCACGTTCCGAGATTTGACGCACAAGTTCTTCATGTACGATGACATTCGTTGCCGAAATGTCTTGAATTTTCCGACGATCAAGGACAATGACATATGTTTCAATCGCCGCCAGAGCTATCGCCGATGCGGTTTGTAGTTGATTACCTCGACTTTCCAGAACCCGTGCTCGCGCAGCTGCCAAGTCTCCTGCCGCCGCGCCGCCATCGTACACCAGTTGCGAAATCCTCAGGTACGGTGAAACATCAGCGATATCAGAGTCAATCCTCTCGGATCGGGCGTTGATGCCTAGTGACACTTGAGGCAGGAAAGCGCCTTTCGCTGCATCTTGATTGGCTTCTGCGATGTCCATCCTCGTATCGCTTTGGGCCAGATTTGGGCTGGATTCTACGGCTGTTCGCACCCTTTTCCCAAATGCACTTTGGCTTAGCGACTTAGGGGGTTTTGCGGCTCCGGCTCCAGCCGTTCCAGTTGCAAATGACATGGATACAGGCGACAAATCTAGCGGGGCCGTGCAGGCGCCGATCAGAGTCGCAGACAGTACAGATATCATTCTCTTCGCAGTTTCAATAAAGGACCGCATTTTCACCCTCGTGATTGCGATGCCCCAGGAGGGTTTCACTTTGTTGCGCCGACACCAAAGCGTCTAAAAACCCGGGAAGGTTCGAATCTTTATTTTCTTCTTTTTTTGTTGTTAGCCGAACAGCCTCGCTTTGCGCCCGCGACAGCCAATGGAAGTGTGTCAGGGAAACCTGATGGGCGTGTATCAGGCGCAGCCCTCCAGTTTTGACAAGCAACGACATGTTCACAGCGTTAAGTGTTTTTAAAGCGCTCGAGTTAATGCCGAAGAGCCCACGCGGGAGCGCCATGCCCTGATATGAGCCCAGCGGAGAGAAAAGACTCATCTCTGAAAGGACCTTGCATAAGTGCCACGTGTCCTGCTGCGACTTGGAAAGCGCTTGGAAAAACGATTGAACCTTTAATATTTCCGGACCATGATTGCCCGCTTGATCAAAAAATATTTCATCTGCCGGATCATCGGTCACAAGACCTGAATCTTCGTCGACCAGAAGTTCGAAGTTAGAGGAGTCCGCGTCGTCCTTGTGTTTAGTCATTTCGTACCGAAACGGAAAACAGCGAAAATCAGCAGGGACATATCCGGCAAGCCATTTTCCTTGACACGAGACAAAGGGCGTCGGGCAATCGGCTGCCATAGAAAGCACAGCGACGGGATAATGGCCTTGTTCAGACATTCGAAAGGCAATCGGAAATGCGGCCGCTACCTGGAGGATTTCCGCTTCCACAATGGGACACTCTTTCATTTCGATTGCGAAGTTGAACGAGGAAAACCGCCTCCAGAACTTGTCCCTATGCCGTTCTCGATGGACCGGAGTTATGCCATTCTTTGCCATAGCTACCTCATGATGTTTCGAAGGTTCTTCCACGTCCTGACTTAGGATCAGGCGGACGCACCGGTTGGGTCGGTGTGCAGAACGTTGTCTGTGTGCAAGGTGCTTAGATCGTTCAGACCCTGGAATGAGGCAACCGTTTGAACGCTAGCATCGTCAGAGGTCGCAAAGTCGACTTTGACCAGAATGCTGTCTGTCCCGTCAGTGGCCATCACGTATATCTCGTCTCCGGCCACTGCGCCGGTCAAGCTTTCCACAGCGTTCTCTATCGTGGTCGCGTTCAGATCAGTCAAAACCGTATCAAGCCCAACAAATCCAGTGTTTGTGCCGATACCGTCGCCAGTTGACAGAATTTCAAAACCGGTACCGTTGCCACGCAGAGCGCTGGCGTCCAATCCGCTGAACATCAGCGCATCGGAAACTTCGGATTCTGGGCCGACCGTAAAGCCGGTGATGGTATCTGATCCGTTGTTTGCAGGGTCCGCTTCGAAGACTATGACATCGCGCCCTGAGGCGGAGACGTCGATGGTGTCATCTCCGTCACCTCCTTGGATCAGCGTGTCTGTGTTGGACGCGGTCAGGCTGTCATCGCCGATGGTTCCTATTTGCAGAGTGGACGGCCCACCATCTGGTGTCTTGAGCGTCAAAATTATGGGTTGGTTCGGATCCTGGACCGTCATTGAGAAGGTGACCAGCGGCTGAGACAGATCGGTAAAGATAGTCGCCGCGCCGGCAAAATTCATAATATCTCCGGTTCCTGGGCTGGCCAGGAACAGATCAAATGCGTTGTTTTCTGTCGCAGACCCATTGTCAAACGTGACGACGGAAGAGTCGAACTCCAGTTCTGCCGTAATGGCAAGACCGCTTGAAATGTCACGATCCGTATCAGCGTAGACCTCGAAGGTAACGGTTGAACCGCTCCGTCCTGCTTCGGTGATTACGTAGGCTGCGGGCTCATGGGCCGTAGCCTGATCAGTAACTGCCAACGGATTTGGTCCGCCAGACACTGTAGCATCTGCCGAAAACACAAGATTGTCTCCTGCATTTATGGCTGAGAATTCAGTTGAAGCGATGGCCAAAGACCAAGAGCCATCGGCGGACACTGTGGTAGATCCAACGGTGTTTCCGTTCAGTGTCACATCTATGGTCTGACCATTGGACAGTCCGACGGAAGAACCGGTGACCGTCAGGCCCGACATTTGCGCATCGTTCAACGCCACGGCGTCGTTCACTCCGACGTCGTCCATCGTCAAGATGGGGCGAAAATCGGTTGAGATCGAACTGCTTGCAGTCGCTGAGCTATTTCCCGCGAGATCGTCAACTGTTGCAGAAACCGTGTATGTTGTCCCATCTGACAGGGTGCTCAGGTCGCTGGAGGGTACGCTGACCGACCAGGTGCCCGAAGAAACAGAGCCTGTATAAGACTGCCCCCCAAACGTGACAGAAACCGTCTGACCGTCCTCGGCCGTAGTGGTGCCCGAGACCGTGAGGTCAACGCCTTGTTCCGTTACATCCAACACTGGCCCTGTGGGTAGAGCGTCAAGTGTGATCGCCGGAGCAGTGAAGTCGGTGGCAAAGTTTGCGGTGGCGATGTTCCCGTTCCCCGCAGCATCCGCAATTGATGCGTTGATGCTGTATGTCTCGGCATCTTGAAGAGCAGAAAGCTCAGCACCCGTTGCGGTATATGTCCAATTCCCGCTGGTAACGGTTGCTGTTCCGCTTACGTCGATGGTTCCATCACTACGCGCGAGGCTGACACTTACAACGGTTCCGTCCGGTGCATCAGAAGCGCCTGACACCGTCAGGTCCGTTCCCTGTTCTGCGGCGTTTATAATGGCCCCGTCTGAAACGTTCGAAATGGTCAAACTGGGGGGCGTGAAATCTGTATCAAAACTGCTGCTGGCCTGCGGCGCAGGATTCCCAGCCGCATCCGAGACGTCGGCTGTTACGGTTACGGTGGCTGCATCTGACAAACTGGTCAGATCCGAGGCGCCCACCGTGACACTCCATGCTCCGGCGGAAACCGTACCTGAGTACGATTGCCCATTCATGTTCAAATTTACGGTCTGCCCGTCTTCAGCGGTTGTCGTGCCCGAGATAGTTAGGTCCGTTGTCTGCTCAGCCGCGCTCATGACTGCCCCATCTGAATAGCTATCAATGCTCAGTGTCGGAGCTGTAAAGTCTGTGGACACAGACACATCTGCCTGTGGGGCCGGCAAACCATTGGCATCAGAAACATCTGCTGTGACCGAAAAACTGCTTCCGTCTGCAAGAAGCGCCAAATCGGATGCGGGTATGGTTACTGACCATGCGCCACTTGTCACTGTGCCGCTATAAGTTTGCCCATCCAAGGTGACGGTGACGTTTTGGCCATCCTCAACGTTTCCGGTCGTTCCACTAACCGTCAAGTCAGTCCCGGCTTCTGCAGTATTCAACACCGCGCCGACAGAAAGAGGAGAAATGGATACAGACGGGCCCGTCAGATCCACCGGGACGGACAAGGCGACCGGAACCGCTTGATTACCTGCTGCATCCTCTACGGCGACTGTGATCGTCGCGGGGGTGCCGGTGGAAAGACCGCCAAGATCGGCATTGGGGATCGTCACACTCCAGCTTCCGCCGGAGGCCGTGCCTGTAAAGTCCTGACCATTGAAAGTTACGTTGACGGGTTGACCGTCCGCAGCTGTGGTAGAGCCTGTGAGTGTCAGATCGCCGGCAATATCGGCTAGCTCGATTGATCCTCCGGCAACTGGGTCCAGCGTAATAGTTGGCGCTGTGAAGTCAGTATCAAAGCTTCCACTGGCTTGAGGGGCGGGGTTGCCCGCAGAGTCAGCCACGTCAGCGGTTACTGAAACAGTTGCCCCGTCGGGCAAGGCAGCCAATGCAGAAGCTGGAACAGTGACACTCCATTGCCCGCCACTCACCGTTCCGACATAGGTTTGCCCATTCAGTGAAACGGTCACAGTTTGCCCATCTTCGGCATCTGTTGAACCAAAGACTGTCAGATCCGTTGCCTGTTCCGTCGAATTCAGCACCGTTCCGTCGGAAAAACCGGTGATCGCCAATGTTGGTGGGATCGTATCGATGTCGAACTGGATTGTCTGAACAGACAATTCCGCACCCTCATCGTCCAGGTGCCTTACTGAGACGGTAGTTACCCCTTGGGGAAGCGCTGCGGCTTCCGCTGCGGTCAGAGAGAGGCTCCAGTTGCCGTCAGCATCGGGGGTTACGGATTTGACGAGTGATCCGACAGTTACTTCCACTGTCGATGTGTCGTCAGGCGCGACAGAATTGGTGCTGACGTTGTTCAAAGCCGCAGTTTGAAGCTCTGCCAGATTGAGGTTTGTATAGGTCGGTTCAGGTTGGGGCGTGTTTTCGACACCGCCACCATCTCCTGTATTTCCACCGCTATCACCATCATCGTCGCCACCACCTCCGCCGCCGCCTGCTGCAGCGGCCGCTCCGGCCAGGCCCAACCCGCCGAGGGCCGCCCCCGTGCCGCTGATGCCACCAGCTGCGGCTGCACCGGCTTCGGCCGCACTAAATTGAACGATTTCAGCGACAACGTCCTCTGCAATCATGATCGCACCACTGTCCAGAATCTGAACGTTTTCAGCCGCGACGACCATTGTGCGACCATCAGCGAGCTTTAGAAGCACATCGCCGTTTTTCATCAGTTTCGCCGAGCGGACACCCGGGATGGTTTCTGCAAACTGGAAGGCGTAGAGTTCTTCTATGGATGCTTGCGACAGGGCGGGCAGCGCCATCACTGTCGACAACAGTCCACCAGCCGCACCACGACCTGCCCAGCGACCGAGTTTTCCGTCGATCCATTGGCGAATGCTTTGCTTACGGTCCGTTGCCGAGTTTTTAACTGTCGGTTTAATGATGGACTCGGGTGCTTTGGTCATCTTGCCCTCACTTATGGTGTCCGCTGGTGCTCGCAAAGGAAAGGACATGTGCTTTGATGAGTTTCTCATCTGTCTTACCCACTGGTTACTGCTGCGATCGGACCCAAAAAAATTGAGTTAAACTGAAACCGAACTTCACGCTTTCACCACATTCCCGCTTTCGTTTCGGTCTGCGTTCTTTGCCAGTCTGTTGCCATTGCCAGGGTTGGCTCAGGAGGTGATGGCTATGAGACTTCAATTCGAAAGCGTGGTTGCAACGGGGAGCACGGCGCTCGATTCAGGTATCGGCGATACGGCTTTAAAAACGTTTAACGGGATCACGTATCTCTACACCGTCGCCGGTCCGGGCGGTGGGGTTGCAGTTTGGCGATTGGTCGATGGCGCGATGCCACAGCTGGTCGATACAGAATACTACGGCGGCTCAATCACATTTCTGGTGGGGCGCAGTGGCACGCCGGTGGATTTTTCGGGAACGAGCCAACTTGTGTTGGACGTGAACACAGCCACTGGGCTGGTTGGATACGACTTGAACTCAAACGGAACCATTGGAACCCTACAGGAAACGGGCACGTTGAGCGGCGGAGGGAACATCGGCGCAATTGTTCAAGTTTCCATTGGTTCATCGGAACTTGTCGTTTTGGCGCATGATGATACAGGCCAGATCGGGACGTATCATGTCGGCACAGACGGGTCGCTCAATCTTGCGGGTCTGATCGCGGGTGAAGCAGATGCTATGCAGGTGGTGCGTGCAGGGTCGGGCCAATTCCTGGTTACAAGTGATGCAGCGACCGACACTGTATCGACACACCAGATTGACGAGGGCACCGGGCTGCTGACCGAAATAGACAACAGTTCTGCTTTGGGCACGCTTGGCATTTCGACGCCTACTGCTGTCGAGACGGTCGAGGCTTATGGAAAATCCTGGGTGGTTATTGCTGGTTCGGGCAGCAACTCACTGAGCGTACTTCAGATGAATCATGACGGGAGTCTGAAAGCCACGAACCATGTGCTGGATACGCGCGACACCAGATTTGAATCGGTACAGGACCTCGCAGTTGTAGAGGTCAACGGGCGTGCATTTGTGGTTGCCGGAGGAGGTGACGACGGCGTTAGCCTTTTCGCTTTGACACCTCAGGGCCAGCTGGTTTACCTCGACAGCTTTGCGGACACATTAGCAAGCGGGTTGCAAAATGTAGAAACGCTCAGCGTTGCGCATGTAGGGGAAGATCTGCAAATTCTCGTTACATCCCAGCAAGAGGCCGGAGTGACGGTTCTGACAGTTCCTGTTGACGATTTGGGCAGTGTAAAAACGGGTTTTGCTACTGTAACCGGGACTGCATCAGACGATATTCTCAGCGGTAGTATTCTGGATACGACCCTAATTGGCGGGGGTGGGGATGATATTTTGATCGCAGGCGCAGGGGCAACCACCATGTCGGGTGGTGCTGGGTCAGACATATTTGTGATGCAGTCCGGCAGTGGCGTGACGACCATTTCGGATTTCCAACCCGGTATGGATCGTTTGGACATGTTTGACTACCTGCTATTGCGTTCACCGCAGCAGTTGACTGTTACCAGTACCGCAAATGGTGCTCGAATCGAATACCGGGGGGAAGTGGTGGAGGTGCATTCAGCCTCCGGCGGACCACTATCAGGCACTGATATTTTCGGTGCGGGTTTCGAGGGCCCGGATCACATCCCGGTAGATTTCGGCAATTTCGGCGGTTTGACACCGGACAGCTCTGACGGGGTGGCAGGACAAATAACGGTAGACAGCGAAACGTCGAACCCCGGTCTGAGCGACGCCGAGATTAGGTTTACTCCTGACGGCGGAGGCACAGTTACGACGACGGCTGATGAGCAGGGAAATTTTGATCTGGATTTGCCGGATGGCACCTATTCCGGCTCTTTAGACGTTACAAAATATTATTCCACGGCCAGCAACGAAATCGATGCGTTGGATGCCTTGCAGGTTCTGCGCATTTCCGTAGGTTTAGACCCAACTTGGGGGCCTGCTACGGCTGAGGATCTCATTGCTGCTGACGTTAACCAAGATGGTAATGTCAACGCTCTGGACGCGCTTGAAATCCTTCAGGTGGTCGTTGGGCAGCCTTCGGCACCCGATCTGCAATGGGTATTCCTGGACGAAGATTCCGATCTGTCCGGCATCACTAAAGACAACGTCGACTACGAGACGGGCACCAATGTCACTGCGGTAGATGGAGTAATTGAAGTGGATATGACGTCTATATTGCTGGGCAATCTAGAAGCCGCGTGAAATCGGAGCCGAGGCAACGAGTTGCAAGATAAGGACGCTTCTGCCGCCAAGTCGGCTGACACCAACAGGCTTTGAATCCCGGGGTAAGCGAGTCGTGAATTGGTTTTTTGGCCCAAGGAGGTTCGACATTATTGGTGCTTTTTAGGCAATGCGTCATGCGTCGCTTGGAGATATGCAAACCCGTACTTCCGATCGGGCTCAAGGTGCGTTCCTTCTGCCCATTCATTCCAAGCATTTATAAAAACGATCTTTTCGTCGGCGATGTATTTCTCTTGCGCCAGAACTTGATTGCCCAAGTGGGCCGTCCAGCGTTTGTACGCTTCAATCGAGAACTTGCCCATTATGCGCGGTGCGTCCTGGTTTCGGGCAGTGTTGTCCCACGAAAGGGTGGAAGACCGGAACAGCTTATATTCCGGTTCGCTCTTGGAAAGCTCGGCGTCCACTACAGCGTCATAATCTAAAATGGCACCGGTAAACTCAGGATTGTAAACGCCCATTTCATCTGTGATGTCAGTGCGTTTAACCTGATGTGGAGGGAACTCCATAGCCGCATCAAAGCCTAAGTCCTCGGGGTTTCCGATATCAAAGGTCTGCGCGGCGACGAGATAAAGGTCGTTTTCACCCCAACTTTGCGCTTCTTGCCGCCAGGCTTTTGTTGTTTCCTGGATGTCCGGAATAATGTTCGCCCGATACACAACGAACACGGGCTTTCCGTCTATCCTGATATATCTTGGATCCTCAATATACTTGCGGATATGCCGAAGAAGGTTCACGGAATCTTCTATGGAGTGCTTTTGCCCAATCAGTACGTCATGCTCACGCCCGTCCCAACGCCGGGTCCAGTTCTCGTTGGCCCAAGTCAAACAGAAGGGAATGTCAACTTCAGGGTTGCTCAACATTTGCTCTAACGGGTCTTCCATCAGAGTCTTCCCGGCAAACCAATAATAATAATATGAAAAGCCAGCGATCCCGTATGCTTTCGCTATTCGGGCCTGTTCGACCATGACCTCAGGCACTCGCAGGTCGTAATATCCCAAATGAATTGGGCAATGCGGCTGGTAGTGACCCGGAAAGTTCGGGACTGCCTTCCCAACGTTGGACCATTCCGTGAAACCTTTGCCCCACCATTCGTCATTTTCTTTGAAGGGATGGAACTGGGGCAGGTAATGCGCGATTGCCCGCACAGCAAGTTCGGGCTTTGGCTGTGGATCGAATGGAACAAACTCATCAGCTCGACCTGAACCGTCAAATCCTTGTCGGTCAAGCTGCTGGTTGTGCCCAGTTGTTCGTTTGGGATCTCTTTTCTTCGCCGAGTTGCGAAATCGCCGGGCCGTGCGTGACGAAAGCGGAGGGCTGAGTTTAGACGCCGCAGAAAGCAGATAGAATAGCAGGGTATCTTTGATGGGCATGGGTATTCTCGTACTAAGGCACCTTGGGCCGTCTGTGAATAAGACCGCCTTAAACTCTTCGGATTAATCCGATTGAGACCTTCTTAGAAACTCGCGCACAGTCGTTGATTTTCAATGTTTTTTCTCTTGCATGACTTACTTTGTTCGGACCTCCGCCAACCAGTCTTTGAGCAACCGACCGCTGACTGTATCACGCAAAAGACGAAACGCCCGTTTCGGCAAGGATTTATTTGCGCCGTAGGGAACGGGTTTCGCGGATCCTTTGGTGGTTTTGCTGCGGCGCGACTTTTCCGGAACGCCCACATGAGACCAGTGTGTCAGCTTTGATCCATGAAGCGCTGCCTGTGTGGCTTCCAAAAACGCATGCCCGTACTCACGATCAGGCTCCAGGTGACACCCTTCCGCCCATTCGTTCCATGCGTTTACAAAAACCAAACGTTCCTGGTTGGGGAAGTCCTGAGCGGTTTGCCGCAACGCGCGTGACAACCAATATTCGTAGTTTTCAGGAGTACCGTTCAACACAACCATCGCGTTTTCCTTGCGCCGGGCTGTATTGTCCCAAGACGGAAAAACCGACCGGTAAACGTTGTAATCTGGTCCGTATTTGTAGCCAAGATACTGCTCGGCTAACGCAGAGAAGTCGACGCACAACCCTTGGAAATTTTGGTGCAAATCAACCTCTGCCGACAGGTTGGGTACATCAACTCCATGTGGAGGAAACTCAACACCGGAATCAAATCCGAACGAGGCGTAATCCCAATTTCGGTGAGTCAGCGCACATGTCAGGTGAATTTTAGGAATCCCAACAGACGCGCAATACTCACGCCACACCTGTACAGATTTGCGCGCATTTTTTAGGTGTTGAGGGCGATAAACGATCAGGATCGGAGCACCGTCTATCGTGATATAACGTGGATCGCGAAAGTAGGGTTCAATCGACTTGATAAACTCTAAGTCGTCCCCGGTTTGGTATTTTTGCGCGATGAGAATCTCGTGTTCCGCGGCGTCCCAACGGCGAGTCCAGTTTTCGTTTGCCCAACACAGGCAAAAGGGCATGTCGCTTTCCGGGTCCACCAGCATGTCATCGACAGGACGTTCAAGCAGGCGTTTGCCCGAAAACCAATAGTAGTGATAGCAGAACCCATCAATCCCGTTGGCTTTGGCCATTTCGATTTGCTCGTGACGCGTCTCACGCACCCGTAGATCATAGTAGCCCAGATCGCTTGGGAAGTGCGGTTGGTAGTGCCCGGAAAAAAGCGGTTTCGCCTTCGTTACGTTCGTCCATTCCGTGAAGCCTTTGCCCCACCACTGATCATTCTCTGGAATTGGATGAAACTGCGGTAAGTAGAAAGCAATGGTGCGGATGTTTTCGAATTCACGATCAACGGTTTTAGAGGTCATTTCTTCTTCAACCCCAATCGCCGAGCTAGTGACGCCTTTTTTGCGACAAAGATAGGGCCGGGCGCATTTCCTGCACCAAGTCCCGAGTCGACATCGTCAATGGTAGAGCGTACGTCACTGCCTTCGGACACAGGGAGCTTTGTCATGATTTTTTCCCAGGCTTTCTTTACCGCCGAATCTGGGTTCTCAACCGTCATAGCCATGAGGTAAATATCGTTTTCCGCGCGCGCTTTTGGAACTGATCGGGTGACCACCTGAAATACGTGAGAAAAACGGTTTCGCTGTAGTGCGGTCTGCACGTCATGCGGCAGGCGTTTCCAACGATGGTTGAACTCGGTCATTTCCGGGCTTCGGACCACAAACTCGGCCTGCTCAATGCTCAAGCCTTGCGATGAAAGTAGGTGTTGTACGTTCTTTATTCCGAAAAATCGAATATGTGTCCGGTCCAGTAGGCCCCAATCGCGGTACTCAAAGTCTTCGTCTACTAGGCAAGCAGCAACCGCTGCATGGCCCACATGCGGCAGTGAAAGGATCACGGATCCACTGTCATTGAGTAACGATTTCATTCCCGACAAGACAGACCAAGGATCGTAAACATGCTCAAGAACATCTGCCGCAATCACGTAGTCAAATAGACCGTCCTTTTCGCGCACGGCGTTGCTCCAAGCGACATCGTTTAAATCCATCGAGTAGACAGATCTAGCAAATGGTTTCAATTTTTCGATTGCGGTGGGGTCAATTTCAAGCGCTACAACATCACATTCCAAAGTATTGGATAGGTGTCGCGTGATCGAACCCGGCCCGGCCCCAATTTCGAGAACCCTTGATCCTGGTTTCACCATGCGCAATACACGTGCTGGTGCCACATCGCTGTTTATGTCAATATCGTATTCGTAGGTGTGTTTTTCGCTCACAACAATACTTCCGTGACGCAGATATCAATTTAGAATGTGGCTGCTATATCGTTTGGCTTTATTCGGCAATCCCAAATTCTCAAAGTAATTGTCGGTCTCAGCTTGGAACATCCAGATCGTCCTTGAAGAAACTCCAACACTTTCGCACAGATATTCAGAAACAACAATGTCTGCGCTAGAGCATTACAGGCACCAATTGATTATCTGCGCGCAATATCGCCAACAGTTTCAACGTGACGGTGCGACGCAAGCGACACTTTGACAACGACGGGTCCGGATAAGCGGGTCGGCGACGCTTGAGACCGATTTGGGATGGCGCCTTCGGTGCCATGGATATTTTGAGACTGGAGTGCGCATTCGCACATGACGATGAAGTTAGCTTCAGGACATGCACAAAATAGATGGACAAAAGCCAGAAATCCAACGGTTTTTTAGCTCAACTACTTTGCGTGTTTTCTGTGTAAATACAGCAGTTTTATGTACTACAGATAGCGGCCAAAAAGGTGACTTTACCGAATTGGGGTTGACCGGGCTAGTGTTTAAGATCACGAACTATAGCCACGTTGGAAATAATGCAGCAGGCGCGTTTGTCACAGATCACGATAATAAGTGTTTGCTTTAACAGCAGCGGTGTTTTGCCTGAAATGCTGAACTCCATTCCGGATGGCGTACCCACGATATTGGTGGATAATGCTTCGGATGATGTTGAAGCGGTACAAGAACTGGCCGAAATGCACGGGGCAATTCTGCTCAGAAACAAAGAAAACAAGGGGTTTGGTTCGGCCTGCAATTTGGGTGCTGAACACGCGCAGACCGATCTTCTTTTGTTTTTGAATCCGGATTCGAAGCTAATGCCCGGCGCGCTGGAAGCGATGCAGGCGGGCGCGGATCGTTACCCTTCCGCATCGGCCTTTAACCCAAGGATCCTGAGCAAATCCGGAAAACCAAGTTTCCGCCGGTCCAGCGTGATTACACCACGCAGTGAAACGCTGCGTTCGAAAAAAGCTGAAGGTGATCTGGAACTTCCAGTTCTTCTTGGTGCAGCGTTGTTGGTTCGCCGTTCTGCTTTTGAGGCCGTTGGCGGGTTTGATCCGGAAATTTTCCTGTACCACGAAGACGATGACTTAAGCCTTCGGCTCAAAGCGGTTTGTGGACCCTTGTATTACATTCACGACGCGCAGGTGACGCATGTTCAGGGCACATCTTCGCCCAGCAGCGCTGCGGTTGCCGGGTTGAAGGGAGTGTTTATGGGGCAGTCCAGAGTTTACGCGGCCCGGAAACACAAGGTTCCTTTTGCCTTCACTCGGGCGCTTTCCTCTGCTCTTTTGCAGATGCTGTCCCCGGTCGTCCTGTTTTCGGCCAGAAAGCGTTCAAAGCAAAGAGCATTTTTACGTGGAGTATGGCAGAGTCGGAACGTTCATCCGACCCCCTTTAAGTCTCCACCAGTGTGAAAATTCGCCGCGACAATACGTTTGTCCTTTGGAGATAAGTCTCTCTAATTGCTTGCACCAGACAGGCAATCCAACGCGCAATCACCCAAGCCTGTAGCTTTGGCTCTTTCACGGCGCGTTGGGGTTTCCTTTCTAGTCGAGCAACTTCTTAAGATATGCTCCATAGGTGGATTTGGCGAACAGTCGCGCACGTTCTTCCAATGCTGCATCGTCAATCCAGCCATTGGCCCAGGCTATTTCGTCGAGGCTCCCGGTCTGCATTCCCTGACGTGCTTCGATGGTTCGAACAAAGTTGCCCGCGTCCAGCAAAGAGCCGTGCGTGCCGGTATCCAGCCAGGCAAAGCCACGCCCCATGGTCTGCACATCCAGCAAACCTTCTTGCAGGTACATCTCCAGCAACGATGTAATCTCCAGTTCACCACGTTCTGAAGGCTGAACTTCGTGCGCCCGTGCCGGAGCATCCCCGTCGAGAAAATAAAGCCCTGTCACCGCATAGTTTGATGGTGGAACTTCGGGTTTTTCGATGATCGCGCGAGCTTTGGTGCCTTCAAAATCCACCACCCCATAGCGTTCGGGATCGGCCACGCGATACGCGAAAACAGTCCCGCCATGCTTTAACTGGTCTGCTTGCATAAGAATACTCGGCAGACCGTGACCATAGAATATGTTGTCGCCCAAAATCAGGGCAGATGGGGCGCCGGCCAGAAAGTCCTCGGCCAGAGTATATGCCTGTGCCAGACCGTCAGGGGATGGCTGGACAATCCAGGTGATAGACAACCCGTACTGGCTGCCATCGCCCAACATGCGTTGGAACTGATCCTGATCCTGAGGTGTCGTGATGATCGCAATCTCGCGGATTTGCGCGAGCATCAGAACACTCAGAGGGTAAAAAATCATCGGCTTGTCGTAGATCGGCAGCAGTTGCTTGGAAACCGCCATGGTGATCGGATAAAGCCGGGTGCCGGACCCTCCGGCAAGAATAATGCCTTTACGTTGCATGCTCTTTCCTTTCAGGGATCAGCCAGTCGCTGAATTCAGCTCGCGCAAAACGTCGCTCAGACCAGTTTTCCACTCCGGTCTACCGATCCCAAACACAGCGTTCAGGCGATCACAGTTCAAACGCGAATTCAGTGGTCTTGGGGCTGGGGTAGGGTAGTCCGTCGAGGGGACGTCTTCGATCTGAGTTGTCAAGCCTGACTGCACAGTGATTTCGCGTGCGAAGTCCGCCCAGCTGGCATCAGGAGCGCCGGAAAAATGAAATAGCCCGCCTTCAGTACCCGCGTTGCTTTTCGCCATAACAAGAAGAGCATCGGCAATATCAGCTGCGGGCGTTGGTCCGCCGATCTGGTCGGCAACAATTGTCAATCTGTCGCGGGTCTCAGCAAGTCTGAGAATGGTTTTGACAAAATTATTCCCATGGGCCGAAAAAACCCAACTGGTTCGCAGAATGGCGTGCCATCCTCCCGCTTGAGCGATCTGGCGTTCTCCGCCCAACTTGGTTTTGCCGTAAGCGCCTAAAGGTGCTGTTGGGTGATCGGTTGTCCAAGGGGTTGTACCAGATCCGTCGAATACGTAATCCGTTGAGACATGCAGAAAGGGCAGGCCACGCGCCGTGGCTGCGCGCGCCATTGCTCCGGGCGAGTCTGCGTTAACAAGTTGCGCAAGATCGAGGTCTTCTTCGGCCTTGTCCACTGCTGTGTATGCCGCTGCATTGATAATGACGTCGGCATCAGTGCCTTGGATAGCTTCCGCACATTGCGAAGGGTTCGACAAGTCCGCCTTGGTGCGATCCAGCGCTTCAACCTCTATACCATGGCTGTCTGCGCGGCGGCGCAGTTCGGTCGCTACTTGGCCACTATGGCCGAATATCAGCGCCTTCATTTGCCAGTCCCCAAGCGTTCTCCGACACCGCTGCGTGCTTGCAAAGCGTTCAGCCAGTCTGTGTTGTCCAGATACCACTGTACGGTTTGCTCAAGGCCGGTTTCCGGGGTGTATGACGGGCGCCAGTTCAATTCCTCGCGGATACGGGCCGGGTCGATGGCATAACGACGATCATGGCCTGGGCGATCCGTAACAAACGTGATCAGATCGCTGTAGGGCGCAGAGCCCGGTTTCAGCCGATCCAGGATTTTGCACAGCATCCTGACGAGGTCGAGATTGGTCATCTCGTTTTCGCCGCCGATATTATAGCTGCGACCAAGTTCGCCTTTTTCCAGCACCAGCAACAACGCTTCGGCATGATCCTCGACATGCAGCCAGTCACGAATGTTGTCGCCTTTCCCGTAAATTGGGATCGGCTGCCCGGACAAAGCGTTCAGGATGACCACGGGTATCAGCTTTTCCGGGAACTGGAATGGCCCATAATTGTTCGAGCAATTGGTCAGAACCACCGGAAGCCCATAAGTTTCCCGCCAAGCGCGGACCAGATGATCTGACCCTGCTTTCGAAGCAGAATAAGGCGAATTGGGCTGGTATGGGCTGTCCTCAGTGAAAAAACCGGTTGTCCCCAATGATCCGAACACTTCATCCGTCGAAATGTGGTGGAACCTGAAATTTTCTGGTCGCCCTGCGCCCTGCCAATAGGCGCGCGCAGCTTCCAGCAAAACATACGTGCCGGTAAGGTTTGTGTCGATAAAGGCCGCAGGACCATCAATCGAACGGTCCACATGGCTTTCTGCAGCCAAATGCATGATCGCGTCGGGACGGTGCTTGTCCAGAATGGCAGACATCGCCTCGGCATCGCGAATATCAGCGTGCTCAAATGCATAGGCCGGAGACTTGGCAACTGAGGCAACATTGTCCAAGCAGGCAGCATAAGTCAGCGCATCAACATTGATGACGGAATGCCCATCTGAAACAGCGCGGCGAATAACGGCAGAGCCGATAAACCCAGCACCACCCGTAACAAGTATTTTCATTGTCCTGCCTCAAACACAAAAGGGGAGTCCAAATCACGAAGACAAGGCGCAACCTTGTCTTTTTCGGAGAGTTGGGGAGCTGAGCTACTGCTCGGCCAATCTATGCCCACATCGGGATCATTCCACAGAAGGGCACCTTCCGTTTCTGGTGCGTAGGTGTCTGAACATTTGTAAACGATCTCGGTATCCGGCTCCAAGGTCACGAAACCATGTGCGAAACCTGCGGGAACCAACAACATCCGCCCGTTTTCAAAGCTCAACTCCTCACCAACCCATTTACCAAAGGTTGGAGACCCTTTTCGAATGTCCACGGCAACGTCGAACAGCCGACCGCGCCCGCAGCGCACCAACTTGGCCTGGGCACGGGGTGGGGCCTGGAAATGCAGCCCTCGCACAGTGTTCACTGCGCTGGAGAGCGAGTGATTGTCCTGAACAAACTGGGTGCTTATCTCAGCAGCGGCAAAGCTGTCAGCATTGTAGGTTTCTTCGAAGAACCCGCGATGATCGCCAAAGCGCCTTGGGGTTATTAACTTCACGTCCGGAATGGAAAGCGCAACTATTTCCATCGTTACTAATTTCTTCTCTTTAAGTAGCCTTTAGGTCTCAAGAGCTATGTCACATGTGGCCTGGCTTCGCCACATGCCATATTCAATAATCGGCAATTTTTGGCTGTATGGCCTTAGCTAAAAATCTGGCCTCCGGCAGGGTGAGGCTGCTGCATGCCAAGGTAAAGGGTGAGAGTAACTGCTGGCGGAGTCGAAACTTCGCGCTGCCCGCCCATGAAACGATTTCACGCTGACCAAGCGTATCGTGCCGTCTAAAAAGCCAACGAAACAGGCAAAAAAGCTGAGCCACAAGTGACCCAGCAATTTCAGGTACGGCGAGTCGCTTACAGAAGGAAACCGTCCTCTTCCAGCAGAGTTGCGAACAGGGGATCGAAGTCTTCTTCGTCTTCGACTTTAGGAAGATTAAACCAAGTCATTCCGCTCTGATCGCTAGAACCGGGAAGCCCTGCACCCCTGGCATTGAACGTTTCGGCCAATGTGAGCGTGTTCTCAACGTCTTCGTTGACACTCATGTCAGGCACAAACTTCAGGAGATCGGTGGTTTCGTCCCAGTCGGACAGATCCAATGCTTCATCGTCGGATACCAACCCTGGTTCAGGTGAAGAAGGCGGTGCTAGCTTTGGCAACTCATATCCGACAGTGCCGCTGCCATTGATGTCGTACCCATAAAAGGCTTCGACATCTATAACGTCTGGAACGACCCTGCCGCTGATAAAGGCCCCATTACCATCCACGGTCCATTCGCCATAGGTCCCGTTGGTATGTTGCCAGAGAACGCGGTAGCCGCCGCCCGATGCTTCGGCGTGAATAGCCTGCCATCCAGGATAACCGTCAGGTCCGGCATCAGCCCCATTGCGCGTCAGGTCGATGGTACCATCGATTACATAGACCCCTCGCGTGGATGAGCCGAGGGTCGTCGCGCCATTTGACTCGACGGCTGTTGTCACGTGACCGATCGTGTTGTCGCCGTTCAGGTCGACGTTGTAAAAGACTTCAACATTCACGACATTTGCTAATGTTTTACCGCTCAAAAATTGACCCGAAGCGTTGACTGTCCACTCCCCATAGGACCCGTCGTTGTTTTTCCAAAGGACCCTATATCCGCTGGGTATCGCTTCAGCGTGGATGGCCTGCCACCCGGGGAAGCTGTCAGGCCCGGCGTTTGCTTGGTTGCGAGTCAGATCGATGGTGCCGTCGATGACATACACGCCACGGGTTGAAGAGCCGAGCGTGTTGGAGCCATCGGACTCGATTGTCGTTGTTTTGTGGCCGATCGTACCGTCGTTGTTCAGGTCAGCGTTATAGACTGTCTCAAGGTCAACGACGTTTGCGGTGCCGCCGCCGCTGATATAAGCGCCGGTACTATCGGTGATCCATTCTCCGTAGGAACCGTTAGTGTTTTGCCAGAGAACGCGATAACCGCCGCCATCTGCCTCGGTGTGAATAGCCTGCCACCCTGGGAAGCTGTCGGGCCCTGCGTTTGCGCCATTGCGGGACAGATCAATGGTGCCGTCGATGACATACACGCCACGGGTTGAAGAGCCGAGCGTGTTGGAGCCATCGGACTCGATTGTCGTTGTTTTGTGGCCGATCGTACCGTCGTTGTTCAGGTCAGTGTTATAGACTGTCTCAAGGTCAACGACGTTTGCGGTGCCGCCGCCGCTGATATAAGCGCCGGTACTATCGGTGATCCATTCTCCGTAAGAGCCGTCAGTGTTTTGCCACAGAACGCGGTATCCACCACCATCCGCCTCGGCATGTATGGCTTGCCATCCGGGATAGCTGTTAGATCCTGCGTTCGCCCCATCGCGGGTTAGTTGGATGCTACCGTTGATCAGGTACCCATTTTGCGTTGAGTTAACGAGCGTTGTGGACCCATCGGATTCGACAGTACTAGTGGTATGTCCGATCGTATTATCGCCGTTTAGATCTGCGTTATAAAAACCTTCGACATTTACGACGTTTTCTACCGTGCTGCTGCTGACAAATTGACCCGAAGCGTTGACTGTCCATTCTCCGTAGGACCCATCGTCGTTTTTCCAGAGGACCCTGTATCCGCTTCCAGATGCTTCGGCTTGAATGGCCTGCCAACCTGCTATCGAATTCTCGCCGATAACCTTACCGTTCCTGATCAATGCGAGGTTCAAACCACCTGCATCTATCACGTAAAGACCCTGGGCCGCATGTTTGAGTGTTGTGCCCTGAAGATCGATATCTACAGTCAGTTGCATCGCCGACTGAATGTTGTTCTTGGTGTACTTCTGGCTTCCGTCCAGGAATTGAATAAGCTCAACATCGTTTTCGACGGTAAAGGAAACACGCGAGACAACATCGAGAAACACATATGATGTGCCGTTGTCGATGAAAAGGTAATTGCTGATTGCGCTGACAAACCTGACGGTGTCTGTTCCGCCGCCTCCGGAGAACGAACCACCATTCACATTAACGTTAGTAAGATCATTTCCTTGGCCACCAAATACTTGGTCAGCGCCAGAGCTGCGGGCCAAGTGGAACACATCGTTGCCTAAACCACCGTAGAGCGTATTGTCGTTGGTCCCATTTGACTTCGAAATGATAACGTCGTTTCCGTTGTTACCCCTTAAAATATTCTGAGCGGTGTTGCCGATAATGGTGTCATTGCCTGATCCGCCGGACGCGTTTTCAATGACAACGCCGTGAGCAATCGTAAAGCCACCCTGCACGTTCTTAACGTAAGAGACGAGCCCGCCACCACTAGCGGTGTAGTCCAGAGTAGCGGGTCGTAAATCGATACGAGCCGCCGCGCCGCCTACATGTTGAAGTGTGTCGTTCCCACCTGCGTCCCAAATTGCCTCGTATCCGGTACCCGCAACGTTTGCAGACGGCAAAACATATGTATTGTTACCCGTATTATATGTCGTATTTGCGCCGTACATCGCCTGCAGTGCGGCAATATCCAAGGCTCCGAACCCCGTTGATCCGCCATATGTAGCGTTAACGCTCAGAGACCCGTTTTGAGACGTCCAGCCATCATTGTAGGACATCACGGTGAACACACCCTGATTGAGGTTCCCGGTTCCAAATGAATCGAACGCCGAGGTTACTCCGTTTAGTATCGTTGTACCCAGACCGGTGTCGTGGGGGTGTCCCAACCCCAGTGCGTGGCCTAATTCATGGATCAGGGTAGTAAAGAAAAAACCGCCCGGATCCCCGTTGCCACCAAGGCCAGAATTGGCCTTCCAATAATAGGTGTTATAAGCGCCCTCCGATGGGCCCGGGAAAGGTGTATAGTGATACCCGAGGGTGTTGGCGTTGTTGAAAAACCCCCTTGGTGCGATGATTTCATCTATGTCAGCATTGGCGCGACTGGTTTCTACGAACCTTATGTTGGCAACCTTCTCTATTTCAGCCAGAGCTACGCGAAACTCGGCCTTGTAGGCTGCTGTCCAAGTTTGTGAACCGGACACTGTGGAAAAGGAAAAATTGATGTAAGTGACCGTAGACGGATTCCCGTCGCCGTATGCCACTCCGCCTTGAATCGAGCTGACAGGAGAATTGGAAGAAGGTTTTGGTATTATCGTTCGGGAAGCCATGTCACAGCCTTGAATTTCGCTGACTCTGTTCGCGCTCTAGTTGCTCGACCAAGTTGTTCTTAATATGGCAAGCTCCCGAAAATGCAAACAATGTTCAAGAGCCTGCGGTGAAAATAGAGAGTAGTCCACCTGTATTAGAAGACCTGTTTAACAGGACGGGCGTCGCTACTGAATAGTCTATGTTAAGTTCCGATAAATTTTTTGCGGTTTAGGGTCAGGATTCATGATCAGTAAATTTCTCTCGCCGCGAGTTCGGTTGCTGGTTTTTTTGGGCCCCCTGTCGTATCAGGTTGGGACGTGTCGCCAGCCCTTCAGTCTTTGAAACATGCTCTCGCAGCGACCATCATTGTGGTTGTGAAGCCTAGCCCTAAATCGTGACCGTTGTGACAGACACAAACTCTGTTCAGGACTGGCACCCGACGTGAAGAAATCGGAAGCTTCTAAAATTCACTTATTTTAAATCAGCTCGAAAAAGCTGGTTTAGATTTGGGCGTCTCAAGTGCCAACGACATTTGAGCCCAGTGTCTAAACCAATGTTTTGTACTCTCTGACTGCCGATCAGTGTACGTTCACGCGCGTTGGGGTAATCAGGTGGGCCTCAAGGCGCGCTCAGATGACCGCCAAAGTTGAAGAAACCAGACTGAGACGTGTTGAAGTGGCATCCATTCCGAGATAGTCCGGATAAGATTTTAAGCCGACGCTAAGGAGCATTCGATGAACGATCACGCACTGGAAGCGCCCGAACAGTCAAGTTCGTCGGTAAAGACGCGGTACGGCACTATGCATTTCCCCGACCGGCCGGATACGATATCCGATTCGTTGCGCGAATATGGTGAATGGGCTCAGTCCGAATTGGAGATATTGTGCGACTTCATCAAAGCTGGTGACACTGTGGTGGATGGCGGCGCGTGCTATGGTACCCATACCCGAGCTTTCTCGGATTGCGTTGGTTCAGATGGTAAGGTCATCAGCTTTGAACCTTTCGATGCAAACAGAAAAATTCTTCACCTTAACGCGGTTGCCGCTGAATTTACCAACATTGATGTTCGATCCGCTGCGCTCGGCGCTCTCTCAGGTAAAGGATGCATCTCTGAGCTCTTTAAAGGCAATGCAGGTGGTACCAGGGTAATGGCATCTGACGAAGGTGGGCAGGTAACCATGGTCTGCCTAGATGATGAAATAAAAGAGCAGGTTTCTTTCATCAAGTTGGACCTGGAAGGCGGTGAGTTGAACGCGCTTCAGGGCGCTGGAAGGATTCTGTCGCAAGATCGACCAATTGTGTTTTGTGAAGTGCTGAATTTGTCCAGCGGTGCGCCGATGCTCAGCCATATGTTGGAGCAAGGGTATTACAGTTATGGGCTCAACACCCTTGCATATCGACCGGACAACTTCTTTGGATCGAGTGAAGATATCTTTGCAGGTGGCAGTGAATGCGGATTGTTGTTCGTGCCTTCAGAAAAAATAGCGGTCTGTCAAGAGAGTGTTGAGAAACACCAGTTGCCTTCGGTCAAAACGTTGGATGATCTCGCCTTGTTGCTGTTGCAGCAACCGCAGTACCGTAGATCTACGCTGCCAGGTTTGCGCTCTGCATCAGTTTTGGAAGTGCCGGTAATGCCTTCGGACGATGAACACAGAGCAGCTAAAAAAGAAGCTGAAAAAGCAATTGCTCAGTTGGAGGCACTTCAATCTCGAGTGAAGTCCCAACTCGCTGAGTTGCTGCCTTTGCTAGAGATGTGGAAACAGGACAATGAGTATATTGTTCGCTTGGCAAAGAGGGTTCGGAAACTACCTTGGGGGCTATATTTTCGAACAAATAAAAAGCATCGCCGCGGCACACGGAATCTCATCAATTTCTCCGACCGACCGAAGCAAGCTTTGGATCGAGTGGCAGCGCTTCAGGGGCTGTTGAGTGGCGTTCCAGTGACCGGGTCAAGTTCATTTGGATTAACCGAAGGGCATCGAGCTAAGGTTTTTGACGCTATTGCTAAGAATGGTCCGGAGATCGTTCTAGCACCGTTGCCAAGAAACATTGAGCCAGTGCTCGACTCGTCCAAAATTGTCGATGTACTGGCAGCAGGGCGCGACCGCGTAGTTCTGGGTATTGGCCACGACAATTATCGTGAAGTTACGGGTGGCACGCAAATCTGCATTCAGATTGAAGCTGAACGAGCGGATGCCGCTGGAATGGAATACTTGAACATTCACCCCGTCAGAACATGCAATACCTTGTTGCCAGAATTGGAAGCAGAGATTGCGGTATTCCGGTTGGTTTTGAATGGTGAGTGTATCGGTGTGGCAAGGTACGCCGACTTGATTGCGGCGACCGCTGAACGAACCACTGCAGGTCAATCGTTCAAATGCGTTATTCATCACCTTCTTGGGCACTCACCTGAAGCGGTTGCGCAATTGATCGAAGCAAGTTGCGACCGTGAAGCGCACTTTTGGATTCATGATTTCTTTGCGGCGTGCCAAAGCTACACGTTGCTTCGCAACAATCTCAGCTATTGTAATGCGCCAGACCTAGAGTCGCAGGGATGCACAATATGTACCTACGGTAAAGGTCGCAGCGCTCACATGCAGCGATTCCGGAGCTTTTTTGATCGCATCTCGGTGACAGCGATAGCGCCATCCCAAGTGGCGGCCGATATTTGGGTGAAAGCCTGTGGATACAAGCTGCAAGACTTGATTGTGCAGCCGCACATGTTAGTCAAAAGCGACCCTCGTCCTACGCCGTTGCCGAAAGTTGGGTCCGGGAAATCAGGGCCAATTAGATTAGCGTTTGTAGGTGTGCCACTGGCTCATAAGGGTTGGGACGATTTTAAAGCCCTGGTTGAATCTGAGGCCCTTAACCCAAAATTTGAGTTCCATTACTTTGGCAGGGTTGATGTTGCGCTTAGCGTTACCAAACATGAGGTCGATGTCACGGCAAGCCAGACACCGGATGCGATGACGCGGGCATTGTCTGCTGCTGGGATTGATCTTGTGCTGCATTTTGCTCCTTGGCCGGAAACGTTTTCGCTAACCACAACGGAAGCACTGGCAAGTTCAGCCTTTGTTGTTACTCATGAGAAATCCGGCAACGTGGCGCAGCTGGTCAAATCTTCTGGACGTGGAGTTGTATTAAGCAGCAGCTCCGATCTGCTGTCATGGGCCAATAGCGAGGCATGCGATAAGCTTGTCGAAGAGGCACGGCAACGCCGCGCGGACGAGGTTCTGACTTCGGAATTCAGTGATATGGCCATCCCTCATCTTCAAAAAACGAGTGCGAAATGACAGTGCACGCTTACACAAGCTTTTCATTTAGTTACCTTAACAGAGCCCGTGTCTTGGCTAGCTCATTAAAGCGTCAGCACCCTGATTGGGTCATTTGGGCTGTGCTGACCGATCATGCGCCAACAGGGTTCGAATTCTCGATCCACAACGAGGATTTTGATCAACTGGTAACAGCTGAAGATCTTTACGGGGAAACCACGGAACCCTGGCTCTTTCGGCACGATATTGTCGAAGCGTGTACTGCAGTAAAAGGGCAGGCGCTAAAATACATTATGAATCAGCCAGGGGTTGAAAAAATCGTCTATTTCGACCCGGATATAGCAGTATTCTCGTCGATGCAGCCCGTCGTTGATCTCTTGGATGATTGGTCGATTATCTTGACCCCACATCAAACGACCCCGGATACCGAAGAAATTGCTGTTCGCGACAACGAAATTACATCGTTGCACTATGGTACATACAATTTGGGTTTTTTGGCTGTCCGAAATGACAAAGAAGCACGCGATTTCGCCGATTGGTGGACAGAACGCCTGAACACTTGGTGTTATGATCGTTTAGATATCGGTGTTTTTGTGGATCAGAAATGGTGCAACTTGATACCGTGCTATTTTGATGGCGTTAAGGTGTTGCGTGACCCAGGATACAACGTCGCCAGCTGGAATCTTAGCAAAAGAACAATGTCAATTTCGGCTGAAGGAAGTCTGTTGATTAACGGAGTGCCGTTGCGATTCTATCATTTCACGAAGCTTGGTCCACTTGGAAACACAATGACCGAACGCTATGCTCAGGAAAACTACGAGGTATACGAGCTTTGGGCTTGGTACGAGCGGGAGGTAGCTCGTTTCTCTGACCCGGCGATACCATCGGGGTGGTGGTACTATGGCGTTTTCAATGACGGCACAAAAGTTCCCAAAGGAGCGCGAGAACTATATCGGGATAGCGCTGACCTTCAGGAACGTTTCCCGGACCCATTCAAAGATGGCTACCATAAATGGCTGAAAAAGAACACTGAACTGTTTCAGTAGCGACGCGTGTCGTCAACTTCTGAGGCAGGTAAAACCAAACGAAGAACCCCCCAAAACGCATTTCCTAGACTGGTGATATGGTCATGACCCTCCCTCCGCGTAAAATTGTTTACTCCGAAACCCATGACGCAAATCTGGTCGACTATCCGATCAGAGATATTGATGAAGACGAACAATTCACCGAGCTTTTCTTAAAGGCGCGGGATTTTTCCATGACGGGAAAAGACGCGATGTTTGCGCTGCACAATGCTTGTAAGTACGTGCACGCTTCGGGCATCGCTGGCGATTTTGTTGAATGCGGTGCATGGATGGGTGGAAGCGCAATTCTCGCTGGCCTAACCTTTGAGAAACTTGGGGCCTCGCGGGATCTTTGGCTTTACGATACATTCGAAGGAATGACTGCACCAACCGAAGCCGATGTAGACGTCAACGGGGACAGTGCCGCGGCCTTGATGGACGAATTCGGTGATGAAACAGGGTGGTGCTATGCATCGCTGGATCAAGTTTCGCAGAACTTTGTTGCAGCCGGCCTTTCAACGCAAAACACGCGCTTTGTGAAAGGTGACGTCATGGAGACGCTGAAAGATCAGCTGCCCGAACAAATCTCGATTTTGCGGCTCGATACGGATTGGTATGAATCCACGCGCTTCGAGCTGGAAGTTCTTTACCCACGGTTGGCACCAGGTGGCGTTCTGATTATCGACGACTACGGTTATTGGTCAGGTTCGCGTACAGCAACTGATGAGTTCTTTTCAACTATTCGCGCCCCGATGCTGAATCGGGTGAATGATCAGGTTAGACTGTGCATCAAGATTTAAGTAAGCAAAGGCAGCAGGTATGATGGTTTGAAAGCTTTTCAACGCAGTACGATTATCGACAGACGAGAATCAATTCTCGTGTGCTTTGTTGGGCTTGAGGACACCAACGCACCTAAAAAATCGGTGCCGATGGAAATGGTATCAGACTTTGGTGTATCCCGTACGTGATTGGTAAAGCCGACAGAGAAACTCGCTTCATCGAAGCAAAAGCCGTACAACTCAAGCGTCGGATCATTGTGGAAGAAACCTAATTCAGAAGTGATCGGCATGAAAAATTTTCTTTTCAGTCCTATTCTCTTAAAGAGTAAAACGGACTATGCAGCATACAATCAATTTTTTATGGTTTTGTGTAATCAAACCGGTGGAAACGAGTGATGTGCTCCATCGTTGTCTTGCATCGAAGACCAGAAAAAATGAGCGAAGGCAGGAAAAAATGACCACCGTCCCCACGAAATCGGATGACAGAAAAGTGTTCATTCTAGGTGACTCACGCACCGGGACGATGTCATTGCACCGTTTTTTAAAATCGGCCGGTCTGAACTCCATTCATTACTATTTTAAAGAAAGCGGTGTCGAAGAAGGCGCAGACGACTGGGAAGTTCTTCAGAAATTTATCGACAGCTCCGGCTATCAAGCCTTCTCTGACTATCCGACACGCAGCTACTACCGCGAGTTGATCGAGACCTATCCAGACGCGTATTTTGTACTCTCGCGACGGAAGGACCTTGAAACCTGGCAGCGCAGCATGACCACTTTTATGGGGAAATTTGGGATTGAAATTGACTTGCAGCGATTGTCTGAACTACACCTGAAGTTGAATGACGATATCCGGACCGCTGCTCACAACAGCGGTGTTAAATTTCTGGAAATCAATATCGATGCGGATGACGGTGAAAACGCAAAACAGTTGTCCGAGTTTCTAGAATTCGGCCGACTTGTCCGCCTCGGTAAGGAAAATGCTACCAACGCATACGACAACCGACAATGGTCAAAGCGGTTAACACTGTTTGGTATCGAAGATGGCGACATCATTACTTATGCCGAAGATTTGTGCGCACCACACAAAGGTCTACCCTCTGAGCATGGCTGGGTCTTTCTGATCAATGACGGTTCGAATTTCCTGCGTTACTACTACGGTGTCGAAACTTGGAACGAAGAGGAAACCAGCAGAGCCTTCTCTGTTTTGGCTGAGCGGCAAACCTTATTGGAAAAACGCGATATCACTTACCTCAAATTCATCATACCGGAAAAACCAGCAGTTTACCCTGAGTTTTTGCCGCGCGCGTTTCAAAAACTCGAGGCATACCACGGACGCCCTGCCGAGTGCTTGTCAGAGTCTGATCTGGAACATGTCATATATGTTCTGGACACTCTGGTCGACGCTAAGTCTTACGGAACTCTATATTTCCGAGGAGATACGCATGCCAATTGGTTGGGTGCGTTTTTCGTCTACAACAGGATCATCGAAGAGCTTAATCAACGGCTCTCATCGGATCTTACCCAAACGCCAATAGGCCTGGGCAATCTAATACCGGACTTGGCAGGTTATGATGGAGATGTTTACACGCAACTTCCGCCGGAATTCAAAAACCAGGTCGATCGTGTTTTCAAGCGTGTGTTGCCTCAAGAGACGTTTGAAGTTCTTCTGCGGTATCAACTTCCGAAGAGTAAAAGGCAGGCGAAACCAGTACCGGTCGCGCAATCACTGCTGGATTCACTGGGCGAGCGACCCACTTTCGCGTTCCAGAGAGACGG
The DNA here is from genome assembly GCF_056158705.1 of Ruegeria sp. ABM4_193. NCBI lineage: Bacteria > Pseudomonadati > Pseudomonadota > Alphaproteobacteria > Rhodobacterales > Roseobacteraceae > Ruegeria > Ruegeria sp. ABM4_193. The sequence continues at coordinate 866,334 of NZ_JBSWTT010000003.1, forward strand.
CAAGCTGCCAAAGGCACTAATATTCAGGGATTCAACCTGTGACTGGATGGTTGAATTACTGGCAGAGCACTTCTCGGAAAGCCTATTTATCTGGCACCAGGGACTAGTCTACGAAGACGTTATCGAAGCCTACAAACCCGATGTTGTTTTACACATAATGGCCGAACGGTTTGTGACAAGATATCCCGAACGCGATGTTTTTCACCGATTGTCAGCAAACCCGATCGAGTTGAAGGCTGAGCCTGAGAGCGAATCGGTGAAAGCTGAGCCTAGGCGCGACTCCTGGTTTTCGCGGTTCCGTCGATAATTGTTTGGTTGCGCATTCACGGGTTGAGTTCTAATACTTCTTGGGCGCCGCAGGTTAGTCGAAGATCTCTGAAGTTGCATGGGGGGGCCTTTGTCTGCGTCACAAAAGCTGATACCGCCTAAGGCGCAAAGCGTAGCCTTTAAGAGCTTACCAAAATTGCTCGCATAGTTATGGCTGCTTCCGGGATTAGCTACTCCAACAACCAACTGGGGTGGGAATTCGTAACGGTTAAGAGGGATCAACGTTTGGAGATTACCCCGCTTTTTTTAATAACAGTTACGAAGCCTGCAAACAGTCCATCCCGAGGCAAGGCAAGTTCTTGTTGATCGGACTTTACGTTGCGCTGGCCATCACGGCTTTTTTTGCGCCGTGCTCGGCAGCTAGATCGAACATCATCCGAGTGAAGATACCTTTTTCGTGCCAACGCTTTCACCGGCTGTAACAGGCTTTGTGTGGCTCGTTTTCCTTTGGCGTATAATGTGGCCGCAACCCATTGCGATTAATAAAGATAATTCCTATAAGACCCCTTCAATCATCGACCCGAGGCTTGCCGTGCGGCTTTAGGAAGAAAGTAGAAAGCTTGGCCATTTGCTCGACGGCCGACCAGTAAAGGTCGCTCATGTAACCACTTCGTTTTCCAAGCCGCAAATTACGCAGCGATAGAAAGTCTATGCTTCCTAACACTAGGTTCGCTAGATTAACTGCGAACTCAATCTTGTCCGGAACCTATTATTCGAAGACTTGCTCGTCGTACTGTGTAAGCGTTCAGTACCGATTTCAGCAAGAAGAGGAACTCGCTTCCCAAACTATGTCAGTTTCATCGACAACTACCGGTTGGAATAGGCTCCATCTCTGGGCGGCTGGAAAGTAATTTCTGGACAATAGGGGACGAAAGGAATTCAGCTTTCCAACTGTCTGTTTCTTTGTTCCGCAGTTGCTTGATTGACGTATTCGGCAGACTCTCAGGAGCCGTGCTTCCAAGTGATTCGGATATTAATTTAAGTGATTTCAAAGGATTAGATTTTATATCTTCATAGTAAAGTCGGAGCGGGTCGATCCCACACCGCGTCAGCATGTCCTCAAACATCGTTTCACAATTAATGAGCGCTGACAGTTTTTTTGTACACTCCTCCAAATCAAACGTAACACTGTTCAACTTATCCGGTTTTCCTTGGTAAGAGTGCCAGTATCCGGATTTTGAGCTCCTATACAAAGAGATGGCTTGTTCAAGGATATCCCGCCGCCTCAGATAAAACCATTTGATCTTGTCGACAGGAATTTGGCCTTCACTGAGTTCTATTAGGGCCTTGGCTTGCCAGATAGAAAGCTGAACGCCCGCAATCCCCTCTCCTTCTTCCACAATCGCTTTGAGGTAGCAGTTAACATCAAGTGTTGATCTCAATTTGGGGGGCTTGCATCCAAGATGTTCTTCGTTGCTTTGGACGAAATCCTGGTTGAACCATTCTTGTGGCATCCCGAGACGGCCTGAAGCGCCAACTAACTCGCAAAGCCACGTTGATCCTGAACGCGGAGTAATCAGAATCACATACAAAACGAACTCGTTCGCCAATCGTTCAACGTCACTCATCCGAAGTCTGGACCCGCCGCGGAACAGACGAACATAGGGTGCGGCTAGTGGCTTGAACTCGGCTTTATTTTGATCGGTGCTCATTGCGTCGCTCCTCTTCTAGCTGAATAGATGCCAAAAACTGAGTCTCGACCGAACTTGTATAGTACTCTCGAAGCAGAAATTTCTATATTGGGCAAGTGCTTCATTTCAGCGTTTGTGAGTTGCTACATTTTTGACCGACTGAAGGAAAGGGGTGTTCCCATAAGGCCATTCTAACTTTGAAGAAGATGCTGCCTCGACACAGTTTAAGTTCTTAGCTGTTTAAATACCAAACCCAAGTTTAGAGGCAAAAGATGCCAGCACCACAGGCGCGTCGCCCCTTCGCACCAGTGACGCAGTCGTATAACTTGCAAGTCGTTACGCCCAACTGGGCGGCTCAAAAAACTGCTCGGGGGCCTGGAGTTGGACAAACTGTCAGTGATGCAAGCTTTTCGCCGTATCGTTGAACGCGGTAGTTTTGCCCGTGCGGCGGAGGACCTTGGTGTTTCTCCCGCGCTTCTCAGCAGAGAAATCAAGCTTCTGGAAGAAAGTCTGGGAACCGTCCTGCTCACCAGAACGACCCGATCCATGTCACTAACTGACACCGGCAGTCTTTATTACCAAGATGCAATTGGAATTCTCGACGCGGTCGAAAAAACGGAACAGACCATCAGGGAAGGTTCAAAAGCGGTGCGTGGGCACCTTCGGGTGAATGCGTCAAGTTCCTTCGGCCAAACCGTCATCGCACCGATGCTTCCAGAGTTCTTGAAAACCTATCCAGATCTGCGATTTACTCTTTCGATGGACGACAAGGTGATCGATATGGTCGAGGGCGGGTTCGATCTGTCGATACGAATCCGAGCCGCGATGCCGGATTCGGCCCTTGTTGCGCGACGGATCGGCGTGATGCGACAGCGGATTTTTGCGTCTCCTGACTATTTGGAGCGATGTGGGACGCCGACCCAGCCGGCGGATCTGCAAAACCACGCGATTATCGGCTTTTTGCTTGCTGATCATTTGACGAGCTGGAAGCTCTCGGCCGCCAACGGTGTCACAGCATTAGAGCTTGATCCGCGCGTGCGGGTTGGCAATAGCCTCGTTTTGCGCGATCTGCTGATAGCGGGGCAAGGTATTGGAACCCTGCCTGAGTTCGTTTCTGATGCTCCTGAAGCTAGCGGGGCTTTGGTGAGAGTTCTTCCTGACCACGAATTGCCCGCGCCAGAAGTATTCGCCGTTACAGCATCTCGCTTGGGAATGGACGCCAAGGTTACAGCCTTTCTTGATCATCTGCGCCTGGCTCTCAGGTCCTGACATTATTCAATACAGGTAAAGAGTGATGTCAAAGAGCGTGCCTTAATTGGCGGCGCAACAAATTCCATTCTCTCAGGGAACAAGTCACAGCCCTGAGAGGTATCCTATGTCACGTATTCTCGTTCTCTACTATTCAAGCTATGGCCACGTCCGCACATTGGCCGATGCCGAAGCTAAAGGCGCCAGAAGTGTTCCCGGCACTGAAGTTGACGTTCGTCGTGTGCCCGAAACCGTCCCTGAAGAGGTCCGTCAGCAGGCTGGCTATGTCGTAGATGATACACCTGCCGCCTTGCCGACCGATCTGGAAAACTATGATGCAATCATCATTGGAACACCGACCCGATTTGGCATGATGGCTGGCCAAATGAAGTCCTTCCTTGACCAGGCGGGAGGGCTTTGGGCCAGGAATGCAATGGTTGGTAAGGTCGGAGCGGTCTTTGCATCAACAGGTTCGCAACATGGCGGGCACGAGGCCACCCTTCTGACAACGCAAGTCCCTCTTCAACACTTTGGGATGCTGATTGCCGGAATGCCCTACACATTTGCTGGCCAGACTACATCAGAAGATATCATTGGCGGCGCACCATATGGTGCCGGAACGATCGCCGGTGCTGATGGTTCCCGCACACCTAGCGAAATTGACCTTGCCGGAGCGCGGTTCCAGGGCGCTCATGTTGCAAGGATTGCAGCGTGCCTCGTTGGATCAAACCTCCAAGCGGAAGCAGCGTAACCCGCGCACCTCTGACGTCTCACTCAAATTCTCAAACGCCTCAGCCGGGAGACATACCATGTCACGCTCAACCGATATTCTTCTCACCTCACTCGCCCCAGCGGTATGGGGAAGCACTTATCTGGTAACTACCGAAGCGCTCCCGGCTGGCTATCCGATTACCCTGGCTGCGTTACGAGCTTTGCCTGCTGGCTTGTTGTTACTTGCAGTGACGCGCTGCGTTCCACCACGCGAATGGCTCGGTCGAACTTTCGTCTTAGGCAGCCTCAATTTCGCTCTGTTCTGGGTGCTCCTCTTCGTTGCTGCGTATAGGTTACCCGGTGGTGTGGCCGCCACCCTAGGATCTTTGCAAGCAATGATCGTGATTTTGATGGCGTGGGGATGGCTGGGAACCCCAATACGACTTGGTGCACTCGGCGCCGCCGCGACTGGCGTAATGGGTGTGTCTCTGCTGCTGATCGGGCCAGAAGCACAACTTGATTGGATCGGTATAGCAGCGGGTTTGGGAGGAGCCGCGTCAATGGCTGCTGGCAGTGTTCTCAGCCGGAAATGGCAACCTCCGGTCTCGGCGCTGAGTTTCACAGCGTGGCAATTAACAGCCGGTGGTTTGATACTGCTGCCGGTCGCACTGTTCCTTGAGCCGCCTTTACCTGCGCTCAGCGCGACAAATGTCGCCGGGCTTATTTGGCTTGGGTTGATCGGTGCTGCAGCAACCTATGCTCTTTGGTTTCGTGGCATAGCGCGCCTGGAACCCAGTGCAGTTTCGATGCTCGGCATGATGAGTCCTGTTACAGCTGTCGTGCTCGGCTGGCTATACTTGGGACAAACGCTTAGCCTCACTCAGTCTATAGGAGCAGCTATAGTTATTGGTTCTGTTGTGGTTGGCCAGAGCGCGAGTCGAAGGGACAATTCGAGATTGAAAAAATGGAGACCAGCAACAGCTGGATCTGTTTGATGGGTTTGAGTCGCAAACAATGGGCCCGATCATGCAAGTGGGTGAGGAATGGCTCAGCGCCTCGCTCAAGCCCGTTCGCCATATCGAAGTCCTAGGTTTCCCCACGCATGATAACGGGGTTCGCAGCAGCTCTTCATCACACAATTTCACCTAGAACTGTCCGGACAATGATCCACCACGGTAGGATCAGCGCAGTTCGCTTCGGCCAGCGCTACTACATGACGCGCGACGAACTGGAGAGGTTCTTATCGACATGCCACGCAAACGAAAACCTGCCCGCCTCTTCCAGCGCAAAGATGACGGCGCCTGGATCATCCTCGACAGAGGACAGCAGATCCGGACAGGTTTTGGTGACGGATTTCATAAGGAGGCAGAAGAAGCCCTGAGCGATTATATCGCCCAGAAGAAACGCCCGGACGATCGCGTCTACGAACCGAGTGACATAACTGTCGGGAAGATCTTGGTGCATTATGGCGAGGCCAAGGTGAAGACGGTGGGTGACAAAGAGCGTCTGATATATTCAATACAGGCTCTGTCGCCCTATTGGGGCGATCTGAAGGTGTCCGAGATCGACATTGACAAATGCAATGGCTACAGAATTTGAAGAAGGTGTGCGCCCTCAACTGTGCGGCGCGAAATGGGCACGCTGAATGCTGCTTTGAAATACGCAGCAGCGACGCGCAAGATAACACACGCACCGATCGTGACCCTGACGGAAAAAGGTGCGCCGAAAGACCGATTTTTGACCGAGGAGGAAGTGCAGCGCCTGTTGGCGGTTTCCGCGCCGCATGTGCAGCGGTTCGTCAAGATCGCACAGATCATTCGGATCGACAAGGCCTTTCGCGCAGCTGTGCGGCGTGCTGAGCTTGAAGACGTTACACCGCACACCCTGAAGCACACCGCCGTCACCTGGGCCTTCATGCGCGGCATGACGCTTGAGGACGCGACTGCCTATTTCTCTACCTCGCGCGAGACGCTGGAGAATGTCTATCGCTCCTACAGTCCGGATGCGCTCAAGAACGCCGCCGGGATCATGGACCTGGGTATTTGAATTAGATGCGTTCCGCGCGAATCCAACAAGCCGGGAACAAACTGCGCACAGATTTCATTCGAAACGTTGCGAATATCGTTGCGGCCGATCTGCTGAAAACAACAAAGGCCCCGCTAGGGGCCTTGTTTCATTGGTCGGAGTGAGAGGATTCGAACCTCCGACCCCTGCCTCCCGAAGACCGGTGCAGAGGGCCAAGTTATTGATTTTTAGTCAAAGGAGCCCTGTTTTTTAGGCGTTGTCGCCAATCAAACCAGCCGAGTTCAGGTTCGGCAGGTTCATTGAACCTAAGAGCACTGTCTACATGGTCCGCTAGTTATCTTGGTCTATGTTCAGTGCTAGTTTGTTCTATGCATTATTGCCCAGATCCAGCCCACTTATGCACGGTGAAGAGTTCTGCCATGGGTCAGACCATTCACTTTCTCCAGGATAGCGTCTGCGTCAATGCAGTGGTGGCGATAGAGATCGCCGATTGTTCCGGTCTGACCAAAATGCTCGACACCCATTGGGATAGTCTGATGTCCAAGCACTGCCCCGAGCCAGGATAAAGTTGCAGGATGACCATCGATTACGGTGACCAGCTTGCAGTGCGGCGGGAGGTCGGACATCAGGGTTTCAATGTGGGAGCGTGCCGCTTGGTTACCGCGAGAACGCGCTCGTTGAGCGGCGGTCCATCCAGCATTCAGGCGATCTGCGGATGTCACGGCCAATACACCTATGTCGCGACGGCCTTCACCAATGATACCGGCGGCCTTGATTGCCTCCGGCGCGACTGCTCCTTGATAGGCTATTACAACTTCGCAATTGGGCCCCGGTTTTCGTAGCCAATAGGCCCCATCGATGGCACCTTGGCGGAACTCGTCGTCGACACGCTTTCCAGGCTGTTCAATCGGGTTGGTGGTCAGACGCAGATAGACGGACCCCCCGGTTTCATCGCGAAGCCAGGTGCGCTCGTCCGGCTGCCCTTCACCATCGCGCTGCATGTAGTCAAAGGCCCATTCCATGATCACTGCCAACTCATCAGCAAAGGCGGGTTCAAATGCTGCCAGCCCGTCTTGGCTCATCCCGATCAGCGGTGTTCCAACGGATTGGTGTGCTCCACCTTCGGGTGCGAGTGTGACGCCCGATGGTGTTCCAACCAGCATGAAGCGCGCGTCCTGATAGCAGGCGTAATTCAGCGCATCGAGGCCGCGGCTGACAAACGGATCATAGACGGTGCCAATTGGGATCAGCCGCTTACCGAACAAGGAATGCGACAAACCCGCCGCTCCCAGAAGCAACATGAGGTTCATTTCGGCGATACCAAGCTCGATATGCTGCCCTTCCGGCGTGAATTCCCATTTCGCCGTCGAAGGGATCCGGTGTTCTATGAAGGCGTCGGCTTGCACGGATCGGGCGAACAGTTTGCGCCTGTTCACCCAAGGACCAAGGCTTGTTGTGCCTGTCACATCTGGGGAGGTCGTCACTATGCGTTCGGCCAATGGGCTGTCGCCTTTTGAAAGATCGTCAAGGATCTTGCCAAACGCCAGCTGGGTCGAGATTTCGCGACTGGTGTCGACTTCGATTGGCGGCACATCCAATTTGTCATCAAAATAGCGGCGCGGACCTTTGGCAAAGAACGGGGTGCTGGCCAGAAAATCTTTGAATGCGTCTGGATCTTGCACCGTCGCGAGCGGCTCCCATTCTTCGCCCTTCGGCACACCCATATGCGACTGCCATGCGACGAACTGGCTGTTGTTCATCAGCCCTCCGTGATTGTCCTTGTGGCCTGCAATAGGGGTGCCCCATCCTTTGACGGTGTAGGCCAGGAAGCATGTCGGGCGATCATGATCGATGGCGGCAAATGTCTGGGCCATGGTCTCGACGCAGTTGCCACCGAGGTTCTCCATAAGGGCTGCAAGCTCTGCATCCGTCCGCCTTTCAATCAAGGCAGTCACATCCCCCTGATCCCCCAGATCGTCCATGAGACGCTGTCGCCAATTCGCACCACCCATGAAAGTCAACGCCGAGTAGTCCTGGTTGGGGCAAGCGTCGATCCATTCACGTAGGCGGTTGCCACCGGGCTCTTCAAAGGCCGAGCGTTGAAGAACTCCGTATTTTACGCGCACTACATCCCAACTGAATGCATTGAAGATTTTCTCGATCCGTTCGAACAGTCCTTCCCGGACGATACCGTCCAGCGACTGTCGGTTGTAATCGATGATCCACCACGTGTTTCGTAGGTCGTTTTTCCAGCCTTCCTGCAACGCCTCATAGACGTTGCCTTCGTCCAGTTCTGCATCGCCAACAAGTGCCACCATACGCCCCATCGGAGCGTCTGAACCCCAGCTTTTGGCCTTGATGTAGTCCTGAATGATCGAGGCAAACGAGGTAATCGCGACACCTAAACCTACAGACCCGGTCGAGAAATCAACGTCGTCAATGTCCTTGGTCCGGCTGGGATAACTTTGCACTCCGCCAAATCCGCGGAAATTCTCCATCTTCTCGCGTGTCTGATTACCCATGAGATACTGCATCGCATGAAACACCGGCGACGCATGCGGTTTTACTGCAACCCGGTCGTCAGGGCGTAAGGCTGAGAAGTAGAGCGCGGTCATGATCGATACCATCGACGCAGACGAAGCCTGATGGCCACCGATTTTGATCCCATCCACCTTTGGTCGGACATGGTTGGCACGGTGGATCATCCAATGAGACAACCACAGCAGGCGCTGTTCGACGATCTTTAGTTGGGTGGGATCAATGTGCATGGCTGTCTCCGGGTTTAGGCGGCGCTGCGAGCAGGGTAGGGCAAAGCCTGCTCTAGGTCTGCAAGGATATCTTCGACATCCTCTAGCCCGACAGACAGACGGATCAGGCCATCGCTTATCCCATGCTCAGCCCGCTCTTCCGGGGTATACGTTGAATGAGTCATTGAGGCTGGGTGTTGGATCAGTGTTTCCGCGTCGCCCAACGACACCGCACGCTGGATCATATTCAGGCGGTTCATGAATTCAATTCCTCCGGACAGACCGGATTTGATCTCGAACGCTATCATAGCGCCCGGTTGGGACATCTGTCGCTGCGCTACATCGTGCTGTGCGAAGCTCTCAAGACCGGGGAAATAAACCTCACCGACGGCGGGGTGCGCTTCGAGGAAGTCCGCGACGACTATGGCAGAGTCACAATGACGATCCAGACGCAGGTTCAGTGTTTTCAGACCACGCAGGATTAGCATCGCGTTGAAAGGCGCCATTACCGCGCCGGTCATATCCTTCATCCCAACAAGGCGGATCTCCGCGATCTGTTCGGCGGTTCCTACTACCAGACCGGCAACCACGTCTCCATGCCCGCCGAGATATTTGGTAGCGGAGTGTAGGACGATATCTGCGCCATGCTCGATCGGGCGGGTCAGATAGGGGCTGGCATAAGTGTTATCGACGACGACCGTTGCACCGACCGAGTGCGCAATTTCGGCGCTGGCGGCGATGTCCACCAAGCGCATGTTCGGATTGGCCGGAGTTTCGAAATAGACAACGCGGGTTTTGTCAGAAACGGCCGCTTTCAAGTTCTCAGGGTCTGTCATGTCGACGTGTGTGATCGCGACCCCCCATTTCGCCAAACCGTGGCGCATGAAGGCGAAGGTGCAGCCATAGAGCGTTTTGTCCACGATGACTTCGTCACCTGGCGACAGCAGGGTCCAAAGCACTGCCGTGATCGCCCCCATGCCGCTTGAGAGAGCTAGCCCGGCCTCGGCCCCCTCAAGCGCGGCAATGCGTTGTTCAAGAAGGTCGCATGTGGGGTTTGAAATACGGCTGTAGATATGACCCTGACGCTCGCCCGCGAACATCTCTCCACCAGCCTCTGCGGTTTCAAAGGTAAACGTAGACGTCAAATGTAGCGGTGGTGTCAGAGCGCCGTCATTTTCCAGCGGGTTATAAGCATGGTGAATGGCGCGGGTGGCAAATCCGGTTGAACGAGTCATTGCAAGCTCCTGATTCATGTTGAAGCCAGTTTGCTCCTTTACTTTGGGCTAATGGTTGCGAAATATACCAACATGAGTGGTGATATTGGCATATTCTGCTAAGTAAGAGGGATAAATGGACGCTAAGGATAGGCAGATCATTCGAGCACTTCAGCGGGACGGGCGCATGACGAACCAGGATCTTGCCGACGAGGTGAACCTGTCTCCCTCACCGTGTTTGCGCCGGGTCAAAAACCTAGAAGCCAACGGAGTGATAAAGGGATACAGCGCCGACGTTGACGCTGCCGCGTATGGGATGGCCATTACCGTCTTCGTGCGTATCAGATTGGAGCGACACAACGAAACGGACGTTCAGAACTTCGAGAAACGCGTTCGGATGATCGATGAAGTTCTTGAATGCCACGTGTTGACCGGTGCAATGGACTACCAATTGCGGGTTTTGGTATCGGATCTCGAAGCCTACGAGGAATTTATTCGTCACCGAATTCATCCTATCGGTGGAATAGCCTCGATCGATACCAGCTTTGTCTATGGAACGGTAAAAAAGACCGCAATTTTTCCACCCGGATAGATGGATCCAGTTAGAATGAGTTGTTGCCAATCGGCTGAACATTTTAGCTGATTGATTTTTTCCCTCCGCAATTTCCCATTCTCACCGTCGCTATATCAAAGACATGCAGCGCTTGCTGCATCACTTCTGAGAGGATAGCGATGACCAAGAAACCACACGAAAAAACAAGGTTGGCAAAATACGTCGAGCGCAGGGTGCTCGAATTGAAACCGACCAAGAGCCAGGCTGAGATTGCCACCCTGGCCGGCTATGTGAACCAGAACATGATCACGATGATCAAGCAGGGTAGCTCCAAAGTGGCACTCGATCGCGTCCCGGCGCTGGCGATTGCGCTTGATGCGGACCCTGCTTTCGTGATGCAGCTCGCTCTGGAGCAGGCAATTGGTCGGACGGCAGCTGAAGCAGTCGTGGAGGTATTCGGGGAGCCCGTCACGGCAAATGAAGTTGGCTGGCTGCAAGCGATCCGTGAGGCTTCCAATAATACCGATCCAAGGCTGACGAGCAGGTCCCAGGCTGCGATCAACGCGATCTTCGGGAGATAAAACCATGTGCGATAAGACTGACGATTTGACTCCTAACGAACGCGCCTGGCTGCGCTTCCTGCGCGATGTTAGCAATGAAAGTGATCCCGGCATTACTTTGCACCGGGTGCAGTTACTTCGGCGTCTATGCGGGCCTCAGGCGGCTCGATGAAAACCCATAGCATGACGGCGGTGAGGAATGATTGAAGTGCTGAGCTTCGTTGGATCCCTCTTGAGGCATGAAAACTGTTGGTGATGTCCTAGTTGACGGACACGAAAACGAGCTCCGGCAAAACCACCTCCCATGCATCGCGGCGGAGAGTGTGCTGGAAGGCTTCACCTGAGTCTTCCTTTCGCCATGTAAGGATAGCGGCGACTTCACCCCGATCAAATCTGGTATTTGGCGGGGGTGTGAAGGATTTGGACATGCGGCTCAGCACTTGCCCTTTTTCGTTGTGTAGCAACCAGCGGTCGCCGTCCTTTACCAATAACACTGCATCGCCGACGCGTGCCGCATTAACAGCACTCAGAGAAGAGTGGCCTGGATGCAGGCGTCCAGCATAGGAAAGATCAACCATCCGCGCCTCAGCCGCCTGAAAAAAACGACGGGGACCAGGCAACGCGTTCATGTCAGGCGTCACGCTACGGGTTAGAACTGAAGGTGCTCCTGTTGGTAGGTATTCATGGTTGTCGTTGCTCATTACTACAAGGCTGCGGCGGGCACGTGTCATAGCCACATAGAACAGTCGACGGGGTGCGTCCTGATCTTCGGACCGCGAGGGCCTCTCCCACCCGCCATCGAGTATAACTACATCGTCAAATTCCAGGCCTTTTGCGCGGTGGGCCGTCAGCAGCTTTAACCCTCTTTGTTCATCCCAGCTATCACGGGACCATTCCGCGAACCATTCGACAATGTCTGGGACGGGTAGGCTGCGCGATCCAACCTCGCGTGCCAGTAGGCCCAGTCCTTCACCAATACGATCGGTCCAGCGCGAATGCGAAAGTGTGTTCAGCACTTCGGTCAACTGATTGATCGAGTAAAGCTTTGAGGGTGTCTCGCGTAGGGCTTTGACAAACGTCTGCATCTCGCGCATCCGCCATAGGCTAGGTATGTTTTCGTTAGCCATTTCAACCGGTATTCCGAGGTTTTCGGCAAAATCGCGCACCGGTATCAGCTTTCGCCAATCGCGGGAGATAATCGCGGCGCGTGACCATGTCCAATCGGGGTCGAGACGAGAGAGGCGGATCAACTCGTCTAGTGCGGCCATAGCTTGCTCTTCATTACCAGCGGGGCACTCAAGGATCTGCACACGGCCCTGTGCTACTGGATCCAATTTGGCCAGAGATCCACCGGCGTCAGCCTTCGTCCGGGCCTGATCTACGGCAATATCATGGCCAAGTTTCATACGCGCGGCTGCCCCAGCGATCACGGCATTGGCGGTGGCGACGATATGACCGGTAGAGCGGTAGTTCTCGGTTAAGAAAACCGGTTTTGCTGCGTAGTCCTGTTCAAACTGGCGGATGTAGCGGATCGATGCACCGGAGAAGGCATAAATGTTCTGGTCGTCATCACCCACGGCAAAGAGACTGAGTTGCAGATCGGGATCATCCAGAGTTCTCCCTGCCACAGCAGCGATCAGCGCGTATTCATCTGGACCGATATCCTGATATTCATCAACTAAAATCCAGCGATACCCCTGTATCAGTGTTTCACGCAGCGCTTCGGCCTCTTGCTTGCTTAGACCGTCGCCCCGAAGCAGTGCCGCAGCCTTTTGCAATAGACCTTTGAAATCGGGGATGTCGGCTGTTTGAATGCCCGCGAAACTAGCTCCGACCAAGCGCATAGCCAGTGAATGCACCGTTGAGACGGTTACTAAGGTTGAGTCATCTCCAACTAACCGGCGAAGGCGTTCACGTATTTCAGCGGCTGCGTGACGGTTGTAGGCCAGCACGAGGATACCGCGGGGATCCTCGCGTTTGATGCGCAGCAGATAAGCGATGCGATGAACCAGGACTCGTGTTTTGCCCGAGCCTGGTCCTGCCAGCACAAGGACGTTGGTTTGTTCCCGGTTGTCACGCACAATTTTTTGCTGCACCGGATTGCCAAGGTTGTCGACAATTGCCTTATAGGTGGCGCCAGTGGCCTGACGCCGGAATTCGGTCCCGCGCCCCGGCATCCATCGGCGCATGAAGGCGTCTTGCTCCAGCACGAAATAGTCGTCGGACAAGCGCTGCGCTGTCTCAATGTTTTCCAGTCCTTTTTCCGCGTAGGCTGCCATCACATGGGTTTGGATGGTTTGTTCGTCATAGTGTTCCTCGAGTGGTGCGAAATGCTGGACGGTGAAACCACCTCCTTTGGAGCCAAGATGCACCGTTATGGCAGGGCGAAAGATGGACAGTCCGCGTCCCAGCGTAACCACCTGCTGTTCATGCATCCACAAAAGTGATCGGTCCATTAAGCGGTTTGGGTCTTTGATGCAGGCGCGCAAAAGCGTGTCGCCGGTAATCGTGGACAGCATCGCTCCCAGAGTGGTCTCGACCTGAATGTCCTTGCCGTGTGTGCCTTTCGGCACGAGGGTCAGAAGATGCGCCAGCAGGCGTTGTGCGCCCTGATGGCGCAACTCGGCGGTTTGAGCGACAAAGCGCCAAGACTGTTGAAGTCGCACAAGGATGCTACCGCGCACTGATTTACGCAGAGAAAGGTTGCCACGCCCTCCCTCCGTATCACGTCCATCCTGTGCCATACCGCGCAGAAGGGTCTCCACCAGATACGGACGCACCTCGCCATGGCCGCGCTGTTGCAACTCCTGACAGGCAATGGAGAGGTTGAACGGAATCGGTTCAGCCTGATCGGCATCTGGGGCCATTTCGCGCATCACGGCGATTAGGTCTTCTTCTAGTCGCGCGGCCCGATCCAGCCGGGCTTGCGATGCGTCGGTCACGCCATAGTGCACAAAAATGGTTATATTGGTGTCGTCGCTGGCAATTCCAATCGCCTCCAGATCGGTCAGCGCCTTGCGCAACTCAGCGGAGGAGAGCCCGCTAGTTCCTGCTAATTCGTCGGTGGAAACACCTTCTCCCACTGGTGTGTTTACGATATGGCGCACTATCGCCAGCAGTTGCTTGCGCCGAGCGCCCGAGATATCTGCCTTTTCCAACAACGTGGCTGCGGTATTCACATCGCGCACGAGTAAAGAGGCGGGGAAGACTTGCACGCTGTTTTCTTCACGCCGCAACAGGCTCGCCTCCTCGAGCCAAGCAATAGCTGTTTTTACGCGCGTGTCTTCAGTGTTGTTATCGCGCAGAAATTCAAAGTCCTTTTCCTCTCGCACAATCTCGCCAGGAGTGGCGACGATCTTACCTTCGTCTCGAGTGCGTATATCCAAGCGACGCAGCGCTTTAAGGATGGCACCTATTTCATGCCGCGCGAGGCGGGAACGGGCCGAAAGGCTGAACTGGCGTTCAACATCCTCGGTGTTGAACAATAACACGCAGCTAGCGGGGTCGCGGTCGCGTCCCGCGCGTCCTGCCTCTTGTAAGTAATTCTCCAACGAGCCTGGCACGTCGCCGTGGACTACGAGGCGGATGTCAGGTTTGTCGATGCCCATGCCAAAGGCGTTGGTCGCAGCAATCACGCGCAATTCGCCGGTCCGGAATTGCTCCTGGATCTCGTGCTTTTCTTCGGGAGGTAGGCCAGCGTGGAAACGTTCGGCGCTGACACCCTGCTGTTTTAGGAATTCGGCTACGCGTTCCGTCGCACCTCGGGTCGCGCAATAAACCACGGCTCCGGAGACGCCAGAGGCGGGCAAGCCCTGCTCGATCGCGTTCAATATATCTGCGAGTTTCGTCGCACGCTGGGTTTCACGCACCGAAAAAGAAAGATTCGTGCGCGAGGCACCACCGTCCAGCAGGATCAGATCCTGATCCAGTCGTGTTTTGAAATGCTCTCTTATATCGCGCACTACCTCGGGTTTGGCAGTGGCGGTAAGGCAAAGTATCGGAGCGGGGGCGTCGCCGGAGTTTTCTTTGATGAACCGGCTGACGTAGCGGTAGTCGGGCCTGAAATCATGGCCCCATTTTGAGATGCAATGTGCTTCGTCTAGCACCCAAAGGCCAATTTCGCGTTGTGCCAGAGCGCTACGAACTGACTTGTTGCGAAGCTGTTCGGGTGAAATCATCAAGATCGCAGCATCACCCATGCGCACTTTGTCCAGAGCGTCGTGACGTTCAGGCAGCGACAGAAGGCCATTGATCGTGACGGCGGAAGATATACCGGCTCTCGCCAGGCCCTGCACCTGATCGGCCATGAGTGCGACTAGCGGTGAGATAACGACGGTTAGCGCACCGGTCTTGTCGAACCGTGAAAGGGCTGGAATCTGATAGCAGACTGACTTGCCAGTTCCGGTTGGAAGGATGCCCAGAACGCTTTTGCCTGCCATCGCCTCAGCCACAATGCGTTCCTGCAACGGTTGACCGAATTCGTCCACGGGTTCGGGTCTGAAGGACGGAAAGCCGAACCAGCGATCCAGCGCCCTTTTAGGATCGTTGTGTTCGACACACCATTGGCAAGAGTCATCGTTACAAGCAGCCTCTCGCAAGTGACGCACAATCAGAGAAGCTTCGCGGAATTGCATGCGAACCCAGGGAGGCATGACGCTGTCGCCGCCAGCAACAGAAATCCACGACAAGGCATAGGCCAAAGGCCAGGCAAGGTTCGGGTTTTCCATCCGGCTAAGAGTCTGTTCGAGCCGATGCAAGCAGACTTGTCCAGCCAAAAGGCGGCGAACGGCGTCAAAAGCTTCTTGTTTATTGGGTCTGCTAGTGCCTCGCACAGCAGTAAAAAGAGCGTCAAACCCTCCGCTGCGTGAGGGGCGTGTGGCAAGGAAATGATAGGCTGTCAGCGCATCTGGAGTCGTGGTGTTTAGCTTGGCGAACGCCTCGATCTGGTTTTGCAGAACCTCGAAGACCAGACGTGCATCCTTTTCGGGATCGTTGACATGACCCGTTTGCAACCGTCCGTCTTGATAGTGTTTGACTAAATGGTGATAGGGGTTGCGCGGGAAGGCCAAAGGATTGAGCCAGAGTGTGTCGATTGGTGCCTCTGCCAAGGCGGCAAAGCGGGGCGCAGCAGCGGCCAGGTGGGGCAGGTCGTGGTGCAAGATGTTGTGGCCGATGACACTGTCGAAACCTTTACAATATGTGTCGAGTTGCGACAGTGCTGAGGCGGAGCTGCTTTTTTCAACTAGAGCCGGTCGGGAGTCATAGTTCGTTGTGGCAGCCAATGCGAATATCCGAGCGGATTTAGGATCCACTTCCAGGTCAATCGATACACAGCGCTCAAGAAAGCGCGAAATGTCCACCTGACCGTTCGTTATCATTGCTCGCCAAATTTTCTCTTTTAGTGTCTCCTTGATAGCTACCGGATTACAGACAAAAGAGAAGGTGCGTTTCAAATTGCTCTTCGCAATGTGGATTCCCCGCACTCCTCAATGGTTGCATAAGGTTGACAAAGGTTTACATCTGCCCCTCGCGAGATCGACGGATGTAAACCTTTCGACCTCAAAAACACCCCAAAATCAGGCCAAAGGTTTACACTAAGTTTACATTAAGTTGACAGATCCGGACCGAAATCGGGATTTTTCCGGAGAAATGTAAACCTTTGAATCAGACAAACCCATAAAAACAACGGTTCTCGGAAAACACATATCCGAAGACAGGCCAGAAAAGTGCGCACAGCGACGAAACACAGGCCAGACGACCCAGACACACATAAGAGAACGGACGTAACTCAGGCCTGCTCACAACGCTCCTGAGAGAGAACCACATTGAGAGCGAAAGCACACGTCTATGCCAGGCAGTGTATTGAGCTACTCCGGAGAGTAGAATCCGACGATTGCTAATAGTGGGGATTAGTCGTGAAAAGTGAGCTGCACCGTATAGAGGCTGACTGTGCCTAGATATGCAAAGTAGTGCTAGGTCCGTCCTAAAAGCTGGTAATTTAATAGGGAGGCTGGTGACGGGAGATTGTAGGGAGGAGCTCTCAGAACCGAAAACTGTTCCCGAGCTCAAGTTCACAGGTGTGGTGGATGCTCCGCAAACAGAATTGAACGGATCAGCTCGACCTGAAAGAATGTGAGTTTGGGCATGTCGTAGACCCGATCTATCGCGTAACACATCAAAAGCAGCTTTTTCGAAGGGTGATAACTTGGACAAACTGTCAGTGATGCAAGCTTTTCGCCGTATCGTTGAACGCGGTAGTTTTGCCCGTGCGGCGGAGGACCTTGGTGTTTCTCCCGCGCTTCTCAGCAGAGAAATCAAGCTTCTGGAAGAAAGTCTGGGAACCGTCCTGCTCACCAGAACGACCCGATCCATGTCACTAACTGACACCGGCAGTCTTTATTACCAAGATGCAATTGGAATTCTCGACGCGGTCGAAAAAACGGAACAGACCATCAGGGAAGGTTCAAAAGCGGTGCGTGGGCACCTTCGGGTGAATGCGTCAAGTTCCTTCGGCCAAACCGTCATCGCACCGATGCTTCCAGAGTTCTTGAAAACCTATCCAGATCTGCGATTTACTCTTTCGATGGACGACAAGGTGATCGATATGGTCGAGGGCGGGTTCGATCTGTCGATACGAATCCGAGCCGCGATGCCGGATTCGGCCCTTGTTGCGCGACGGATCGGCGTGATGCGACAGCGGATTTTTGCGTCTCCTGACTATTTGGAGCGATGTGGGACGCCGACCCAGCCGGCGGATCTGCAAAACCACGCGATTATCGGCTTTTTGCTTGCTGATCATTTGACGAGCTGGAAGCTCTCGGCCGCCAACGGTGTCACAGCATTAGAGCTTGATCCGCGCGTGCGGGTTGGCAATAGCCTCGTTTTGCGCGATCTGCTGATAGCGGGGCAAGGTATTGGAACCCTGCCTGAGTTCGTTTCTGATGCTCCTGAAGCTAGCGGGGCTTTGGTGAGAGTTCTTCCTGACCACGAATTGCCCGCGCCAGAAGTATTCGCCGTTACAGCATCTCGCTTGGGAATGGACGCCAAGGTTACAGCCTTTCTTGATCATCTGCGCCTGGCTCTCAGGTCCTGACATTATTCAATACAGGTAAAGAGTGATGTCAAAGAGCGTGCCTTAATTGGCGGCGCAACAAATTCCATTCTCTCAGGGAACAAGTCACAGCCCTGAGAGGTATCCTATGTCACGTATTCTCGTTCTCTACTATTCAAGCTATGGCCACGTCCGCACATTGGCCGATGCCGAAGCTAAAGGCGCCAGAAGTGTTCCCGGCACTGAAGTTGACGTTCGTCGTGTGCCCGAAACCGTCCCTGAAGAGGTCCGTCAGCAGGCTGGCTATGTCGTAGATGATACACCTGCCGCCTTGCCGACCGATCTGGAAAACTATGATGCAATCATCATTGGAACACCGACCCGATTTGGCATGATGGCTGGCCAAATGAAGTCCTTCCTTGACCAGGCGGGAGGGCTTTGGGCCAGGAATGCAATGGTTGGTAAGGTCGGAGCGGTCTTTGCATCAACAGGTTCGCAACATGGCGGGCACGAGGCCACCCTTCTGACAACGCAAGTCCCTCTTCAACACTTTGGGATGCTGATTGCCGGAATGCCCTACACATTTGCTGGCCAGACTACATCAGAAGATATCATTGGCGGCGCACCATATGGTGCCGGAACGATCGCCGGTGCTGATGGTTCCCGCACACCTAGCGAAATTGACCTTGCCGGAGCGCGGTTCCAGGGCGCTCATGTTGCAAGGATTGCAGCGTGCCTCGTTGGATCAAACCTCCAAGCGGAAGCAGCGTAACCCGCGCACCTCTGACGTCTCACTCAAATTCTCAAACGCCTCAGCCGGGAGACATACCATGTCACGCTCAACCGATATTCTTCTCACCTCACTCGCCCCAGCGGTATGGGGAAGCACTTATCTGGTAACTACCGAAGCGCTCCCGGCTGGCTATCCGATTACCCTGGCTGCGTTACGAGCTTTGCCTGCTGGCTTGTTGTTACTTGCAGTGACGCGCTGCGTTCCACCACGCGAATGGCTCGGTCGAACTTTCGTCTTAGGCAGCCTCAATTTCGCTCTGTTCTGGGTGCTCCTCTTCGTTGCTGCGTATAGGTTACCCGGTGGTGTGGCCGCCACCCTAGGATCTTTGCAAGCAATGATCGTGATTTTGATGGCGTGGGGATGGCTGGGAACCCCAATACGACTTGGTGCACTCGGCGCCGCCGCGACTGGCGTAATGGGTGTGTCTCTGCTGCTGATCGGGCCAGAAGCACAACTTGATTGGATCGGTATAGCAGCGGGTTTGGGAGGAGCCGCGTCAATGGCTGCTGGCACTGTTCTCAGCCGGAAATGGCAACCTCCGGTTTCGGCGCTGAGTTTCACAGCGTGGCAATTAACAGCCGGTGGTTTGATACTGCTGCCAGTCGCGATGTTCCTTGAGCCGCCTTTACCTGCGCTCAGCGCGACAAATGTCGCCGGGCTTATTTGGCTTGGGTTGATCGGTGCTGCAGCAACCTATGCTCTTTGGTTTCGTGGCATAGCGCGCCTGGAACCCAGTGCAGTTTCGATGCTCGGCATGATAAGTCCTGTTATAGCTGTCGTGCTCGGCTGGCTATACTTGGGACAAACGCTTAGCATCACTCAGTCTATAGGAGCAGCCATAGTTATTGGTTCTGTTGTGGTTGGCCAGAGCGTGAGCCGAAGGGACTATTTGGGTTTGAAAAAATGGAGATCAGCAACAGCCGGATCTGTCTAATGGGTGCTGAGTCGCAAACAATAGGCCCAATCACGCAAGCGGGCGAGGAATGGCTCAGCGCCTCGCTCAGACCCGTTTGCCAGATCCTTACAATATCGAAGTCCTAGGTTTCCTTACGCATGATTAAGGGGATGGGTTCTGGCGCCACTGCGTTTGGATAATCGAAACCTCCCATAGGCTATAGCATTCCCTGAGTTAGTGTGTCGACGATTGGCTATTAAGGTTGAATTGGAAATCCTAGGGCGAACAAACTTAAGATAGGTGCGTGACGGAATTCGATAGGTGATCTTAAAGAGGAGTGCTGCTTTTCGGCTCCCCACTTATATTCGTCTATAACAGATGACGCCGAAACTCCTCCACAGACACCAAGCTACCTAGAATGGGGTGGTGAAGCACTTGCTGCAAGTTGAAGATTAATGTCCGCAGAATTGCACATTGTATCCTTAGACATATCTGATCGAATTAGTTGGTCTACCTCCTTCAGCTTAATATGGGGACCAACCTCGGCGCGCGGTTCGAAAGATCCAGCGGGCACTAGAGATTTTCGCTGAGCAAGCCCATTATTTTGGAGCACCTAAAACAAGAAACTAAGACAATCTTTGGTTGCGGAGTTTGTCGCTTAAGCATATCAAATCAATGTATAGTTTGAGGAAAATTGATGTCTGCGAGATTCAACATTCTCTCGTTAAGCGGTGGTGGCTACTTGGGTCTCTATTCAGCCAAGGTCCTTTCGCTTCTGGAAGAGCTTACAGGTGGTAAACCTATTGCAAGATCTTCGGAACTTCTGGCTGGGACGTCCGTCGGGGGCATTATAGCGCTCGGCCTCGCGGCAGAGGTCGAGGCCAGCAAAATTTTATCAGCGTTCAAAGAGCGTGGCCCGCTCATTTTTCCTGATCGCCCGGAAATGACAAGCAAATTGGGGATGGCGAAGTATCTCTGGAAATACGGAAGAATCGCTAAATATACGAGCGATGCGCTGCGAGAAACGATCGAGGAACTGCTGCCGCACAAAGATATGAAACTCGGGGATCTTTCACACCGCGTCATCATCCCAGCAGTGAATCTGTCGACTGGGGCCCCGCGAGTCTTCAAGACCCCACACAAAGAAAACATAACATATGACGCTCGGTTGCGTGTGGTTGATGTCGCTTTAGCTACATCTGCGGCTCCAACTTTCCTGCCGATGTCTGAGTTGAATGGCGCTCTTCACGCGGATGGAGGACTGTTTGCCAACGCTCCGGACATTTTAGCACTTCACGAGGCCGAACACTTTCTCCACCAGGATGTATCTCTGATCCATATGCTCAGTATAGGGACCACCACCTCAAAGTTCTCATTCTCTCACAAGACCGGCCGCAACTTCGGTCCGATACAATGGATGAAGGGTCAACGGTTGATCAAGGCAATGATGGCCTCTCAGCAAAAATCGGTCGAGTTCATGATAAGCCATCGGCTGCAGGAGCGATATCTGCGGCTGGATGAAGAACAATCGCCAGAGCAGAATGCTGACCTCGCGCTGGATGCTGCCACGCCTCACGCCATCAGCACTCTGATGGCACTTGGTGAACAAACTGGCAAGGAAGCTCGAGCCATGGATGCCGTCACAGAGTTCCTAAACCATGATGCCCCTGCAGCAGGTTTTTTTGGAGATATCAATGGGTCAATGTAGCACTCTCTTTCACAATAGGGTTGCCGATGAGGAATCTCTAAACAAACGGATCACACCCACAGAAGAGCAGATGACGTTGCAGCAAGAACGCTGGAACGACTTGCGTGATTTCCTCGTAGACCGACTCTCAGACGAAACGGGACTTTCGATGCGATCCTGGCTTCAGGGGTCTTACAAATTTCGAACTCAAGTCCGTCCGTTGTTCATGGGGGAAGAGTTCGATATCGATTTGGGCCTCTACTTTAAATGGTCGGGTTTGGCGTCTGCAGGAGACTACGGCCCCGATGATCTCAAGGCGGCCTGTCAGACGTCGCTCGAGGCCTATGGGAAGGAGACAGATCATGATGTCGTATCGGTCGAGCCTCCGAAGAAGAACTGCAACAGAATTCGGTTCAACGGTGACTTCCACATAGATGTGCCAGTCTATCATCTTGATGAACCTAATGATGATCGAACGCTTGCTTCTGAAGACGGATGGGTAAAAAGCGACCCAAAGGCTATCTACATTTGGTTCCGGGACAAATTTCTTGATGATGACCGCGCAGTCGTTCGCCGGCTGATCCGTTATATGAAAGCGTGGTCAATTCTTAGATACCATGGCGAAACTGGCCGCCCATCATCAGTTTTGCTGACGGTTCTCGTAGCCGATGCCTGCATTTCTTCAAGGATCAATTCAAAGTGGGAAGATGACGATGCACTCCAGGCCTGCATTGAAGTTATCATCGCGCGCCTCGAGGCGAACTCAAGAGTTCTAAATCCGGTCGATTCAAGTGAAGACTTATCTCGTCTTTCCGACGATCAAATGGGCGTCCTAATCCAACGCTTGAGAGATTTTCAGACCGTTGCCCAACGCGCCAATGCCGCCGAGACGTCTTTGGCAGGAGCTTTTTTGTGGCAGGAAGCATTTGGGCATTTCTTCCCGCTTCCTGAAGATGAGGTTCTAGTAAAGTCGGACAGGTCGCTGCCGGTATTGTATCCGCAACCAGAAATCTTAGTTGATATCTCCCTGCCCAATGGCAACAGATCGACCAGCATCAATACCGTCGGTCCTGTTCCGAAGAAAACCAAACTGAAGTTTACTTTGATGAACTTAGATCGCTTCCCGCGAGAGGCTATTTTTCAGTGGATAGTTAGAAATTCGGGAGAAGAAGCATCTCGGACAAATGACCTTGGTCATACATCTCAGGCGGGTCCTTACGCTGAGGAAAACACAGCTTACAATGGGCGACACTTTATGGATTGTATGGTTGTGTTGCATGGAAACCTGATTTCGATCAGGCGTGTGCCAGTGATCGTAAACAATGCACAGTATATGAGGAGGACGCGCGGAGGTCGGCCGGCTTGGACAACGCTTCGTTGATCGCAAAGCTCGCTTTTGCACGTGCCCCATCCATAACGAAATGACCGCGACTTCCAAAATCGTGGCCTTTTCTTAGGATCCGGACATAACAGGCTTCGAGGTCAAGGTGAAAGTGGTCCGTGGCAAGGACCGCTTGCTCTACACCATACAAGCGCTGTCGCCAAACTGGAGCGCGCCTCACGCAGTTGATAGGATCAACTTCAGTTTTTGGCTTTGTTTTGGTCGGCCAAAGAGTAAACGGAAAGGACAATTCAGGTTCAATACAGTGGCGATCAGCAACAGCCGAGTCCGCCTGATAAGTGGTTTTCTGTCGAAAATCTGCCATCCGCGCAATTCCGTGAGGAATGGCTATAAGTTTCGTTTGAGCTCGCTCGTCGGCTCCGGTCGTAATCGAAGTTCTAGGTATCCCCACAAATGATGAAGGGGATGTATTCTGGCGACTCCGCGTCCGGGTGTTCCAAACCTCCTGTAGCCATGGTGGAATGTTGATCGAACAACCAAGCGCTGAAAGCGCTCAGGGCGCGCGTTTTGATTTGAGCACTGTCGTGTATCGAAAACTGCGTTAAATGCTGCCAGTGATCGCCCCATCCAGCCTGGTGCTAATTAAAGCAGTCGTAAAGCGTTCAGCGTGCGAAAACTCACGTTAGAGCAGTGTCAGATCATTAGAAATGACCTGGAAAGGTATTTATGCTCACATGCTAATTAGTAACCGATGCCCGGATCGCTCGCTTGAGTTCCTACCTCCAAAGCAGATTCAATCTTTTTGTCCGGAACAGCCTTGATCTTGAGCAGGAAAGAGGAGCTTTGCCCTACTTTAGATGTAAATATTAAGTAAGAGATTTACATATTAGTAGAGAGACGGCTTTGGGAGCTTAAGGGAAAACGGAGCTTCCGGATATCAAGTGATTGCAGAGTGGTTTCTTCCAGATCAAGTCGCGTGTAGTCAGTTCCGGCACCACAACACACTTTTCACGTTTGTGAAGGCCTACACAAACGTGAAAATTAGGAGCCAGCATGATATTCTACGTTCTGCTTACTTACGGAAATCGCCCCACCGGGCCGATCAAAAGTCACCCTGCGGCCAAAGCCCAATTGGCACTTATCGATCGAATTGCATCTCTGAATCCGCGCATCAAAGCCGAGGTTGTGTTCGACTATGCTCGTAGCGTTGAGGGTCTTCGTTCACTACCACGACTTGAGAAAGTCCTCGCTAGTTTGAAAGACGTTGATGGCGTAAAAGTGCGACTCGATGATTTGTCTCGGTTGTTTCGTATAGCAAAAATGGGAGACCGAGAACGGCTGCTTGAAGAACTGCAGGTTTTTGGCTCTAGTCTATACTCGGTGAAGCACAAGAAAACCCTATCAAGTTTCTCAACTGGTGAAATTCACAACCTTATCCTGCATGCTGAGAAATCGAATTTGCCGGCTCAGCAAGAGCGGGCAGGTGATACAGCTAACGCCCGAGCAGCATCGTTAAATTCCCGGAAGGGCAAATCAATCGCGGTTGCAAAACAGCTCCAAGCCGTAAAAAACGAATTACTTCGGAGAGAAGTCTCGGCGGTTAATCAAAATGTTGCAGACGAAGCCAATGCGCGAGGTATTCGAACCACCAGAGGAGGCAAGTGGACAGCTCAGAATGTCGACCGCATGCTCAAGTCACTAGAGCGGGTATGACGGCAAGTGTGATAGACGATTGCTTCAGTGGCGACTGGGAAAAGAGAGTGTTAAGCCGCAGCCGAAGCATTTAGCCGTTTTACGATCTGGATAATGCGCTTGGTTTGTTCGGCGGGAAACACGCCGGAAATTCCTTGATCGTCGAAATCTGTATATGGACTTTCATAAAACCGTTTGGGTTCCGCAACATCGTGCTGTCGAAATCAAAGCCGTGGAACATACCGGAATGGAAATGCTGGCGGCTGTCCTTGTCCATCAGCATCTTGGGATGGTTGCTGCGCAGATACTCTCCCGCCTCCACAAGGAAACCGCATGAGCCTGCAGCCGGATCGCAGATGACATCCTTAGGCGTGGGAGCCATCAGGTTTACAATGAGCTGGATGATGTGGCGTGGCGTGCGGAACTGGCCATTCTGCCCGGCGCTGACGATCTTGCCGAGCATGTATTCATAGACGTCGCCTTTGGTGTCGCGGTCATCCATCGGGATGTGATCGAGCTGCTGAACCACTTTGGCCAGCAAACTGGGGTTCGAGAATCCAAGCCGCGCGTCCTTCATGTGTGCGCCGTAAGATGAGCCTTGCTCGCCCAGCTCACGCAGGAACGGGAACACATGCTCATCGACGATGCGCATCATCTCCCGCGACTCGAAGTTCTTGAAGCGCGACCAGCGGAGGTTAGCGTATGGCTCACCCTTGGAGTCATTCCCGGCCGGAAAGATGCGACGCTCCATCTCGACGTCAAGCATTTCGGCCTTGTTTTCCTCAACAATGTGCAGATCGTCCAGCCGCTTGATGAATAGTAGGTAAGTAATCTGTTCGATCACCGAGAGCGGGTTAGAAACACCACCTGACCAGAAGGCATTCCAAATTGTTCGACTTGGGAACGGATGGGGCCTGTGAGCATGTCGAAATCGTCTTTTTGTTGTCAGTTGGGCGCAGGATAGCGAGATCAAAAGTGAATGGTAGGTCGAAATGGAATTTGCTGTTTCGACCGGGTCCTAAACTTCAGTTTTGACGCAGTAGAAAAGGATGCAAGTGGGTCGCCTGTCATTGGCAGAAAGTCACAAGAAAATGGCGCAAGACCAAGCAAGATTGATCATTCAGCGGATTGGTCACGCCTATGCTGAAGTTGGAGATTTGAAGCACAGAGATAAACTTTCTTTTGTTTATTTTCAGTGAGTTAAAAGTTTTTCGAAAATCCTAAGCGCATCCGAAGTCTAGAACGCTATAGAGTAAGCGATTTTGCCAAAATAGAGGAGGGCACTTTGTCACCGCCTTACACACCCAAGTCTCTCGCAGAGCGCTGGAGCTGCAGTTCTGAAACTGTGCGTCAGCTCTGCAAGTCCGGCCAGCTCGAATACTTCAGAGTTCGCCGTCAGTTTCGCATCCCCGCACACAAAGTAGAGGAATATGAGCAGTGCAGGAATACAGCATCGGTCAACTCAACAACCGCTTCGTCGTTGTCTGGTATGAGGAAGATGGACGCAGACGCAGGTATCGTCTTGAAGCGGACACCATCGAAAGCGCGGAGGCCGAAGCCCGTGATGTCCTCCTCGCCCAGACAGGCGGAAAGGATGAACTGACCGTTGCAGCGATTTGGAATGCTTATAGTGTGACAGTCGAGGGCAGGCCGATGCATGAAAGCATGCAATACACTGGCCGTTCTGTGCTGCCTTGGTTTGGCGCCTTTCGTCCGGAACAGATAAGCGTGCGAGACTGTAAAGCCTACATCGCTGATCGGCGGCAGGCAGGTATTCAAGACGGCACAATCTGGACACAGCTTGGCAAGCTAAGGACCTGTTTGAATTGGGCTGAGAAGACCGGGCTGATTGATAGGGCACCCTACATCGAGCGCCCCAGCAAACCGGCTCCCAAGGAGAGGTATCTAACGCGCCAGGAGATTTCACAGCTCCTGGCGGTCGACTGCGCACCGCATATCAAGCTCGCTATTTGGCTGATGCTGTCGACGGCGGCCAGGGTAACGGCTGTGTTAGAACTCACGTGGGATCGGGTGGACTTTGAGCGCCGTCAGATCAATCTTCGAACTGGTGACGGACGGAGGAAGGGCAGAGCCATCGTTCCCATGACCGAGAGCCTGTATTCTGCGCTTTTGAACGCCCAGAAGGCCGCATTATCTGAGTATGTCGTGGAATGGGCTGGCGGACCTGTGAAGTCGATCAAGAAAGGCTTCAAGGCGGCCGCAGTCGCGGCGGGTCTGCTTGATGTGTCACCACACGTGCTGCGGCACACAGCTGCAGTTCATATGGCGGAGGCAGGCACTCCGATGGATGAGATTGCTCAGTTTCTCGGTCATTCAAACTCTCGGATCACCGCGTCCGTTTATGCACGCTATAGCCCCGAGCACTTGCGTAAGGCTGCCAGTGCGTTGGAGTTCGACTAACGCTCAGGTTCAACGAACCTCGGATCACTGTCTTAAAAACAACAAAGGCGCCCTTGGGCGCCTTGTTTTATTGGTCGGAGTGAGAGGATTCGAACCTCCGACCCCTGCCTCCCGAAGACAGTGCTCTACCAGGCTGAGCTACACTCCGACCGTGGCGGGTGATCTACACCCGGCGTTTGGGATGTCAAGAGGTTTCTGAGACGTGGATGCTGGAAATCGCGCGTGAAAAATACTCGGGCTCGAATGTTCGGAATCAGCGAAGCGGATCCGTTTTGTAAAGGCGGATTTTTGTTCCGCCATGGTCGACGACAGGGCCGGGCGCCAATAACGGCAGGCGCGTTGCCCTTGCCAGGGACGGGGCGCTGGTCACTATTCCAACCCGCCACCCCTGAAATCGGCTCATCAGGGCTTTGCCCATTGCACCATAGACCGAGCGCAGCCTTTTTTCGTCCCCGATCCGCGCACCATAAGGCGGGTTCACGATTACCAGCCCCTTTGGGCCTTCCGGGGGTTTCATGTCACTGACCGACTTTAACTGAAACTGTGTCGCTTGGCTCACTTGCGCTCGCTTGGCGTTCGCAATGGCGGCTTCAATCGCACCTGCATTTCTGTCTGAGCCGTAGAAGGTTAGCCCACTTTCCTTGCTGGTGGTTCCGTCTCGCATTGATTGCCAATGGCTGCGATCAAAACTGGCAAGGTCTTCAAAAGCAAAGCTGCGCGACCGGCCGGGCAGCAAGCCCAAGGCGATTTCAGCGGCCTCTATCACAAATGTGCCTGACCCGCACATCGGATCAAGGACAGGTTCGTTACCGGTGTATCCGCAGTCGTGCAGAAACATGGCGGCCATTGTTTCCCGCATCGGCGCTTTGGCTATCGCTTCCTTATGCCCGCGCTTGTGCAAAAGCTCGCCTGAGCTGTCGATCGACAATGTGCACATGTCTTTTTCGATTCGCAGCAGGACCCTTAGGCTGGCTTCAGATGAGATCGGAGCCCCCAATGTCTCGGATATCGCGCGTTCGATCCTTTGTCGGGCGGCTCCGGCATGGTAAATCCGGGATTTGCGGCTTGTTGCCTCGACCTTGATAGGAACGTCCGGGCGCAGGAACTCTTTCCACGGAAATTTGCGGGCCCGTTTGTCCAGCTGAGCCAGATGCACCGCCGGAAAGCTACCCAATCGCACAAGAACCTTGTTCGCACCCCTCAAGGTCAGGTTGGCCCGCCAGACTTCGGACCAAGATCCTCGGCACGTTACGCCACCTCGAACCTCTTTCGCCTGGGCGAATCCGTTCGACTGCGCCTCGGCGCATAAAGGCGCTTCGAGGCCCGGCGTCGCAATTAGAAAGATGTCGAGGTCTGCGTTTTGTTCCATTCTGGTTGCTTACACCGGAACCTTCGTGGGTGCGACACGCTTTTTTTGGCGCCAGAAATGTGTCACTTTGCCGAACAAATAGCGGGAAAGTGCGGTTTCAAGATAACTTTTGGCGGTAACAGGTTTGCGTTTAGAAGCGTCCCCGCGTAAAGGGTCCGTGATCGGAATTATGCCTGCGGAATTTGGACCCATTTTGTCGCTTTCGCGACAAGTGGTATGAATTTCCGCGTTATTGCATGGCCCCAACTGGCGTCAGCAATGCAGGCGCAGCAATGAAGGCTTGGAAGAACGTAGCGACATGCAAACTTTCAAACTTAAAAAAGGGTTGGATCTGCCGGTTGAAGGCGCTCCTGACCAGACCATCCATCCGGGGCCGGACTACAAGACCGTCGGCGTTTTGGGTGGAGATTATATCGGCCTGAAGCCCAAGATGTTGGTGCAAGAGGGTGAGGAGGTTCAACGGGGTGCACCGTTGTTCTGCCACAAGGACGCACCAGAGGCGATGATGGTTGCGCCGGTAAGCGGTAAAGTGGTTGCCATCAACCGGGGTGCCCGCCGTGTCCTGCAAAGCGTTGTGATCGAAGTGTCGGATGCAAATGACAAAGGCGTCGATTTTTCGAACGTTGGCGATGCAGAAAGCGCAGAAGGTGTGACCGCCAAACTGTGTGCAGCCGGCCTGTGGACCGCGTTTCGCACCCGGCCCTATTCGAAGATGCCGCAGCCGGGCAGCGCGCCGACAGCAATCTTTGTAACTGCCATGGACAGTGATCCGCTGGCCCCAGATGCCGCGTCGATCATCGCTGAAGCGCCCGAGGCGTTCAACTCGGGTCTGGCAGCGATCACCAAACTGACCGAAGGAAAAACCTTTCTGTGCCAGAAGGACGGCGATGCGATCCCCGGAGCAGATGTTCCCGGCGTAGAAGCGGCGGCGTTTTCTGGTCCGCACCCGTCTGGTCTGGCGGGTACTCATATCCATTTTCTCGAGCCTCTGGCCGGTGAAAAGCAGGTCTGGACCATCAGCTATCAGGATGTCATTGCAATCGGCCGCCTAATGCAAAGCGGTCATCTGGACCCCAATATTGTGATTGCTTTGACCGGTCCCGGGGCGCGTCAGCCGCGTCTGGTGCGCACCGTTATGGGTGCATCCACGGATGACCTGACCCGTGATGAGGTGAACGTGGACGGCACGCCGCGTATCATCTCGGGCTCAATCCTGTCTGGTCAGCAAGCTGATGGACCAACAGCCTATCTGGGTCGTTTTGCGCGCCAGATCAGCATCATACGTGAAGATCACGATCAAATTCCGATGGGCTGGATTCGTCCAATGCCATCGAAGTTTTCTGTTCAGCCCGTTTTGGGTTCTGCGTTTGCCAAGAAGCTATACGCTTTTACATCCAACCTGAATGGTGGACGTCGCGCGATGGTGCCAACCGGTGTGTTCGAGGAACTGATGCCGCAGGATTACCTGCCCACACAGTTACTGCGCGCTTTGTTGGTGATGGATACCGACACAGCCCAAGCCTTGGGCGCATTGGAGCTGGATGAAGAGGACCTGGGCCTTGTGGGCTTTGCCTGTCCAGCGAAATATGAATACGGGCTGGCGCTGCGCGACTGCCTGAGCAAGATTGAAAAGGAGGGCTGATCCAAATGGGTTTGCGCAGCTTCTTCGATCGGATCGAGCCGAACTTTACCAAGGGCGGCAAGTACGAAAAGTATTTCCCCATCTACGAGATGGTCGAAAGCTTTATCTACACTCCGAAAACTGTGACCACCGTTGCCCCTCATGCGCGGTCTTACGTGGATATGAAGCGGATCATGACCTATGTCGTGATCGCGACGATCCCGTGTATCCTGTGGGGAATGTACAATACCGGCTATCAGGCCAATTCAGCTATAGCCACGCTTGGGCCTGATTCCGCAACTGGATGGCGGATCGCCGTTCTGCAGATGTTTGGCATCTCGCTGAACCCGGAAAGCATTTTTGCCAATGTCATGCACGGGCTGATGTATTTCCTACCGATCTATATCGTCACGCTGGTCGCCGGTGGTATTTTCGAGGTCATCTTCGCAACCGTGCGCGGGCACGAGGTGAACGAGGGTTTCCTTGTCACATCAATGCTCTACACGCTGATCATGCCTGCAACCACGCCGCTGTGGCAGGTTGCTTTGGGGATTATCTTCGGTGTCGTGATAGGTAAGGAAGTGTTTGGTGGGACAGGCAAGAACTTCCTCAACCCAGCGCTGGTTGGCCGGGCTTTCTTGTACTTCGCTTATCCTGCGCAGATGTCGGGCGATGCGGTTTGGACCCCGGTTGATGGGTTCTCGGGTGCAACTGCACTGGCGGTTTCGGCGGCTGACGGCGTTCAGGCGCTGGCGGCTGAAGGCATCACCTGGTCAAGCGCGTTCTTCGGACAGATTCAGGGCAGCTTTGGTGAGACATCGACCCTGGCGTGTATGATCGGTCTGGCCTTCCTGCTGACGACGAAGATTGCCAATTACCGGCTGATTGTGGGCTGTCTGGCCGGAACTATCGGCTTTACCCTGCTGCTGAACCTCATCGGCTCGGACACCAACCCAATGTTCGCGATGCCATGGTACTGGCACATCGTTCTGGGCGGTTACGCGTTTGGTCTGGCCTTTATGGTGACCGAACCTGTTTCAGCCAGCCACACCAACGTAGGTCGCTATATCTATGGCGCTCTGATCGGTGTCATGGTTGTGATGATCCGCGTGATCAATCCGGCTTTCCCCGAAGGTATGATGCTGGCAATCCTGTTCGGGAACGTTTTTGCACCGCTGATCGATTACTTCGTCGTTCAGGCCAACATTAAACGGAGGGCGCGTCGCCATGTCTGATACGCATTCCCAAGAACCGAAGGGCGCGATTGCCAAGTTTCTGGCGGCCTCGCCGGACTCGGTTGGCAAAACGATCTTCATCGCCGTCGCCGTTTGTCTTGTCGCCTCGATGGTCGTTTCCGCCGCAGCCGTTAGCCTGCGCCCGGTACAGGAAACCAACCGACTGAAAGACAAACAGGTCAACGTTCTGCAAGTTGCGGGCGTTTTTGAACCCGGCATCGACGTGACCGAAGCGTTTGCCGCTTTTGAACCGCATGTGCTGGAACTGTCCACCGGTGACTTCGTCGATGATCGGTTCGACCCGACCACCTTCGACGACATCGCTGCTGCCAGCGACCCTGAGTTGAGCGTTGCGCTGGACGATGATCCCGCGGGCATTGGTCGCAAGTCGAAATACCGCGTGATTTACCTACTACGCGACGACGCAGGCGATCTGGACAAGGTGATCCTGCCGCTGCACGGCTATGGTCTATGGTCCACGCTTTATGGCTTTATTGCGCTGGAGAACAACGGCAACGATATCTACGGCCTGCAATTCTATCAGCACGGCGAAACCCCCGGCCTTGGGGCCGAGGTGGATAACCCGCGCTGGAAAGCGTTGTGGAATGGCAAGAAGTTGCGCGATGACAATGGTGATCTGCAAATCACTGTGTCCAAATCGCAACCTGCGGCCGGACCTGATTTCTATATCGATGCTCTGGCAGGGGCGACCCTGACCTCGGTAGGTGTCGATAACCTGGTGAAATTCTGGATGGGCGACGCGGGCTACGCTCCGTTCCTGGCCAAACTGCAAGCAGGAGAGTTCTAATGTCTCAGACCAAGAAAGAGATGCTGGTCGACCCGCTTGTCGACAATAACCCGATCACTTTGCAGGTGCTGGGCATCTGTTCGGCGCTGGCGGTGACCTCGTCACTGCAGGTGTCGATGGTGATGGCGCTGGCGGTGATCTTCGTGACCTCGTTCTCGTCCTTCTTCATCTCGTGCCTGCGCAACCAGATCCCCGGTTCGATCCGGATCATCGTACAGATGGTGATCATCGCCTCGCTGGTGATCCTCGTGGATCAGATCCTGAAAGCCTATGCGTTCGAGATCTCGAAAACCCTGTCGGTTTTCGTCGGCCTGATCATTACCAACTGCATCGTGATGGGCCGCGCCGAGGCGTTTGCGATGAAGAACCCGCCGGTTGCGTCCTTTATCGACGGCATGGGCAATGGCATGGGCTATGGTCTGATCCTGCTGCTGGTCGGCTTCATTCGTGAGTTGTTCGGCGCCGGGTCGCTGTTCGGCGTCACCATTCTGGAGACCGTCAACAACGGTGGCTGGTATGTGCCCAACGGCATGCTGCTGCTGCCACCGTCAGCGTTCTTCATCATCGGTCTGATCATCTGGGCCTTCCGCACATGGAAGCCGAACCAAGTGGAAGAGCGTGAATACAAAATTCAGCAGGTAGAGGCCCACTGATGGAAGGTCTGATCTCACTGGCCGTAAAGGCCATCTTTGTCGAAAACCTTGCGCTCAGCTTCTTCCTGGGGATGTGTACCTTCATCGCCGTGTCCAAGAAGATTTCAACCGCGCTGGGTCTGGGTATTTCGGTCATGGTCGTGCAGGCCATCACCGTGCCCGCGAACAATCTGTTGCTGAACTACTTGCTGAAACCGGGCGCACTTGCCTGGGCTGGCTTCCCGGATGTGGACCTGACTTTCCTTGGCCTGATCTCGTATATCGGCGTAATCGCGGCGATGGTTCAGATCCTCGAGATGGTTTTGGACAAGTACTTCCCGCCGCTTTACAACGCGCTGGGGATTTTCCTGCCGCTGATCACAGTGAACTGCGCCATTCTGGGTGGCTCGCTGTTCATGGTGGAACGTGATTATAACTTTGCCGAGGCCGCAACCTATGGTCTGTCTTCCGGCTTTGGCTGGGCGTTGGCGATCACTGCGATGGCGGGTGTTCGCGAAAAGCTGAAATATTCGGACATTCCCGACGGCCTACAGGGTCTGGGTATCACCTTCATCACCGCAGGATTGATGGCCATGGCCTTCATGTCCTTCTCGGGCGTGAAACTGTAAGGAGGGCGCAATGGAAACCTTTACCCTAGGCGTAGCTCTTTTCACCGTCATCGTTCTGGCACTGGTGGCCGTCATCATGGCCGCCCGGTCCAAGCTGGTGTCGACCGGCAACGTGAACATCACCATCAATGGCGAGAAAACCATTTCCGTACCCGCTGGCGGCAAATTGCTGCAAACGCTGGCGGCCGAAAAGCTTTTTGTTCCTTCGGCTTGCGGCGGTGGTGGCACCTGTGCGCAATGTCGGGTGCGCGTGCATTCGGGTGGTGGGTCGATCCTGCCCACTGAGGAAAGCCATATCACCAAACGCGAAGCCTCGTGCGGTGACCGACTGTCCTGTCAGGTGGCCGTGAAACAGGATATGGACATCGAAGTCCCCGAAGAAGTCTTTGGCGTCAAGAAATGGGAATGCACCGTGCGTTCGAACGAGAACGTTGCAACCTTTATCAAGGCGCTGACGCTGGATCTGCCGGAAGGCGAGGACGTGAACTTCCGCGCGGGTGGCTACATTCAGATTGAAGCCCCTGCGCACGCATTGAAATACACTGATTTCGACGTGGAAGAGGAATATCGCGAAGACTGGGACCGCTTCAATCTTTGGCAGTACGAGTCGGTTGTCGCGGAACCGATCGAGCGCGCCTATTCGATGGCCAACTACCCGGACGAGAAGGGCATGATCATGCTGAACGTCCGCGTAGCTTCACCGCCTCCGGGCTCGGAAGGTATCCCTCCGGGTCAGATGTCATCCTACATCTTCAACTTGAAACCGGGTGATAAGGTCACGATCTCGGGTCCGTTTGGCGAGTTCTTCGCGCGTGAGACACAAAAAGAGATGGTATTCATCGGTGGTGGTGCCGGTATGGCACCGATGCGCAGCCATATCTTTGACCAGCTCAAACGTCTGGAAAATCGCGATCGCAAGATCAGCTTCTGGTACGGCGCGCGGTCGAAGAAAGAGATGTTCTTTGTCGAAGATTTCGACCAACTGGCCGAAGAGTTCGACAATTTCGATTGGCATGTCGCGCTTTCGGATGCGCAGCCCGAGGATGACTGGAAAGGCTATACCGGTTTCATCCATAACGTCCTGTTCGAAGAATACCTCAAGAACCATCCCGCGCCAGAAGACTGCGAATTCTACATGTGTGGCCCGCCCATCATGAACCAGTCGGTCATCAACATGCTGCTGGATCTGGGCGTGGACCGAGAAGATATCATGCTCGACGATTTCGGCGGGTAAGAAACAGAAAAACCGGCGCTTCAAGCGCCGGTTTTTTAGTTTTGGCCGTCACACGACGCTATTTTCCGTAATAATCCCGATACCAGGCAACAAACTGAGCTATGCCATCCTTCAGGTCTGTTTGCGGACGGTAATTGGTTAGCCGCTGCAACAGGCGATTATCTGCCCATGTCGCATGAACGTCGCCCATCTGCATCGGCATAAAGTTCTTGATTGCCTTCTGTCCAACCGCCTCTTCGATAGCTTCGATGAAATCCATCAAGCGCACTTTGTCGCCGTTTCCAATATTGACGATACGATAGGGTGCTACGGGTGACAGGCTGTCGCCGTCCTCAATGTCTTCACGGCTGGCCGGCCGGACCGGGGGCACATCGATTAGCAATCTGATCCCGCGCACAAGATCCTCAACATGGGTGAAGTCCCGATACATGTCTCCATGATTGTAGATATCAATGGGACGACCTTCCAAAATGGCGGCCACAAACTTGAAATAGGCCAGATCGGGCCGCCCCCAGGTGCCATAGACCGTAAAGAACCGAAACATCGTGGTCGGCAGATTCCACAGATGTGCATAGGAATGCCCCATCGCCTCATTCGCCTTTTTGGTGGCAGAGTAGATGGTCAATTGCGTGTCCGCTTTTTCCGTTTCGGTAAACGGCATTTCTTCGTTGGCACCATAGATGGACGAGGTCGAAGCCATCAACAGATGCTCGACCTCATGCTGACGCGCGATTTCCATCACGTTGAACGTGCCAACGACATTAGATTCGATATAGCTTCGGGGGTATTCGAGGCTGTGCCGAACACCGGCTTGGGCCGCCAGGTGGACGATGACATCGGGCTGGAACTCGTTCGCCACTTGCACCAGACGGTCATAGTTTTCCAGCCGATCTTCGGTCGCGGTAAACCCTAGGGTTTGCAACAGGATCTGATGTCTGCGCTGTTTCAGGGTCACATCGTAATAATCGGTCATTCCGTCATAGCCATGCACCCGGAACCCTTCTGCCAGAAGCAGCTTGGCCAGATGGAAACCGATGAACCCCGCAGAGCCCGTAATCAATACCCGCTTCATAAAACCCTCTGAACGCTCTGCAAAATCATGACTGACCAAACGGCTTTGGTCCACTAACCAGACCAAGGGCCATGACCATTTTCAAGGCCATATCGGACAACCTAAGGCCGTTGGTCAACACTTTGCCTGTTCAATCAGTTGTTCATTGCCGCCAATAGGCGAGAAGGGTAGGGAACAGACCGTATGATTAGCAACTGGATCAGACAGCGACTTCAACGCAAAACAGGGCGAGCAACCGACACCTTCCCCTGTGACACCGCCCCCACAACGCGAGTGACGGCGGTGGCTGATATTCATGGCCGTCTGGATTTGTTGCATGCGTTGTTGCCACGCTTGGATGATCAAAGCCCTCTGGTTTTTATTGGAGACTACATTGACCGGGGGCCTTTCAGCGCGCAAGTGTTGCGCCATCTGCACCATCTGAGCGAAGCATCAGATCGGCGCGTCCATTGCCTTCTTGGTAACCATGAAGAGATGTTGTTGCATTTCTTGGATGATCCAGAACGCCATGCAAGGCTCTGGTTTCGAAACGGAGGTCTGCATACGCTGGCGTCATTCGGGCTCAAACCGACTGGAGACCTGGAAGACAGCCGGAAAGTCATGGAACTGGCCGAAGGCCTGCGACAAGCGATGGGTCAGGAATTGCTGGAATGGCTGACAAAGCGGCCCCTGACCTGGACCAGTGGCAACGTCACTATTGTTCACGCGGCTTTGGACCCTCGTCGCGCTATCGAAGCTCAGGATCGTCAGATCTGCCTTTGGGGACATCCCATGTTCCCAAGAACCGCGCGCGGCGATGATCAATGGGTGGTGCACGGTCACACAATCGTAGACCAGCCCCGTGTCAGAAACAGGGTCCTGTCGATTGACACGGGCGCTTTTGCCTCAGGCCGGTTGACGGCCGCGGAGATCGAGGACGGAGGCGTCAGGTTCCTTTCGACAGGCTGATCCTAGCCGACGATCATCTGCTTCATCCGAAGGGCTTCGTATTCCAGCTCTTTCAAGCGGAAATGCACGACGTCTCCGATAGTGATGACGCCACTCAAATGGCCGTCACGCAGAACGGGCATATGGCGGAAACGGCCTTCGGTCATCGTCTTCAGGACATCGTTTAGCAGATCGTCTGGTGTACAGGTCTTGACCTCTTTGGTCATCAGGTCTTCGACCGCTTGCGGCAAGGTCTGGCCGGGTGTGTCTGCCATGCGCCGTACAATGTCGCGCTCTGACAGGATGCCTTGCAATGCACCGTTCTGATCCGTCACCAAAACGGCCCCGATCCGCTTGTCCTTAAGCGTGTTGACCACCGAATGGATCGTATCGTTTGGCCGTACCGAAAATACCGCGTCCCCTTTTCCCTCAAGCAGTTTGGCCACGGTGGTCTGTGAGTGCGACAAGTTTGATTCTGCCGATTGGCTATACGTCGTCTTGTCTGCCTTGTCGCCGCGTGTTGGTGACTGGTAAGAGGTTGGGGCCATGGGCAATCTCCTTATGGTTCTTGCAATGTCTTTCACTTTCACCTTAGCGCAGCTAAACGACCTGTATAGGGTGCAAATGCCCGAATGCACAAAATCCGTGGTCAACAAAGGACGATCAAGCTTGTGAGTGGACTGTACCTTACACCGCCTGTGGCCGCTTTGATCTTCTTTGCGGTTGTCGTGTGTGGTCACAACTTTCGCATGGCCTGGAAGCAACAGGCCCCGGGGTGGCAGAAGCGAGCGTGGTTGTTTGGAGTTCCGGCTGGGGTTGGGCTTTTGGTATTGGGTTTTCTGCCGTTAAAACTCTGATGTCGATTTGACTCTGACGAGGGTCACTGGCATATGCCGGGCATAGAAATTCCCGGAGCTCGCCCCATGCGTCTTTTGCCTTTTGTGGCCCTTGTCGCCCTTCTTTCCGGCTGCTTTTTGGACAAGGAGCCCGAAGTGGTTCGCCTGTCCGGTGAAACGATGGGGACAACCTTCAATATCACTGCCATAAGCGAAGATCTGGACGAGGCCAAACTTGCAGCCTCGGTCGATGAGACATTGGCTGAGGTCAACGCGAAGATGTCGAACTGGGACCCGAATTCCGAGGTCTCTGTCTTTTCGGCGTCGGCCAGTACAGAGCCGATGACTATCTCGGACGAATTCGCTTTGGTCATCGCTGCTGCCAACGACGTGCACGAAAAAACCGGTGGAATTTTCGATGTGACCCTTGGCCCACTGATCGAATTATGGGGGTTTGGCCCTCGTAAGCCCGAAGATCCGGTGCCATCTGATGCTGACATCCAAGCCGCGTTAAACGGCGTCGGCCAAAGCCGTCTGCTGACGCTGGGTACCGAAGCCGGAACTCTAACGAAATCTGACGCCAGCGTCGGTATCAACCTGTCTGCAATTGCCAAAGGATATGGCATCGATGCGGTTGCCGAAACCTTAAGGGACGCCGGAATCGAGAATTACCTGGTTGAAATTGGTGGTGATCTGGTCGCCATGGGTCAGAACGAAAAGGGCGAAGCTTGGCGCATCGGCATCGAAAAACCGGAAACGGGCAGTCAGAGCATTCAGCTGATCGTGTCAGTGAATGACCTGGGCATGGCCAGTTCGGGCGACTACAAGAATTTCTTCGAACAAGACGGCGTGCGCTATTCGCATATTATCGATCCGACGACGGGACGCCCGATTACGCACCGGACAACCTCTGTCACTGTTTTGGCCGAAAACGCGATGATGGCCGATGCCTGGGCCACCGCGATGCTGGCTTTGGGTCAGGAAAAAGGTCTGAAACTGGCGGAAGAGCATAAACTTGCCGTGTATTTCATCTCGCGGGATGTGACAGGCGGTGAAGAAGCTTATATTACTGCCCATAGCACCGCGTTCAAAGACGCGCTGGAATCGAACTGACTGGAGGAGCTGAGATGAGCACTTTTATTCTGGCTTTTATTCTTCTCGCCCTCGTTATGGTGGGTATGTCACTCGGCGTCATGCTGATGGGCAAGACCATCAAAGGCAGCTGTGGTGGTCTGAATGCCATATCGGGTGCTGATAAATGCGTTGTCTGCCAAAAAGACGTGGATCCCAACAGCCCGTTGCGCGATCAGCTGCAATGCAAGCGCGCCAAGAAGATGCTGGAGCAGATGGAACGTCAGGCCTGAAGCAAAGTTTTGCTTCGCACTGCGGACGGAAATGGCTAACTAAGTTTCCGTAAGGTTTAGGGGCGTCGCGTTGGCCAAGGCAAAAAACATCCTGTTCATCATGTTCGACCAGCTACGCTGGGACTATCTGAGCTGTTACGGGCATCCGCACCTGCACACGCCAAACATAGATCGCCTGGCAGCCAAAGGCGTGCGGTTTAACCGGGCTTACATTCAGTCACCAATCTGCGGCAGCTCGCGCATGTCGACCTATACCGGGCGCTATGTGCATTCGCATGGGGCGTCTTGGAACGGTATTCCGCTCAAAGTCGGCGAGATCACGATGGGTGATCATCTTCGCAAGGCGGGAATGGACTGCTGGCTGGTCGGCAAAACCCACATGCGCGCCGATGCCGAAGGCATGGCGCGGTTGGGGCTGGAACCCGACAGCTTGATTGGTGCCCGGGTTGCCGAATGCGGCTTTGACGTGTTCGAACGCGATGACGGTATGCTGCCCGAGGGTCCCGACGGGTTTTACGATCCGCACGGAGCGAAGGAGTACAACAAGTTCCTCAAGGCCAAGGGGTACGAGAGCGACAATCCATGGCATGATTTTGCCAATTCAGGTCTGGATGCCGAGGGCAACGTGCTGTCCGGCTGGTTTCTGAAGAACGCGCCCGAAGCGGCCAACATCGCCGAAGAAGACAGTGAAACGCCTTATCTGACAGGGCGCGGTATTGAGTTCATGGAATCACATAACGGACCGTGGTGCTGCCACTTGAGCTTTATCAAACCGCATTGGCCTTACATCGTGCCAGAACCTTATGCCTCAATGTTCGGTCCAGAACATGTTTTGCCCGTAGTGCGATCCGAGGCTGAACGGCAAAATGCGCATCCGGTGCTCAAGGCGTTCATGGACACAAAGATTGGTCAGACCTTTTCGCGACAGGATGTGCGTGAGGCGGTGATCCCAGCCTATATGGGCTTGATCAAACAAGCCGACGACCAGATGGGGCGTCTGTTCGACTGGATGGAAAAAACCGGGCGGATGGACGACACGATGATCGTTCTAACCTCGGATCACGGCGACTTTCTTGGTGATCATTGGATGGGTGAGAAGACGTTTTTTCACGATGCTTCGACCAAAATGCCGCTGATCATTTATGATCCATCGCCCGAAGCAAATGCGACCCGTGGGACGGTCAGTGATGCGCTGGTCGAGTCCATCGATTTGGCTCCAACCTTTGTTGATCTGGCAGGCGGTGACGTTGCCACTCATATCCTTGAAGGTCATTCGTTGCTGCCCATCCTGCATGGGACCGCAGAAGAGGTGCCCCGGGACTTTGTCATCTGCGAATATGATTACTCAGGCTCACCGATCGCTGATATCGTAGGAGTGTCGGTTCGCGAAGCGGTGATGTTCATGGTGGCCAACAAAAAGTGGAAACTGATCCATTGCGAAGGCGGGTACAGACCGATCCTGTTTGATCTGGAAAACGATCCTCACGAACTGAATGATCTGGGCAACAGCGCAGAGCATGCAAACGTGATCGCTGAAATGTATGATCACCTGTTCGCATGGGCGCGGCGACCGTCACAACGCACCACGAGGTCGGAACAGCAATTGATCGACATGCGTACCAAAAGTAGAGGCCGAGGCATTGTCTTGGGTGTGTATGATGAAAATGACGCGCCTTTGGACCTTACTGTGAAGTACCGAAATCGAAAGGCACGTCCATACAAGAGCTACCTCAAGGGATAGAGCCTCTGCGTCTATTAAATCTTTTTCACCTGCCCAAAGGTGGTTCACCCGCCGAAGGCAAGGCGATAGAAGAAGCGCACGAGCAGTAATCGGAGAAATTCTATGGCCGCGCCCAAACCTGTTGTCTTGTGCATTCTCGATGGGTGGGGTCTGTCCGAAGACACCAAAGCCAATGCGCCGTTTCTGGCAAATACGCCGACTTTTGATACGATCATGGCCAATGGCCCTCATGCAACGCTGATCACCCATGGCCCCGATGTAGGTCTGCCAAGTGGACAAATGGGCAATTCAGAAGTTGGCCACACCAATATCGGCGCAGGTCGCGTTGTCGCCATGGATTTGGGTCAGATCGATCTGGCGATCGAAGACGGCTCATTTTTCGAAAATGAAGCCCTGCAACAATTTATCTCCAAAGTGAAAGCGGCGGGCGGGACAGCGCATCTGATGGGGCTGGTCTCGGACGGTGGCGTGCATGGGCATCTGAACCATATCGTCGCCGCGGCGACTGCGATCACCGATGCTGGCGTCCCTGTTGCGCTGCATGCAGCCACCGATGGGCGGGACGTAGCGCCAAAATCGGCGCTGACCTATATCGCGGAACTGGAAGAGCGCCTGCCTGAAAACGCGCGCATTGTGACCGTCTGCGGACGCTATTTTGCCATGGACCGGGACAATCGCTGGGAACGCGTCAGCGAAGCCTATGTCGCAATGATCAAAGGGCAGGGAAGGGCGGCGCAAAGCGCCCATGGTGCGGTCGATCATGCCTATAACCAGTCCGAGTCAGACGAGTTCATCACCCCGACTGTTCTTGATGGTTACACGGGCGTTCAAGACGGCGACGGGTTTTTCTGCCTCAATTTTCGTGCTGATCGGGCACGGGAAATCCTGCGCGCCATTGGAGAGCCCGGGTTTTCCGATTTTGACACAGGGCCGCGGCCCTCTCTCTCGGCGCTGCTGGGCATGGTCGAATATTCGGACGGTCACAACGCCTATATGACCACGGTTTTTCCCAAACGGGCCATCGTGAATACTTTGGGGGAATGGGTGGCCAAACAAGGGCTGCGCCAGTTCCGGTTGGCTGAAACCGAGAAATACCCACACGTAACTTTCTTCCTGAACGGCGGCAAAGAGACGCCTGAACAGGGTGAAGACCGTTTTATGCCGAAATCGCCAAAGGTTGCGACTTATGATCTGCAGCCCGAAATGTCGGCGGCTGAGGTGACGGCCAAGTTTGTTGAGGCTATCGAAGACGGGTATGACCTGATTGTCACGAACTATGCCAATCCTGACATGGTGGGCCATACCGGTGATCTGAATGCGGCGATCAAAGCGTGTGAAGCCGTGGATCAAGGTTTGGCGCAAGTCGTAGCGGCACTGAAAAAAGCCGGAGGTGCGATGATCGTCACTGCCGATCACGGCAATTGCGAAATGATGGTTGATCCCGAAACGGGTGGACCGCATACCGCCCACACACTGAACCCTGTGCCTGTGGCGCTGGTTGGTGGGCCTGAAGGGGCGCAATTGCGGCAGGGGCGTTTGTCGGATCTGGCCCCCACGCTGCTTGAGTTGATGGGCCTGCCAAAACCCCCCGAGATGACTGGGGAAAGCCTATTGTCATGAAACTGGCGACCCTTGCGGCTTTCCTCATTTCAGCCGTTCCGGCGCTGGCCCAGTCGGACTCATCGCTGGCTGCATTGAAAGCCGCAGAGATGTTGGAGGACGCCTCAATCTCGCTAAGCGAGGCTGACGGTGCCCGAGACCGCGTACGTGCGCTTACGCAAACGATCCAGGCCTATGAGGCGGGGTTGAGCGCGATGCGTGAGGGGTTGCGCCAAGCTGCAACCCGCGAAGCTCAGTTAAGCGCCGAACTTCGTGCTAGCGAAAAGGATGTCCGACAGTTGATAGGCGTCTTGCAAACCATCGAAACAACAGAACCTCCGGTCTTGATGTTGCACCCTTCAGGCCCATTGGGCGCGGCGCGGGCCGGTATGATGCTGTCCGAGGTCACTCCGGGCTTGAACGCAAAAGCGCAGGCTCTGGCAGATGATTTGAACGAGGTGCAGACATTGCGTCTGTTACAGCAAAGCGCTTCGGAAACTCTGACCGAAGGTCTCAGCGGGGTGCAAGATGCGCGCACGCGGCTGAGCGAGGCCATCGCCGATCGCACGGATCTGCCCAGACGATTTGTCGAAGATCCGGTACGCACGGCCATTTTGATCTCTTCAACGGAAACGTTGGATGGGTTTGCTAGTGGTCTGTCCGAAATCTCGGAAGGTGAGATTGTTGAAACCGATGCGAATGTTTCAGGTCAGAAAGGGCAGATTTCTTTGCCGGTCCAGGGCGTCTTGTTGCACAAGGCTGGAGAAACGGATGCTGCGGGGGTGACACGCGCCGGTTTGGTGCTGGGAACCCGCCCGCGCGCCTTGGTCACATCACCCACTGCAGCGACGATCCGTTATCGAGGCCCCTTATTGGATCTGGGGAATCTGATCATTCTTGAACCGCAGCCTGGGCTGCTTTTTGTGTTTTCCGGCTTGCAAGAGGTCTATGGCAACCCCGGGCAAGTGATCCCCGAAGGCACCCCGGTGGGTTTGATGCCCGGTGAAACGCCGGAAATTGGCGCAATATTGTC
This sequence comes from Ruegeria sp. ABM4_193, assembly GCF_056158705.1. Taxonomy (NCBI): domain Bacteria; kingdom Pseudomonadati; phylum Pseudomonadota; class Alphaproteobacteria; order Rhodobacterales; family Roseobacteraceae; genus Ruegeria; species Ruegeria sp. ABM4_193. The sequence goes on from NZ_JBSWTT010000003.1 coordinate 909,331, forward strand.
AACAAGCGGTGATGGCACTGGAACTGATCGCTCAGAAACGCTCTATATAGAGGTAAGAGAAGACAATAGCCCCGTGGACCCGGAAACATGGTTCCGGACCAACAAGGATGGATAAGCGAGTATGAAGAGATTTGTGATGGCCGGTCTGGCCGGAACTTTGGCAGGTATTCTTGCAACGACACAGATTGCAGGACCCCTGCTGGCGCAGGAGGCCGAAAACAAGGCCAGCGTCTATGAGCAACTGGATCTTTTTGGCGACATTTTTGAACGCATCCGCGCGCAATATGTTGAAGAGGTCGAACCCGAGGAACTGATCGAGGCCGCCATTGACGGCATGTTGACCTCGCTTGATCCGCATTCCAGCTATCTGTCGCCCGACGATGCCGAACAGATGCGCGTGCAGACCCGGGGTGAGTTCGGCGGGCTTGGTATCGAAGTCACGCAGGAAGACGGTTTTGTCAAAGTCGTATCGCCGATTGACGACACCCCTGCCGACGCAGCCGGAATTGAGGCTGGTGACTTCATCACTCATGTCGATGGCGAAAGCATTCTGGGCCTTACGTTGGATAAGGCTGTTGACCTGATGCGTGGCCCGGTGGGTTCCGAGATTGTGATCACCGTCGTTCGTGAGGGTGAGCCGGACCCGTTCGACGTTACAATCATCCGGGATACGATCAAACTGACGGCTGTTCGTGCGCGCACCGAAGGCACCAGCGTGGTTCTGCGAGTGACTACGTTCAACGACCAGACCTTCCCGAACCTTAAAGAAGGTTTGCAGGAACAGATCGAAGAAGCCGGTGGCATTGACAAGGTCAATGGATTTGTCCTGGACCTGCGCAATAACCCGGGCGGTTTGCTGACGCAGGCGATCAAAGTGTCGGATGCGTTCCTGAACGAAGGTGAAATCGTTTCGACCCGCGGCCGCGACCTGGAAGAGGGCGAGCGCTTTAATGCGTCGCCGGGCGATCTGGCCGAAGGTAAACCAATCGTTGTTCTGATCAACGGTGGCTCAGCCTCGGCGTCCGAAATTGTGGCAGGCGCCTTGCAGGACCACCGACGCGCAATCGTGGTGGGTACGAAAAGCTTTGGTAAGGGGTCTGTGCAGACAGTCATGCCGCTGCGCGGTGACGGGGCCATGCGCCTGACAACGTCGCGTTATTATACTCCATCGGGTCGTTCTATTCAGGCCCTGGGTGTCAGCCCGGATATCATCGTGGAACAACCGCGTCCGCAGCCCGAGACTGAAGAGGAAGAGGACAGCCGCTTTACCCGGTCCGAGGCCGAGCTGCGTGGCAGCCTGGACAATGATAGCCTGAGCGAGGATGAAATTCGCCAAATTGAAGAAGACCGCGCCAAGGCTGAAGCGACGGCTGAACTGCGGGAAGAGGATTATCAGCTGGCTTATGCCATCGACATCCTCAAGGGCCTGTCCGCGTTCAATCCGAATGGACCTTCTCAATAACTCAATAAGGGCCGCGATGAATGCGGCCCTTTTTATTTGAATGCGCAGTTGGTTGCATTTCTGAATAGGGCGCTGATCGGGATCGCGAGAGTCGGCGGGTCTTGAAAGCGCCCTAGCTTTCGATCTTGTGCAGTTTCTTTTCGTCCAGCAGCAGCGCCAGCACGATACCCACCGATACGGATATTGTCGAAAAAACAAACGCCATGCTCATGCCGCTGTTAAAAGCATCGGACAAGGCGGATTGAACCTTTGCCAAATCGCCGGCGCTCAAGCGGCTGATCACCGCATGGGCAGATGCCGTATCCAGAGTACTGCCGTTGATTGCCTTTAAATCCGTCTCAGATAGTTTGATACCGGCGGCATGTAGGCCTTCACGCAGTTTGGACAAGCTGACGACGTACATGACAGCAGTGGCACAGGCGACGGAAATGGCTCCGTAAACCAGATGGGTCATAAAGCTTAACCCACCGACCAGCCCGGCGCGCTCGGGCTTGACCGCGCAGACGGCAGCTGTACCCGATGGTCCAACGGTCAGGGTCGCTCCCAAACCGATCATCGCCATGCCCGGAAGAATGCGGAAGTAACCCAGATCGCTCGGCAGTATGACAACTGACGCGGCGCCGATTGTGGCAATCATATAACCCCAGAATAGCAGCCGCTTGGGTCCGAAATCATTGTACAGGGTGCCTGAAACAATCGATCCCACGGCCAGCAAAACGGTCAGCGGAGCAAGCCCCAATGCGGATTCAAATGCCGACCAGCCCAGCACTTTTTGCATATACTGAGGAAAATAGAGCAACCCAACAAAGGCGGCTGAAACGTTGAACATATTCAGGCCAAGCGTGATCTTGAATTGACGGTTCTGCATCATTTGCGGCAGCAGCAAAGGCTCGGTAACGCGTTTTTCTATCTTGGGGAACAATAAGAAAAGCACGGCGCTGATGAAAAAAAGCATCAACAACGGTACCGACGTCCATCCCCAATCCGCGCCAACATCCAACCCATACAGCAGGAACAGAACGGCAAACGCCAACAGGCCCATACCAGCCAAGTCGAGATGCTCGTCCTGTTTGTGCTGCGTTTCGCGCTCCATCAGGATTAGGGCGGTGGCCATCGAAATGCAGGAGAAGACGACGTTGGCCAGGAAGAAATACCGCCATTCGCCCAAGTTTACAGCCAATCCGCTGATCATTGGGCCAAATACATTGCCGGTGGTCACACCTGCCAGAATGAGCCCCATTACAAGAGCCCGATGTTCAGGTTTGGACACTTTAGTCGCCCCAAACGCAAGCGTGCAGGGCCAAACACAGCCAGCGCCGATGCCTTGCAGCGCGCGCGCCAGGATCAAAAAATCAAGGTTGGGCGAGACAAAACACATCACCGACGAAAACAGGAAAATGCACAGGCCGATGATCATCATCTTTCGATGACCGTACATATCGCCCAGTCGTCCTCCGGCGACCATGGTCATCGCAAAAAACAGGGCATAGATATTCAAAACCCATTGGGTGCTGGTGATATCGGCATCAAAGCTGTTTTCAATCGCGGGGACCAGCATCAGAGCACCGGTAAAATCGATGCCGATGCCAAATCCTGTCACCATCAACGCGATGACTTTAACAATACTACTGCGATCCATATCGGGCGCGATCCGTTTTGAATACGCCCATGATGCACGGAAATTGGTATAAAAGATAGAGACTTGGCTTAGTCGGGCTTAGTCGTCGCCCCGACAAGCCCGGCGGAACGCGCGTTTCAGCATGTCCAGCTCAGCCCGCAACAACGCGACTTCGGTCCTCAGATCATCTGCTGCGGGTTCACCGGCGATGATGGTGAAACCTCCAAGCTTGTCCGCTGTTGCTGCATCGGCGATGATAAAGCTGTGGACACCCTCAGACAGAGCTGAAACAGGCACCGTTATGTTCAAATCCCACCCGTTTTCGTTGGGTGCCAGATTAACGTTTTCCAGCAGTTCGCCGCGATACCGCACCTCAATCGTAGGTTCCTTTCCAGCCCGAACATGTGCTTGCCAGAGTCCATTTTCGAACCGGAGGAAGGTCAAGTTGGTTTGTGTCATATCCGATTGCCTCACAAATCGGCACGATGGAAGCGGCAGAACGTCAGGTCCCGCACCACCATCCGGTTCATGCTTGGGGTCTCAAAGATCAAATCTACCCAGATCTTTTCGATCCGGCGTTCATTCAGGGGCAGATGGGCCAGATCGAAATCTACGGTGTTTTGGGCGTCAGACGCGCTCAACTGGCGCAGTACCTGTTCAGAATTGGGACCGTGTTGAATATTGAGGCGCGCGAACAGCCCGGTGGATCGTTCGCAGTCAATTACGGTCTCCATCCGTACCAAATGCTCACGCGTAAGGTTCTGCGTTGCGTCGCCCGGCAGATCGACGGACACCGAAAGAAATGAGCCTTCGAAACTAAAGACTTCAACGGACAGACTGAACGGGGCCAGATCGCCTGTATCCCGATTTCGGATTTGGCGCACTGTAATCTCGGACAGGGGGCAGTCATGAAACAGGTTGACGTGCGCATCAAGTGCCGTTTTGCGCGGAGCCGAAGCAACGCCAGGTTGCGCCAACGGTCCGCGCCAAAGGTCCGGTCTGCAACTCCAGTCCGTGCCGACAGGCTTGGCAAACTGCATGGACCCGACTTTTGGGCGGATAAGGCGGGAGTCGGCTGTTTGGATCAACTGATCAAGATGGCTTCGCAATGCGCGTGCCTGATCACGCTGCTGCCGCAAGTCCGCTTGTCCTGCGTTTTGCACACGCTGTGCAGCCCGCCGCCAACGGTCCAGTGTCTTGCGATAAAGATAGCGATCCAGAATCCTGCCCATGGCCTCGTCGTCCGATACACAGCCTCTTTAGTCAAGACGCCTTCGGGAACAAACCCGCAATAACGAAATTGCGATCTTCGACCCGCGTTTTTCAGTTGGGCGCAAAGCAAAATTCGGTTAGGCGCGAACGGATGCGTGCGTGCCGGTCTTGCCTTGCAAAGCGCAGGGTCAGAGCGTACCGTCGGGCCCTGCAACATGGGTCACCCAGTTTTAGCCACACATCCGTTTAGCTATCGATAAGGCCAGTAAATGGAGCCCACTTTATTTTCTTTTATTTGGAAGTACTCGAAGAAACAGCAATTGGTCTTGTTGTTGCTGACAGTGCTGTCATTTCCGTTCCTCTATGCTTCGTTGGAACTGCCCAAGCAGATCATCAATGATGCCATCGGTGCTCCGGGTGATACGGTTACCATTTGGGGTATCACGGTATCGCAAGTCCACTACCTGCTGATACTATGCGTAGCGTTTCTGGGCACGGTGATCGCCAGCGGCTTGATGAAGATGCGCATCAATACGATGAAGGGCGTCCTGGCCGAGCGTATGCTGCGTCGATTGCGTTTTACGCTGATTGAACGTTCGATGCGCTTTCCAAAAACGTATTTCGCTACGACCAGTCAGGGTGAGTTGGTTTCGATGATCACATCCGAGGCTGAGCCGATGGGTGGACTGATGGGCGATGCGATTGCGCAGCCCGTGTTCCAGTTCGGCCAGATGCTGACCATTGTCACGTTCCTGTTCATGCAAAGCGTGTGGTTCGGGCTCGCCAGTATCGCATTGATCCCGTTACAAGCTTGGCTGATCCCCAAATTGCAACGACAAATCAACCTGCTGAACAAAGACCGTATTCAGGAAGTCCGGCGTCTGAGTTCGGAAATCGGTGAAAGCGCTGCTGGGATCAGTGACCTGCGCACCAATGGCGGCTGGCGCTATCGTCTGGCCCAGTTCAGCGACCGTTTGGGGAAATTGTTCGAGATCCGTTTCAAGATCTACAACAAAAAATTCTTCATGAAATTCCTCAACAATCTGATCACTCAGATGACGCCGTTCCTGTTCTATTCTGTGGGCGGCTATCTGGCGATCACGGGTGAGGTGACGGTGGGTGCTTTGGTTGCAGCACTTGGGGCCTATAAGGACCTCAGTGGCCCATGGAAGGATTTGCTGACCTATTACAATCAGGTTCAGGACATGTCTCTGCGGTGGGAGGTCGTGACTGAACGGTTCGCCCCCGACAACATGATACCCGAAAAACTGTTTTCCGGAGAACCCGAAGCGATCCCGCGCTTGGATGGGGCAATTGAGCTGCGCAACGTGACTGTGCGCGATAGCGACGGCAAAACCATTCTGGAAGATCTGGACCTGACCATCCCGCACGGGGCGCGCGTTGCGATCCAGTCTTCTCACGCCGCGGAAAGAAGTGCCTTGGGTCAGCTTTTGACCCGCGAGATTTTACCTGTACAGGGGGACGTGATCGTTTCCGGGCACAACTTGAATGACTTGCACCAAGCTGTGATTGCGGCCCGGATTGGCTATGCCTATTCGCGGCCCTATCTCTTTGATGGAACGCTGGGCGATAACCTGATGATGCCGTTGCGGACACATCCCCAGCATGGCGCTGAAACTCAGAGAACGCCGTCCCGCAAGCAAATTGAAGCAGTCCGGTCTGGTAATCCACCAGATTCGCTGGACGATGAATGGATCGATCCCGGTCTCGCAGGTCTGGACGGTATCGAGGATATTCGCGATTGGTGGTTCCAGCTTGTCGAAGCCATGGGCATCGACGAGTTCATGTTCCGTCGTACACTGCGCACGCAGTTTAATCCTGAAATTCACCCCGTTTTGGCGCGGGAAGTGGTCAACCTTCGGGAAACGATTGCCGAGCGTTTGAAAGCCAAAGGTCTGGACCGGTATGTCTATCGTTTCGACCCAGAACGATTTAATCCGGCGGTTCCATTGGGTGGTAACCTGCTTTATGCCGCGCCGTCCCGCGATATTTCTCCTGACTTTCTTGTCGAGGATGCCCGTTTTGTAAAAATGCTCAGCATACATGACTTGGCGGACGAAGCTCTGAGCATTTCCAACGCGGTTCTGGACACACTGGGCAAAACATTCGGACGGGACGGCGCGGACCACCCGCTGTTCCTTCGGCTTGGCATGTCGAAAGAGATGTTTCACCGGTTGCTCGACATAGAAGATCAGCGCAAAGCCAAAGGTGAAACGGAGCTCAGCCAGGAAGACCGCGCCTTGCTGCTGACTGTGCCTTTCCTGCTGACAGCCGAGCAAATCGGCCCGGATTTCCCCGAAGAATACAAGGACAAGATCCTGACGATCCGCAAAAGCCACGCCGAGCGGTTGCGTGACGCAATGGATGGGCTGTTTACGCCTGTCACTCCTGATCTTTATGTCCCGCGATTGACAGTAATGGAAAATGCGATCTATGGGCGCGTGTCCTTGTTGGCGGGCGCACATGCGGAAGAAATCGAAGATGTGGTGGCCGAGGCTATGAACGAAGCGGGCCTACGCCGCAGAGCTGCCGCCATTATCTATGATCTGCCCTCTGGTCTGGGCGGGAACAACCTGCCGACCGTCTTTCAGGAACGCGCCGCATTTTCACGCGCCGGAATCAAGCGCCCCGATGTTTTAATTCTGGACAAGGCGCTGGCCAGCCACGATTCAGAAAGCCGGTTGCGGACCCGCCTGAAACTGCGAGAGCTTTTGCCGGACTCTATCATGATCTTCATGGAAGATCATTTTGCCCATCCCGAAGCTTATGATCTGTTTGTAGAAATCAAGGACGGAAGGATCGACGGCGTATCCCGAACCAAACCTGAAGATACCGGTGGAACAACTAATGATCTGAGCCGGAAGCTTGAAATTCTATCGGCCACAGAATTGTTTTCGGGTCTGGACGGGCGCAATCAACGGTTGCTGGCTTTCTCGGCCCAATGGTATGAAGTCAAGGCCGGGCAGGTCATCTTCTCGCGTGGTCAGGCCCCGGACGCCGCTTATCTGTGCATTACGGGTCAGGCTCGTTTGGATTGGTTTAACGAAGACGGAACACGACGCCCAATCTCGATCATTGAACCGGGACGCCTTATTGGTGACTTGTCGATCATCACGGGTGAAGATCGTCAGTTGGATCTTGTCGCGACAGAGGATTGTCTTTTCCTGCGTATCGGGGCCGAAGAACTGCGTGCTGTGGTGGAAAGCGACGCAAGCGTTGCCACGCAGTTGCTTCGGACAGTTGCGGGTTACCTGACAACGCTGTCCAACAGGATTTCCGCTGCCCAAAACCCAGAGGAATTGCTGCCTACAGTCACACAGGATGAAGAGCCAGAGAGTTCGAATAACCATGCCTAAGGCCTATTTCCCGCATGCTTATTTGACCGAAACCGCGCGTAGGCGGCCAGAACTGTGGCGCCTGCTTGTGGGTCTTTTGCTTATCGGTGTGTTGGTAAGCCTGCTGAACATGGTGTTCTTCGCTGCGCTTGTGGCGATGGGCCCGAACGAATGGGCGCAGGAGCTTTTGGCGGGAAGCTCGCCTCTGGCGTTGATTCTGTTATTGGTCAGTTTCGGGTTCATAACATTCGGTGTCGCCGTGGCGGCACGCAAGATGCAACACCGAACACTATGGTCCATATTAGGTGAACGACGTCTGGTCGTGACGCAGTTTGTAAGCGTTTTGAAAGCCTTGCTGATACTCGGTGTCATCGGATTTCTGCTGCCTCCCTACGGCATGGGGGGGGAACTGACCCAAAAATTGCCGCTGACCACATGGGTGCTTTTGCTTCCAGTTGCGGCATTTGCTGTCCTGATTCAGGTCAGCGCAGAAGAAATCCTGTTTCGCGGCTATATCCAGCAAACCCTTGCCGCCCGGTTCAACTCACCGATCATTTGGATGGGTGTGCCATCTATCTTGTTTGCGGTAGGTCACTATGCGCCCGACGCGGCGGGTGGAAACGCGCTGTTGATTGCGCTTTGGGCCTTTGTTTTTGGTCTGTTGGCGTCGGATCTGACCGCCCGAGCTGGAACTTTGGGTCCTGCCATAGCCCTGCATTTCTTCAACAATGTCATCGCTTTGCTGTTCATCTCTTTGCCCGACAGTCTGAGCGGGCTAGCTCTGTTTGTCTTGCCCTTTGACACGTCCGACGCAGAACACCTGCGGCCTTGGCTGTTGGTGGATCTGGTCATGATGTTCGTTTGTTGGCTGGCCGCGCGACTTGCGCTCAGGCGCTGATTGCATTTCCTTCCGTTGCGTCTTATTTGACGTCAACACCGTATAAGCCAAGGTTCCGACATGAACTGGATCACAAACTACGTCCGCCCCCGGATCAACTCGATTTTCTCGCGCCGTGAAGTGCCGGAAAACCTCTGGCACAAATGCGACGAGTGCGGGACGATGCTGTTCCACCGCGAACTAGCCGAGAACCAGAACGTCTGCACCCAATGTGGCCACCATATGGCGATTACCCCGCGTGACAGGTTCAAGCACCTGTTTGATGGCGGTGTTTTCACTGAAGTTGACGTTCCGGCCCCCAAGGACGATCCGCTGCAGTTCCGCGATCAGAAAAAATATCCCGACCGCATGAAAGCAGCCCAGAAGAAGACTGGCGAAAAAGAAGCGATGCTGGTTGCTTTGGGCGAAATTGGCCGCACCCCAATTGTTGCAGCAGCGCAGGACTTTTCTTTCATGGGCGGGTCGATGGGCATGTATGTCGGCAACGCGATCATTGCTGCCGCGCAAGAGGCCGTAAAGCTCAAGCGCCCGCTGATCCTGTTTTCTGCCGCAGGTGGCGCTCGGATGCAGGAAGGCATCCTCAGCCTGATGCAAATGCCGCGGACAACCGTAGCAGTCGAGATGCTGAAAGAGGCGAACTTGCCTTACATCGTCGTTCTGACCCACCCCACCACCGGGGGTGTAACCGCGTCTTATGCCATGTTGGGTGATGTCCACATTTCAGAACCCAACGCGCTGATTTGTTTCGCTGGACCACGTGTGATTGAACAAACGATCAGGGAAAAGCTGCCCGAAGGGTTCCAACGCGCCGAGTACTTGTTGGATCACGGTATGCTGGACCGTGTTACCAAACGCACCGAAATGCGCGAAGAGCTGATCACCATCACACGGATGCTGATGAACCAGCCCCCGGCGATCAAGGGTGATCTGCCTGCGCCGGAACCGGCAATAGCCGAAGAAGTCGCTGCTGAAAAGACCGGCCAGAAATGACCGCTCAGACATCTGACGCCATTCTTGATCGAATGATGGCGTTGCACCCCAAGATCATTGATCTGACCTTGGACCGCGTCTGGCGTTTACTGGCGGCGCTGGATAATCCACAGCTCAAACTGCCTCCTGTCATTCATATTGCCGGAACCAACGGCAAAGGTTCGACCCAGGCCATGATCCGCGCGGGGCTCGAGGGAGCTGGGCATTCAGCACACGCCTATACTTCGCCCCACTTGGCGCGGTTTCATGAGCGTATCCGTCTTGCCGGAGACCTGATTTTAGAACCCGATCTGACTGCAGTTCTCGACGAATGTTACGCCGCCAATGGCGGTGAAAACATAACCTATTTCGAAATCACGACCTGCGCGGCTTTGTTGGCCTTTGCCCGAGAAAAAGCGGACTATACTCTTCTTGAGGTCGGCCTGGGCGGGCGTCTGGACGCTACCAACGTGGTCGAAAACCCTGCCGTGACTGTGATTACGCCGGTTTCGATCGATCATGAGCAGTTTCTGGGCAACACGTTGGGCAAGATCGCGGCCGAAAAGGCTGGGATCATAAAACCCGGCGTGCCCTGCGTCGTTGGGCCTCAACAGGACGAAGCCCTTGAGGTCATCGAATACACGGCCGCACGGCTCGGCGCGCCTCTGTTAGTCCATGGTCAACACTGGCATGTGCATGAAGAAAACGGACGCTTGATCTATCAGGACGAAACCGGATTGCGGGATCTTCCATTGCCCAACCTTCTGGGCGCGCACCAAATTCAGAATGCGGGCGCAGCCTTGGCTGTTTTGCGCCACCTGGATATGGGCGATGATGCCTATGAGGCTGCCGTGACCAAAGCCGAATGGCCCGCCCGTATGCAGCGTCTGAAAACCGGCCCTTTGATCGAACAGGCACCACAGGCCGAGCTGTGGCTGGACGGCGGTCATAACGCGGCTGCAGGAATTGCGCTGGCTGATGTGCTGGCCAAACTGCCACAGAAACCGACGCATATGATTTGCGGTATGCTCAATACCAAAGACGTGACAGGCTATCTCGCACCGCTGGCCGGACAAGCCGCAAGCCTGACTGCGGTATCAATTCCGGGTGAAGCCGCGACACTCAGCGCAAAAGAAACGGCGACTGCTGCGGCAAAAGTTAACTTGCCCGCGTCTACGGCAAGAAGCGTGTCAGACGCGCTGGCGTCAATTACAAGCCAAGACCCTCAAGCTCGTGTGTTGATCTGCGGCTCGCTCTACCTTGCAGGCAATGTTTTGCGCGAAAACGGCTAACACTTCTTCTGTTTGAAAATACCTTGGGGGAGGCGCGCGCAGCGCGGCGGGGGCAAAGCCCCCTAGGAGCCCCAATCTTTGTCCTGCATCTCCCGTAGGCGTGAGGCCGTGCGTTCAAATTCGAACGTCCCTTCACCTTCCACATACAGCATTTCGGGCTCGGCTGCTGCGGAACAGATCAAGCGGACCCTGGCCTCATAAAGTGCATCGATAAGGGTTACGAACCGTTTGGCTTCGTTGAAGTTGTTCCGCGACAAACGTGGGATGTCTTCCAGCACCAGCACTTTCACAGCGTCGGCAATTGCCAGATAATCAGCAGGTCCCAACATCCGTCCACACAGGTCGTAAAACGATGCCCGTGCAACCCCGTTGCGAAAGGCTGGCAGTTCTACCGCGCGGCTATTGACTTGCAACACAAGCGGTTCGGCAGGGCCGCCCGCAAGATCCTTCCAGACCTCCCGTATGTTCTGCCGGGCTTCCGGGCCTATTGGTGCAAAATAAACCGGCGCGCCTTCCAACCTGTTTTGGCGGTAATCGGTTGGGGACACCAGTTCCCAAACCCGTAGCTGTTCTTTGATATGCGCAATGAAAGGCAGGAACAGCTGCCTGTTCAGCCCGTCTTTATACAGATCGTCCGGGTGCCGGTTTGACGTTGTAACGACAACGACACCGCCCTCATGCAACAGATCGAACAGACGTCCAACAATCATCGCATCGGTGATGTCGGTGATCTGCATCTCATCAAATGCCAGCAAACGGACGGATTTGATCACGTCCTTCGCCACTGGAGCCAGAGCATCTTCGACATTCTCTTGCCGGGCTTTATGCATACCTGCGTGGATTTCCTGCATGAACGCGTGAAAATGGACACGTCGCGCCGGAATATCGCCCAACGTTTCGACGAACATGTCCATGAGCATAGATTTCCCACGCCCGACTCCGCCCCATAGATACAACCCTTTGGGGGGTGGGGGTGCCTTACGGAAAAAACCACGTTTGACGGGCTCGGACAGCGCCGCACGGATGCGTTCGAATTGGGGAAGAACGGCCTCTTGCGCGTCGTCGCGGGTCAGAGTTCCATCCGCGACGCGGGCCTCGTATAGCGATATCAGATCCGTCATAACTCCGAGCCTTACCCGCCCCACCGCGCGTTGAAAAGAAACCATTTTCTCAACACATCAAATTTGGTTATCCGTGACCACAAATCTGCTGAATTGACGCCATCCGGAAAAACGATACGGTCCATCGGAAGAAACGCCCGAGGTCTGAATGCCGCAATCCGCCCGCCTGCTGAATCCGATCCTGATTGTCGGATGTATCATCATCACGGTCAGCTTTGCCGTGCGCGCCTCTTTCGGCGTGTTTCAGATTCCAATCGCGGATGAGTTTGGCTGGCTGCGTACTGATTTCTCATTGGCGATTGCCATTCAAAACCTCGCTTGGGGAATTGGCCAGCCGATCTTTGGTGCAATTGCCGAAAAAGTCGGCGACCGCAAGGCCATCATATTGGGTGCTTTGACCTATGCTGCTGGCATGGTGCTATCGGCGTGGTCCGTCACACCTTTTGAACATCAGATCTATGCCTGGTTGGTGGGTTTCGGCATTGCCGGAACCGGGTTTGGCGTGGTTCTTGCTGTGGTCGGGCGTGCATCTTCTGATGAAAACCGATCCATGTCGCTTGCCATTGTCACAGCCGCAGGTAGCTTTGGGCAGGTGCTCGGGGCGCCTACCGCTGAATGGTTGATGACCTTCTTGCCCTGGCAGCAAGTCTTCATCGTGTTCGCGGTTGCGATCTTGGCACTTGTTCTTGTTCTGCCTTTCATGCGCGCCCCTCAGACCGCCAGCAAGGCGGAACTGCATGAAAGCATGGGAGAGATTTTAGGGAAGGCATTCCGTGATCCTTCCTATGCGCTGATCTTTCTGGGGTTTTTTAGCTGCGGGTATCAGCTTGGGTTTATCACCGCGCATTTCCCGGCATTTGTGACCGAGATGTGCGGCCCGATCCAACCTGGTGGCGTTTTGCATTCCGTTGGCATCACCTCAACCTCAGCGCTTGGGGCCGTGTCGATTTCGCTGATTGGTCTGGCCAATATCGGTGGTACGTTGCTGGCCGGCTGGGCAGGAAATCACTTTCCCAAGAAATACCTGCTGGCTGCAGTGTATACAGGCAGAACATTGGCTGCAGCCTTGTTCATCCTGCTGCCGATCACCCCAATCTCGGTTATTGTGTTTTCTCTGGTGATGGGATCACTTTGGTTGGCCACTGTGCCACTGACCTCGGGCCTTGTAGCGCACCTTTACGGCTTGCGGTATATGGGCACGCTATACGGCATTATCTTTTTCAGCCATCAGCTTGGCAGCTTTCTGGGTGTCTGGCTGGGCGGTCGTATGTATGACCAGTTCGGTGATTACAGCATGGTTTGGTGGATCGGCGTGGCAATTGGCGCGTTCAGCGCGATCGTGCATTTGCCCATCCGTGAGAACCGCACGGCTGTTCCGGCCTGACGCATTTTGTCCTGATCTGCCAACGGAAAGAGAGCCGGGGCAGATCAAGAACCTTTGTGTTTACGCTGACAAGCGACATACGGCTTGTGCGGGATTAGCTAGCCAGCCCTGTCCGGGAACAAGCCCGCTAAACCTTCTGCAGAGGCTTCGCACACGCCACGCTCGGTAATCAGCCCGGTTACCAACCGGTTGGGGGTAACATCAAAGGCAGGATTGCCCCCTTCTGTCCCTACCGGAGTCACGCGAACATCTGTTATGGCCGAATTCTCATCCACGCCAAGGACATGTGTCACTTCCCTTGCGTCGCGTTCCTCAATTGGGATTTCAGCCACACCGTCACGCACCGTCCAGTCAATAGTTGGGGATGGTAAGGCGACGTAAAAGGGCACTCCGTTGTCATGCGCGGCCAAAGCTTTGAGGTAGGTGCCGATCTTGTTGCACACGTCGCCCTGAGCAGTCGTGCGGTCTGTGCCTGTGATGACCAGATCAACCAACCCATGCTGCATCAGGTGCCCCCCGGCATTGTCCACGATGTAGCGATGGGGGATGCCATGCTCTCCCAGTTCCCATGAGGTTAGCGCACCCTGATTGCGGGGCCGGGTTTCATCCACCCAAACATGCAGAGGGATGCCTTCGTTATGCGCATGATACATCGGGCTTGTGGCTGTGCCCCAATCTACCGTCGCCAGCCAACCCGCATTGCAATGGGTCAAAAGCCGTACCGGTTCGCCAGCGGGCTTGCGCGCGGCGATCTCCTTGATCAACGCTAACCCGTGTCGACCAATCGCCGCGTTGATTTCGACATCTTCGTCCGCGATCTCTTGTGCCAAGGCCCAGGCGCGTTCGGCACGATCGGACGCAGCCAGCGGCATCAGAGCCTCTCGGCATCTGTCCAAAGCCCAACGCAGGTTGATTGCGGTGGGCCGCGTTGCGTGCAGAACATCATATGCAGCATCAAACGATGCTTCGGAACTGTCACGGGACATCTGCTCAGCTATGCCAAAAGCGGCCGTCGCGCCGATCAAAGGTGCACCTCTGACCCACATATCCCGAATTGCCGCAGCGAACTCGTCCAGAGTTTTCAGGGTCACGACCCGGAAATCATGCGGCAACCAGCGTTGATCGATGATCCGAACCTCACCCTCCGACTTGTCCCACCAAATCGATCGATAGTGAGTGCCCTGTACTTGCATAATGCAGTCTCCGTGTTCGAATGGTCTGATCAGAATTCAAACACAAGGTGCGTTCTTACGCAGGGCTTGTAAACGGGCGTTTCCAATTTTGCGACAGTATTTTCAACGGTTGCTGGTCGAACTAACCGCGCAGAGCAGCACGAATTTCCCGTTCCAATGCATCCAGAAACCGAGACCGATCAGCTTTACCGAACGGTCGTCCCCCACCACCCGCACCAAGCGGGTTGGCCGCACGCAGGTCTGCCATAAGGTCACGCATCGCCAGTTGCTGACCAATATTTGCGACTGTGAAGGCTTCACCGTTCGGGCGCAGAACCCGCGCGCCTGCCTCGACACATTTGGCAGCCAGAGGGATGTCGGATGTAATCACGACATCTCCGGTGCCGCAGCGCTCGGCAATCCACTTGTCGGCCTCATCAGCGCCTTCCGATACGACGACAACCTGCACCAGCGGATTGGTCGACGGGCGCAGCCCGCCATTGGACACCAGTGCTATGGGCACTTTGTGTCGCGTTGCAACCCGTTCAGCTTCGGCTTTTACAGGACAGGCATCGCCATCGACATAAAGCGTGGTCACGCCTTCTTGGCCTCTTTCCTGGCGGGTTCAGCCGGTTTTTTGCGCACCTTGAACTCTTCAGGGATCGGCATCCGATTGAACGCATCCAGCCCAGCGATCTTGTAAGCCTCTGCCAGTGTCGGATAGTTGAAGGTGTTCTGGACGAAATAATCCACCGTGCCCTTAAGGTTCAACACAGCCTGCGCAATATGGATCAGCTCTGTCGCGCCTTCGCCGACGATCTGCACACCCAAGACCCGGCGGGTTTTGAGCGAGAACAGCATTTTCAGCATCCCGTGCTCCAACCCCATGATATGCCCGCGCGATGTTTCGCGGAACCGGGCGACGCCGACCTCATAGGGTATACCGCGTTCCTGCAGTTCTTCTTCGGACATGCCGCAGGTTGAAATCTCGGGAACCGAGTAGATGCCGTAGGGATACCACGGGCTTTCCGGCAGTGTGGGTGTTTCAAGTGCGTGACAGGCCGCCACGCGTCCTTGTTGCAGAGACGTCGAGGCCAGAGATGGGTGCCCGATCACGTCGCCGGTCGCATAGATATGCGGCACTGCTGTCTGGTATGTCTTACGATCCACCTTGATCCGGTTGCGGTGATCTGTTTCCAACCCAACAGCATCGAGATTGAGTTTTGATGTCGCGCCCATACGCCCGGCCGCAAACAAAAGCATTTCTGCCCGAACATGGCGACCGTTTTCCAATGTCACTTCCACGTGCTCACCAGCATCTTCGATCTTCTCAACAGCAGATCCCAACCGCAGGTCAACGCCGTTTTCACGGATCTGGTGGGTGAAATCGTGAATCAAACGGCTGTCGATGAAGTCCAGAAACGTGTCGCGCGGTTCGATCAATGTCACCCGCACGTCCAGGGCGGAAAACATCGTGGCGTATTCGACCCCGATAACGCCCGCGCCAATGACGACCAGCGACCGCGGGATCTCGGCCATTTCCAGAAACTCGTCCCCGTCAACCACGGTCTTGCCGTTGAAGGGTACGTACTCGGGGCGATAGGTCTTAGTTCCTGTGGCAATCAGAAACTTGTTGGCCGTCACCCGCGTGGTCTCACCGGCATCGGTGGCGACTTCAACCTCATGGGGTCCGACGAACTTGGCCAGACCATCCAATGTATCGACGTGATTGCGGTTGAACTGGTGCTCAAGCACATCGACCTCATGGTCGAGTGTCATATGCAGACGGGCTTTCAGATCTTCGGCGCGGATCTGGTCCTTGACCCGATAGGAACGGCCGTAAAAGCTGCGTTCGCGCCAGCCCGAGAGGTTCAGCACAGTCTCGCGCAAGGTCTTGGACGGGATGGTGCCGGTATGAACCGACACGCCGCCGAAGCGATCCTTGCGGTCGATGACCAGAACGCGACGTTTTAGTTTTCCCGCCTGAATGGCCGCTGACCGACCCGAGGGGCCAGACCCGATGATGATCAGGTCGTAATCGTATTTGCTCATGCCTCAGTCTCCGTACAGCGCTTCAGCATGGAATGTGATGTGGTCTTCCATAAACGTGGAAACGAAGAAGTACGAATGGTCATAGCCGGGCTGGAAGCGATAGGTTGCCTGCTGACGGCGTTCGGCGATGGCTTGGGCCAGCGCTTCGGGGCGCAGCAGGTCCATGAACTGGTCATTAGCGCCCGTGTCGATCAGGATCGGACCGTCGAAGCCTTTGTCCTTCATCAACAACGACGCATCATGCTTGGCCCACAGGGTCTCGTCGTCACCGAGATAAGCGCTCAACTGTTTGCGCCCCCAATCTGCACCCGTAGGGTTCGAAATCGGAGCAAAGGCCGAAACCGAGCGGAACCGGCCGGGCAGGTTCATCGCCAGTGTCAGGGCCCCGTGACCGCCCATGGAATGCCCGGTGATGGCCTGGCGTTCGCTGTCGATTGCGAAGTTTTCAACCAGCAAGGCGGGCAGTTCTTCTGCGATGTAGTCCCACATCTGGAAATGTGGAGCCCATGGATCTTGCGTCGCGTTCACATAGAACCCCGCGCCCTGTCCCAGATCATAGTCTTCATGGTCCGCGACCCCCTCGCCACGCGGGGAAGTATCAGGGAATACGATGGCGATCCCTTGTTCTGCAGCCCAGGCCTGTGCACCCGCTTTGGTCATGGCGTTTTCATGTGTGCAGGTCAGGCCGGACAGATACCACAGGATGGGAACCGGCCCGTCCTTCGCTTCAGCCGGAAGAAAAAGGCCAAAAGTCATGTCGCATTGGCAGACCGAAGAGGCATGGCGGTACACGCCCTGCACTCCACCGAAACAGGCGTTTTCCGAGAGGGTTTCCATCAGGCATCGTCCTTACATTAGAGTCGCGACATGGCTAACGATCCAGAGACGCGGCGTAAAGTCCGCGACCGCTGGTCGCGAGAGTATTTTTCGAAAAGGTGAAGGTCAGAGACCACTCAGCCAAGCGATGACCAAGGGTACAGTTAGGATGCTGGTTGCAGTCGAGAGCAGAATGGCCGCCGAGACCCGCTGTGGCGCGACGCCGTAATGGGCGGCCAGCATGTAAACATTGCCAGCAACAGGCAAAGCGGCTGCCGCGATTGCAACGGTGGCTGGAAAAATATCGATCGGCATCAGCCATAACAGGACAACGGCAACGCAAACCGGGTGTATCACCAGCTTGCAAAAGCTCAACCAAGCGGCGATTTCGATACGTTCGGCCGATTTACCAGCCAGAGACGCCCCTATGGCGAACAAAGCGCCGGGGGTGGCTGCGCCGCCCAGAATAGTCAGAAAGTCGTAGAAAGGCCCGGGCACAGGGAGTTCCAACGACGACCAGACCAACCCGGCCGAGATGGACAAGATCATCGGATTTTTAACCAGCCCAAAACCGATCAGCTTGAACGTGCCCAAGGTAAGCTTACCGTCGCGGCCTCCGTTGATCAGGATTACAATGAGAGAGGAAAATACAACGAGATCCACGGTAAGGACCACCATCACCGGTCCGATGGCGGCTTCGCTGAACAAGAGCGCCAGCATCGGTAGTCCCAAAAAGCCTACGTTGCCAATGGCTGCGCATTGTGCCTCGACTGCTGCTGTTGGAACATCCAGCCCTCGCAGCCAGGCAACGCATGTTGCCAAAACGTAAACAGCAACTGTACCGCTCAGATATCCAAGCACCAGACGAGCATTGAAGATTTCGGCAAACGGCAAGGTGGCCGCAAAGCGAAACAGCATGGCTGAAAGCGCAAAGAAGAAGACAAATTTGGTAAGGTAAGCAGTAGCCTCGGCGGTAAAAAACCGAGTGCGACCCGCCCAATATCCCAGGCCGATAATCGCAAAAAAGGGAAGGGTGCGCAGAAAAACTTCGACCATGGACAAACTCCTAACATGGTTTGTCTGCGCCGCAAGCCTTTGACATCACGGCGCGCGCCCTGGGTTACGGTTTCATGGAGTGCGAAAATCGTTGTATCTGAACTGAACGGTTTATAAACTACAGCAAAGACCAATCCCGGAGATGACATGACCCAAACTGCCACCATCCTGCGCACAGGCCGTAAGTTCGATCAGGTTTTGCGCGGGGCTCGAGAGGTTTTTATGGCAGATGGGTTCGAAGGTGCAAGCGTAGACGACATTGCCCGCGCAGCAGGCGTGTCAAAGGCAACGTTATACAGCTATTTCCCGGACAAGCGCCTGTTGTTCATGGAAGTTGCGCAAACAGAATGTCGTCTGATGTCTGAGCGCATTTTGTCAATGATTGATGAGAGCAAACCTGCGCGCGAGGTGCTGCAGATCGCGGCCACGCAGCTCACTGCTTTTTTTGTATCCGAATTCGCACAACAAGTATTTCGGATCTGCGTAGCCGAACGGGACCGGTTCCCCGAATTGGGCCGCGCCTTTTATGAGGCAGGTCCGCAAAACGGCCAAAGGCAGATGGCAGCGTATCTTGAAAAGGCGGTGGCAAAAGGCGAACTGTGCATCGAAAATGTGAACATCGCGGCGGAACAGTTTTCCGAGCTCTGCAAAGTACGCATCTGGGCGCGTGCTGCATTTGGAATTCAAAACAGCTTTAACCAGAGTGAGATCGATGAGGTCGCGACGCAAGCGGTGGATATGTTCTTGGCCAGCTACGGCTGCGAAAATTCGAAAAAATGATGGCCCGCGGCCCGAACAGGCACGCAGACCATCGCTCACTCACCAAAGCACTCGATACTAATAGGCTTTATTCCAAAAGTCTTTTGAAAGCCTTTACTCGATAAATGTTCGCGCAAGGCGTTCACTTATGGGCTGGGCCAGATAGGCAATAACAGCGCGTTCGCCGGTGGTGACAAACAAGTCTGCCGGCATGCCGGGCACCAGATCCAAGGCCGCTACCTCTTTGGATTGCTGATCATCCAGTTTGACCCGCGCTTTGTAGTAGGCCTCGCCCGTGCGTTCGTCTTCCAGCGCGTCGGCAGAGATATCGACAATGGCTCCTTGCGCTTCGGGAACGTCGGCTTGGGCGAAGGCAGACAAACGGATACGCGTGGCCTGACCGATCTTCAGCTTGTCGATGTCGCCGGGTTTCACGCGCGCTTCGACAATCAAAGCTTGGTCTGCGGGCACGATTTCCATGATGTGTTCACCGGGTCTGATCACCCCTCCTGTGGTCGAAGCGGCAAGGTTCACGACACGGCCACTGACTGGTGCAAGGATTTCGATCCGTTTACGGCGCTCCACGGTCCCTGAGAACTGCGGGCGCAGCAGATCAAGCTGGGCATCGACGACAGCCAGTTCTCCGGCCAGAACTTCATCGCGCAGCTTTTTCTGACTGATTATTGTCAGTTTCAACTCGCTGACCTGGTTTTCTGCTTGGGCTATCTGTGTCCGAAGCGACGCATCGACACCTGAAAGCCGTTCAACCTCGATCTGGCGGGCGCTGACCCGCGTGATTGCAACCAGGCCTTTGTCCAGAAGGGTCTGCAGGTTTTCCAACTCTGCACGTGTGATGGTCATCTGGTTTTGCGTACTGATCCGCTGCTCGTTTAGACCTTCAATCTGATCCCGCAGCGCCGAAATGCGCTGTGCGTTGATCTCCGCTTCGGTCGCGCGGGCGCGGTGTTCGGCGTCAAACAGTTGTTTTTGAGTCAGAAAAGCTGAGGTCCAGTGAAGATGCTTCATATCTTCTTCAAAGTTCTGGAAGGCGGTGGCTTCGTCAAATTGAGTCTGTCCCTGTAGCTGCGCAATCAATCGCGCGCGACGGACAGAAAGTTCGCCGATCTGGCTGCCCAGCACGCTGAGGTCGACGTCAATCTCGGTGCTGTCCAGCCGGATCAGAGGTTGCCCCTGTTCAACGGCCTCACCATCGGCGACCAGAATGGACCGGACGATGCCACCGTCGAGATGCTCAACCGTTTTGCGATCCCCTTCGACCACAAATGACGCAGGGGCCACGACGGCGCCGTCAAGTCTGGATGCGAAGGCCCAGTAGATGCTGCCGCCGACAAACGCGAGCAATGTGAAGAGGCCAAGTAAAACATACAGCCGGATGCCGGGTGTCGCTTCGGTCACGTCAACAACCCGCGCACTGTAAAGGTCTGGTGTTGAGTTGTTTGAAGCATAGGGAACGATACGGGTCATTGTGCGGCTCCTGTAATGCGGGCGTTTTCTGATAGTTGCAGGGTGGGCTTGCCGGAGGTTGCGCGTTGTGCGGGCGATTTGAGAACGTGTTGAGTTTTGACCTTCAAAACGTCACCCTTGTCGCCAAACTGGGCTTGTGATCCGTTGCGAAGAACCATGACCTTGTTGGCTGCCTGCAACGTGGCAGGACGGTGGGTCATGACGATGCTGATTGATCCCCGTGCCTGAGCTGTCAAAATCGCGTCGCGAAGGGCCTTTTCGCCATCTGCATCCAAATCCGAGTTCGGTTCGTCCAGCACCAGGACAAACGGATCACCATAAAGCGCGCGGGCCAGGGCAAGGCGCTGTCGTTGTCCGCCAGACAGGAAGAATCCCTGACCGATGCGTGTTTCATACCCATCTGGCAGGCTGCTGATCAGCTCATGCACTCCGGCCTCGCGCGCGGCGCGCAGAACCTCGGCATCATCGATGGCGACGGCAAAGCGACCTATGTTTTCACGGATCGTGCCGTCAAACAGGTCCACATCCTGCGGCAGATAGCCGATCTGCTTGCCCAGATCCTCATGGTTCCATTTCGACATCGGGCTGCTGTCCAGCAGAACCTCACCCCGTTGCGGGTGCCAGATGCCTGTCAGCATCTTGCCCAGTGTTGTTTTCCCGGAACCGCTGGGGCCGATGATTGCCAGCACATCGCCAGCAGCCAAGCTGAAATCAATGCTGCGCAGAGTGGCATTGACCGCGCGTGGCGGACCCGCTTGCGCAATTCTGACATCCAGAGATTTGAACGCACGAGGCAGGTGTAGATTGGCAGGCGTTTCCGCGAAATCCTCGGTGAGTTTTGTGATTTTGGCGTACGAGCCGCGTGCGGCAAGGAATGTGCGCCATTGCCCAATCAACTGATCGATTGGGGCAAGAGCGCGGGCCAAAACAATGGTCGCCGCGATCATGACGCCAGCTGTGGTTTCACCAGTAATCGCTAGCGCCGCGCCAAGGCCAAGAGCTGCGGATTGCAACCCCATGCGCAAAGTTTTGGACATGACCGAGAAACTGGCGATCCGGTCGGCCACACGGGTCTTCTGACGATGCGCATCGACCTGAAGGGCAGTCCAGCGCCGAACCAGATCGGACTTCATGCCCAGCGCGTGGACCAGTTCGGCATAGCTGTCTCCAGTTCGAAACAGTGCCTCTGCACGGCCGCGCGCTTGCGCTGCCTGCTGCATCGGCTTGTGTGCACGGGCGTTGTTGATCAGAGCCATTACTGTCAGCGTCAGAGCTCCGGCCAGTCCAAGCAGCCCAAGAAGGGGATGCAAGACATACAGGACCAACAGATACAGCGGTATCCACGGTGCATCGAAAAAGGCGGTCAGTGTTGTGCCTGATATGAACTCGCGAAAGCCGTTTACGTCCTCGACCAGATTGTCGCCGGGGGTGGATTCCCCCTGCACACGGCGGTTCATGGCTGCCCCCAGAACGGGCGCTCCGACTTTCATCTCGAACCGGGCAGCCAAGCGGCCCAGGATGCGCATCCGTATCAGATCAAGGCAGGCAATCACCACAAAGACCCCCGCCAGCAGAAGCGACAGGGCGATCAGTGTGTCGGCATTCTGGCTAGTCAGGACACGGTCATAGACCTGCAGCATATAGATCGGTCCGGCCAGCATCAGCAGGTTCAGAAACAGACTAAAAAAGGCAACTGTGACAAATCCTTTGCGTAGCGACCCCCAGGCGGCTTTGACGGGATTGGTTTTCTGCAACATCGTGTTGATCCTTTCCGGTTTGGAAAAACGGGGCGACCACAAGCCGCCCCGCCAACTGTTTGCTTATGCAACGAAATCGTCGTCGTTCAGTTCGGCGACATTGATGCCAACCAGGCGGACCGAACCCTCATCTCCGAAGCTGATTACGGCATCGCCACCGTCCTGAGCCACGTTGACTTGCGCCCCGAAGTCTGGACCGAAGTCACCAAATTGCAGCTGATCCAGACCTACTTCGAAGTCCTCGATGGTGTCGTTGCCGAAGTTCGCGCCAAACTGGAACGTATCCGCCCCGGCGCCGCCGATGAGGACGTCGTTGCCGCCTTCACCATTCAGCAGATCATCACCGTCCGCGCCATTCAGCACATTGGTCTGATCGCTGCCGAAGATCACGTCGCCATCATCGGATCCGACAACGTTTTCAATGGACTGCAGGATGTCGGTTTCGATCTGATTTTCGATGACGTCCTGCCCAATGACACCAGTTCCACCCTGCGCATCCACATCAAGTGTGGCACCTGCATCGACCAGCGTGTCCTGCACGACCGGGCCATTCTGACCGGCAGGTGCGTTGTGCAGATGGATGGCGGAAACGACACCGGGGATCGGCGTGTTCAGGTCGGCTTCGTTCAGGCCCACAACACTCAGGTCGCTGGAATAGCTGACTTCGCCCGTTGCCAGATTTTGAGTGATGACAACAGTTGCCTCGCCCGTCGCTAGGCTGTCCGAAGTTGGCCCAGGCTCCTGTGCCGCGTCCAGACTGCCGCTGAGAGACACTGTGCGAATACCGTTTTCGGTTACATCGCTGTCGACCAGCAACTGTCCGCGGATTTCACCAGCAGGGAAATCGGTCGTGTGGATGTTGTAGTACAGGTTGCCCTGAACCGCTTCCTCTACAAACCAAGCGCCGTCCGGAATGTTTGCTCCGAATTGGTCCGGCGCCGCGACTACCGCATCCGTGATTGACACGTTGAAACCGGTATCGCGTGTGGCGGTGCCGTTACCATTGGCGTCCAGACGAACATTGACTGCGACATCCAGATCCGAAAAGTCTGCGGTGTCGATGCCTTCTCCACCGTCGATGAAGTCATTGCCCAGACCACCGGTCAGAACGTTGTCTGCATCGCCGGCGATCAGAACATCATCGCCTGCGCCACCGTCGATATCGCCATTGGTGGTGCCCAGATCAACAAAGATGTCATCACCGTCGCTCAGTAGAACATTGCCGTTGATCACACCTTCGTCGTCGTTGACGATTGTAACGGTGCCTGCATCAGACGCATCGATGGCATTAACCGTACCACGGATTTCACCTTCATTCAGGATTGCACCCAGCAGATTCAGGCCGCCATCCACGCGGATACCGGCGGCGGCATCCGAACCTTCGGACCCTGCGATCAGACCTTCGTTGACCACAATACCGGCAAAAGAAGCGTCATCCTGGCTGGTGAACAGGCGCAGGCCATCGCCAACCTGATTGCCTTCGGCCGCGTCACCACGACCTTGCAGCGTACCTTCGTTCACAACAACCGCCGATACAACGTCGCCCGACACGTCACCGGTTTGCAAAGACACGGCAGAGCCATTGTTGCCTTCGCCCGCATCCACCAAGCCGGTGTTTGTGAACGCGTAGTTGTCGGCTGTGCCATCCGCATAAACAGTGCCATTGCGCTGATTTCCGGTGCCAATGATTTGGCCTTCGTTGAGCACCTCAAGCCCAACGCCATCGATGTTCAGCGCGCGGCTGTCCGAGGTGACGAGACCGCGGTTAACGAACGATCCGCCGGAATGGTCACCGGTTCCAAAGTAGACGCCGTTCTGACCGCCTGCGAACACACCAGTTTCTTCATTGATCAACCGGCCTTGGAAATTGACATTGTTCACTGCCCGGAACGCGCCAACCGTACCGTTTCCACCTTCGGACGTGACACTCCCGCTGTTGGTGATGGTGCCAGTAAACGAGGCAGGCGCAAAGCCACTGTCCTGACGCACACCTTCCAGACGAATGCCGTCGCCCGCCGTGCCCAGCGCGGCACCCGCGTTGCCACGTCCGGCGATGACGCTTGCGTTCTCGATTTCAATGTCACCATTGCCGTCTTCAGCCAACGACAGAGAGATACCCGCACCGTTGTTGTGCTCGCCTGCATCGATCGCGCCTGTCGCCAGATTGTTAATCGAAAAATCGCGTGCAGTATCATCTGCGTAGACGGTTCCGTTGCGCTGGTCACCGGTGCCAAGGATATCCCCGCCGTTGATCAGATCGACACCAGATCCGTCGATATTAACCGCGCGGCTGCCCGACTGGATGGTGCCAAAGTTCAGTACGTCCAGATCATGTTCACCATTGCCAATGTAAAGGCCGTTGCGAGGGCCTTCGATCACACCGGTTGAGGTGTTCAGGATCTCACCCTCGGCATTTGCACCATCTGCGATGCGAAGACCAGCCGCTGTGCCCTGATTGCTTTCGGTCGAGATCAGGCCGCTGTTAATGATCTCGGTTTCCAGGATGGTGCCTTCAGCGCCGTCGTCGATCCGGATGCCGTCGCCCGCCAGCGGGGTGTTGGCAGCCGCTTGACCGCGACCCTGAATGGTTGCGCCAAAGCCGTTGAACACATCGGTTTGCACGCGGTCACCGGCTTCATCACCGATCTGCAGGGAAATACCTGCGCCCTGGTTGCCTTCGCCAGCATCAATCGTACCGCCGGTGAAGTTCGAGATCGAGATGTCCTCGGCCGTTGCGTTGGTATAGATGGTGCCATTGCGCTGGTCGCCAGTGCCGACGATGTCGCCAAAGTTGCGCACATCTATGCCCTGGCCTTGAATATCAACTGCTCGGCTGTCGGAAGAGATGACAGCACCGCGGAAATTGTCCAGGCTGCCCGAGCTTTCGGCACCAGCAAACTGCACGCCGTTAAACTCACCCGCGATCTCGCCGAAATTGCGAACCGCGGCGCTTCCGGTGACTTGGACACCAGTGGCCAATGCGTCAGGCCCATTGTTCGCTTCAATCCGGCCCGAGCGGAAGTTGAAGACATCGACGTCCTGCCCCTGAGCCTGAACAGCGGCAACAGCGTTATTGGTGACAATCTCGCCAAAGTTCAGCAGGCGCGAAAAATCATTTGCCAGAACAAAGGCGGGTGTGTCGTCCACGACAGTGGATTGAAAGAAGTTGTTGATGAGGGTTTGGCCATCGCGGGATGTCTCTTGCGCCAGGGTTGACGTGGTCAAGAGACGGGCGCGCAGGCTTTCTGCAAATTGGGACAGCATGGATCACTCCGTCATTAGGTTGCGTTTGTGCTGGCGGCCCATCTGTCCGGGCTACCGACGCAACAAAGGACTAGGCCGCCCCGCGCGGCGGCTGAAATTCATGGTTCAAATCGGGTGTATAACCGGCGCGAATACTCACGAATTTCGTGAGGTGGACGCAGGCAGAATCACTATAAACAAGGGGCTTGCGGTAAATCCGGGATCGGGTGGTCATCTATTCGATTTCGAATTCTGACAGATTTGTCAGCGGATGTGATCGGCATCCGGCCTCGATTGACCCCAGCGGCCTTCTGAATCCAGCCACCAGATCGTATCTTGATAGCTGATTAATCCGAGCACTTTACGTCAGAACTGGATGCCCGTTGAACCTCAGAGATCTGGAATATGTCCTTGCCATCGCAAAACACGGGCAGTTCAGTCAGGCCGCTGCCGCATGCAACGTGTCGCAGCCTGCGATGTCGAACCAGATAAAAAAGCTGGAACAGGAACTGGGCGCTGAGTTGTTCCTACGTCTGAACAACGAGGTGCGCCCAACGCTGTGCGGGGAACGCATTGTTGAGATTGCGGACCGTATTCTGAAGGACGCCCAGAAAATCCGCGATACAGCGATCGAATTTCGAGACCCCGAGGCGGTTCCGCTGACCATCGGCATGACGCCGACGCTCGCACCATATCTGACGGGATACTTTTCCGAACTGTTCAGCGTCCTGTTTCCAAGAATGCGCGTCACTCTGGTAGAAGATCTGCCCCAAAATATGCTGCGCATGGTTGAGGATCACGAGCTGGACATGGCGCTGGTGGCCAAGGTCAATAACAGCGCCAATTTAGACTTCACTTCAATCTGGTCCGAGCCACTGTTCTTGGCTTTGCGCCAAGGGCATCCGTTGTCCACGCTTACCTCCATTACTCCTCAAGAGGTGCCGCCGCATGATTTTATCCGTCTGCCGCACAGTTTTGGCTACGATCTTGAGGATCGGCTTCCACAGCAGGACGGGACAACCCGGATCAGTAAGCGTTTTGATCTGACAGCGTTGCGGTTTGAAACGATCTGTCGTCACATTTGCCATTCAGACGATTGCACAATTGTCTCGGCTCTGGCTGCGGAACAGTTCAAACGGGATAATTGGCCGCTACACTTCATTCCATTTGACGCACCGGGACATTTACGAGATCTTGGTGCAGCCACGCGCCCCAATTGCCCAAGAAAACCCATGCTGGCGCGGATTGGGGCCTATATCCTTGAAAACCCGCCCGTGGGCGTGATCCCGACCTTTAAGCCCGATGCATCGTCCAAAGGCAAAACCAAACTTGCAAAACCACTGCCCGAGAAAGCCTGACAGAGACGCGAATTGCCCCTGATAGGCGGTACAATCTGTTGACGCAAGGCAAAGGGCGGCTCTATCGGTTGGCGTATCGAAATCCGCAGGAATCTGCCTGCGGCTCTCAGAGCGATGGGGCACGGCATGAGCAACATGGAAATTCGCCACGAAGGCATGCGTATCGGGGGACAGGTGGTTTTCACTGATGACGTCGTGCCCGTACACTACCCTTACACAAATGACGTGATTGGCACTGTCCCCGCCGGTACTGCTGAACATGCGCGGAACGCATTTGAGATCGCGGCGAGCTATAAGCCCAACCTGACGCGGTATGAGCGCAGCCAAATCCTGCGCCGAGCCGGCGAGTTGATCGGAGAGAAGCGCGATTATCTGGCCAAGTGGTTGACGCTTGAGTTGGGTATCTGCCTTCAGCATTCGATCTATGAAACCAAACGCGCGCAAGACGTGTTTCAATTCGCCGCCGCCGAAGCCCTGAAAGACGATGGTGAGGTATTTTCCTGCGATCTGACCCATAACGGGAAGGCTCGGAAGATCTTTACCAAGCGCGAGCCCGTCAAGGCGATCAGCGCGATTACACCGTTCAACCATCCTCTGAATATGGTCAGTCACAAGATTGCGCCTTCGATTGCGACCAATAACTGTATGGTTTGCAAGCCGACTGAACTGACGCCACTGACAGCACTGACACTGGCCGATATTCTATACGAGGCGGGCCTGCCCCCCGAGATGTTCCAGATCGTGACAGGTTGGCCACAGGACATTGGCGACGAAATGATCACCAATGATAATATCGACATCATCACCTTCACCGGTGGTGTTCCTGTTGGGAAGCTCATTGCATCAAAAGCAGGTTATAGACGACTGGCGCTTGAATTGGGCGGGAACGACCCGCTGATCGTATTGAATGATCTGAACGACGCGGATCTAGAGCGCGCCGCGACAATTGCCGTTGCCGGGGCCACTGGGAACTCTGGCCAGCGCTGTACCGCGATCAAACGTATTTTGGTGCAACACAGCGTGGCCGATCGCTTTGTTCCAATGGTGTTGGAAAAGGCAAAGGCCATCCGGTTCGGTGACCCTCAGGACCCCGAAACTGAACTCGGTTGCGTCATTCATGCTGACGCGGCAGAGCTGTTTGAAAACCGCGTGATGAAGGCGGCAGAGCAGGGGGCGGAAATCCTTTACCATCCCGGTCGGCAGGGCGCATTGCTGCCGCCGATTGTCGTCGACAAAGTGCCTCATTACAGTGAGTTGGTCATGGAAGAAACCTTCGGCCCGATTATTCCGATTGTGCGCGTGCCCGACGATGACACTGCGGTTATGCAGATATCAAACAGCACCGCTTTTGGCTTGTCGTCAGGTGTATGCACCAATGATCTGAACCGGGCCATCGCATACATCAATGGTCTGGATGTGGGCACCTGCAACATTTGGGAGCAACCCGGCTATCGGATCGAAATGTCACCCTTCGGAGGGATCAAGGACAGCGGTAACGGAGTAAAAGAAGGCGTGATTGACGCAATGAAGTTTTTCACCAACGTCAAAACCTATTCGCTGCCCTGGCCTCAGTAGGTTGTGCGCATTTGGTAGCCTTGGTGAAAGGTCATACGCACGAAAGTCACAGGGTCTTTGCGGAACCAAGTTGTGCGTTCCAACTGAAACAGGGGTGTTCCAGGAGGGACTGAAAGGAAGTCCTGCAAGGGTGCAGTGGCCGGAACAGCGGAAAACGCGATCTCGGCGTTTGAAAAAGGCACCTCGGACAACAGCCATTCGTTTGGGCCGGTGGTCAGAAAATCTTCGTTCACGACCTGAGGCACAGCTTCGATGTTGATCCAACGCTCTTCAAATTGGAAAGGGCGGTTGTCGGCGTGGTGCATGCATTGCAGATGCACGACTTGGGTGCCTTCGGGAATGCTCAACTTGGCCTGAAGCCAAGCGGGGCAATCAATCACGCTTCTGCTGACAAGCGCATAGCGATATTCGGCGTTCATCTCTTCGATGGTTTGGCGCACCACTGTGATCGGCAGTTTGGCTTGCTTTACAGGCGTGGTCACGACACGCGTGCCCCCCTTGCGCTTTCGGGTCACGATACCTTGTTCTGCCAACTCGCGCAGGGCGCGGTTAACCGTAGCCCGCGCAACGCCAAATTCGGCCGCCAGTTCCAGTTCCGTTGGCAACAGACTGCCCTGCGGCCAGACGCGGGTTTGAATTCGGTTGATGACCTCATCCCGAATATCCTGAAAGCCGACATGTTTTTGATCGGTCACGCTGTGGTTTTTCCGTTAAGCATATTCATAAACTTGTTATGAGCGTTTTTGGTGTGCTGCGTAAAGGGCAGAGCGACCCGTTACAGTTTTGCAAGAAGATCCGCCATGGTTCGTTGATAATTTGATACGATCTGATCCCGTGCAACGTGGCGACCCCCTCGCACCTGATGGCGGCCCGCCGACCACACATCGGTGACAACCTCGTCCTTTGCTGAAAACACCAGCCCATCAAACAATTGTTCAGATGTCAGTGCACAAAGCGCTGGGTTCTGGCAGTCGATGGCTATCAGGTCGGCCAGTTTGCCTTTGGCTATCACACCGGCATCGCGGCCCAGAGCCTGTGCTCCGCCTTTGGCTGCGCCACAATACAGCGTCTGTCCCACAGACCCTTCTCCGACCACCATCACGTTGCGCGCCAAATCCCGCAGACGCTGTGAATATTCTAACGTCCTCAGTTCCTCGGTCAGCGAAATCAGGACGTTTGAATCCGACCCTACGCCAAACGACCCGCCTGCGTTTAAAAATGTGGGGCCATTGAATGGGCCGTCCCCCAGGTTGGCCTCGGTCACAGGGCACAGTCCCGCGACGGCACCGCTGGCGGCCATGGCCTGTGTTTCGTCTTCGGTCATATGCGTGGCGTGAATCAGGCACCAGTTGGCATCGACATGGACATTGTCCAACAGCCACTCAACCGGACGGGCGCCCAGGCCGGCCATCACCTCGGACACCTCCTTGGGTTGTTCGGCGATGTGGATATGAACAGGACCTTCGCCATGCGTCGCTAAAATCCGCGCCAGATCGCCAGGACAGGTCGCGCGCAATGAATGCGGCGCGATGCCGACCCGGCAGTCTTCGGGCAAATTTCCGAGCGCGTCCTTGGCCTGATCCACCAACATGCAGAAACGATCCACATCGTTACCGAACCGAGCTTGCCCCGTCTCCAGAGGTTTTTTGCCCACCCCGGCATAGGAATACAGCACAGGAAGATGGGTCAGTCCTATCCCTGTCTCGACAGCGGCTGCCATGATCCGGTCAGACAACTCGGCCAGTCGGTCATAGTGCGCGCCATCTGGTTGGTGATGCAGATAGTGGAATTCTCCAACTGAGGCGTATCCGGCCTCTTGCATCTCCATATACACCAAGCTGGCGATCTTCTGGTTCTGGTCTGGTGTAAGGTGCGTCGTAAAGCGGTACATCAGATCACGCCATGTCCAGAAGTTGTCGCGACCTGCCATGCGGTATTCGGTCATTCCGGCCATGGCGCGTTGAAATGCATGGCTGTGCAAGTTGGCCAGGGCAGGCAGCAAAGTATCCACAGACACATCATCGGTCTGGGCCGATGTCTCGGCGTGCAAGGCTGCGATTCTGCCGCCTTCAATCTCGACCCGCAGGTTATTTGCCCATCCCGTACTCAACAGAGCGCGTTTCGCAAAGATCGCCATGAATTTCACCTCATTTTATGGATAGACATAATACATATAGAAATGTACGAGAAAAGAGAGAACTGCAAGGAGGCGCAGAGTCGGATGCACTCGCAAGATCGGGTTTTTTCAGATCTGAACGCGGCAACAATGATCGCGGGATCTAACGCCTATGGGCTGATCGAAGATGCGGCGATTGCAGTCGAAGACGGCCGTATTGCCTGGGTGGGTCCTCGGGTTGAACTGCCCAGCAAATTTGCCGCGCTGCCCCGAACCGACCTTGAAGGTCGTCTGGTGACGCCCGCGCTGATCGATTGCCACACCCATGTGGTGCATGGTGGCCACCGCGCCGTCGAGTTTGAGATGCGATTGAACGGTGCAAGCTATGAAGAAGTGGCGCGCGCGGGTGGGGGTATTATCTCGACGGTAAAAGCCACGCGTAACGCCAGCATTGATGATCTTATTGCGCAGGCGTTGCCTCGCGTGGACGCAATGCTGGCCGAGGGTGTATCGGTGATCGAAGTCAAATCCGGCTATGGTTTGGATCGCGATACGGAATTGAACATGCTGCGCGCTGCCCGCGCGTTGCCGGATCATCGCCCGGTACGTGTCGTAACCAGTTTTCTGGGCGCACATGCAGTGCCCGAGGAGTACAAAGACCGGCCCGCAGCCTACATTGCAGAGGTCTGCATTCCAACCCTGCGCGCAGCCCATGAAGAGGGTCTGCTGGACGCGGTGGATGCCTTTTGCGAAGGTATCGCATTCCTTCCCGATCAACTTGTTCCGTTGTTTGATGTGGCGAAAGAACTTGGCCTGCCGGTCAAATGCCATGCCGAGCAATTGTCCAATCTCGGGGGCGCAAAACTGGCGGCCTCGTACAGCGCATTGTCTGCCGATCACATCGAGTATTTGGATGAAGAAGGCGTTCAGGCCATGGCCGACGCCGGTACTGTCGGGGTAATCCTGCCGGGGGCCTTTTACACCCTGCGCGAAACGCAGGCCCCGCCAATAGATCTGTTGCGCAAACATGGTGTGCCAATGGCGCTTGCCACCGATTGCAACCCCGGATCAGCTCCGGTCACATCACTGTTGCTGACCATGAACATGGGCTGCACCCTGTTTCGCATGACGCCCGAAGAGGCTCTGGCCGGGGTCACCGCCCATGCGGCGCGCGCGTTGGGTCTGCAGGATTGTGGGCGGATCGTCGCTGGATTGCGCGCGGACTTGGCTGTGTGGGACATCACCCATCCGGCGGAACTGGCCTATCGCGTTGGCTTCAATCCCCTTCACACCCAAATACTCGGAGGCGTAATTTGACGACCCTCACGCTCATCCCCGGCGCTGTTACTCTGCTGCAGCTGGAACAGGCTTTCCGAGAAGAATGTGCCGTGCGGCTGGATCCGGTTTGCCGGCCCGGTATCGACGCGGCGCATGCCCGTATTGCCGATGCAGCGGCGGGCGCCGCTGCGGTTTACGGGGTCAATACCGGTTTTGGCAAGCTGGCCAGCGTCAAGATCGCGGCCGAGGACACCGCGACGCTGCAACGCAATCTAATTCTGTCCCATTGCTGTGGTGTTGGTCCCGCCATTCCACGCGCGGTTGCGCGGCTGATGATGGTGCTGAAACTGCTCAGCCTCGGACGCGGTGCCTCTGGCGTGCGGCTGGAGCTGATCGACCTGCTTGAGGCTATGCTGGACAAAGGTGTGACCCCGCTGATCCCCGCACAAGGATCGGTTGGTGCGTCAGGCGATCTGGCACCGCTGTCGCATATGGCCGCCGTTATGATGGGCGAGGGAGAGGCCGAATTCGGCGGAAGTGTTATGCCCGGTGGTGAGGCGTTGGCGGCGGCGGGTTTAACACCCGTTGAGTTGGGCCCCAAGGAAGGGCTGGCACTAATCAACGGCACTCAGTTCTCGACGGCTTTCGCACTGGCAGGGCTGTTTGGTGCGTGGCAAGCGGCGCAGAGCGCATTGGTCACTTCGGCTCTCACCACAGATGCAATCATGGGATCTACCGCGCCATTGCAGCCGGAGATCCACACATTGCGCGGTCATCGCGGCCAGATCGAGGCAGGCGTAACGATGCGTGCCATTCTGGCAGGCTCGGTAATCCGAGAAAGCCATCGAGAAGGTGACACCCGCGTACAGGACCCGTATTGCATCCGCTGCCAACCTCAGGTGGTAGGTGCCGCCATGGATGTGTTGCGCCAAGCAGCAACCACGCTTGAGATTGAAGCGAACGCAGCCACCGACAATCCTTTGGTTCTGTCCGAGGCCGAGCTGATCGTCTCGGGTGGAAATTTCCACGCCGAGCCGGTGGGATTCGCGGCGGATATGATCGCACTTGCCGTGGCTGAAATCGGGGCGATTGCGCAACGCCGTATTGCGCTGATCGTCGATCCAGCGCTCAGCTTTGATTTGCCGCCTTTCCTGACGCCAAATCCCGGCCTGAACTCGGGCTATATGATAGCTGAAGTGACAACCGCCGCGTTGATGAGCGAGAACAAGCACTTAGCCAATCCCTGCGTGACAGATTCAACGCCCACATCGGCCAATCAAGAAGATCACGTCTCGATGGCCGCCCATGGTGCGCGGCGATTGGGACAGATGGTCACCAATCTGGAACGTATTCTGGGGGTCGAATTGCTTTGCGCGACGCAAGGTGTCGAGTTCCGAGCGCCATTGCCCACAAGCGAAACGCTACAAGGCGTGATGGCGCGCCTGCGGGCGGTCGTTCCAGCCTTGGGCGATGATCGATATATGGCGACCGAGATCGAAGCAGCCTCGGCCCTGATTGCAAGTGGCGAGATCGCCCATGGCACAGGTGTCGCGATGCCGGAGCTTGGCGCGTGAGCGGCCCGGTCGAAGTCACGCGGGGCGATGGCCCTATCGTTCTGGGCCTGCCACATACCGGCACCGATGTGCCCGCCTCGATCGAAGCCAAGTTGAATGCACGGGGCAGGGAGTTGGCGGATACGGATTGGCATATCCACACGCTTTACGAGGGGCTCCTGCCCGGTGCGACCACTGTGCGGGCAACTTTTCATCGTTATGTGATTGATGCAAATCGCGACCCGGGCGGCGTATCGCTTTATCCCGGTCAAAACACGACGACCTTGGTGCCGCTTACAGATTTTGACGGGCAAAACATCTGGGATATCCCGCCAGCAGAGAAGGATATTGTCGAAAGACGTGAGGCGTTTCACGCGCCTTATCATGCCGCGCTGCTGGCCGAGCTTGAGCGGGTCAAGGCGATCCACGGGATAGCCATTTTGTATGATTGCCACTCGATCCGCAGCCACATTCCGTTTCTCTTCGATGGCATTCTGCCTGATCTGAACATCGGAACAAACAATGGCGTGACGTGCGCGTCAGTTATTGAAGCCATCTCACATGAGTTCGCGTCATCCTCACCTTATAGCACCATTTTGAATGGCCGTTTCAAAGGCGGATGGACAACTCGGCATTATGGCCGCCCTACCGAGGGCTTCCACGCCATTCAGATGGAACTGGCGCAGTCCACCTACCTGAGCGCTGAAACTGCGCCTTGGGCATATGATACCACCAAAGCCAACCGGCTGCGCCGATGGCTCAAAGATATACTGGACGCCATCCAGGATACCGCATTGGAGATTGCTGCATGACCGATCCTCGCAAAAACACCCGCGACGTCTATCCGCCCACAGGGCCGGAACTGAATGCCAAAAGCTGGATGACAGAAGCGCCGATGCGGATGCTGATGAACAACCTGCACCCTGATGTAGCCGAGAACCCGCATGAACTGGTGGTCTATGGCGGCATCGGGCGCGCGGCGCGGACGTGGAAGGATTTTGACACCATCGTCGCCAGCCTCAAGGATCTGGAAGAGGATGAGACGCTGGTGGTGCAATCCGGCAAGCCGGTGGCCATTGTGCGCACGCACACGGATGCGCCTCGGGTGCTGATCGCGAACTCAAACCTTGTGCCGCATTGGGCCAATTGGGATCACTTCAACGAGCTCGATAAGAAGGGTCTGATGATGTATGGCCAGATGACCGCTGGCTCGTGGATCTATATCGGAACGCAAGGCATCGTGCAGGGAACTTATGAGACCTTTGCCGAAGCCGGGCGTCAGCACTATGACGGCGATCTGACCGGCAAGTGGATTCTGACTGGTGGTCTGGGCGGCATGGGAGGCGCGCAGCCTCTGGCTGCTGTCTTTGCCGGGGCCTGCTGTCTGGCGGTTGAATGCAACCCCGACAGCATCGACTTCCGCCTGCGGACCAAATACCTGGATGAAAAGGCCGAAACGCTGGACGATGCGCTTGCCATGATCGACCGCTGGACAAAAGCGGGCGAGGCCAAGTCCGTCGGCCTTTTAGGCAATGCGGCTGAAATTTTCCCCGAGATTTACCGGCGGATGCAGGCAGGTGGGATGCGCCCCGATATCGTTACCGACCAGACCAGCGCCCATGATCCGCTCAATGGCTATCTGCCTTCGGGCTGGACCTTGGCAGAAGCAGCCGCCAAGCGTGAAAGCGATCCCAAGGCCGTTGAGAAAGCCGCGCGCGCCTCGATGAAGCAGCACGTCGCTGCAATGGTCGATTTCTGGAACGCGGGCGTACCGACGCTGGACTATGGCAACAACATCCGGCAGGTGGCGCAGGATGAAGGGCTGGAAAACGCCTTTGCCTTCCCGGGCTTTGTGCCCGCCTATATCCGTCCGCTTTTCTGCCGCGGCATAGGCCCGTTCCGTTGGTGCGCGCTTTCGGGCGATCCTGAAGACATCTACAAGACCGATGCCAAGATGAAGGAGCTTTTCCCCGAGAACACCCATCTTCACAATTGGCTCGACATGGCGCAAGAGCGCATCGCGT
Organism: Ruegeria sp. ABM4_193; assembly: GCF_056158705.1. NCBI lineage: Bacteria > Pseudomonadati > Pseudomonadota > Alphaproteobacteria > Rhodobacterales > Roseobacteraceae > Ruegeria > Ruegeria sp. ABM4_193. Next base: position 944,887 of record NZ_JBSWTT010000003.1, read on the forward strand.
TTCAGGGACTGCCCGCGCGCATCTGTTGGATCGGGTTGGGCGAACGCCATAAGGCTGGGTTGGCATTTAACGAGATGGTCAGAACCGGCGAATTGAAAGCACCTGTTGTCATCGGCCGAGACCATTTGGACAGCGGCTCGGTCGCTTCGCCCAACCGCGAAACCGAGGCAATGAAAGATGGCTCTGACGCTGTCAGCGATTGGCCTTTGCTGAACGCTCTGGTCAATACCGCGTCAGGTGCCACTTGGGTGTCGCTGCATCACGGCGGCGGTGTTGGCATGGGCTTCTCTCAGCACGCAGGTGTTGTCATTTGCGCCGACGGCACGGATGCAGCAGCCAAGCGGTTGGAGCGAGTGCTTTGGAACGACCCGGCCTCGGGCGTCTGGCGTCACGCGGATGCCGGTTATGAGGATGCCAAGGCCTGCGCACGTGAACATGGGCTGCGTTTGCCGGGCATTCTGGGCTGAATTGCTCATCCATCTTTGAATTTGTCTCCATGGCTTAGCGCTAACGCCGAAATTTCCGGTTTCGAACCGGGTGGCTTTCGGCTAGGGCTAAGCCGTTAAGCGGCCCGCAAGGCTTACGACAACTGACAAAGGTGGCTCGCCCGTTGCTCGATATTACACATGTCCGCTCGGTTCTTTCGGACGTCTATGACCTCGCCCCATCGGCCACGCTGGCCAATGAGATGAATGACACGTTTGCCCGTATGGACCGCGTGGTCAGCCCACCGGACTGGGCGATCTATGCGCCCTATGTGCGGGCCATCAACGCGCTCAAGAAAGAACGTAACGCTGTGATCCTTGGGCACAATTACATGACGCCCGAGATCTTCCATGGTGTGTCTGATTTCGTCGGTGACAGTTTGCAATTGGCGATCAAAGCCAGCGAGGTGGAAGAGGATGTGATCGTCCAGGCCGGTGTACATTTTATGGCCGAGACGTCGAAAATCCTGAGCCCTCAGAAAACCGTTCTAATGCCCGATATGGAGGCTGGCTGTTCGCTGGCAGAATCGATCACCGCGGACGGAATCGAAGAGATGCGGGCCAAGTATCCCGGTGCACCGGTTGTGTCTTATGTGAACACCACAGCCGAGGTCAAAGCGGGTTCCGACATTTGCTGCACATCATCCAACGCGTTGCAGATCGTGAACGCGATGGAAAGCGACACGGTTATTATGACGCCGGATCAATATTTGGCGCAGAATGTCGCAAATCAAAGCCACAAGAACGTGGTTTATTGGCCTGGGTCCTGCATCGTGCATGAACAATACACAGCTCAAGACCTGCGGGATTTCCGCGAATGGAATCCAGGCACACGGCTGATCGCTCATCCCGAATGCCCGCCAGATGTGGTGGCCGAAGCGGATTATTCGGGTTCGACCAGCGGTATTATCAAATACGTGCATGACGAGAAGCCCGAAAAGGCAATGCTGATCACCGAATGCTCGATGGCGTCGAATATTGCCGACGAGCTGCCCGAGGTCGATTTTGTGGGCCCCTGCAACATGTGCCCGTACATGAAGAAGATCACGCTGGAAAAAATCCTCTATGCCCTGCACACGATGGAAGGTCAGGTCGAAGTTGCAGAAGATGTGGCGGAAAAGGCACGCAAATCCGTTCAGGCCATGATCGATTTGTCCCGCAAGCTGGGCATCTGATTTCAAATGACCGACGTTACCACGGATCGGGTCATCATTGTCGGGGCCGGTATCGGCGCGCTTTATGCGGCGTTGAAGCTGGCACCGCGCCCGGTGGTGGTGATCTCGCCTGATCCGTTGGGGCAGGGGGCAAGCTCAGCCTGGGCGCAAGGGGGTGTCGCGGCGGCGATGGATTTGGCGGACAGCCCGGAGAGTCACGCCGTCGATACCGTGAATGCCGGTGCAGGCACCGTCGAGCCTGATGTGGCCGACCTGGTCACTCGCGAAGCACGAAAATACATCCTTGACTTGACCGAGATTGGCACGCCCTTCGACCGCACTGAAGATGGTGGTTACGTTCTTTCGCGAGAAGCCGCGCATAGTTACGCCCGTGTTGTGCGCGTGAAAGGCGATCAGGCGGGCAGTGAAATCATGGCTGCCCTGATCGAGCGCGTGCGCGAGACTTCTTCGGTTCAGATATTGGAAGGCGTCCTTGCGGTGGCTTTGGACGTGGACAAGGGCAAAGTCTCGGGGGTGGTGCTGCAGGAGGCAAGACAGACTGGCTCTGCACCCATTACTTTACGTGGACCTGCGGTGCTGCTGGCGGGTGGCGGCTCGGGCGGGCTTTATGCGCTGACCACAAACCCGGCACGCATTCAGGGGCAGGTTATTGGCATGGCCGCACGCGCCGGGGCGCTTATTGCTGATGCCGAGTTTGTTCAGTTTCACCCAACAGCTATGGATGTGGGCGAAGATCCTGCGCCTTTGGCCACCGAAGCGCTGCGTGGGGAAGGCGCAATCCTGATCAACAAGCAAGGCAAGCGGTTCATGCAGGCCGTTCACCCGGACGCCGAACTGGCCCCGCGCGACGTCGTGGCGCGTGCGATCTTTGCCGAAGTGCAGGCAGGCAATCGACCTATGCTGGACACACGCGACGCCTTAGGTGCGCGGATCCATGAGCTGTTTCCTGCGGTCGCAGCCTCCTGCTTGCGCAACGGGATTGACCCTGCAAGGGACCCGATCCCTGTCGCCCCGGCAGCGCATTATCATATGGGCGGCATTGCCACGGATACATATGGTCGGGCCAACCTGGACAAGTTGTGGGTCTGTGGTGAGGCGTCTTCGACGGGTCTGCACGGGGCCAACCGTCTGGCATCAAACGGGTTGCTCGAAGCGCTGGTCTTTGCCCGCATATGTGCCGAGAGCATAGCAAAGTCGCTGCCCGCCGGTGCAAATACCGACCCGATAAACTTGCAGTTCGCTCCCTGCGAGGCATCTGATACGGCGCAAGCAGTTCAAGAGTTGCGCGATGCCATGACCCGTGATGTAGGTGTCGTCCGGGAACGTTCAGGGCTGACCCGCGTATTGAAAACCATAGCCGAGTTAGAGGCGCGTCATGGTGATTGCCCCTCGTTCAGGAACATGTGCGCGACGGCGACGCTGATTGCGGCCTCAGCTTTGCAGCGCGAAGAGAGTCGCGGGGCGCATGAACGCTCTGACTTCCCTGATACCGGTGGCCAACCCGGTGAACGCTCCAAAATGTATCTCTCTGAGGCCCTGCGCATTCGGGCCGAAGCCTGCAAGGAACTGACATGACATTTGCAACCCTGCCAGATCTGATCCTTGAACCTGTGATCCGCGCCGCGCTGATGGAGGATTTGGGAAGCTACGGCGACGTGACCACCCGAACCGTGATCCCGCAGGAGACCACATATACGGCCCGGCTGAACGCACGCGAAGATGCTGTCGTGTCGGGTATGCAGGTCGCCGAAATCGCGTTCCGCCTTGTGGACCCCGCGCTTGAGGTTGAAGTGCTGGTCAAAGACGGCGCGCCCTGTCGTCGTGGTGACACGCTGATGACCATTAAGGGATCTGCTGCCTCAATCCTGTCGGGTGAGCGGGTCGCTCTGAACTTTGCCGGTCGCCTGACCGGCATTGCCACCAAGACCGCCGCATTTGTGGAGCAGACCAAGGGCACCAACTGTCGTATTACCTGCACGCGCAAGACTACGCCTGGCCTGCGTATCGTTGAAAAGCAGGCCGTGTTGCATGGAGGCGGTTACAATCACCGCTATTCCCTGTCCGACGCGATCCTGATCAAGGACAATCATATCGCTGCTGCGGGCGGTATTCGTCAGGTATTGGAAGCAGCCAAGGCCCAGGCCAGCCACATGATGGCGGTCGAGATCGAAGTTGACCGTCTGGACCAGTTGGCAGAGGTCCTGAAAGTTGGCGGAGCCTCGGTCGTGTTGCTGGACAATATGGACAACGACATGCTGCGCGAAGCTGTTGCCATGGTAGATGGTCAGATGAAAACCGAAGCCAGCGGGAACGTAACCCTTGATCGCGTGGCGTCCATCGCAGCAACCGGCGTGGACTATATCTCGTCCGGTGCCTTGACGCATTCCGCGCGTACTGTGGATCTGGGGCTGGATTTCTGAAGGCGCGGCATTTCCGCTTGATTTGGGTTCGTTTGCGCCAACACGGTTGCGCAATTCAGTTTTATCAATAATAAATCTGCAGCAACGCAAGCTGCAGGAAGTTTTATAGATAAAATGATCATCCCTCATTCCGGCTGGACCCGAAAGTCTGCGCAAGCTGTTCACGATCTTCCCTTGATGGATCTTCTGTTCCGGGCACAAACCGTGCACCGTGAGAACTTTGATCCCAACAAGGTCCAGACCTCGAAGCTGCTGTCGATCAAGACCGGTGGGTGTGCCGAGGACTGCGCTTATTGCTCGCAATCGGCCCGCAACGGGTCGACCCTGCCAGCGTCAAAACTGATTGAAGTTCAGCGTGTTCTGGCCGAGGCCAAGAAAGCCAAGGATGGCGGCGCAACCCGGTTCTGTATGGGTGCTGCCTGGCGCGAACCCAAACAACGTGACATGCCTGCTCTGGTTGCCATGGTTGAAGGCGTCAAGGCGATGGGTATGGAAACCTGCATGACGTTGGGCATGCTGGATGACACTCAGGTGGTTCAGCTGCGCGACGCCGGGTTGGACTATTACAACCACAACATCGACACCTCCGAACGTTATTACTCCGAAGTGATCACCACCCGAACATTCTCGGATCGGATCGACACGATGAACCGTGTGCAGGAAGCCGGTATCAAGGTCTGCTCGGGCGGTATTCTGGGTATGGGCGAACATACCGGCGATCGTATCGACATGCTTCTGACACTTGCCAACATGACCCCTCCGCCGGATTCGGTGCCAATCAACATGCTAATGCCGCAGGCGGATACACCATTGGCCGATGCAGAGCCGATTGATCCTATCGACTTTGTGCGGATCATCGCAACCGCACGTATCCTGATGCCGAAATCCTATGTTCGCCTGTCCGCCGGGCGCAGTGACATGAGCGATGAGATGCAGGCGATGTGCTTCTTCGCCGGTGCGAACTCGATCTTTGTGGGCGAAACGCTCCTGACTGCGGAAAACCCCGAGGAAGACACCGACTCGGTCCTGTTCGCGAAACTTGGCATTCAGGCCGAAACGGCGGAAGAGCATAAACGCACGGAAGCTGCCGAATGAAAGCAGTCGATCGGCTGGAATCCATGCTTGATGCGCTTGAAGCCCGGCACCGCCGCCGGGATTTGATCCCTGCGCGCGGGTTGGATTTTGCGTCGAACGACTATCTGGGGCTGGCCGGATCAAATCTGTTGAAAGATGCCGCACAGGCCGCCTTGGCGCGCGGGGTGCCGGTTGGTTCAGGCGGCTCGCGCTTGCTGCGGGGTAATCACCCTGAACACGAGGCGCTGGAACAGGAAGCCGCCGCGTTCTTTGGATCTGAAGCCGCGCTTTTCATGGGTGGAGGGTTTCAGGCCAATCAGGCGATCTTTTCCGCCCTGCCGGCGGCTGGAGATCTGGTGCTTTATGACGCTTTGGTTCATGCCAGTGCCCATGAAGGGATGCGTGCCAGCCGCGCGGATCTGCGTGCCTTCCGCCACAATGATGTAGAAGATGCGCGCAAGGCTTTAACCGAATGGCGGTCAACGGGTGGTGCGGGCCACATCTGGATTGCTGTGGAAAGCGTGTATTCCATGGAAGGTGATCTTGCTCCGTTGGAGGACCTTTCGTCTCTGGCCCGTGAGTCCGGCGCCGTTCTCGTCGTGGATGAAGCGCACGCCACTGGCATTTTCGGCCTAAACGGCAAAGGTTTGGCGCATGACCTGAGTGCGGATCTACTGACCCTGCACACCTGCGGTAAGGGTCTGGGCGTTGCGGGCGGTCTGATCTGCGGGCCGCGTGTGATGATTGAAACGCTGATCAACCGGGCACGCCCTTTTATCTTCGCAACCGCGCCCTCACCTTTAAACGCTGCTCTGGTGCGGGCCACTTTGCAAGAGTTGGCCGCCAATGATCGTTTGGTTGCTGCTGCACGCGAACGCGTTGGCCATGCGCATGATGTAGCTCGGGAGGTGGGATTGCCGGTTTCGACGCTCACCAGCCAGATCATCCCGGTTATTTTGGGTGACGAGGCCAGAACGATGGCGACAGCCTCTGCCTTGCAGCAACAGGGCTTTGACATCCGAGGCATCCGTCCCCCCACCGTTCCCAAGGGAACGTCCAGACTGCGTGTGTCGATCACCGGAAATGTCGCCCACGAAGACATCTCGGCACTGTTTGCAACCATAGCCAGCTATCAATCGGAGGCCGCATGAGCGCGCTGATCGTTGCCGGAACCGACACAGGCGTCGGGAAAACCGTTTTTTCCGCTGGTCTGGCGGCGGCTCTGAATGCCCGGTATTGGAAACCCGTTCAGTCGGGCCTGGAAGATGCGACGGACACAGAAACCGTTCTAAAATTGTCGGGCGCCGAAGTGCTGCCCGAGGCGTATCGCCTGAACATGCCCGCCTCACCCCATCTGTCTGCCGAAGACATGGGTGTTGAGATTGATCTGTCGCGCCTTGCTGTGCCGCAAGTTGACGGGCCGTTGGTCGTTGAGGGGGCAGGGGGCCTGATGGTTCCGCTAAACCGCCAAAGCTATTACCTGGACCTGATAGCGCAATGGCAAGCTCCGGTGGTGTTGGTCGCACGCACGGCGCTGGGAACGATTAACCACACCACATTGTCCTTAATGGCCCTGCGTGGCAGGGGATGTGAGGTCGTGGGTGTTGCCTTTGTCGGTGAGGCTGAGCCGGATGTTGAACAAACTATCGTTGAGATGAGTAATGTTCGTCACCTTGGGCGGCTTCCGATGCTCAGCGATTTGACACAGCAAAGCCTGGCAGATGCCTTTTCGGCGATAGACGTTGCCACCATTCGGAGGTTCGTGTGACCCCGCTCGAGTTTGACGCCCTCCACCTGTGGCACCCTTACACCAACGTGGCCAACCCCGGTGCGATGCACCTGATCGACCGGGCCGAAGGCGTTTATCTGTACCGTGAAGACGGCGTGAAGATGATCGACGCCATGTCCTCGTGGTGGTGTGCAATCCATGGTCACAAACACCCTGCAATCACATCTGCGATGCAGAAACAGCTGGAGAAGATGCCCCATGTGATGTTCGGGGGGCTGACACACCAACCGGCCGTAGATCTGGGGCGCAGGATGGTCGACATGCTGCCCGAGGGACTGGACCGCATTTTCTACTGTGACAGTGGCTCGGTCTCGGTCGAAGTGTCGATGAAGATGGCGGTGCAATACCAAATGGCCCATGGCCGCACCGGTAAATTCGAGTTCGCCACCATTCGGGGCGGCTATCACGGCGATACCTGGAAGGCGATGAGCGTCTGCGACCCGGTCACTGGTATGCACGGGTTGTTCCGCGGGGCTTTGTCGATCCAGCACTTCCTGCCGCGCCCTCATGTGCGGCTGGGTGACGAATGGCCCGCAGATTCTGCGCAGAACGGGTTGGAGCCGCTGGAACGGTTGCTTGCCGAAAAAGGCGACCAACTGGCGGCCCTGATCCTTGAGCCTGTGGTTCAAGGCACAGGTGGCATGTATTTCTATCACCCTCAATGGCTGCGCGCGGCCCGCGCTTTGTGCGACGCCCATGACGTGCTGATTATCTTCGATGAGATTGCAACCGGCTTTGGCCGTACCGGCAAGTTGTTCGCCATCGATCACGCTGACGTCAAACCCGATATTCTGTGCTTGGGCAAAGCGCTGACCGGTGGACATATCTCGTTCGCGGCAACGGTTACCAGCGAGCAGGTGGCTTATGGCATCGGCAACAGCGAAGCGGGCGTGTTCATGCACGGCCCGACTTACATGGCCAATCCGCTGGCTTGCGTTGCGGGATCGGCCAGCCTCGGTCTACTGGCCGAGGGAAATTGGGAACGCCAGGTGTCTGATATCGAGGCCCAGATGCGCACCGAACTGGAGCCAGCCCGCGGTTTGCCTGGCGTAGCGGATGTCAGAGTCCTTGGTGCCATCGGCGTCATCGAAATGAAGGATACCGTTGATCCTTCTGTCGCCCACCAGCTGGCGCCAAAGACCGGAGTGTGGCTGCGCCCCTTCGCGCGCAACATCTATTGTATGCCCCCTTACGTCATCTCTCCTGATGAGCTCAGCCAGGTCACGAGCGCAATGGTCGGGCTGGCCGGGGGGCAGGGATGAAGCACAGGTGGCTGGAGCAATCAGACGACGGCGCTCTGATCCTTGTGTTCGGGGGTTGGGCGCTTGGTGCTGCACCGTTCCAGGGTCTGACCGGTGAGGCGTCTGTTTTGCTGATTGATGACTATACCCGGCTTGATGATCCCTTGCCTGATTTGACAGGTTTTGACCGTGTCGACATGCTCGCGTTTTCCTTTGGCGTCGCATCCGCTGCGCATTGGTTGGCCAACACTTCGTTTCGTCCCGACCGGCTGGTTGCGGTCAGCGGCACGTTGCACCCGTCTTGTCCTGACCGCGGAATAGCGCCCGACATGATCCGGGCTACAGCAGATCAGCTTACGACCTCCAGCTTTGCCAAATTTTGCCGCCGCGCTGGCTTGCGCGGCGACGCTCCGGAACTGGACATTACCGCCGCACAAAAAGAGCTGCATTCGGTGATTCAACGCGGACCGGCATCGGACCCTGGGTTTGATCTGGTGTGGATACCCGAGCGTGACCGCGTCATTCCGACGAAGGCGCAAGAGGCGGCCTGGGCTCATTCGTCCGGCGATGTCAGATCCATCGCCGGGCCCCATGTGCCTTTCCAAGCGGGTCAGACCTGGGCGGAGTGGCTGTCATGACCTTGCAATTGGCGGATAAGGTGCAACGAAGTTTCAGCAGAAGCTTCGAAACCTATCACGACACAGCCAGTCAACAGGCTTGGGTTGCGGAGAAACTGGTTTCTGAACTCTGCCGTGCCGGTGCTCCGGCTCAGTTTCACACAACGTTTGAAATGGGATGTGGTACCGGGCACCTGACCAGAATGCTGCGGCAAAACTTCGATCTTCCCGATTTCATCGTGAACGACATCGCGCCACAAGCCCAAGTGACGGCAGAGGCCGAAGCAGCAGCATTCATCTCAGGCGACGTGCGCTCGGTGCAATGGCCCGATCAGATTGATCTAGTCGCCTCGTCCTCGATGATCCAGTGGATGGAAGACCCGGCCGGATTGTTGCAGCAGGCAGTCGATGCCTTGGCCCCCGGTGGTTGGTTGGCCATTTCAGGATTTGGACCGCAGCAATATCAAGAGTTGTCCCGCATCGGATCAACTGCACATGCACCCGGCCTTTGCGAAGCCCGTTCATTAGTCGCAACTGTCGAAGGGTCGATGCAGGTTCTGGCCGCTGGAGAATGCATCCGGCCATCTTTCTTCAAAACGCCAAGGGACGTTTTAAAATATCTGCGCAGAACCGGGGTGAATGGGCGTGCAAAAGGGACATGGACCAAGTCCACTCTGGCCCGGTTTGAAGAAGACTATGTGCGAAATTTTGGAACGGCCAACGGGGTGTCTTTGACATATCACCCGATTTGGATTGTCGCTCAAAAGCGATAGGCACCTATTCGGCGACAACAAGATCAATTTCGTTTGCAGACAACATCTGGCGGATATCCTCTGACGGACGGGTGTCCGTAAAGAACAGATTGATCTGTCTGGCAGAGTCCAAAGTGACCGGCGCGCGCTTACCCAGCTTTTCTCCGTCAGCTACCACGATGCGAACCTGGGCATTCTGAGCGGCGATACGCGCCAGGTTGGCCTCCTGCAGGTCATGAAGCATAAAGCCGGACTCGGCATTGACCGCCCCAACCGACAGAACAGCAAACCGGACGTTCAGACGTTTGATTAGGTCCTGTGCCTCAACGCCAAACGCGCCGCCGTCATGGGGGCGCAGTTCACCGCCTGCCATAAACACCCGGTTATTGTTCCGGGACGCCAGAGTCTGGGCAACAAAAACCGAATTCGTCACCACAAACAGGTTGTTATGGTCACACAGAGCCTGCGCCACATAAGCTGTTGTCGAGCCAATATCCAGAAAGACCGAGTCTCCGTCGCTGATGACTTCGGCCACTGCTTTGGCCAGCTTTTCTTTTGCATCAACCTTTTTGTCTAGCCGACTTTCCAGCGACGGCTCCAGGATGTCCTCCAACAGATGGACGCCACCATGAACCTTACGCACAATGCCGCGTTCTTCTAGATTGCGTACATTGCGCCGAATGGTCTCCAGCGTAACGCCCAGCTCATTCGCCAGGATGCTTACGCGACAGGATCCGCCTGTGCGAAACAGCGCGCGCAGAATCTCTTCTTCTCGTTGGTTGGTGGTTTTAAGGTTCATGTTTTTCGCTCTGATAGTCCCGTCATACGGGTAGTTTAGGGATACCACAACACCCACAGAAAGCAACATTACACCAAAAGCAAGCTGAATATTTGAGCTCGAAATTAAAAATATGTGGCTTTACTTGGTTTTTATTGACACAAAACCCCACAGTGTGCTCGTCTGTCTTCAATACCACCGATTCATCAAAAAAATCACGACAGGGAGATGGTGTTATGAAATGCAAACTGGGACTTTCGGTACTTGCTGTTGCGGCTGCTACGTCAGCCTGGGCGGTGGAATCCACTGATCCGATCAAGCTTACGCTGCACGACTGGTCCGGTCAGCTGATCAATACCAAGATCATGGGTTCGATCCTTGAAGTAGCGGGCTACAACGTCGAATACGTTCAGGCTGACTACATTGCCCAATTCGCTGGCCTGAAAACGGGCGACCTGCATCTGGCAATGGAAATCTGGGAGACAACCGGCCGCGAGGCATTGGACGAAGCGACGGCTTCGGGCAATGTCGTAAATGTCGGGGAAACCGGTCTGATGGCCATCGAAGAGTGGTGGTATCCCAGCTACATGAAAGAGCGTTGCCCGGGGCTGCCGAATTGGGAAGCTCTGCGCGATTGCGCGGAAGAATTCTCGACCGCTGAAACCGCACCAAGCGGCCGCTATGTCGGTGGGCCCGTGACCTGGGGCGGCTTCGACGAAGAGCGTGTCGAAGCTCTGGAGTTGGATTTCGAGGTGGTACATGCGGGTACCGATGCAGCTTTGTTTGCCGAGCTTGAATCTGCCTATCAACGGCAAGATCCGATCGTTCTGTGGGTTTACGTACCCCATTGGGCGCCGGCCAAGTATGAGGGTGAATTCGTAGAATTCCCGTCATTTTCAGCCGAATGCTATAGCGACCCTTCGGTTGGTGTGAATCCCAACATGGCTTATGACTGCGGCAAGCCGCGTGGGCCAATCTGGAAGGCTGCCTGGTCCGGCTTGCAGGAGAAATGGCCCGGTGCTTATGACATAATCGAGGCGTACAACATCAACAATGACGAAATGAGTGCGATGGTCGGCAAGGCCGATCTGGACGGCGTGGAAATTGACAGTGTTGTTTCAGAGTGGATGGAGACCAACAAAGACCGCTGGTCGGGTTGGATCTCAAAATAATCCACTGGCCAGAGCGGCCCTTTCGCTCTCTCGGACCGCTCTGGCCTTTTTTGCAAACTTACCGGACCACACCGATGCCCCCCAAGACGAAACTGTCCTGCCGCAACGTTTGGAAACTATACGGGCCAAACGCTGAAGCGCTGTTGAAGCAAAACCCCAACCCGTCGGCGGATGACATCCGTGATGCAGGTTTGATTGGGGCCGTGCGCAACGCCAATATCGACATCGCGGAAGGCGAGATCTTTATCATTATGGGGCTGTCCGGGTCGGGAAAATCGACTTTGGTTCGTTGCCTGTCGCGCTTGATTGAACCCACTGGTGGTGAGGTCATTTTTGACGACGCTGATCTGTTACGTGCAAACGACAAAGAACTGATTGAAATTCGACGCCACAAGATGGGCATGGTGTTCCAGCATTTTGCATTGCTGCCACATCTGACCGTCTTGCAGAATGTGATGTTCCCTCTGACCATTCAGGCCACACCAAAAGCCGAGGCCGAAACGAAGGCTCGCGAAGTGGTGGAACTGGTTGGTCTGAAAGGGCGCGAGGATTACTATCCGCGTGAGCTGTCCGGCGGCCAGCAACAGCGTGTGGGTATCGCCCGTTCGCTGGTGACCGAACCCGATCTGTGGTTTCTGGATGAGCCGTTTTCGGCCCTCGACCCCCTGATTCGGCGCGAGATGCAGGACGAGTTTCTGCGGCTTCAGGAACGCCTGCACAAGACCATCGTCTTCATCACGCACGACTTTGAAGAGGCTGTCCGCCTGGCAGACCGCATCGCCATCATGAAAGATGGCGAAGTGATTCAGATCGCCACTCCGGAAGAGCTGGTGATGCACCCTGCCACGGAATATGTGGCTGAGTTCACAAGACATATCCCGCGATCGAAGGTTCTGACCGTCGGCGGCGTCATGACCCCCGGCGCCGCAGGTGAAGGAGAGCCAATTGCGCAATCTGCCCGCGTTTCTGACGTGGCCGAACGCATCATCGCCGCCGATGCGCCGATCCCTGTTGTGGATGCAGAGGGGCAACCCGTGGGAGCGATTGATCGCAAAGCTGTTGCGCATGTACTATTCGGCGACGGAGATGCGGCATGATCCGGTTGAACCGGGCGCAGGCCATTGCTCTGGCCCTTGTTCTGATCACAATCGTGCTTGGGTACTATGGCCGCGATCTGGGCAAAGCGCTGGATGCGCGTTGGCTGACCAAGTTCCCCTCGGCCTGGGTGATCCCGTTCAAGACCTATATTTCCTCGGCGATGACGTGGCTGATCGAGGACGCTGCCATCGGGCCCGTCTCGTTCACCGATGTCACCCGCGCCATCGCGTGGATGATTGAACAACCTTATAATCTGGTGCTTGCCTTATTGGCGGACGGGTTTGTCAGCGGTCAGGGCAATGACGCGCAGGTCATCCTGCCTGCGATCAGCTGGATCGTTGTGATTACCGCTGTCATCGCTTTGGGGCAATACTGTCGTGACTGGGCACTTGCCGCATTGGTCGGGGCCTGTTTCATCTATCTCGCTGTCTTCGGGCAATGGGAAAGCGCGATGGTGACGCTGGCCTCGGTCCTGATCGCGGTGCCGATTGGAGCGGGCGGAGGGCTGCTGTTAGGCATCCTCGCCTATCGCCATCCGCTGTTCGAAAAGATCATCTCGCCCATTCTGGACCTGATGCAGACGATCCCGATCTTTGCCTATCTGGTGCCGATCCTGTTCATGTTTGGCTTTGGTCCGATCTCGGCTTTGGTTGCCACGATTATCTACGCTACGCCGCCAATGGTGCGGATCACCACGCTGGCGCTCAAGGGCGTGGACCCCGAGATCCTCGATTTTGGTCGCATGGCCGGCACAACCCAGCGGCAGTTGATGTGGCGGGTGCTGGTGCCCTCGGCCAGCCACAGCCTGATGGTGGGCGTCAATCAGGTGATCATGCTGACGCTGAACATGGTAATCATCGCCTCGATGATCGGGGCCGGAGGGCTGGGGTTTGACGTCCTCGCTGCACTGCGCCGTTTGGACATTGGCGCGGGGTTCGAGGCCGGGATTGCCATTGTAGTATTGGCCATCGCTGTCGATCGTCTCAGCCAGGCTTTTGCCGAACGCATGGGGCAGGTGCATCACGAACAACCGGGCTCGTGGGTTGCGCGCCATCGCCGGACAGTTTTGGTGTTGATCCTGTTGGTTGTGACCTGGGTGCTGGGCCAGTTCTCGCCGCTGCTGTTGGAGTATCCCGACAGCCAGACAATCACCACGGGCGCGTTCTGGGACAACACCGTCGAGTATCTGAACGTCAACTATTTCGACGTGTTCGAGGCGATCAAAGTCTTCTTCCTCACGTGGTTCATGATCCCGATAAAGACGGTTTTGCTGGGCATCCCGTGGCCGTGGGCCATTGCAATGCTGATCCTGTTGGGCTGGCACGCGGGCGGCTGGCGTCTGGCAACGCTGTGCGGAGGAATGGCCTCATTAATCCTTGTGTCGGGCCTGTGGTCCAAAGCGATGGTGACGGTCTATCTGTGCGGAGCCTCGGTCATTCTGGCGACGCTGATCGGGGTGCCTCTGGGTGTGCTGGCGGCACTGAACAAACGCGCCGGAGCGGTGATCAACCTACTGATCGACACGCTGCAAACCCTGCCCAGCTTTGTTTACCTGATCCCCGTTGTGATGTTGTTCCGGGTAGGAGATTTCACTGCGCTAATCGCAATCGTCCTTTATGCGCTGGCCCCAGCCGTGCGCTATGCGGCACATGGTGTGCGCTCGGTCAGTGAGGAACTGATTGAGGCCGGTTTGGTTTCCGGCTGCACCCGTACGCAATTGTTGCGCCATATCCGCCTGCCCATGGCGCTGCCTGAGATTCTGCTGGGCATCAACCAAACCATCATGTTGGCCCTGTCGATGCTGGTCATCACTGCACTCGTCGGTACGCGCGATCTGGGGCAAGAGGTCTATATCGCCCTGACCAAGGCAGATACGGGCAGGGGTCTGGTCGCGGGTTTGGCCATCGCGTTCATTGCCATCATTGCCGACCGCCTGATCAATGCAGGTGCCCGTCAGGCCCGCATCCGCTTTGGACTGGAGAGTTAAGATGAGCCAATCCGATTTGATGACCCGCATCCGCGCCCTGCCGATCTGGCAAAGTGAGATCGAGGCCGCGCCTCTGACCGGCGGTATCACCAATGTGAACTACAAAGTCACCGACAGCAGCGGATCTTATGTGGTGCGTGTGGGGGACGATATCCCGCTGCATCAAGTCATGCGGTTCAACGAACTGGCCGCCAGCAAGGCCGCCCATGCGGCGGGTTTGTCGCCGGCGGTTGTACACTCGTCAGGCGATCTGACGGTGCTAGAGTTCATCGAAAGCCGCACACTTACCGAGGAAGATGTCCGCAACCCGGATATGCTGCCGCGCGTGCTGGAATTGGTGAAGGCGTGCCATACCGAGGTACCGAAGCACCTGCGGGGTCCATCGCTGGTGTTCTGGGTCTTCCACGTCATCCGCGACTATGCCGCCACACTCATCGAACGCGGCAGTGCCCATTCAGCGCTGATCCCTGACCTGATCAACGCAGGCGCTACGTTGGAACGCGAGGCCGGGCCGTATGACATGGTGTTTGGCCATAACGATCTGCTCTGTGGCAACTTTCTGAATGACGGCAATCGCCTTTGGCTGATCGATTTCGACTATGCCGGGTTCAATTCGCCGCTTTTCGATTTGGGTGGGCTGGCTTCAAACAATGGTCTTTCCCCCGAACAGGAAGACTGGGTGCTTGAGACCTATTTCCACGCTCCCGTCACCGACGATCTGCGCCATCGTTATACGGCGATGAAATGCGCCTCGCTTCTGCGGGAAACCATGTGGAGCATGGTGTCCGAGATCACCTCGGACATCGAATTCGACTACGCAGCCTATACGGCCGAAAACCTCGCGCGGTTTCGCGCAGCCCTTTCCGATTTCAAAAATACCTGAGGACAGACATGACCGACCTTCCGAAAACAGCCAAAGCCGTCATTATCGGCGGCGGGATCATCGGCTGCTCGACCGCCTACCACCTGGCCAAACTGGGCTGGACCGACACGGTGCTGTTGGAGCGCAAAAAGCTAACCTCGGGCACCACCTTCCACGCGGCAGGACTGGTAGGGCAGCTGCGTTCGAACGCGAATATTACGCAACTGCTGGGTTACTCGGTTGATCTGTATAACAAGATCGAAGAGAAAACTGGGCTTGGTACCGGCTGGAAGATGAACGGAGGACTGCGTCTGGCCTGTAACGAGGAACGCTGGACCGAGGTGAAACGTCAGGCCACCACCGCGCATTCCTTTGGTCTGGATATGCAGTTGCTGACGCCGTCTGAGGCGCAGGAACTGTGGCCGCTGATGGACGTCTCGGACGTGATCGGCGCGGCTTATCTGCCAACCGATGGACAGGCGAATCCCTCGGATATCACTCAGGCACTGGCCAAAGGCGCACGTATGGCCGGTGCAAAGATTTTCGAGGACACAAAAGTCACCGATATCGAAATCGAAGACGGCAAGATCCGTGCGGTGATCACGGAACATGGCCGGATCGAATGCGAAAAGGTAATCTGCTGCGCCGGTCAGTGGACCCGCACCTTTGCCAGGCGCTTTGGTGTCAACGTGCCGCTGGTGCCGATGGAGCATCAGTATATGGTCACCGAACCTTTTGATGTCCCTTCGAACCTGCCGACGCTGCGCGATCCGGATCGCCTGACCTACTACAAGGAAGAGGTCGGCGGGCTGGTCATGGGCGGCTATGAGCCGAACCCAATTCCTTGGGCGACTAAAGGGATTCCGCAAGGGTTCCACTACACGTTGCTCGACAGCAATTTCGACCATTTCGAACAGCTGATGGAGTTAGCGCTGGGGCGTGTTCCTGCGCTGGAAAACGCCGGCGTCAAGACGCTGACCAACGGGCCGGAAAGCTTCACGCCGGACGGCAACTTCATCATCGGCGAAGCGCCAGAGTTGAACAACTTCTTCGTCGGCGCAGGCTTCAATGCCTTCGGCATTGCCGCTGGTGGCGGGGCGGGCATGGCGCTGGCTGAATGGGTCCACAAGGGAGAACCCCCCTTTGATCTGTGGTCCGCCGATATTCGCCGCTTTGGCCGCTCGCATTTCGATACTGATTGGGTACGCACCCGGACCGTCGAAGCCTATGGCAAACATTACACAATGGGCTGGCCGCATGAGGAGCACGACTCGGGTCGCCCCTGCCGCAAGTCACCGCTCTATGACACGCTGAAATCGCAGGGCGCATGTTTTGGTGAGAAACTGGGTTGGGAACGCCCGAACTGGTACGCGGATGCGTCGCTGGGAGAGACCGCCAAAGATGAATACAGCTTTGGTCGCCAAAATTGGTTCGATGCGGTGGGCCGCGAACATAAGGCCGCGCGTGAGGCGGCGGTGCTGTTTGACCAGACCTCATTTGCCAAATTCGCGCTGAAAGGCCCCGATGCGCTGGCGGCGATGAATTGGATCTGCGCCAATGATGTCGACAAGCCGGTCGGCGCGTTGGTCTATACTCAGATGCTGAACGACAAGGGCGGAATCGAATGTGACCTGACCGTTGGTCGAGTGGCACATGACGAATTCTACATCGTCACTGGCACTGGCTTTGCCACCCATGATTTCGACTGGATCAACCGCAATATCCCGGAAGGCATGAACTGCCAGCTGTTCGACATCACCTCATCGAACGCGGTGCTGTCGCTGATGGGACCAAAGGCGCGGGATATTCTGGCGGCGGTGACGCGAGATGATGTTTCGAATGACGGGTTTAAATTTGGATCGATCCGCACAATCGGCATCGCCGGTTGCCCGGTCAAGGCGCTGCGCGTCACCTATGTGGGTGAGCTGGGCTGGGAACTGCATCTTCCCGTGGAATATGCCCAAACCGTCTATGCCGCGTTGATGGAGGCGGGCGCACCTCATGGTCTGGTGAATGCAGGATACCGCTCTATTGAATCGCTGCGGCTTGAGAAGGGCTACCGCGCATGGGGCTCGGATATCGGGCCGGATCATACACCGTTCGAAAGCGGGCTGGGCTGGGCCGTCAAGCTGCGCAAGGATGTTGACTTCAAAGGCCGTGCCGCATCCGAAAAGCAAAAAGCAGGAGGCGTCAAAAAGATGCTGGCCTGTTTCACGGTTGACCCCGACATCGTCCTGTTGGGGCGGGAAACAATCTATCGAAACGGTGAAAGGGTCGGTTGGCTGACCTCAGGTGGTTATGGCTATACCATCGGGAAATCGATTGGATACGGTTATATTCGCAACCCCGAAGGCGTTGATCCAGAATATGTCACGTCCGGAGAGTATGAATTGGACGTAGCCACCACAAGAGTACCCTGTCAGGTGACTTTGCAGCCACTTTACGACCCCAAAATGGAACGCGTGAAGGTCTGAAGCCCCGAACGTGATCCGTAATCTATGCGGTAAGCAAAAGCCAGTGGCGGGGCACATCCGTGCCCCGCTTGGTGATTGGCTTGCAGCGGAAAAATGGCGTGAAGACAGCCCGAAAAGGACGCCCGGACCGCTTAAAATGGCTGATACTGATCGTGCCATGTTCCCCATTGCACCCGATGAAAACCGTCGTCAGAAACAACGCAGAAACAACCGTCTGAAAGGATTGAAATGGTCGTCGCACATACGCTGAAGGAACATGCCATTCAGATGGCTGACATTGCGTCGTCGTCTGCGATGCGGTTTTTCCGTGGATCTCTGGGTGTCGAGTTCAAACTGGATGAAAGCCCTGTGACGCAAGCTGACAAAGCGGTTGAAGCCGAGGTTCGGTCCTACCTGAACCAGCACTTTCCCGAGCATGGGGTCTTTGGCGAAGAACACGGGCAAGAGGCAGGTGATGGTCGGCACATGTGGGTCATTGACCCAATCGACGGAACCCGGTCATTTCTGTCCGGGCATCCTTTGTTCGGGTTCCTGTTGGCACATCTGGTTGATGGGCAGCCTCAGTTTGGCTTGGTCGGAATGCCCGCTTTGAATGAGGTGTATGTGGGTGTCATTGGTGAAGGGGCCGCTCTGAACGGTGAACCCATACGGACCTCGCAACAAAAGCGTTTGGATCAATCTATTCTATACGTAAACGAGGGGGACAAGATCCATCGCGATCACCTGGACCTATTCAACCGTTTGATGCAGGTCGGGCAGACGCGTCGGTTTGCCTATGACTGTTATCCGCATGCGTTGCTGGCCGCAGGGCATGTGGACGCTGTAGTGGATTATGACCTGCAACCCTATGACTACTTGGCGGTTGCGCCGCTTGTTGCGGCAGCTGGTGGTGTGATGACCGATTGGCAGGGCAGGGCGTTGACACTGGAGTCAGATGGCGCGGTCGTATCGGCGGCAACCCCTGATCTGCATGCAGATCTTCTGAAACTTATCAACACATAGTCAGTAAAAAGAAGGCCCGGCACTGTGGCCGGGCCCTTCCGTTTTTTGCTTATTCGGCAGCGATGGCTTGTTCAGAGCCAGCGGGTTTCGCAATCGGGCTCCATTCCAGATCACCTGTGTAACGCCAAGCCAGATCACCATTTTCATCCATTGCGATCAGGTGAAGCCAGCGGTTGTCAAACAGGGCTTTGACATTCGCATGCCGTTTCAGAATGTCGTTCATGGCTTCACGCGGCGCTTCGATTACAACGGACAGGCGCAGAGGATCATGCTGGAACGCTTCGCCATCATGGACCGATTGCCAAGGCAGACCTGGGCGCAAAGCACCTCCGTTCCCCTCGACAACACCAATCCCGCCGACCACGTTGTGCAGCAGCTTGTTGCCACCGCCAAACAAGCCCGGCGCGACGGACGACCCGTAATACTGCAGGCTGATCCAGCTTGCCACAACCACCGGGGCGGTCATGATCAACTCAAGCACGCCAAACCCATCATCCGAACGCCAGTCATAGCTATGCAGAAAGGACTGTCCGGCCAATCCGGTCCCATCGGTCCGGCTGCGTGGGGCAGCTATAAAGGCCCGACAGCCTGCCAAACCCCATTCAGGCCGAAGTTCGGCCCAATCCTTGGCACGGCGGGCGATATCGTCACCTCCGTTGGCACGAGGCAACCGGGCCGAACGCTCGGCGCGCGCCAGGCGTCCGGCTTCATTCAGCCAGGTTTTCAATTTGGCGATCTGCGGGGCCCACAATCCTGCCGGATGGTCCTGATCAAACAGGGTGACGTCATCCGTCGTCGTATTGTGCAGCGCTGGAAGGAACAGCGTGTCAGCGGGGATGTCGATCCCTTTGCCCCGCAGACCCTCGCGCACCTGGTTGTCGTTCAGGAGGCTGGCCAGAAGCCGGGCGCTGACGTCCCCTGCATGACCACCGCAGGCACCGCACTGCAACGCGCTTTCATGGGGGTTGTTGGTGACGTCCGCCCCATGTCCTGCCAGCATCACGATACGAGCAAAATTCCCTGTCAGAGACATAGCGCCCAGGATGGCCTTGGCGGTATCGATGCGCGTGGTCAGATCCATCGAAGGATCCAGCTTGGGTGCAGGATCAAACTTGGTTCCCTTGCCACTGGCTGCCAGCGAGTCCCGAAGCAATTTACCTGCGTAGATCGGCCCGGTCGCTTCGACAAAGGCAAAGGATGATACAGCGGCCAGCTTGAAACGCCCCCAAGCACGTTTCGCGCGGGCCGTGTAGCGCCGGTCGAGATCGGACAATGTGTCTTCTGCTGCTTTAGATGTGACATTGGGGTTCAGAAGAACGGGCCCCCGCAGCTCGGTAACGTCTGATCCTGCGCATTTATGCGCGCTGGCCAACCCAAAGAACCCGGCAAAGCCTATGGTTTCAATGCCTGCATCCTGTGCTTCCAGCGCCCTGCGGAAGACCTCGGACCGGACGTCAATACAGAATGCGGCCTGAACCATGGGGCGGCCTTCGGTTGTTCTTGGCTGAGATCCGGACAAAGACTGCCCCAACTTGCGCTGTTGTGCCCGTTCAGCAGCATCTTGCAGAATGGCGTCAATCACCATGTCACGGGACGGTGTGATCGGCGTTTCGTGTGCTGCGATGGTTTCCGACCAACGTGACGTGATCTGATCGCGGTACTGGTGGAACAGCGCCTCTTCAAACACCATCCGAATGGCAAGTAATTCAGCCGTTGTTGTGTCGGTCTGTCCCTGAAGCTCGGCCTGCCACAACAAGTAGCGCGCATATTGTGCCCAACCGCCCAACGTGATCAGCCAGCGATGAAAGGTTGTTCCGGCCGCCTCTGGCGTCACGCCCAGCGTTTCCGCGGCCCGTCCGATGGCCCGCCATTGAGACCGGTTGGTGGCCGCCACAAATGCGCCAAAGCCCTTCAACCCGTTGATTTCCGGCGTAAGGTCACGCGAGGCGAACTCCCGCCATGCACTGAATGCACCGCCGGCACGACTGGGCTGCCACAGGGCCTGGCCTTCGTCGAAATGACTTGCGGCCCAAGCTCCGATACGTTCTTCGATCAAACCCGGCCAGTCGATGCCCGACACGTCGGCGGCGAGATCCGCAACTGTTGGCAACGGGGCAAGAGGTGCCGCGTTCTTGGTCAAAGCAACGGTCACATCTTCCAGCCTTGGCGGATCAAAGCGGCTTTCGACATGAGAAATTGCCTCGACCAGATCACCGTCAACCATCTCGCCGGTCTTCAGCTTTTCGGCCATGGCTTGCCGGTCAGGTGTGATGCGTACACCAGCAACTCGACCAAGGCGCGCGGCTGTCACCGCGAGGGTGTCTTCAGTCTGCCCCAGGAAGGGGTTTACGGCGACGTTTGCCGCCAGCGGAAACAAAGGAGGGATCTGACGCACAGCGTCATTTGCAATCGCGACCAGTTCCAAAAGCGGAGCAGGATAGCTTTCGTGTTTCATATACATGTCTGATCCCCTTTTCATACAGACCGCCGCGTGGACCATCCGTCCAGCAGCCGATCAAAGATTGCGTTGGCATAAAGCCCGTTGGACAGATGCACCCGGATACCAGCCGCTGCCGGATGAGACGCCCAAAGCGGGAAGGTTGACTGAGCCAGTGCCACTGCACCAAAGCTGAAGAGCGCCAGAACGATCAGTGCCCATTCCAATGGTCCCGCAGAAGGTGTGGCTGGCAAAGTCCCGGCGCTCAGATGCTGCGCTGCAATTTGCAGAACGAAGTAGCTGACAGATGTTGCTCCGGCATAGATGACGGTGCGGCGGGTCAGGGCTCCGGGGGCTGCATCGGCAAATCCCTGCGCCAGCAGATAAGCGACGCCGAAGATCAGGATGACGCCCAGCGCAATGGCCTGAACCGATTTCCCATCGATCCCGAAAACCGAAGCGACCACACCGTAGATCAGAATGCCGGTTGCGAAAGCCAGCAATACGTTGCGTGCGCTTGGCACAGCCACTGGCCCCGGCCGGCGGATCGCCGCAACGTTGCGCACGGCTTCACCGGCGCTAAGGAAGGCATGCGCTTTATAAAGTGAGTGCGCCACGATGTGCAGCAGCGCCAACGGGAACAGTGCCAGCCCGCATTGCATGATCATGAACGCCATCTGAGCGATTGTGGACCATGCCAGAGACGTCTTTACCGCTGGTTGTGTCAGCATCACCAGCCCGCCAAACAGTGCAGTGAACCCGCCCAGCATGACCAGCAAGGCCATGATGCCCGGTGCGACCAGCATCACATCGGCAAAGCGGATCAACAGGAACCCACCGGCATTAATCACACCGGCGTGCAGCAGTGCAGAAACCGGCGTCGGTGCTTCCATAACCTCGGTCAGCCAGCCATGAACAGGGAACTGAGCTGACGCCAGCACGGCGGCCACTGCGATCAACAGGGCCGCTACAATTGTCACCATGGTTGGCTGTGCGGATGACAGGATCGTGGCGATATCGGTTGTTCCGTAGCCGATGATCAACAGGACTACGGCCAGCGCAAGTGCGGCCTCGCTTAGCCGCGCCACAACCGCCTTTTTGCGCGCTGCACGCTGTGCCGTTGTGCGTTCCGGGTAGAACAGCAGCAGTTGATGCAGCGCCAGGCTTGTTGCGATCCAGGCTGCAAGAAGTTGAGTGAGGTTGCCGGACATGACCAGCAAAAGTACGGAAGCAAGCGCAACGGACATCCATCCGGTGAAGGCGCCCTGTTTCTGTTCCCCATCCATGTAAGTCGCTGAATAACGCAGGACGATCCAGCCAATAAAGCTGACCAGAACCAGCATCGTGGCGCTTACCGCGTCCAACCGTACTGACAGTCCGACGCCCCAGAACCCGATCAGTGCCGATGTTCCGGATCCATTCGCAATCAGCAACACTGCAGATAGCGCAGACACAGCAAAAGCTGCCAACGCAGCCCATTCTGCGATTTTAGGTAAGTTGCCCGGGCGCATCCCCGGATGACGGCTGCAATAAAAAGCCGACCCTAAAAAGATCAGCGGACTCAGGAGGGGTAGAAGCAAATAGCTCATGCGTGTGTCCCTTGACGTTCGATACTGACTCGAATTGTTCAAGGAGACATATTTCGCGTGCCATCATATGAAAAATACATTGTTTGATTAAATACGTTCGGTTAAATAGAACGATATGCCGCTTAACTATCATCATCTCCGCTATTTCTGGGCGGTTGCCCATGACGGCAATCTGACCAGGACTGCACAACGTTTGAATCTGTCACAGTCCGCCTTGTCCGTGCAGATAAAGGAATTGGAAGATCGCCTTGGCCATCCCCTGTTTGAGCGCAGAGGCCGCAAGCTGCACCTGACCGAAGCCGGACATATCGCGCTGGACCACGCAGATGCGATTTTTGCGACAGGCCAGGAACTTGTGGCAACCTTGCAAGATGCTGGAAACACGCGGCAGGCGCTGAGGGTGGGGGCGCAGTCCACCCTGTCGCGGAACTTTCAGATTCGCTTTTTGCGGCCCATATTGGCGCGTGTTGATGTCGAGGTCATCTTGAGGTTTGGCAGTCCAAGTGAGTTGCTGGAGGGGCTTGAAACGTTGAATTTCGACTTGGTCCTCATGAACCACGAACCCGCGAGTGACAGCCTGACCAGCTTTGTCACTCATCATCTGGCCGAACAACCGGTGAGTATCGTTGGAACCCCGGATCGCCTTGATCCGACGCGCCCGATACGGGATCTGTTGGAAGAACAACCTTTCATCCTGCCCACAACCAACAACAGTGTTCGTACTGCGTTTGACGCTATGGCCAGCCGCATGTCGGTACGGCCTCAGGTAGCTGCCGAGGTGGACGATATGGCCATGATGCGGCTTTTGGCGCGCGAGGATATCGGCTTGGCTCTGGTGGCTCCGATCGTTGTTCAGGATGAGCTGAACTCGGGCCGTTTGGTCGAGGCAAATGAGCATCCGAAGATCAAGGAAAACTTCCACGCAATTACGTTCAAGCGCCGGTTCCCTAATCCCTTGGTGCAGGAGCTTTTGTCACACGGACCAGACACGTAGGCCAAAATCTGACGTCAATCACCGCGCGCGGATTTGAACAGATATAGGAACACAAAAAGAGACCCGATCGACGTTGTTACGATACCTACGGGCAGTTCTTGAGGGGCCAAAAGCAGGCGGGACAGAATATCCGACATCGTCAGCAGGATCGCCCCGACGATAGCTGAGGTAATCAACAGGTTTCTGTGCAGCGTGCCGGCAATGCCCCGTGCAATATGAGGGACCATTAACCCGACAAAACCAATAACGCCGGCCACGGAAACAAAGCTCGCCGTCGCCAATGCCGCGACAAAGAACATACTAAATCGCAAGCCCTGAACGGGTATGCCAAGAGAGGACGCCGTGAAATCTCCGGTTAAAAGGGCATCCAGCCAGCGACTGCGGTAAAGAGCATAACTCAGGATCAGAGCCAGTCCGGTCAGAACCAGTGGGAATGTCTCCCACCGTGCAAGGCCCAACCCGCCAAGCATCCAGAAGATGACCGAATGCGCCGCGCGATTGTCGCCGGAAAAAATCAAATAGTTTGTGATGGCCGAGAACAGAAAGGACACGGCTAAACCGGCTAGAATCAGTTTTTCCGGCGCACTTGTGCGCAGACCCTGAACCAGCGCCAGAACAATGCCCGAAGCAATCAAACCCCCGCAAAATGCCGCCAAGGGCAGGGTCCAGATGCCCAGTACATCACCCGTGACGGTGATCACCAAAACCGCCCCGGCAGCCGCGCCAGACGACAGGCCAAACAAGAATGGATCGGCCAGGTCGTTGCGCGTGGTTGTTTGCAAAACCACACCAACAACCCCCAATCCTGCCCCGATGACCGCGGCAAACAAGGCGCGGGGAAGGCGCAAGTCGAAAACAATCCGGTGAAGCGGGGACATGTCGCCATCGATCAGGCCTGTTCCTAGACCAATCGCGGCGACCACGTCCCGCACAGGAATATTTGTTGTTCCATAAACGATGGACAGCAGCAAAAGGGCGATCAGAACGATCGCCCCCAGCAAGATCGAACGGCCCAAATGGGCCATATCAGTTGGTCTCCGGGTGCATTGCCTTGACCATCTTTTCGATGGCCTCAATGTTTGCCGGGCCGGGTGTCAGCTCTTCGTAGCGCAGGCCGATCCAGCGCTCGTTCTTGACTGCATCGGTTTGAGACATGACGGGATGATCTTTCAGGAACTGGAAGGTGTCTTCTGCACCGTTTCCTGTCTGATAGTCCAGCAGAACCAGGAATTCCGGGTTTGCAGCAGCCACGGTTTCCCACGACGTGCGACCCCAGCTGGTGTCCATGTCATGGGTCACATTCTCTCCGCCTGCAGCGGCGATCATCGCGTCCGGTATCGCAAATTTGCCAGCGGTAAACGGCGCATCTGCCGGCCCGTCCAACAGGAAGACACGTGGTTTGGGCAGATCAGCTGTTTTGGCTTCGATAGCGGCCAGTTGGTCTTTCCAGCCCGAAACAAGCTCTTGCGCCTTGGCTTCGACGCCCATGACCTGACCCAAGCGCAGAACGTCGCCAAACAGCAGGTCCATGCTGGCCTCTGGGCGGTCTTTGTTCAGATGTACGCAGCTTTCGGTCAGAACCATGGTCTTGATGCCGAAGGGTGAAAGGGTGTCCGGAGTAACCTCGCCACCCGGCTGCATACCGTAATACCACCCTGCAAAGAACATGTCGGGTTCTACTGCGATGAGGTTCTCAACAGTAGGGTATTTTGGTGCAAGCTCTGGGATATCACCGCGCTGTGCATCAAAATCAGGGCTCGTCTTGTACCAGCCCGTGATGCCGGTCAGGCCCACGATCTTGTCTTGCAGGCCCAATGCGAACGCCATGTCGGTCATGTTCATGTCGTGGACAACGATCCGCTCGGGCGCGGTTTCAAAAACCAGCGGTTCGCCGCAATTGTCCACTGTGATGGCTTCGGCGGCCGCGCCGCTTGCCAGGCCAGTGAACAGAGCCGCAGGCCAAAGTTTCTGCATCATTGTAAGCTCCTGTTATGATGACAGTTTTCTTTTTCGGATATCCAGCGCAGGGATCATGCGGCCTTCATGCTGAAAGCATAGATAATCCACACCAAAGGTGTCGCGGACACGTTCTGAGGTCAGCACGTCGCTGACCGGGCCATAGCCCGTCAGGCGTGTGGATTTCATCAAAGCCACATGCGTGGCGAATTCCGGGATCATGACCAGATCGTGGACGATCATGACCACCGTGACGCCCAGCTCGGCCACCAAGGACAACATGTGCCCCTTGGCGTCTGGATCCAGGTGATTGGTCGGTTCGTCCAGAAACAACAGGGATGGGTTTTGTGCCAAAGCGCGCGCGATGTGAGCGCGCTGTCGCTCGCCACCCGATAGCTGGCTCATCGGCTTGCGGGAAAGATGAGACAATCCGGTTGTTTCCAGAACTCGATCAAGATCTACCTTATGCTCGGTTGCCGATTTATCCGCCTGAATCGGGATTTGCCCAAGCGCAACATAGTCTCGCAAACGCAACCGACCGTCTGGCATTTCTTGCTGGCCTACGACCGCGATGGTTCGGGCACGCTCATGCGCGGACAGGGTGCGCAAGCTTTTGCCTCTTATAAGCACATCACCCAGAGCAATACGTTCTATTCCGCAAAGCAACTTGAGCAGTGTTGTTTTTCCCGCGCCATTCGGTCCCGCAATTGCCAGAATCGAGCCCTCCTCCAAGCCGAAGGACACGTCCTGCAAAAGGACATCGCCGTTCAAAGCGTAATATTCGAGACCCTCGACCGACAGAAAACTCATGACACCCTCTCGGTTGGCAGGGCCGGTATTCGAGACAAGGTCTTGGTGAATAACGCGGGCGGGCGTTCGGTTGCACTTGTCCAGCCATCGGAACTAAGGCGGTATTGTCCGGCGAATTCCACCACTGCGTCCAGATCCAATTCCGTGTCGATGTCTCCAAACAGATACTGCGCCTTGCCCGGTGCCTGAAGGCCAATGGTGGTTGGTCGGGAACAACCCGCCATGCAATCAACTGTTCGAATTGCAAATCCTTCGGGCAATGTTTGCGTCAGTGCGCCAGTCACTTGATCGGTGGACATGGCACCTGTGCAGGTCGCACACACAAGAATGAAATGATCAGCGGTTTTCGTCATTACTTGTAGCGCTTACTGCGGGTTGGACTGAGATGCAATGTTATAACGTAACGTGTCTCTGAATTAACGGCACAACAGGATGCCTCAGCACTGTAGGTATTGAAGAAGAGCTTATTTCTGTAAGTCACCTTTAACACTGTCCGCTCCGCTTGAAACCAAGCGCGGACAGAAGGTGCTACCAATGTAAACACGCGAAAAACGTGCCATCAAAGCCTCCTTCCAGGACGCCCCGCCCCGGGTTGGTTGAACATCGGATGGCAGGTCTCCTGACTTGCGGGTCAAGGCTCGGCCCACCTTCCCAACCCTTTCGGGGTCAGTGGCGTAATGGCGTCGCTCTCCGCTTACAGTTGCGGGGGCAGTCACGGACTTGGCAAATAACTGTACCGCACCGTATTCCCATTTTCATCCCTTACGGAACCATCCCGCTCAGCTAGTCTCGTGGTGCTGGACTTGTCAAGCAAGAGAATGAGTGGCGTTTGACGAAATCACTTGGGCTCAGCCCAGTTGTCTGTCGGTCATTGTCAACCCGGTCTACCTCAGTAGTCGGAAACCAATAGGAAATCTGGCGCGACATCTTCCTCGATCTTTGAAAATCGAGGGATCGGATCTTCGAACACATTATCCGTGCGATCGTCGTTCACGGTCGAAACCTCGCCAATAAGGCAATCACCTTGCTCGGCCCAGAACGCGTGCCAAACTCCGGGCATCAGGGTTACGCTTTGTCCCGGTTTCAGGCGTAGATGCTCACCTGGTTGCAACGTGACCGGGCAGGCATCGCTGGGCACTGTGACAGGCGTATGCCGGTCGATGCCGCCCTCTGGGTCCGATGCATAAATCTCCATCACCAGATCGCCGCCGCCTCGGTTGATGATGTCCTCTGCCTTGACGATGTGACGATGCATCGGAGACAGTTGTTTGTCTTTCGAGATCAGCAATTTTTCGGCATACAGCATCCCGCGCCCGGACTTCAGATCATTCACCTCGCCGTTGCGCAGCGTGAAAAGAAACAGGCCCAGTTCATCGAACCGGCCCTGAGCGTAGTCGGTGATGTCCCACCCTAACCCGCGGCTGCGGATCGTGTGCGCCACCGGGCTGCGCAATTGTTCAGGTGACCAATCTGCAAAAGGCGGCAGTACAGCGCCAAACGATTGAATGAACGCCTGCGCTTCGGACTTGATGCGATTTATGTCGGATCGTTTCATCGGATTTTCCAAGAATTATAGCTCATGGGCCCACGGCGGCTCCGCCCCGGCACGCGATACGGTTACAGCTGCAACTTCGGCGCCCAGTTCCATGGCCGCGCGCAAGGAGTTGGCAGTTAAGTTGCGTACAGCGGGTTTTGTCAGATGCCCGGCGCGGCTGAGACCGATGAGCACACCGGCATTGAACGTGTCCCCCGCACCGATCGTATCCACGACTTGCACCGGTTTTACCGGCACCGTCACTTGCGATCCATCCGCCAGATACCCGTTTGCGCCATCGCCGCCCCGGGTCACGATCAGCGCTGATGGTCCGGCTTGCAACAACAAGGCTGCTTTGGCTGCTTCGGGTTCCGCACCGGGAATGATCCAGTCCAAATCCTCGTCCGACACTTTGACGATATCGGACAGCGCGATCATGCGGTTCAAGCGCGTTCGAAAGCGGGTTTGATCCTGAATAAAACCCGGACGAATGTTGGGATCCAACATGACAGGGCGGTCGCTTCCGTGTTGAGCCAACAAAGATGCATAGGCATCTGCACATGGCTCACACGCCAAGCTTATACCCCCAAGATACAAAGCCGAGATGGCAGGGAGTTGGTCTGGCATATCTTCGGGTGCCAACATACGGCCAGCCGTGTTTTCATCAACGAAACTGTAGGTTGCGTGCCCATCTTCAAGTTGTACAAACGCAAGAGTAGTGGGGCGATCCGAGACAATTACATGCGAAACGTCAACGTGACTTGCCTTTAGCGCGTTGATCAGTTGCTGACCAAACATATCCGTAGAAACACCGGTCAACATCCCCACGGACTCACCCAAGCGCCCCATGGCAACAGCGGTATTCAGGATCGCGCCACCCGTATGGGGCACAAAGCCGCGTGCGCCGGACACTGTCGGCTCGGCAATCATGTCAATCAGGGCTTCCCCACAGCACAGGATCATTCCAACGTCCTTTCCCAGAGCCTCAAGCGCACGAGTTGTTCATCGCTTTAGTGCGTTTTTGCAAAAATTGTTCGCCCCGATGATGCCGAACTCGGCCTGTTCTGAGACGTAAAGGTTCAAGGATTTACGAAGCTCGCTGAAACGCCCGCCGCCATTAAATGCGTCCTTGAAGTCCTGATCAAACAGCCAGCGGTTTTTCTCGGCGACCCCGCCGACAAGAAACACTCCACCAGCAGGCATAAGCGTGACAGCCATATCACCCATAAGCGCGCCTAGATGCGTTGTGAACATCTGCGCAGTTTTGACTGCGATGGGGTCCGAAGCATCGCGGGCTTCCGTCAAAATGTCTTTGGCCGAACGAAACGATGACCGCCCGGTGCCTGCTGCCAACCCGACCGCCTGATACAGGATTGGAAGGCCAGTTCCGCTCAGAAACATCTCTGCTTCCAAAGCAAGGCTATCGCCAAAGAAACAGTCAGGAGCAATGTGACGGGCGGCTTCAAAGACGTCGACCTCGTCCCGGTGACGCGGGTACAGCCCAACATGCCCACCTTCGCCGGAAACTGTGTGATAGTGACCTTCGGAAAACAGCAATGCTCCGACGCCAAGTCCGGTGCCGGGGCCAACCACCAAACGCGTGCCTGCTGGTGGTTTCGCCTGACCTTGCAAAACCGAAACTTCGTTCTGTGTGACGTCAGCAACTGACCAAGCCGCAGCCGTAAAGTCATTGATAACAAAAGTATGTTCCGCCCCGGTCGCCTGCGCCAGTTCCAACTCAGACAAGTCCAAATTGGCGTTTGTAAGGCGGATGACGCCGTCTCTGACAGGACCAGCCCCAGCGGCAACAACCGCCTGAGGATTTGTGCCAACCTCATCGCGCAACGCGTGAAATGCGTTCAGCAGGTCATCCAGAGTTCCAGTTGGGTGCTTGCGCAGGTCTGTCAGTTCGCCGTTTGTCACAACGCCCAGACGTGTATTTGTTCCACCGATGTCCGCAACCAAATTCCAGTGCTCATGCACAGATCCGGATGGTTGCGCTAACGGCTGAGAGACGTTCTGCCCCTCTGAAAGGGCGGATTTAAGCGCCACGAACGACGCTTTGGGCGTTCTTTCCAGAGTTTCAAAATCCACGTCCACCAGTCCAAACCTTTTCTCGTATCCGAAGGCCCATTCGTAATTGTCCAGCAGAGACCAGACAAAATAGCCTTTAACCGGAACACCTTGTGCCAAAGCGTCCTGCACGGCTGCAAGGTGTGTATCAAGATATTCGATACGGTCCTCATCCCGCACGCGCTCTGCGCTCGCCATTCCGTTTTCGGTGATATAGATTGGTAGCCCGCCCGTATAGTCCTTCTGTGTGCGAACCAGAAAACGGTTTAGGGCAGAAGGGTCTATTTCCCAACCCATTTGCGTTTTTGGCAATGGTCCTGGAACATCCGTCAAGCTGGGCCATGCGGAATCGTTCGAGGCAATCAGCTTTCGCGTGTAGTAGTTCAATCCGCACCAATCGACCGGTGTGCCAATTGTCTCGAAATCATCCTGCCAGCCAGAGGGCAAGTGCGGCTCAAGGCCGTCCAGCACCAATTGAGGATACTCTTTCCTGAAAACACCACCAAGAAAGAACCGATTGTAAATCGCGTCATACCGGTCCGCTGCAAGTCGCGC
Organism: Ruegeria sp. ABM4_193; assembly: GCF_056158705.1. Classification (NCBI taxonomy): domain Bacteria; kingdom Pseudomonadati; phylum Pseudomonadota; class Alphaproteobacteria; order Rhodobacterales; family Roseobacteraceae; genus Ruegeria; species Ruegeria sp. ABM4_193. The sequence goes on from NZ_JBSWTT010000003.1 coordinate 975,761, forward strand.
TTCGACGCTGTCATCGGCGGGTTCTGCCCACTCAAGGTTGAACACCGCACCAAGGTTGCTCATGCCAAGGCTGCGCATGGCTTGAATGGCGCGTCCATGAGCAAGCAAAACGTGATGCATTGCGCGGGCCGTGGCGCGAATATCGCGCAAACCGGGCGCAAGATGGCCCTCGAAATGGCTGAGCCAACTGACACACCATGGCTCGTTGATTGGGGCCGCACTGAACATCCTGTCACCGATGCGGCCCATGATGATTTCGGTGAAGTCTGCGAACCATCCCGCGATGTCTCGGTTGCACCAGCCCCCCTGATCCGCAAGGGCGGAGGGCAGTTCCCAGTGATACAGCGTCACACACGGGCGGATTCCGCGGGCCAGCAGCGCGTCTGCCAGCCGGTCATAGTAATCCAGCCCGGCTTGATTGATCTGGCCGCGACCTTCCGGCATGACACGCGCCCAACTGGTTGAGAACCGATAACAGTCAAAACCGGCCTCGCGCACCAGATCGAAATCCTGCTCGAACCGGTTCAGGTGGTCGCAGGCCAGATCGCCGTTTTCCTCACGCACCACATTGCCGGGCGAGGCCGCAAATGTATCCCAGTGCGTTCGCCCGGCACCACCCTGTGCATGCCCTTCGATTTGATAAGCCGAGGTTGCGACCCCGAAAAGGAAATCTTTTGGGAAGTCAGCGCGAGAATGTTTCATGATTACGTCCTGTTGGGCGCAGGGCCAGTCGAGCGGCCAACAACCAGTTCGGCCTCAAGTAATTTGGTATTGGGCGGACCATCCGGAGACTTGATCCGATCAATCAGCATCTCTGCGGCCATTTCCCCGGCTTGGCGGACAGATGATCGGGTCGCTGTGAAAATCGGGATGTCTTGCCCGTTCTTCAGATACGAAAGGTCATCGTCATGTGCGATGACCGAAACGTCGCGCCCCATAACTAAGCCTGCTTCGTCAATCGCGCGTCTGACCCCGATGGCGGAAATCATCGAGGATGCCAAAATAGCTGTTGGAGGGTCATCAAGCTGCAACATGCCGTGCGTTTCCCGATGCCCGAAAACCTCGGTCATCTCGGCGCTGCGCATCAGGTCAGGGTCTGCGATTATACCGCCTTGCTCCAGCGCCGCCAGATACCCCGCACGTCTGCGCTGTGCAAAATCCATCTCCTCCAGCCCGTTGATAAGGGCGATCCTGCGGTGTCCAAGATCAATCAAAAACCGGGTCGCCCGCAAAAACGAGCTTTTGTTGTTTACATCTATCCAGTCGTAAGGCGTATCCGCGCCCGTTGAACGCCCATGCACGATGAACGGCACTCTCATACGTTTGAGGACCTCGATCCGAGCTTCGTTCACTTTTGGACCTTGCAGCACAATACCATCAACGGCCCCTCGCTGAAAAAGGCTGCGATAGGCTTCTTCGATCGAGGTATCGTCAGCGTTGGTGAACATCATGTCGTACCCATGTTCCGCATATTTCTTTGCTGCTCCGGCGACAAAATCTCCGAAGATCGGGTTCACCATTTCATGTTGCGACGAACTGGGGATCACATGTCCGATAACCATGGATCGACCGGTTGCCAGCCCCTTTGCTCGGCTGTTGGGACGATACCCATGTTTCTGAGCGGCGGCTTGCACACGTACACGCGTTCCCTCGCTGACCTCGGGATAGCCGTTCAGCGCACGGCTTACCGTTGTTTGCGAAAGACCCAGAATTTCTGAGAGCTGCTTTAGGTTCATTATGCTATTCAAAGCGCCTTCAATTGTGTGCACGCACTTGTTGTGTGGGCAATTTAAGCGTCCGTCAACTTGTTTTGCCGCAAATGCCAGATTTATTAATATTGCTGGATCGGGAAAGCGAATTATTGACAGAGAGAAAATGTTAGCGGATAACACATCGCATCCAAAGCGCTTTGAAACTGAGTCTGCAAGCGCGCGAAAACTAGGGAGGAGGATGAGATGAGACACTCGCTTTTTGCAGGTGCGGCGGTGTTCGCCCTGATGGCTGGGTCTGTTCAGGCGGAAGGTGAATTGATCCACGCCGTAGGTGAGGGCAGCTTTGACTGGGACGGGTTTCAGGCTTTTGCCGATGCAAACGATCTGTCCGGGGAAAGCCTGACCATTTTTGGTCCTTGGCTGGCGGGTGAAGGCAAATCCTTTGAGAACCTTGTTGCGTATTTCGACGAGGCAACAGGCGCGAGTTCCAGCTATGTGGGTTCAGATTCGCTTGAGCAGCAAATCCTCATTGACGCGGCAGCAGGCTCGGCGCCGAACCTGACGGTATTTCCACAGCCCGGTCTGGCGGCAAATCTTGCGAAGCAGGGGTATCTGACACCGCTGGCCGAAGGATCGGCTGACTGGATCAAAGATAACTTTGCCGCAGGTCAGTCCTGGGTCGATCTGGGCACCTTCGAGAACGATCAAGGCGCTGCCGAGTTCTATGGTTTCTTCTTCAACGTGAACGTGAAATCTCTGGTCTGGTACATCCCGGAGAATTTTGAAGACTTCGGGTACGACGTGCCTCAGACCATGGAAGAGTTCAAAGCGCTGATGGACCAGATGGTCGAAGATGGCGAAACCCCCTTGTGCGTTGGTTTGGCATCGGGTGGTGCAACCGGATGGCCTGCAACCGACTGGGTAGAGGATCTGATGCTGCGCACTCAGCCGCCGGAAGTTTATGACCAGTGGGTGTCGAATGAGATGAAGTTTGACGATCCTCGGGTGATCGCTGCAATTGAGGAATATGGCAGCTTTACCCGCAACGATGACTATGTTGTCGGGGATGCTGACGACACCGCCGCGATTGACTTCCGCGACAGCCCCAAGGGTTTGTTCGACAGTCCTCCGGCCTGCATGATGCACCGCCAAGCGTCGTTTATTCCGGCGTACTTCCCTGAGGGCACCGAATTGGGCGTTGATGCCGATTTCTTCTATTTCCCGGCTTATGCTGAAAAGGATCTGGGTACTCCGGTACTTGGGGCGGGCACGCTGTTTACTGTCACCAACCCGAACCCTGCTGCCGAAGCGTTCATGGAGTTCCTCAAGACACCTTTTGCGCATGAGATCATGATGTCGCAAGACGGCTTCCTGACGCCTCACCTGGGTGCTAACCCTGAAAACTATTCCAACGACACCCAGCGTGGGCAGGGTGAAATCCTGACCAATGCCACCACTTTCCGCTTTGACGGGTCTGACCTGATGCCAGGTGCCGTTGGGGCGGGTACGTTCTGGACCGGGATGGTGGATTATTCGTCGGGTGCAAAAGACGCAGCCACCGTGGCCAGCGAAATCCAGTCGTCCTGGGACGCGGCCAAGTGATCAACCGCTGGGGCGGTCTTAGGATCGCCCCGCTTGCCAAACGGATGAGCGCACCATGACACCGGCACTTCAAGGCCTGCTGACGATCGCCATCGGCGTGTCGGGTTGTGTGGGCTATTTCTACCTCTCCAACCAGTTTCTGGACAAAGTCCTGTTCCCGCCGCGCGGGCCGAATGCGGGGCGCAACATCAACCGGGCCAACATGATCCGGCCATGGCTGTTTCTGTTCCCTGCGCTTGCTGCGCTGGGGCTGTATCTGGCCTATCCGGTTGTTGAAACGCTGCGCCTGTCACTCACGGAGCGTGTGCCCGGCGGCGGGTACAAGTGGGTTGGTTTGGACAATTACTCGCAAATGGCGGCTGAGCCCAAATTTTGGGAGGCCATGCGCAACAACATGTTCTGGCTGATTGTTGTGCCGGCCATGTCCACGGCCTTTGGTCTGCTTGTCGCGCAATTAACCGACCGCATCCGCTGGGGTAACTTCGCCAAATCTCTGATCTTCATGCCGATGGCGATTTCTTTTGTCGGCGCTTCAGTGATCTGGAAACTGGTCTATGATGCGCGACCTGCAGAACAAGACCAGATTGGCATCTTGAACGCGCTCTATATCTTTTTTGGCGGGGCCGAACCGCAAACCTGGCTGACGGTCCCGTTCTGGAACAGCTTTTTCCTGATGATCGTTTTGGTTTGGATTCAGACCGGTTTTGCCATGGTCATCCTTTCGGCAGCCCTGCGGGGCATTCCTGAAGAAACCATCGAAGCAGCCATTCTGGACGGCGCGAATCCGTTCCAGATCTTCTTCAAGATCAAGGTACCCCAGATCAAGACAACCATCCTTGTTGTTTGGACGACGATCACAATCACCGTGCTCAAGGTCTTTGACATCGTTTTTGCGATGACCAACGGCCAGTGGGAGACACAGGTGCTGGCTAACTATATGTACGACAAGCTTTTCCGGGCCAATGACTGGGGCGTCGGATCAGCCTCGGCCATGGTGATTATGCTGCTGGTTGCTCCGATCCTGGTGTGGAATGTGCGCAACGCCCGCAAGGAGATGGAGTAAGCCATGAGCGATATTGCAGGAACCAAACCGGCGCTCAGATGGGTTGTGCACCTTTCGGTCGTCTTTCTTGTGGTGTTGTGGGTCATTCCAACTTTGGGTCTGTTGGTCTCGTCCTTTCGGACAGCCGACCAAATCTCATCAAGCGGGTGGTGGCGATCGCTGTTTCCATCCGAGCAGAACCTGACCCTTCGCAGCGCTGCGCCTGAAACACAGGTGTTGGAAAACGGCGTATACGTGATTGAAGGCCAATTGTTTGACGCGGGCGAGCAGGCAAAAATTTCGAGCTGGGGCATCAGTGCGCGCGAAGTCGACGCCTTTGCGCCCGGCCAAACGGCTGAACTACGCCGAGGTGGCACGATCACAGTGGACGCTGATGGTAATTACCGGATGGAAAACACCGAAGAGTTCACCGGAAACCGCGGCGCACGTATCTTTGTGACGGCTGAGTTGCCGCCCGAGTTCACTTTGGACAACTACCAGAAAGTTCTTCTGGATCAGAGCAGTACGGACAGTATGGCCAAGGCGTTTTTCAACACTTTGACCGTAACGATTCCGGCAACGATCATCCCGATTCTGGTTGCCGCCTTTGCGGCCTATGCGCTTGCCTGGATGGATTTTCCCGGTCGGGCATTGTTAATCGCAGCGGTTGTTGGGCTGTTGGTTGTTCCGCTTCAATTGGCCCTGATCCCCTTGCTGAAATTTCACCTGAATATCGGCATCGGTAAGGGTTATCTGGGCGTCTGGCTGGCACATACCGGGTTCGGGATGCCTCTGGCGATTTATCTGCTTCGCAACTACATGGCCGGATTACCACGTGACCTGATCGAAAACGCGCGCGTCGACGGTGCGACTGAGTTCCAGATCTTCACCAAACTGATCCTGCCGCTCAGCTTCCCGGCGCTGGCGTCTTTCGCGATCTTCCAGTTCCTTTGGACATGGAACGACCTTCTGGTTGCGAAGGTCTTCCTGATCGACGCGACAGGCCAGACGACCGTGATGACCAACCGCATCGTCGAGCTTTTGGGGACGCGAGGTGGCAACTGGGAAATTCTTGCGACCGCCGCCTTTGTCTCGATCTTTGTGCCGCTGGTCGTTTTCTTCGCAATGCAAAAATACCTGGTCCGGGGCCTGTTGGCCGGATCTGTAAAATAGAGGCGTCTGATGAACGTGCAGAACAACCTTGAACACGGCAAAGCAACAAAACTGTCTTCGGATTGGTGGCGCGGAGGGGTGATTTATCAGATCTACCCGCGCAGTTTTCAGGACAGCAACGGCGATGGGATCGGTGACTTGAAAGGCATCACCGCGCGACTGGACTATATCGCGTCGCTCGGCGTCGATGCGATCTGGATCTCACCGTTTTTCAAGTCACCAATGAAAGACTTTGGATACGATGTCAGTGATTATCGCGACGTCGACCCCATGTTCGGAACGCTTGAGGACTTCAAAGAGCTTCTGGATCAGGCGCATGCCAAAGGACTGAAGATCATGATCGATCTGGTTCTGTCGCACACGTCGGACCAGCACCCTTGGTTCAGCAAAAGCCGCAGCAGCCGTGAGAACCCGAAATCCGACTGGTATGTGTGGGCTGATCCCAAGCCGGATGGCACACCACCAAACAACTGGCTTTCGATCTTTGGCGGCTCGGCCTGGCAATGGGATTCTCGCCGCCTGCAGTACTATCTGCACAACTTTCTGACATCGCAGCCGGATCTGAATTTCCACTGCCCGGATGTTCAGGATGCTTTGTTAGACGTCGCACGGTTCTGGCTTGATCTTGGCGTAGACGGCTTTCGGTTGGACACAATCAATTTTTACTTCCATGACAAAGAATTGCGCGACAACCCAGCCCTGCCGATGGATCAGCGCAACGCATCGATTGCACCAGCAGTCAACCCGTACAACCATCAGGACCACCTATTCTCGAAAAGCCAACCCGAAAATATCGCATTCCTTGAACGGCTGCGCGCGCTGACGGACGAATACGAAGGCCGCGCGTGTCTGGGCGAGGTCGGCGATGCGCAGCGTGGGCTCGAGATCATGGGTGAATACACCTCGGGCGATCAGCGGATGCACATGTGCTATGCGTTTGAGTTCCTTGAGAAACGCGCGCTGACGGCCAGTTACACCAAACATGTCTTTGACCAATTGCAGGCCAAGGCAGGGGATGCATGGCCCTGTTGGGCGTTTTCGAACCATGACGTGCAACGCCATGCCTCTCGCTGGAATTTGGATGATGCCGCGGCCCGGCAACATGCGGTTCTCATGATGTGCCTACGTGGCTCGGCTTGCCTGTATCAAGGCGAAGAATTGGGCCTGCACGAAGCAGATGTGCCGTTTGAGAAGCTACAAGATCCCTATGGCATCGAGTTCTGGCCCGAATTCAAAGGCCGCGACGGTTGCCGTACGCCAATGGTTTGGCAAGCGCAGGATGAACAGTCCGGCTTCAGCACCGCAGAACCCTGGCTGCCGGTCAGCGTCCAGCAGGCTGAGCACGCGGTAGACCGGGCCGAGGCGGATCCGCAATCGATGCTGAACCACTATCGCCGCGCCATTGCACTGCGTCATGCACACCCGGCTTTGGCATCTGGACGCCTGTCTGAGATGAACGAAATAGGTCCGGTTCTGACTTTCCTGCGTGAGGATAGTTCCGAGCAAGTTTTCTGTGCGTTCAACCTCGGATCAGACACCACAGAGGTGAAGGTACCGGACGGCGATTGGCAGTCCATCGGTCTGGAATTGGGTGGCATTCAAGGCGACAATTCAATCACTTTGGCGGCTTCGCAATTCTGCCTGATGGTTCGGGGAAAGGGATAAGACATGTCTGAACTCAACCTAACGGATGTCGCCAAGTCTTATGGCCCTATTGACGTTCTGAAGAACATCAATCTCGACATTGAGCAGGGCGAACTGATCGTTTTTGTTGGTCCTTCCGGTTGTGGGAAATCCACTCTGCTTCGGATGATTGCCGGTTTAGAAAAGATTACAGGCGGCACGCTGGAAATCGAAGGGCAGGTCATGAACGATGTGCCGCCCGCACAACGGGGCATCGCGATGGTTTTTCAAAGCTACGCCCTGTATCCCCACATGACCGTGCGCGAAAACATGGCGTTTGCCCTGAAAATCGCCAAGATGCCTACGGCCGAGATTGACGCTGCGGTAGAGCGTGCCGCCAAGATTCTGCAACTGGACCCCTTTCTGGACCGGTTGCCCAAAGCTCTATCCGGCGGTCAGCGACAACGTGTTGCGATCGGGCGCGCGATCGTGCGCGACCCAAAAGTGTATCTGTTTGATGAGCCTCTGTCGAACCTTGACGCAGCCCTCCGGGTCGCCACACGGATCGAAATCGCGCGGCTGAAAGAGGCCATGCCCGACAGCACCATGATCTACGTCACCCACGATCAGGTCGAAGCGATGACATTGGCCAGCCGGATTGTGGTTTTGGCCAACAAGGGTATTGCGCAGGTTGGCACACCGCTTGAGCTTTATGAAACGCCCGACAACGAGTTTGTGGCCCAATTCATTGGCTCGCCTTCAATGAACCTTTTGCCCGGAACGATCACCGGAACGGGGGCAACAACGACTGTCGAGCTTGCCTCGGGCGGCACCGCCGTTTCCGCGATCCCGACCGAGGACAGTGATCAGGGCAAGCAGGTCAAGATCGGGGTGCGCCCTGAAGACTTTGTCATCACAGAAAGCACCGCGATCCTGACTGGAACCGTTGATTTCACCGAGGCTTTGGGTGAAGTCACACTGTTGTACTTTGAAAAAACCACGGACGCAGAAGCGCCAATTGCCAAACTGCCTGGTGTTCAAAGGAATATGCGCGGACAAACGGTTTCCGTGACCGCAGCCCCTGAAAAAGTACACCTGTTCCACAACGGCGTATCGATGCGAAAGTGATAGCATCAGGCGTTCAACGCGACGCTTGACAACGCGATAGTTCGTATTTCACCATAATTGAAACGTTTCAATGGTGGTGAATGAGAGTTTCAGCCCAGCTTTATACCGTTCGGCAATGTGGCGATCTGTCAGATCAGCTGCGTCTGGTTGCAGCTTGCGGTTTTACTGATGTCGAAACCACTGGCCTGCATGATCTCAGCCCGCGGCAGATGGCACGCATTGTTCATCAATCGGGTTTAAATGTTCGGTCGGCGCATTTTGACTGGGAAGAGTTCGACACCCGTTTCGACGAGGTCTTCGAAGTTCTGGGTCTTTTGGAATGCCAGGTGGCCGTCATGCCTTGGCTGGCGCCCCAGGTGCGGCCCGACACTGCCCGGGGATGGATGGCAGTGTCGGGCCAGTTGTCTGAATGGGCTGATCAGCTTAGTGAACACGGCATCCGCCTTGCCTATCACAATCATGATTTTGATTTGGTGGGAAACCCCGGTGAAACGCCTCTGGATCAAATACTGGCCCAGGGGAAAGTTTATTGGCAGCCGGATGTCGGCTGGCTGCAAGCTTCTGGTCTAGACCCTGCGGCAACACTCACTCTCCACGCAGACCGAATCCTGTCGGTCCATGCAAAAGACATCGATCCGGATGCTGGGACAGGTGACGAATGTTGGCGCGATCTGGGTGAGGGCGTTGTGGACTGGGGTGCCACATTAAATGCCCTCGCGCACAGCAACTGCACCGATCTGTTTGTAGAACATGACGAAAGTTCTAATCACAGACGCACGTTGAACACAGGGCGGATGTTCCTGACCGAACAGCTGATCGGGGCCACCTGATGGCGCGGGCGACGATCAAATCGATTGCCAAGAAGACAGGCTATTCTGTTGGCACGGTCTCCAACGCGTTGCGGAATGCCCCGTCAGTGAAACAAGAAACGCGGGAAGAAGTTCAAAAGGCCGCTGCCGCCTTAGGTTATCGGGTCAACCTGGATGGGCTCAAGCTGCGCACCAACAAATCCTACCGGATCGCGGTTTTGGTGAGCGTGTCTGAAGAGTCCGCCGAGGAATGGGAAGGCGTAGAATTCACGCGTATTTTGGCCGGAATATCTGGCGCGGTTCAGGGGTCGCGCTATCAACTGAGCGTTTTCAGCATAAGCGAAAGCGACACTGAACTGGAGACCTTGCGCTCAATCGTGCAAGAGGGTTTGGCCGATGGCGTGATCTTCTCGGGCACCCGTGTGAACGACCCACGCATCGCATACTTGCAGGCCAAAGGATTCCCTTTTGTCACATATGGTATGAGCGACAGTACCCGGCCGCATGCCTATGTAGACCTCGACAGTCAGGCGGCGGCCTTCGATGCGACCGCGCGACTGATCCGCCTGGGTCATCGTCGGATCGCATTGATCAACCCTCCTGATGATCTGATCTATGCGCAACAACGCCTCAAGGGTTATGCAGATGCTTTGTCAGAGGCAGGGGTAGGCTTCGACCCGACACTGATAGAAACCGGGCCAACGACAGCAGAGACAGGCCAAGTAGCCTTTTCTGCACAAATGAAACTGCCGAACCCACCAAGCGCTATAATTTGCGCTAACGAGGCGATGACCCTTGGCGCCTTGTCAGCCGCAGCCAAAACAAGAGTGAGGGTCGGGCAGGACGTTGTGGTCATTTCAAACGATGACCTGAAACTCAGCCAGTACTTTGTGCCCCCGCCCAGCACCTATTACCTGCCCATCGGTGAAACGAGCCGCCTGTTGGGAGAGTTCATGCTGAAAGCCTTGGACGGCGCTGACCCGCCAGAGATTCAAAAAAAGATCAGGGCCAAATTGATCGAGCGGCAACCTGACACGCCTGCGTCACAAGATGCGCAAGTAACCTAGACCAACAGAGGAGAGACCAAACATGTTCAAACACCTAATTGCCGCGGCGACGCTTGCCGCGATGGCAGCGCCCGCAGCTTTTGCCGCTGATCTAGAAGGTCGCGTGCTCAAGATCGGGACGGACGCGACCTATCCGCCGATGGAAACCGTGGATGAAACAACCGGTGAGATTGTGGGCTTTGACGTTGACGTCATGAACGCCATTTGCGAGCGCGTGAACTGCGTTCCAAACTTCGTCAACACGGCGTGGGATGGCATCTTTGCAGCCCTTCAGCAAGGCGAGTTCGATCTGGTGATCTCGGGCGTCTCAATCACGCCGGAACGAGAAGAAACAATGGATTTCTCCGAGCCATACATCGTGGTCAGTCAGGCGATCCTGCTTCAGGTCGACAACGCGGACATGACGTTGGACGATTTCAAGGCGGGTGGTCAGAAGCTTGCCGCACAAACCGGAACGACCAACGCGCAACTGGCCGAGGAACTGGTGGGCCGTGAGAATGTCAGCCTGTATGACAACTTCTCGGCCGCCATTCTGGCGCTGCAAAACGCAGACGTTCAGGGTGTGATTATCGATGGCACATCTGCATCCGCATACGAGCAGGAATTTGCTGGCGAACTGACCATCGGGATAACCGGTCTGCAATCCGACCCGCTGGGTATCGTGTTTCAGGAAGGCGACCCAACCGTCGACGCAATCAACACTGGCCTCGCAGCTATCAAGGAAGACGGCACGCTGGACAAGCTGATGGCCCAATACTGGGGCACCAACTGATCCCCTGAACACCTGCAGCCCGGCGGAGCTTTTTCGCCGGGGTTTTGACTTAGCGGAGAACCCCATGTCGCGCCTGAGCTCGATTCGCCCGAGCAACCTTGTGTTGCTCGCTGCCGCGCCGTTCATCATTTACCTGTTTGCCACCTCATCCAAGTATTTGCGATCTCTGGTCGCCATCCTGGGGATCGGCAACAATGCGGGACCTATCTTTGTCGGGTTTTTGCTGATCCTGACAACGGCGATCCTGGGCTATCTCTGCGCCCGCCACTCTCGTTTCCAGTTGCAGGCGCCAGCCTGGTTGCGTGTCTCGGCAATAGCGGCATTTCCGGCTGCGGTCGGGCTGTCGATCCTTTCCTTTATTGCGCCTCAGATTCTTTTGCCTTTCGCCGAGTCAGTGTTTTTTCATGCACTTAACGAAAACACTTCAACTTTGATTGACCGATCCAGCCAGACCTGGGTGCTGTTCCCCGAAGTGGTAACTCAGGTCCAGACCGGTTTACAGATTTTGCTGGCGATCTACGCGGTTGTCGTCGCGCTGTGCTTTGTGTCGGGCCGTCTGGCCAACCCATTGCGCAGTTTCGTGCAAATTGGGTTTGAGGTTCTGACCGGAGCTTCTTTGTTCTACCTGATGTTCATGGCCCATTGGCAATTCGCCACCGGGGTTGCGATCACGTTCCGCGCGGCGATCTTTGCTTACATCTTCGCGGCTATCCTTGGACTTATCTGGGTTGGGCTGCAATCATTCAAACCCAAAGCGCGCACAACGATGGTCTATGGTGCGATAAGCTTGGGTCTTTTGGGCGTCTCGACCTTCTTCTTCATGCAGCCACAGGTGAATTATGTCCTTGTTGGCAGCACGGACGCCCGCATTGCCATTGTGCGCGGCACCCCGCAGGCGCAGGCAGACATTATCCGTTTCGGTGAATTCGAAGGTGGCGGAGAACAAAACTATCGCATTCGCAGCGCCACAGACGCAGCGGCGGCGCTTGAGCAAATAGAAACTGTTGACAGCGTGTCGGGGGCATTTGTCCCGGTTGAGGCGCACACTCAGGGTTATCCTGTGCTCTGGCAAACCAGCTTTTTGCCGGACAAGTTTCGCAATCCGGCGCTGGCTTTTGCAGTTTTTGGCTTTCTGCTTTTAACGCTGACCATAGGCGGAGCGCAGCATAAATTGCACCCGCTTGCTGTCGGGGCCGAGTTCTTTGTGGACACCATCCGGGGCATCCCGATGCTGGTGATCATTCTCTACATAGGTTTGCCGCTGGCCGGTGCGGTCAAGGACGCCACAGGCGGCGGTATAGACATGACGAATATGACACGCGGGATCATCGCCATCTCGGTGGGTTATTCCGCCTATATGGCCGAGATCTTCCGATCTGGAATCGAGGCGATCCATAAAGGACAGTTGGAAGCGGGCAGTTCTCTGGGGCTGTCTCGGTGGCAAACTGCACGGCTGATCGTCCTGCCACAGGCATTGCGGATTGTGACACCGCCTTTGGGTAACGAATTCATTGCGATGATCAAGGACACCTCTTTGCTGTCGATCCTTTCGGTCCGGGACATGACCCAGAGAATGCGAGAGTTTCAAGCCGCCAGTTTCCTGCCGTTCGCCCCATTTAACACAGCGGCCATCCTTTATGTCGTGATTACATTGGGATGCGCCAGCTTCTTGAAGTGGATCGAGCGGCGCACCGCAAAGGACGATAGATGAGCAAGCTTGAACTGGGGGTTTGCTATTACCCCGAGCAATGGGACCCGTCCCAATGGCGCGACGATGCCAGACGCATGGTCGAGATGGGGTTGGATTGGGTGCGGATCGCCGAATTCACCTGGGGTCTGATCGAACCCGCGCGTGGGCAATTCCGCTGGGATTGGCTGGATGAGGTGATCGAAATTTTGGGGGATGCCGGGCTGAAGGTTATGATGTCGACCCCCACGGCCGCCCCGCCAAAGTGGCTGATCGATGAGCACCCCGAAATTCTGCCAGTTGGGCCGGACGGTCGGGTCAGAGGATATGGCGCGCGCAGGCATTACTGCTTTTCCAGCGAAATCTATTTGTCCGAAGCCCAAAGGATCGCAACCGAATATGCCCGCAGGTATGGAACAAACCCTCATGTCCACGCCTGGCAGATCGACAATGAATATAACGACCACGATACGGTGCTTAGCTATTCAGAAGCGGCACGTATCGGATTTCGGCGCTGGCTGGAACAGCAATACGGAACTATCGACGCGTTGAATCAGACATGGGGAACAGTGTTTTGGGGATCGCTTTATTCATCGTTTGAGCAAATCGAGCTGCCAATCGGCTTGGTTGCTGCCCCGAACCCGACGCAAGCGCTGGACTTCATGCGGTATTCTTCAAACAGGGTACGTCTGTTCAACAAAGCGCAAGTCGACGTTCTGCGGAAATATGCTCCGGGCCGCGAGATCACGCACAA
>NZ_JBSWTT010000004.1:0-97497 GCF_056158705.1 Ruegeria sp. ABM4_193
CGCCATGCCGCCGCGTTCGATGGCGATCTTGCGATAGCTTTCATTGGTGGCGATCGATACCCGGGCCGAGGCGAAGGTCAGCCGTTCGAACGTCTTCATCAGCTTCCAGAAAAAGCCGCGCTTATCGAACTTGGCCTCATAAAGCTCAGGGTTGATGTCGTGATGGTCGAACAGATAGCGCACGCCAAACAGCTTGAAGGGCAGCGCCACCAGAAAGATCAGGTCAGGCGGGTTGCAGCCATGGATGACGTGAAAACCGCGGGTAAACTTGATCTTCAGTGCCAGCCAACTTTCCCAGAACAGCGCCGCGCCATATTCCAACAGATACCCCAGCGCGCCGCTGGCATCCAAAGGCAGCGGATGGCGATAGACCTTGATGCCTTCGTCTTCCCAGACACGCTCCTCATGCCCCTTGCCAGTCGGACAGATGACCGAGACCAGCGCGCCTGCGGCGGCTAGCGTGCGGGCCTCCATCCAGACGCGGCGGTCGAAGGGCACGGGCAGGTTTTCCACCACAATCAGAACCTTCAACCCTTTCAGGGGTTGGCTCTGGCGCAGTTCCTCGAACGAGATCGGCTGAATGGCGGATACGGGGCTAGTCATATTCATAAGTTCTTAGCACCTCTGTATCGCCAAGGTTCAGGTCATTCACGATCCGGTTTGATCCAACCACCAGATCCCAGGGTCCGGCCTCGGCCGTAGCGCGATCCACCAGCAGGCTGCCCACATTGGGTAAATGGGTAAAGGCATAGCCCAGGTTCTGTCCGCGCAGATCGGCAGGCTTGATGGCCGGGTCATAGACCGACAGCTGATAACCTGCCTGTAACAGGCGCCGGGCAATATCGACATTGGGGCTTTCACGCAGATCGTCGGTTCCGGCCTTGAAGGCCAGCCCCGCCATCAGCACCCGGCCCCCGTCAGGCAACCGCGCCATGATATCCTGCGCCTGATAGGTCTTGTGCGCCTGGTTGGTCTGCAACAGGCTGTCGATCAGATGGGTATGCGCCCCAACCTCGCCCGCGATATGCTGCAGCGCCCGCACATCCTTGGGCAGGCACGATCCCCCGAACGCGCCCCCGGGACGGGTGTAATAGGCCGAGATGTTCAGCTTAGTGTCCGAGACGAAAATCTCGTGCATGGTTTTGGCGGATACGCCCATGCTGTGGCAGATGCGGCCGACCTCATTGGCAAAGGCCACCTTGGTGGCGTGCCAGGTATTGTCGACGAATTTGGTGATCTCGGCCTCTTCAAAGGCGGTATAGAACACCGGCGCATCCAGCCCTTCGTGCATTTCATCCATCACTGCGGATCGGTTGCCGTCTGCTGTACCGACAACGATTTTGGGCGGATTGAAGAAATCATCTACCGCCGAAGCCTCGCGCAGGAATTCGGGGTTATAGACAATCTCGACCGCCTGCGCCGTCCGATCGCCCAGATAGCTTTGAAAGATCGGCTCGATCAGCTGCCGAACGGTGCCCGGCCGGAAGGTGGACCTGTACGCCACCGTCAGAGGCGGCACCCGGTCCGGCGATACGGTTTCAGCAATCTGGCGCGTCACCTCGGCCACAAAACTCATGTTATGCGAGCCATCTGTGGAACTGGGCGTACCGACACAGACGATGGCCAGATCCACATCCCTGAGGTCCGGCATTTCAACCGAGGCGCGGATCAGGTTCCTGGCCAACGCTTCGGTCAGCAACTCGGCCACTTTCGGTTCCTTGATCGGGGGCTGCCCGGCGTTGATTTCGGAGACCTTGTCGGCATTCACATCGACGCCGATCACCTCATGCCCCTCGCGGGTCAGACAGCACGCTGCCGTGAAGCCAACATACCCCAAACCAAAAATCGCAATCTTCATACTCTTTTACCGTTTAATGACTGGCGGCTCCCGTTCTTATTGCCACCAAAAAGAAACATCTGGCACCCTTGTATAGTTAGAGTCCAATCTGAGAAACTGATGAAAATTCACCTTGCAATGTGATGCAAATTTCTGACACGCATTGGAGACGTTCGTAAAAACATTACACAACCTTCTAACTATGAATAAAAAAATGAGCACTCGATATACAGAACCCTTGCCTGATTTAACTATCAGTCAGTTCGACAGATGGCCAGATTTGAGATTCTGCGGCTCATTACGAAACCTTGGTGAAAACTATGAAGGAAACATTGGCGTGACAGCCGGGTCTTTATCCAAAAAACGGAAATATTGTGAGCGTGCAGCAGTTCCCCAATCCTGATCCGGCCCCCAGTGTGCTGCCGCGCCGCTCAGCGCTTGCGGTCGGAGCAGCAACACTGCTTGCTTCCGGTGTGTTCCGGCAAGGTCTGGGGTTTGTAACGCTTGCCGTAACGGCGCGCCTGCTGACGCCTTCGGATTTCGGTATCATCGCGTATTTTCTGATCGCAACCGCATTGCTGGAGATGTTTCAGCGACAGATCGGGCTGGTTCTTATCCGGCTAGAAAATGTAACGGTTGAACATCTGGATACGATCTTCTCCTTCCAGATCATCTTCGGGCTTGTTGCCGCGGCATTGTTCTGGGCGCTTCAGCCCCTTATGGAGTGGTTCGAGATCCCTGCCTTGACGAAACTGATGCCGGTCCTTTCGGCGCTGTCACTGGTCATCGCGATCCGAAGCCCCCGTTTTTTGCTGTTCGAACGCGGCCTACGGTTCGGATATGTTGCCATCGAAGAAACGGTCAGCCGCTTTGTCTACGCCATATCAGCCATCGCCCTGGCCTGGCTGTGGCGGGATTACTGGGCGGTTGTCGTTGCCAGCTTTGCAGGTCAGGTGGCACGCGGCATCTGCACCTATTCCATCGCCCCTATGGTTCCCAGATTCTCGCTGTCACGGTGGCGCGACAGCCTGTCCTTTTCCTCATGGTCCATCGGGGCTCAATTCACCCAGTTTCTGACCACCAATGCACCACAGCTTATCATCGGCGCCACTTTGGGCCTGGCGGATGCCGGTCTGTTCCGGGTAGGCACCCGGCTGGTCAATGTCGTCACCCATCAATTGTTCACGCCGCTTTTACGGGTCATGTATCCGGGGCTGGCCGACCTGTCGCGAAAGACCGGCCAAAGCCGGGAAGGGTTCCGCAAGATCAATGCCGGTTTTCTGGCCATCCTGCTGCCGGTTGCCGTCGGTTTCGCGCTGGTTGCCGAAGATGCGATCCTGTTCGGACTGGGATATAAATGGATCGCCGCCGCGCAGGTCGTTTGGATTCTGGCCCCCCTCTACGCACTCAACGGGCTGCAGGCCAATGTTCGCTCGGCGGTCTATATCGAGGGATCGACATCCATCCTGTTCGTCAGAAACTCGATCCTGCTGGTCGTCGTCTGCGCCCTGATGTGGATCGGCGTGCAATACGGGTTCACCGGTGCGCTGGTTTCAACCGGGCTGGCCAATCTGGCAGCTTTGACTGCGACCCTGATCATCGCCCAACGTTTCGGCAACGGGGGGTTCTTTGAACCACTGACCGTCGGCTGGCGCAGCTTTTTGGCCTGCGCCATCATGGCCGTTGCGGTTATGGCCACCGATTTCGCGTTGCGGTCCGGCGTGCATGTGCCCCGCCTTCTGATCATTGTCTCAACGAAAGTCCTTGTCGGGGTTGTAGTCTACACGACAAGCCATATCGCTCTGTGGGTCATGGCTGGGCGGCCGGATGGCTTTGAAACCCTGATGTTTTCCCTGATTAGGCGTCTGCGCCGCCAGCAGATATGAACAGGCAGAAATCAATGCACGACCCTGATACATTGAGACATACGCCTGTGGATTATGCCGTTGGAGAGATGTCCGAAACCACGCACGACCCCACAAATGTGGACCCCAAATATTTGTTTGATCTGAGCGTCGTCATCGTGAACTACAACACCCGCGATGTGACCTCTGAGGCAGTGCAGTCGCTGCTGGATCATCGCGACGACCTGCGGCTTGAGATCATCGTGGTCGACAACGCATCAAGCGACGACAGCGTTGCGGCACTGCGCGCGGCGTTTCCGCAGGTGAGCGTTCTGGCGACCGGCCAGAATGGCGGATACGCCTGGGGCAACAATGTTGGCATCCGGCAGTCCCAGGGCCGCTATGTCCTGGTTCTCAACCCCGATGCACAGGTTTACGAGGGCACACTAGACCGCGCCGTGGCCTATATGGACGCCCACCCGGAAGTCGGCGTTCTGGCCGGGCATGTCGCGCTTGAGACCGGTGCGCAGCAACCCACGCTGTTTCGTCAGGTCTCGCTCGGCAGCGTGTTCTGGAACACGCTGATCCCCAATCGCCTCATCCGCAAAACCCGGCTTTTTGGCGATCAGCGCTATACCTTGCGCAGTCGCGATACGGTACAAGATGTCGATACCGTTGCCGGCTGTTTCATGATGGTCCCCAAACGGGTCATTGATGAGGTCGGCATGATGGACGACCGGTTCTTCATGTATAGCGAGGAAACGGAATGGTGCTGGCGGATCAGGCAGGCCGGCCTGAAAATTCGCTACAACCCCGAGATCAAACTGATGCATTACGGGGCGGTGTCCACCGGCAAGGTGGCCCCGTGGAAGGCCATCGAAATCTCTAAGGGTCATATTCTGTTCCTGCGCTTCACACGCGGGCCTCTGATCGCCTGGATTGCAACGCTGCTGATGGCGTTCGGCGATCTGCTGCGGGCCGTCTGGTTCCTGCCGATCGGCCTGGTCCGGCCCGACCATAAAGGCGCCAAGGCCTGGCGGGCACGGTTTGCCTTTCTGCTTGGCGCCCTGTTCCGGCCCCCACGCGGGCAGACGCCGCCACAGCCCAACCCGGATATGGCGGCATGAAAACCCTTGCCAAAGTGATCCTGCGCGGGGCGGTTCACACCGCCCTCGCCCCGTTAGAGACTAGGATGCTTGCCCGGCAAGCAGATGCCCAATGGCCGCATGTTTTCATCCTTGGGGCACCGCGTTCGGGAACCTCGCTGTTTTACGAACTAATGGTCACTGGGTTCGATTTTGCCTATTTCTCAAATCTTGCGCACCGCTTCTACAAGACACCTCTGGCTGCGACCCGCGTGGGTGGATACCTGATTGCCCCCCATGAACCGGCCTATCAAAGCGACTACGGCCATATTGCGGGCTGGGCCGCGCCAAATGAGGGCGGATGGATCTGGCAGCGCTGGCTTGAAGACGGCCCCTGGAAGGATGAGCGCCTGTTGCCCACGCTGCCTGCCGACGAAATTCGGGCCACGCTGGCCGGGATGTCAGCGCTGGCAAACGCCCCCTTCATCAACAAGAACGTAATGCATTCCAATCGTGTGCGGCTGCTGGATGCGCTGTTTCCCGGTTGCCTGTTTCTTGAGGTCCGTCGCGATGCCAGCGACACCGCTCGGTCGATCATACGGGCGCAGCGGCGCAACAAAGGACCCGAGCGGGATCACGAAGAATGGTGGTCCGTCCGCCCATCAAATGCTGGCGGCGATACCGATATCGAAAGAGCCTGCCGGCAGGTTACCGGCGTTGCGCAGGATATCGAACGCGATTGCGCCCATATCGGGCGTACGCGGCATTTCCAGATAGGCTACGAGGCCCTATGCGCCAGCCCGGAACAGGTTCTGTCCGACGTGGCACGCTTTCTGAATGCGCAGGGTGTTACGGTGTCGGCGCAACCCCGCCCCCCAGTTCCCGAACACTTTGCCCTGCGAGCCTCCAAACCGCTCGCGGATACCGAAGAAACCTTTCTGGCACAAATGCTGCACCCCCGGTCAAAGGCGGCTGAAACCTGATGACGGACGGTACACTTTCCCTGCGCCGGGTTGCGCCCGAATACTGGCCCGAGCTGTGCACTAGATTCGATGACCTGACCTATGAACAGTGTCTCACCTATGCGCAGGCCGCCGCTGCACGGATCGGTGCAGAGGCCGAATTTATCAGCCTGCATGACGCACAGGACACCCCTGTTGCCGCAGCCTGCCTGCGGATCAAGCGGGTACCGGTACTGAACCGGGGGATCGCCTGGATCGCCGCTGGACCCATGATGGTAACTGCGGACGGCGCGACCCCCACACTAGAAGCGCAGCGCGCGGTCTTTGCCGCGCTGCGC
Source organism: Ruegeria sp. ABM4_193 (assembly GCF_056158705.1). Taxonomy (NCBI): domain Bacteria; kingdom Pseudomonadati; phylum Pseudomonadota; class Alphaproteobacteria; order Rhodobacterales; family Roseobacteraceae; genus Ruegeria; species Ruegeria sp. ABM4_193. The sequence continues at coordinate 6,067 of NZ_JBSWTT010000004.1, forward strand.
GGCTATGCGCAGGACAGCGGGCATATTCTGCGCCTGCGCCTGCCAACCTCGGCGGCACTTGATCCTGCCGAACTGGACCTTGTGGCGCAGGAGGCGGGTTTTCACCCGACAGATCGCTCGCCCCCCCACAGCACCGTTCTTATCGACTGCGATCAGGACGAAGACGCCCTGATACGGGGCCTGCATGGCAAGTGGCGAAACAGCCTGCGCAAATCCCTCAAGGCCGGTCTGACGCTTGATATCGTACCGATCGCCGAAGCCGCTGACCGGTTTCAGACACTCTACCAGGAAGTACAGGAGACCAAGGGCTTTGAGGCGGACATTCCGCCTGAGTTCTACTATGCGCTGAAAGGGTCCGATTTTCCCCATGAGGTGCTGTTTGCGCAGCAGAAAGGGGTCGATATCGCCGCAATGACCATCGGGCGTACGGGGCGCCGGGCCGTGTATATATTTGGCGCCACCTCACAGGCAGGCCGACGCCCCAATGCAGGTCATTTCCTGATGTGGCAGACGATACTGCGCTGCCGCGAGCTGGGTCTGAAGTGGTACGATCTGAACGGTGTGGACCCCGACAGCAATCCCACCGTTACACAATTCAAGCTGCGCACCGGCGGGATCGACCTGAAGGCGGCAGGCCCGTATGAATTCCGCCCCTCGGGCGTAACTTCTGCCCTGATCGGTGCGGCTGAGGCGGCGCATGCGCGGTTGAAGAAAGCTCGTGAATGACAGGCGCGATCGGCATCAACTTTCACGGCATCGGAACACCTGAGCGCGATTTGGAACCCGGTGAGGCCCCCTATTGGCTGTCCGCCGACCAGTTCCATGATGTGATCGGTCAGATCGCGGCGGCGTCTGACCCGGCCCGTTTCACGATCACCTTCGATGATAGCAATCTGTCGGATCACGGTATCGCCCTACCAGCGCTGGCGGCCCATGGACTGCAGGCGCGGTTTTTTGTGTTGACCAAGCGGATCGGACAGCCAGGCTCATTGGATGCATCGCATTTACGCGCCCTGTCGGACGCCGGTATGATGATCGGCAGTCATGGGATCAACCATGTCGCCTGGACCAGTCTCAGCGATACTGATCTTGAAAAGGAACTAGGGAGTTCGCGCGCCCAACTCGAGGATATCTGCGGATATAAGGTCACCGAGGCTGGCATACCCTTTGGCAGGTACGATGCGCGGGTTCTGCGAGCCTTGCGGACAGCCGGATATACTGCAGCATGGTCCAGCGACGGCGGGTTGTTCCGGCATCAGGCTTTCCTTCGACCACGCACATCCCTTCGTGGCGATATGACCCAGAGCGACATGCGAGCGATTCTGGACGGGCGGATGTCCCGACCGCAGAAGCTGCGCCGTATGATTGGAATGATCAGGCGACAATGGATGGTGACTGGTTAAATCAACCCTCAGTTTCAGGATTGTGTTCCAGCAGGGTAGTCGGCAAATCTTGTATACCTGACTACCCTCCTTTTCGTCTGATCCGGGTCGCTTTCCTCAGCATTGTTCTGTGTGCAGGCTGAATCTGAAAACCATACCCCAGCCCCCAAAAGAAACATAAATATGCAATATGTAGCGTCCCACAGATGGACGGTAAACGCCGAGATGCTCATACCGATGAAAGCAATTATATATCCGCGCCGAGCCAAAGCAACTTCGTTCGTCAAAGGAGCGGTCGCTGCTTTCCAGCAAACAACCAGTGTGGACAATGTCAATAAAAACCAGGTTGGGATGCCATAGCGCAATGCAATGAGCAGCCAGAAATTATCGACGCTTGATCTCAGCCAACCGGGGCGCGTCCAATCTTTGAGACCAAGGCCCAATACAGGATTCCTGAAAATGTCATCTATGGCATTTCTGAAAATATTAATTCGGTTCCAGGCAGATCCAGCGGAAAAGGTCAACTCACTGGCAATGATCTGAAAGGCATTCCGGTTCGACGCGAGTTCCAGCACGAGATAAAGTGAGCCAAAGATAAACGCGAAGATTTTCCAGCGGTTTTTGACTTTTTTCAGCAACTCGTCCCAGCCAATCAGGAACGATTGAAATAGAATACCGAGGAACGCACCAGAAGAGAGTGAACTGAAAACCGCAACGCTAACAACAAACGGGCGTCTTGCTTTTTTAAAGAGAGATCCCTGCGGGGTGATGACATACCAACACAGGGCAAAGGCCGGAGCACAGAACACTCCGAACAGGATCGGGTGCTGCATAGTAACCTGAGCGCGTTCTAACCCCAACCGGGGCTCCTGCGCTACATTGCGATAGACGTTTAGCACCCCACGAAAAAGCTCCATCAGGACCGGATCTCCAGTCTGATTTTCGATAAGCGCAAAGGGTAGCATTAACAGTATGATCGCGAAGTAATACTGTACAAAGACCCGGAAAGACGCGAGATCCCTAATCAGTACGCGCGCCGTAAGATAAGGAATCAATGTTTCCAACATCAGGATGCCGGCGAATTGCCACTGGACCAGCCCGTGATTTTTCATCAGAGAACCCGTCATCCAAAGGCTAGCCATAATCACTAGAATATCCGGGAGGCGTACGCTCCCCCCAGATCCGTTGAGCCACCGGACCAATATGGGAAACGCCATCAAAATCAGATAGAGCCGATACATGCTCAACCGCAGACCACCCATGAAAAAGAAAAAGGGCATCACAAGCGAAAGAACCAAGAGAAAAATCAGAAACTGATTTGGCGATGCTGCGCTCGCGGCCCCAACGGCTTTGGTATTGGATCGTACTGCAAGCGTCATTGCGTCACTATTCCTCGTTCGCGCCTGAATTGTCAGGCGGCCAGGCGCTCCTCTGCAGCCTTGATGTCATACATACCCCCAAGGAGATCATAATCCGCCTGAGTGATGTTCAACAAAGCATCAATCTGCTGGTGTGTCAGCTTACCATCTCGCTGGCCTAACTCGGATTTGTTCACATGATGAATCGGAAGTGGTTTTCCCAGACGCTTGCTCAGAAACGCGTTCATCTCTTCCACCGCTTCCAACCGGAACACATGATCGAACAGATTGATGTCGCCCCCTAGGTGCCATGCATAGGGCGTCGTGTGTACGCGCACCGGGCGGCTAACCGCGCGGTACTCATAGAAATGATCAATGAACTCGCCAAACGACGGATCCAACGGCAAGCCTTCATTTTCGATATCCATCTCTTCGTTGCGCCACCGGAACTGATTGCGATGCACCTTGTCCCGCCAAGCCGATTTGATTTTAGCAACAGGGTCGCGAACCAGAGTGAATGTCACATAGCCGTCGGGGACAATGGCTCGGGAAAATATCTGTGTACGATAGCCGCCCTGCTCATGAATATTGCGCGGCTGAATTAGTTTGGCGCGCGCGAGCCGCCAATGCAGGTTGTTAACGGCGCGCTTGACCCCGCGCCCTTTAAAAGGTTCGCCATGGTCCAACTCCCACAGCATCTCTTTAAGACTGCTGCTACCAACCTTTGTAATATCAAAATAAACGGCTTTTAAAACTTGCGAAACGACCGCCATAATATCTACCCTTCGGGCTCAAACCCCAACTCCGCAGAATCATACGTTTCTAACAGCCGTTTACAATAGAGCCACAGATGTGACGCTATCTTGAGGCTTACCATCCAACAATGATCTATTTTACCCCTTATTGTTGCCACCCCATCACGATGAGGTGACGCCCAAGCTGGAAATCCGATGATATGCCAAGCATGACTGGTGCAATAATCGGGTGGTGATTAGAAGATGAGTTTGAAGGTGTAGTGGAGTATGCATGCGCACTGTTAAGCCCTGGACATGGTTGTTCATTTTGATTGTAGGTGCCCGGACGCTGCCGTCGATCGGGCGACGCGCTCGCAGAAAGCTGAACGGAAAACCCAATTACTTTACACGCTCCGCTCCCCGCTCAATCCCAAAAACTATCTGGATATATTGGGATCGCGGTGAAGAAAACGCCCCCGAACTCGTCAAGGACTGTATCTCCTCATGGCGCGCGCACAACCAGGGTTGGGACATTCGTGTTCTGGATGCCCAAAGCGCATCTCAGATCGTCGATTTGCCCCACGACCCATCAAAACTGCCGGTCCAGTCCTATGCCGATCTGCTGCGCCTGAGGCTTCTAAGGCAGTATGGGGGTGTCTGGGTGGATGCAACTACATATTGCCTTGCTCCTCTGGATAACTGGCTTCCTGTTGTGGCGCAGCGGGGATTTTTTGCCTTCACTTGGACCAAAAACGACGCGTGGTTCATCTGGCCAGGTATTCGCCGCACAATGACAAACTGGTTTCTTGCCTCCGAACCGGCGGGCCAATTCATCTCACTCTGGGAAGAGGCCAGCTTTGCCTATTGGGAAGACAGAGTCAAACCGCATAATTATTTCTGGCCACATATCATGCTCGACTATCTGTTTCTGACCAGCCGGTCCTTTCGCCATGCTTACCATGAGATCCCACAGATCGGTTGTTTTGGACCACATCTGGTGCATGATGCAGTAACAAATGGAAAACATAATGGTGAGATCGCTGAATTGCTGAAATCCGACTCAGTTCCTGTGCAGAAGCTGCGCTGGAACTGGGACAAGGATCAGATTGCTACCGCCAGAGCGCTACTGGGGATCAGAGAAGACGGGACTTGAGCGGCTTCACAAGTGAACGACCACATCCGATACAACCTCTTTGTAAAGCGCAATATCAGCTTCGTAGTAGTTGGCAATAAAGTTACGAACCTGTGCCTCAGCAAAAACCGGCTGTTCGGTTTTAGCCCCTGATTTCATTAGCATCTTTCTCGCTGACCGTCGCAGCGTTTCATGTAGTGTTCCAGGAAGAACACGACGGGCGACAGCGCTCCCGGTTTGTGCCACATGTTTTAACTGCGGGTAGCGAAACACTGTTGTTTTATTGGCGTGCCCCATCGGCAGCTCGTCAACCCCAATCCGACGGGCGATCGCTCGGGCAAACCGATCAAGATGGTCGACCGAAAATATGTTCCGCACCATGCGTTCGCCTTCAATCTCCACAAAATCCGACTGGCGCGTGAAATGAATGAATTCCGGCTTAATCACAATAGGCGCAGACAGCAGATAATCCTGTACACGGTTGATCTCGTCCCGCAGTTCTATTGTGTCAAGTTGCGCGAATTCCTTACCCAGATACATCTTTGCCCGTTGTGACATCGCAGACCGAAACCGCTGAAACGGATCACGCAGCAAGGCATAGCTGTCATAGGTTTTTAGTTTCTCAAAAACCTCGGAATCCAGATCACGTAACAGCGGCAAAGGAAGATGCCTGAAGTCGATTGGACCAAGTTCAGGGTGCACTTCGACTGTTCTTAAGAATTGCTTGTCTGCGTCGTGGTATGGCAGGATCGCAGATCTGACCGACGTTCCAGCACATTTGGGGACGTGAATAAATACAAATCTGTACTGGTCAGAGACAATCATTACAAAAAACTCTTATGCAGGACGTCGTACGAGATTGCCAATACAACTAAAACCGAAAGGACGGATCGAGAAATCTCAATCCATCCTTTCTTTTCCTATGTGTTTTGGCAAGAAGCCATGATCAGATCATCCGAGCCAAACAGTATCGTCAACCACCGCTGTATCATCGACGAACTGCACCTCGTCATCGATCGCAAAAGCGCTGAGGTTGCCATCAGCATAACGCCCGTGGCTGAAACCAATGTCCCAACCCCATTCCCGGCCACCGGTGAAATCGAAATCGACATCCGTTTTGTCGAGCACAACCTGATCGTCAACAAGAACCTGCAAGCGGTCCTCAACCTGATCCACCTTTAAAGTAATCTCGTGTGTCTCAGTGTCATTCAGTCCCAGATCAGGTACGTAGAAGCCTTCATGGAACTTGCCATCGTTGTTCTTGACATGCGCCTTCAAGCCATCTTTATGCAAAGTCAGTCCCACATGGCCCTTATTCCAGACCAGTCGCTGTGCGGCACCATCGGCTTCATCGCGGGCGAACTCAACGGTAAAGGCAAGCTGGTCGGAATTCTCGAACTCCTGCAGCCGCCCAATCTTTACCTGATCCTTATGACCGTCGAGGTGAACGACAGGGCCATCTACCGTATCGACGATTTGGGCATCGTCTCTCAGTTCTGCCTGATCATTGTGCGGCAATCCGGCAATATCCAAAACGAAATCATCGAAGACCATCGGAGACTGCGATCCGGTTGGAGCCGATGCCCCACCACTATCGGGCGCTGTCGGGGTCGAGCCACCACTATCAGGCGCTGTCGGGGTCGATGTACCACTGTCAGGCGAGGTCGGGGTCGAGCCACCACTATCGGGTGCTGTCGGGGTCGATGTACCACTGTCAGGCGAGGTCGGGGGCGAGCCACCACTATCGGGCGCTGTCGGGGTCGATGTACCACTGTCAGGCGAGGTCGTGCCCGTGTTATTTGTTCCCGAACCACCGGGGTTAACCACTGTGGTACTGGAGCTTCCAACCCAGCTGTCGTAGTCAAGCGGAAACAGATCAACCAAGCTCGACCCTGCAAGCATGTTATCCAGCGTACTGCCAGGAGCGACACCATATTGGTTATACCCATCCGACGCAGCGGTTGCGTGGTAGACGAACTGAGTGTCGTAATAGCCGGGCGCATTTGAATCCGTATTCTGGATATAGACGTTGTTCTGAACGTTCCAGTCCGGCTGTCCATTATCTCCTATGATAGCGGATGCCGCATTGTATTCGATCGTCACATTCTTGGAACCCGACGCGAGGATCTTTGGAATGGCAACGCCACCGGTCTGAGACGAAGGCACCGCAACCAGCGTGTTGCTATTGATCGTCAAACCATCGGTCATGTACATACCGATACCATTAGCCTGGGCGTTGTAGATAACATTGTCTTCAATGACGATATTATAGTGCCAGCCCGCCGGGTCGGAGTAACTGGCCTTGTCACTACCTGCCCAAATACTCTGGGTCAGGTCGCCGGATCCCATGTCAAGAACGTTGTTGCGAATGGTGATATCACTGCTACCAGTTCCGCTGGAGCGCTGGAGTTGAATCATGTCGCGGTGATCACCGGACCCCGCGGCACCACCGAAATCGTGAATATAATTATTCTCGATCAGAACATTCTGAACTACTCCGAGCGAAATACCGTCAGAGCGGATCGTATGGATGTTATTTCCAACAAAGTTGATATCGCTCGAATTGGATGCCCCCAACGCTTTCCACCAGGAATGAAATTCGGTGTTGGTTACGTCGACACCGGTCGATCCCCGGATTACAAGACCTTTTCCGAAACCCGTGCCGTCGGCGCTTGTGCCGGTGCCACTGGCGAAGTCGCCGTCAAAGACCGAATTGTCGATACTGATGTTGCTGCTGTTTTCAATCCGGAACTTGTTCGTGGAATTCGAATTTCCTGAACTGTAGGTGTAATCGAACTTGATTTCGTCAAACGAAATGTTCGAAACATTTTGAAGCTTCACTTCGGAAAAACTCGCCATCACATTCGGATCAGCAGACTTGATTGTCACGTTTGAAGCAAATTGCGTGTTACTGAGCCTGAGCGATCCGTAATCGCCTGCAGCAAGCAGTATTGTTTCCCCACCTTTCGCCTGAGACAGAGCCTGATTCAGTTCCGCTGCAGAGGTTACCGTGATTGTCGTAGACATAATTCACCTTCTGTTTCATAGGCGCTGTGAGTGGCAGCGCACGAGATCCCGCACACCCAGGACAGAAGGAACAGCCGCACGAAGGCGACAGAGGGGCCAGAATATGGCTATGTTTGGAAACTGTTGCCTGTATTGGGACAATATTGCCCAATTGCTGTCATTTCCGAGTGAACTCGATACTCGATACCGGGAATTGTTCCCCTTCCCTTGGCGGTAACATCAGGTTCTACGAATTGATTCTCTTATCGCAACAATGGTCACAGAAATGCCACTATTCCGGCGTGTCATCGCGTATCTTTAAAGGGAATAGGCAACGAGTTGCCCGGTGCCGCAGCGTAAACTTGCGCGATTGCCCCACCTACACCTTCAACAACCTTTGCAACACGGCTCTGTAGACTCAACTCATCCATACCCGTAGCCTTTTGTTGCGATGGGTGTAACTAGTGGTAGGCTTCTTATGAGGAACGGATACAGCTCTATCAGGATACTGGCATGTGGCTGTATATTTCTATTGGCCCTTTCAACGCTGTCATTTGCCGCACCGGCCTGCACCGGCGGGAAGATCACAACAAATGCCCCCGGTACGGAAAGTGGACAGACCATTCGCAATGCCTCTGAACTATCCAACGCGATCAAAAATGCAAATGGCGGTGAAACGCTCATTCTGGAAGGCGGAAACTACGGCGCTCTGAAAATCAAAAAGGCTTTCAAGAACCCTGTCACAATCAGCTCAGCGAACTCGATATCGCCAGCCTGCTTTACCGAATTGCGCCTGAACAAATCTGGGAATATTACATTAAACGGGTTGTACTTCGACTATGCTTACTCAAAGGGCGACAAGGACACGACCAATCGGTTCAGTATTCTGAATAGCCGGGGAATAACCATTGCCAATTCAGTATTCGATGGGGGTGATCGGTCAGGAATTGGGCATGGGCGTGGGATGCGTATCCGGGACAGCGCCAAAATCACCATTCAAAGCTCGATATTCCGCTCCTGGTGGAAAGGTTTGACCGGAGACAGTGTTGTCGACCTCAAAATTCGCGGCAGCAATTTCTATAACATCCGCTCGGACGGCATTGGCCTCGGCGCGATTGATGGGCTGTTGATCGAAGCCAATCACATGCACAATTTCCGTAGACCGAAGGGTAACAAAGATCATGCAGACATGATACAAATCATGCGCAGTTCTAACCGGCGTAGCACAGAGATTACCATCCGGAACAATATCCTTGATATGGGCGCGGGGGATTATACGCAGACGATCTGGATGGGCGGCGACAAGAAAGACCTGAGCAATCCAATGTTACGCCACCAGAATGTGCTGATCGAAAACAACGTCATCTACAATGCTCAGACACACGGGATTTCCGTTCATGGAATCGACAATCTTTCGATACGTAAGAATTCAGTCATCCGGGTTCGCCGGGCCAAAACGGGGAATGTCACAGTTCCCCGTATCAATGTCTCAGGGTCCACCTATGTGGTGATCGAACAAAACGCCGTCGGAGGCATCATCGGATATAAAAACCAAAAGGATTGGGTGGTGCTCAACAACGTCATCATTCAGGATCAGTCTCCTTCGGCTCCGGGGTACTACGACCGTGAATTCATCTACTACGCAACTGGACAGGAAAACGGCTTTCATGAATATGGTGTGCGCCCCGATAGTGAAATTGACCGTTTTAATGCCGGTTCGTCGCTGGTAAAAAAATACCCAACTCGTAATTAAGCCACGATTTCACACAGTGTATCTTAGTTTAGTTGCGGCTTCGGCGGTGGTATCTTCTCAATCGCAGCCACACGGCGTGGCTCAGATATCTTGAAGCGTCGATGGCTTCGGTTCGGGCTATAGCGCCGGGGCCTGGCGTCCGGGTCATCTCGGGATTAAATCAAGTCGATAAGGATCCAGGCCGTAATTGTAAGGCAACCTGTTCTTGGGCTTGTATCTCACAGGGACTCAACCGCTCACGCCCTCCAGCAGACATACTGGGCTCGTGAAGTGAAACACTAGTGACACAGCACATGGGATTTATGCAACAAAGTTAGGTACAGCGATACGTGTGAAATCTCGGGAAACTGAAATAAAATGTTTTGATGCTTCCCAGAACTAGGTTACGCCAGCCTCTTTTTTAATAACCTACACCTAGTGCGACATGCTTAAAATAAAGCGCTAAACATTATGCGTTGGCTAAGTGCATTACCCACAGTTTCTTAGTTCATCCTGGAAATAATCTGCAGGAAAAAGAGCCGAATTAGTGATTTCACCTACAAAATCATCGTTATAGAAATTGACGTACTCCCAGACGATTTGCCCGTCAGCATTGACCTCCAACACGCGCCCCGCGTCGAATTCAGTGATCAACATTCCATCATTTTCTAGCAGTTGATGCTCGCCTCGAACGACGCTCAGCATCTCCTCCCCAAGTTGCTCTCCGAAAATTACTTCTGTTTCACGGCTAACCGGGTCGACGGCGATAATATTCGTTGTAAAAGGTGTGCTCAGAATGGTGCGCTCATGTTCATAGGCCGTTCGGTAAGTATTGTTGTTGAAGATTGAAATCCTTCCATCGTCACGAAATTCAGGATCATGCTGGCGCAGCCATGGGCCAGTCTGATGCCATTTTACTTTTTTACTCACAGGGTCGAAGACCACCACAAGGTTGTATTCTCGGACGGAAACCGCCAAGTCCCCTGCCTCAAAGAGTGGAAAGGCGCTGGCTATTGCGGATGGTAACTCTGCCGCTTTGTTCGTATGCATTACCTCTTGTTGCTTTACAGCTTCCAGCCCGAAACCGTCACCGTTTGCTGTCAGCAACGCTTCTAGGCCATTATCGATTAGAAGCTGTGGAAAGGAGAATTCTTCGAGCACTTGTCCGTCTTCACTGACCCGGAGCAACGTATCCTCAGCAATCGGATCGTTGGTTGCCGGAGAAGAGAATGGAGGCAGGCGGCCCGGGTTTTCGCTCGCAAGCCATTCGTAGCGCCCGAGAAGCCAGTAACCTCCCGCCTCCGATGGCACCAAGGAATGGTGCGCCGGCTTGCTGTGGCGCCACATCAATTCACCACATTGGTCGAGCTTTACGAGCCCGCAATACTCGTAGTTGAATACCAACTCGCCCCGCGATGTCACATGCGCCCCGTGTATATCCACTCGAAGTGGTGAGCCCATCTCGCAAACACGGGTCGCCGGGTCTGGATAATGTTTGAAATAATCAAGAGACCATTTTCGGACGATTGTTCCATCTCTTTTAATTAGTCGCGCTTGGTTCTCACCCTCAAAAAATCCGGTCATAAAGACCAGCGCTCTATCGTCTGGGAGCGAATTGACAGTAACGCCCTCTCCTTGGCCCCGAGAAGGCTGCAGATGGTGGTAAACCGGTCCGCTGATCACGTCAGGGTCCCCTAGAGTAGTCATCGTTCTGTATATGCGCTTGATCTGGGGAATCGGTGGAAGGTTTTTCCAAGCCGCAAGGGCACCATATGCGAAGGCAACTGCCACAATGGTTAAAGCCAAAGACAAAAGAAAAACGCGCCTCAACCACTTATCAAAAAAATTTGAGGTCATTTCATCCTCAAGTAAACGCAAACTGCAATCACAGCCACCGAAAACATACTGTGCTCTTGCAGCGTAACAGAGAGAGTTCGACATTGCCAAGTTGTGGAAACAAGAACTTGCACCGCAAGCGATATCGGGCGCTAAATTGACGGGAACGCAAATGAATGTTTCGTTTTTGGTAATGCCCAATCGTACCAAATTGGAGATCTGTTGGCGCCATTACCCACAGCATCATCCAATTGGGGCTATTTTGTATATCCTTTGTCAAATGTCCGTCTAGTTTTCAATTTGTCTTCCCAGAGGTAGGAGTTTTTGTTGTGTGCGGCAGTCTTATTCTATAGCCTCTGCAATGGGCATGCCAAGCGCGCTGTAGCAGTTGAAGATAGCTACGCGGATTTGGATTTCCTCGACCTGTTTGTTGAAGTTCCTTGTCATTAGGAACTGACCCTCCACGGTATGGAAGGTTCAAGTTCAGCGTCTTTTGACGGCGCTCAGAGTTCAGAAATCCGGCACCGCAAAGTCCAATCCGGCAAACCAGAACCGCCTGCCAGCGCTGGCGCCTGGTTCATCTCAGGATCGCGCCGAGTTGATAAGGATCCAAGCCGTCTCAAGCTGTTATTGTAAGACAACCCGTTCTTGGGCTTGTATCTCATGGGGGCTCAACTGCTAATGCCTTCCAGCTATCACGCTGGCTTCGTGAACTGGAACACTAATGTATTCCAATACGCAACACTTATCGTAATATTGCTCAAATTTCTTCGACTTAATGATCAACAACCTACACTTGGTTTTTTGCCAGACTGAAATTATGAGCATACACAAAAAAAATAGTGTTTTCCGAATTAGGCGTGAGCACCGAAACTTGGTCGTCTTCATTGCGTTGGCAATCATAATTGTACTGACAATCATTCTACGGGTATGGGGAATTGAAACCCGCAGTCTTTCTCATCCGGAAATCTACGTTCCCGGTATCCATCTTGTTCCCGACATCTCCGAACCACCCCCACGGCTTGGCTTTACCGCAACGATCTGGTGGCACTTTCATGACGAGCCGCATCCCATGGGGTGGTATGTGGCCATGTTGGGCTGGACCAAAACATTCGGAACCTCTCATTTGGCGCTACGGTTTCCGGGGGTTCTGTTTGCTCTGAGTTCGATCCCGCTGATTTTCTTGATCGCGCGGAGCGTGTTCGGATCGACCGTCGCATGTCTGGCTGCGTTATTGCTAGCGATTCACGGCTTCCATATCTTCTGGAGCCAGATGGCACGCATGTATGTCGCAGGCGCCTTCCTTTCACTCTTGGCAACTTGGCTTTTGATATCTCTTGTACGGACACGCAAGCCACGACCTGAAATCGAGATAGCTTATATCGCTTCAGTCCTGGCAGGAGTTCTGACAGTCGAGTTCTTCTGGCCGTTAATCTTGCTTCACCTGTTCTGGACAATACTTGTTTTACCCCGACCCGAGAAGGAAGCGGGGCAACTTTCACATTGGATTAATCTAAGACGGGGGCCTCGACTGTTTCAGATTCAGGCTCTTGCCTTCATACTGTCCGCTCCAGCGCTGACCCATGTGGCCTACCGCGCGCGCAAAGCCGCAACCCGCGATCCAGAACCTGATTTTCTGATTGAGTATTTCTCCTTCGGGTTCCTTTTTGCAAAAGATCACCGCGTCATTCCGATGCTGCAGGTTGAGCCGGTCTGGATCTGGCTTCTTCTCGCCTTTTCTCTGCTGCTACTAGCAGCCAGTCTAAAAGCACCAAAGCGCGAAGCGCCGGTCGTAAGCGTAGAACAAAACATCCCCTTTTGGGTTTTGGGTTTTACTGCCGCCTGTTCAGCCTGTTTCATGCTTTGGCTTGCCTCTATCGCACACCGCCGGACCGAAGCGCTGATGGCAATGTCCATTTTGCCCTTTTTGGCGCTCCTTATTCCTGTGATAGGCACGATTTGGCGCGCGCTGATCCCCAGATTGCCATCGAAGACCCTGCACTACCCACAGGAAAGAACCTTACTTTTGTGGCTTCTCGCAGTAGTTTCACCGCTGATCCTTTTTGTGACATCGTACGAGATATATGTTCTGGCCAACCGGGCCTTTTTACTCTTCATACCCTATCTTCTGATCCTCTGTGCAGCGGGTGCCGTCTGGATGTTCCGGCATACCGCCCTCAGGCTGGCGTCAATAGGGACATGTGTTATCGTGTTTGCGTTCAGTGTGCCTTATGCAGCCCAAAAGCCCGGCACTCCGAACGATTACCAGGGAATTGCGCAGGCAATACTACCTAAAATGCGCCCGGATGATCTTGTGTTTATGAGGCAGGCGCGCGACTGGGTTGATACACCTCTGTTCTATTACATCAACAATGCTAATTTTGTTGTATCAGAGCATGAGGCAGCCTTGCGCGCGCACCCAGATGCCCGCGTCTGGCTGATCACATGGCCTTTTGAAGAAAAACCCACTATATCCGACGCCCGACGCGAAGTGCTCAGTAATTATAAGCCTACACTAAAAATCGAAAAATTGCGGGCTAGCGCGGAACTCTTTGAGCCTAGGACACAACCATTATCGCTAATACCTGACTAGATAGAAATGGCTTAGCCACGCCGTCACACATCATGGAAGCTCCCACATCTCTGTCTGAAGTGCTTCCCGAAACGCTTTAAGCTGAACGATAAATCAACTGAGTGCAGGCTCCATACTTTTGAGCGCTAAGTGGCAAAGGCCCACCGGCGTGACGATAGATAGGTGAGCGGTGGAACTGTCGCAATGATCACCACGAGAACAAAGAAATAGCTGAGTTCGGCCAAATTGACCATTACGTAGACGATTGCCTGGTTTAGGAACAAACCAAACCCCGCAATCGTCAGAAACCGTGGCATGGCCTGCCGGTGATCCGCCCCGGACTCAAAGCTAAACCGGTGGTGTCCGAAATAGGACACTAAAAACCCAGCTCCGAAACCAATTGCATTTGCCGAAAACGGTTGCAGAAACCGTATTTCTATTAACGCAATCGCAACCGCAACATGGGCGATCGTGGCAAGAATGCCAACGACTCCAAAGGTTACAATGTTTCTTAAATCAATGGGTTTCACAATGAATCTTCCGAAACTGAAATGACGGGCTCCACAACAAAGCAGGGACGACGTTTGCTCTGTAAATACAATCTGACAATATACTCGCCAAGGTTTCCGATCGTCAAAAGCTGAACTGAGCTCATCAGCAGGACGACTATCATAACCGAAGACCAGACCGAAACCACATTGCCAGTAGACCACTAAAACAGAACCCGGACAATGAGTAGTACCCCAGAAAAGTTGTAAAAAGTGCCAGCCATGTAGCCAATCACAGTGGAACGATAGAGAAGACAGTAACGACATTGACGGCCAACTGCTGCAAATATTGTGATTGTAAACAGACACTGACAATTGAAAATTCGAGATCCAACACGGAACTCTTTGAGCCTGCCATGAATCCATGATCACGTAAGCTAGACCCAACAGAAAAGACACTCGCCATGGAGCCGCTGAATAAGAACACCCCCACATCTTCGCCTCAGGCAAACGTTGCGGATCAGGACGTTCCCACACTCAGCCTCGTTGTACCCGTGTTCAATGAAGAAGACGCCCTGCCGGTCTTATTTGATCGTTTGCATCGTATCCTCAAACATTTGGAGGAAAGCTATGAAATCATCTGTGTGAATGATGGTAGCACGGATGGAACAGCGGGGCTTTTGACGGAAGCACACGCGCGTGATGATCGCATCAAGGTTCTGAATTTTTCTCGCAACTTCGGCAAAGAAATTGCATTGACCGCTGGACTCGATGTTGCCTCTGGAAAGGCTGTTGTCCCTATAGATGCGGATTTACAAGACCCACCCGAGCTGATTGAAACATTCCTCAAGAAATGGCGTGAAGGGTTTGATGTTGTTTATGCCGTCCGGCGCCGCCGCGACACCGATACCGCGATGAAGCGCTGGTCGGCGACCAAGTTTTATCAAGTCATCAACCGACTTTCAGGTGTACCTATCCCGGCCAATACCGGTGATTTTCGTCTTATGGATCAGCGCGTGGTGCGCGCTATCGTTCAGTTGCGCGAACAGAATCGCTTTATGAAAGGTCTTTTTGCCTGGGTCGGGTTTCGACATGCCGAAGTCACTTACGACCGGCCAGAGCGCGCAGCTGGGCAGACCAAGTTCAATTATTGGCGCCTTTGGAACTTTGCATTGGACGGCATCACCGGATTTAGCACGGTTCCTTTGCGAGTAGCAGGCTATGTCGGGATGCTGACGGCATTGGGGGCGATCATTTATGGCTTCTTTTTGATCATGCGCACCCTGACCCACGGAGTAGACGTGCCCGGCTATGCCTCATTGATGGTTGCTGTTCTGCTCATTGGCGGCCTCCAACTCGTCGTACTTGGTGTGATCGGAGAATATTTGGGACGCCTTTATGAAGAAGCCCGAAAGCGCCCACTGTACGTCGTTGAAAGCAGCCTTGGCCTGAGATTCGATGAAAACAAGTAAGCACACGGATGCTGCGTATAGTTAGATAACGCCGGTTTTCGTACCACTAAAAAGAGCTCCATATTACGAACAATTTGATATATTCGGCCCAAAGAGCACGGTGCTTCGAAACAATTTCATCACGCCAGAACTCCCGCGTTGACTTGGTCCGAACAGCAGAGGACAAATACAAAGGCTATTTAAAGTCGGATTTTGCGAATGCGTATTGTTTCATACATCTCAGCGATCTTACTGGTTGCCATCTTTTCATTCGCTGTCGGCATGTGGACGACCCACAAGGAGTGGGCACCTTGGAAAATCCTCAATCAGTCCCGGGAAGCCGCAAAGTCATGGATGTCCACAGGATATGTTGTCCCTGACGGAACTTATCTCCGCCGCCCAGATCGAATGCCGTCGGATGCATACGTCGCCCATCGACCCGACAAAATCGCGCCCGGATTTGTGTTGATCAATCGGATCGCAAATCCTGACCCAGGTTATATTACCGAACTCATTGATACCAAAGGCAACGTGCTGCACACATGGAAGATCGACCATTCCAAAGTTATCGATGGTGGAAAAGAAGGTGAATTCGTTCATGCCATTCGCCCTCTACCTGATGGTTCGATCCTTGCCAATTTCGACGACAACATGGGTATGGCAAGGTTTGACGCCTGCGGAGGTATCGTCTGGCGACGGACAGATATGGTGTTTCACCATTCGCTGACTCAAGATCCCGACCTTGGCGGATTCTGGACCTGGACATCCAAATTCTGGGATGGCGGCCATGATCAGCAGATGACTCGGATCGATGAGGAAACCGGAGAAACGCTTGAGAGCATCGACTTGGCAAAAGACGTTATTCTTCCTGACCCTAGCGCACAACTGGCCTTTCGCATTCCGCACGGCTTCAAATGGCGTTGGGACGCTGGTGTAGATGAAATCCCCGACATCATTCACCCCAATGATGTGGAAGTTCTACCTGCGGCATGGGCCGACGCCTTCCCTGAGTTCTCTGCAGGCGATCTTATAATGTCACATAGATCAATTGATCTTGTTGGGGTTGTTGACCGCGAGACAAAACGTCTGAAGTGGTTTCAGGCGGGTCCATGGGAGCATCAGCATGATGCGGATTTCCATCCTGACGGCACGATTACGGTATACTCAAACAACACCGAACGCCGTCGGTCTTCTATTATCGAAATGGACATGGACACCGGCAAAGTACGAGACAAGTTTGGTGGGACTGAACTGGTTTTCGACAGTCATATCATGGGGCAGCAGGAAAGACTGCCAAATGGAAACTGGCTGATTGCGTCGCCGATGGAGGGCAGGGTCATTGAGGTGACGGTAGATGGCGAACTGGTTCGCGAAATATCGAATATCCTGACTGACAAGCATAATTCTATCATCACGACGGCCGTTCACGTTCCGCCCGATTACTTTGACGCCATACCGTCCTGCGAACAGTAAAACCGCAAAAAGGATCGTCACCAGTCTGCTACAGGGTCAGGGTTTCAGAGGTGGTTTCTAAGGCAGCCAAAATCCAGCGACGTCAGTTTACCCTGCAGATAACAATCAGGAAAAGCTGAGAGCGCATTTCTCCAGTTCGTCATATACGTCCAACGCATCGCGAAACTTGCCTTGGGCGAATATTTTCGTATCAGCCAAATCCTGTTTCGAATGGAAATAACGCCCGGAATCATGCTCGCCCGGTTCAAGGTCGAGAGCTTGATATAGCGCCGTCATTGTCCCACCCGGAGACGACCGCAGATTGTCCTGAAGAAGAATGATGCACTTATCCCTATGTCTGAGTACATGTCGAAACGCATGCGTCCAGTAATCAAGCCAGTAATCGATCGTATCCGCGCTGTACCGTTCAGGATCAAACCCCGAAAACAGAAAGGGTTTGTGAATCTTACCAAACTCGTAGTGGCCGATATCCGCCATATAACGTGCGATGAAGGCATCTTCGGATTGTTGTGTGCAGAAATTCCTGTGCTGCCGTAACAGAGAATGAGCATGGCTTTCCGGGCGCCGGACCGGCACAACGATCCTGCAATCCGGAAAGGCATTCAGCAGATAGGGAATCCGGGCGATATTGGCGTTGTTCTTCGAGCAATAGCGTGTTTTGCGCGGCACCTCCGGACCGGCCTGAACAGACCGTGCGCGGACGATTTTGGACATGTGCCGACGGAGGAACTGATCCGCTTCGAGGTTAGTGTTTTCTGCCGTCCAGAGCGGGATTGAAGAAGCCTGATAATGCTGCGGCCAGAACATTTTCCAGATGACTTCTTCAAAAGCCTCCGGGCTGTCCAAATCAATCTCAAGACCATCTCCATGCGCGCGCTGGCGACGACGCACCCCTCTCCGCTGTCCACCGGCCAGCCGGTTCCAGAGAAGGGGGGCCGTCAGAAAAGGCATGTCCCGGTAAATATGTGTTGCGATTTCAGGCGCATCATGCAGCGCATTCAAAACCGCTGTGGTACCACCGCGGGCCAGCGACGTTACAAAAACAGGCCGTGTGACTTCTTCGGCATGAGATTGGGAGGACAGTTTTTCTTCGGCCCACGCAGCTGCTTTCAGAACTACAGGGCCAGAAAACGCCATACTATGAACGAATTGCTCAACAGGGGAATACAGCGTGTTATCCGCATCATGCGCTGCCGCGACAGGGCGAAGCCACTGAATGGTCTTCACCGCCGCAATGGCAACAATCGAAACAATAACAATGTAATCAAGCCGCAGCATGACATCAAAAACTGCACTGCTGGTCGTCACCCCAAAGTACTCAGCCAAAAAAATAGGCAAGCCCGCAGCAGCCAACGCCAAGACGACACGCCAGGCAATGTTGAAACCTCCAACAATCAACTTTAGTCCGGCACGCCGTACCGCTTGTTCTTTAGCGTAATCGGAAAGTTGGCTGTCCATCAAAGACGTCACACCCGTCATGCTGGTGCTTACAACATCGTTTGCGGTCTCAAAAATATTCGTGCGCCAAAGAACAAATGCAAACCCGCCTACGGCAAGCAATGAAACAGCAAGAATTATTATCATTGCGACGAATCTAGCTCGTTATCCTGTTCGGCGCTCTCTTTCCGTTTTTTTATCAGCCGTTTGAGCGGAAACCACACAAGCCCGACAATAAGAAATAGAACGCCCAAGAGAACGGCAATCGTAACGGCAATCGCTCCCAAGCCCGCTCCAGGACCTATATAAGCAAAAGCCGGACTCGGCAGAGCAAGAAACAGCATCCCGAGGCATCTAAATAGCATGGTCGGATGGCGCCCGATGTGATGTTTTAAAAACCAATTCATGACTCGCACTCTCCCCATTTCGTTTGGAAAAATTCCGCGGAATATAATTTTGAGTTGGTTATTTCCCCAACAAAATCGTCGTCGAAACGATTGACATATTCCCACACAATATCGCCCTCCGCCGTCACCTCTAAGACCCGTCCAGCGTCAAATTCTGTTATCAGCATACCACCATCACTCAAAATTTCATGCTGGCCGCGAACAACCGAAAGCATCTCTTGGCCGGGTCTGCTGCCATACGCGATTTCCGTTTCGCGGCTGACAGGGTCAATCAGTATGATGTTGGTATCGCGAGGAGCACTCAGCCGCGTCTTTTCTAGTTCATCATAAGACGTCATATAGGCGTTATTATTGAAGACGGATATCTTACCATCCGGGCGAAACTCCGGATCGTGCTGACGTACCCAGGGGCCTGTCTGATACCATTTCACAGCTTTAGTTTTGGAATCCACCACTACGATCAGGTTAAGACCGCGCATGGAAATAGCCCAATCCCCAGGAGTGAACAGGGGAAATTTTTCGGCCAGTGCGGTCGGTAGCTCGGCGATCTTGTTAGCATGAACAAGCTCTCCCCGTGCAACTTTAGACGATTTGAACGTTTGCCCAGACGCCGTAAGCAGGGCGGATAAGCCGCTGTCGAAAATGATTTCTGGAATCGAGAACCGCTCAAGTATTTCTCCATGTTCGTCGAGCCTCAGGATAAGATCCTCGGAAATAAGCTGATTGGTGGCTGGGGTAGAAAACGGCGGAAAGCGTTCCGGCTCGTCCGCTGCCTTCCATTCATCGCGGCTGAGAAGCAGATACCCCCCGCCTTCGGCCTCGATCAGCGAATGATGTGTTTTCTCATTGATCGTCCAGATTATGTTGCTGCACTGATCCAACTTAACAGTTCCACAATACTCATAATTGAAGATTAAATCTCCGCGCGGGGTCAGCACGGCACCATGCACATCCGTCAATAGTGGTGTCAACATTGTGCACGGGCGGGTCTCAGCATCCGGAAAATGCTCATGGTAATTCAGCGACCATTTTCGGATGACATTACCGTTGCGATTAACCAGCCGCGCCTGGTTCTCGCCCTCAAAAAAACCAAGCATCAGGATGGTGTCGGAACTGTCGGGCTTTGTGTTGACGGTAACGCCTTCGCCTTGCCCGCGGGACGGCTGGAGATGTTTCTCATCAGCCAAACTGGTCAGGGTTTTCTCGATAAACAGCAAATTATACGCAGTCCGCAGTTGCGGCACAGGCGGCCAGTGTTTTATCTGCGCGAAGATGCCGTACAACACGGCACCGAACAAAACGGTGAAAATCAGGCAAGACCAAAACAGGCGCGCGGGTAACTCTTCAAAAAAACGCTTCATACCATGCGAAAGCCCTGTCTCACTTAGCCAGAAATCACCCAAATTTTAGTTTAGCAAGAGCGACTCTTGTAGAACCTCATAGACATTTACACTAAAAATACACGCTCAAGAAATCGTGCCTCTAATCCCACTTTAAAGCAACATGTTCATATCTTAATAGCAACGAAGAAATAGGATGCCATGACAGGGGGACGGCCTGGACCCCCAGGTACCACTTACTTGCGCCGATAGACCAACACGTCGCCATCCCCGAGTGTTCCGGCAAAACCGTGTACGAAATCCAGCCTCCCTTCGGCATCGCGGGCCAGCTCCGGGATGGTGCGAAACATCCGATTGGGGAACAGAACGACCAGCGCTACAGGTCCGGGCTGAGACATCGCCTTGCTGTAATGTGTGGAATCGCCGATAGTCGTCCAGTCTGCATTAAAATGGTTTTGGAAGATCGGACCCCCTGGATTGATGGCATAGACCCGCTCGGACGTGCGTCGTGTGTTCTCAACCAGCGCAAAAGCCCCGGCCAAATCCTGCTTGGGGGCCACGTAGTTCCGCTGTACCAACACCACGGAGAGAGCAGTTATTGCCAGAACACCAATGGCAAACAACGGTTGCTCGAGCCCGGGACGCCTGAGCGTCCCCGCCACAACACGCGAGCCAAACCCACAACCAACCACAACAAGAAGGATGACAGGCGCAATATCAACGAAGAAAAACCGCGGCCAGATTCGCATCTCAAGCGACAACAAGATGATCAGTGTTACCACGACATGCGCCACGATGGACGGGAAAAATAGCGGTTGTGTCGCATGTGTGCCTACCGCACCAAACGCAATAGCCACCAGCCCGCCAATAGCAACGACCAGAGTCAGCGGCCCTGTATTTCCAACGGCCGTCCGCAAGCCCTCAATAATAGTCCAGAGCGGATTTTGATATTCCTGCATAGGATCAACAGCAGAGGTCGCCGAAACCTCGCTCATGGTACCCACGAGGCTGGGCAGAATTGGCAGATACGCCAACAGGATAAGAACCACCGCGATGGTCACACCGATTAGCGGCTGCACCACCCATGCCCGGGTCAAGCCGCCCCGGCCAAATCCGGTCGTCAGAGACAGCAGCCAGACAAACCCCAAAGCGACAAAGAAAAACGCACCCGTCAGATGAGTGAAAACCGCTGCAGCCGCCGTCAGCCCGAAACCGACCCAAATGCCAATGACCGGGCGTTTCACACCCCGTAGAAACAGAATGAGGCCCAGCACACTCCAGAACGCCAGTTCGGTGTATCCGCGAGCATTTTGTGAAAACCAGACCTGATGGTAGGAAAGCGCTACCAGCAAGGCGGATATATGAGCGGTCCAGGTTCCGGCCACGTCTTTTGCCAGCCACCAGATCGCCCCGACGGTGCCAACACCAAACAGAGCAGCCGGAAAGCGATAGACCCAGGCTTCTTCTCCAAAGATCTGGGAAAACAGCTTGGCCTTCATGCTGAAGAAGTAATGATGGTTCATTGAATATTCACCCATCATCTCACCCCAGGGCAGACGAACATGCGTATCGACTGTCCAGATCTCATCATACCACAACGGCGCGTTCAGCCCGGCGGTTCTGAGCACTGCGGCAAAGAGCAGGATGAACAGAAGCACGGCCAGATCATGACGGCCAATCTCTCGGGAGTGTTGGGTCATAGGGCGTCTCCGGTCACATTTGCCTCGATCCGGGGCATTAATCAAAACCAACAATATCAGGGTTCGTCGCCACTGTTCGCCGACCATCTTGCAAAAGCGCTCCGCACTTAGGCAGTGCAATTAAACAGAATGCTAGCGCAGACGATTTCATATGGAAAATGTCCCCCAATCCCTGACAATTCGCCCATTCTCTTTGTATTGTTGAGGCATCAGCACCGACAGCTCTTCCTCGCATCGATGGGAAACACCACAGACCTGCAAACCGGATATTTCCATATGCATCGGGTTCTCCAGAGCTTACCAGACTATAATTTTCCTTAAATTCGGGGAAATTACTCATCATCAATGCATCACTCAAACTAAAGCCTCTAAGGGAACAACTGATGGTTTGACTGGCAGGTTTTAAAGTCAATGCCGTTCCGCTTTTGACAGAGATGTTTTTGTATTAAACTTCGATCCAAACCCGAAATTATGCCCCTTTTGTTGCCAAAAACCCCAGCATCTCAAGGATGAAACCTTGATGGAAAGGTTGGTTTTTAAGAAAGTCGAGATTTGGATTCTGGGGCTGTGTCTGGTCGCGGGCTTTTTTTGCATACTCCTGTTTGGCGCTATCGTTCTCAATGAAGAGCGGGGCAGAAAAGAACTTGGCGGTGCTCATTTCGGAGAGATAGGAAAGCAGCGATGACGCTTGCCGAAATACCCGAAAACACATGGCAAGCCTTCAAGAAATTTGGGCAGCCTGACACCAAAATGATGCCCTTGCTTCGTCTTCCTCCCGATGACGATTTGCCAGATGGGTGGTCCTGGATACAGCCTCCCGGTTCTAGTGGACTAACCGGGTATTTGCTGCTGAGCCGGTATAACGGCGATCAAACTCAGCACGAAATTGAATTGATGTCGCTTGAAACCGGAGAAGTTCACCGAACCTGGTCGCCAAAACCTAAAACGCTATTGGCTACCGTCGATCGGCTTCCGGAATTTGATAGGGTTGCACACTACGAAAACTGGAACAATGTCTATTTTCGCTATATTCAACCCTACTTGACCGAAGACGGCCATCTTCGGTCAAAGACCATAATGCACCGTTGTTTATGATGTCACCTTGCGGTGACATCCAGTGGTCACTAAGTGAATATCTGTTTCATCATTCGACAAGTTCAGACGGTTAAGACGGTTTCTGGATTCCAAGCTATCAGCTAGACGAGCGGCCCGAGAATTTGTCACCGGAATTTGCCCGCGACGCTTTGGTGCGGGTGAGCCCCGAAGGCGAAGTGATTTTTTAAAAAGCGTTGGATGAGAATTTGGTCCAGAACGGTTTGCGCCATCTGCTGTTTCCCACCGCTCATTTCTACAGCGATCCAATGCACTTGAACGACATTGAGCCCGTCCTAACCAGCAGGCCACGCTGGTAAAAAGGCGACCTGTTTTTGAGTCTTCGCATTCCGTCACTTGTCGCCCATCAACTCGAAAAATCATCTGGTCAAAGGCGGAGCCGTAGTTGTCACAACATAATGTTGACATCCTCAATGATCACCGGATTGCTGTATTCAACAACAGCGCCTATGAGCGTGGGCTTAGTGCACGAGTGGAAGGTGTCAGTGAAATCTTGATATACGATCTCAAGACGGACTTAGTAGAAAGCCCATTTCAAGAAGCACTGAAAAGCGTGGGGGCCGCAACTGTTTCCGAGGGCTTGCAGGATTTCACACCATCCGGGCACGTGATTTTCGAAGAAGCAAAAACCGTGGCCGTATTTTCGTGCTTGATGGCGCTGGTGAAATGGTGGCGACATTTATCAACAGAGCAGCTTACTTCTTAGGATGGTCACGCTATGTATCACGATCTCTTGGAGAGAAGGCACTAAAGGCTATCGCTAAAAGCGGATGCTAAACTGCATAGGGTTCTGAAGGTGCAGGCTCGCTTTTGGGCACAATTAGACCGTGTAAATTTGTTGAGTCGCTACGCACATGAACGTGGCGTGACGACGTCCGACAGGTTACGTTCATCTACCCCTTTTATATTCTTACTGACTCCTCGTCATCAGTAATCAGTTTTCAGCTTCCGAAGAAATGAATTACCGCCCCGAAGTAGATGGATTACGTGCGATCGCGGTGGTGCCAGTTGTGTTTTTTCACGCTGGTTTTTCATTCTTCAAAGGCGGTTTTGTCGGCGTCGATGTATTTTTCGTAATTTCGGGTTATCTGATTACCTCAATCCTTCTCAAGGAACTCGAAACAGGCACGTTTTCTCTTCTGAAATTCTATGAGCGCCGCGCACGGCGCATTCTGCCCGCTCTTACGGTTATGGTTTCCGCCTGCATACCGGTGGCGATTTTCCTAATGACCCCGACGGAAGCAAAGAATTTTGCGCAAAGCGTCGCTGCCGCCGGACTTTTTGCTTCGAACGTATTGTTCTGGGTCGAGAGCGGTTATTTCGATCTCGACTCGGAAAAGAAGCCGCTCCTTCACACTTGGAGTCTCGCGGTCGAAGAGCAGTTTTATATCGTATTCCCGCTGCTTTTGCTGCTGTTGTGGACCTATAGAAGAAGACTGCTTGTTCCCATCTTAGTGCTTTTGGCCCTGCTCAGCTTTGTGCTGTGCGAATGGGGTTCGCGAAATGCACCAAGCGCCACATTCTTTCTTGCGCCGGCGCGTGTCTGGGAGCTGTTGGCTGGATCGTTCTGCGCCATGATCCTTCGACGTGGCTCTGCCTCCCATGATGTGCTGGCCGCATTGGGTGTCGTGATGATCGGGGTCCCCATTTTCACCTTTAGTGAGGCAACGCCATTTCCATCGGTCTTAGCCCTGCTTCCGGTCGGTGGTACAGTCTTAGTGATCCTGTTTGCCGGATCGACAACAGCAACGGGTAAATTGTTGGCCAAGCCTGTATTTGTCGGTCTCGGGCTTATCAGCTATAGTGCCTATCTTTGGCATCAACCGCTCTTTGCCTTCGCCCGTCTCTGGACACCATGGGACCCATCGCCAACCGTTCTCGTCTGCCTGATCATTTTGACATTCGTGATCGCGTATCTAAGCTGGCGCTACATTGAAACGCCGTTCCGCCGGACTTCTGGGCCGCATTCAATTCCCCGGAGGCCGGTTTTCATCCTGGCAGTCACGGTCTCATTGTTGTTTGTGGCATTCGGCGTCTGGGGACAGATGACAAAAGGCTGGCGCAACGCCTATCTGGCCCGGATGCCTGAGGCAGAAAAACGCATGCTTACCCTGATCGAGCATGCATATAACGAACAACTCGCCAATGCGTTGTCGCGATTTGACAATGGCAACTGCGTCTTCGACGTCCGCATGGTTGATGAGACCGTACGCCAGCGTGTCATCGACTGCGCACAGAAGTATGGCCCCGGAATTCTCGTTCTGGGCGACAGTCACGCAATTGATCTTTATGGCGCGGTTATAACCACATCACAGACCAATGAGCCCTTCATAATCGGAGTTGTCTCAGGCGGCTGTCGCCCGCATACGCTTTTGCCCGGTTGCGCCTACATAGAACTTGCCGAGTTCATTGAAGATCACCCAAATGTCTTTGAATTCGCCATCTTTGAGCAGGCCGGTTTTTATCTATTGCACGGGGCCGGGTTTGATTTAGGCGGAAGGCGTATGTTCACAAGGTTGTCGCCAAATGAACCTGTACCCCGTTTTGAACCCCACATGGGTTATGTTCAGGCCGTAAAGGACTATCTGGAACACATTGCATCCCATATTCCGACAGTCTGGCTATCCCCCCGGATTGAGCCACATATTCAGCCGACTTATATTCGGAAGGTGGGATGTGAATACCCTTATATGCTTCGGCCCGGAACGGAAGAGGTATTTTTGAAACTCGAAGCTACAATCGCCGAAACACTTTCAGCATCGCCAGTAGAGTTCATGTCACAGCACAACTTGCTCAAACTGTCTTTCCCGGAAGACTTCTTATCCTGTGATGTTCTTTTCTGGTCGGATGGCGATCACTTCAGCAACGCTGGTGAAGAACGATTTGGAAAAAGGATGCAGGTTGTTCAAAACGCACGTGCGGTGCTTGGGCTGGAGCGGAAGTAAGGCTCTTGGCGCCTGACGTTCTACAAACCTCTGTTTTAGGCTCTGAAGATGTAGGCCCCTCCTGCTGACCCCAATGTTCCATTGCGGATTTGCAGACAACCTGACCGGAGGCATCCATGTAGTTGAGTTGTCGGCGGATATATCTGTGATAGTTCCCCGGAAACTCGGTATATTAAAAGATCAATAGAATTAGTGTGCAATATACTATCTTTTTGCGCGTTTCTTTTGCAGTTCTGAAAACCTTAATTTATACCCGATAAGTATTCCTTATCAAGTATAATTGATTTTGCGGGAAAATGGGCGCAGAGTGGGCCGTATGAGCACCCCTGAGCCCTATCTCCCCGCCCCCTCCCCTGCCCTGTCGCAGTCTGACCAGGACGCCCTGACCGATCTCTATGTCCGCGGCACACCCGCCAACACGCTCAGGGCCTATGAGCGCGATTTGCTCTATGTAACGGCCTGGAAGGCCGCCCGGTTCGGCGCGGCACTGGATTGGCCGGAATCCGAGACCACTGCACTTGCCTTTATTCTCGATCACGCCCGCAATCTGAATGACGCAACAGAAACGGATGTGGCGCGCGAAACCGCAGAAGCGCTGATTGTTCAGGGGCTGCGCAGATCCCTCGTCTGCCCGGCCCCATCGACACTGGACCGACGCATCGCCTCCTGGCTGGCGTTTCACCGGATGAAGAACCTCCCCTCCCCATTCGAGGCGCCACAGGTGAAACAGGCCCGGGCCAAGGCGCGCCGCGCCGCCGCCCGGCCCCCTGCCCCAAAGTCGCAGCACCCGATTACCCGGGACGTGCTGGAGCAGTTGCTCGCCACGTGTCGGGGCACCCGGCGCGATTGCCGGGATCGGGCGCTCCTGATGCTCGGCTGGGCCAGCGGTGGGCGACGGCGATCTGAGATAACCGGGCTGATGCGCGAGGATGTCAGCCTGAAAGCATTCGAAAAAGAGGGGCTGGTCTGGCTCTCGCTGCTGGAGACTAAGACCACAGCCAAGGGCGAAACCCCGCGGCTGGTCCTGAAGGGCCGTGCGGCGCAGGCGCTGGTGCATTGGATTGAAGTGGGGCAGATCGAGGGCGGGCCCCTCTTCCGCCCTGTCTCCAAGGCCGATCGGGTACTAAGTCGCCGTCTGTCCCCGGATGCGATCGCACAGATCGTTCGTCACCGGCTGAAACTGGCCGGGCTACCGGACGACTTCGCCTCACCCCATGGGCTGCGCTCTGGGTTTTTGACCCAGGCCGCACTCGACGGAGCGCCGATCCAGGCCGCCATGCGCCTGTCCCTGCATCGCTCGATGGCACAGGCGCAGAAATATTATGACGATGTCGACATCGCAGAAAACCCGGCCGCAGATTTGCTGGGGTGAAAACCCGCTTTTTGGAATCCAACCCTACGGGCATTCGCTGGCAAATATTTTGGTTACCAGATTTGATATTCTCGCTACCTACCCCTCAGCAATCTGGTTACGCATCTCATGATTTTGTTTTCTCTTGAATGAAGTAATGGGGAGAGCACAGCGAAATTTGTTTTGCCCCTCCTCCCAACACGACCACGAATGAAGCAGAGTGAAAGCATAGCAAAAGAGGCTTAGGAAACCAAAGCTTCTCAAGCGCATATCCTGGCAATAGGCTGCTAATTGATTGAGTGGGTTCGGAGTATTTAAGTGTTCAATAATGTCAATCTGACCGTTTTGCAGTCCTTTGTGATAAGCGCAGTTGTTTTCTGCATCGCAACCCTGCCGGGGTTGTTGCTGGACGGGTACAACCCTGATGACTGGCGACAACTTCAGGGGGCACCCGCAGGCGGCATGCCTCTCAACTGGACCACTGAAGAAGGCAGATGGGCAATGGAAGCGCTTTATGTATTTGCCATGGGAGAACAGTTCCTGACACCCATTCAGGCTCCCCTCGCCTTTGTCTGCCTGTTCTGGATTTCATGGGTCCTAGCACGCATCGTCATCGATGAGCCCCAAGCCCCACTCGCCGCGACCGTGATTTTCAGCCTGAGCATTTGCCACCTCTACATGATCGATGCGCTGAATTTCTCGTCGCACGTCTTCGCGTTTCCACTGGCACTCGCACTGTCTCTGCAGGCGTACCGCATCTTCTGGTATCTTGCCGAACGACCAATCGGTCTGGGCTGGTTTGCCCGCGCCTTTCTCGCAATACAAATGCTGGCTTTTTCCTGCGCGATCTATCAGCCTTTCGCCCCATTCGGGGCCCTGTTCATCGCACTGAAGATCATTCGGTACGACAAGTTTCCCCTGAAAATCGTTACGCTTGCTGTCCTCATGGCCTTAGTTGGGTCTGTTTGTGCCATTCTCGTCTATCTGCTGGAGTGGCGGATCGCTGTAGGCCTGAGTTCCCATACCGGAGAAGTCACCCGTTTCAGCCAACCAAGCTCAGACCAGATTCTGCAAAAACTGGCGGCATTGCCATCCTTCTGGAAACGATTGCACTCAGGCGGGTTGCAATACACCCCCTGGATTATTCAACTGATTTACGCAGCCACTCTGGCAATGACACTGTTGGCATCCGGATGGGCGGCGCTCTGCGCTTTGCGGACAGCTGGTCTTGTCCCTGCGGTGCGGGTGGCATTGGGCGCCTTTGCGGGTCTCTTCATTCTGCCGGTGATCGCATGGTTTGCGTATACAAGCCTCTGGATGCCAGGGCGCGTGGTGGCCTATCTGCCTTTCGCGATATTCTCCGTTCTGGTCTGTTCCGGCCAGTTATGCGGCTGGTGGCAACGCGGCTCTGTCATTGGTGCGCTTCTCAGGGGTGGCGCAGTAGGGCTGGTCACTGTTTCAGTAGCGCTGAGTCTCATCGTCTGGATGGACCAAGTAGAAACTGGACGACGTGACACGCAAACCGCGCATGCAATCTTTGAACAGGTCTCTGAAACCCCAGGTTTTGATGGCAGGAACTTTCGCATCTCGGGCGGGCTGAGCTATCCCGAACTCAGTTGGGGTGGACTTCTGGGATGGACCGTCTTTCATCGTAACAACCCAATGCCGGGTATCTTCACCGAGCTTTATGGTCGCCCGATGGAGCCGGTCTTTGTCGCTGACAGCCCCATACCGTGCCCTGCCTTTCCGGAACCAGGCGCGGTCTTTCACGACGGCCACACCATTCACGTCTGTTTAGAATCTTCATCCGGCCTGAAAGAGCAGGTCGATTGTATCGATGTCGGACATGATGAAGCACTGTGTCGAACCGAAGACATGCTTGTCTGGCAACGCCCCGCCTGCGAGGTTCTGCCCCTTGCAGGTGCCGCCACGCGCTTTCGACTGGAAAATGGTGATGGCCGGGAAAAGTTGGCTGTCTTCACGCTTGAGGATCCGGGCATTCCAATCGACGGGCGATGCCACTATGCGCAGCGTCTTGGCAGGTTCGAGTATAACGCTGTTGCTGTCGAACGCTTCAATGGAAAGGAATGGGATACAACCGAGGCTCAGACCATACCCTGACCAGTGTTTCGCGCGCGAAACATTAGCTGTCGCGGGATTGTAACCAAGCCCGCAGGTCCGCCAGGAATGCTTCAGACATTCCCCGACCGGAAAGAATGATCTGCGTTCCGTTCCGGTTCGGCTTCAGCTGAATGTTTCCTATTGTCTCTTTAGGGGATGTATCAGAGTCTGATACAGATGAATTCCCGCGTTCTGAGCTGCTGCTATTTACTGCCTGTGTCAGGGCAGACAACTCTGCATCCGATGTCTCGGCCCCGACTTTACCCAGCGTTTTGAGAAGCGCAGATACCGCCTTTGGATCGTCCTTCAGGACCTTGGCAATCGACAGCCCCAATCGTTCAGGAATGGCCGAAGGGAACTGTAGATAATCATCCAACGCGTGATAGATCGCGATGAACGAGCCAATCTTCGATCGTTTGGCCCGGCTGGCCGATGCGAACAGACCGCGCAGGGCAGCAGCCTCGTCCGGGTAAACGCCCTGCTCAGCCGCACGGGCCACGATCCGGGCGCGCTCGTAATAGCTCAGACCAACACGGATTTCGTTTTCCTCGACCATGGCTATGTAAGCATCTGATGCGCTCTGTGGTTGCCTGAGGAAAGCGCGCACGGTTGAAAAGCGCGCCTCACCCGTCTCCTGCACAAGCGCTCGCAGCGCGGTCATGCGCCGCCAACCCGAGATTAGGCCATACTGCCCTTCGGTCAATTCCACGACCTCGATCGGTGTTTGCTGCCCGCGTGCCTTCAGGCTTTCCTTCAGCGCCTCCATATCCGCGTCATCAGCCGTCATCCGGTCGCGCACCAGATAGGTTTCCTCGATGGCGTCCAGCGGCAGGTCCTGCACCAAACGACCTTCGGCGCGGGCAGCACGCAATTCTCCGGACAGCTCTTCCAAAGCGGCCTGAGCTGCCGTGGCTCCGGCCACCTGTGCAACCGGCGGTGCAGCGCGGGGCGTCTCAGCAGGGAACATGGGGTTCAACCCGGGGGCAGGGCGGTTGTCTTCCAGATAATCCGGCCGGGCTGGGGTCAGTCGTTTGCGTTTCGCCATCACTTTTTCCTTTTCCTGCTCGGATCAGCCTCTGTTTCGGGGCACAGAAGACGTGTTTCGCGCGCGAAACATCGCGCTCAGAGCGACAATTCCGGTGTTCCTGCCTCTTCAGCCTGCTGGGCCCGCTCTTCGCCTCGCCAGACGCCAATCAAAAGTTTTTTGAACGAGGCATAAGTGGCGTCAAAGGTTTCCCGCCCGCGCACATAGGTCTCGCGGTTGAAATCGCGGTAATCCGCCTCGTAGATGCCGTTGACCTGTTCCCCGGCCTGACCAATCAGCGCCGTGTAGCCCTGCCAGTGCGGCGACAGGGTGCGGCCCAGATAGGCTTGCATCAGCCCGGCCAGCTCGGCCTGCTGGCTGCCGTCATAGCGGGTGATGATCGTGCGCACTGCGTCCCATTGAAACGCCATCTCAGGGCGCCCCAACGCGCGGGCGGCCATGTTCTCACCATCTTCGATGGACTGGAACGTCGAATGCAGCATGTCGAAGAACCGGCCGGTGGAATCGAACTCCAGAAACGAGGCCCCCATGGGCACCAGCAGGATATCCGAGGCCGCCAGCCCGTTGATCGTCAGATAGCCCAGGGCAGGGGGGGTATCGATGAAGATGATGTCATAGTCGTCCAGCACCCCATCCTCGTCCAACGTATCGGTCAGTGCATCCCAAAGCTTCCAGCTGCGGCCTTGCATCCGCCAGACCGGGATCTGGAATTCAGCCCAATAGAGGTTCAGCTGAGCACCGATCAGATCGATATTCGGCCAGTGGGTGGTCTGGATCAGATCGCTGCTGCGGGTTTTCAGCGCCTCGGACAGGGTGTCGTCAATCGGATGCGGCGCTTCACCCCGGTCAAGCCGCCCCTGATTGTCGCGGCGCAGATGGGTGGCGTAATGACGGGCGAGCAAGGGGAACACCGTCTGCCATTCATCGCTGACCTTGCCGCCGAAGATCGACGTCATCGAGCCCTGGCTGTCCAGATCGATGACCAACACCTTGTAGCCGTCCAATGCGGCGGACATGGCCAAATGCGCGCAGGTCGAGGTTTTGCCCACGCCGCCTTTGAAATTGGCCACCGAAACGATTTTGGCTGGCAACCCTTCAGGACGGTAGGGACGGTATTCTTTCGCCTTGGATCCTTCCGAAGCAAAATATGTCCGCAGCCGAAGAACCTCATCCAACGTGAACCACTTGGCCCCGCCTTCGGTTTCAGACTGCCCTTGCGGCAAATCCGGGTTACCTTTGAGCACACGCCTAAAATGGGCAGGCGCCACAGGGATCAGATATTTGGTAATCTCCCATGTTGAAAACAGGCGCAGCTTTTTTTGCCCGTCGTCTTCCAGACCGCGGTTCGCCAGATCTGCCCGTCCTCGGGCACAGGCATCTGCAATCTGCGAAAATTCATGTGTTCCGGTTGGTTCACCCAGTTCAGCATGGGCCAGATCGGGATCGATATTGAAATAAGGGGGAAGCCCTTCGGACGGTGTTGCTCGCATTGAAAATCTGCTCATGTGCTATGTTTTGGTCAATATACCACAAAATGGGGCATGTGGAAGCATTGTGAGCATAAAACCGAATTTTCTAAGCAAAAATAAGGGGTAAATTCCCTTTGAAAGGCAGGTTTAGGGTGAGTGGTCAAAAAATATCCAGTTAGAATCCTGTTAATTTATTAGTTACGGGTAAGCCTTGCTCTCTTTAAGTATAAGAAAAAAAAGAGATTTTTGTGTTTTTTTATGTCTACAGTGAATCTGATCCCACGATAAGGTGACTCTGATCCCACGTTGTAGTGACTCTGAACCCACGTTCCGGCGGCTTTACGCCTCCTGTGGATAACTCTACGGTAAGCGTCAATAAAACCACGAACAAAGATTCGGGCAGGACATATGGGCAGGGCAGTATGAGCGGGTCGGGGGCGTTGTTGCCCGACCGGCACCCAACGGGCGATTTTTTTGTATGCGACATCTTCGATGCGCTGCCCAAGACAGATATGGGATCGATGGAGCATCCGATGTTTTCGCTCTCGACCCGGCCGGACCGGCGGATTCTGAATTACGAACATAACGGGGTCGAGATTACGGTGACGCCTTCGGTGCGCGGTTTGGCGACGATCCATGACAAGGACATCCTGATCTTTTGTATCAGCCAGCTGATGGCGGCGATCAATGCGGGCCGGACGGTCAGCCGGGTGCTGCATCTGAAGGCGCATGATCTGCTGGTCGCAACCAATCGCGAAACCAGCGGTGACGGCTACAAGCGTCTGCGCGAAGCGTTCGAGCGGTTGGCGGGCACAAGGATCACCACCAACATCGTTACCGGCGAAAAGGAAACCACCACCGGCTTTGGCCTGATCGAAAGCTGGGAGATCGTCCGTCACACAAGGGCAGGCCGGATGGTCAGCGTCAGCGTGAAATTGTCAGACTGGCTGTTTCGGGCGGTGCTGGCGAAATCGGTTCTGACCCTCAGCCGTGATTACTTCCGCCTGCGCAAACCGCTCGAGCGGCGGATCTATGAACTGGCGCGCAAACATTGTGGCCGTCAGCCCGAGTGGCGGATCTCGGTTGAGGTGCTGCTGAAGAAATCAGGGTCAGCCTCGCCCCGCCGGGTGTTCCGCAAGATGATCCGCGACATGATCGCGGCCGATCACCTGCCTGATTACGAGATGAGTGAAGAGCCAGGCGACCTGATCCGGTTCTCGCGCAGGGGGCAGGTGGTCGAGGGACCGGACAAGCCGATCCTGCCCTCAGATGCGCTGGAAGAAGCCCGGGCGATGGCGCCGGGCCGCGATGTCTATGCGCTGGAGGCGGACTGGTTGGCCTATTGGGCCGCGTCGGGCCGCCCACAGATCAGGAACCCGCAACGGGCGTTTCTAGGCTATGTGGCCAAGCGGGTCGCCGGACCGGACTAGGGGTCAGCTGGAATAGGCGGGGTTTTGTTTTTGCCCGCGTGCCTTCACGGCATTAACCGCGGCAACAACGATGAGGGCAGCAATGATGAACAACCAGCCAAAGAGGATATAGCTGCCCAGTGCCACAAGAATGGATGCGCCGGAGAACAAAGCAACCCCAGCGGCGCACAGGCCGACAAGAATGGCTATTCCGATAACTCCGATCATGTTTTCCAAGTCCTCCAGCTATGGTCTTGGTCTGGCTAGTTCCCGAGCGGGTGCAGCTATGCCATTGGGCAAATACCCAAAATGATTCCGCGATGAAATCATGGCAAAACTTTGGACCACTAAGGGTTAAAATTTGGTTATTTTTACCTGATGGAGCTTTGCTCCACTACTCGCGCGACACTGCTTATAATTTATTGAGACATGAATATGTCTGAACAGATAGTTCCTTAAAACTTTTGTGACAGCAATATAGAACGCCGAGGACCCCTGAAAATGTGCAAAGGTCCGCCTATGCCACCGCACTGTCAATCCGCGATCATTTGGACGGAATGGCAGATGAGCGTGCGCTTTGGCCATTGAAGGATCAAAGGTTTGATGGATGGCTCCGGAGGGTCACATTTTGACCAAACGCCCGTCCGCCACCTTGATCCCCTGCTTTTCAAAAACGTTGCGCGTGTCGAAGACCAGCGCCGCCTCGCGTGCGACCAGATCGTAATCCGGCGCGCTGTGGTCGGTGATTACAGCTACGGCGGCGTAACGTTTCAGGTTGTCCGCCGTCAGCGGCTGCGAGGTCCGGCCCGCCAGTTGCGGGTATTCGCCGCCTTCGGGCAGGCGCGGGAAATACGGATCGTGATAGTCAACCTCGGCGCCCAGTTTCTCCAGTTCGTCCAGTAACACCAGCGCCGGGCTGCGGCGGGTATCCTCGACATCGCGCTTATAGGCGATGCCCATCAGCAGGATGCGCTGTCCGGTCAGGGGCTGCCCGGTTTCCGCCAGCGCGGACCCGTTGCGCGCGGCCAGTTCTGCCGCCATCCGTGCCGCCAACATCTCGGGCACCGCGTCATTGCTGGTGCGGGCCAGATTGATCAGCGGTGTATCAGATCCTGCATCCGCGGCGCGCCAGGCCAGATAGGCCGGAGACACGGGGATGCAGGCCCCACCAATTCCGGGACCGGGATAGAAGGGCATGAAGCCAAACGGCTTGGTCGCCGCAGCTTCGATCACTTCCCAGACATCCACGTCCATTGCTTCAAGCGCGGTCTTCAACTCGTTGACCAGCGCAATATTGACGGTGCGAAAGCTGTTTTCGACCAGCTTCACAGCCTCGGCTGTGGCGGCCGAACTCACCGGCACGGCGCTGGTGACGATGGCGCGATAGAAATCCTCGACCAGTTGCCGCGATTGCGGATCGTCGGCACCGACCACCTTGGGAATGCTGTGCGTGTCGAACTTGTCATTGCCGGGGTCTTCGCGCTCGGGCGAGAAGGCCAGGAAGAAATCGGAACCCGCCCGCAGACCGCCCGCTTCGAGGATCGGCTGAACCAGTGTCGTTGTGGCGCCGGGCCAGACGCTGCTTTCCAGCACTACCATCTGACCGGGGCGCAAATGCTGTGCGATGGTTTGTGCGGCAGCCGCGACAAAACGCATGTCCGGGTCTTGTGCGTCAGTCAGCGGGGTCGGCACACAGATCAGGATGATATCGGCCTCGGCAAGTGCTGCGGCGTCCTGCGTCGCACGGAATTTGCCGTTGGCTACCGCCTGCGCGATCCGGTCCTGTTCCAGGTACGAGATGACCTGATCGCCCTGATTGATCCGCGCCACCCGATCAGGGTTGAGGTCAACGCCGGTCGTGTCGAACCCCTTATCATAAGCCGTCAGTGCCAGCGGCAAGCCGACATAACCCAGCCCCACCACGGCAACCCGCGCATCGCGCGCCGCGATAAGCTGCTTGAGGGACTGATGGTGCGAGGTTTCGTAGTTCATAATCTATCCTGATCGTACAAAGTCACACTGAAATCAATTCGAGGTGCGGACGCCGGAAGGCCCCGCCTTTTCCACGGATAGGGCGGAACGGGTGCGAATCCAACATATTTGTCCGCCCGGCCCTAGGCTGCAGTGCCGTGTTTCCCGAAAGGGCTTAATTTTTGAGTCACGGCAATACTGTTGAGAGACCTTTGATAAAGCCAGGCCGGGCGGATTTTTTGTCATTTCGGGTGCAACGCATTCCGAAACGACGCCTCGGCCAGTTCGGCGCCCTTGTCCCAGCTAAAGCCCGAAGCCTGTACCAGTGCCTTTTGCGACAGGTCGTTTTGCAGGCCCGGTTCGCGCAGCAGGCGGATGGCTTGGTTGGCCAGGGCTTGGCTGGACAGGGGATCGAAATACAGCCCGCCATTGCCCACTACTTCCGGAAGGCTGCCGCGATCCGAGGACAGAACCGGCGTGCCGCAGGACATCGCTTCAAGCGCGGGCAGGCCGAAGCCCTCCCAGAGCGACGGGAAGACTAGTGCGTCGGCGGCGTTCAGCAAGGCGGCAAGTTGCTCATCATCGATCTCGCCGGTAAAGACGATGCTTTCCGACCGGGCGGCGTCAGCAGCGGAGCTGGCCTTAAGGTCTTCGACATTGTCCCAGAACCGCGCGCCGATGGTACGTCCGACAATGGCCAGACGTGCATTTGGCACATGATCCAGAATGGCCGGCATCGCCTCGATCAGGCGCAGCACGTTCTTGTGTCGGTTGAACCCGCCCACATAGACGAGCAAACGGGCATCGGGCGGAAGGCCATATGCCTGACGCGTCTGCGCCAGAAGCTGTGTGTCCTGGATTTGCCGAAAGACTGGCTCGGCCCCTTCAGTGATGATGTCGGTGTGCGCGGCGGGAATGCGCAGGATGCGTTCCAGATCATCGGCGGACGCCTGCGAGATTGTCATGATCCGCGTAGCCTGTTTCTTAGCCAGCCAGCATTTCGCCTGCCACAGGCGGAAGTTCAGCTTTTTGGGAAAGATCAGATCGGGAAAGCGTTCGGGAATAGTGTCGTGAAAACACACGACCGACGGCCGCCAGGTCAGTTGCGGGAAATAGGAATAGACCGCCGGGTAGAAGAACAGATCGCAGTCCATCTGCCGCGCGGATCTGGCCATGGTCATCAAATCCGCCCCGCCGCGTGCCGAAGCGCCAGAGGAGGCCTCTGACATCGACTTTTCCGATCCGGCGATCCTGACATCTACTCCTTCGGGCACGGGGCGTGTCGGTTCCTGATCGAACAGCAGCGTATAGCGGAACCCTGTCTGCCGGGCCGCGAGCGCGGGGATCAGATTGCGGGTGAAGCGTCCAAAGCCGCGTTCATTTTCCCAGGAACTGGCATCTACACCGATATGCAGCATGTTCTTGCCTTGATAGCGGTCCTAAAATCCGGACCATGCGGTTGCGTTTCAAATGACGGGCATGGCGTCAGCCATACCGGCTCCGCAAATAGTCTGCTGTCGCCGCCAATCCTTTTTCAAGCGGATAGTCGGGCTGATAGCCCAGCCGTTCCTGTGCATGTGCGATGCTGCACTCGCCTTTGGAGGCAAAAAGCTCCAGCAGGTGTCGGTCGGGATAGGTAGCACCATCGCCGGAGGACACGCGCCTTTTAATAGTGCGTACCAGCGTCTCAAACCGCTCGCGCCCCAACAGCGTGCGGCCAAGCGCCCCGATCCGGGCTGCTGCAGAAAGGGTCTCGGTGCCTGTGTCATGATCTGGCTCGAGCCCAAGCCGGTCCGAGAGCGCCCCAT
Source organism: Ruegeria sp. ABM4_193 (assembly GCF_056158705.1). Classification (NCBI taxonomy): domain Bacteria; kingdom Pseudomonadati; phylum Pseudomonadota; class Alphaproteobacteria; order Rhodobacterales; family Roseobacteraceae; genus Ruegeria; species Ruegeria sp. ABM4_193. Next base: position 43,347 of record NZ_JBSWTT010000004.1, read on the forward strand.
AAGGTTCCAGGCGGATGTCGCCCTTGCCGATGATCCGGGAATAGCCTGTCAGCAGGGCAGACCAGGCAACTGGTTCAGGGCCCGAGATGACGAACCGTTCCTGGCCCAGATCGTCGACTAGGGCCGCCCTGAGAATGGCCTGCACCACATCATCGACGAACACGCCGTTACACAGACCTTCGGGTTGCGGCAGAATCTGCGTTCCTGCCGCAAGATTTCCTGTCAGCTGATCTGTCCACAAGGCGCTGCCGGGTCCATAAATCAAGGTGGGTTGAAGGATGGCGACCGGGATGGGGCCGGCCATCAATTGTTTCTCCATCTCGATCTTGGCCTGGCGATATGGGCTGCCGCCCGGGCGTTGCATGGGGCTGGTTTCATCCAAATCCGCGTTGGGCCAGCTGTCATAGACCACGATGGAACTGGTATGGATGATCCTTTTGATGCCAGCATCCTGCGCCGCGCCAAATAACGCTGTAAAATCCGATAGGTTCTTCTTGGAAGTGGCCCGCACGTCATAGGCCAGATGTATCAGTATATCGTGATCGCGCAGGTCATCTGCGACAGTGGCCCGGTCGCCAAGGGAGGCGGTCGCCACACGAGCGCCCCTCGCCTCCAGATCCTTCGCGCCATGACGGCTGCGCAACATGGTCGTGACCTGCGCCCCGTTTTCCAGAAGGGCCGAAACCAGGCGCGCGCCAAGGAATCCTGTCGCGCCGGTCACGAATACCGTCCGCCCCTTCAGTTTATCCGAGCCGGTGAAGTTCACTGTTGCCAATCCTTCTTCAATTCAAATCAAGGCATGAAATCGTTGCGCCTCAGAAGCCTAGCGCAAGGTGGTTGCGCATGCTACTCCGCTAACAGATGATCTGCTGTTATAGATGTCCGGGGTGTAACACCCTATGGTTTTGAGTGAGGAATTTTATGAGGATCGGTGTGATCGGCGCAGCCGGCAAGATCGGGCAGATGCGCGTGCAGACCATTATCGACAACCCCGACACCACGCTTGCCGCAGTTATGGATACGGACATGCACCGTGCCGAAGCCGTGGCCAATGGCGCGCCGGCTTTTACAGATGTGGAAAGGTTTTTCGATGTTGGCATGGACGCGGTCATTATTTCGACGCCAGCGCATGTGCGCGAACCTTTGTGCTTGGTCGCATTTGACCGGGGATTACATGTGCTGGCGGAAAAGCCCCTTGCGACCACGGCCGAGGCCAGCCGCAGGATTGTTGCGGCGGCTCGGGCGGCGGGCAGGGCCTTGGGCGGCGGGTTCAACATGCGCTATTACCCCGCCTTCTCATACGTGAAGGATGTCATCGGGTCAGGCCAGATTGGCGAGGTCGATCATGTGCGTATATATGGTGGCCATGAGGGTTTGACGAAATTTGTGCACGACTGGGAATACAAGGCCGAGATTTCCGGGGGCGGTGCGCTGTGGGATGTAGGGATTCACATGACCGACATGGCCCGCCACATGCTGGGGGAAATCACCAGCGTTTATGGTGTCGCTACCGAAAAGGTCTGGAACGAGCCCGGCTCTGAGGACAACGCGATGGCGATCTTCAAAAGCCCTGAGGGCATTCCGGCGATCTATCAGGCGACCTGGACAGACTGGAAAGGTTACAAAAGTCAGGTCGAGGTCTATGGCAGCAAAGGCATGGTGCGCGGCGCCTACGCGCCGATGGAAGCGCTGCTGATCACCATGGATCGTCCGGGCGGCAGGCCCATCCGCCAGAATCGCCGCTATCCCGGGATCATGCTGCGGGAAAAGCTGAAATCTTGGAAAACCACGGCGCTGCTGTCCTTTGCTGATGAGCTGCAGGAATTTACCGGGCTTTGTGCGGGTCAGACGGGTTTGCGCATCTCTGACGGCCACGCTGCCCTGCGGGCGATCGAGGTTGCCGATGCACTGTGCGAAAGCAGCGTAACCGGCCAGCAGGTCACGCTCGAGGCGTTGGGGGACATGGTCGCATGACATCTGATCGGTTTCCACACGGCGCTTGGCATCCCGACCGGGCCTTGTCAGTATCTGCTGTGAAGAGGCAGGGTATTTCCAGTTGTAGGAGCTTGCGGTGACAGATCATCCAACGCTTTCCATTGTCGTGACAATTGTTGATGGCGGCACTGACCTGCGCGAATTCCTGGTGTCGGTCGCCGCATTCGAAGCTCCGCCGCCTTTGGAAATTATCGTGCCCTATGATGCGAGCGTATCAGACGCCGCCGAGTACGCGGTTGAGTTTCCGGATGTGAATTTTCTGGACCTTGGTCCGATCACGCCCGCCCACCCGATCACTTCCGAAGCGGGTCAGCATGAGCTGTTTGACCGCAGACGAGCGGCAGGGCTTGCCGCCGCCACCGGCGACGTGATTGCGATCCTTGAAGATCGCGGGCATCCGCATCCTGACTGGGCCCGCACCGTCATGCGCCTGCATGCGGAAACCGGCAAGAATGTCATTGGCGGGGCCATCGACTGCAAGGAACCGGTCTCGCTGCTCAACTGGGCGTTCTATGTGACCGATTTTGGCCGCTATGGTCTGCCCTTTGACAGCGGCCCGGCGGAATGGGTTTCGGACGTGAACGTGACCTACAGTCGGAAGGCGCTCGAGGCGACCCGCCATCTGTGGAAAGAGCGGTTCCGCGAGCCGGTCGTCCACTGGTTTCTGATCGAACAGGGCGAAGAGCTGTTGCTGTCCAATGAGCTGGTTGTCGATCATGTCCGCCCTCCGGCTCGGCTGGGCCAGCTATTGCCCGAGCGGTTTCATTGGGGCCGTCTGTTCGGCCATATTCGGGCGATGCATATGAGCGGTCCGAAACGGCTGGCCTATATCGTGTCCAGCCCGCTGATCCCGCCGGTTCTGTGGGTGCGCCATGGCCTGACACAAGCCAGCAAGGGGCGGTTTCTGCGGTATCTGACAGCGCTGCCCTATATCATCATCCTGACCATTGCCTGGACCTGTGGTGAGGTCTGGGGCTACATCACGCGCAGGCCCTGAGCGATGCAGGCACCCGGGCCAGAATACGACGTTATCGTTATTGGCTCCGGCGCCGCCGGGGGATGGGTTGCGAAGGAAACAAGCGAGCGCGGCTGCCGGACATTGATGCTGGAGGCCGGGCGCGCGCTGGACCCCAAGGATGATTTTCCCGACAGCGACCGGGCAGGCGGATCCCGCGTCAGCATCCTCAGTCGTGTCATGGCGATCCTGCGTGGGCAGCATGTTCAGGCGCGCTGCATGTCCTTCACGCCTTTGACCGGACATCTGTTCGTCAATGACCGACAGAATCCCTACACCACGCCATCCGGCGCCCATTTCAACTGGTTCCGGTCCCGTCAGGTCGGCGGGCGGCTGCATCTGTGGGGGCGCAATGCGTTGCGCCTTTCGGATCAGGAATTCAAGGCCGCCGAACAGGATGGGTTCGGGGACAGCTGGCCGATTTCCTATGCCGACCTCGACCCTTGGTATGGCCGGGTCGAACAGTTTCTGGGTGTCGCGGGCGAGGCGGCGCAAATCGAAAACCTGCCCGATGGAATTTACGACGCCCCACACCTGCTGACCAAGGCCGAACGCGCGCTCATGGCCGAGCTTGCGCAAAAATGGCCGGATCGCCCCGCCACCACCTGTCGGATCATCCGCCATGTGCCGGCGCGGACGCCTCTGCCCCTGACGGCGGCACAGGCGTCTGGGAATTTCGAGCTGCGCAGCGGGGCGGTGGTCTCAAAAATCGAAACCGATGCGCAGACGGGTCTGGCAACCGGGGTTCGCTATATCGACGCGGCCAGCGGGCAGGAGCATACCGTGAGGGCGCGGGTGATTGCGGTTTGCGCCTCGACCATTGAATCCGTGCGGCTTTTGCTGAATTCCCACGGGCCGCGTCATGAGAAGGGTCTGGGCAATTCATCAGGTAATCTGGGGCGCTACCTGTCGGATCATCTGATGGTTTTTCGGGCAGGCACTATGTCCGAGATCGAAGGGCTGGGGTCGGATCATGATCCGTATGATTTCGGTGCCCAATCCGGCATTTATATACCCGGTTTTCGCAATCGCGGTAAGCGCGAGGATTGCCGGTTTCTGCGTAGCTATTCGCTGCTGGGGTCCGTCGGGCGGATCGAACCCGGCTGGTTTTTCATGGCAATCGGAGAGGTCCTGCCGCGTGCTGAAAACCGGATAGAGCTTGACCCCAACAAACGCGATGCCTGGGGCGTTCCCGCGCCAAAAGTCACGCTGCGCCATTCCGACAATGAACGCGCGATGGTGCAGGATATGAAAGACACCCTGAAGGACGTGTCGCAAACCTTCGGCCTGCCCGATGACCTGCTGGGGCGCGAAAGCCTGGTGTCGAAACTGGCCTACAAGATGGCTGGGCCGCTGGTCTATACCCCCGACGGCGCCTTGCGGCCGGGGTCATCGATCCATGAAACCGGAGGGGCATGCATGGGAGATGATCCTGCCCGACATGTGCTTAACAGGAATCTTGAAGTGTTTGATTGCCCCAATGTCCATGTCACGGACTCAGCGTCGTTCCCGACCAATCCGTTCCAGAATCCCGGCCTGACCATCATGGCCTTGTCAGCCCGCGCAGGGGCGCGGATTGCCAAGAAGGTCACAGCAGAGCGCGCGCGCGGCATATGATGCGTCAGCTGCGGTGCCGCCCGGCCAGATCGTAATAGGTTTTCTCAAACTGATGATGCACCCAATCCGGGTCGAACCGATCCTCCCGGCTGCGTTTCAGGGCGTTTTCCGCAAGAGTTTGCCGGCGCCCCTCATCCGCCAGCACATCTGCCACAGCCGTGCAGATCGCATCAATATCGCCGATGGGCACCACCGCACCAACGCTGTCGTCGATCAGTTCGACCACGCCGGAACAGGCTGTGGCCACGGCTGGTGTTCCGGCCTGAAACGCCTCGGCGATGGTGAAGGGCAGAGCCTCCCACCGTGAGGTCAGCAGGAACAGGTCCGCCGCGCGCAGATGGCGGATCGGTTTATCGGTCCGCCCGATGAATTGCAGATGTTTGCCTAGCCCTTTTTCCTGCGCCAGAGCATGCAGCTTAGCCTCATCCGGTCCGTCGCCTGCAACGACAAAGCGGTAACCGGGGTGGGTTTCCTGCATCCGGGTGACGCAATCGATCAGGATATCGATCCCTTTTTGTGGTTGCAGGCGCGCCAGTGTAAGGATCACCCGCTCACCGTCCCCAAGCAGTTTGGCCCGCAGTTCGGCGACATCCTCTGCGCTGTCCTCGGATGGGGGCGATACACCCAGGCCGATGACCTTTAACCTGTCCTTCGGCACATTGCCGATGGTTGCCAGATCTTCAGCCGAGCGATGGCTGGGTGTGATCACCAGATCGCATTTGGCGGCAATGCGGCCAAAGGCGGCAATCCGTTCGGGCTCCGACCCGTGATAGGTGATGGCGACCGGTATGCGCCGTCCGGTGCGGGCCAGATTGGCGACCAGAGCAGGTGCGGATTCATGGCAATGAATCAGATCGACCGGATTTTCCGCCAGCCAGCGCCGCAACCGCCAGGCCGCGCCAGCCGTATGGCGTAGCCGGTTGACGATGCTGCCGCCTTCGCCCGCGACATAGCGGGTGGGCAGGTCCAGAAATCCGGCCCCCCGGTCCGGACCGGCCCAGATATCGGCGGTGCCTGCCAGCGTGATGCGATGGTTTCTGGCCTCCAGCCAGTCGCTCAACCCCAGGATATGCCGGGTGATGCCGCCCATGCCAAACTGAGAGCCCATTTCGACGACATGAAGGGGGTTTGAAGAAGGGGCGGTCTGCATCGGATGTGGGTCTGGGCCAAATTTCTCAACAATCGCGCGATCATACCACGCGCAGGGTATTTGCCCATGTCATGATGACGGTCCGGTGCAGCTTGCATTTATCTGCAGCAAGCCCGCAACACCAGTCTTCAACCGGATAGAGGCGTGACTTGTGCCTTTCGATTGCCGCAGAGATCGTGTTTCATACCGGATAGTTATTAGTAGCCCGGTATAATTCGCATGCAGTCTTTGCGCATTTTAATGTTCACCACATTTTACCCACCCTATTCCTTTGGCGGTGACGCCGTCGGGATTCAGCGTATGGCAAGGGCGCTTGTGGCACGAGGTCATGACGTGACCGTGGTGCATGACGAAGACAGTTATCTGATCCTCGGCGGCAAACCCCAGCCCGCGGGCGAGCCCGATGGAATTCGCCGGATCGGGTTGCGCAGCCGCAATGGCATGATGTCGAACCTGCTGACCCAGCAGCTTGGCCGACCGGTTGTCCATGCTGCCCGCATCCGCGAGATACTGGCCGAACGGCAGCCGGATATCATCTGGCACAACAACACATCCCTGATCGGCGGACCGGGCCTATTGCCGATGGGCGAAGGGCTGAAGGTTTATGAAGCGCATGAACACTGGTTGGTCTGTCCAACCCACGTTCTATGGCGGCACGGGCGCGAGCTGTGTGACGACCGTCAGTGCCTGCGCTGTGTGCTGAATTACAAACGCCCGCCGCAGCTGTGGCGTTATACCGGTGCGCTGGACCGGGCGCTGGACCACATGGATCTGATCATCGCCAAAAGCGAATTTAGCCGTTCCAAACATCGCGAGTTTGGCCTGCGTCAGGAGATGCAGGTGTTGCCCTATTTCCTGCCCGATCTCGACCAGAACGCCTTGCCGGAACCGGCGGCGCAGGAGCGGCCTTATTTCCTGTTTGTCGGGCGGTTGGAAAAGATCAAAGGGTTGCAGGATGTATTCTCTGCCTTTGATCGTTACCCGGATGCCGATCTGTTGATCCTTGGGGACGGAGATTATGCGGACGAGTTAAAGAAACAGGCCGCTGACAATGACCGGATCAAATTCCTGGGCCGCAAGACACTGGAAGAGCTTAACGCCTATTACCGCGGGGCCATCGGGCTGATCGTGCCGTCGGTGTGTTATGAGACCTTCGGCATCATCCTGATCGAAAGTTTCCGACTTGGCACGCCCGTCATCGCCCGCCGACTGGGACCTTTCCCTGAAATCGTCGAGCGCGCAAGCGGCGGATCGCTGTTTGAGACCGAGGACGATCTGATCGCCGCGATGAGCTACCTGCAACATCATCCCGACCGACGCGCGAGACAGGGTGCTGCCGCGCGCAAGGCGTTTCTGGCTATCTGGCACGAAACCTCGGTGCTTGAGGCGTATGGGGCCGCTCTAGCCCGCGCGGCGCATGGTAAAGGTAACCGCGCGCTGGCCACGGCGCTGGAGGCTGGGGCGTTTGAGTTCGGATCCGCAAATCAAATGCCTGCTAACCTTCGGGACAATCAGGAAAGGCTTTTCAATGACACGTAATAGAATGTCGATCGGCCCGGAGAAAAGCTCTATTTGGTGGCGAATTGCCCGATGGGTATTGCAATTGTTCGGAATTATGTTGTCGGGATTTTTGGTGGTCCTTGTGCTGCTGGCTGGGGTCATCTTAATGATCGTTGTTGCCAACACCGCGCTGCGCGATCTTGAAACCACCATGCGCGCAACCACGGATCAGGACCAGTTGCCTGAACCAGATCTTTCAACGCTGCAACGAACCGCACTTTTTATAACATCTCAGTTTCTTCCATTGCATCAGCCTGGTTTTCAGATGGTTACACCCGGCCGAGTCTTTCGCGACTGCACAGACTGCCCAGAAATGATTGAGGTTTCAAAGGGCTACTTCCTGCTGGGTTCCCCGATTTTTGAAAAGGGCCGCCATGCACATCTGTTTAGTCACACGCCCCTTCGGGCTCAGTTGAAGCTGGTTAACCGCGAGGGTCCGAGGCGTCTGGTGCACATTTCACGTCCGTTGGCATACTCTCGCTATGAGATTACGTATGGGCAGTGGCGGCAGGCCCAGGAAGACCCGGAATGGTCATCAATAACCGGGCGTGCTTCGTTTCTTCCCGACTTGGGAGCGAGCTATCGCGACGATCAGCCTATGACCGAGGTCGAGTGGAGTGACGCAAAAGCATATGCCGCTTATCTGAGCGCGAAGACCGGGTACACCTATCGTTTGCCAACGGATGCCGAATGGGAATACGCGGCCCGGGCCGGCTCGGTAACGCGGTTCCCATGGGGCAACGACATTGGCAAGAACAACGCGATCTGTGTCAACTGTTCCTCTATATGGTCTGAGCGCGAGCCTGGACCCGTCGGTCAGCATCCACCCAATGATTTTGGGCTCTATGATATGCATGGCAACGGATTTGAGTGGGTCGAGGATTGCTATGAAGCCTATCACGATCCCGTGAAAATCGACGGCTCTCCTTATGTGCAGGATGCGTGCGAATTTCGGACAGTTCGTGGAGGCGGTCCGGCTTCCCCGGGCTGGCAGAACCGATCGGCTTTCCGTGTTGGGCCACATCACTACAACCGTGGCTATGGGCATGCCATTCGCCTCGTTCGGGAATTGGACTAGGCTGGTTGGTTAGGCGTCAGGGGGCCAGTGTTCCGATCCGGTGGGCGTTGGCCATGACCGAGAAGGTGATTGTGGTGGCCGGAATGCTGGGCAGGCTTGAGGCATCGACCAGATGCACGCGCGCCAGCCCTTTGGGTCGACCCAGTATATCCGATTGTCCGGCGTGCGGCGTTTGAGCCATGGGCACTGAGCCGCCGACATGAAAGCTGGACCCCACAGCACCGGGGCGGCGGGCAAATTTGAGCGGTACCAACCCGGCCAGCTTCAGTACCTGCGCCAGGCGGGATGTGGCCCGCGCCATGATCTGTTCGGTGGCCTCATTGGTCTGGATCGTGGACACAAGCCGCCCGTCAGGGGCCAGGGTCAGATCTATGCGTGCGGAATGGTCGGAATGCAGAAATGCCTGCGCCACGATCAGCCGGCGTGCCAGCATATGCCAAACAGGGGCCGAGCCGGGCAGCTTTGCGCCATAACTGCGGATCAGATCCTGGGCATAGAACTCATTCCAGGTATAGATCTGGCTGTGCACCAAATGGGGAGAGAGATCGGGGTCATCCAGCTCGATGAAAATCTGCGGCAGGGTGTGATAGGGGACTTGATCGGGGCGGCGTGGGGCACGCCAGCGGTGAAGGCTGGGCAGGAAGAAATGCTGGCTGTCTTGCAATTGCAGGCGGGCAGCCGGATCCGCCGAAGACAGCAACAGCAGGCGCGCCGTTTCCAGAACGCCTGCGGCGACAAAAACGCGATCAGCTTTCAGTTTCTCGCCGCCATCCAGCCGGACGGTGACATGATCGGCCTGCTCCTCGAAAGCATGGGCAAGGCCGCTGCGGTAGCGGAACGCCGTGTGGTGGCGCAGATCCTCAAGTGTTTGTCTGGCCGAATAAATATGCCCCCAAGGGCACCCATGCAGACACTGGCCGCAGTAGCGACAACCCGGATCCACAGCCAGGCGCGCCATCCCGGCAGAGGCTCCCAAGCGGGCAAGATTGCTTTGGTGGTGCTCCAGACGGTGCAGAATGTGCCCGGCCTGAGGTGATGGGGTCAGCGGAACCCGGTGCTGCATCGGAAAGGCGGGGAACAGGGCCTGCAAGGCATCTTCTCGCCCGCTGACCGGCAGAAATTTGGCAACTGCCCGGTAATGCGGTGCCAAATCCTGCGCGCTCAGCGGCCAGTCGGTGATATCTGCATCCCGGTTGGGCAGGATCGCCGAGCCCCAAAGGTTGGATAACCCCCCCGCCGCATGTGAGGCACGCAATCCGATCTGATCCGGCGCAACCAGTGTGTCTGTACCCGGCACCATGGCAAAATCGGACCCGAACCGGCGCACCTGTCCGGGCGGCGTGTCTAACTGAGGGGCCTGCCAGGCCCGAATATCTGCCGCAGACCAGTCCTCAGGATCTGAGGCCGCCATCCGGTCGCGGCGCTCCCGTTCAGAGGCTTCAAGCTCTTCCCCTCCGTCTATCATCAAAACCTGACGGCCACGGTTCAGAAGGGCAATGGCCACCGATACGCCTGCTGGCCCCGACCCGATGACAAGATCGGTCACGGGGTGCGGCCCGTCTGCACTGACAGATGCGCCCTCATGCGGGAACCGGGCGGGTCATCTCGGCAACGATATCATCGATGATCTGCTGCAGCGTCCGCATCGGGCGGAACCCGGTGACGCGTTGCAGTTTCGAGACATCGGGCAGGCGGCGCTGCATGTCCTCGAACCCTTCGGGATAGACGGTGTCATAGGGGACGAATTGGATTTCCGAGGTCGAGCCGGTTGTTCGAATGACCTGTTCGGCCAGTGCGCGGATCGTGACCTCCTGATCGGTGCCGACATTGAACACGTCACCGCGTGCCTCGGGCAGGGTCATCAGACGGCACATGGCCTCGACCACATCCGCCACATGGCCGAAGCAGCGCGATTGCTCGCCAGTGCCGTGTACCATCAGTGGCGCGCCTTCCAGCGCGGATTTGACGAAATTTGGCAGCACCATCCCGTAACGCCCGGTCTGACGCGGGCCGGTGGTGTTGAAGAACCGCAGCACCGTGACAGGCAGATCGGATTCCCGTGCATGGGCCAGTGCCAGAAACTCGTCCAGCGTCTTGGCGCAAGCATAAGACCAGCGCAGGTTGCGGGTGGCGCCGATGGTCAGGTCACCTTCTTCCTGAAAGGGGAAATTGGTGCTTTTGCCATAGACCTCGGAACTGGAGGCGATGAAGGTATGTGTCTTGTCCACCAGCGCTGCATCCAGAACGTTTTCCGTGCCCGCAACATTGGTCAGGATCGACCGGCTGGGTTCATCCATGATCAGCTTGACCCCAACGGCCGCCGCCAGATGGAACACCACATCTGCTGGTCCGACCAGATCGGCGACCTGCTTGCGATCCAGAATACTGCCTTTGACGAAGGTGAAACCGGGGTGATCCGCAACACTGGCCAGATTGGACATGAGCCCCGTTGACAGATCGTCCAGAGCCGTAACGGTATGGCCATCCCCGATCAGCCTTTCCGTCAGATGAGAGCCAATAAACCCGGCCCCGCCGGTCACCAGAATATGCATATCTATATACCTGTCACTTGTTCTGAACCACTGTGCCGAAGTGTACAATCTGTCCCGCGCCTCCGGCTATAGTCGCGGATAAAAAAGGTTTGCTCACCAAGGCTTCCCCCGAATGGCGGCCCGCACGTTGCGCATCAGTTTGCGTGCCGCAAGATAGGGCCCGCCGCGCCCGGCAAGATGAGCCTTCCAGCGGGCGATGTCGGTGAAATAGAACATCTCGAGCCGCGGCAGATCGTGCATGTCATCACCCGCTTTTGCCACGCCCAGCCTTGTGCCGACCGAGGTGTCGTAATTCCGGGCGACCCGCGCGCGTATGTCCGGGTTCGATGCCCCATAAGGGGGTGCAAAATGGCGAATGGGCTGATCCAGCCGGGCGGTGATGTCCTGACCAGGGCCGGTTATCTCGTCTTCAAGCGCCTCAGGGTCCAGCGTGGTGAGGTCGGGGTGGCTGATACTATGCGCGCCGAAACAGACCCCTTCTTCGGCCAATGCCGCAACTTTGTCCCAGCCCATCAGCGGGCGCGGGGGGACATGTCCGCCGGCCCAGCTGTCACTGCCGCCCATCCGGCCCGAAGGCAGATAGACGATCGGGGTGAAATTATGATCGCGCAGGATCGGCCAGGCGGTGTCGGCGAAATCTTCGAACCCGTCATCGAAGCTGATGATGACCACGCGTGGGGCAGGCGGGTTGGCCAGCGCATCCGGTGTGACCACCGGCAGGCCGGATGCCGCCAGCGCCTTCATCTGGGCTTTGAACACCTCGGGCGCAATCGAGGTCGGTCCGGGCGCATCCGAGATCGAATGATACATCAGGATATCGGCCTGCCAGGCGGGCATGGGTCAGTCTTCCACCACATGGGTGGCAAAGACCTCGCGATACCTGTTCCATTTCGCGCGGTCGACATGGCCCTTGCTGTCGATGCAATCCGCCGCGCCATAAGCCATGGCAAAAGCGTGGTGGGTGTTGTCATGGGCAAACAACCCCTGCCGTCCAAATACTAGCAATCCGTCCATATCTGAGAGCCACTGATCCACCGTATCAAACCGCTCTTCATAGCCCACATCGTAAACCGGATAGGCATGGCTCAGCCGTCGGGTTTCGCAGCGGCGCACCGGTACGGTGACGGGCAGGCCCAGCTGGCCCAGCCATTTGGTGAATTCCTGCCCCAGTTCCTCGTCGGACATGGACCACCATTTCTCATCCGGGTCGCAGGGCAGCTCGGCACACAGAACGGTGACGCCCTTCGGCGCGCCACTGGCGTTATAGTTCTTGGGCTCTGACATGCGGCTGATCGGGATCGACAGTTCGGGGAAGTAATGCGCATCGAACTCGGTGAACTGGTCGGTCTCAAGCACCAGGTACAGCAGGATCATGCCCCGGAACCGGATCGCGCGGGCGGCTTCGACCACCTCGGCCGGAGCGTCGCCGATCAGGCGCGTCAGCCCGGTCAGCGGGATGGTCGACAGGATCAGATCGCCGGTCATGTGCCGCTCGCCATCTTCGTCACGGATCGTCAACCCAGTGATACGATTGCCATCCCGCTCGATGGCGGTGATTTCAGTGTTGAACAGAAAGCTGGCACCGTTGCTTTCCGCACTGTTCCGCATCGCGTCCGAGATTTGTCCGAACCCCTTGCGCGGATAAAAGAACCGCCCCGCCGTTTCGCTGCGCAGCCCCGGCAGCAGGCGCAGCATCTTCATCAGGATCTTGCCGACCGAGCCGCTGCCGACCCGACGTTCTGCCAGTTTCACCGCCAGCTTGTCCGGATCCAGCCCCCACAGCTTGCGCACGTATGGGAAATAGAAATTGTCCGAAATCGTTGGTCCCAGCCCGTCATAGAGCACGGTCGAGAATGTCTCGGGACCCTCGCTTTTCTTGCGGAAGGGTTTCAGCGCCATGTCCCCGATCAGCGACGCGGCAAAGGGTTTGGGCAGGCGCATCAGCGCATCGGTCAGTTTCAGCGGAAAGTGAATCCATTTGCCGCCCAACCGAATGCGCCCATGGCGCGGGCGCAGCAGCAGATCGTCACCCAGCAGGGCTTTTACATCAGCCAGAACCTCGGGCTCGGCCGCCGGATGAAACCGGTGCGAGCCATAGTCGCAGATCACGCCTTCAACCGGGAACGAGGCCGAATTGCCGCCCGCAACAGGCGCACGTTCGATCACGGTGACCTTGGCCTGCCCGGTCAGGGCATGGGCAGCGGCCAGACCAGCCGGTCCGGCGCCGAGGATGATGATTTCTGGCTTGTCGCCATTGGGTCGGGAAACATCCGTCACTTGCACTCTTCCTTCTGGGAACTTGCCGGGGTGCTGAACCGCATCCCGGACATGGTCAGAACCAGCGCGCCTAACCCGCCCGCCGTGAACAAAACAACTTGCCAGACCAGCCCGGCGGCCACGACCGCGGCGGCGCTGGCACCAAAGGGGGCCAGAAAACCGGCCAGCGTCGCCTCGCGCAGGCCCAGCCCGTTCAGGGATACCGGCAGCACGGCAATGATCTTGGCCAGTGGCCAGGCGAATATCCATGGGCCCGCCGCCACATCGACCCCCGCCGCAATGGCCAGCCACCAGGCCAGCAGGATCAGCAACAGCTGAATCAGCACAGATGCGATGAAAGCTACAGCCAGCGTTCCGGGCTTGCGCCCCATCCCGGCCAGCGCCTCGGCCAGACGGTTGGCAAAGCCCTTGCCGGGCAGGGACGGCACATAGCGCCAGGGCAGGGGCAGTAGGCGCGGCAAAGCGATCATCCCCGCAAGCGCCGCCAGCAAGACCAGAGCTACAGGCCAGATCATATGCCCGCCCGCAGCGCTTCCCCATGTCAGGACCAACCCCAGACAAGAGAGTGTCAGCAGGGCCACCATGTCGATCAGCCGATCCACGGTTGCGCCCGCAACAACCCGCGCGCCGTCCTTCATTGCCGCTTGCGCCAGGCCGGCGCGTACCGTGTCACCTCCGATTGCTCCGGGCAGGCAAAGATTGGCCGCCAACCCGGCAAAATGCGCCCGGATGGCCAGCGGGGCCGCAAATCCGCGCCCCAGAAGCAGCCACCATTTCAGCGCCGCCGCGACATGGGCCAGCAGGAACAGGACCAGCACGCATAGAAATACCCAGATCGGGATTGCCTTCAGCGCGGCCACGATTGCATCAGCAGGCAGAATCCAGAACAGGATCGCCAGCACCACGACCGATCCGGCAACCCGGATCAGCCAGCGCCGTTGACTTGGATCGGAAAGCATACCGCCGCTCCTGTCAGGGTCTCAGATGCAGCCGCGAGATCATGTCGGCGATCAGCCCCAGCGACCAGATCATGATCGCCGCCAGGAACGAGAACACCGCCGTTTCACTGAGGTTCCAGTAGAACATGTCGATAATGAATTTCACTGTGCCCAATGTGAAAAACGCCAGACCCAGCGGGATGAACACCCGCAGCGGATTGAACAGCGTGCTGATGCGCAGGATCAGGATGATGAAGTTCAGGAAATCAATCGGCCGGATTTTCGACTTGCCCACCCGTTTGCCATATTCGATCGGCGTATAGATCATCCGCTTGCCATTCGAGGTCATGCACAGCGTGATCGTGGTGGTGAACGAGAAGTTCTGCGGCAGCAGCGGCAGGAATGGGATCAGCTCGGATTTGCGGAACACGCGCAGGCCCGAGTTCAGATCGTTGATCTTGCGCTCGGCCAGGAATGAGGCAAAGGCGAACAGGAATTTCTTGGCCGGTCTGCGCAGAAGCGGCACGTTCTTCATCGCCGCCCCCCGGTCGCCCACCACCATGTCCTGATCGCGGCACATCGCCAGCATTCCCGGCAGATAGCGTGCGGGATAAGTGCTGTCGGCGTCCAGAATGGCGACATATTCATGCTGCGCCATCCGCACGCCACGCTTGAGGCTGGCGCCGTAGCCTGAATTCACGTCGTTGAAGGTGACGGTGGCTCCGCTGGCCTCGGCCTCGGCACGGGTATTATCCTGGCTGGCATCGTCCACCACGATGATCTCGTAAGGAATGCCCAAGGGTTCGAGATGGGTGCGCACATCCTCGACCGTGTGGCGCACGGCGTTTTCTTCGTTGAACGCGGGGATGACCACGCTCAGGCTCATGCCAGCGGTTTCCGATGCGATCAGCTCTTCGGATGTGGTGCTGTTCGTTTCCATCGGCTCTGCGACTTTGTTCATGAAAATGAAAACCTTTTATTCACTCAATAATCCCTGTCCCGGACCCTGCTGCCAAACTCGCGCAGGGGGGTGGAACGTGACGGGCATAATTCCCTGTATTGCGTATAGTATTCGAACACGTACAGACTGAACATAGACAATAAATTTGACCAAATTCGACCGTTAAGGCGTCAAGTTTGTAATTACGTATACTGCGCGCAGTAGGTTTGAGTGTTTGAGCCATGTGTCCACCGGTACTTGGCGGGGTTCGGGCAATAGGAAGGAAACGGGTGTCAGGGCGGCAGAGTTTCAGCAGCGGAGTTGCCTGGATGTCGGCTGGTATCTGGGTCGAGCAGGCGTTCAACTTCATCATTTTTGCCATTCTCGCCCGTATTTTAGGGGTCGAGGCCTTTGGTCTTCTGGCGATGGTTGCAGCCTTTGTACTGTTTTCCGAATTCTTGGTACGCGAAACGATCTCCGACATTCTGCTGACCCATGAGGCGCTGTCACCAGAGCGGTTGAACTCGGTTTTCTGGCTGTTGGCGCTGCTGGGAGGCGTGTTGACGGTCGCGCTGTATCTGGGGGCGGGGCCGGTCTCAAATTTCTACAATGAGCCGATTGCGCGTGAATTGTTGATTGGATTGTCTCCAACGGTGTTGATGATTTCACTGACGGCGGTGCCGGTGGCGATCCTGCGCCGGGAAATGCGGTTCCGTGTTCTGGCCATCCGCGCAGCGCTCGGTGCGGCGGTCGGCGGGGTCGTGGGCATTGGCATGGCATTGGCGGGATACGGCGTCTGGAGCTTGGTCGGCCAGCGGCTGGCGATGACGGCCACCAACATTGTGATGGCATGGGGCGCGGTATCCTGGCGCCCGGCGTTCCATGCGTCGCGGGATCACATGCGCAGGGTTTTGCATTTCAGCCACCGGATTCTGGGCCTGCGCGCGGCCGAACTGGCTGCGGTGCAGTCACCAGCGGTTATCATCGGCGCGATGCTGGGGCCGGTGCCGGCGGGGTATTATGCAATTGCCTGGCGTGTGATCGAGACCGCCTCGTTCCTGATTATCACGCCGCTGCGCACCGTGGCGCAGCCTGCCTTTGGCGCGGCAGCACGCGATGGAAGTCAGGCGACGGATTTGCTGATGGACGTTATGCGCCTGACCGGGTTTCTGGCCTTTCCGGCCTTTGCCGGGTTGGCGGTTCTGTCGGAACCGGCTCTGGTTTTGCTGTTCGGTCAGAAATGGGCTCCGGCCGCTCCGGTCCTGAGCCTGATGTCGGTGTTTGGTATGTATCTATGCGCTGAAAAGGTGCAGCAGACCTTTTGTCTGGCGGCGGGGCAGGCCGGACGTCTTGCGGTTCTGTCTTGGGTTGAGGTGGCGCTGGCGGCAGCAGTAATCGCGGCGCTGACCCCTTATGGATTGCCAGCCGTAACAGCCGGTTTTGTGGCGGTTTTTCTGCTGATCTGGCCGCTCAAATTCGCCAATCTGGGGCATATTGCGGGGTTGTCCGGCCTGACTTTGGCGCAGCAGCACTTTGCGCCGTTCTTACTATCCGCAGGAATGGCAGCGTCGGTGCTTGGAGTTGTATGCCAAATCGACGGTAAATCTCAGATTCTGATCCTTCTGACCGGTACAGTGATTGGGATTATTGTTTATTGCCTATTGGCTGTTTTGTTTTTGCGCGAAAGGTTACGTCTGCTGATCGCAATGGTGCGCATGCAAGAGAAAACAGCCCCTGACACCGATCCGCAAGAAGCCAAGGGGTAGTGCATAATGATGCGCCGCCCATATTGGTTGATTGGCACAGCGCGCAGCTACCAAATCGGTGCGCCGAGGCGGAAATTGACGGTTTTCTCCCCGCCGTCGGATTTTTGAAGGTGAGCAACAATGTTGTTTTCTGTTGCAGCGGGATTGAGCTTAAAATAGGCTCTGGCCTTGTCATCATACTGTACAAAATCAACTGTTGGTGGCGTCTCACCGTTAACCTTAATAACTGCAGACTGAACATCTGGTTCGCCAATTAGTAACTCGATATTGAGAGTAGCGTCACGCCTGAGCGGGGCACGCATGATCAACCGAGCAACTGTGCCAGGCGCGTCGGTTGGGAATGCTCTGGTCTTGTCATAAGAATTCGGGCCAAAGCGATAAAAGGCAGTGAACAAAATGCCCGCGAGCAACAACACATAGGCCCATCGGGTCCATCCCAGACCGTGCCATATGCGCCGGACTGAACCACGATGCGCGGTGTCTGGGACCAGGCGGGCAGCAAAAATCAAGGCTCCGGTATAGGCAAGGCCGGTGGCGATCAGCCCGAGCAGAATCCAAAGAGTCATCGAGAAAGCACCGCCCCAAGTTCCAAAATGCAGCATGTTCATCAAAGGTTTCCAATAGGCAAAACCCTTGACGTCATGTGGTGTGAAGGCGCCCAGAACCTTGAGGGTTACCGGGTCGATGGACACACTTCCAGGACCAAAGAAACCTGAATATCCCTTTACTGGTCCTGAGAAACCAAGACTGTCAGTTTTCTTTTCGGGCACGAACATAAGGAATGGCTCAAGCCCGGGCAAAGCAGCGCGGGCGCGCGCTTCAGCCTGAGCAATGAGAGCTGAATCAAAATTGGCAGGTAGTGCCGTGTCGCGCGGGGTTGGCGCTTCGGGTTTCGGGCGTGTGCCGTCAAAGCCCAGACTACCCAGCAGAAAATAGAAGCTGGTTACGGAAATCAGGATCAGCAGCGGTGTTGTCCAGACAGCTGTTAACCGGTGTGCTCCACCAGCCCAAGAACGCACCCCTCCCGAACTGTTGGGCCAGCGGAAGAACCCTCTCCAGAAGCGTCGATAAGTGATTAGGCCGCTGATGATCTGAAACAGCAGTACGACCGATGTGGCGCATATCAACATGAAGATAATTCGCTGTTGTGTCAGGAACGTGTCATGCAGGTCACGCATAATCGAACGAAAGCCCAGAGATCGTGTTTCCTCTACAACTGCACCGGTCACAGGGTCTGTCCAGAACCCCACCTTTTCGCCCCATCCCGTGCGACCCAGAGTGTGATCCACAAACCATGGAGTCTGGCGTTTGATCACCAAAGAGATACTGCTCTCTGGATGAGCCTCTTTGATACCATCATAGATCATGCCAAAACTGGCGATGCGATCTTCTTTGGCCATCATGGTCCAGATGTTCGGGCGACCGATCTTTTCAATTTCTATCGCGGCAACAAGCAGCGTACCGGTCAGAAACATGAACAGAAAAAACAGAGACAGATGCAGCCCCAGCCAGGTGTGGAGCTTAAAGAGCAAATTACGGACTTTGCGGTTCATCTGAGTAGCTCTTAGTTAACAATTCTGGAGCACAATAAACGGTGTAAATGTACAGGAAACAATGGCGATACGGCATTGTTTTGCAAGAAAGGCGGTTTTGGCTTTCAATGTTGCCGTGAATGCACGTTATTTCATGATATTCCTGCAGGTTAAGTGTTGTGCGAATCCCGAACTTCGCGGGATGGTATGAGTATACCCGGGTATTGGTGGGGTAAGTGGTGCTGTTTGATGTTAAATAAAGCTATGAAAACAATTTCCATTGTTTCGCCATGCTTCAATGAAGAAGACAACGTGGCGAATTGTTATGAGACCGTGAAGGCGATTTTCGATAAGGAACTGCCGGGCTACAGGCGCGAGCATATTTTCATCGATAATGCCTCTTCGGACCGAACCGTGGACATCCTGCGCGAGATTGCCGCACAGGATCAGGACGTGAAGGTGGTGGTCAACGCCCGAAATTTCGGGGTGTTTCGATCAACCTTCAACGGACTGCGCTACGCGACCGGCGACGGCATCGTCGTCATGTTGCCGGTCGACCTGCAGGATCCGCCCGAGCTGATCCCGGAATTCGTCGAGCTGTGGGAAAACGGTTATGACGTGGTGGCCGGTGCCCGCAGCACCCGCGAAGAAGGGTTCGTGATGCGCAATGCACGCGGCCTTTTCTACCGGATCGTCAATGGTCTGTCGGATGTCTGGCTGGAACCGTCGGTCGGAGAGTTCCAACTGATCGACCGCAAGGTTCTGAAGGCGGTGCTGGCGCATAAGGATCACTATCCTTACATCCGTGGAATCATTGCAAGCTGCGGTTTCCGCCGGATCATCAAACCCTATGTCTGGAAAGCTCGTGCAAAGGGGCTGTCAAAGCACAGCCTGATGGCGCTGATCGATCAGGCCTTGAACGCGATCTTCTCTTTCACGCGGGCCCCAATGCGGTTCTGCACGATCAGCGGGCTGGTGATTGCGATTGCCTGTATCCTGTTCTCGCTCATCTCTGTGGTGCTGTTTTTTGTCAATCCCGATCAGGCGCCGCGCGGGACGACGACCATCATCGTATCCCTGTTCTTCCTGTCGGGCATTCAGATGCTGTTCATCGGAATGCTGGGGGAATACATCACCTCGATTCACAATCAGGTGCGCGGCGGGCCTATTGTGACCGAGCAGGAACGTATCAATATCGAAGGTCCCGCGCGGGACCCGGCTCTGGCCAGAGAAGAGCATCTAGCATGATCGCACAGACAAACCGGTGGCAATGGCGCTGCCTTGCTCTTGTGCTCTGCGCCTGTGCAGGCCCAGCCTGGGCCGCAGATGCGCCCGTCTCCAATGCCACGCTGGCCGAGTTGCGTCTGTGGTTTACGGTTATGGCTGCGGCCGCAGCGGTTCTGATAGGTGTCTTCTGGTCGCGCGGATTATCTTGGTTCGGGGCGTTGGCCGCTCTGGTTCTGCTGGGGAGTTCCGCTCGGTTATGGTTGACACAACCGCTCTGGTTTCCGCGGCTTGAGATTTCCGCCGACCCGCCTGAAAACCTGATCATGCTGATGATACTGGCCGGACAGGCGGTACTGACGGGTGTTGTTCTGATGCGTCCTGCAGGCCGGGAGGCTGTCAGGGGTCTTTTCGCCAGAGCGGGGATTGTTCGCCTGATTCTTTTGATGGTTCTGGTCGCGATTTTCAGCCTGTCCGCAACACCTTATGTGGCCTACGGCTATTACATGGCCTTCGGACTGCAGATCGGTGTTGGCGGTGCATTATCTCTTGTTCAGATGGCCACGCTGGTCGCCATGTTCGCCGTGGCAGGTCCCGATCGCATGCCGCGTATCCCGGTGGCCGCTCTGGTGAGTTTTGCGGCAGTGACCAGTGCCGTCCTTGCCTGGACGGCGTTCGACCGTGTTCCCCATGTCGAGGATGAACTGGCCTATCTCTTTCAGGCACGGACCTTCGCGGCTGGTACGCTCTGGGCTCCGGTCCCGCCCGAGGCCGCACAACCCGCACTGGAATATTATCTTCTCGAAGTGCACGAGGGAAAATGGATCAGTGTCCCGGCACAAGGCTGGGCCATTGTTCTGAGCCTTGGAGTTTTGATCGGGGCACCCTGGGTGATCAATCCGATCCTGACCGGAATATCGGTCTGGCTGGCCCATGACATCGTCCGCCGGGCTGTAAGCCGGGAACGCGCGGATATGGTCGCGTTGCTCATGGCAACCTCGCCCTGGGTGCTGGCTGTTGGGGCCACGCTGATGACGCATTCCGTGATGCTGGTCGTGATACTTTTGGCCTGGTGGTGTCTGATCCGGGCCGGAGAAGGTTCAGCGAGGCGGGCGATCCTGCTGGCGTTTATTGCCGGGCTGGCGTTGGGGTGGGGCTTTGTGACCAGACCACTGGACGGATTGATTGTCGGCGGGCTGACTGGTTTGTGGTTGCTGCGCCGCCTGCCCGGGGGGATCGGGCAGGTGCTGGCCTGCGCCTTGGGCGGTGTCGTATCGGGGTCCGTCTTTTTGTTGCTCAATTATGGGACCACCGGTGATATGCTGCTGACCCCGCAATCCGATTACCTGAGCCGACTCTGGCCCGACACGAAAAATGCGTTCGGTTTCGGCCCCAATGTGGGACCACCCGCCAAAAGCTGGGGCGCGTTGGATATCTGGGTTGGCCATAGCCCGGCCGAGGGTTTGCTGAACCTGGTCAACGGGATTGCCTCGCTCAACCTTGAACTTCTGGGTTGGACCTTCGGATCGCTGGTTCCGATTTGGATTGTCTTCATCTGGCGCAAGCGCCTGACCGGATTCGACCGGGCCATGCTGGTGATCCTGGTGGCCCTTGTGGGTGTGCTGTTCTTCTATTGGTTCACCGGCACTTTTTATCTGGGACCACGTTACTGGCATACGGCACTTTTGCCGGTTCTGGTTCTTTCCGCAGCTGGGATCGAGGCGGTGAAAGACCGGCTGCCGGAACAATATCATGGTCGCCTGCACTGTATCGTCCTGCTGCTTTGCGCAGTCTCGGTCGTCAGTTTCACCTCATGGCGTGGGGTTTCGAAGTACGATGGATACGGTGGCTTTACCGGCGACATCAGGCGTCAGGCGCAAGCCGCAGAACTGGGTAATGCTCTGGTCTTTGTCTCGACAAATGCCAATATCGGATCTGCGCTTTATCTCAACGACCCGTTCCTGCCCGAGGGCAAGCCGATTTTCCTGCGCGATATGGGGCCTGAGCAGAACGCAGCCATCATAGCTGCCTTTCCCGGGCGCGAGGTTGTCTATCTGAGGGATAGCGAATAGGCCCGCGGGCCTATTCGGCCGCATGCTGATTTTCACTCGGTACGAAATTGCGCCGGAAATCCTTGGCAAACATCGTCCGGGTGAACCGACCCAGCCCCGAGGCATGTTCGCCAAAGGTCTCGATGCGGGTCAGCAGGGTGGCTTTCACCCTTTGATCAACCTGGGTCTGGAATTCGCGGGGCGCGTCGAACTGATAGTCCTGCAGCACACCTTCATATCCCGAATTCCGCCAAGCCTCGAGATCGAAGGACGAGCTCCAGACCGGTTCGTGTTCCAGGGTTTCCGAGAAAGGCACATGCAGCATCACGGCGCTGTAGTAATTGATGATCGTGTCGAGCATCTCGTGCGCTTCGTGGTCATCCTTGTCCAGAAGATCACTGATCGCCCGTTTCAGGAAATCAAGTGCTTCGTCCAGCACGATGAACCGGCCAATCATCGAGTATTTGCTGAGCAGATTGCCTCCCAACTCGCCGCTGATCAGATCATCGTAATTTTCCTGTGCCCAGACGACACAATTGGCGCGGGTTTCGAACAGTTCCTGCTGGTTTTCTTCCAGATAACCGGCCACCGCATCCCGGAAGGGCTGGGGGGCCTGATCGAGAATTTCCTGCATATGCTTGACGATCAGGAAGGGACGGATGCCACGGGACCGCGCCAGGCGGAAGGCTTCTTCGAAATTGTCTTCGTAATAGAAGATCGTCAGCAGCAGATGGAAAACGCGGGTGTCCAGATAATCCTGGAACGAGAAATTCTCGGACTGGACCACCATTTCTTCGGTCTCGACCACGGTTGGGCCGGTATATTTGCCAAGGCATCGGGCGACGACCCGGTGCAGTGTTTTGAACCCGAATTTCTCGCGGCTGTCGGGATTGGCCAGCGGCGCGCCATGCAGCAGCATCAGCTGATGTGCAGCCACCCGGCTGACACCGGTTTCGATCAGCTTGTCCACCGCATCCATAAAGGATTCCTTGGTTTCACCGGGCATACACAGGATCAGTTCACCATAGGATTGCATACCCTTTGAATGAAGCTCCTGCTGTACCTCGGCATAGGTATCCAGGCTGATATTGTCGCGTTTGATATTCTTTAAAACTTCCGGGTTCAGAGACTGAACCGATGAGGTCATCGGCAAGCGACCCTTGGCCTTGCGCATCACCTTGATGATCCGGTCGCCGCGGTTCTTGCCTGTGGTTGTCCGGATGTATTTGGGCCAGTCGTACCGTTCCATCAGATGACCCAGATAATCGGCCACCTCTTCATCCTGCACATACATGCCGAAATTGTCGTCCGCGAAACAGAGCGGGCTGGCATGGTTGATGCGGGCCACGATGTAATCCAGATCAGCCTTGGTGCGTTCAAACGAATGGCGGAATACCTTCGAGTTCGATTTGACCGCCGAGTTGCAGAAGGCGCAAGTGAACGGACAGCCGCGTGCCAGTTGCATCAGTGCAAACAGGCCGGTGTCAAAGAACTTGTCCATCAGTCCGGCCAGATAGGGCGAGGGGATTTCATCCAGATCGCGGATGCGGGGTGGTTCGCCCCCGCGCAGAATCTCTCCGGTTTTGGGATGTACATAAAGCGCGCCATCGACGGCTTCCTCCCACATGCCTTCGCGGCGAGCGCCGACATCGATGAAACGCTGCAACGTGCTCAAAAAGGCGCGCTCACCCTCATAGGTGGGGCCACGCACGTGCATGTCGATCTGTGGCATGGTCCGAATCCAGCTTTCCTGCTCATCTTCGGTCAGTGGAAAGTTGGGGCCACCCATCAGGGTCAGGCTGTCGGGGTTAACTGCCTTGGCATAGTCGGCAAAGGACAGGGCCAGATGGTGGTTCCAGGAATAGCTGGAAAAGCCAATTACGTCGGGCGGAGCTGTGTCGATTGCAGCTTTGAGCTCTTGGGGGTCACGGAAGATCGCAACATCAATTAGCGTTGGGCTTTTTGCATAAGCCTGAGCGAAAGTCGCAAGATTTCCGACACCTAAGGGGTAGGTGTCCGATGTTGCAGTAACGAGGTTGTGGCCGAGATCGGCAAGGTAAAGACGCATTAGTTAACTATCCTCGCGGTACAGTTCTTATGTCAAATTTCAGACTCCATGGTCAGTTCGGTCTTCAATGGTTTTTAAGCCAGAATATTATATTCAAGCATTTTTCACACCTCCTGTTGCCATGGAAAGCGATCTGTCAGCACTCGGGAAATCAGGATGAAGGCCAAGATTGCGGCCGGAAGGACGATTATCCCCTGCGCAATGATTGGTTGAAATCCCACGGACAGCAGACCCTCCAGAGACAGGGCATTGAATGCATAAACCACCAGATAGGACAGGATATAAAATGGCAACCGACCTAGGCCCTTGGTATCGAACACGAGGCGCGCATGGGTCATGAAATTCCACAGAACCCCACCGGAAAACGAGATCACCAGCGCGACTTGTGGGGGCAAGCCAGACAGATTGAGAATGGTGAAGAGCGCATAGCCGAACGCCGTGTTCAATACGCCGACCATGGCAAAGCGCATGAAAGATTTCTTGCGGGGAACAAGCAGTTTCTTCACGTCTGCCCCCCTTCGAATCTAAGAATATCGGCCACGCCTGAGGTGATGTCATGTTGCGGTACGAAGCCGACCTCATGCCGCAACCGGCCCACATCTGCTGCCAGCAGAGCAGGATCGTCTGCTGCGCGCGTGATTGCACCCAGTCGGATCAGGTCGGAGTGGTGCATTTGTTTCGCAACCTCTTCAATGAGTTCTCGAACCGGGATTGCGGTGCCGCTGGCGACATTGACAGCGCCGGTCACATTCGTCTCCAGCAGTTGTAACAGAGCGCGGGCCAGATCATCTACATGCAGGAAGTCGCGCTCTTGCAGGCCATCGGTGCAATCTACGGGTTGGCCCGCTTTGAGGTTCGAAATCAGGTCGCCGAACAACCGCCCCGGCGGTTCGCCTGATCCGTAAACAAAAAAGATACGAGCCCAGGCCAGTGACAGGCCAAGCGAGCCCTGCCCTGCACACAGCGCCAGACCGGTTCCGGCCTTGGCCGCGCCATACAAGGTGCGTGGCCGCAAAGGCGTTGCTTCGGACAGGTCTGGTATGGACCAGTCATATTCGGCGCAGCTTCCGGCGCAGACTGCGCGTTGGCCGCCTGTTCGCGCGAATTCCCGCACCAAATGCAACGTGGCGGCCATCCAGTCCAGATTGGCCGCAGAAGTCCAGCGGTCGCGCGGGCCGTCATGCCATGCCAGATGAACCAGATGGCTGGCGCGGGCCGCTTCAAGGGCTGTTGTGGTGGCACCGGGGTCCAGCAGATCGCAGGCGATGTCGCTTGCCGGGTTGCGGCCCAGCGTCACCACCTCATGACCCGCCTTTGTCAGAGCCGGGACTGTCGCGCGTCCAATCAGGCCGGTGGCCCCGGTCAGCAGAACCCGTGCCATCAACTGATCCTGACCTCCGGCACGGCGGTCACGAACTGGGTGCCCTGCGCCTTCAGGTCGGACAGTTGATCCGTGACCTCGTCCCGGATGTTCCAGGGCAGGATCAGCACGTAGTCCGGTGGCGTCTCGCGCAGCGCTTCGACCCCGTGCACAGGGATATGGCTGCCGGGCAGCAGCGTGTTCTGCTTGGCCGGGTTGCGATCAACGCAGTAAGAGATCAGATCGGGGCCGATCCCGGCATAATTCAACAGCGTGTTGCCCTTGGCGGCGGCACCATAGGCGGCAACGATGTCCCCCCTGGCATTTGCTTCGCGCAGAAAAGCAAGCAATCCGTCGCGCAGCGCTTCGACCTGCGTGGTGAAATTCATATAACCCTCAGGCCGGTCGAACTGCGCTGCGGCCTCATCCGCGCGGACCTTGGCCACACCAGATCCTTCGGGGTGGCTGGCGCCTTCAAGGCAGGCGAACACCCGCAGCGATCCGCCATGGGTTGGCAGTTCTTCAACGTCAAACACACGCAGGCCCGCCTTGGCAAAGATTGCCTCGACCGCCAGCAGTGACAGATAGGAGTAGTGTTCGTGATAGATCGTATCGAACTGGACTTCGTTGATCAGGTTCAGAAGGTGAGGGAATTCGACCGTATAGACCGCATCACCCGTCAGAAGCGTGGCGATCCCGGCGACGAAATCGTTGATGTCGGGCACATGCGCCAGAACATTGGCCGAAGCGATCAACGCTGGAGGTTTTTCTGCCGCAGCAACCTTTTGCGCCAGTGCCTTGCCGAAATAGTCGACCAGCGTGCGCACGCCTTTTTCTTCGGCCGCTGCCGCCACGCTACCTGAAGGTTCAATCCCCAGAACCGGGATGCCTTTCTCGACGAAATACTGCAGCAGATATCCGTCATTCGAGGCGATCTCGATCACCAGATCATCCGGCCCCAGATCAAACCGATCGACCATCCTTTCGACATAAGCCTTGGCATGGGCCAGCCAGCTGTCCGAATAGCTGGAGAAATAGGCGTAATCCGCATTGAATATCTCGTCCGCTGGCACGGCATCTTCGACCTGCACTAGATGGCAATTGTTACAGACCCAGGCATGCAGCGGGTAGCGCGGACAGGCGGTGCCAGCACGCTCGGGCGGGACATAGGAATTAGCCAGCGGTGAAAGCCCCAGATCGACCAGAGTCTGGGTTAGGGCTGCACCGCAGCTTCGGCAAGCGGGCTGTGTCATTGCGGCATCCTCCAGCGCAGATCCTCGCTCAGCGTTCCACTGCGGATATGCTCTTCGAGCGCCTTAAGCCGCATCAGCGGTGACGATCTGAAATCGGCATCGCCAAAGTTGATGTCGTTCAGCAATTGCAACAGGTCCCGGATGGTTCCTTCAAGCGTCTGCTCTGGCTGGTGTTCGGGTGCCAGCTGTTTGTAGAGCGAAAAGTCGACCTTGTACGAACGGTTGTCGGGTGAGGCGTCGGGATTGATCGAATAACTGGCCCCGGGGACCGCCTCGGCCACGGCCTGCGCCAGATCGCGGATCTGATAATTCCACACATCCGACCCGGCATTGACCGCCAGCCATTGACCTCCGGCATCTTCGGTCCGGGAGATGGCCCAGTCGATGGCCCGGGCCATGTCGCGCACATCGATCAGCGGCCGCCACGGGCTGCCATCGCTGAGCACGGTGATCTTGCCTGCGGTGGTGGCGCAGGCGGCGAAGTCATTCAGCACCAGATCCAGCCGCAGCCGGGGTGAAGGTCCGCAGGCGGTGGCAAACCGCAGCGCGGTACGCAGCATACCCGGCGTGTCCATGGCCTCAAGCGCGCGCTCAGTCCCGATCTTACTGCGGGCATAGGCCGTCAGTGGGTTCAGGGGCGCATCCTCGGATCGTGCGTCGCCCTCGGCAAAGCCATAGACCGAACAGCTGGAGGCGAAGACAAAGCGCGACACCCTGGCCTCGGCGGCCAGATGTGCAGCGTGGACAATGGCGTCCTGATTGATTTCCGTGGTGACGGTTTCGAACCGTGCGCCCATCGGATCGTTCGAGATGGCCGCCAGTGCAACAACCGCATCCGCCCCCTGAAACAGCGACGCGTCAATGTCGCGAATATCCGCGATGATTTGCTGGTTCAGAACCCGTTCGGGCCACGCATCATGCGTGGTCAACCTGTCCGAGAAAAACCCGGGATCAAGGCCGATCAGATTGGCGTTGGGATAAGATCTTCGCAAGGCCGCAGCCACGACCGGGCCAATATAGCCCAGATTGCCAAGCAGGATAATTTTCGGAGCGGAACCCAGCGTCATTCCCAGACCTTCCATGGAGCATTGCCTTCCTGCCAGCGCGCTTCAAGCTGACGGCGGTCGCGGAGCGTATCCATCGGCTGCCAGAAGCCTCTGTGACGAAACGCCATCAGATCGCCTTCTGCGGCCAGTGTTTCAAGCGGGGCGCGTTCCCAGATCGCGCCGTCCTCGTCCAGAAGCTCACCAACCGAAGGATGCAGCACGAAGAACCCGCCATTGATAAAGCCACCGTCACCGCCCGGCTTTTCGGCGAAACGCTCGATCTGATCGCTGGCCAGTTCCAGCGCGCCGAAACGGCCTGGCGGTACGACTGCGGTGAGTGTGGCGCGTTTGCCGTGGCTTTTGTGGAACGCGACCAGCGCGCTGATATCGACATTCCCGACCCCGTCGCCATAGGTCATGCAAAAGGCCTCTTCATCCTTGAGCAGATGCATGACGCGACGCAGTCGTCCCCCCGTCTGGCTATTCTCGCCGGTATCGACCAGCGTCACGCGCCACGGTTCCGATTTGCTGTTTGCAATCTCAAGCCCGCCATTGGCCAGATCGATCGTGACGTCCGAGCTGTGCAGAAAGAAATTAGCGAAATATTCTTTGATGACATAACCTTTGTAGCCAAGGCAGACGATGAAATCGGTAATGCCGTGGGCGGCATAGATTTTCATGATATGCCAGATGATCGGTTTTCCCCCGATCTCGACCATGGGTTTCGGTATCCTGACGGTTTCTTCGCTGAGCCGGGTCCCTAAACCACCGGCCAGAATAACACACTTCATAAAATTGCTCCCTCGTTAACAACGAAGCCAGCCACCACTTTTCAGGTCCTAAACCCGGACCCGGCGTGACTTGATCCTACAAACACTCGCAAGCAGTAGGACGGGAGCGGTTCGCCCATGTCAAGATTCACAAGGCTCCGAGTCATGATGCATCCGATTTCCGGGTACTCTGGCATCTGGGTATGCACAATATGACGGATAAGCGGGTATTGTTGATTAGCCCTCCTGCGTCAGAGCCATAGGCAGATCGCAACATATTCTACGGCACGAATGGGTGGCGCGGTGGGGCAGAGACATGGTGCCCGTCGCAGCAGCGTTTCGGGTTTGGCAATGGTGATTTCAAAACGTTGAAAGGCGGTTTTGAAGGTGAATAACTGTTTTACTATTCAATACGTTGGAAGCCTTATCCGCTGTCTGGAAGGCGCTCGCGATTGTGTTCCCTGCAAGTCGGACACCCGTTTTCAGGAGAGGTAATCGAGGTTTTCAGGCGGTCCGGATCTTTGGGTTCGGGTGCTGTAAGTGCCTGCTTACCCATGTTTCCATTTCGCTCTGCGCAGGGGGAAAAAATGGCCAGCAGGCATTCCTATTGGGGAGCCATTAGGAATTTGTTGTGAATTGACGATAACCTCTTGTACCGTGAGATAAGGGTTTTTGTATGGATGTTAGTGATTTGCCAAAAAATATTGTTCCAGTCGTAGTTATAGGGGGTGGGCCAGCAGGTCTGACAGCCGCCTACGAACTCCAGAAACTGAGTGATACGCATGTTCCCCGGGTTTTTGAGGCCTCGGATATGGTGGGGGGCATTTCGCGAACTGAAACGCATAAAGGCTACCGCTTCGATATTGGCGGGCACCGGTTTTTTACCAAGGTGCAGGAAGTCGAGGATATGTGGCACGAGGTGATGGGTGATGACTTCATCACCGTGCAACGCTTGAGCCGCATCTTCTACCGCAACAAATTTTATGATTATCCGCTGCGTATCTTCAACGCTCTGGGCAATATCGGTCCTTATGAGACCTATAAGATCATCGGCAGCTTCATCAAATGGAAGCTGCGGCCCAAGCCACAGGAAGATACCTTTGAAGAATGGGTAATTAACCGCTTTGGCGGGCGGCTCTATATGCATTTCTTCCACAGCTACACCAAGAAGGTCTGGGGTATCCCGCCGTCGGAAATCCGGGCGGACTGGGCCGCGCAACGGATCAAGAACCTGTCTTTGCCCAAAGCGGTCTGGAACGCGATTTCGGGCGCAAATGACACGGCCAGCTTGATTGAAGAATTCCAATACCCTCGCCTGGGTCCCGGTATGATGTGGGAAAAGACCCGAGATCTGATCAAGGAAAAGGGTGGATCGGTCGAAACCCATTCCGAAGTGATCAAGGTGAACCGCGAGGACAACCGAGTCACCTCGATCGATGTGCGTCATTGGACGGAAGACGGTGAAAAACACATTGAGAGGGTGGAAGGCACGGAGTTCATCAATTCTATGGCGGTACGTGATCTGATCCACGCTTTTGATCCGCCGCCGCCGCCCGAGGTTGTCGAGGCAGCAGATCGCCTGCGGTATCGCGATTTCCTGATCGTGACCCTGATTCTGGATCATGCTGACCCGTTCCCGGACAATTGGATCTACATCCATAGCCCCAAAGTGAAGGTTGGTCGTATCCAGAATTTCCGGGCCTGGTCCAAGGAAATGTTGCCCGACCAGAACACCGCGTCGATCGGGATGGAGTATTTCTGCCAGAAAGGTGACGGGTTGTGGTCATCCGCTGACGAGGATCTCAAGCATCTTGCCAGTGAAGAGCTTGAAAAACTCGGTTTGGCCAAGGCTGGTGATGTTATTGATTGCGCGGTTATCCGACAGCCCAAGGCTTATCCAGTCTATGACAGCGAGTACAAGGATGCTTTGGACACCGTCAGCGGCTGGCTTAAGTCGCTCGAGAACTTCCAGACTGTCGGTCGCAATGGTCTACACCGCTACAACAATCAGGATCACTCGATGCTGTCGGCGATGTATGCTGCCCGCAATATCATGGGTGAGAACAATGATGTGTGGGATGTGAATGTCGAACGGTCCTATCACGAGGAATTCGAGGCCGACACCAAGAAAAAGTTGGAACCAGACAAAAACCTCCGTAACAGAACCGCAACCTGAGTCTATGTCTCAACCGGGGGCGACAGCATTTGCAGGCTTAGCACAAGCTGAGAAGGTCGGGCGATATCCGTCCGGCAAAATGTTGATGTAGTCGCGCAATCTGGTAGTTTCCTGCGCTTCGTCCTGATGGTCCAACCGGCACCGCAACCAGACTTCGGCTAGCAGCAATCGCAGCTTTAGATTGGGGTCCATGTTGAGGATCGTCTCTTCCATTTGGGTGTTGGTCAGGCTGAACAGGTCTTGCAACTGACCATTTCTGAAATACTCAGAGCGGATTTCCAACCGCTGAAACACGGTGGCTCCAGATTCGCTTCCAATACGTCGACTCAGGGTGTGCGGAACATATCGTTTGGTGACTTCTCGCACGACCCATTTCGTGCGGATAAAAGGGTGGACTTTGTCGAAAGCAAACGGTGACGCTTTGAGCTTGTACCGCGTTGGCAGGTTAATTCCGAAACGGGCTATCCGGGTGTCGAGAAACGGAAACCGGGTCTCGACACCGGCGGACATGCTCATTGCTTCATTGCGATGCAGAATTCCGCGCAGAGGTTCATGCATGTACTCCAACATCAACTGTTTGCCGCGATCTATAAACCTGTCGGGCAAAGCTTTAAGATTATGTTTGAGAGCCAGTGTATCCTCGGTAATTACGGCACCATTCAGAACGCTGTTAGCTTTCTCTGCGCGCCCCAATTGGATAGGGCCCATTCCGGAGAAAGCCCGCATCCTGGACATGAGCGCTAAGATCCTCTGCTTACAACCATCCACTAGGTACTTCCTCGCAAGCAACGGATAACCATTGAATAATACATCCGATCCGCCACCAGACAATAGCTCCGTTATTCCCGCATCAGCGGCAAGTTGAGACGCCTTTATCAGCGCTGCGCCATTAGAGTGGGAGGCGAACGGAATCTCATAGTGCCGTATTGTCTGTGGGATCATGTCGATGACATCCTGTTCTTCGACTTTGGCGATATGTAGGTCCAATTTAAGGCTTTTGCTAAGGTCTCGGGCTGCCTCCGCACCGGTCCGATTGCTTCCTACATTGACGTGGATTAAGGGAATTTTGTGGTGTTGGTTCGCAGAGATAGCCGCGATCAGGGAGGTCTCGACCCCATCCGAACAGAAGGCCCCGATCCGTGCGTCAACAGGTAAATGTGCGGTTAAGGATCTGTGCATGAGATCGGCAAATTCATCAACGATTTCCGCCGCTGGCAGATTATCGAGCCGCGCCATCTCATCAAGATCAAGAAAATCGGTCAATTGGAAGAAAGGCGCAATATCGACCTTCTCTGACCCATCATGCCACAGGCGGCTTCCTGGCGTTAGGCATCGAACATTCTGGTAAAAGGTCGAACCACGGATCGGATTGTTGTAGCCCAGCAGATATCCGGCCATCGTGTCGAGGTCAGGCTGCAGGGTCATCCAAGGTTCAAATGCTTTTATTTCCGAGGCGAACAGAAAGGCTGGGCCGTCTTCGGTCATGCCCTGCGCCCAGTAGAGGGGCTTCATTCCGAAACGGTCCCGGGCCAGCAGGAGGCGGTGGCTCCGCCGATCAATGAATGCCAGTGCAAACATCCCTTCGAACCGCATCAGCGCTTCTTCTCCCCAT
Source organism: Ruegeria sp. ABM4_193 (assembly GCF_056158705.1). Classification (NCBI taxonomy): domain Bacteria; kingdom Pseudomonadati; phylum Pseudomonadota; class Alphaproteobacteria; order Rhodobacterales; family Roseobacteraceae; genus Ruegeria; species Ruegeria sp. ABM4_193. The sequence continues at coordinate 75,327 of NZ_JBSWTT010000004.1, forward strand.
TGAACTAGGCTGTGCAAAACAACTTCGGCGTCTGAGGTTGTACGGAACGCTATCCCCAGTTTCTCGAGTTTGGTACGCAGGAATCTGACGTTGCGGATTTCACCACTATAAACAAGGCTGTAGAGATCCATTGAATTGTTAAAAGGCTGCGGCGCCAAACCCAAGCCTGGTTCCGTGACAGTATTATAGGCATCCAAACCACGATGGCGGATTGAGAACGCACTTTGTCGCACCCGCACGCTGTCAGGGGTACGTGCGCCATTCTCAGGGCGGATACCAAACAGGCCACTCATTCAAAACTCCGGTATCACACGGGGTTAGTGGGTAAATTTTGTTTATTGCGAAGGGATCGTTTTCGACAACGGCTCCGGTGAAATATAAATTGAGGGGCGTGAATGGCGCATGTCCGGCCCTGTCATCCCCCATTCATGTTTAGTTCTGATGCAGTGTGAGGGTTTGATGAAAATACTAGTTGCCGAAGACGATGATACGCTACGCAACGATCTTGACCGTCTGATGCGTACTCGAGGTGACATCGTAAAGCTGGCTGAGAACGGGAATGATGCATTGTTTCTAGGTGAAACTGAAGACTGGGATGCAATTGTCCTGGATCTAGGGTTGCCTGGCTTAGACGGGCTTTCGATCCTGCGCGAATGGCGGAGCCGCAACATGGCAGTACCAGTTTTGATCCTGTCGGCACGCGACAGCTGGAATGACATCGTTTCGGGCTTGCGGAGTGGTGCGGATGATTACTTGTCAAAACCGTTTCATTCTGAAGAACTTATGGCCCGCCTCGAAGCTTTGGTGCGGCGAGCAAGCGGGCGTGGTACACCAACGATTGATGTTGGAGACCTGTCCGTTTTGCCTGATGAAAAGGCTGCCTTTTATAAAGGGCGCAATGTGTCTCTTACGGCTTTTGAATTTCGCGCTCTGGAGCATCTTGCTCGGCATGCAGGCTCGGTTGTCAGCCGGGCGGCTCTGATTGAGTATATCTATGCCGAAGACATAAATCTGAACTCGAATGTGATTGATGTTCTTGTCTCGCGTTTGCGCCGTAAGATTTCGCCGTCACTTGTAGAAACCGTGCGCGGGCACGGTTATCGGATACCCACAGATGATGCATGACTGGGCCACGATTACGCGACGTGTTTCGCTTGCGACGATTGCAATCTGTTGCGCCATCCTAGGGGTCGGGGCCACAATCTGCATTCTGCTATACCGGACATATGAGCTTGTAGAATTGGACCTCCTGCTTGCTCAGGATATGTTGATCGAATCCGGAAGGATTACTCTGAACGGGAAACAGACCAAACTATCAGGGCCCGTTGGACGTGGGCTTTATGATGTCGCTGGTGAGAACTGGCTGTGGCAACTAACACAGGATCAGGGCGACGGCCCTCCTCGAATTCTGTTGCAGTCACCCTCACTGGGACCGGTCAATGAAGACAGCCAAATTCTGGCTATTCCAAACGAGGGGAAAGGGAACTTTGAAAGCCCGGAGGGTGGCGTTGTACGCGGCTTGTCGCAGGGGTTTCCTGGAACAAACCCCGAGGATGGAATAACCTTTCGGATCGCAGCACCGATGAAACGTGTGACAGAGGAGATAGACCATGCGGTCAGGTTAATTGCTCTGATATTCATCGGGCTCGCTCTGATGGTATCGATTGCGGTTTATTCAACGGTGAACCGGGGTCTCAAGCCGCTCAAACGGCTCAGTGAGTCGGTCAAATCTATGCGCCAAAACGATGCGATCATTGACGGGCGAAACTGGCCGCCTGATCTGATTCCAGTGGTCGAGGAGTTGCGCGCATTGCATAGACGTAACAATATGAATCTTGAAAAAACACGCAGAAAAAATGCGGAGCTGGCGCATGGATTAAAAACACCGCTGGCAGCATTGATCCGTGTCGCCGAGAATCTGAACGGCGACAAGCGAGATCAGGTGACAGATCTTGTTGACCGTATGACACGTGTGATCAAGCGCAACCTCAGCCGCGCGCGGACCGAACGTCCTTATGGGAAATCTTCGCCCGTGCGGTCCAGTGCCGAAGACGTGGTCTATGCGCTTGGTGTCATTTTCAGAGATCGGATGCCTGAAATTGAAAACAACATCGATGAGGGAACCCTGTTTCTCGGCGAAGTGGCTGACATTCAGGAAATCCTTGGAAATTTGCTCGAAAATGCTTGTTACTGGGCAGAAACCCGGGTGCACATATCAGCCCCTATCAACGGGAAAGGTATGATCGCTTTAAGTGTAGAAGATAATGGACCAGGTATGGAGCGCAGTCAGACAATGCCAAAGTCACCTTCGCACGGGGCCGGAGGTGAGGGTGAGAATGAACATGGGCTGGGCCTTTTGATTGTTCAGGATATTGCCGAGCTTTATGGTGGGTCGGTTCACACAGGGAAATCGTCTTTGGGTGGTGCGCGGGTGACGGTCATGCTGCCTGGAAGGATTGCGGAATAGGAGTAACGCGACCGCAGTTTTTTGTTTCCACAAATAAATCAATACCCCGTGGTTTGATTTATTGGCGTATAATTGCATATTCAAGAAGCCCAATTGGTACAAAACTCGCAACGCACTGAGGGTTACGTGTTATCAGTAAATTGGTTGATTGAAGGATGTTTCATTTAGTTGGGTAGTCAGGGCATATATACCTTCCATTGAACAATCATCGACTACTGTGTTTTTATGAGTTTGAATAAGACGTGATGGTGTTGCGCCTTTTAATATTTCTCATTGTTCTGGCTTCCATTGTGCTGGCTGGTCGGGATGTTGCGGAATCACTAGCGGAAAAGGTCGCTCTGGCGGACGGTGCATCGCCCTATTTTGTCGCAAGTGACGCTCTGTTTCTTTATGTCTGGGTTCCGCTGGTCGCGATATCGGCTTCGATGCTATTTGTGGCTCCCGGTCTGTTCTTGATGTGGGGAGTTGCCGCGTCTGGGGACCGTTTTGAGCACTGCTTACTCAAGGGGTTTACGCTGTCTTTGTTTGGTGTGCCTGCTTTTGCAGCCGCCCTGCAGGCAGTCAGTGGCATTCCGATGGTTGGGACGGCTTTCATTTGTCTAATTGTTCTACTCTGCCTGCCCGGCATTGGCCTGATCGCTGCCCGACCCTGTCCGGCTATCCTTCAGGGCAGGTGGTGGGATTTAGCAGGTATGATCCTGCTGCCGCTTGGAGTGTTGATTTTGATGAGTCCCAAATTCTATTGGGAGGCACTAAACGATGACGGGGCGCACAGCTTTCTGAACGCAATACTGTTCATGACCCGTGGTTCACCCTTCTGGCCGCCGGAAGCAGGAGGACTAGGAGGCTACCCAACCCCCAAGATGATGACGGAAACCTTCCTGCAAACCGGGTTTATGAGGTTCTTTGGGGGCCATGAAGTCTCTATCCGTCTCGCATATTTACCAGGGGTTTCGGTCCTATTTGGGGTGATGCTGTCCTTTGTTCGCGACTCCGAAGGGCGTACTGACCCACGGACCGTTTTAGGGTTGGGAGCGGCCCTACTGTTGTTTTCCTTCGTGATGGCGTTCAACCCGTCCTATAATCCGTATTTTGCTGATATCGCCTTGCCCATGACCCGCGAACCGATGATTTTGCTGGGGGTACTGGGCTATATCCTGTTCTTTACCGAGCGGAGATTTGGCTGGATGGCGGTTGTGTCCACGCTGGCGTTGCTGACCGCGCCGAACGGTATTCTGCTGATTGGTTTCTTCCTGATTTCCTATTTCCTGCTGACCCGGCCTTTGCCGTTCCGGCAGGTGATCGCCGGAGGAGTGATCGCCGTTGGCGTCGTGATCCTGGCATCGCTGCTTGAAATGGGGCTGCGGTCGTCGGGGCTGACAGGTGTGTCCAGCGAGTTCAACACGGGCAGCATCCTGCGCCGCCTGCGGTACGTCACGATCTTTGATACCGGACGGTTCCTGTTCTGGCTGCTGCCCTGCGGAATATTGCCCGGTCTCGCATTGCTGGCGTGGCGCTGGCAGGACAAGCTGTCCAAAGCCCTGACCCTGACCGTTATCGCCTATGTTCTGTTTTTCTATGTTCAGGCCTACCGCATCCTTCCGCATCATTTCGCACCCGCCGCAGTCATTCCGCTGATCGTTTTCTGGCGCCTGCGCCCGGTTCAGGCTGCGCCTGCACCGGCGCTGGTCTGCGCTCTGGCCGGAGTGATGGTCAGCACCTGGATCAGTTGGCCGGAATCATTGCGTCCGTTTACCCTGACGCGGGACTTGGGGCATCGCATTGCCATTGAAACCGAGACCGCCCCGTTTCCTGATCTGGACGAGATTCGTATCGTCCAAGCGCTGATTGATGAAGCCTTCCCGCCGATCTGGACACGGGCCGAGCTTGAAAACCGCTATATGGCCGGTGGGCTTTCGGTTTATGTACATGCCGGAATGCCTGCGCCGGACAACACCGTCGCGGACTATTTCATCCGCGCCGCATCCGAACCTCTGCAAGACGGAGAGGTCATGATCGGCGATGTGGTCGAAGATCGGATCCTGGTGGCGCGTGATCGGGCTGCTTACGAAAGCGACCTTGGGAACACCGACGTTCCGATCAGCATTGCGCGTGTCTATCACGTGCCATTTGACATAATTTTTGGACGTGGAACGCGCGAAACGCTGTACCCGGTGTGGGATATCGCGAAAATTGCAGGGTTAAGGTAGCCGATGTCAGTGCAACAATGTTTTTGCCCGAAAAGCCGAAAGCGGGCGGTTAAGTGGAGAACTTTATGAAGCAGAATCTCACCAAGCTGGTTGAAACCTATCCACTCCTCCAGAAGCCAGCCTATTTCGCTTATATCGGTGTGGTTAGCACCCGGAATTTCAGCCGCCGATTTGCCATGAACAATCTTGGTTACATGCCCAAGCAGGTGTCGGACCGTGGGCAGGACATGTGGGTGATCAACGAAGTCTATAACGGCAAGCGCAACGGATTTTTTGTCGAACTGGGTGCTGCCGACGGGTTTTCCGATTCCAACACCTTTGCCCTGGAAAAGCATTATGGCTGGACCGGACTGTTGATCGAGCCCAATCCGGTCAACTACAACAAGATCATCAATTGGCATCATCGTTCGGCCACGCCAGTCCCGCTAGCCGTCGACCCAGAACCTGGCCAACTGGAATTCATGATCGACGGCCAGCGCAGCAGCCTGCTGGTGGATGAAGCCGACAACATGACCGAGCGCCGCGCCGCGAAACTGGCCAAGTTCCGCGAGAAGGGCAAGGTTGTCACTGTAGAAGCTGTGCCTCTGGATGAGGTGTTCGACCGCTATGACGCGCCAAAGGATATCGACTATTTCAGCCTGGATGTAGAAGGGTCTGAGACACGGATCTTGCGCAATTTCCCGTTCGACAAGTACCGCTTCCTGGCGATGACAATCGAACGCCCGACGCCCGAGCTTAACGAGTTGCTGTTTGCCAATGGGTATCACTTTGTACGCAATTCGCTTTACGACACGTTCTATGTGCACGAAAGCAACCCGCGTTTCGATCAGATCGAGAAACTGCCGTTCGAGCAGTTGCCTGCTAAGCAGTTCTGATCCCGGCCCGATTAATCAGCCATGTCACGCGATCTGTCAGTTTCGCGTGACGCGCAGTTTCTGCTTTTGCCCCAGTACGTGATATTCGAATAGGCACCAGACATAGACGGTGGCGGAATAAACGTAATAGACCTGATGGTAGAGCAGGCATTTGAATGCAAACCATGGCCCGCCATGTCCGGCCATGGCGCGCACCAGATCCAGATTGGCGACCAGGGCTGCCGCCAGCAATAGCGGGGGCAGGGGCCAGGTCCCCGGCCAGAACGGCAGGGCCAGAAGCGACAGCAGCAACAGCCCCGCAATTGCGGCCCGCGCCCGCTCGGCCATCGACGTATTCAGGTCATCCGTCAGCCCCTCGCGTGAGATCATCAGCCGGGCCCAGGGCAGCGCGCGACAGAATATATCCGTGCTCAGACTGTTGCGGATGGTCCAGACTTTCAGATGTTTGCCCTGCAATTGCGGCTCGACCAGGATACGTCTGCCGGTGGCCGCGATCCGGTAGCCCAACTCGATATCCTCAATCGAGGGGACCTCATAGGTTTTGACATCAAAGCCACCGACTTCAAGAAACACGTCGCGCCGGATGGCACCACACCCGGCCCAGAAGGTGCGCGCCTCGCGGCGGGCACGCTGATGGTGATAGCGGTGCAGAAGGTTCTTGTAACGTGAAAACCATGACTGCCCGTCCGGGGCATCGTCATAAGATCCGAACATGGCCCCGACATTATCCTCGGACATAGCGCGACGGATATGCTCGGGCCCGTCCGGCCATGCGATGACATCGGAATCCACAAACCACAAGATATCGCCGGTGGCGTGCTGGGCGGCCAGATTGCGTGCAGCGCCGGGGCCGCCATTGACGGGTGTGGTCAGCACGGTTGCGCCCATGTCGCGCGCCAGTGCGGCCGTGCCGTCGGAGGATTGGTCATCCACCACCAGCACCTGCTGCACCTGATCAGCCTTCAGCATATCAAGAAGGGGCGGCAGGACACGGGGCAACAGATGTTCGGCGTTGTAAGCGGGCATTACCACGCTGATGGAAGGGGGTTGACCTGAACTCACGAAGGGTCTCCGGGCATGATACGCGAAGCGCCTGAGCGCTGAACAAGGAAAAGAAAGGCTGCCGTAAAGGGCAATAACCACATCACACGCGCGCCGTAACGATCTGCGGGTTGCGACACCCCCCCACAAACTAGCGCGTTGACCGCGATCCCGATCAGGATGAAGAGTGCAAACAGCTTCAGCGGAGGCGCAACCCGTCCGGGCCATAGCAACAATGCGATCACGGATGCCGCAGAAACCAGGTAAATCGCCGAATGAATGAAATTCGCAGATCTAAGCCAAGACTGATCGCGCGTTAACACCACGTTGTTCAGTACTCCAAGTCTTTCCTCGGGCAGGCCGGATAGCGATTTGGCATTGTTAATGACTGCCTTATTCGGAATAGTCATTTTAATGCTGTTCATCCCAAGCTGTGTCATCGCGTTTTGACTCAAGGCGAATATTGTTCCGAACGGTCGCGCCGCGAGTACCCGCAGAAAGAAAGCCCGCTGTTCTGCAGCGACAGCCTGTTGATCGTCGACAGACATCAACCGGAATGATCCAAGCCGCTCGGATTGTTCGAAAATGATGTGAGTAGCGGTCATCCGATACGGATCGTCAGACCAGGATAGCGCTTCATGTAGAGCACAGGTCGCCAGATCGGATTGAGGACAAACGTCGTCTAGGTAGGCTAGACCGGGGCCATCAACGATCAATCGTGCTGTGATGTAAGGTGTATAAACCACCTCTTTTCTCGCCACGGTTTCGGTCGCGAACTCAAATGTTTTACGCTCGACTATTCCCAGTACAACAATGCCTACGGTGAACCCCACTGCGAGCCATCGTCCCTGACCGATGTGCAGTAAGCATATCATCAAGACAAAGGGCACCATCAGCACTGCGATGCCCAGATGAGACGGGTGCAGCGTCACGGCAAATGCTGCCAGTACCATAGCACCCAGCCACTCCACCCAATGCATGTGGCGGCCTGCAGCCGTAGCTGCCGCAATCAGAATCAACATGATTGATGCAAAAATATCCGGCATGACATAGGCAATGTAAAATGGCAACGAGGTGGTCGCACCTGCCAACAACGGAATTGTCACCAGCTTCAGTGTGCCATGCCCGGTCTGACCAGCACGCTGTAGCACACGCATTGCCAGCCAGACGGCAAGTAGCAGCGTGGCCATATGTACGCCAACAACACCTGCCAGTGCATCAACCCGCCAGAATGCCGCAACCAGAAGCGCATAGACGATAGAACGTGACCCGCCCGTTGTCTCATCCGCTTTACCGGGTGCATTCTGCTGGCCATTTCTTGTCACGCCCCCCGCATCCGCCGTTTCCGGTGTGGGCAGGATCATCGACAGCGCCGCATCGCCTTGCCGGAAATAGCTTCCAGTATCAAAATAATAAAGTGGGCCACGGTTGATTGCTAGGATCGCCAGACAGACGATTACTGTCGCTGCAAGCAGCAGAAATGCCCTGAACCGTCTGGGCAATCTTCCAGAGAATTCATGCGCGTTCATTGCTGCCCTACAACTCCATAACAACCATAGCCGCGTGCTGAAAACATGTGACCGCTACTATCAACTTTTCCTTTAGAAGCCCTTCGGAAACCATACACCCTTTATCCTGTTTGCTTCGGTGTTGATGTCGATCCAGCGTGCTTTTTTGCTGCTGTTTTCTGGTCAAAGCCCATTCACATCACCTCCTTTTTAATAGGCGTGTACAGCAAACAAAAAGCCAGTCAGTAAATTTAGATCAAGAACGTGTGCCTGAACTTCGTTTAACAACACGTCAACGCTACACGAATCTTTAGCCTCTTCTAATGACAAAGCCTCCCCGTCTTTCAATTTTGTGCTTATTTCACTGCAAGCGCGATTTACAAGCTTTTCTCAAGTACAATATGCCAATTGTTAGCGTCATTGTTTCCAACCTTGTGTGGCGTGCTTGTTACTGAACGCAGCAGGTACGCTCGCATCTCTGCATCAGAATCAAATCTATGGACGTAGACCTCGCCCGCAGAATCGACCGGGTTTAATGAAAGCTTCGCCAAGATTTGGACGCAATAAGTTCACGAATAGGAAACAAACCTTGGATTGTAGTAGTATTATTCTGGATGGAACGCCGCGTTGCCACAAAAAAGCCAGAATCATCCAAAAAAGTCTTCGTAATCATATGTAAGTGAAGTATTAATATTGTCGGTAGGTCATGTGTGACTTCTGCATGTTCGAAGATATGTAAAAAGTAGGGTGGGAATTTGATGCTAAAATCCTTCAAAATAGTGGTGGCGGCTCTTGCTGCGGTTGTAACAATGGCCGGTTCAGCTAGTGCGCTGACCTCGGTATCCGCTGGTGGTAGCTATGACATCACGTCCGATAATTCTTTTGTAGGCAACGTCATCGTTGACACGTCGCAACCCGGTGGAACAGGACCAGGTACGTATACAGTCAACTTTACATCGCCCCTGACACCGCTGCTTGGCAAGGCGAATGCATCAGTAACAATGATTGTGTCGAACGCGTTTACCGGTCTAAGCATGAGTTGGGTCGATGTTGCTACGAACAGCATTGTTTCCACGGCTGCTGTCCTTAATGGCGTAACAAGACTTAATACGACCTTCACTGCCGCAAACACTCAGGGTCAGGATCTCGTGTTCTCTTGGGCTGCTGTCAAAAATACTCAGGGTAATGTAGGCTTTGACTTTGACGTGTCTGCCGTTCCATTGCCTGCTGGTGGTCTGCTGCTTCTGACCGCGTTGGGTGGTTTGGCAGTAGCACGCCGCCGCAAGACGGCTTGATTACATAAATAGCCCTACGACTTTTGACGAGGGACCGTTTTGCGGTCCCTTTTCTTTTGGACCGATTAGATCGTGCCACCTGTTGCTTGGCGCAACATCCAAATCATCCGCTGGCATCTGAGACGGAACAACGTTGTGATTGCTAGGAAAACCTCACTGGCCGAAGCAAGCTTGCCACTGGAGATGACTTTAGGCGTATGTATGATCGCGCTCGCGGGCATGGCCAGCCCACGGATCATCCATCGCAAACGTGCGGCCATCCCATTTCCATTTAACTGGTACGCTTCCTGTGTCGTCCGCCGCCATTTGGCTTTTAGTGCAGGCCAATCCTGCCTTGAGGGATGACTGACTCGAAATGTATCTTCGTAGATCAGGCTGTAACCTCGGGCCACCGCCCGCATGGTCCATTCCCGATCTTCGGACACGCCATTGATGAAGCCGCCGATCGTATCGAAGACATCACGCCGCGTAAGTAGGTTGCCTGCGCCAGAAAAGCCCTGGACCTCGATATATTGGCGAAAGTTGAAAGCAAACACTGCTTCAAATGCTTCGGCCCCGCTGCGCGGCGCCGGCGTTTCATCAAACACATCGACTCGCCCACCAATCATATCGGCCCGATCAGAAATTGAGCGACCAACCGTCAACCAGTCAGACGCCGGTACGCAATCGGCATCGATAAAAAACAAGCGCTGTGCCGTGGTTTCAGCAACGCCGCGATTGCGGGCATGGGCCGCACCCTTTTGAGGTTCCACCACGAACCGCACCTCGGGAAAAAGCTGCTGAATATCCTTCAGGGAAACTGGCGACGCATTGTCAACGACGACGACTTCTGTATCCGTCAAATCATTTTCTTTGAGGGCGGACAGGCAGCGCGCCAGCCTAGGCAGATCGTTATAATGAGGAATGATAACTGCATCTGCAGAAAACTGATCAATAGGAGCCGTACTCATTGCCAAAAGCTCCGCTGATATAACGGCATTTGTTTAGAACAATCCCCATGACCTTTGTAAGTTCCGCAAGCTGCTGCTCGGCGACATCAATATGATCAATGCTTGTCTCTTCGGCCGCTGCCAGAAGCAGCGCGCAATCAACATTTCGCAGGAACCCATGACTGTCATCACTTGCCATTAGCGGAGGCGTGTCGAAGAGAATGATATCGGGTTTATATTCCGCTTCAAGCTGCTCAAGCATCTCGATTGTCCGACGACTTTGTAAGATTTCTGCTGGGTGGCGCGTCGGAGAATAGTTTAGCCCAAAAATCACATTATTGCCGTGGCGTAATGCGTGCTCGTGGAACGGCACTTTTCCTTGAATCACGTCAGCCATATTGTGCGGACCGGTCTGTTTTAAAATTTCGGACAGTCCCATGCGGCGCATGTCAAAATCGATTACAATCGTGCGTAAATCTTCCTGACGCCCCAGACTGAAGGCTAAGTTCGCCGCCGCTGTGCTCTTACCGCATCCGCTATAAGGAGAGGTTAGCGCCACACGGCGCCACCCATTGGATAAAATCTGCTGCAGCATCTTGGTTCGCAGCATGTCATAGGGCGTAGCAGCAGGCCCAGCATGATATGACATCAGGCGGCTGCGTGATATAAGGCGTGATTCAATTTTGATCTCTGGCACAGCCAGCCAGATATCTTCATCAGCTTTCCCCTCGGGAACATGACGCTGCTCGCCAGTCAACGGCAAAGGTTGTGGCTGACGACTGTCGCGCGCCTCACGGGCTTTCTGAATCGCCTGTTGAAGACGGTCCACTATACCCTCCCTGACTTAATGAGAACGGAAATCACCAATAAACCTCCAACTTGTTGATTAACTGATCCGCAATCAGATCCAAAGGCAGATAATAAGTATGCAACGCCCACACCCCTGCCGGCACTCCAATCATAATCGCCAGAATTACCACCCCCCAAGCAATTCGTTGCCTTATCACTTCGCCCCGAGACCGAACGTATGGAATGGTTGCGATCGGCCAGACATTCAGTTTGTTGATTAGGTCTTCCGGTCGACGCGCCGCCCGGTTCAAGAGCTCCAGCAAAACAACAAGTCCCAGACCCATCATTATACCCGCGGCTGTACCGCCACCCGCAATCATCAATCGATCCGGTTTGCTCGGCGCGCTCGGGACGGAAGGATGTTCTATTACCGAAATACGCTGCCCCTGTGAAGTGACCTCAATGCGCTCCCCGGTCGAGGCCGATGCAAGGCGGCTGACGGCAGTATTGTATTGAGCTTGGATATTGGCGTGATCCCGTTGCAGTTCAGCCAGCGTGATTGCGTTGGCGGGAGTTTGATCGATGGTCAGCGTCACCTTTTCCAAGCGCTCTTCGGTAACTGCACGCTGGTCTTCGAGGGCTGCAATTTGTGAATCGATCTGAGCCAGTTGAAGGTCGAGCGTAGAATTGCCAGTTTGGGTGCTAGCTGACGCTGCGCTAGTGGCTTGCTCTGCTGCGACAATTTCTTCCAGGCTGCTAATCCGGCCACGCAAAAATCTGATCTGCGGGCTAGTTTCGGAATAAATCCCTCGTTGTGTGTCAAGCTGATTACGTAATTGGCTCAATTGTTGTTGAGCCTGTGTTTGAGGCTGTTGTCCTGCGGTCGTAATCTGACCTGTTGTTCTATAAATTTCCAACAGCTTTTCGCGTTGGGTCTGAAGAGTGAAAATCTGTTGATCAGTTTGCTGAAGGCTGGTCTGCAACGACCCCTGCTGGGCCATGCGGAATTGCAAACTGGTGGGCAGAGCGTCCGAGTTCTCATTCTGAAACTGAAGAATACTCGCACTGCGTTTGTCGAGTTCATCTCCCAGACGTTCAACTTCTTGCTCAAAGAACTCCAATGTATCTGAAGCCCGATCCTTGCGGTAAGAAACATCAAGCTTCTGGATTTCAGTCAGATACTCATTCAGAACACCAGCCGCAATCTGGCCAGTTCGACCTTCAAATGTAATGGTCATCAAATTGGCCTGATTGCGACCCGCAGCGATACGAATCCGTGTCTTTGAGCGCAATTCGTTTATAATTTCATCAGGACTAACATTTTCCTGATCCGGCAAGACGGCAAACTTCCGTGAAATGTCCAGAAGAACCGGCCGTGTCAACAGGCGTTGTTCAATAATCTGTAGCTGTTCAAACGCGGGCGTGTTGACCGTACTGGCGGCAAGATTTCCCGGAATTTGTGGAGATTCAACGATTAGCCGCATATTAGAAACATAAGTCGGCGGCAAGGTCATCGCCACCGAGATCGAAACCGCTGAAACAATTGTTGCGACAATCAGGAAGTACGGAAGTCGTCTCAGAAAAATGGAGAAGTAATAACGAACAGGGCTCATGTCAGACTATCAGCTCCTTCTCGAGTGAATTTCCTCCAAAGAACACACCGTCATCGATCACTTGATTTACAACTCCCGCATCAACTCTTTCCGCCTCATTGGTCCAAGCGTAGAGCAGGGCGAAATCGCAAAACTGATTTACCAGGCGAGGAACACCGCGGGTCTGCTGAAAGATCAGCTCGCAGGCTTCTTTTGAAAACTCGCCGCCCGAACCGCCAGCCGTTTTCATCCTGTGCCCAATATAAGCTTCAACAGACGCTTCATCCATCCGCTCCAGATGAAAACTTGCGGCCACACGCTGCGTTAGCTGGCGCATCTTAGGGTCCAGAACCATGTCGCGTAATTCAGGCTGGCCAACCAGAACAAGCTGAATCAGCTCATCCGTGTTTGCATTGATATTGGTCAGCATGCGGATTTCTTCCAAACCTTCGACGGTCAGGTTCTGCGCTTCGTCGAAAATCAAAACCACACGCCGCCCTTCCGCATATTCCGCGACGAGGAAATCCTGTAATTCCCGGAACAGCTGTACATAGGGGGCGTCGTTGTCGATTGGCAGGCCTAAAGCATGCAGGACCCATTGTAACAGCTCTCCTCGACCGCCTTGCGCATTCGAGATCAGCCCTACGGTGATCGAATCTTCCATTTCACTGAGAAGATGCTGAACCAGGGTTGTTTTTCCGGCCCCGATCTCACCCGTCAGCACTGTGATTGGTGCGCAGCTCATTATGCCGAACTGCAGCACCGAATAGCCGCGCTTGTGCAGCGGTGACCAGTACATAAACCCAGGATCTGGAAGCAGTGTGAAGGGCCGCTGGTTGAGCCCGAAATAATCTAGATAAAACCCGTCACTGGACGCCATTGCACCTCGGTTACCTTCTGCCTTGTCAAACCTTGCACCAGCCCTCTGGAGATTATCTGAACTCATACTCTGAACCACCAGAAATCCTTCACATAAAGAACACGTCACATAAACAAAAAGTACTTGGGTACGACTTTGCCACAAAATCAAGATAGCAGGCACCACTAAACTGCGCACGCGGTGAATTGACCTGCCTTCCCCCTCAATCAGAAGTATTTCCAGCAATTGTTTCCACCTACACCTTTAGAAAAAGGCCCGACGAAGGAGCCGCAGAAATCTGGCCTGAGCACGGGAAAAAGGCCTCGGAGAGCCCAATTTCAGACTCAAAAGCACAAAATTTCATCGATTGTTACCGGAGAAGAAACGATAGTTCGGTAACTTTTAACAGATCAGTCAGGCAAAGTTTCACGATACCGTCAGAAAATGCTTGTATTCAGTGACTCTGAGGTGTGCGTGTCCGCATTATTGTTTTGCAAGCCAACCTGAATTTGTTAACACTTGGTTACGGGAAAGTGACCCCGCGAGTGAGTAAGCGCAGGGTCGAAGTGACATAAAAATACAAGACTTTTAGTATATGTAGTTGAGGTTGAGCGTGTTCTGTTCCTGAGTTTGGTAAGTGGTTCGTGAGTATTAGTGTGTGTTGGGGGTTTAAATAGTGACAAGTCATTCGAAAGACGTGGCCGACGCTGGCGCGGGCTACTCTAGCATCTCTGTTATGCCAACCTCAGTGCAATATTCGGGGTTCTACAGGGGTGCCGGAAAACGCATCTTTGATGTTGCGTTTGCATTGCTCGCAGCACCGTTCGTCATTCCGATGATTACGCTTTTGGCCGTATTTCTGGCCTTTCAGGGCGTGACGCCGTTTTATCGGCAGAAGCGCGTTGGCAAGAACGGCAAGATTTTCAAAATGCTGAAAATCCGCACAATGGTGCATGACGCTGATGCGGTACTTCAGAAGTATCTGGATGCCAATCCCGAAGCGCGTGAAGAGTGGAGCCGAAACCAGAAACTGCGCAATGACCCACGCATCATCAAGTTCGGTACTTTTCTGCGCAAAACCTCGATGGATGAACTGCCGCAGTTCTGGAATGTCCTAGTGGGCGATATGTCGATGGTCGGCCCACGCCCGATGATGGTGAACCAGCAGCATCTATATCCCGGAAAATTTTACTACTCTATGCGGCCGGGCCTGTCGGGGCTATGGCAGGTGTCCAAACGCAATCAATCCTCATTCGCCGATCGCGCATATCACGATACTGAATACTGGAAGTGCATGTCATTTGGTACAGATATCACCATTGTGGTTCGGACCTTCTCAGTTGTTCTGCGTGGCACCGGCTGCTGAGGCCCGGGCACGCAACCGGACGTGTTCGATGATTGCGTGCCTTTCGTAGTTACGTTGGAGCACAGCAATGAGCAAAACCAGAACCTCAATCAGCAAAAAACTAGCAGTGACCTGCCTTGCCCTAACCTTGTTTCTAAGCGCATGCGACACGGCAGAAGAACGGGCAGAGGCGCATTTCCAAGCCGGTTTAGCGCATCTGGAAGCTGGTGATGTGGAACGCGCGCTGATTGAATTTAAAAACGTCTTTAAGCTGAATGGTCAGCATAAGGAAGCCCGGCTAACCTTTGCACGAGTGCAGCGGGAAAGGGGCAATATATCAGCCGCCTACGGTCAGTATCTGCGGCTGGTGGAGCAGTATCCAGATAACCTTGAAGGGCAGCGCAGCCTTGCCGAAATGGCTCTAGCATTGGGTAATTGGGAAGATGTCCGGCGTTTCGCCTCAGTGGCCGCCGAGTTGGCCCCAGACGATGTCGGAATCAAATCCATTAATAATACGCTGGCCTATACAGATGCGGTCAGAAACGGCGACACTGTCGGCGTGGACTTCACCGTTGATACAGCCCGCAAAATGGTTGGGGCCGATCCAGCACTGATTACCGCGCGGCAAGTCGTGATCGATCACCTAATCCGCGATCAGGATTGGACGGGTGTGCTTGAAGAAACAGGGGCTGCTCTGTCCATAGCTCCAGACCAAGAAAGCCTTTACGGGATTCGACTTCGTGCCCTGCAAGAGCTTGACAAAAAAACCGAAATTGAAGAACTGCTCAAGCGGATGGCCGTGATATTCCCAGACGATCAAGGCGTCGAACAGATGCTGGTGCAGCATTACATAGATGAGGACAATCTAGACGCAGCCGAACAGATGCTGCGTGCCAAGGTCAATGTGCAGGGCGAAGACCATATGCCGACGCAGAGGCTGGTCGCGTTTCTGGAAGAGTACCGCAGCATCACAGCGGCGATTGCCGAAATGGACACAATCATCGCACAGGGTGGACCCAACATTCCCCGGTTTCGGACAGCACTGGCAGCTCTAAAATTTCGTTCCGGTGATAAAGATGCCGCGATCGATGAGATGCGGGAGTTACTTGAAAACGCTGAAAGAACCACCCAAACCCGTGAGAATGAAGTCGAGTTTGCCAGAATCCTGTTTCAGGCGGGCGAATCTGACGAGGCGCGCGCTCTGATTGAAAAGATCCTCGCAGAAGATTCCACCCAGGTGGATGCTATTAAATTCAAAGCCTCCTGGCTGATCGAAGAAGATAATACCGGCGATGCCATTCTGTATTTGCGCGAAGCACTTGGCCAAGCACCGCGCGATTCTCAGCTAATGATCCTTATGGCCCAAGCCCATGAGCGCAATGGAGACCGACAGCTTATGGGTGAAATGCTAGCACTGGCGACAGAAGTATCTCAGAACGCGCCGGAGGAGACACTGCAGTATGCCCGGTTCCTGATTGTCGAAAGAGATGAGGCAATTGCGGAACGCGTTCTACTTGATGCGCTCCGCCAAGCCCCGGAAGAGCCCGAACTCCTGTTCTTGCTGGGTGAAGTTTACCTGAACATTCAAGATTGGGATCGCATGGATACCGTACAGCGGTCAATCCGCGAGCTGGACACTCCCGAAGCCCGCCGTTTGGCTAATGAACTCAAGGCGCAAATGCTCGCAGCTCAGGATCGGATCAGCGATCTTACGACTCTATTAAACGAACTGGCAAATGATCCCGAATTCGGCTTGCCAGCTGATATTGCGCTTATCCGCACGATGTTGACACTGGGACAAACCAATGCCGCGTTCGCTCGTATTGATGAACTACTTGAAAGAAACCCCGGCTCGCTGCAGGTACGCCTGATCAAGGCCAATGCTTTAGCAAATCAAGATAAACTCGATGAAGCCGAACAGCTCTATCGCGCGATCCTTGAGGATGCACCGTCTACTACGCGAGCGTGGCTGTCGCTGCACATGCTGGCGAACAGACAGAACGAACACGAAAAGGCGCGTGACATCTTGAATGAGGCACTGGATACACTGCCCGAAAACCCCGATCTCCTAATGCTGCAGGCCGCAGATTACGAACGCGCCGGAAAACTGGACCAAGCTATTGCGGTCTATGAAAAGCTTTATCCGCTAAGCAACCGCTCTCTGGTCGTCGCCAATAACTTGGCAAGTCTGCTGACAACGCATCGCAGCGATGAGGAAAGCCTTCAGCGTGCCTATGTCATAGCCCGACGCCTCCAAGGGACTCGCAACCCCGCATTCCAGGACACCTACGGCTGGATCGCCTATCGGTTGGGAAATTATGAAAAGGCGGTGATATACCTTAAATCCGCAGCGCAAGCGATACCTGATCACCCACAGGTTCTTTATCATCTTGGCAAGGCCTATGCCGCCGTTGACAGGCGGGAGGACGCTTTACGTGCGTACAGGGCGGCGCAAGCAACAGGCATTACACTTGAAGTTTCACCTTCACTAGAAACTGAAATTGAAAAGGTCAGTGTCGCAGAAAACCCGGGGCAATAACATCCCGACGCGGTTTCCGCTGCAATTCTGCCGCACACCACGGGCTCCGGAAACACAACTAATTGTTTTACACACTAGAAACCGGCATAAAGAAAAAAAGTGAGAGATTTGAATATGCGGACGGTAATCGGAACTATAGTCACTCTTGTGATTTCCTTGGTAGTCGCAACCAGTGCCTCAGCACAAAACTACCAAATTCAACCGGGTGATGCGCTTCAGGTAGAGGTTCTAGAAGATCCCACCCTTAACCGCACTGTTTTGGTCCTGCCGGATGGTTCCATCAATTTCCCTCTTGCCGGATCGCTTCGAGCTGCAGGCCAATCCACCACGGGGCTAAGTTCATCTCTGTCGTCGGCGTTGGCATCCAACTTCAATGCACCACCAACTGTTTTTATCTCTATCGCATCGCTCGCGCCATCGCTGATTCCAGGTGCGGCTGGCGTGACGGGACCGACGATTGACATCTTTATAATGGGAGAGGTCAATGTGCCCGGCAAGTATCTCGCGGCCGAAGGCACAACCATCTTACAGGTTTTGGCGCAGGCCGGCGGCCTGACCAATTTCGCAGCTCGTAAGCGAATTGAATTGCGTCGGGCTGACAGTAAAACAGGCGTGATGAACAAATATACTTATAACTATAACGGCTCGGGCAGTGGCATCAGAGGCAATACAGTGCTGAAAACTGGAGACGTCGTTGTAGTACCATCCCGCCGCTTGTTTGAATAGGGCTGATACAGGTGGGGAAATCCAAATTCAGGCTGTTTACCGCATTGGGCGGCGGGCTTATCCTTGTTGCTTCGCTAACGCCGGCATCCGGACAGCAAACTACTGCGCAACAAACTACGGCTCCGTCTTCGCGTGTCACGCAAACACCCAGCCAGCAACTCATTTCGCAACAAGCCCAAAGAAACCCCGCCCGACGGGTCGGGCAGACCGGTCAACAAATTGGCACAGGAACCGGGCTAAGCGTTACATTGGATTTCCTTTCCTCACTCAGGCATGATGATAACCTGCGTCTGACTGACCCATCGCTTGGCTCCACCACATGGTGGGAAAATACGCTGGCTTTGGGGGTTGTGAACCAGACATCGGATTCGACACTGACATTCGACCTGTCTGGGCTATACCGAATAGCCAATGAGCCGATTATCGGGACAGATGCCGATTTTGCAGATCCATTTTCACTGCTGACCTATCAACGGACCCGCGCCAACAGCCAACTGAGCTTGCTTGCAGAGTATCGTGAGAGAGATTTAGCCTTTAACCGGTCGCTGACCGACATCAACTTGGATGGTGTCATTGACGCCTCCGACGTAATCGGCACGATAGGCGATCAGGTCAATACCCGCGGAAATCTGGATTGGCAAACCGGTCTGAACGATCCCCTGGGTTTCCGGTTCGTCTACAACCACCGCGAACGCAGCTATACGAACACAATCGATCCGAACTTGTTCGACAACAGGGCTGATGATTACAACGCAACAGTATTAATGCAGATTTCGCCGGTTTTTCAGGGGAACGTGAATGTTAACTACAGAGAATTTGTAGCCGATGACAATGCACTGACCGACCGAAAAACGACGGTCGTGTCGACAGGCGGTACATACAACATCTCTTCCATCACGACACTTAGTGCAAATGTTGGCTACAGCCAAGTCGACGACACACAACGCGCGACCAATACAAATAATGTAACAGAAAGCTTTGTTTGGAGCTTTGCATGGAACAAAACGCTGCCAGATGGGACCGCAGATGTTCAGTTTGACCAGACCTTCGGCGTCAACGGAACCAGAATCAACGCCACTTTTGGTCGAGGTTACCAACGAGCTAGCGGAACATTCGGATACAATATCGGGTTTACCCGGGGGCCATTTGACGAAGTCACTCCAATCGGACAGATTGACTACAGCTACCAGCTGGCCAGTTCTCGGATTGGGGCAACGATTCAACGCCGGGTAGGCACCAGCACTCAGAGTGTGGAAACTCGTCAAACAGTCGCCTTCCTGACATATGACTATCTCATCAACCCGCTCTCTGGCCTGTCTTTCAACCTCAGCTTCATCGACCAAGAAAATGAAGGGTCTGGCCCCGCTAACCCACGTCAGCGCGGCACGTTCAACGCCTCCTACACCCGAGCGATCACAAAGGACTGGGCGATGAACATAGGGTACCAATATGAGATGGATGATCAGAATGGCTTTAAGGCTTCTTCAAACGCAGTCTTCCTAACACTCGGGCGGCGTTTCACGCTCAAACCCTGAACCTCGCCAGGGCGATTTCCAATACCGAACAAATGCCACCAGAGAGCTTCTATTGTACCGGAATCCGTTCAAAATCTTGCGATCCGCAACCCACGTAATTCAAGATAAAACTTTATTATGCATGATGAGCAATGATGCATCGCCTCGATTCGAAAGATCGCTGTAGCAAAGTACCTGAGACGGCCCAAACTGCCCTGCCGACGATCAACGCAACGGGGCTGTTTTGGATTGTCCTACTGCTGCTGGGATCGATCCCAATCTTCTGGATTGGCATCGTGTCGCTTGGGGCTGCGTGGAGCACCCCGGAATACAGCCATGGACCACTGATTCCAATCATTTCGCTGTATCTTTTCCTACGTGAATTGCGGGATATGCCTCCACCCAATCCGGGCGTTCATGACCGCTGGCCCGGTATTCTGGTGATCACGGTTGCACTGGTCATAGCCGTTCTGGGCAATCTGGCCCGCATCCCCGATATCGTCACCTATGCTATGATCATCTGGACCGGTGGCGTTATGCTGACCGTATTCGGGTGGCAGCGGGGCAAATACCATCAGCTGCCCGTGCTACACCTAGTGTTCATGCTGCCTCTGCCGCAGTTCGTCTATTGGAAGCTCACGATCTTCCTGCAATGGATTTCATCCGAGCTGGGCGTGTGGTTCGTACAACTGGCCGGTGTTTCGGTCTTTATCGAAGGCAACATCATCGATCTGGGCGTCTACAAGCTGCAGGTGGCCGAGGCCTGTTCGGGCCTGCGTTACCTGTTCCCGATCCTCAGCTTCTCGTATCTCTTTGCCCTGCTCTACCGCGGTCCGATCTGGCACAAGGTGGTTCTGCTGGTCTCGGCCGCTCCGCTGACCGTGCTGATGAACTCGATCCGCATCGGTGTGATCGGAGTTCTGGTCAACCACCACGGCATCGAACATGCCGAAGGCTTCATGCATTTCTTCGAAGGCTGGATCATCTTCATACTTTGCGTGGCCATTCTGTTCCTGATGGCCATCGGGTTGCAGCGTCTGGCCCCTAACCCGCAGCCTTTTGCCGAAACAATCGATCTGGACACGCAGGGGCTGGGCACAGTTGCGTTGCGTATCTTTGGTATTCGCGCATCGGTGGCGCTGGCTGTCGCAGCCCTTCTGACGCTAGCGGTTTCAACCGCATGGACCTTGCGGCCCGCCTCGGAGGTAAAGCCAATCGAGCGTGACCCGTTTGTGCTTTATCCGCGTCAATTGGGCGACTGGTCGGGTTCACCCACCAGCCTTGATCCAAATGTCGAACGGACGCTGGGTGCCAGCGACTATCTTCATGCCACCTATATCGACAGCGGATCGGGCGATTTCGTGAACATGTTCGTGGCCTTCTACAACAAACAGACCGATGGTGACGGCATTCATTCGCCCGAGGTTTGCCTGCCAGTTGGCGGTTGGGAAATCTTCAGCCTGGAGCCTTATGAGATCAACCCGGGCGACACACCTTATGGCAGCTTCACCGTAAATCGCGCGGTGATCCAGAAAGAGCTGTCAAAACAGCTGGTCTATTACTGGTTCGAACAGCGCGGCAAACGTATGGTCAACGATTTCCGCGCCAAGTTGAGCGTTATCCAGGACGGTTTCACTATGGGCCGCACCGATGGTGCCTTGGTCCGCTTTGTGACCCCGATCCTGCCCGGTGAAACCGAAGCGGATGCGGATGCAAGGCTGCAGCGGTTCATGGAACCCAGCCTGAACCGCTTGCCGCAATTCGTGCCGTTCTAAGCCTTTGAAGTAGTGCGCAATATAATCCGAAAACCAGTTTTCACTTTTCGGATTGCGCTTTAGCCCTTCCAGATCCGCTTATACGCTGTAATTAGCGCGGGCACCTGATGGGGCCAGGCCATCTCGGCCTCGACCCTTGCACGCCCATAGCGGCCCATGGCAGCGCGGCGCTCGTCATCCGCCAGCAGTTCGGTGATCTTGTCGGCCATGTCCACTGGATCATTGGCCTTGGCATATAGCGAGGCCTCCTGCGCCGAGAACCGCCCTTCGGTCACGTCGAACTGAACGATGGGTTTCTCGAACGCCATGTATTCGAGAATCTTGTTCATGGTGGATTTGTCGTTCATCTCGTTCACCCGGTCCGGGTTCACGCAGACATCGGCGGTCGACAGGATTTCGAACAGATTCTGATCCGGCGCGCGGCCGGTGAAAGTGACATAGTCCGACAGGCCCATATCGAAGGATTGCTGCTTCAGCTTGTCCAGGCTGGGGCCGCCGCCCACAAGGCAGAACTGAATGTCGTCGCGCCCCTGAACCTGCACCAGATGCGCCACGGATTCCAGCAGCAGATCGATGCCTTCCTGATCGCCCATGACGCCGACATAGCCGACCATATATTTGCGCCCATTGCGCCAGTCCGGGTTCGGCGGCAGGTGCTGCAACCGGCTGAGATCGGGGCCTGAGCGGACGATAAACACATCCTCGGG